>NZ_QMKQ01000011.1 GCF_003287975.1 Arthrobacter sp. AQ5-05
GCAATGGAGGTCACTGGCCACGCGCTACGACAAGCTCGCGTTGACCTACCGCTCCGCGGTCGTGCTGCATGCAGTGCTCATCTGGAGCGCTGCAATCGTGGAATCAGCATAAGGAGACACGCCCTAGTACTACAGTCGCGGTTATTTTCGGGGCCATCGGCGGTTTAAACGGATTTTGGCCCCGAATCCTGTTAATCCTGACGGGTGAGCGATGATATTTGGGTGGCAGAAATACAGGAATGGGCCGAGGGCCTCGAGGAAATCCGGGAGTTGATCGGCGGCGAGTTCGCCCGCACCGAGCCGCGGAACAACGCGGTCAACTACATCCGCGGGCTGCTCTCGGACGAAGAACGGAAGAACTCCTGGACCCTGTCCGAGCGCGCCGGGCACGGCACCCCGGACGGGATGCAGCGGCTGCTCTCGACCACCGACTGGGACCCCGAGGCGGTGCGCGACGCCCTGTTCGGGTACGTGAAAAAGCACCTGGGCGACCCAGAGGGGATCCTGGCCATCGACGAGACCGGCTTCCTGAAAAAGGGCACCGCCTCGGCCGGGGTCGCCCGCCAGTACTCGGGCACCGCCGGGAGGGTGGAAAACTGCCAGATCGGCGTGTTCCTCACCTACGCCTCACCGGCCGGCCGCACGTTCCTGGACCGGGAGCTCTACCTGCCCAAGGCCTGGATGGATGACCCGGAGCGCTGCAGGCGCGCCGGCATCCCCGCATCCCGGGAGATGGCCACCAAGCCGGTGCTGGCCGCCGAGATGATCGAGCGCGCCCTGGACGCCGGGATCGAGGCCGCATGGACCACCGGGGACGCGGTCTACGGGCAGCATTCCGGGCTGCGCCGCCGGCTGGAGGCCCGCGGCATGCACTACGTCATGGCGGTGCCCATGAACCAGCGCGCCATCGTCCCGGCCCCCGGCACCCTCGGCGTCGAGGGGCGCGCGGATCAGCTCTTCGCCGCCCTGGACGGGCGCGCCTGGCGCACCCGCACCGCCGGCACCGGCACCGCCGGCACCGGCACCAAGGGCGAACGCCTCTACGCCTGGTCGCGGATCCGCATCAACGGGCCCGCCGAGACCGGCGAGCACTGGCTGCTGGCCCGCCGCTCCCTGAAGGACCCCGCCGACCTGGCCTACTTCATCTGCCACGCGCCGGAAAACACCACGCTGATCGAGTTGGCCCGGGTCGCCGGGGCCCGCTGGGCCATCGAGGAAACCTTCCAGACCTCGAAGGGCGAAACCGGACTCGACCACTACCAGGTCCGCCAATACACCGGCTGGTACCGGCACATCACCCTGTCCATGTTCGCCCACGCCTTCCTGAGCGTCATCCGCTCAAAAAAGGGGGCCCACACCCGGGTTCCGGACAGCTGGTAAGGCTCTCCCTGCCCGAAATCAGGCACCTCATCACCCGCATCGCCTGGCACCGGCAACCGGACCCCCGCCACGTCATCCGCTGCTCGCTCTGGCGCCGAAAGCACCAGCACCGGGCACAGCTATGCCACTACAGGGCCCGCAGCCACACCCTGCAAACGCGACTGTAGTACTAGAGCGAAATCTCCACATAGCCCATGGCCCCGCGGCGTGTCACGGCGACCTGTCCAAGCCCGGCCTCCCGCACCTCGTCAAAGAGCTCGGCAGCCGTGCGCGCCACCGCGATGTCGCCGTGCGCCTTCAACAGGCCCAGGTAGGCGTTGGACCGTCTCGGGCCCTTGACCAGCGAGGCCAGGAACAATTTGCCGTGATCCTCCAGCTGCCGACCCAACGCACCGACGGTGGCCGCGACGTCCGGGACCAGGTGCAACAGCCCCAGCCCCAGGATCGTCTCGTAGCGCCGGTCCTGAGGCGGTTCAAGCATGTCCCGGCATTCCAGGGTGATCCGCTCCGGCAGGGCCCCGCCGGCCGCCTCGGCAATGGCGTGCCCGGCCAGCTTGAGCATCGGCGCACTCATGTCCACCAGCGTCGTTCTCCGGGCGCTGGCCACGTGAAGGGCCGCAGTGGCCTGCGCCGTGCCGACGGCCACCTCCAGCATCGGGCCGGTTCCCGAGCCGATTGCCCGGGCCGCAAAGGCGGTGTATTGCCGGGGATCTGCACCCCAGAACACCTGGTTGTACAGCCTTGAGCCGACCATCGTGTCATAGGCACGCGCAAAGCGCGCATAGTATTCGGGTTCCCCAAAAAACGTTCCGTTCATGCACACATGGTGCGCCCGCCGGAGCGGTCTTTTCTAGTGCACGGCCTCGCGGAAATGCTCGCACAGCTTGTGCACGTCGACGTGCACGACTTCGCCGTTGCGCATGATGGGGCGGCTGGGTCCGCCGCTGATGGTGTCGAGGGCCAGGCGGATCAGTGTTCCGTGGGCCACCGCGATGATGTTCCGGCCCTCGTGGCGCTGGATCAGTTCGTGCAGCACTGCCAGGCCGCGGGTTGCCACCGCGTCCTCGGGTTCGGCCGATTGCAGCAGCTGGTCGATCCTCTCGCGCGGCAGGTGGCGGACCAACTCGCCCTCGGCCTGCCCGTAGTTGCGTTCCTGCAGGCCATCGAGCTTTTCGGTCAGCGCGAGACCCAGGTTCTGCCCGATCAGCTCCGCGGTCTCGACGGCACGTTCGAGCGACGAGGAGACCAGCACGTCCCAGGACCCGGAGCCGAGTTCCTGGCCCACGACGTGGGCCTGTTCGCGGCCCAGGTCGTTGAGCGGAATATCCGTTTGCCCCTGGAGGCGGCCCTCGGCGTTCCAGGCGGTCTCACCGTGCCGAACCAAAACCAATGTTGCACTCATGCCCCAAGCCTACCGGGCGCGGTTTACCGGTAGATCCGGATGCAGGATCTTCGATTTGCCTCCCTGCGCCCGCAACCTAAGCTCACATTCTTTGGCCGCGGGCGGTTTTCTTGCCACAATGGATGGCAGACCACCATCCCGAGCGGCCGAGAGATCTGGTTCAGTGACGCCGCAGCAACCTTCCACACTCCGGTGGACCAGGTGCTACCGCCAGAAACGATGGAGAGCGCGCAAGCAATCTTTGGGAGTGCCGGGCCCCCGCCACGGCATCGACCCTGCATTGACCCCGGGAAAACCACGCAACACAGTCCCACCCCCTCAGGGCATGGCATCCACTGGCAGTGGAATGCCGCGCCCGCACATGCAAGGAGTCAGCCACCGATCATGGCCGAACATCAATTTGGATTCCGCACGCGCGCACTGCACGCCGGCGGCACCCCGGACGCCGAGCACGGCTCGCGTGCCGTGCCGATCTACCAGACCACCTCGTTTGTCTTCAAGGACTCCGACGACGCCGCGAACCTGTTTGCGCTGCAAAAGTACGGCAACATCTACTCGCGCATCGGCAACCCAACGGTTGCGGCATTCGAGGAGCGCATCGCGTCCCTCGAGGGCGGCATCGGCGCGGTGGCCACCGGCTCGGGCATGGCAGCCGAGTTCATCACCTTCGCCGCGCTGGCCGGCGCCGGGGACCACATCGTGGCCTCCTCGAAACTCTATGGCGGCACCATCACGCAGCTTGACGTGACCCTGCGCCGCTTCGGCGTCGAGACCACCTTCATCGACTCCACTGATCCGGCGGAATTCGCCGCGGCAATCCGGGAGAACACCAAGGCGATCTACACCGAGGTCGTCGCCAACCCCTCGGGCGACATCGCCGACCTCAAGGGCCTGGCCGAGGTCGCCCACGCGGCGGGCCTGCCACTGGTGGTCGACTCGACGTTGACCCCGCCATACCTGCTGCGCCCGATCGAGCACGGCGCGGACATCGTGATCCACTCGGCCACCAAGTTCCTCGGTGGGCACGGCACCACCCTGGGCGGCGTCGTGGTGGAGGCCGGAACCTTCAACTGGGGCAACGGCAAGTTCCCGACCATGACCGAACCGGTGGCCTCCTACGGCAACGTCTCCTGGTGGGACAACTTCGGCGAGTACGGTTTCCTGACCAAGCTGCGTTCCGAGCAGTTGCGCGACATCGGGCCGGCACTTCCGGCGCAGTCCGCGTTCCAGTTGCTGCAGGGCGTCGAGACCCTGCCCCAGCGCATGGACTCGCACCTTTCCAATGCCAAGGCCGTGGCTCAATGGCTGGATAACGACCCGCGCATCTCCTACGTGAACTTTGCCGGCTTGCCCTCCCACCCGCACTTCGAGCGCGCCAAGGAGCTGCTGCCCCTGGGCGTCGGCTCGGTGTTCAGCTTCGGCGTCAAGGGCGGCCGCGCCGCCGGCACCGCCTTCATCGAGGCGCTGCAGCTGGCCAGCCACCTGGCCAACATCGGGGATGTGCGCACCCTGGTGCTGCACCCGGCCTCCACCACGCACCAGCAGCTGAGCACCGAGCAGCTGGCTGCCGCGGGTGTTCCCGAGGACCTGATCCGCTTCTCGGTGGGCCTCGAGGACCTCGAGGACATCCTCTGGGACCTTGACCAGGCACTGACCGCCTCGCAGCAGGTGTCCAATGCTTCGGCCGAGGAAACCTACGACGGGGCGGCCTGCTCCATCGACGCCGCCCGCGCGGCCGCCGTGACGGGAGCCAAGTAATGGGCAACGCACTCGAGACCCGCAACTGGGTCGGCCCGAACGCGGCCGAGCGCCTGGAGATCCTGCGCAACACCAAGTCGATCGCGATCGTTGGCGCCTCCAACAAACCCTCGCGCGCCAGCTACTTCGTGGCCACCTACCTGCTGTCCTCCTCCAAGTACAAGGTCTACTTCGTAAACCCGGTGCTCGATGAGATCCTTGGCCAGCCGGTCTACAAGTCCCTGGCGGACCTGCCCGAGACCCCGGATTTGGTCGAGGTCTTCCGCAAGCACGACGATTTGCCCGGCGTGCTGGACGAGTCGATCGCTGTGGGCGCCAAGACCCTGTGGCTGCAGCTGGGCTCCTGGCACGAGGAGGTCGCGGCGAAGGCCGAGGCCAACGGCTTGGACGTGGTCATGGACCGCTGCGTGAAGATCGAGCACGCCCGCTTCCACGGCGGGCTGCGCCTGGCCGGGTTCAACACCGGCGTCATCTCCTCCAAGCGCCAGCTGCTCGCCTAGCAAGGCAACCGGCACGAAGGGTCCGGGTCCGAAACCATCTGGTTCTGGACCCGGGCCCTTCGTTCATGGAAGGAACACCGGCCGTTGGCGCAGACCCGGCAGGTCCTCGCGGGCCATGACCATCGAGAAATTCCACAGCTTGCGCTCGGTGCCGTCTCCTGCCGCGGCAATGCTCCGTCCCTTGGTCCGGCGCAGCAGTTCCAGGACGCCCTGCTCAAGCTCTTCGACTTCCCCGGCATTGAGCATCAGGCTCGAGATGTCCAGCAGGGCCCGGGCCTCGGGCTCGGAGCCGTTGGCGTATTTGGTGCCCCAGTCGACCACGGCCCGCAGTTGCCTGATTTGGTCTTCGGCCTCCTGCCCCAGGTAGGCCTGCAGCGCCAGGGCGTCGTCGCTCCGGCTTGGCCGGCCCGGCGAGCCCACGCTCAGCCCGCCGGGCACCGCGCGCCAGACCCTGTCCCGCTTGTCCCGGGCCAGTTCGGGGGCGTCCTCGATGATGCGGGCCTCGGCCAGCACCCGCAGGTGGAAGCTCAGCGAATTGGCCGGCACGCCCAGGCGCACGGCCAGGTCTGTGGCGCGGGCGGCCTCCACGGCGGAAAGCTCGGCCAGGATTCGGCGGCGCAGCGGGTTGGCCATGGCCTTGAGCATGGGCGTGGTCATCGTGGTGCGATCGGGCTGCCTGGAGAACATCGCGCAGCAACGCCCCCTCCCCCTGTGGCGCGACCGGCAGTACCTGTTGTGGCTGGGTTCCGACACCGGCTCGGCCTTGCTGGGCATGGCAGCGGTTCCGCTGGCACCGTTGATTGCAGGATTCGGCTATCCGGCGTGGGGCTGGTCGGGCCTGCTGGCATGCTGCGCGGGGATCTGCGTGTTCGCCACCGTCCTGGCCGTGGCGAACCGGCCCCTGCGCACCCTGCCCGTCCAGGCGGACCGGGCAGGGCACGCGGCGGTCCACACGAATACCGGCACCAAGGCCCCGGCTTCGAGGCGCCAGGCGTTCCGGCCTACCAGTCGGCGTCTTCGTCGTCGTCGGCCTCGGAAATCCCCAGGTCCGGCTGCTGGTTCGAATCGAATTCGGCCCAGGCCTCGGCAAAGCCGAGGATGTCCTCGAGCGCCTCTTCCTCTTCGTCCTCGAGCAGCTCCAGGGCCTCCGGAGTGTCAAGAATGGTGCCGATGGCCGATGCGGGGTGCTCCTCGAAGTAGTCGACAGGTGAGTACTCGGCGTTGAAGGTCAAGTCCTTGCTCTGCCCATACAGGTCGATGAACGCCCGCACTGCCTGGGGAACCCGGGCCAGGTCCAGGCCCGACAAGGAGTCGTTGTAGGCCTGCGCCGTCGCCTCGGCCCATTCCTCGATGATCGCTTCATTCATTTGCGAGTTGCTGTTGCCCACTGCCTTTTCCTGCCTGTTCGGAGATACTTCGAGCACCAATAGTAATGGGCGGAACCCGGGTGCGTACATGCCGAAAATGTGACGTTCGCCCGGGCCCGGCACGCGCCGCGGCCGGGGCGCAGCACCGGGCGCCCACGACGGCAAAAAGGGAGCCGGCGCGGGACGCCCGTCGGGCTTCCCGCGCCGGCTACCGGCAAGGTGGTGCTACAGTCGCCGGTTGGCCAGCACCGGCAGGAACTCGCGCACCTCGTCGATGCGGCGGCGGGTGACATCGGTGGTCACCAGGCCCTCGGAGTCCTCGCCCAGGTACTCGATCGGGACACCCATCGGGTCCAGGATCGCGGAATGGCCAATGGTGTGGCTGGAACTGGTTCCTGCCGCGGCGACCCACACCGTGTTCTCGATGGCACGGGCCCGCAACAGGGTTTCCCAGTGCTCGATCTTGTGCTCGCCCTTGAACCAGGCGGCGGGCACGAGCAAGAGCTCGGCCCCCTCGGTGGCCAACCGGCGGGCAACCTCCGGGAAACGCAGGTCGTAACAGGTCAGCACGCCGACCTTCAGGCCGCCGATGTCAAAGATGGGAACCTGTCCCACATCCCCGGCCTTGATGGACCTGGATTCCTGGTAGGAGAAGGCATCGTAGAGGTGGATCTTGCGGTAAGTGCCCAGGATCGAGCCGTCGGCCCCCAGCACCACCAGGGTGTTGTACGGGCGGTCGTCGCCGCTTTGCTCGTACCCGCCGGCCACGATGGCGATGCCATGTTCTGCCGCCAGGAAGGACAGCTGCTGGACGAACGTGGTCCAGTTCCCTTCGATGGCCGCGTTCAGCGGGCCGGTCACCTGGGATATGGCGAGCATGGCCTCCTCGGGGAACAGCACCAATTCGGAGTCCTCGGCCTTCGCCTTGGCGACCAGGTTTCCCATGGTCTTCAAGTTCTCGTTGACGGACCCGGTGGGGGCGAACTGTCCAACGCTGACCTTCATGGCGATTCCCTTCGTCGCTGAGTGCTTCCATCCAGCGTAACGACAATCGCCCATACGGTGGATCCGTCACCGCCGATTTCGCCATAGCCTGAGGAATGTGACGAGAAAACAAGGCAATAAGTGGTTTACGCTGGCGGTGCTGGCCGGGGCCCTGGCCATGATTGTGCTCGATGGCACGATCGTCGGGGTCTCCCTGCCGGCCATGATCCAGGACCTGGACATGGATCTGACCCAGGCCCAGTGGGTCAATTCCCTCTATGCCGTGGTGCTGGCGGCGCTGCTGATGACCGCCGGCCGGCTCGGCGACAGGATCGGACGCCGCAGGTTGCTGGCCCTGGGCGTCGGGCTCTTCGTGCTCGGCAGTCTTTCGGCAGCTCTTGCCACAGGACCTGGCACGCTGATCGCCTCGCGCGCGCTGCAGGGCATCGGTGGTGCCGCCGTGTTGCCGTCCACGCTTTCGAGCATGAACTCGCTCTTCCGCGGCAAGGAACGGGCTGCGGCCTTCGGCCTGTGGGGCGCCGTCATGTCGGGTGCCGCAGCCATCGGCCCATTGGCCGGCGGCGCCTTCACCACCTATCTGGACTGGCGGTGGATCTTCTGGGTCAACCTGCCCCTGGGCATTCTGGTGATCCTGGGCATCTGGCGTTTTGTCCCGGAAACGACCAACGCTGCCGGGGGTCGCGGTGCCGACCTCCTGGGCGTGCTGCTCAGCGCGGTCGGGTTCGGATTGCTGGTCTTTGCGCTCATCGAGGGTCCAAGCTGGGGCTGGTGGATCCCGCGCTCGGAGGTGGACTTCGGGCCGCTGCAGTGGCCGGCCGATGCGGCCGTTTCGCTGATCCCGCTGCTGGGGCTCGCGGCCCTCGCATCCCTGGCCGCGTTCATTGGCTGGGAGCTGCGCCGCGCCAGGACGGGCAAAAGCACGCTGCTGGACCTCTCGCTCTTCACCTACCCAACGTTTTCCTGGGGCAACGCCACCGCCACGATGGTCGCCATGGGAGAGTTCGGGCTGTTGTTGGTGCTGCCGCTATACCTGATCAACGTGCTGGGCACCGACCCCATGGGCGCAGGGCTCATCCTCGCCGGCATGGCCGCCGGTGCATTCCTCTCCGGGGCATTGGCCCGCCGTCTGGCCGAGGCCCTGGGTGCAGACCGCGTGGTGGTGCTGGGGCTGGGCATGGAAATCACCGGTGTGGCGGCCCTGCTGTTCGTGCTGGGGGCCGGGGCCCCGCTGCTGCCGCTGGTGGGCTCCCTGGTGTTCTACGGGCTGGGCCTGGGGTTGGCCTCCGCCCAGCTGACCAGCACCGTGTTGCGCGACATTCCCACCGGGGCCTCGGGCCAGGGCTCGGCAACCCAGAGCACCGTGCGGCAGCTGGGCGCCGGATTCGGCGCGGCCATTGCCGGCAGCGTGCTGGCCGTGGCCACCACGCATGCCGCCACCACCAATCTGGCGGCCCTTGCCCTGCCCGGCCTCGACGCCGGTGACTGGGCGCGGAAGCTCAGCGATTCGGCCGGTGGGCTGATCCCGCTCATCCAGCACGGCAACGCCGGTGCGGCCTTCGGGCCACACGCCGCGCAGGTCGCCGGGGCCATGTCGGAGGCATTCACCTCGGGCGTCCAGGCGGCCATGGTTGCCGCCGCCATCTGCCTGGCCATTGGCTGGGTCGGTTCGTTGCAGCTCAGCCGCGCAGCCCGGCGCGCGCAGCTGGTTCGCGCAACGGACCACTGAGCAAACGCCAAGGGCGTGGTTCCCGCACCGGCTGGAGGTCATCCTGCCGGTGCGGGAACCACGCCCCCTTGTGTGTGGAACCTAGTCGTTGATCAGGTCGTGGCGGACGATGGTCTGCTCACGATCCGGTCCGACGCCGATGGCGGAGAAGCGGGTCCCGCTCATGGCCTCGAGGGCCAGCACGTAGTTGCGTGCATTCTCCGGAAGGTCCTCCATGGTGCGGGCCGTGGTGATGTCCTCGGTCCAGCCGTCGAAGTACTCGAAGATCGGCTTGGCGTGGTGGAAATCGGTCTGCGTCATCGGCATTTCGTCGTGGCGCACCCCGTCCACGTCGTAGGCCACGCACACCGGGATCTTCTCGATGTTGGACAGCACGTCGAGCTTGGTGACGAAGTAGTCGGTGAAGCCGTTCACGCGCGAGGCGTGGCGGGCCAGGACCGCGTCGTACCAGCCGCAGCGGCGCGGGCGGCCGGTGTTCACGCCGAATTCGCCGCCGGTCTTCTGCAGGTATTCGCCCATCTCGTCAAAGAGCTCCGTGGGGAACGGGCCGGCACCCACGCGGGTGGTGTAGGCCTTGATGATGCCGATCGATCGGCTGATGCGGGTCGGGCCGATGCCCGAGCCCACCGACGCGCCGCCGGCGGTCGGGTTCGACGAGGTGACGAACGGGTAGGTGCCGTGGTCCACGTCCAGGAACGTGGCCTGGCCGCCCTCCATGAGCACGACCTTCCCGGCATCCAGGGCGTTGTTCAGCTCGAGGGTCGCATCGATCACCAATGGGCGCAGGCGCTCGGCGTAGGAGAGGAAGTACTCGACGATTTCCTCGACCTCGACGTTGCGGCGGTTGTAGACCTTGACCAGCAGCTCGTTCTTCTGGCGCAGTGCACCCTCGACCTTCTGGCGCAGGATGGATTCGTCGAAGACGTCCTGCACCCGGATGCCGAGGCGGCCGATCTTGTCCATGTATGCCGGGCCGATGCCGCGCCCGGTGGTGCCGATGGCGCGCTTGCCCAGGAAGCGTTCGGTGACCTTGTCCATGGTCTGGTGGTACGGGGCGACCAGGTGTGCGTTGGCCGAGACCCGCAGCTTCGAGGTGTCCGCACCGCGGGCTTCGAGCCCGTCGATCTCTTCAAAGAGCGCTTCGAGGTTCACGACGCAGCCGTTGCCGATGATCGGGATGGCATTTGGCGAAAGAATACCGGCGGGAAGGAGCTTGAGCTCATACTTTTCACCGCCAACGACGACTGTATGGCCGGCGTTGTTGCCGCCGTTTGGCTTCACAACATAGTCGACCTGGCCACCCAAAAGGTCTGTGGCCTTGCCTTTGCCTTCGTCGCCCCACTGGGCTCCGACGATCACGATTGCTGGCATGGGATCCTCCCCCTTGCTCGATTCAGCGCGGCCGGCACATGGTGCCGGGTCCCGGCGGTGCCGGGCGCAGAAATGCCCCTCGCTCTTCGATTGGCCCAAGCAGGATCAGGAAGAACAGTAAGGGGCTCTTACGTCACGAGTTTACCCGATGAAGGATCAATGGGTGGATTTATGCTTCCTTGGGCTCGTCCTCTGCCTCGATCGCCGCAGTTAATGCGGCCCGCACCAATGTTTCCCAGTGGGCAATCGAACTTTCGGGAACCGACACCCAGTCGCGGAAGGGCCGCCCCTGCCCCGAGGGGTCGAAAAGGGCCGCCCCGGGATAGGCCATGGCCGTGCGCATGGCTTCGCTGTCGCGCCCGACCTTGAATCCCATGGTGTCCGCGAGCAGGCAGGCAATCGCCTTGGATTCGTACTTCAAGGCGTCTTTGCCAAACATCTTTCCAGCAACCACTCCCTCGCCGAGCAGTGCACGGGTGAGCCGCTGAAACTCGTTCATTGCTTCTGGTGTCGGAAATTGCATACTCATGCCCCCATCAAACCCCGCCATTGCCCCTCGCGTCGAGGGGATGGCGTGTAAAGATTCCCGGTGGAAGCAAAAAGCGGCTATTCCTTCCTGGCTGCCTGGCGCTGGTTGCGCTTTTCCCTCAGCCACCAGAACGGGAGCAGGAACGTCCCCGGCGCGCTGGCAAGCCGGACCAGCAGCGTACCCAGCACCCAGGTGCTCACCCCGGTGATGTGCAAGCCGCCGGGGAAGAGCTGGGCGGTGAAGAGCGCCAGTGCTGTGGCAAGCAATCCCACCCCACCCAGGAACACGGAGGCGTAGCGCTTGGCCATGGTTGCGACAAACGGGGTGATGACCGACTGCGCCACGGTGAACACCAGCACGGCAACAACGAACCCGGACACCTGGATGTTGAATCCATCCAGGATCCAGCTTGTCACGAGGAGTCCCGGCATCAAGGAAACCAAAAGGATAACGAGCCTAGTCAGGACGCGAATCATGGTTCCGAGCGCACGGCCGGCGACAGGCGCGGCACAGCTCTGCCGGGCACAGTTCCCCACTGCGCCGCCTAGACTTGGACCATGGCCCTGACGCGTGAACAACTTATCGATGCCGCGGTCGGCATTCTCTCCGAATTCGGCCTGGCCGACCTGTCCATGCGTCGACTGGCCCGGGAACTCGATGTCCAGGTAGGGGCGCTGTACTGGCATGTGAAGTCCAAGCAGGAACTGCTCGTGGACGTCGCGGCCAAGCTCCTGGATGCGGTGCCCCGGCCAACGACCCCGACCCCGGCATTGGCACCCTTGTCGATCGCCGCGCTGCTGCGCCGGCTGCGCAGCGCGTTGATCGCCGTGCCGGACTCTGCCGAGGTCATGCAGCTGGCCCAGTCCATGCGGCCGGAATCGTTGGACCCGATGGGTTGGTTGTTGGAATTCCTGCAGATCGCAGGTGTCCCGCAGGGCGATGCGACCTACGCCCGCCACGTGCTGGTCAACCATTTGCTGGGGTCGATTGCCTCCCATCAGGAAGCGGTGGCGCTTTCGGCCGGGGCGGAGCCGGATACGGTGTCAACCGAGTGGGAAGAGTCGGCCTTTGACTACGGGGTGCGGGTGATCCTGCAGGGCCTGGCCCTGGAACACCCGGCAGTCGTTTAACTGCCCAATCGTCCGTTCGAGGCCTCAAGGTAGCAGGCGCCGCACAGCGACTCGTACCAAACCTCGTCCCCGTCGATGGCCACCTGGTCGCCGTCGAAGATGATCTGGGCGCCGATGCGCCGGGTGTTGAACACCGCTTTCCTGCCGCAGCGGCAAATGGTCTTGAGCTCCTCAAGGCTGTGCGCGATTTCCAGCAGGCGCCGCGATCCGGGAAACGCGTGGGTGCGGAAGTCCGAGCGGATCCCGTAGGCAAGCACCGGGACGTTGTCCAGGATGGCTATGCGAAACAGGTCATCGACCTGCTCCGGAGTCAGGAACTGGGCCTCGTCAACCAGCAGGCACGCCACCGGCGGGGCATCCACGTGCTGGACCAACGCGTCGGGGTCGTCGCCCGCCGCCTGCCGGGCGAAGAGTTCCCGGATGTCCGCAGCCGGGGGGATCAGGAAATCCACGTCTCGGCTCATGCCCAGACGGGACACGATGCGGGAGTCGCCCTTGGTGTCGGCCCCCGGCTTCGCCAACAGGACCCGCTGCCCGCGCTCCTCGTAATTGAACGCGGTCTGGAGCAATCCCGTGGATTTGCCGGAATTCATTGCCCCATAACGGAAATACAGCTTCGCCACATCGGTCCTTTCGAGTTGGGCATCGTGGAAGATTCTATGCGCTGAACCGTTCACCCACGGACCGTCCGGAGTGGGCAGCGCACGCAAATGTCCCGGCGACCGGGGACTCTGCGGTCCCCGGGCACCGGGACATCACGGCCGCGGCGCCGGCCAAAAGGCGGGCACCGGCGATGCTTCTAGGTCACGGCGTGGCGCGTGCGGTAGGCCGACACGTCCCAGGAACGGGTCTCCAGGACGTCGCGCAGGATCTCCACGGCATCCCAGATATCGGTGTAGGAAAGGTACAGCGGTGTGAGGCCAAAGCGCAGCACCTCGGGTTCACGGTAATCGCCGATGACACCGCGGTCGGTCAGCGCCTGGATGATCGCGTAGCCCTCGGGGTGGCGGAAGCTGACGTGGCTGCCGCGCTCGGCATGGATCTCGGAGGTGACCAGCTCGAGCCCGAACCCGCCGCAGCGCTCGCGCACCAGGGCGATGAACAGGTCGGCCAGCGCGAGGGACTTGGCGCGCACCAGCTCGATGTCTGCCTCCAGTGCCACGTCCAGCCCGCACTCGACCATGGCCATGGAAGTGATGGGCTGGGTGCCGCACAAGAAACGGCGCACGTCGTTGGCAGCGGTGTAGCTGTCGGCCATCTCGAACGGTGCCGCATGGGACCACCACCCGGTCAGCGGTTGCCAGAATCGGCCCTGGTGGCGCCCATTGACCCAGATGAATGCCGGAGAGCCCGGTCCGCCGTTGAGGTACTTGTAGGTGCAGCCCACGGCATAGTCGGCGTCGGCGCCGTTGAGGTCCACCGGCACGGCCCCTGCCGCATGGGCAAGGTCCCAGATGACCAGGGCACCGGCCGCATGTGCTGCGGCGGTGACCGCATCCATGTCCCACATGGCGCCGGTGCGGTAGTTGACGTGGGAAAGGGCAAGCACCGCCACCGAGTCGTCCAGGGCCTGCTCCAGGGTCAGGTTCTCGTCGATCAGGCGCACTTCGTAGTGCCCGCTGGTTTCGGCGTTGACCGAGTTCAGGAAGTCGCTGATCCCTTCGGCAATGTAGATGTCGGTGGGGAAGTTGTCGCGTTCGGTCAGGATCACGCGCCGTTCCGGGGCATCCTGCTGCTGGATGCGCACCGCCGAGGCCAGCGCCTTGAACAGGTTCAGGCTGGTGGTGTCGGTGACGACGGTTTCGCCGTCGTTTCCGCCGATGATCCGGGCCAGCTTGTCTCCCAGCCTGCTGGGCATTTCAAACCAGCCGGCGGTGTTCCAGGAACGGATCAGGCCGTGGGCCCATTCGTTGTTGATGACCTCGGCCGCACGTTCGGCGGCACCAAGCGGCAGCGGACCCAGTGAGTTTCCATCGAGGTAGATCAACCCCTCGGGGAGGAAGAAGCGATCCTTGAACGAGGCCAACGGGTCCGTTGCATCCGCTGCCTGGAGACTTGCACGGTCCGTTTGGATGGGAGTGCTCATGGTGGGGTTCGATGGCCTTTCTGGAGTGCGTGCCGGGAGCCCCTGCCCTCGCTCGGTGAACGACGACGGGGAATGCCCATCATAGAATTATTCGTGGTGCACTAGATAGAGCCCTGAACAAGTGCCCAAGAACTCGGGAGTTTTTCGTGCTAAATTCTGGTTCCATCAGAAACCATGCCGGCTGGCAGAATGCTGTTCGCCTCGATGATGTCGACCTGCGGATCCTTCGCGAGCTCAGCGCAGACGCGCGCATGCCCAACAACCTTCTGGCCTCGCGCGCAGGGGTCGCCCCGTCCACGTGCCTGGGCCGCGTCCGTGCGCTGCAGGATGCAGGGGTGATCCGCGGGTTCCATGCCGATATCGATCCGGCCAAGCTGGGCCTGCGCATTGCCGCCATGGTTTCGGTGGTGGTGCGCTCCGAGGCACGCAACGCCATGCTGGAATCGGCACGCACCCTGCGCGGGCTTCCCGAGGTCCAGGACGTGTTTGTGCTTGGCGGGACACCGGACATCCTGGTTCACGTCGTCACCGGTTCCATCGAGTCGCTGCGGGATTTCGTGGCCGAGAACCTCGGGGCAAACCCCGCCTTCTCCTCGACGCAAACCAACATCGTCTTCGAGCATCTTTCCGCGGCCAACCTCGACTGACAGGTGCCGGGCGAGACCCGGCCCTTCGCTACGGGGCTGCCTCCGCGTAGGAACGCAACGACTTCAAGGTACCGGCCTCGGAACCTGCGATGGCGGAAAGCAGGTCCCCGACCTCGTCCCGCAATTCCTCGGCTGCGTCCACGCTGATGGTCAACCGCACGCGCGTTTGCTCGGATTCCTCGGTGAGCTCATAGCGGTAAAGCACGCTGATGTCTCCGCCGCCGGAGGACAGGGCAATGACCTGATCTTCGTGCAGCTCCGTGATGAGCAGCTGGCGTTCGTGGGTCCCGGAGCGGTAGTCGAGCACGGCACCGGGGCTGGTGAGTTGTTCCGGTTCCATGGAGTCGACGCCGGGCATCCATTTCGGGGCCGCAACCCAGTCGGTGAGCAGTTCCCACACCCGTGTCACCGAGAGGTGAATCAGCTCTTGAGTATCCAAAGCCTGAAACTGTGTCATAGCCGAATCGTGTCACGCACCGGTCCAAAAGGAAACGCTTAATGGGCCCGCGGCTTCCTGCGCATGCGCAATGCGGCGGCGCCAAGGAGGAGCAATGCGGCACCTGCCCCGGCGTAGACCAGTACACCGCCGGACCCGGTCTCGGCCAGATCCCCGGTCCGTGAACTCACGACCGGCTTGAGGACCGCCTTGACGAGCGGCTTCTTGTCCAGGACCGGCTTGGTGACAGTTCCGGCGGGTTTGATTTCGGGCTTGGGGGTTTCGTCGGGCTCCGTCGGTTCCGGCGTTGCTGACGGTTGGGGCGACTCCGATTCCTTCGGATCGAGGATCCCGGCATCCACCTTGCCGTTCTCGATCAGTACGAACACGATCTCCTCAAAAGCTTCCTGGGCGGCGGCTTCATTGCCATCGAACATCCACAGCAAGTGCCCGTACAGCGCATCAAGGTCCGATTCCCGGCCGTGCTCCACGAGTCCTGCAACGATGGAATCGAGTTCCTGGAACGCTGGCTCGTTCTCGAGCTCTTGGGCGATCTGCGCGACGAAGTCCTCCCACTCGGCATCGGACCAGTTTTCCGCGCCTTCGGGTATTTCGATTCCTTCAAGCCACCATGGCAGGTCAACTAGCCCACCCTCAGGCTCGGTGGCACCGACTCCGTTGCTTTCGAGAACTCCGGATTCCTCTGCCTGCGCGGATGCCGGCCCGGGGATCGTCGATTCCGTGACCGACTCCGTTACGAGAACCGAGGTGTCTTCCGGATCGGTGGCGGTGATCGAACCGGTGCCTTGGGTTTCAGCGACGGCCACGCCGTCGGGGGTCTCGGCCGTGTCGCGTTCGGGCGGAACTAGTGTTTGAGGCGGTTCCGATGCCGAATTGCTGCCCGGGGAAGCCTGCTGGGCATCGACCGACGCTTCGCCTTGAACGGGTGCGACGCCAACAATTTCCGAGTTCTCTGTAGCAGCAACACCTAGGTCCGGTTTGGCCGTCGGACTCGGTTCTTCATCGGCGGGTTCAGCAACGGGCACGGCGGGTTCTTGAATGCCTTCGGTCACCGCGGCTTGCGTTGTTTCAGCCTTGCCCTCGAGGATCTGTGCTTCCACGGGGGCGGAGCCGAGCAGCAACCCGGAGGCCACCGCGGTGGTGAGCAGGGCGGTGCGGAGACTCTTTGCCATTTGTGTGTTCCTGTCCCAGGCCCAATGCGGTGAAAGCAGGAATCAACACCAAGAAACAAGCGGTCAGATCCCTATTGAAGTGTGGTGCGACAACGACGTTGAGGATCAATCTATGGCACCGCACGGGTTTCCACCAGTCACAATTCGGCAACGGCTTCAAAGGGGCTCGGCCAGGGGATTCCGGCTCGAGAAAGTCGGTTCGTCACCGAAGAAAACCCTGAAGAACCCGGCGAATCCCACTGGCCACGTACTGCTTTCTCGAATTGCGAAAGTTCCGCCCCAAGAGCAGCGAACTCTTTGCCATCGGGCGCAGCCACAGGCCGACGGCTGTCCGATGCCTCCCTCAAGCCAAGGTCCAGCTTCCTGGCCAGCCCGGGCTCCGATCCCAGCGGCCTTCACGCCGGGTCAGCTCAGTTCATCTTGGGGGTATAGAGACTGCCACCGATGGACCGAGGCAAACTGGTCGTCCGCGATGCCGTTGATGATGATGCTCGCGAAGTCCCGATCGAGCAAGTCGCCGATCAGCTTGTGGGCTTCGTTCGGTCCAGGGGCCCAACCCGAGGGGCACCTTTTCAGCACCGTCCATTCCGGAACCGACGCACGAATTGGCGTGAATTCGATTTCCACCATCTGCTCTGAGCTCTCGCCCACCCAGCGCGCCCTCACCCGCGGGACAGGAAGAAGCTCGGACCACGAGCTCACACCATCCGCTTCAGGCACCAGAGCCCATAAGGAAGCGATTTCATTCTCCGCAACCCCAAACCGCCGCACCATTCGATCCAGCGCGACCGCATACCTGCGCGGAACCGACAAATTCTGGTCGATCGACGCCGAGACAAGTCGCCCCATGGCAGGACCGGCAAGACCCTGGCCAAGAAGCGAATACACGTCCGATACCCTCGACTCGCCCAGAAGGCGGCTGAACCACTCGGCCACCCATTGGCACTGCATGAGGTCGGAACGCGCCGCGTCATCCGATTCCGGCCAAAGGGGTTCGGCGTCGTCTCCATCCAAACCGCGCCAAGGCCCATGCTCCTCGCCCTTGGCACGCATGGCCCACAAGGGCCAACGCCTGCCCGCCGCGCGATCGGCTGCCGCGACAATCCTGGACGCATCCTGGGCATCAATCAGGTTCGATGACCCCAACTTGCTTCCGGGTTCCCGCTTCACGCTCATGACATCTGCGGGAAACCGCGTCCGCAGACGGAACGCGGGAATGGACGCACCCCGTGGAACGGCCTCCACCTCATACACGGCCGCAGATGAACGATGCATATCCGGGATGAAAATCTTCCGGACACGAAACCTTGGATTATTCATTACTGAATCTTTCCACCTAGAAGATTGGCCAAGTTGACGGGCCGCTGAGTATCCTGGACATACTTTGGGTAGCCGCTTACGGACTCGAGCTCCATGTTGTAATACACGCTCGGGGCCGGACCCGACTCCCCAATATCTACGATCGTTTTTCCTTGTCTAATCTGCCCATTGATCCAAACCTTGTTGAACGCTAAATCAACCTTCTCCGTGAACGCTTCACTGGTGCGATCTTTAAAGAAATTATGTATGCGCTGTGGCGTGGCGTTGTAGTAACCATAATCATGGGAATCCGCATACGGTATTACGCGTCCTCCCATCCAGCGACCCATGACAATGGTGTCGGCCTTGGGGCGCGTCGTCAGGGGCGCCAGGAGTCGTCCCGTTATCTTATGACCGACGCCTGCTCCTGCGCCTCCCATGGCTCCACCGCTAACTAGACCCATTGCGGAGGCGCCAAGGAACCCCGTCGCCGTATGCGGCCCCGGTCCGGTGGCATAGGTGTAAGCGTTTCCGGTGCCACCGGAAGCCGCGCCCGAGGCTATGCCTTCCCCTACGGCAGCCTTGATCCCGGTTACTCCGGTAGCCCCAAGACGCCCCGCCATGGCCAGACCGCCCAATCCTCCGGCCAACCCCATGACAGCGGTTTGGCCCCAGTTGACGTCACCCGTCGTGGCTTTTTGGATGATCACGTCGGCCCCGGCACCGATGAGCATCATTCCCGCTGGTCCACCCACACCGGTTGCCATGAGGACCCCACCTGCCACCACCATGGCGCCACCAGCGACATACTCCCAGTTATCTGCCCACCAGTCGCCGGCGGCGGCCAGGGCGCCATTGTTGCCGTCGCGGTACGCCTGCAGCTCCGCCTCGGTCACGGCCTGCAAACCGAGCGGATCGATCGCATGCAACGGGTCGTTGCCGGCAAAAGAATACGGGTTTCCGGCCCAGCCCGAGCCCACCACCGGATCCAGCGGATCAACCGACAGGAACCCATGCGTCAGTGGGTCATAGGCGCGGGCACCGAACCAGTCCAGCCCCGCCACCTGCAATCCGCCGGAAGCGCCCACGGCCAACCCCGGCGGAATACCCGGGAGGGCATCCGCTGCCGTGCCCCACGGGCTGCCCGTCTGCGTCGGGTGCGCACTGCGCCATCCGGCCGAGAGCATCGTGTCGCCGACGGCTGTCACGCCACCGGGCAGGGCCACCACGGCCTGGTCGCCCACTGTCATCAAGCGGGGAGCAACCTCCGCCGAGTCCCACCACACCTCGGTGCCATCAACTTCTGCCAGCTCGCCGAGGGCGTCAACCCACAACTCGCTGCGGGACGTATCCCCGGCTGAATCCGCCGTGGCCACGGCATCCAGCCAGCCCGCGGGGGACCATTCGAAGGACCGCACAGAACCATCGGGGCCCACGGCCTCGGTCCGGCGGCCCAAACCGTCGTACGCATAGGTGGTGGCTCCGGCATTGTCGGTGCGGGAACGCAACTGGCCCGCAGCGTCATAGGCGAGCTCCGCGCCGAGCCCTTCAACGGATTCCACGACCAGCCGGCCGGAAAGGTCGTAGCGCCACTCGGACACCACTCCATCCCCGCGCACCGAACGTTCCAACTGGCACGCCGCATCGTAGAAGAACCGGGTTTCGGTGCCGTCGGCCAGGATCGCGGCAATGCGTCCGTCGGCGTCGCGGCGAATGAAGGTCTCGGTCACCCCGTCGACGGTGGTCGTCGTGTGGCGCACCACCGCGCCCTCGGCGTAGTCCCAGTTTTGGACCGCGTCGCTGGCGACCGCGCCGACCATCCGCCCGGCGGCATCCCGCTCATAGGCAATCCGGCCAAAGACCGGATGCTCTACGACAACCACGCGCCCGGCGGCGTCGTGGCCGAACTCGGTGCGTGTTCCTTGCGGGTCCACCATGGCCGTGCGGTTGCCATCCGCGTCGTATTCCCACGACGGACCGTCCCCGTTGCGCAGCCGCTGGATGAGCTGTCCTCGTCGGTTGAAGCGCAGCAACTGTTCCACCGCGGCCCCGCCTTCCCGGGTGTGGTCGGTGATCCGCACGGTCCTGGAGCGTGCATCGCGGCTGACCTGCATCAGCTGCTGCCCGTCCACGCCCAGGGAGATCTGGCGGCCGGCGGCGTCGTAGCGCCATTCGGTGCGCCGCCCCTCCGGGTCGCACTGCCACAGCTGGCGCCCGGCCGGGTCGAACCCCGCTGTCGTGCTCCGGCCCAGCGGATCGATCTCGGCAACGACCTGGTCGGCTTCGTTGTAGCTTCGTCGCGTGGTGGCGCCCAGCGGATCTGTGACTGCGGTCAGGCGGCCGCGCGCATCGTACTCGTAGCGGGTCTTGCCGCCCAGTCCGTTGACGGCCTCGACCAATTGGCCCGCCGCATCGTAGCGGAATTTGCGCCGCCCGAACGAGGAATCGACGGCCCTGACCATCCTCCCGGCCAGGTCGTACTCGAAGCGCGAGGTGCCGCGGCCCGGGGTGTAGCGGGAGGCAACCCTGCCGACAGCGTCGTATTCCAGGCGCTCGGTTTCCCCTCCGGGGAAGACGCGGGCGACGACGCGGGAGTCGGCGTCGTATTCCAGGGTGGTGCGCACACCGGTCGGGTCGACGCTCGCGGCCGGGCGGCCCGCGGCGTCGTACTCGAAGCTCGTGACGGCCCCGCCCGGGGAACGGTGCTCGATGACGCGGCCGGCGGCGTCGCGGCGCAGCAGGGTCAACCCGCCCTCGGCGTCGACCAGTTCAACCGGGCGGCCGCACGCGTCATAAGTGACCAACTCGGTGCTGCCGTCGGCGCGCTCGGTGGCCACGGGCCGGCCGAACTCGTCGCAGCGCACGCTGCTGCGTTCGAAGGCGTCCTGCACGGTGACTGTTCCGGATGCCACGTCGGCCGAGATCTGCTGGCGCACGCCGGTCGGGTCCACCACCACGGCGAGCTCGCCGTTCTTGTTGTATTCGCGGGACCAGGGTTGCCCTGCCGGATCGGTGACCTGCGTCAGGCGCGAGAGCGCGTCGTGGGCAAAGCCCCAGCGGGAGCCGTCGGGCAGCTCGACGCCCGTGACCAGGCCGAAATCGTCGAAGCTGCGCGTGACGGCGCGGCCCAGCGGGTCGATGGTTTTGGCCAGCTTCCCGTGGGGGCCGTAATGCATCTCGGTGCGGGCGCCGAGCGGGTCGGTGACAACCGCCAGGGCTCCGCCGGGAGCGTACCCGAACTTCCACAGCGCCCCGTCCGCGTCCCGGCGGGAACTCAGCCGACCGCTTGCGTCATACAGGTAGGTGGTCCTGGCCCCGCCCGGGGACACCGCCTCGGTGACTTGGCCGGCGGCGTCGCGGTGCAGGGTGGCGGTGTTCCCGAACGCGTTGGTGATGGTGGACAGGTCCCCGTGCGCGTCATGGCCGAAGGCCAGGGTGACGCCGACCGGGTCGGTGACTTTCTCCAGCAGGCCCTCGCGCCAGTGCAACTGCGTGCGCCCGCCCTCGGGATCGATGATGAGCGAGGGGTTGCGCGAGGAGTCGTCCGCATATTCATAGTGCACGGTGGCGCCGGATTCGGTCACCACTGCCACCGGGCGGTCGGCCTCGTCGTAACCGTAGGTGATGTCGGCCCCGCTCGGGGTGAGCGTGCGGATCTTGCGGCCGCGCCGGTCGTAGGCGTGCACGGTCAGGGAGCCGTCGCGCTCGGTGGTGGAAACCAGGTTGCCGTGCCTGTCGTAGCTCATGGACTGCCGGTTGTCTTCGGCGTCGATGACGCCGACCAGCCGGCCCTTGGCATCGGCGATCCAGGCGTTGGAACGGGTCCCGTCCGCATCGGAGACCACCGTGAGGCGGCCGGGCAGGTAGGCGAAGCGGGTGACCCGGCCGAAGGCCGAGACCTGGGCCTTCACCCGTCCGTGCTCGTCGTAGGTGTTGACCGCCTCTTCGACGCCCGCGGCGTCGGTGACCGCCTCGATCAGGCCCGCGTCGTTCCAGCGGTAGCGGCGCACCCCGCCCGGCCCGGCGGCGGAGAGCAACTGCCCGTGCTCGTCGTATTCGAACTCCACGCGGCGTCCGTCGGAGGTCGCGAGCGCCGTGATCCGCTCCCCCGTGAATTCGGTGCGCACCCAGCGGCCGCGTTGGTGGGCCAGCTCGGCGATGCGGCCCTCGGCGTCCCGGCGTGCCAGCACCGCGGTGCCCGGGCCGGTGTCCGAGGACAACCAGGCCCCGGCCATCGTGAACATCCAGCGCGCGCCGGCGTTGTCGCGTACCACGAGCACCTCGGCGGATTCGGTCGCGTATTTGGCGCGTACCTCATCGCTCGGGATTTCCTTCTCCAGCCAGGAGCTTTCCCCCTCGGCCCGGTCCCAGCCCCCTCCGAGGCGGGGGAACCACAGGTGCCGTCCGTCTGCCAACACCATCCAGGCACCTTCATCCTCCAGCTCGAGGCGGGTGTCGAGCACCGAGGCCCAGCCAAGGCCAAAGGCCCCGCTCCGCTCGTCCAGGGAGTTGTAGGTCCGCGTGGCCACCAGCGCTGCCGCGGCTCCCGCGAATCCGAGGTCGACCTCGGTTTCCAGGAAGTTGCCGGTGGAGGTGTTCACCGGGTCCATCGAATACCCGGTCGTCGGCTGGGCGCCGAGGGCGAAGGCCGCGTCGATGGCGATGTCCTGGCGGGTCGCCCCGACCCCTTGGGCCGCCAGCGCCGCCATCAATGCCGAGTCGGCAAGCCGCGAAACGTTTCCTTCGCCACCGGCCGCGGCAAAGGCGTTGGCGATGGCCAAGGCCCACGCCACGTCCTGGTCGTTGGCATCGAGCCACTTGTCGAAGCCGCTGACGACCCCGTTGGCGTGCAGGGAGCCGTAGCTGCAGCGGGAGGCAAAGTCCGCCAGGTGCCCGCGCAATGCCGCGGGCCTGCCTGCAAGTTCGGTGTTCAGGTTCGCCGAACCGGTGGCGAATGACCGCAGGTCGCTGGGGCGGGCGGCCGATATGCCAGTGTTGGAGCCACCGCCGGGGGCCGGTGTCTGCCTGATCCCGGTCACGGGAGCCGAGGCCTCGATACTCACTTCCTGCGCCGGGGGCCCGACGGGCGGCTCCTCCTCGCCGAACACCCAGTCCCATCCCTTGGCCAGGAAGTTGTCCCGGCGTTCGTCCCGGCGCTGCTTCCATTCGCGGGCCATCCGGCGGCGTTCGTTTTCCTTGCTGGCTTCTTCCTTCAGCGACTTGGCGCCGGTGGCTGCCTCGCGCAGGCGTGCCGCGAGCTCGGTCGCGTCCGCGGACGCGACGCGTGCGTTGTCGGCGAAGAGCTGCGAGAAGTGTCCCTTGAACTCGGTTCCGGCCGTAGCCACCAGGGACGAGCGGGAACCTGACTGCTCCTCGATGCTCAACGCCGCAAGGTTGAACGCCGAGATCAGGGCGTCTGCCGTCCCGTTGTCGAACACAACGTCATGGTCAAAGACCCCCAGATCGGCCACTCAAAAACTCCCTCATCAGCCTGCGGAACCAGCAGGTTCCCGAACAACGACCCGAGGAACCTCAGAGGCACTCGGCTTACATGTAAAGACGAAGAACGCCCCCGCCGCCAGGGGCGGCGCCACCTTGCGGCGGCAACGGGGGCGTTCCAGAGGCTGGCTAGTTTCCGCCGCCCGCGGTGAAGATATTCGTCGAGATCTGGTTCAGTTGGCCTCGAAGCTGCTCAAGCTCGGTGCGTGCCTTGTCGAGCGCGGCCTTCGTCTCGGGCCACGTCGAACCGCGGAACTGGGAAGCCAGGGGGCCGTCCCACACGTTCGGGTCCGACAGGACCCGTCCCTGGGCATCCAACTGGCTGATTTGGTCGGTAAAGCCACCGTTGATGATCGCCTGGATCTGCTGAATGGCCGTCTTGGCCTGCTCCGTTGATAGGACACGCGACATGAAATCCTCCAAGAATCTTGGTGATGTCCCCGCGCTGATGCGCAATTCGGAGACTCGAACGAAATAACACTAACAAGATGACAAGGCTCGGCCAAGTAACGCGGGGCACATATTTCCAACATCCGCGCAAACGCGGCAAACTTGGCGCAACACGCCGGATTCACTTGTCAATGATCGGACTTGGCTGCGGCGCGGGTTTACCAATTCAGACGATGCACCCCCTATTATTCAAGAGGAATTTGAAACATGAAGGGGAACAAGTGGCAAGCACACGCCCAGCCAACAAGAACGCAGCACCACGAACATCCAGCCCGAGGCCCGTCCGTGCGGCTGGCGCGATCCTGGCAGTGGCCGCTGTGGCCTTCACCGCATCGTGCACCAACGCGCCGAACGTGGTCGGCACGCCCTCGCGCGTGCTGCAGTCGGTAAATGTGGCCCTTGCCTCCAACGGTTCGATCTCGGCGGTCAACGGGACCGCCATCTCGGTGGATGACACCACGGGCGATTCCTCCAGCGCAGACACCGTCTATGTCCCGGGCGAGGTCGCCAGCGACCTTCCCGTCCGGGTGAGCGCGCAGTACCGCACCGCGGAGAAGACCGGCACCAATCTCGAGGAGCTGGCCGGCTACACCGGCCGGATCGAGATCGGCTTGACCGTGGAAAACCTGACGGTGGCCCCGCGGGACGTGACCTTCGACGTCGCGGGCCAATCCCGCACCGAACCGGCGCTCGTGGGAGCCCCGATGACGATCGCCGCCTCCACGGCGCTCAAGGGCGTCTCCCCCGGCAACATCGTGGGCGAATCCGGCTCCGGCTCCGCCGGGACCAACGGCATCATCAGTGCCTCGCCCGAGGGCGAAGCAGTCATCCAGTGGGCAACGCTCCTGGCCCCTCCTGCCACGGGCGCCAGCACCACGCTGCGCCTGGTCGCCGACGTCACCGACTTCGCCGTCCCGGGCATCGATGTGGCCGTGCAGCCTGGCATGTCCACCGACCTCTCGGTCGACGGCGTGCTGGCCTCCGCGTTCGACACCAGCCCCACCTCCGAGCTCGCCCTGCAGCGGCGCACCATCGACCTCATCGCCGAGGTCAACGACGTGCTCAGCCGTGCCGGCTCCACCATCACGGATGTGCGCAGCAACCTGGAGAGCACCTCGAAGACCCTGGGCGTGAGCACCGCTGCACACCTGAAGGAGAGCAGCGACTCCCTGGCCGGGACCCTCAGCGGGCTCAAGGAGCAGCTCGGCTCGCTCAAGACCGATCTGGATTCCACCGTCACCGGTGCCGAGACCACGACCCTGGCGCAGCTTTCGCAGACCGTGAACACCGTCGATGACATGCTGGGCGACACCTCGGTCGCCGTGCCGCGACCCGTGATCAATGGCCAGGGATGTTCGGCAGTTGTCGCTCCGGCCGGCGAGGCCGCGACCGTTTACTCCAGCCTGGTGTTGATGTCCGCCCAGCTCGACGGCTACGCCCAATCGACCGCAGGCTGCCGCGACGAGGTGGCCACCGCCCTGCAGAAGACCGTGGGCCCGGCCCAGCCGAACACGGAGAACTGCACCGAGACATCCCTGACCTGCGCGTTCCACGCCTCTTCGATCACCGTGACCGGCGCCCTGCTGAAACTGGTTGGCCAGGGCGACGAATTGGTCGCCACCCTGAAGCCGGAGGTCATCACCGGCGCCCGGGCCCAGCACCGGAACCTCTCGGATTCCATCGAAGCGCTGTCCACCCAGGTCCAGGCGCTTGACGAAGCCTCTTCCACGGGCGAAGCCAACAAGGCCCAAGCGGCCAAGGACTCCATCGCGGCCCTGAGGGCATCGGTCAAGGACGCCTACGCCCCGCTCGATGCCGTGAACGATGAAGCCAAGGCCTTGGTCAAGGCCGAGCAGACCCGGATCGATGACATCCACAAGGAAGCACTGGCCGCGGTCAAGCTGGTCAAGGACGGGGACAGCGAGCTGAAGAACCCCTGGATCTACGAGCCGATTGAACATGACAACTCGCTTGACTCGGTGTTCGACCGGAACACCCAGATGGCGGACCGGAACGACGAACTCGCGACCGAGTTGTGCGGCCTGATCAGGACCGAAGACGAAGAAGAAGCCACCCTCGACCCGAAGGGTCTTCTGTCCGGCAGCTCCAACGACAACAAGCTTGACCGCAAGCACGTCGAAGCGCTTCGCGCGTACCTGACCGATGTGCCCTGCCCCGGCGGCGAGGCCGGCAAGTTGAAGTTCTCCAAGCAAGAACCAATGGACCAGCAGTTGTCCGACCAGGAGCAGGCGTTGACCGACCACGTCAAGGACCTCACGGTCCAGGCCGGCGAGCGGGCGGACCAGGCCAGTGACCAAGCCACTGCCTGGAAGTCCTGGGTCGGCGAACAGGCCGGCATCTGGGACGAGCGTGCCAAGGAACAGAGAGTCGCGTGGGAAGAGGTTGCCTCTGCGACCACGGACCCGGTCTCCGACGAAGACCTCCAGAAGGCCATCAAGGCTGCCAAGGCCGGCCTCGATGCGATCGGCAAGAGCGTCGACTCCCTGGAAACCAACGTCAACGGCGGCGGCAGCCTCAAGGGCTCCATTGCCGACCTGCACACGCGCATCGAGGAGGCCAAGGTGAGCCGTGATTTGATGGGCGGCGCCCTTCAATCCCTGCAGACGCAGCAGGACACCCTCGAAGGAAGCCTCAAGAAGGCCTTCGCGGACACCCAGAACGCCATGACCGATGAAGTCACCGCGCTGATCGACAGCCAGATCCGCGTGGTCTCCGCCCAGGGCGCCGCGGGCAGCGACGCAGTCGTGAAGGCCTTCGACCGCTCGGTGGCCGGCCTGTCCGCTACCGCCGCCGACGTCGAGGCCAACGCCAAGACCACGGTCGACAAGCAGCATGCTGAACTTGCCAAGCAGGACGCCAGCCTCACGGCGGCAGTCAGCAAGCAGACCGCGGCCTCGCTCGAGGGCATCGCGCGGAGCACCGGGGCCTCGACGCGGGACGTCGAGGGCGCCTCCAAGTTGTTGGCCTCCGGCCTTTCCAAGGTCATGCTCGACCTCGGCGACCGCAAGGTCAACGGCTCCGGCCTGCTCGGCTCCATGGCCACCAGCGCTGCGAAGGCCGACACGGCCGACTACCAGCTGGCGCTGGCCACCAAGAACGCCCAGGGCTACGCCAACGTGCGGGCCGAGGACGTCGCGGGGATCCTGCTGCGCCAGGCGCAGTTCAAGGCCTCGCTCGAGGCTGTGTCGGCACTGCCGACCTTCCACCTCGAGGTGCCAGCGGGCGCCGCGACCCAGACGCTGTATTCCTTCCGCCTGGGAAGCGCCAAGTGAGCCGTCTCGCAACGCGGCGCGGGCTCATCTCCGCCGGGGTTGTTGTCGTGGCAGTGGCTGCGGTCATCGCCCTGTCGGTCTTCCTGTTCCGACCGGCCGACGCCGCAATCGGCGAGCCCGTCGAGTCAGGCGTCCCGGTGGCACTGTCCGCCGCCAACCTCCCTGCCGACACCAAGATCGGCGTCGTGCTGACGCTCGGCTCCGGGACCGGCGCGGCGTGGAAGGACGCGGCCCAGGGCGCGGCGGTCGCCGCGCACCGCTTCTCCCTTTCGGGCACGCCCGTCACCCTGTCCACCGCCGATGACAGAGGCACCGCCGAAGGCGCACGCACGGCCGTGGAAAAGCTGGTTTCCGAGAACGTCGCCGGGATCGTGGTGGCCACCGACGGACCGCAGGTTCCCGACGCGCTCTCGGCCGCGGCCGACGCCGGGATCCCGGTGCTGCTTCCCTATGACGCGGGCAAGATCGAATCCGCCGGGCCCGCCTGGCGCACGGGCCCCACGCAGGCACAACTGTCCAAGGCACTGTCCTCGGCCCTGGCCGGCGCGAAGCGCCCGCTGCTCATCGACGCTGGCGGCGGGGCCCCGGATGCCGTGGACGTCTCCGCAAGCATTTCCTTCGAGCCGGGCGCCGATCCAGAGGCGCTGGCCACCGATGTCGCCCGGCGCACCGGGGTCGCGGAACCCGCAAAGGCCGACGGCACCCCGCCACGGGCCCCGGTGGCCAAGCCCGCCGACGCCATCCTGCTCACGGGCAGCCCGGCCCAACAAGCCACCGTGGTCCATGCCCTGCAATCGGCCAATGTCGCCGTCCCCCTCGTGCTGGCAGCCGGGGCCACCAGCCCCGCTTTCCCCGCCGAGCTTGCCAAGGCCGGCGGCACCGCCTCCGGGCGGCTGTCCACCGCCGGCGCGGACGCCACGGACGCCGCGGCCCTGCGCCCGGATGGTTCCGGCCGTGCCATGTCCGGATTCCTCGCCGGCCTGCGGGTCCTGGCCCAGGAGCCCGAAGCCATGAACCTTACCGGGGACGTGCCCTTCACCGGTCTCGCGCATGCCGCGGACTCGCGCAGCCACGACGCCGTGGTGGCCCTGGTCCGTGCGGTCTCCGCCGCCGGCAGCAACAATCCGGCCAACGTCGCCCAGGCCCTCGGCACCCTCGCGCTCGGCCCCGCGGACGGGATCGCCGGGGGCGCGCTGGACTTCACCCGCCCCGACGCCCTGGACGCGGAAGTAGTGGTGCTGCACCTCTCGGGCCAGGACCTGGGCCTGCGCCCGCAAGGTTCCTCCGGCGGTGCGCCGGTCTCCTGGTTCGCGCGCCCCGCCATAGACTGACCCACAGGTTCCCCCCAACGAAAGGAGCGCGCGGTGCGCGTGCTGATCCGGACCGATGGCCAGCGGCTTGACCGGGAGCTGGGCAGCTTCGCTCCCGCCACGACGCTCGCGCAGCTACTGGTTTCCGCCGGCGCCGCCGCCCCGGCCCCCGGTTCCACGCTCTACGTGGACGCCGCCGCGGTGCCCGCCGACACCCCGCTTGCCGAGTTGCTGCTGCTGGAGGGCAGCACCATCTCCTTGGCCCCGGTCCCACGCCCGGAGCCGCTGCGCGGCTGGAGCGCCACGGTCTCCGGTGGCCTGGAAGCCGGGACCATCGTCCCGCTGCCGGCCCACCGCCCGCTGGTCATCGGCCGCTCCCCGCAGGCGGATCTGGTGCTGGGAACCGAAAGCGCCTCCTGGAACCACGCCAGCGTGCAGCTAGAGGGCGAGGGAGTGCGCGTGCGGGACGCCGGCTCGACCAACGGCACGCTGCTGGCCGGGGAACCGGTTGACCAGGACGGCGTACTGCTCACCGCGCCGGCCACCCTGCTCATGGGCGGGACGACGGTGCTGCTGCGCCCGGGGCTCGTCGAAAGCCTCGCCCCGGAACCCGGGTCGCTGCACAACCTCACCCCCGCCGCCACCGCGCCCTTCAACCGGCCCCCGCGCCCCGGCAACCCGCCGGAACCCGATCCGCTGTCCGCACCGGTGCGCAAGGACGTCCCGCCGGCCTCCAAGTTCAGCTACATCACGGTGCTGGCCCCGTTGCTGCTGGCCGGGGCCATGGTCCTGATGCTCGGGGACGCCCGCTTCGCGATGTTCGCCGCGCTGAGCCCGGTCATGGCCGTGGGAATGTTCTTCGAGCAGAAGCACCGCCGGAAAAGAAACCTCAAGGAAGAGGACGAGCGGTTCACCGTGGCCCTGGCCGACTTCGCCGCCGAGGTCGCCGACGCTGCAGCTGCCCAGGGAACCCGCCGCCACGCACGGATCCCCGACCCTGCAACGGTGCTGCGCATCGCCGCGCTGCCCACCACCGCGCTGTGGCAGCGCAGAAACGGTTCCCCGGGGTTCCTGGCGTTGAACGCCGGGACCGGGGACGTGCCCTGGGCCCCGAAGCTCGATGGCCGTGGTGCCCCGGTGCCCGACAAGCTGGTCCGCGAGGCCCTGGAAGCCAGCCGGATCCCCGCCGCACCGGTGCTGGTGGACCTCACCGACGCCGGGGTCGTGGGCATCGTCGGGGACCGCGCCGGCGCCTTGGCGCTGGCCCGCTCGCTGCTCACCCAGGCCGCGGTGCACGCCGGGCCGGCGGACCTGTCCGTCGCGGTGTTCTGCGACCGCGGGCGCCACGAGGACTGGGCGTGGGCCTCCTGGCTGCCGCACACCCGCCGGCCGGGCACCGCCGAACGCTGGCTGTCCGATGACCGCAAGCGCAGCGCCGCCCTGCTGCGGGCCCTGCGCGAGTCCCTGGACGAATCCCCGGGCGGAACCACCTTGCTGGTGCTCGATTCCGAGGTGCTCACCGAGGGCCGCGATGCCCCGGCGCGCGAGCTGCTGGGCCACGGACGCCCCATCCCGGGTCTGGGCACCCGCGGCCCGGCGCAGGGGGCGCGGGTGGGCGGCATCGTGATCGCCGCCTCCGAGCAACAGCTGCCCGCCTCCTGCACCACCGTCATCACCGTCGGCGCCGATGCCGCCGCCTCGGTGCACGACCTCGGCGAGCTCACTTTCGTTCCCGACGTGGTGCTCTCCGGCCTCGGCCTTGGGGCAGCCGAGCGCTGCGCCATGGACCTGGCCCGCTTTGAGGATCCCGAGCTGGTGGTCCCAGGCGCGGCCCTGCCCTCCCTGGTGCGCCTGCCCGAGCTGCCCGGCATGCCGGCGCCCGACGCGGAGTCGATCCGCGCGGCGTGGGCCAAGGCCAAGGGGTTCTCCGCCCCCATCGGCACCTCCGAGTCCGGGACGTTGTCCCTGGATTTGGTCAAGGACGGGCCGCACGGGCTGGTCGGCGGCACCACAGGTTCGGGCAAAAGCGAATTCTTGCGCTCGCTGGTCGCCGGGCTCGCGGCCCGCAACGACGCCACCAGGCTGAACTTCATCCTCATCGACTTCAAGGGCGGCGCCGCGTTCGCCGCCTGCGAGGGGCTGCCGCACACCATCGGCACCATCTCCAACCTCGACGAGCAGCTGGCCGATCGGGCCCTGCGCTCCCTCGAGGCGGAGATGGCCCGGCGCCAGCGCATCTTCGCCTCGGCCGGGGAGGACATCGACAACCTCGACGCCTACCTGGCAACCAACCCGGAAGAGACCATGCCGCGGCTGCTGTTGGTGGTCGACGAGTTCGCGATGCTCGCCAAGGACTTCCCCGAGGTGCTCTCCTCGCTGGTCTCGGTCGCCGCGGTCGGGCGAACCCTGGGCGTGCACATGATCCTGGCGACCCAGCGACCCGCCGGGGTGGTCAATGATGACATCCTGGCCAACACCAACCTGCGCGTGGCGCTGCGCGTGCAAAGCCGCGACGATTCCTCCAACGTCATCGGCGTCCCGGCGGCGGCGGGCATCACCCGCGCGCAGACCGGGCGGGCCTACATCAAGCTGGGACAGGACGAGATCACCGGCGTGCAGACTGCATTGGTCACCGGGCGCGCCTCCCGGGCCGATTCCACCGAGCTGGTGCTCCACGAGATCGGGCACTTCGGGCATCGGGCACCCGTCCAGGCCCCGGCCCCGGGCGCCGAGTCCGGGGCCAGCGACCTGGATGAGCTCATCGAGGCCATCAACGAAGCCCACCAGGCTGCGGGCTTCGGGGTGCCGCGGCCCGTGTGGCCCGTGGCGCTGGGAGAACGCGTCGCCCTGGCCGGCTTCGGCCCCGCGGACGAGGCTGCCGAAGCTGCGCCGGGGCACCGGACCTCCGGGGTTCCGGTGGTCGGAGCGGTGCGCGGGCGCTGCATCGAGGTTGCATTGAAGGACGAGCCGGAGGCCCAACGCCAGCGTCCGGCCGGCTGGGACCTGGCGAGGGGCAACCTGCTGCTGCTGGGCATCGCCGGGTCTGGCACCAGCACCACGCTGGCTTCCCTGGCCCTGGCCGCCGCGGCCGCCACCGATCCCCAGGACCTTGACCTGCTGGTGCTGGACACCGGTTCCCGCGCCTTGGCCCCGCTGACTGCCCTGCCGCACACTTCCGCGTACGTGGGCACCGGCCCCGGATCCAGGGAACAGCAGGCCCGCTTCCTGCGCCACCTGCGCACCGAGCTTCTCCGCCGCCGCGCGGATCCCGAGGTGCGCCGCGAAACACTGGTGCTCATAGACGGGCTGGCCACGCTGCGCGACGAATTCGCCGACTACGACGGGCAGGGCCTGCTTGACGCGCTGAACCGCGCCTACGCCGACGGTCCGGCCCTAGGCCTGCACTTCGCCGTGTCCACGACCCGGGCCAAGGCGGTGCCCTCGGCCATCGACGAGGTCACCATCCAGAAGTGGCTCTACCGGCTGGCAGACCCCTACGACTACTCGGCCCTGGGCGTGCGCGGGTCCAACGTCCCGGCCGCGGTCCCCGGCCGCTGCGTCGATGCCGGATCGCTGCGCCAGATGCATGTCGCCACCCCCGGCATCTCTCTGGCCGCCGCCGTGGAGCGGGTGGCGGCGCGCTGGGCGGATGCGGAGCAGAAGCCCGCGGCCATCGGCAGGCTGCCCGGGGAACTCACGGTCGGCCAGCTCGGCGTGCCGGCTTCGCTGGCCGGCGAGCCGTGGCGCTTCCCGGTCGGGTTGCGCGAGGAGGACCTGGCCCCGGGCGTGCTGGAGGTCTACGAGGGCGAGCACGTGCTCATCTCCGGGCCCTCACGCTCGGGCAAGTCCACGCTGCTGCTGGGCCTGGCCGAGTCGATCCGCGCCGCGGCCACTGCCGATGGGCAGCCCGTGGCGCTCTGGGGCGCCTGCGACAGGCGCTCCCCGCTGGCCACCGCGGACCTGGACCGCGTGGCGGTGGGTCCGGAGGACCTGCCGGCGCTGCTGGCCTCGATCCGGCTCGAGCGCGGGCCCGTGGTACTGCTCATCGACGACGCGGAGCGCTTCGAGGACTCCGATGCGTCCCTGGCCAACCTGCTGGCCTCCTCGGCCCGGGTCTGCGTGATCGCCGCGGGCCGCGCGGCGGACCTGCGGGGGCTGTATGCGCACTGGACCAAGGCGCTGCGCAAGTCGCGCTGCGGGGTGCTGCTGGTCCCCGACGTCGACTACGATGGCGAGCTGCTCGGGGTGACCCTGCCGCGCCGGGCTCCGGTGGCGGTGACCCCGGGGCGCGGCTACCTCTGTGTCGGCGGGGCCCCGGCCTTCATTCAGGCCATGCGTCCGGGCGCCGCAAGCGACGACTGAAACGTGCCGGGGCCCGGGTCAGTCGCGGGTGGTGATGGAAAACGGTTCGCTGGCCAGGTCGGTGAAGTTCCCGACCCCGGCCCGCAGGATGCAGCTCGGGGAGACCGTCAGCGCGGTGACCACCAGCCCGTCGGCGGAAACCGCCAGGGAGCCGGAGCAGCCGTCGGAGAAGCGCACCCCTTCCTCTCCCCCGGCGACAGCGGCGAGCATCGCCGAGGCCTTGCCAGTGGACGGGGAGGTGTACAGCGGGTTCAGCAGGTCCTCGCCCCCGGGCCACACCGGCACCAGGGTGACAGGCAAGGCCGTCTGGCTCACGGTGCGCGCCGAAGTGGTGACCAGGATGTCGCGCAGGCGCTGCACCGGGTATGCGGGGCCGGCCGCCGCGGGATCCGAGACCGCCGCGGTGGTGGCCGCGGCAGCGCCCTTGAGCCATAGTTCCAGGGCGTTCCCGTCGGATAGTTCCACGGGGATCGTTGCGCGCAACTGGATGCTGCCCTTGGCCGGGATGCCGACCCCGGCAAGGCTCCAGCCGCAGGGTGCGTCGATGCCGGTCAGGCTCGGTTGGTTGCGGGTCGCCCCGGACTTTTCCCAGCGCGCCGGCGGGCAGGAAGCTGCGGCGGAGGCACCGGGAAGCACCTCGAGGAAGGGCCCGGACAGCGGCGCCTTCTGCGCCGTGTAGGTGATCTCCAGCGAGACCTCGCGGGCCTGGGCGTCATAACGGGCACTGCGGCCGATCGACAGCCCGGAGGGCAGCGGGGCGTCCTGCTGGTTCGCGGAGGAATCGGCCACCGGTGCCGCGGCCGGGGCCTTCGGTGTGGCCAGCGCCAGGGCGCCGACAGTGATCGCGACGGCCGCCATGAGCCCGGCTGCGATCCACATGGTGGCCTTCCCGCCCAGCCACGCCGGGGGCCGGCGTGCGGTGCGTGAGGCGGCGGGTGCAGCATCGACGCCGGGGAATTCCACGGGCCGGGAGATGGAGCGGATCACGGTGTGCCCGGCGGCCGGTCCGAGCTCCGGAAGCGCGGAGGCGGGCAGGCCGGTGCCCGGTGCGGAGCTGGGCTCTGGCTGCAAACCCGCCCCGCGCAGCACCGTCGCCGGGCGCTGCATCGGCTCGAACTCCCCGGGTTCCTCGGCCACCGGCAACTGCGGCAGGTCGGCGTGGCGGGCGGCCAACCGGCGCAGCCATGCGGCGGCCTCGGGCGCGCCGGGCCGTCGGTGCGGGTCCTTGCCGAGCAGCGCCTCGAGCGCCTCCCATAATTCGTCGGGTACCGGAAGGCGCGGCGGCATCGTGGTCACGTGGCGGTAGGCAAGGGTGAAGTCGGTGCCGGTCCCGGCGAACGGGGTCCGTCCGGCCAGCAGCTCGTAGAGCATGATCCCGGTGGCGTAGAGGTCTGCGGCAGGCCCGACCTCGCCGGAGCTGAGCAGTTCGGGCGGCATGTAGGCGGGGGTGCCGACCAGGCCGGTGGTGTGCCTGGCCCGCTCGCGCATGACCGCGGCGATGCCGAAGTCCGAGACGCGCACCGCGTTGGCGAGCCCCGGGGTCCATGGTTCGGCCAGCAGCACGTTGTCGGGCTTGATGTCCCGGTGCGCGGTGTTTCGGGTGTGCGCGTACGCGAGCGCGTCAAGCACCTCGGCGCAGAGCACCAGGGCGTCCGCCGCGGGCAGCGTGCGGTGTTCCAGCAGCAGATCGCGCAGCGAGCCACCGGGCACCAGGTCCATGAGGATGGCTAACCGATCGCCCTCGACGACCAGATCCCGGACCATGACGATGTTAGGGTGCCGCAGCCCCAGCAACACCGAGCGTTCCTTCACGAAGCGTTCCACCAGGGCCGGGTCGTGCGCGTGTTCCGGGCGCAGCACCTTGGCCGCGAGGTCGGTCCCGCCCGAGGGCGCACTGACCCGCCACACCTCGCCGACGGCGCCGGAGCCGAGGGGTTCGACGAAGCGGTAGGAGGCGCCGAGCGCGTCACCGGGCTGCACGTTTGCCATGTTTCGTTGCTTGCTCCTTGGTTAAGCAGCAATTGTTCGTGCCGGACCACAAGGTCGGCACGAACAATTGCTGCCCGGGGCCCCGCAGGGGGCTGCGGGACTACTCGGCTTCGAGCGCGGCTACGGCCAGCGGATCGGAGTCGTTGAGGAAGCGGCCGATGCGGTCGACTTCCTCGGCCTCGCCGATGGCCGCGGCGGCACGCTGCAGCGCGTAGAGCGAACGTAGGAATCCGCGGTTGGGCTCATGCGTCCACGGCACCGGGCCTTGGCCGCGCCAGCCGGCCTTGCGCAGGGCGTCCAGTCCGCGGTGGTAGCCCACGCGGGCGTAGGCGTAGGACTCGACGATACGGCCCTCGGCGTGCGCCTCGTTGGCCAGCAGCGCCCAGCCGGTCGAGGATGCCGGGAAGGCCGCGGCGATGTCCACGGCTTCGTCTCCGGCCCCAAGCCGCGCGTTGACCTCGGTTTCCTCCGGCAACAGCGTTGCGGGGATGCCCAGCAGGTTTGCTCCAAGATCGGCCATGGTTATTTCAGGGCCTTTCCGGCGGAGCCGAGCTGCTGCGCGGCCTCCACGATGCGGGCGGCCATGGACTCTTCGGCCTTGGCACCCCAGACGCGCGGATCGTAGGCCTTCTTGTTGCCGACCTCGCCGTCGACCTTCAGCACGCCGTCGTAGTTGGAGAACATGTGTCCAGCGACCGGGCGGGTGAAGGCATACTGGGTGTCGGTGTCGATGTTCATCTTGATGACGCCGTAGGAGACGGCGTCGGAAATTTCCTTGGCCGAGGAGCCGGAGCCGCCGTGGAAGACCAGGTCGAACGGGTTGGCCTTGCCGATCTTGGCGCCGACCTTTTCCTGGATGTCCTTGAGCAGCTCGGGGCGCAGCTTGACGTTGCCCGGCTTGTAGATGCCGTGCACGTTGCCGAAGGTCAGCGCGGTGATGTAGCGGCCCTGCTCGCCGGAGCCCAGTGCGGCAACGGTGGCCAGGGCGTCTTCGACGGTGGAGTAGAGCTTGTCGTTGATGGCGTTTTCCACGCCGTCTTCCTCGCCTCCGACGGCCCCGATCTCGACCTCGAGGATCTGCTTGGCGGCGGTGGTGCGCGGCAGCAGTTCCGCGGCGATGCGCAGGTTCTCTTCAAGGGTTTCGGCGGAGCCGTCCCACATGTGGGAGTTGAAGAACGGGTTGCGTCCGGCGGCGACCTCGGCCTCGGATGCGGCCAGCAGCGGCAGCACGAAGTCCTCGAGCTTGTCGGCCGGGCAGTGGTCGGTGTGCAGGGCAATGTTCACGCCGTAGCTCTTGGCCACTTCGCGTGCGAAGGCGGCAAAAGCCAGGGAGCCGGTGACCATGTTCTTCACCGAGGAACCCGACCAGTAGGCTGCACCGCCGGTGGACACCTGGATGATTCCGTCGGATTCGGCCTCGGCGAAGCCGCGGATGGCGGCGTTCAGGGTCTGCGACGACGTCACGTTGACTGCGGGGAAGGCGTAGCCGCCGGCCTTCGCAGAATCAATCATGGCGTTGTACTGTTCCGGGGTTGCGATGGGCATACTGACTCCTATGTAGATAAGGAATGTGTGGGGAGTAGACCTCGTTGGCTACCTCCATCCTAGCTACTTGTGTGCTGGATCGCTCACGGGATGACGTACCGGCCCGGAGGGTGACATGCCAAGGGCGCCGGTTCACGGCGCCCCTGGCATGCGATTCACTTGTCGGCGGCCGCTTCACCTCCTGTGTCGGCGAGCGCGTCGGCTGCGCTTTCGGCTGCAGGCTTGGCCACGGGTTCCGGGGCCTTGGGCTTGACTGCGTCGGCCTTTGCGGGGGCCGGTGCCGGTGCGGCGACCTTCTTCACCGGGGCAACCGGTGCCTTGGGTGCCACGGGCTTCGGCTTGGCCACGGGTGCGGCCTTGACAGCTTCGACCGGGGCCTTCGGCGCGGCGACCGGCTTGGGTGCCGGTGTGGCCACCTTCTTGACCGGAGCCGGAGCCTCTGCCTTCTTGGGCGCCGGAGCGGCGACCGTCTTGGCCTCGGGTTCCGCTGCGGGCTTCACCGGCGGCTGTTCGACGGCTGGCGCCTTCTGGACCGCGGGGGCTTCCTGGTCGGATTCCTTCTTCGCCGGTTCGATTTCGGCTGATTCCGAGGTGGTCCCGTCGTCCTTGGGAGTGGACGTCTTCGGTTCGGATTCCACCTCCGGCACTGTGCCTTCGGCCTTCGGTGCAGTTGCCCCGCCTGTTGGTCCTGTCGAGGGTTCCTCGGTCTCAGTTCCCGGAAGCGGGACCTCAAGCGTCGGAACCTCGTTCACCTCGGGCAGCGGGGCGGTCGTTTCCGGGGCCTCGGCGGTCGGCGACTCGGGTGCCGGCGTGGTTGGAGCCGGCGTGGTTTCCGGCTTCGGCTTCGGCTGAGGTGCCGGAGCCTGGGTGGTCGGTGCAGGCTTGGTGTCAGGCGTCGGTTTCACATGCGGCGCAGGCTTCGGCTGAGGGGCCGGAGCCTGGGTGGTCGGTGCAGGCTTGGTGTCAGGTGTCGGCTTCACATGCGGCGCAGGCTTCGGCTTTGCTTCCGGCTTGTGTTTTGCCGGTGGCTCAGCATTCGGTGCAGCGACCGGTGCCCGGTGCCTGATTGGCGCCGGACTTGGGTCTTGCGGGCGCGGTGCCGAGGCCCAGCGTGTCGGGAAGTCCGCCGCACCTCCCTCGGATGAGCGGGGAGCCCCGGTGTTGCGGATCGGTTCGGCAGCGATGGTGGTGCCGCGCGAATCAATCATGGGATTGGGCTGGCCCGAGATCGGAGGCAGGAAGTTCCGTGGATCGTTCCAGCGCCCATTGATGATGACCTCGAAGTGCACGTGGCAACCCGTGGAGTTCCCCGTGGTACCGCTCAACGCGATGAGCTGCCCCTGCTTGACGATGTCGCCCACCTTGGCGATGAGCCGGGAGTTGTGGCTGTAGCCGGTGCGCACGGAGGACCCGTGGTCGATGGTCACGCGCATTCCGGAATGCCCGGCCCAGGCCGACTGGATCACCACGCCGTCGGCGGATGCATACACCGGCGACCCGCACGGAACGGCGTAGTCCTGGCCGATGTGGATCTGCGTGCCTGCGCCGGTCGGGTTGTGTCGCCACCCGTACGGGCTGGTGATGTGCCGAGATGTCACCGGGTGCATGAGTTGGATGTTTCCGGGAAGCGCCCCAAGCACTCCTACGTTCTGGCCAACCATGAAGCCGGCGGCATTGGGCTGCGCTGCAGCCCCCAAACCGGAGCCGGAATGAGCTTGGAAAGCAGGGAAGGCACCGGCCGGTTCCCCGTCGCTGCCGATCCCTGAGGCGGTGCTGGTGATTCCCAGCGTCTGCCACGCGATCGCGTCTACGCCGCTGAGCAATGAGACCCTGACCGGCTGCACGTAGGCCGCGGCTTCGTAGTTCGGTGCTTGGACGGGTTGCGATGCGATTTGGTCCGCGGATAGTCCCAAGCCGGGCGCTCCCGACATCGCCACGGCCGCAGCCACGGCCAGCCCCAAGGCTGAAATTTGCGGGATCTTGTTCTTTGAACGGCCGGCTCTGCCCGGCACGGGACCCCTATTGACCTGATGTTTTTTCATCGGTAACAACCCCCTGTTGAGTCACCATGAAGTTTTTGCGCAGCCAAATGAAGGAGGTGGCCTGGCCGAGACCAGCGAGTTGTCCGTGTCACCCCAAGTAACTGAACACTTAGGCATCACCGTAACGCACGAGTGGCAAGGAATAAAGGGTTCATTCCGCAAGATCCCCAATTGATTTCACCGTGCCCAATTTTCCCGTCCTGGAAGGAATGCGGAAAAGGCGCCGATACGGGCTTGGACGGGCTTGTTTCTTGTTCGCGTGCGATGCCACGACGGGCTCACCACTCCCTGCGCAGACCTAAAAGCTACTGCCCTGTGTGGGAGCGCCCGTCACTTCATCGATGATTCCGCAGCGGGCCCCGGGGTGCGGAAATCCGTCTGCCCGCAGGGACCGGCTTCTTCGATGCGGGTGGCGTGGAATGACTACGAGGGTTGGGTTGTGGTCGGGGACGACGACAGCGTCGCAGCTGTTTCGTCACCGGTAGTCCCTGTGCCGCTTGAGGATTTCGTGCTCGGAGCCCCGAGTCCCGGATCGGACAACGTGCTTGCGGACCCGGTCGGTGCACTGGTCGCAGACGTGGTCGGCATGGAGGATTGGGACCCAGTAGATGCGCTGGACGGTGAACCGGTCAGTTCGCCAGACGGTGAATCAGTCGGTGTCGCGTTGGTCGGGGATGAGCTGGGCGGAGGAGTTGTTTCTTCGCTGGGCTCCGGCGTCGGGGTTGGTGCCGGGCTCGCGTCGGGAGTTGGCGTGGCCGAGGGTTCCGGGGATGTGTCCGATGTCGGCTTGGGAGTGGGGGTCCTGCCGGGTTTGGTCGTTTCGCTTGGCTTGGGCTCTTCGCTCGGCTTCGGCGACGCCGCTCCGTTCTCGGGGGCCTTGGTCGATGGTGCGGGCTTGGTCGGCTCCGGTATCGGTACATCGATGTCGTGGCCGTTCTCGCTTTCGCTCCGCGGTTCCCCGGTATTTCGGATGGGTTCGGCCGCGATGGTGGTCCTGCGTGAATCGACCATCGGGTTGGGTTGGCCGGGAATCAGCGGCAGGAAGTTGCGTGGATCGTTCCAGCGTCCGTTGATGATGACCTCGAAGTGCACATGGCACCCGGTCGAGTTTCCGGTGGTCCCGCTCAGGGCGATCAGCTGGCCTTGATTGACCACGTCACCGACCTTGGCAATGAGTGTCGAGTTGTGGCTGTAGCCGGTGCGCACCGAGGACCCGTGGTCGATGGTCACGCGCATGCCCGAGTGTCCCGCCCAGGCCGACTGGATGACGGTTCCGTCCGCGCTGGCATACACCGGCGACCCGCAGGCAATGGCGTAGTCCTGGCCGATGTGGATCTGGGTGCCGGCCCCGGTTGGGTTGTTCCGCCAGCCGTACGGGCTGGTGATGTGCCGGGATGAGACCGGGTGGATCAACTGGATTCCCGCGGGAAGCACACCGAGCGGGCCCACGTTTTGACCCACGAGTTGGGCGGACGCCCCGGAGGGGCCCTGCAGGGCACCGGGGCCGGAGGCGTCTGCGACCTTGACACCGGCAGCGGCGCTGGTGATGTTTTCCGATTCCCAGCGGATCGCGTCGACTCCGCCGAAGAGCCCGACCTCGACCGGCTGGCTGAAGAATGCAGCCTCCACCTGAAGAGTGGAGGCGGCCACGGGCATGGCGTGGATCTGGCGCCCGTCAAGGGCGGGGGAAACCGACAGAGCAAGTGTCGCGAGAACCGCGATCCCCAGGGCCGCGGCCTTGGGGTTTTTCGGCTTGGTGCGCAGTTCGCGCCGCGCGGGCAGCGGGAGCGGGTGGTTGACTTGGTGCTTTTTCACCAGCGGATGGCTCCGTTCACCGACTCAAGACCTTGGCCGTTGCCGGCGCGTACCTTTGGTCGTTCCCCGAAGCCTGGGTGCCGGTGGTTTCACCGGACCGTTGCACTGGATCGAACGCCCAAGGTTCACGCTAACGCACCCGGGGCGGTGAGTGAAGGGATATTCGCTAAACGTTTGGCTTTCTAGACAAACGACTACCCGAGGTTAGACCGACTGGTCGAAAACGTGCCGACGGATCCACGCATGCATGGCTATCCCGGCGGCCGAGGCGGCATTGATGGAGCGGGTGGAGCCGAATTGCTCGATCGACAGGGTGGCTTCGGCGCTTTGGTGGACTTCCTCGCTCAGGCCCGGGCCTTCCTGGCCGAAGACCAGCACGCAATTGCGCGGCAGCTCGTAGGTTTCCAGCTTCTGGGAATCCGGGAAGATGTCGATCCCGATGATCGCCAGGCCTTCTCCCTTGGCCCAGACAACGAAGTCCTCGACCGTGGGGTGGTGACGCACGTGCTGGTAGCGGTCGGTGACCATCGCCCCGCGCTTGTTCCAGCGCCGGCGTCCGATGATATGCACTTCCTTGGCCAGGAATGCGTTGGCGGTGCGCACGACTGTGCCGATGTTCATGTCGTGCTGCCAGTTCTCGATGGCGATGTGGAAGTCGTGGCGGCGCGCGTCCAGGTCCGCGACGATCGCCTCCATGCTCCAGTAGCGGTACTTGTCCGCCACGTTGCGCCGGTCCCCGGTTTCCAGCAGCTCGGCATCGAAGTGGTCACCGGAAGGCAGCTCGCCCTCCCACGGGCCAACGCCCACCTCGGGGCGCTCCTCATGGACGGGATCGTACTCGGTGGGCTCTGGTGCGGGGGTTTCAAGGGCGGAAGTCACCTCTTAAGGGTAGTCGCCAATCCCTCCACGCCGGATCCCGGGTGCTGCGCTGCGCTTCCGGAGCGCCGCGCCCGCACCCGGCCGGTTGATGGCAAACTGGCCTAAGGCACTTTTGGTCCGCCGGGAATCCCCGGCCCGGCAAGCAAGGAGGATCCATGCCCATCATTGACAATGCGATTTACGTTTCGGGCAAGCGCGTGATCCATCCGCCGGATCTCAGCTCCACGTTCGAGTCCATGAAGGAGTGCGGCGGCATGGCCTGGCTCGGGCTCTACCGTCCCGACATGGACGAAATGCAGGAGGTTGCCGCGGAGCTTGGCCTGCACGAGCTGGCAGTGGAAGACACCCTCTCCGGCCACCAGCGCCCCAAGCTGGAGCACTACGGCGACCACCTCTTCGTGGTCTTGCGCCCGGCCCGTTACATCGACGAGTCCGAAAAGGTCGAGTTCGGGGAGTTGCACGTCTATGTCGGGGTCGACTTCGTGGTCACCGTCCGCCATGCCGAGTCGCCCAAGCTGGCCCAAGTGCGCCAGCGGCTCGAGGATGAGCCGGGGCTGCTGGGCATTGGTCCGGCAGCGGTCCTCTACGCGGTCCTTGACCAGGTCGTTGACGAATACGAGCCGGTGTTTGCCGGACTGAGCAACGACATCGATGAGATCGAGGACCAGCTGTTCTCCGGGACCTCCCACGTCTCGCGGCGGATCTACGAACTGTCCCGGGAAGTCATCGAATTCCAGCGCGCGCTGGCACCGCTGGACGACGTGCTGGCCCGCTTGCGCAGGGACTTCCGGCTCAGCGACATCTCCGAGGAAGACGCCCTGGAACTTGACCGCAAGCTCATCGACGTCCAGGACCATGCGATCCGGCTCACCGAGCGCATCACCTCCTTCCGGGCCCTGCTGACCAATGCCCTGTCGCTGTCCTCGACCCTGGCCTCGCAGCGGGCCACCGAGGCCGGTCTGGCGCAGAACGAGCAGATGAAGAAGATTTCCTCATGGGCAGCGATCATTTTCGCCCCGAGCCTGGTCACGGGAATCTACGGCATGAACTTCAAGCACATGCCGGAACTGGAATTCAGCTTTGGCTATCCGGCAGCGATCGGGCTGATGCTGGCACTGGCCGTGAGCCTCTTTGCCATTTTCAAGAAGAACAATTGGTTATAGCCTCCGCAATCCCCGCCCACGGCCGCGGAACCTGAAAGACTGGTTCTCAGCAGGTTGTCTCTTGAAAGGAACACCCACTCGTGCCAACGCATGAACCACGCAACGTCCACGACATTGAATGCTGGCTCACGGACATGGACGGGGTGCTGGTCCACGAGAACCAGGCCATCGACGGTGCCGCAGACATGATCGAGCATTGGGTCTCCACCGGCAAGCGCTTCCTGGTGCTGACCAACAACTCCATCTACACCCCGCGCGACCTGCGCGCCCGGCTGCTGTCCTCCGGGCTCGATGTCCCCGAGGCGAACATCTGGACCTCGGCCATGGCCACCGCGGAGTTCCTGCGCCGCCAGCGCCCGGGCGGACGCGCCTTCGTGATCGGCGAAGCCGGGCTGACCACCGCGCTGCACGAAGCCGGGTTCATCCTCACCGACCAGGAGCCCGAGTACGTGGTGCTGGGCGAAACCCGCACCTACTCCTTCGAGGCCATCACCAAGGCCATCCGGCTGATTGCCGCGGGCGCCCGGTTCATCACCACCAACCCGGATGCCACCGGCCCCTCGCCGGAGGGGTTGCTTCCGGCCACCGGATCGGTGGCAGCACTGATCACCCAGGCCACGGGCCGCGACCCGTATGTGGTGGGCAAGCCGAACCCGATGATGTTCCGCTCGGCCCTGAACCGGATCGACGCGCATTCGGAGACCACCGCAATGATCGGGGACCGCATGGACACCGACATCATTGCCGGGATGGAGGCCGGGCTGCTGACCATCCTGGTGCACACCGGGATCACCAAGCCCGGCGACGTGGCTTCGTTCCCGTTCCGCCCGGACCTTGAGCACGATTCGGTGGCAGACATCCTGGCCGAGCTTCGAGAGGGGCGCGACACCCACCACGCGGGCCCGGCCTCGGGACCGCACGAACACTAGGCAGCACCCCGGCACCAGAAGCGGCAGTGCCCCGCATGGGGTACTGCCGCTCTCCATCAAGGATCAGGTCCTCCTAGAGCATCTCCAGCTGGTCCGCCACGACCCGGCCGTCATGGATGACGGTGCGGTCGGCGCCGCGGTCCATGACGGCGCTGGTAACCGTCTCCCCCGCAAGCAACACGATGTCCGCCCGGTCCCCGACAGCCAGTCCCGGACGGTCGCTGGTCGAGCGCAACCGGCCCAGGCTCCGGTCCATGATCCCTGCCCCGCCCCACGTGGCAATGGCCGCGGCGTGTTCGATCATTTCGTCCTGCCGCAACCCGTGGGTGAAGGCCAGCTGCCAGGTGCGCGAGAGCAGGTCGCAGTCCCCGTAGGGGCTCCAGTAGTCGCGTTGCCCGTCCTCGCCGAGCCCCACCCTGATGCCGGCTACGGTCATGGCCGCAAGGTTGAATTGCTTGCCCGAGGTGGCCGGGGCAACCGTGGCCCAGGAGATGTCCAGGGCGCCCATCTGCTCGATGACCCGTGCGGTGGCAGCCTCCGAGACGTTCCCCAGCTCGTAGGCGTGCGAGAGCGTCACCCTGCCCTCCATGCCCAGGGCGCGGGTGCGTTCCATGACCAGTTCGGTGCTGAAGTGCGCCAGGTGCCCGGGCTCGTGCAGGTGGATGTCGACGTCCACCTGGTATTTCTCTGCCAGCCCGAACACGATGTCCAGGTGCCGCACCGGGTCCCGGTCCAGCTGGCACGGGTCGATGCCTCCCATGACCGTGGCCCCGAGCTTCAACGACTCCTCCAGGTAGTGCACGGTGCCGGGTTCGCGCAGCAGCCCGGCCTGCGGGAACGCCATGATCTGCACGTCGGCGCAGTCCGCGAATTTTTCCTTGGCGGCGAGCACCGCCTCGAACTTCTCAAGCTTGCAATCGACATCGATCTGCGCATAGCTGCGCACCCGGGTGGTGCCGTGGGCAATCATGCGTTGCAGGGTTTCGGCGACCCGTTCGGGCAGCGGGACCTCGGCCTTGCGCCAGTTGTGCCGGTCGTTGAGCATCATGCCCCAGACCCCCGGGGCCCCGGTGTGTTCGCGGAAGGGCAGCCCGATCCGGGTCGAGTCCAGGTGCACATGGACGTCGGAGAACGCTGGAAGTGCCAGCCGCCCGCGGCCCTCGAGACCCCCGGCCGCCGGGGGCTGCGGGTTGTGCGGGGATACGGAGCCGATCACCCCGTCGGTGATTTCAAGGTCCACCGCTTCGTTTCCCCATGGCCTCACGTTGCTGATAAGCACTGCGCATTTCCCCTTTGCTGGTTGCCTGCCGCATTCCTTCGGCACCACCTCCCCAACTCTTCCACGCGGGAATCGCCGGTCAAGGCATTTGGGGTGGCGTTGCCTGGTCTTCTTCCCCGTGGCTGCCGGCGGTCGCAATGTGGGTCATGGATTTCCAGACCAACAGCAGGATGATGAACGAGCCGAAGAACCCGAACCAGAACGGCGCCCGGTAGCTGAGCACCTGGCCCAGCACGCCGCCGAGCAGGGAACCGGTGGCGATGCCGCCGATGCTGCCAAGCATGTACACCGAGTTGATCCGGCCGCGCAGCCGATCGGGCACCGCCCGCTGGCGCACCGTGGAGGAGACCGAGCCCCAGACCAGTGCGTGGATGCCAAAGAGGAACAGGATGGCCATGGCCAGCCATGCCTGGTGGGTGAGCACCAGGGCCAGATGGGTGACGGTTTCCAGGACCAGTCCGGTGCGCAGCAAGGTGGCGTAGCTGAACCTGCGTTCCAACCACGGGAAGAGCAGGGATCCAATGATGCCGCCCACGGCGCTCGCGCTCATCAGCAGTCCGTAGCCGATGTCACCAAGTGCCAGCTGGTCCGTCGCATAGAGCACCAGCATCGCGAATGTTGCCCCGAAGGTGACATTGAAGCAGGTGATCAGGATCGCCAGGGTGCGCACGGCAAAGTGCCTGCGCATCCAGCCGAGTCCCTCACGGACCTCCAGCAACATCGAGCTGCCCGGCGCACCGGCGGTTCCGCGTGCCGGCAGCGGGAGGGCCACCTTGGAGTAGAGCACCACGGCCAGGGCCAGCAGCGCGGCAAATCCCGCGTAGGGAAGCGAGTGGGAAATCGCGAAGAGCATGGCTCCCAGCGGCGGGCCGGCCAGTTGGTTGGTCACGGTGATGGTGCCAAAGAGCCGCGAGTTGGCCAGCCCCAGCTGGGCGCTGGGCACCAGCGTGGGGATCAGCGAGGTGGATGCGTTGTCGGCAAAGGCCTCCGCGGTGCCCAGCAGGAACAGGCATCCGTAGAGCACCGGCAGGCCCAGCGCCCCGGAGAAGATGATGGAGGCCAATGAAATGATCACCAGCATCCGCAGGAGGTTGACCACGATCATGAGCTTGCGCCGGTCCACCCGGTCCACCACGGCACCCGCGAGCAGCCCGAAAAGCACCCAGGGGATCTGCTGCGCGAAGGGTGCGAGGGCCACGGCCAGCGGGTCGCGGGTGATGGTGGTGACCAGCAGGGGTCCCGCGGCCAACAGCATGCCGTCGCCGAGGTTGCTGGTCGCCGCACCGGCCCACAGCCAGCGGAAGGGAACCGGCAGCGATGAAGACGGTTGCTTGGTGGTCACGAGCTCCAGCGTACGTGTTACCCCGGCTCCAGGCGTTGGCGTGCCAAAATGCCCGTTGGGAGATTCCCCGTCAGTGCTGCGGGTGCTCGGGGTGCAATTCCGAATGCGGCGCCTGCATCTGGTGCAGCAGCCGGTGGACATCGGGGTGGGTCAGGGTCCAGCGGCGGTAGCGGCCGTCGGCGCGCACGCTCACCACGCCCGCCTTGTGCAAGGTGGCCAGTGCCTGGGTGACGGTGTTGGCGCCAAGTGCCGTGGCGGCGGCCAGCTGGCTGACCGAGGAATCCGGGGCGGCATGCATGGCGATGAGGATCTTCATCCGCGTGGCATCCGCAACCAGGGCAAAGACGTCGATCCAGTCGGGCATGTTTGGCTCCGAGGCGGCCACCGCGTCCGCCCCGATCTTGCTGTGTTCCGATTCCGGCATGCGGTCCTCTCCTTCCCTTCGTTGCGGGCTGGTGCCCAAGCTCACCGGACCCATTCCCCGAACCCTTCATCTGTCTGTCCGGACAGATGTACAGTAGGGGCGTTGCCGCATCCCGTTTGTCCGCCGGCGACCTGGATGAAAGGCCTAAACCCGAACGTGCGCAATCCACAACGCCTGACGACGCTGGCCTTTCTTGCCTCCATCCTATTGGTCGGCACCGGTTGCGCGCCCGCAGCGCCCGGGTCCGGCGGGGCAGAGCCCGCCCAGCCCTCGCTGGCCCTGCTCACCGCAGCCCTTCCCGAGACGCTTAACCCGCTGGCCGGATTCGACAACAACGGCACGGGCAAGATCAACGAATCCCTCTACACCCTCACGGGATCATCCGACCGCTTGCCGCAAATCACGCCCCTGCTGGCAGCGGGTGAACCAACTGTTTCCGCCGATGCGCGCACGTGGACGGTTCCGCTGCGCCAGGATGCCCGGTTCAGCGACGGAACCACCTTTGATGCCGCGGATGTCGTGGCAAGCTACGAGGCCATCATGGATCCGGCGAGCGCCTCGCCGATCTTCGGCACGCTTTCCAACGTCTTGGACGTCAAGGCCCTGGACCCGCACACCGTCGAATTCACGCTGCGCGAATCCCAGGTCTCCTTCAAGACGGCCATGCTCATCGGCGTTGCCCCGTCCGAGGCCATCGCACCCGGCCAACGGGTCGAGGAATCGTCCCTGAACCGCGAACCGGTGGGCACCGGCCCCTACGTGGTGGATTCGATCGGGCCCTCTCGCCTGGTCCTGGTGGCCAACCCGGAATACCGCGACGGGGAGGCCGCGCTCAAGCGCGTCATCTATGAGGCCGCACCCGATGACAACGCCCGGGCCCAGCGCATGCTGGCCGGCGAATTCGACGGAACCGTCCTGCCCCCGCGACTGGCGGCCACCTTCGCGGCCAACCCCGAATTCGAACAGGTAACGGCCACCTCCGCGGACTGGCGCGGACTTTCCCTTCCTGCCGGCAACCCGCTGACTTCCGACCCCAAGGTGCGCCTGGCACTGAACCTTGCGGTGGACCGGCAGGCGCTGGTCGACGGGGTGCTGGCCGGCGCCGGGCGCCCGGCACACACCTTCGTCCCGGCCGAGTACGGGGACGCGTTCGACCCCGCGGCCGTCTTTGCCCACGACCCGCAACGCGCCACACAGCTGCTGGACGAGGCCGGCTGGGTCCTCGGGGACGATTCCATGCGGGCCAAGGACGGGATCCCGGCCGCGTTCACGCTCATGTACAACCCCGGGGACGTACTGCGCCGGGACCTGTCCCTGGCCTTCTCCGCCCAGATGAAGCAGCTGGGCATCGACGTTCCTGTCGAGGCGGCGACCTTCGAGACGGCCGAGCCGCGGGCGGGCACCGACGCGATCATGCTCGGCGGCGGCGACACCCCCTACGACGTGGACACCCAGCTGTACAAGATGCTGCATTCCTCCTACCCGGCCACCGGCGCCTACTACGACAACCCGAGCAGGTTCGCCGATCCGGCCATGGACCGGGCCCTGGAAACCGGGCGCACCACCCTGGATGAAGCCAAGCGGGCCGCCGCGTACCGCGAGGTGGCGCGCCTCTACGTCACCGAGCCCTCGATGGTCCTGCTCGCGTTCATCGACCACACCTACATCCAGCGCACCTCCGTCTCCGAGGCCTGGGCCGGCACCGGGACGCTGCTCGAACCCCACGACCACGGCACCGCATGGGGCCCGTGGGTCAAGATCGGCCAATGGGTCCCGAAGCAATGAGCACGCCCTGCCCGCCGGCGGGCACCCAACGGCGCCGCTCGCGTGCCGGCGAGGCATTCTCCCTGCTCGGACGCCGGGCGCTGGTCGGGGTCCCTGCCACGGCGGCGATCACCGCGGCGGTCTTCTGGCTCGCGTCCCTGGCCCCCTTCAACCCCCTGGCCCTGTACATGGGCACGCAATACGAGCACGCGACCCCGGAGGCGCGCGCGCAGCTGGCTGCCGAGCTGGGGCTCAACGACGCCTGGTACGCGATCTGGGGGCGCTGGGCATCCGGCGCCCTGCACGGGGAATGGGGAACCTCGCGGCTCTTTGGCCAGCCGGTGGTCGACGTGGTTTCCGAACGCCTCCCCTACACCGCGTTGCTGGTGGGGCTCGGGCTTCTGGTCGCCCTTGTGCTCTCGGTTCTGCTGGCGGTGGGCGCAGCCCGGCGCCCGGGCTCCCTGGTTGAGGCCGTGGCCCTGGGCCTGGTGCACATTGCCCAGGCGATCCCGCCCTTCGTCCTGGGCTTGGTGGCCATCGCCGTCTTTGCGATCGGCCTGGGCATGCCGGCCGGCGGCGCCGCATCGGGCGGGGCCGACCCCACGCCCGCGGGCCTTGCCCTGCACCTGGTGCTGCCCGTGGGCGTGCTGGCGGTGACCCTGCTGCCGTGGCTGGTGCTGAACCTGCGGGCATCGCTGCTCGAGGCGCTGGAATCCGATGCGGTGCTGGCCGCGTGCGGCCGCGGGCTGGCCGAGTTCACGGTGCTGCGCACCCACGTGCTTCCGGTGGCGTTGCTGCCGTTCATGACGGTGGTGGGTTCCAGGCTGGGCGAACTGGTCACCGGGGCGCTGCTCATCGAGGCGGTGTTCTCCTGGCCCGGTCTGGCTTCGGCCACGGTGTCCTCGGCGACCGCCGGCGACTTCCCGCTGCTGGCCGCGGTGACCGCGCTGACCTGCGCGGCGGTCTTTGCCGGCTCCGCGCTGGCCGACGCCTGCTATCTGCTGCTTGATCCGCGGGTGAGCGATGTCTAGGCCCCGCCCCCTGCCCCTGGTGCTGCTGGGGCTTGCCCTCGCCTACGCCGTGCTGGTCCCGTGGCTGCAACCCCTGGATCCACGCGCGGTGGACCTTTCCGCGGTGCTGCAAGCCCCCTCCGGGGAGCATTTCTTCGGCACCGACCAATTGGGCCGGGACGTATGGATTCGTGCGGCCCAGGGCCTGCGCATGTCCCTGCTGCTGGCGCTGGGCGCCTCGGTGTTCTCCACGGTGCTCGGTGTGGGCGTGGGGCTGCTGGCCGCCTGGCGCGGGGGGATCGTCGACCGCATTGCCATGCGCCTGGTGGACACCACCAACGCCCTGCCGCACCTGCTGCTGGCGGTGGTCATCGTGGCCCTGTGGCGTGGGCAATGGTGGGCCATCGTGCTGTCCATTGCGTTGACCCACTGGACGCAGGTGGCACGGATCGTGCGCTCGCGGTTGCTGGCCGAGCGCACGGCCGACTACGTGCAGCTGGCCCGGGCCTCGGGCGCCTCGACCGCCGCCATCTGGTGCACCCACCTGGTTCCCGCGGTTGCACCGCAGGCCGCCATCGCGCTGGTGCTGCAGCTGCCCCATGCCATATGGCATGAAAGCTCGCTCTCCTTCCTGGGCGTGGGGCTTCCGCCCGAATCCGCATCGCTGGGCCTGCTGCTGGAGGATGCCCGCGGGGGGCTGCTGGCCGGGGCCTGGTGGCAGCTGGTGTTCCCCGCCGGGCTGCTGGTACTGGTCAGCTGGTGCACCGCTTCGATGATCGACACCGCGGGGATGTCCAGGCGCCGCCGCCGGCTGTCCCGGTTCCGCGGACGAGGTTCCGGGGCAAAGCCGGCCGCAACCCCGCCCGCTGCGGCCAGCCGCGCTGCCTCGGACCATGCTCCCGGCGGTCCGGCGATCCTGGTTTCCGGACTGGACGTCCGGCTCCCCTCAACCACCGACCCGCAGGAAACCTCGCTGGTGCTCAAGGGGATCGATTACCGGGCCGAGGCGGGGTGCATCAATGTCATCCTGGGGGCCTCGGGGGCGGGCAAGTCCCTGCTGCTGCGGACCCTGGTTGGGCTGCTGCCGGCCGGTGCCCGGTTCACGGGAAACATCGCGCTCAACGCGCAGGCACTGGATGCGGCCGGGCTGGCCGCCGCGCGGGGCGCCGACACCGTCCTGGTGCCGGGATCCTCCGGCACCGCGCTGAACCCCGTGCGCAGTGTTGCCGCGCAGATGCGGCAAACACTCAAGGCTTCAGGGCGGCCCTGTTCCCCCGCCGAGGTCTTGGCGGCGCTCGAGGCGGCGGCCGTCGACGGCTCGCTGGCGCAACGCCACCCCCACGAGCTTTCCGGCGGACAGGCACAGCGGGTGGCCCTGGCGCTGGGCGTTGCCGTGGGCCCACGGATCCTGCTGGTGGACGAGCCGACCAGCGCATTGGATGGTGAAACGGTTGGCCTCATCGAAAAGCTTCTGCGGGCCCGGGCAGCGGCGGGCACGACCGTCGTCATGGTCACCCACGACCTCGAGCTGGCCCGCCGCATCGCCGACCACGTGGCGGTCCTCCGGGACGGGCGGGTCGTCGAATCCGGCCCCGCCGCCGAGGTGCTGGCCAACCCGGCGCATCCGGAGACCGGCGTGCTGCTGGGGGCGCCGGCATGAGCCTGGAACTGAGGGATGTCTCCTACACGCACCCCGGGACCGAACCGGCTGCCGGGAGGCTGCTTGACGGGCTGGACCTAGCCGTGGGCGCGGGGGAAGTCACCGGACTCTGCGCCCCCTCGGGTGCCGGCAAGTCGACGCTGCTGCGCATTGCCGCCTTGATGGTGACCGCGGATGCGGGGACCGTGCTCATCAACGGGCAGGGCTTTGCCCCCGGCGCCCGGGTACCGCGGGAGGTTCGCCGATCCGTGGGAGTGGTGCTGCAGTCCCCGCGCGCCGCAGCCGATCCCCGGATGCGCCTCGATGCCCTGATTTGTGCTCCGCTGGCCTTTCGCGAGGGTTCCTGGCGTCCGCATCCGCGGCGCCATGCCGGGCGCCTGGCCGAGCTGGCCGAGCTGGCGCAGCTGGATCCGGCGCTCCTGCACCGCTACCCGCATCAGGTCTCGGACGGCCAGCTCCAGCGGGCCCTGGTGGCCCGCGCCCTGGCGTTGGACCCTGACGTGTTGGTCTGCGACGAACCCACGGCCCAGCTCGACGCCGGGTCCACCGCCGCAATCCTGCGGGTGCTGTCCGATCGTGCCGCGGCCGGGGCCGCGGTGCTCATTGCCTCGCACGATACCGCCGCCCTGTCGGGGATCGCCGACAGGATGGTGGACCTGGCCGGGATCAACCGTGCAGGAGTTCTTGCCGGGCGCGCCCAGGGCCGGCATGCCGCCCGGTGGACGGGCTCCGGACAGGGAGACGGCTCAAGGTGAATCGGCGACCTGTTTCGGGCCGCCCCTCCGGGCCCCGGGCTCCGACGCCTGGAGCACCAGGTTGGCGGGCCAGGGACGGGAACCATGCCCGGCACCGCGGACGGGGTTGCCGACCGCCTTCAAATGGAGCATCACGTCGGCGCTCAGGGTGTCGTAGAACGGAACCTCGATCCATCGACGCACGGCACCCAGCGCACCAAGGACAATGAAGCCGGTCAGCAGCTTGTCGGCCAACGAATGAACCACATTCGACCCCAGGACGGCCACGGACAGCGGGTTGCCCATCTCCGCGAGGTTCCGGGTGGTGGTCTCCGAGGCGTGGCCGGTTCCGCCGTTGAACAGCAGGACCAGCAACGCGGTTGCGACCACCGAACAGCTGAGGGCGACAAGGACATTCAGCAACAGGTACCTGGGGAAGGTCCGGCACAGCCGCAGACGGCGTGCCCCGTATCCCCACACCAGGGCGCCAACGATGTTGACCAGCGCGAAGGCAATCGATGAAGAGTCGGTGATGCCCAGGCCAATGGCGTTGGTTGACAATCCCACGGCCACGCCCGCCCACGGGCCAAGCGCGATCGCGGCTATCGCCGTGCCCACCATGTCGAAATAGAGCGGCAGCCCCAAAGTGGCCACGATGGCGAACCCCAAGACGTTCAATCCGATGCATGCCAAAATCAGCATAAACTTTCGGCCTCTTGCCGGAGCCGCCGTTTCGACCACCGCGGGCCGGGGGCCCACCGGGCCCGATCCAGGCACGACGGCCGGTGCCGCTGGTGGGTTCTTCCTGGCCAGAAGGCACCGTTCCTCCCACTGTGCGGCCTCGATTTCGGAGGCCCCGAGAACGCGGGCGATTTCGCCGACAAGCTGGGGGTTGACCCGCGTCCGTCCGGCCCGGAAGGCGTCGTAGACGGTGGTGCGGGCGGGACGGGCATTGCCGGCGTCCACGCCCCTGCGTTCCCGGTGGGCGGCAATGCGTCGAACGATCTCGGCATAGGAAACGTCGCCCGCGACGAAGCGCAATTGCTGCAGGTCCTGCGCGATTTCGTCATACGATCCCACAGGCGCGCCCACGGCGCGGGGTTGGTCGGTCATTCGGTCCTCTTCGGCCACGGGCGCGCATCCCGCGCCATGCGTCACCTGCAATCTTAGGCATGCGATGGCTTGACTGGGAACGTTGTGACGAGCCTTGTGGCAGATTCGGCTTTGTTCGGGCTTGTTCGAGAATCGGCAGTTCGGTCCTTTTCGCTTGCCGCGTCAGCTATCTTGATATTCGGGTGCCTGCCAAAGGTCCAAAGCCAGGCATCTCGATCTTGAACCCTGGCCAGCGAGGACCTCGGCCCCCTCGGATGCCCGGGCCCCGGGAATATTCCTCATTTGGAATTTGATGCCGGGACCGTGCGGGGCATCCGGAAGCGAGAAACCCGGCACGGTTTCAGGACCGCCGCCCGTGTACTCGGCACGACCAAACTTGGGGGCGTGCCGGGCACAGGGGTCGGTCGGCCGACTCGAACCCCTCTGCGCGGCGGGTCGACAAAAATCGTGCTCCCCGCACAAGCCCCCCTCGGCCCGGGTGCCGGGCTGCCGGCGTTGGCGCGTGGGGCGCCTGCCCTAGTACTTGCGCAAGTTCAGCGGTTTTTGGTCCCTCAGGTGGTGGCGAAGCTCGTCAACGAGGGCCATCAGGACCGCGTTGATGGCCTCGGTGGAGTTCGACAGCGCCCGCACCGCGACGCCCGGGCCCGGCACCTGGCTGATGCCCAGGTGCACCGGTGTGCGCTGCGCTTCGCCGATGCGGTAGGCCAGCTCGCGGATGCGTTCGACGTCCGGCGCCCCGATCTTCGCATCGATCGCCAGCAGCATGCCCACGTGCGTGTAGTCCTGCAGGAAAAGCAGCGAATCCAGCGAGTCCTCCCCGGGCCTCACCAGCAGGTTGTCCAGCACCGCCAGGCGCCCGTCCACGGAGACCTCGGTGCGCAGGCGCACCTCGTCGTAGCGGAAGAGCTTTCCGTCCGGGCTCCACCCGGGGGTGAGCACCTCGCAGAACAGCAGGCTGGAGTCCTCGTGCATGTCAACGCTCGTGAACTGCCGGTAGCTGGCACCGCGGTAGGCGATGAGCTGGTCGGGCACGTATTCGAGGACCGCGCCGGCGCCCAGGCGCACCACCATGTCCTGGCGGGCAAAGGTGCCGGGGGTCTTGTAGACCTTGGTCGCCGACTGGGTGGTCAGCAGCAGCGAGGTGTCCTCGTCCACCGAGACCTCGATGCCGTAGTTGTCCCCGCCCAGGTACCCGCCCCCGGGGTTCACGATGGTGTAGCAGACCTGGGCGGTGTCGTCGAGGTAGTGCGGGCGCAGGATCCGCAGCGCGCCCTGGTGGTACTGCCGGGTGGCGATGGCCTTGCCCGCCCGGGTGCCCACCTGCAGGCGCAGCTCGCCGACGAGCTTGGTTCCCGCAAAGGGCGAGGGGCCCAGCTCCCGGATCGCCGGCTGCCCTGCCTTGGTCGGTGCCATTGCCCCTAGCCCAAATCCAGCATCAGCACCTCGTGCTTGAGCCAGTCGATGACGGTATCCAGGCCCTCGTCGGTCTTGAGGTTGGTGAAGCAGAACGGCTTGTCCCCGCGGAATTCCTTGGAGTCGCGTTCCATCACCGACAGGTCGGCGCCCACGTAGGGTGCCAGGTCCATCTTGTTGATGACAAACAAGTCCGACTTGATCATGCCTTGGCCGGCCTTGCGCGGGATCTTCTCGCCCTGGGCCACGTCGATGATGTAGATGGAGAAGTCAACGAGTTCCGGGGAGAACGTGGCCGAGAGGTTGTCTCCCCCGGATTCGACGAAGATGATCTGCAGATCGGGGTGCTTGGCCTTGAGTTCATCGATGGCCGCGGAGTTCATCGAGGTGTCCTCGCGGATGGCGGTGTGCGGGCAGCCGCCGGTCTCGATGCCGATGATCCTATCCAGCGGCAGCACGCCGTTGGCCGCCAGGATCTTGGCGTCCTCGATGGTGTAGATGTCGTTGGTGATCGCTGCCATCGACACCTCGTCGTTCAGCCGCCGGGTGATCCGCTCGATGAGCTGGGTCTTGCCCGCTCCCACGGGCCCGCCGATGCCAATGCAAATCGGTTCCATCATGCACTTCCTTACTGTCGTGGGTTTCTCGCGCCGCTTGTCCCTGTCCGGTTAGGACATGAACATGCGGGCGCGCAGGTGTTCGTGGCGCATCTGCGCTATTTCCAGGCCCGGTGCCGCCGCGCCCAGGTCTTCCTCGTCGAGGGTGAAGATCGTTTCCACGGCCGTCAGCACCGGGGCATGCATGGCCCGCAGCACCCGTTGCCCGGCGTTCTGCCCAATGGGGATCCCGCGGATCGCGTTCTGCGTCAGCGAGGTGATGGTGGAGAACAGGTAGGCGGCCACGGTATCCGCGCAGGGGGCGCCGGCACCTTTCGCGCCCAGGGCGAAGGCGATGCCCGGGTGCCCGGAGCATTCCCCGGATTCCACCTGCAGGCGGTACGCCTCCAGCTCGGGCGTGGGGAAGACGCTGGTGGCCACATGCAGCATGCGCGCACCCATCTTCACCCCGGCCTCGCGGATCTGCCGCGGCACCGCCGCGGCAGTCACCAGCGCATCGATGCGCGCCAGCCCTTCTCCCCCGGCGGCCTCGTGGGCCAGGCGCACGGTGAGCCCGTCGGTGTAGGCCAGCGACTGGGACAGGAACTTTTCAAGCCACAGCGTGAAGCTGGCCTCGTCGTGCACGGCCTGGGTGGACAGGTAGCTTTCCAGGCCCATGGAGTGGCTGAACGCCCCGGTGGGCAGCGCCGAGTCGGTCAGTTGCAGCAGCGTGAGCAGGTGCCCCGCCGCCTTCCTAGTGGGTGTGTTCGGCATGGCGGAACGGCACCGGCATCACGCGTTCCTGGCGCTGGTACGGGGTGTGGTGGTGCTTGAGGAAGTCCTCCACGGTGTGGTCGTACTGCACCACCATCACCGCCGTGCCGTAGTCGGAATCCGCGTCGAAGAACTGGGCCTGCAGGTGCCGGTTGCCCAGCGCATGCGCGACCTGTCCCATCTCGAAGATGGATCCCGGGGCAATGACCAGGACGTCGGTGGGCAGCACCGAGATCGTGATGATCTCCTTCTCGTTTCGGAAGAGGATGTCCCCGTCGGCAAGGTCGGGTCCCGGGGCCAGGCGGATGCCCAGCTCCCGGCCGTGGTCGGTGGTGACGCGCTGGATGCGCTTGACCAGGGCCGAAGAGGGCAGCACGACTTTTTCCTCGTGCAGCTTCGCCAGCTCGGCCTCGGGAACATCTTTCTTGTTTCCCGTCAGCTGCTCGATGATCATGAAACTCCTTGTGGTTCTCGCCGTCGGTTTAGAAGAGGAAGTAGCGCTGGGCCATGGGCAGCACGCTGGAGGGCTCGCAGGTGGCCAGCACTCCGTCGACCCGTACCTGGTAGGTCTGCGGGTCGACCTGGATGTCCGGGGTTTCCCCGTTGAACTTCAGGTCGGCCTTTTTCAGCGTGCGGATCCCGTGCACCGGGCGGATGACCTTGCGCAGCCGCAGGCGCTCGGGCACGCCCTCCTCGATGGCGGCCTGGGACAGGAAGGTGATCGAGGAGTGGTGCACCGCGGTGCCCAGCGCGCCGAAGTTGGTGCGCAGCGTGCGCGGCTGCGGGGTGGGGATCGATCCGTTGGCATCTCCCATGAGCGACTGCACGATCAGCCCGCCCTTGATCACCATGTCAGGCTTCACGCCGAAGAACGCCGGGTCCCAGAGCACCAGGTCGGCGAACTTGCCTTCCTCGATGCTGCCCACCGAGTCCGCAATGCCGTGGGCGATGGCCGGATTGATGGTGTACTTCGCCACGTAGCGCTTGAGCCGGAAGTTGTCGCCGATTTCCAGGTCCTCGGGCAGTTTGCCGCGCTGGCGCTTCATGGCGTCGGCGACCTGCCAGGTGCGCGTGACGACCTCGCCGATGCGGCCCATGGCCTGGGAGTCGGAGGAGGTGATGGAGAAGACGCCCATGTCGTGCAGGACGTCCTCGGCCGCAATGGTCTCGGCGCGGATGCGCGAGTCGGCGAACGCCACGTCCTCGGGGATGTCGGCGTTGAGGTGGTGGGCGACCATGAGCATGTCCAGGTGCTCGTCCACGGTGTTGATCGTATACGGCAGCGTGGGGTTGGTGGAGGCCGGCAGCACGTTGGGCTGGCCCGCCATGCGGATGATGTCCGGGGCGTGCCCGCCGCCTGCACCCTCGGTGTGGAAGGTGTGGATGACCCGGCCGTCGATGGCCGCGATGGTGTCTTCCACGAAGCCGCACTCGTTCAGGGTGTCGGCGTGGATGGCGACCTGCACGTCGAACTCGTCGGCGATCTTCAGCGACTCGTCGATCGAGGAGTAGGTGGAACCCCAGTCCTCGTGGATCTTCAGGCCGATGGCACCGGCGCGGATCTGCTCGGCCAGCGGGGCGCGGGCGCTGGCGTGCCCCTTGCCCAGGAAGCCGATGTTCATCGGCAGGTTTTCCACGGCCTGCAGCATCCGGGCGATGTGCCACGGGCCGGGGGTCACGGTGGTGGCCTTGGATGCGTCGGAAGGTCCGGCGCCGCCGCCGATCATGGTGGTGATGCCCGAGCCCAGGGCCACGGGGACCTGGTCGGGGCTCACGAAGTGCACGTGGGTGTCGATGGCCCCGGCGGTGAGGATCTTGTGTTCCCCGGCGATGATGTCCGTCGCGGTGCCGATGGTGATGTTGACCCCGTCGGTGATGTCCGGGTTGCCGGCCTTGCCGATCTTGAAGATGTGCCCGTCGCGCAGGGCCACGTCGGCCTTGTAGATGCCGGTGTAGTCCAGCACCACCACGTTGGTGATGACGGTGTCGGGGATGTCCTGGTCGCGGGTCAGCTGGCCGTTCTGGCCCATGCCGTCACGGATGACCTTGCCGCCGCCGAAGACCACTTCGTCGCCGTAGTTGGTGTAGTCGTGCTCGATCTCGGCCAGCAGCTCGGTGTCGGCCAGGCGAATGGCGTCCCCGGTGGTGGGCCCGTACATTTCCGCATAGTGCTTGCGGCTCATCTCGAAACTCATGCCTGGTCCTCCTCCTGCGTGTCGTTCTTCGAAGCTGCCTCGGCTTCCGCCTTTTCGCTTTCCTCGGTGGCTCGCCGGACCTCGTCGGGGTGCGGCGGCAGGGATTCATCCACGGGGTCCACGCCGAAGTCGGTGTGGAAGCCGACCGATTCGCGCCCAAGGTTGGGCAGGTCGATGTCGTAGTCGGAGACCAGTTCGGCCTCGGTGACCGGGTTGATGCCGGCGGAACCGCCGATGGCCTCGGTTTCCACCACGGGGATGGTTTCGCCCAGCGGACCGTTCACGCGGTTCTGGAAACCGTAGACATGGCGGCGGCCGGCGAATTCGACCAGGTGCACGGTGCGTGCATCCCCTGGTTCGAAGCGCACCGCGGTGCCCGCGGGGATGTCCAGGCGGAAGCCTCGTGCGGCAACCCGATCCAGGTCCAGCTGCGGGTTGACCTCGGCAAAGTGATAGTGCGATCCAACCTGGATGGGGCGGTCCCCGTGGTTGACCAGGTTCAGGATTCGGGTTTCGAGCTCCGAATTGCAGAGCACGGGCTCGTCACGCAGGATGTATTCTCCCGGCTTCATGATCTTCTCTCCCTTGGCCTAGCGAATCGGATTGTGGACGGTGACCAGCTTGGTTCCGTCGGGGAAGGTCGCTTCGACCTGCACATCGGAAATCATGTCGGCGACCCCCTCCATGACCTGCTCGCGGGTCAAGATGGTGGTTCCGTAGCTCATCAGATCGGCCACCGTGCGCCCGTCCCGGGCACCTTCAATGAGTTCGTAGGTAATGATGGCGACGGACTCCGGATGGTTGAGCAGCAATCCGCGGGCCTGGCGGCGGCGCGCCAGATCGGCGGCAACAACCACCATGAGTTTTTCGTGCTCACGCGGGGTCAAATGCATCTAGGGCTCCAGTTCTCAACAGCGGTAATAATAAACGCCACCCGTTATCTTCAACCGGCGGGTAGATGCGCCGGGAGGTCCGTGGATATCGCAAGAATAGCAGAAGAAAACCGGCAATCAGCCGCCGATTCGGGCGGCGCGCCAGCACCGTGGTCCACCCGTGGTTTCCCGTTCGGGGACGGCAGCCCCGCCAAGCCGTCCAATCCGGTGCCGACCTCGGTATGAAACACGCGTCCCGCGGTTTCCACCCTTGGTGAAACCCGCGGGACGCGTGGCTTTGGCCTGGCGGCCCGGACGGGGTCTAGAGCCCCAGCTCGTCCTTGCCGAAGGCAAAGAGGTACGGCACCCCGGCCTCGGCCTCGATGCGCTCCTTGGAGCCGGTGTCGCGGTCAACGATCACTGCCACGGCAACGACGTTGCCGCCGGCCTTGCGGACCCCCTCGACGGCGGCCAGCGCGGAGCCGCCGGTGGTCGAGGTGTCTTCCAGGACCACGACGTTGCGGCCTTCGACCGAGGGCCCCTCGACCTGGCGGCCCATGCCGTAGGACTTCTGTGCCTTGCGCACCACAAACGCGTCGATCGCACGTCCGTTGTGTCCGGCGGCGTGCATCAGTGCGGTGCCCACCGGGTCGGCGCCCATGGTCAGGCCGCCGGCATTGGTGAAGTCGATGCCTGCCTCGTCGAGCATTTCGAGCATGACCGTGCCGACCAGCGGCGCGGCCTCGTGGTGCAGGGTGATGCGGCGAAGATCGATGTAGTAGTCGGCCTCCTTGCCGGAGGAAAGGATGACCTTGCCGTGGACCACGGCGAGTTCCTTGATGAGTTCGAGCAGGCGTGCGCGGGCAGCAGTGTTGGTCATGGACCCAATTCTAGTTTGGAGTTCGGCCCTCCGGCGTTCGCCATGCCCGCAGGTCCCCTAGGGCCGTGATGACCATGCCGCGGCCCGTCCGGACCGCCGGTGCCGCGAGCGTGCTACAGACAGGCAGGTGGTCCCGGGGTTAGGGTGGGGACATGACCGATTCTCGCCCTTTGGGTTACTGGCTTAAATTGGTTGACTCGCTCATTTCCGAGCAGTTCGCCAACTCCCTCGAAGAGCACGGCGTCACGCGCCGCCAATGGCAATTACTCAATGTCCTCTCACTGGGGCCGGCCACCGGCGGGGAGCTCACCGCGGCGCTCGCCCCGTTCTTCGGCGAGGCCCAGGCCGAGGACGAACCGACCAGCCCGTCCGAGCATCTGGCGGAGCTGGTGGAGTCGGGCTGGATTGCCGAGGAAGGGCACACCTTCACGCTCACCGAGCGCGGAGCGGTGTCGCTGGATCGGCTGACCGAGATCGTCGACGAGATGCGCGAGGAGTCCAGCGCGGGGATCACCTCCGAGGAATACTCCACCACCGTCGACTCCCTGAAGAAGATGGCCGTCAACCTCGGATGGGACCCCGACAAGCCTCCAGCCGACGTCTAGGGCAAGGCTCCCGAGGTCTCGTCCCGGGGACGGGATAGGCTTGGGACATGCGCGAACTACAGGCCGTCATCATCAAGGAAATGGGTGTCAAGCCCCGGATCGATCCCGCCGCGGAGGTCCGTGCCCGCATTGATTTCCTCAAGGAGTACCTCGTTGCCACGCACACCAACGGGTTTGTGCTGGGCATTTCCGGAGGGCTGGACTCCACCCTGGCCGGGCGCCTGGCCCAGCTCGCTGCCGAGGAATTGCGCGCGGCGGGAACCGAGGCCAGGTTCGTGGCCGTCCGTCTTCCCTATGGCACCCAACTCGACGAGGACGATGCCCAGGCCGCCCTGGATTTCGTGGCCGCCGATGTGGAGCGGACCTTCAACGTCAAGGCAGGAGTCGATGGTCTCGAGTCGGCCTTCCACAAGGCCGTGGGCACCCCCACCTCCGATTTCAACAAGGGCAACATCAAGGCGCGCATGCGCATGATCGCCCAGTACACCCTCGCCGGCGAGGACAACCTGCTGGTCATCGGCACCGACCACGGTGCCGAATCGGTCACCGGGTTCTTCACCAAGTTCGGGGATGGCGGAGCGGACCTCCTGCCGCTGTTCGGACTGAACAAGCGCCAGAACCGCGAGCTGCTGCGGCATCTGGGCTCGCCCAGGCAATTGTGGGAGAAGGTCCCCACCGCCGACCTGCTCGACGGGCAGCCGCTGCGCACCGACGAGGACGAGCTGGGCATCACCTACGATCACATCGACGACTACCTTGAGGGTCGCGAGATCCCCCAGGACGCGGCGAAGAACCTCGAGTCCAAGTTCCTGCGCTCGCGCCACAAGCGCACCACCCCTGTCACCATCTTTGACACATGGTGGAAGAGCTAGGCCGTCCCTTGACTTCGCAAAGGATCGAGCCAGTGGAAAACACCGTGAACGACCCGGCATCGAGCCCCGACCCCGGCGCCGGGGAATTTCCGGAGCCGACCGGCGAGCTGGTCCAGCCCATCATCTTGCTGGTGGACCGCGAGGAACCCTGCCCGGAGGACGAGGGCATTGCCGTTGCGGCATTGGCCTCGGTCAACGCGCTGCTGGCCAACCCGAGACACCCGTATTGGCGGCCGTGGGCGCAGGGCGCCTTTGCCAAGAGCGTCCGCCGGGCCGATGCCAAGATGTTTGCCAAGGTTGCCGGGGAGTTCCCGGAGCACGTGCTGGCCGAGGTCGGGTCCGCACGGGCCATGGGATTTGCCCCGATGCAGGCCGACTCGCTGCCCAAGCGCCTGGCCAAGCTGCAGGTCTCCGGAACCACGCTGCCGCCGGGCGAGCCCATGGAATCCACGACGGTGCGCATTGCGCTGAACGATTCGCTGGGGATGAGCACCGGGAAGGCCGCCGCACAGGCAGCCCATGCCCTGTTCGCTTGGGTCCTGGAGGGAAACCCGGCGGAACTTGATGCGTGGCGGGCGTCCGGGTGCCCGCTGTCGATCCAGCGGCTGGATTCCAAGGCCTTCCGGAAGAACGCCCGCGCGGCCAGCGGACCGGTGATCCATGATGCCGGGCGCACCGAGATCACCCCGGGTTCGGCAACCGCCTTCGTCAGTGTGGATTGACGAAGGCCGAGTGCCCGGTGACGGCCCGGCCGACAATCAATGAATTGATCTCGTAGGTTCCTTCATAGGTGTAGAGGATCTCCACGTCCCCGAAGAGCTTGGCCATCTCGTAGTCGCTGGTCACGCCGTTGCCTCCCAAAAGGGCGCGGCCCTTGGCGGCCGATTCGCGGGCCAGGCGGGTGGTGGTCGACTTCGCCATGGCGGCCTGGACCATTTCAAGTTGTCCGGTTTCCTGGATCCTGGCCACGTCCGCCATGAGGGACAGGCTGGCCATGGCGTTGCCCAAGATCTCCGCCAGCGGGAGCTGCACCAGCTGGAACCCGGCAATGGGCGATCCGAATTGGTTGCGCGCCAGCGCATAGTCGCGCGCGATGTCGAAGATCCCCAGTTGCACGCCGGCCGCCTGCCATCCGACCCAGGCGCGCGAATGCTAGAGCAGTTCGTTGGCGGCAGCAAAGTTCCTGGCACCGGGAAGCCGGTTGCTTTCGGGCACCCGCACCGAGTCCAGCTTGATGTCGGCGTTCTGCATGATCCGCAGGCCGATCTTGTTGCTGATCTTGATGGTGCTGAACCCGGGGCGGTCCGATTCGACGATGAAGGCCTTGATCTCGTTGTCGGTGGTGTCGCGGGCCCAGACCAGGGAGAAATCGGCCATGGTGGCCGCACCGATCCAGCGCTTGGCGCCGCTGATGACCCATTCATCGCCCTCGCGGGTGGCGGTGGTGGACAGTCCCCCGGCGATGTCGGAGCCGTGGCCGGGTTCGGTCAGGGCGAAGGCGCCCAGCGCGGTGAAGCGGGCCAGGGCGGGCAACCATCTCGTTTTTTGCTCCACCGAACCCAGTTCCTGGATCATGCCGACGATCAATTCGTTGTGGATGCCGATCAGTGCCGAGAGTGAAACATCCGCGCGGGCGGCCTCGACGTACACGAGTCCCTTGAACAGTTCGCTGCTGTCTTCCAGTTCGATTCCCCCGAGGCCGTGGGCTGCCATTTCACCCAGAAGGTGGTGCGGGAATTCCTCGCGGTTCCAGTAGCCGAGGGATTCGGGGCGGACCCGTTCCTGCAGGAACGTGCGGATGCCCCGCAAGCGGGTTCGTTCGCCAGGTTCCAGCAGCTGCCAAACGTGCATCAGGTCCACGTCGGGAAACGGCAGCTCCTTGGCACATGGCTCGCGGCCGGCTTCGGTGAATGACGCGTGGGTCTCGCTCAGTGGCATGAGAGGGGTGGCTCCTTGTCCGGTGAAATGTTTGGCTCGGTGTTTGCAAGCCCTTCCAAGCCCTTGGATATCAAAGTATATTTGCAAGTGATCCGAATCACTAGGTCTTCCTACTAATTGGGGGCCGACGAAAGGACGGCAATGACCGTAACCGAAGAATTCCGTGCGGCACGCGATCGGCTCCTGGAACTGCGCACCGACTACGCCGGCGCCCTGGCCCGGTTCCGATGGCCGGAATTCACCGAGTTCAACTTCGGTCTCGACTGGTTCGATGCGGTCGCCAAGGATCCCGCCCGCGCCGGGACCAATGCCCTGGTCATTGTCGAGAAGGATGGCTCCTCGACCCGCCGCACCTGGGCCGAGCTGTCGTCTCGCTCCGGCCAGGTCGCCAACTGGATGCGCTCGATCGGGATGAAGCGCGGCGAAAAGATGATCGTCATGCTCGGGAACCGCGTGGAGCTCTGGGAAATCATGCTCGCAGGCATCAAGCTCGGCATGGTCATGATCCCCACCACCACGCAAATGACGCCCGCGGACCTGCAGGACCGGGTCGATCGGGGCGAGGCACGCTGGGCACTGGCCGGAACCGGGGACACCCAAAAATTCGACAAGCTGACCGGAGACTTCACGGTCATCCACGTCGACGGCAACGCACCGACCGGTGCCCTCGACTACACCGAAGGCGCCGGCCACCCGACGGAATTCGTTCCAGAGGTTCCCACCAAGGCCGACGAAACCCTGCTGCTGTATTTCACCTCCGGCACCACCTCCAAGGCCAAGCTGGTCGAGCACACCCACACCTCCTACCCGGTCGGGCACCTGAGCACGATGTTTTGGATCGGGCTGGAGCCAGGGGACGTGCACCTGAATGTCGCATCCCCGGGCTGGGCCAAGCACGCGTGGAGCAACTTCTTCGCCCCCTGGATCGCCGAGGCCACCGTCTTCCTCTACAACTACGACCGCTTCGATGCCAAGGCGCTCATGGCCCAGATGGACGCCGAATCCGTCACGAGCTTCTGCGCGCCGCCCACGGTGTGGCGCCTGCTCATCCAGGCCGACCTCACGGCGCTGAAGGCCCCTCCCGCCAAGCTCGTCTCGGCCGGCGAACCGCTGAACGCCGAGGTCATCGACCAGGTCAACCGCGCCTGGGGGCAAACGATCCGCGACGGTTTCGGGCAAACCGAGACCACCGTGCAGATCGCCAACCCACCGGGGCTTCCCATCAAGATCGGTGCCATGGGCCGCCCCATGCCCGGCTACAACGTGGTTCTTCTCGACCCGGCCACCGGCGCGGCCGGACGCGAGGGGGAAATCTGCCTTCGACTGGATCCGCGCCCGCCGGGGCTGATGAAGTCGTACTACGGGGATGCGGAAAAGACCGTGGACGCCTTCCGGGACGGCGTTTACCACACCGGGGACATGGCCGAGATGGACGAGCAGGGCGTCATCACCTATGTGGGGCGCGGCGATGACGTATTCAAGTCCAGCGACTACAGGCTCAGTCCCTTTGAGCTCGAGTCGGTGCTGATCCAGCACCCCGCGGTGGCCGAGGCAGCGGTGGTCCCGTCCCCCGATGCGCTGCGGCTCTCCGTCCCCAAGGCCTTCATTGTTGCCGCCGAGGGATACGCGCCCTCGGCGGAACTGGCGGAAAGCATCCTGCGCCATTGCCGGGAAAACCTGGCGCCCTACAAGCGGATCCGCCGCCTGGAATTCGCCGATCTTCCCAAGACCATCTCCGGGAAGATCCGCCGGGTGGAGCTGCGGCGCAACGAAGTGGCGCGCCACGAAGGCTCCGTCGGCCTTGAGGCCCAGGGCATCGAGTACCGCGACGACGACTTCCCGTCCCTGAAATCCTGATCCCCACGTGGGCTTGGATATGCTGGGGCACGAGTTCTATCCGGAGGGAAAATTGAGCCAGCCACTATCGCGCGACCCGATCCTGGAAGCGCAACGCAATTGGGAACGCCACGGGTGGCAGGACGTCGCCGAGCCCATGGCGGCGATCACCGCCCTGATGCGGACGCAACAGATCCTTTTGCAGCGCGCCGAAACGGTGCTCAAGCCCTTCGGACTCACCTTCGCCCGCTACGAGATGCTCGCCCTGCTCAGCTTCACCCGCGACGGTGCGCTGGCCATGAACAGGGCCAGCGCACTGCTCCAGGTCCATGCCACCTCCGTGACCAACGCCGTGGACCGCCTGGAACGCGCCGGGCTGGTGGCCCGCACCAAGCACCCCACCGACAAGCGCACCACGCTCGTCGCCCTGTCCCCGCAGGGCCGCCAGCTGGCCGCGGCCGCAACGAAGGAACTGAACGCCAAGGTCTTCGCGGACTCCGGCTTTTCGGACCGGGACATCTCCACCTTGATCAGGATCTTCTCCAAGTTCCGCCGGGATGCCGGGGACTTTGCGCCGGAGGATCCGGCGCAGCCGTAGCGCAACGGCCGCGGAGTGCGGCGCGAACATCCACCGCGTGGGCGGGCGGCCCGGTCCCCTCGGCGGCACGCAGCGACGCACCGGGAAACGTCACATTCACACAAATCGGTGATCGCCATCACATAATTTACGTAGGACATCCTACGTCGTATGTCCTGATCGAATCAGCCCCCATGATTCTGTGTGAAAGGAATCCGCACACCATGACATATTCCCCCCACCGTCCACGCACACGCCGGAAGGCCGCTTGGCTCGGCTCGCTGGCCGCGCTGAGCATGATCCTCCCGACCGCCATGGCAGGTGCCGCGTTCGGCGCCACCGCCATTCCCGGCGCCGACCCCACCGCCGCACCGGGCAGCTTCAGCGAACAGAACCTCGCTGCCGACCGGACCGAAAACAACTGGTTCTACCGCATCCCGGCCCTGGCGCACCTGGGCGACGGCGTCGTGCTGGCTTCTTGGGACGCCCGTCCGGGAAGCTCGGCCGATGCGCCGAACCCCAACACCGTCGTGCAGCGCCGCAGCACCGACAACGGCAAGACCTTCGGTCCGCTGACCACCATCGCCGCGGGCCACCTTGCCGATGCCAGCGGACCCAGGTTCGGCTATTCCGACCCCAGCTATGTGGTCGATGCCGAATCCGGGAAGGTCTTCAATTTCTTCGTCTACTCGAAGGACCAGGGTTTCCACGGCAGCGCCTGGGGCAACGACGACGCCAACCGCCAGGTCATCAGCGCCGCGGTCGTCGAATCAACCGACGGCGGCCTCACCTGGAGCGAACCGCGGTTGATCACCGACGTCGTCAAGCCGGGCTCCGGCTCCACCCCGATCCCCGGAGCCGTGCGCAGCATGTTCGCCACCTCCGGCGAAGGCATCCAGCTCATCCGCGGTGCCCACTCGGGCCGGCTCATCCAGCAATACACGGGCGATGTGCAGCAGGCCAACGGCTCGCGAACCTACCAGTCCTACTCCGTGTACTCGGACGACCACGGCGCCACCTGGCAGCGCGGTCAATTCACCGGCAGCGCCATGGACGAAAACAAGGTCGTGGAACTCTCCGACGGCCGCGTCATGCTCAACTCCCGCGACTCGGCCAACGGAGGCTACCGCAAGGTCGCCATCTCCGAGAACGGCGGCGAAAGCTACTCGGAGGTCAAGCAGGACAGGAACCTGCCCGATCCCACCAACAACGCCCACATCACCCAGTTGGTCCCGGGTGCCGAGGCAGGCAGCACGGACGCCAAGAAGCTGCTTTACACCGGGGCCAACTCGCAGACCGGACGCGAAAACGTCTCGGCCCGCGTCTCCTGCGACGACGGCGCCAGCTGGCCCGGCCTGCGCACCATCCGCCACGGGTTCTCCGCCTACTCCTCGGCCACGGCGCTGGCCGACGGCAGGTTCGGCGTGCTCTACGAGGGCAACTACACCGACTCCATGCCGTTCGCGTCCTTCGACGAGGAATGGCTCAACTACGTCTGCGCACCGCAGGCATCCGAAGACTTCACCGCCGACGCCGATGCCACGCACAGGCTTTCGGTGACCATCACCAACCAGGAAGAAACCGCGCTGAGCGGCTCGCTCCAGTTGGCCGCCAGCAACCGCTTTGCCTCCAACACCGTCGAGGTCGCCGACCTTCCGGCCGGTGAATCGCGCACCGTCGACCTCGAGGTCAAGGTTCCCGCCACGGCCAACGGCAAGTACCTGCTGCAAACCGTCTTCACCGCCGCCGACGGCACCGAGGCCCAGGGCAACGTCCGCGCCACGATCAGTGGCAAGGAAGTCACCGGCCTGGAAATTGAGGGCTTCCGCGCCGACTCCGACCGCGACCTCGCCGCAGACCCGTACGCCACCGGCGACGCGGTGCCATACTCCTTCAAGGTCACCAGCGCCTCGAGCATCGCCCAGTGGGTGGTGCCCACCGAGGGCAACTTCACCCCGTTCGCGGCCAAGCCCGTGGGCGAGGCCAGCCCGGCCGGCAACTGCCGCTACGGCAGTCTGGCCGCCGGAGCCTCCTACACCTGCACCACCCCGCGCCACACGGTGGGTGCCGCGGAGCTCGCCGACGGTTTCTTCACCCCGCTCACCACGTGGACCTCCGGGCGCATCGGCGCCTTCCACGACGTGGTCAACAGCTACGAGATCGTTGGCGACGAGGTCGACCTGCTGGCACGGGCGCCCAAGCTCGAGGCCGCTGCAGGGGCAGCCGAGCTGCAGGACCTCGACGCCGACGGCCACGCCTCGGTGGGCGACACCGTCACCCACGTCGTCACGCTGAAGAACACCGGCAACGTCAGGCTCACCGCCCTGGCGGGCGAGGATTCCGTGGCCGGGGAGCTCGCCGTGGGCGCCGGTGTCCAGGCCGCGACCACGCGCACCGTCACTGCCGAGGACCTGGCCGCCGGCAAGCTGGCCGAACGCACCCTCGCGTTCACTGCGGCCAACGGCGCCACCGCACTGGAGGCCAGCGCCACCTTGGGCGGGATCGAACTGGTCCAGGCACCCAATGAGAGCGCGACCAGCGCGCCGGCCAAGGCCGTCCTCTCCCACGACAACGGCCGGACCGGCGGCCTGGCCGACGGCGACTACCGGGTCACCATGGACCTGCCGTGGGGAACCAACGCCACCAGCTTCACACTGTACGAAAACGACGTGGCGATCTCCACGCAACAACTCGCGGCAAACACCCCGGAGTCCCAGCAGGCCGTCGTCTCGGTGACCGGCAAACCCGACGGCACCTACCGCTACCGCGGGGAGCTGGCCAACGCGGCGGGAACCACCAAGACCGCCACGCTGGTCGTGAAGGTCCGGGACGCCAACCCGGAGACCCCGGCCATCAGCCTCGAAGGGAAGAAGTTCGCCGACTCCTACACCGTCCACACCAACCTATGGCAGGGCACCAACGCCACCGGATACACCCTGCAAGAAAACGGCACCGTGGTCGACACGCAGGAGCTGATGGCCGCCGGCCCGGGAGCCCAGAAGGCCGCAACCTCGTTCACCGGCAAGGCCCCGGGCACCTACAGGTACATCGCGAAGCTGGCCAACGCGGCCGGCTCCACGGAATCCAAGGTCCTCGTGGTCACCGTCAAGTAGCCACCGCGCAGCAACGGTCAACAGCCCGGTGCCCCACCGCCGTTCTTCGGCAAGGGGGCACCGGGCTGTTTGCCTTGGAGGAGGTTTCTAGGCGGGTATGAGCTCGGAGGCACCCAGCACTCCGTCGCGCATGGTGGCCACCGAGTCGGTGAGCGAGATGAATTCCGTGTCGTGCGTGACCATGACCGTCGCAACCGAGAACTCGCGGGTCACCTCGGCCAGCAGCCGCACGATCGATTCGCTGCGTGCATGGTCCAGCGCCGCGGTGGGCTCGTCGACCAGCAGCACCTTCGGGGAGCCCATCAGGGCACGGGCAATGTTCACGCGCTGGCGCTGTCCGCCGGACAGCTGGTGCGGGCGTTTCTTGGCGCTGTCTTCCAGCCCCACGACCTGAAGCAGTTCCAGGGCGCGGGCCTTGGCGGGCTTCAGCGGCTTGCCGCGCAGGTGGTCGGAGATCATCAGCTGCTCGACCGCAGTCAGCGAGGCCAGCAGGTTGGGCTGCTGGAAGATGATGCCCACCTTCTCGCGCCGCAGCGTGGTCATTTCCGTGTCGTTCAGGTCGCTGGCGGTGGTGCCGTCGATGATGACCAGCCCGCTGGTGGGACGGATCAGGGTTGCCGCGACGGCCAGCAGCGAGGACTTGCCGGATCCCGACGGGCCGATCAGCGAGAGCATCTGCCCGGCGCCCACACCCAGGTTCACCGAGTCCAGTGCCTTGATGGTGCCCTGGCCGTCCGGGTATTCCAGGGTCAGGTCGATCAGTTGCAGGGGCATGTTGGTGGTTGTGGCACGCCGGGTTGGTTCTGGGGTGGTCATGGGATTCCTTTGCACGAAAGATTCAGGGGAAACGTTGGTGGGCGGGGGCGGGCCCGCGTGGCGCTAGTTGCCGCCGAGGGCAATGAGCGCGTCGACCTTGGTGACGCGGGAGACGGCGAGCGCCGCCCCGGCCAGGCCGAGCAGCACCACCCCGGCGATGGGCAGCAGCGTGGTCGCGGGGGTCAGCAGGAAGGGTGCGGCCTTGGCGGCGAAGGTGCCGCCGAGGATGCCGATGCCGCCGCCGATCCCGGCTCCGAGCAGCAGCACGATGCTGGCCTGGGTGATTGCGTCCTTCAGCACGTAGCTTCCCGATCCGCCCAGGGCCTTGAGCACCGCGATGTCGCGGGTGCGCTGCACGGTCCAGACCGTGAGGAAGGCCAGGATCACCAGGGCGGAGATGCCGTAGAGGAAGCCCTGCATCATCAACAGCGAGCCGTTCTCGCTCTTGTAGGAGCCCAGCGCCGCGTACGAGCCGGTGCGGGTGGTGCTGGCGGTGGCCGCGGCGGCATTTGCGGCATCCGTGTCCACGGTGGCGCCGTCCTGGTTGGTGACGGCGATGACGGTTCCGACTTGGGTGCCCTGGCCCAGGTGCGCGAGCTTGGCCCATGAATCCAGGTCCGTGTAGAGGACCGAGGTGTGCGAGTACCAGTTGTCGGCGGCGATCCCGCCGACCACCAGGTCCACCCCGGCCATGGAGATGGTGTCGCCGACCTTCAGGGACAGGTCCTTGGCAACCGAGTCGCCAAGGACGACCTTCCCGGCCTCGATGGGCAGCGGCGCCAGTGCGCTGCCGTCCGGGATGCCGAAGACCGCGACGTTGGTGGTGCCGGTGCTGGTCTCGGAACCGGCCGCGGAACCGGTCAGACGGGTCTGGGTGATGCCGAGCGCCTGCGCCGAGGCGACGCCCGGGCGGTTGCCCCAGGCGCGCACCTGGTCGGCAGTGACCTGGCTTTCGGTGAAGGATGCCTTGGGGTCGTTGCCGCTGGCGGCACCGAAGGCGATGGTGTCGACGAGCCGGTTTTCGCTGCCGAGGTTCTTCAGCGCGGAGGTGGATTGGTTGCCCAGACCCGCGGTGAGCCCGGAGAGCATGACCAGCAGCAGCGTGATGAGGGCAACCACCGACCCCATGAGGGCAAAGCGGCCCTTGGCGAAGCGGATGTCGCGGATTGCAAGAAACACGGGTGGGGTTCGCTTTCAGTGGATGGAGCGGGGATCTTGCCGCCGGCAAGCTCCCCCTTCTTATCTCCCATCCTCTGTTTTCCCGTGCCCGTGCACATCGACCATACGGTTGATTGGTGCCGCTTGAGCGGCGCCGTCCTATTCGGGCATTTCCCCGCGCACCCACTCGATGTAGCGATGCAAGGTGCGTTCGACGGTGGCGTGGGCGTTGGACTCCAGCACCCCGAAGGCGCTGTACAGCCGCTCGAATTCCAGCGGCATCACGGTGTCCAGGATCCGCTCGATGGCCCTCGCCGGCAGCGGGATGTTGTTGACATAGCTGCGCATGGCGTTGGCCGATTTCCGGTCCCCGCCCACCGCAATGGTGTCTCCGGTGATCAACACCCCGGCGCCGGACCGGCCGGCCGGCCAGTGGACCACCGAGCTGCCGGCAAAGTGGCCGCCGCATTGGTGCATCATCAGCCCCGGCGACAACTCGATGCTCCCGTCCCACAACCTGATGACCGGATCCGGACGCCTGATCCATTGTTCGTCTGGCTTCGCCACGTAGACCGGGGCATGACCGAAGCGGTGGCTGTACTGGATCGAGGAACCGGTCAGGTGCGGGTGGCTCGAGGCGATGGCCGCGACCCCGCCAAGCTCGTCGATGCGCGTCGCGCCGGACTCGTCGATGAAGCCGGGAGGTTCGAAGAGCAGGTTCCCGCCGGGCGTGTTCACCAACAGCCCGCGTTGCCCGATGCCCAGTCGAGGTGTCGTGGTGACCGCGTGGAGCCCGGGTTCCAGTTCCTTGACCACGAGCCGGTGGCCGGCGGCCTCGAGCTCGTCGCGCGTGGTCCAGGCCTGGCCGGTGGCCGGAACCCATTGGCGTTCGTCCTCGCAGATCGCGCAGCGCTCCGGCGGGAGATCGGTGTCCGGGTGCTCGATGGCGCAGGTCGCACAGGTGAAGATGGTCATCGCGGGTCCCTCCCGTGTCGGTTGCGCTTCGTGGCTGTCCCCGGGCGAACGTGCCCGGCTAGCCTTGCGAGCCGTCCCTGATGTCGGTGATGATGCCGGAGAAGTCGCGCCCCGCCCCGCCCTCGTCGGCGAACTTGCGGTAGATCTGCGCGGCGAGCGGGCCCAGTTGCGCGGCGACCCCCGCGTGCTCCAGCGCGTTCAAGGCCAGGCCCAGGTCCTTGGCCATCAACGCCCCGGCAAACCCGGGAACGTAGTCGCGGTTCGCCGGCGAGGCGGGCACCGGGCCGGGGACCGGGCAGTTGGTGGTCACCGACCAGCATTGGCCCGAGGCCGTGGAAATCACGTCGAAGAGCGCCTGGTGGGTCAGCCCGAGCTTTTCGCCGAGCACGAAGGCCTCCGCCGCGCCGATCATGGAGATGCCCAGCAGCATGTTGTTGCAGATCTTTGCCGCCTGGCCGGCCCCGTGTCCGCCGCAATGCACCAGTTTCCTGCCCATGACCTCCAGCAGCGGGGTGATCTGTTCCAGGTCGGGGGCCTCGGCACCGATCATGAAGGTCAGCGTCCCGGCCTCGGCACCGACCACGCCGCCGGACACCGGGGCGTCGGCGGAGCGGTGCCCGGCGGCCAGCGCGAGCGCCGCGGCCTCGCCCGCCTGGGCCACGTCGATGGTGGAGCAGTCCAGGAACAACGAGTCCGGGCCGGCGACCTCGAGCAACCCGGGTTCCCCGACGCCGCGGTAGGCATCAAGCAGGATGTCGCCGGAGGGGAACATCGTCAGGATGATGGCCGCACCGGTGGCGGCCTCGGCGGCACTGGCGGCGCAGGGCACCCCGGCGGCAACAGCCGCGGCAACGGCCGCGGGGACCACATCGAAGCCCGCGACGTCGAAGCCGGCCTTGATGAGGTTCACCGCCATGGGTTCGCCCATGTGCCCGAGTCCCAGGAATGCAATCTTGCCCGCGGCGGCGGGTGTCTTCTCGCTCATGTTCTTCCTCCGGTCGTTGTCGCCGCGTCGCGAAGGACGCGTGGATTGAGTTTGAGTTCGCGCGTCCCCAGTGAGGCAAAGCTGGCTTCCACCAGCCCCCGGTCCACCTCGGCCAGGGTTGCAGGGTTCCACACCGGGGCGTAGTCCTTGTCGATGACCTGGGCGCGGATGCCCTCGGGGAAATCGCTGGACTCCAGGGCCCGCAGCCCCACCCGGAATTCCTGTTCGAGGGCTTCTTCGAGGGTTGCCAGTGCCCTAGCCCGGCGCAGCGAGGCCAGCGTCAGTTTCAGCGCCGTCGGCGACTTCTTCGCCAGCGTTTGAACCGAAATCCGCGCCTCCTCGTTGCCCTCGCCCGCCAGGACCGCCAATGCGGCGACGATGTCTTCGACCTCGTCGTGCCCGTAGGCTGCATCGAGCCAGGTCCGCCAGGACTCCAGCGCCGAGGCCGGGGCAGGCAGGATGAAGCCGGGCAGCAGGTCATCGACCGGGGTTTCTTCCAGGGCACTGAAGAGTTCCTCCGCACGGTTGAAGTCGATCAGGTTATCGGCCAGCCCCAGGTAGAGCACCTCGGCGGCGCCCAGGTGCTCCCCCGTCAGCGCGGCGTGGGTTCCTGTTTCTCCGGGGGCGCGGGAAAGCAGATAGGTGCCCCCCACGTCGGGGACGAACCCGATGGTGGTTTCCGGCATGCCGCTGCGGGTCCGGCTGGTGACCAGTCGGTGGCTTCCGTGGGCGGAGATTCCCACGCCGCCGCCCAGGACCAGCCCGTCCATGTAGGCGATGTAGGGCTTGGGATAGGAGTTGATGAGGGAGTTGAGCCGGTATTCGGTGGCCCAGAAGCCTTCGGTCCGTGTGCCGCCGGAGGCGATGTCGCGGTGGATCGCCACGATGTCGCCTCCGGCACACAGCCCGCGCTCCCCGGCCCCGCGCACCAGCACCTGGCTCACCGCCGGGTCCTGCGCCCAGGCGGTGAGGGTTTCGAGCATGGCCGTCGCCATGTAAGCGGTCAAGGCGTTCACCGCCCGCGGCCGGTTCAACGTGATCACGCCCAGGGTGCCGCGCACCTCAAAGAGGACTTCGGGGTCGGCCATGGGACTAGCTGCCCTCCGGCATCACGAAGCTGGCACCCTCGCGGATGCCCGAGGGCCAGCGGGTGGTGACGGTCTTGGTCTTGGTGCAGAAGCGGAAGCCGTCGGCCCCGTGCTCGCTCAGGTCCCCGAATCCGGAGGCCTTCCAGCCGCCGAAGGTGTAGTAGGCGATCGGCACCGGGATCGGCACGTTGACACCGACCATGCCGACCTGCACGCGCGAGGAGAAGTTCCGCGCGGTGTCCCCGTCCCGGGTGAAGATGGACACCCCGTTGCCGTACTGGTGCTCCGAGGGCAGCCGCAGCGCCTCCTCGTAGTCCTTGGCGCGCACCACGCAGAGCACCGGCCCGAAGATCTCCTCCCGGTAGATCCGCATGTCCTCGGTGACGTTGTCAAAGAGCGTGGGGCCGACCCAGAAGCCGTCCTCGTGCCCGGCCACGTTCAGCCCGCGGCCGTCGACCAGCAGCGAGGCACCCTCGTCCACGCCGACCTGGATGTAGTTTTCGATGCGTTCCTTGGCGCTTTGGGCCACGACCGGGCCGAAGTCGGAGCCTTCGTCCATGCCGTCGCCGACCTTCAGCTTCCCGATGCGTTCGACCAGCTTGGAGACCAGGGCATCTGCCGTGGCCTCGCCGACCGGAATGGCCACGGAGATGGCCATGCAGCGTTCGCCGGCCGATCCGTAGCCCGCGCCCATGAGGGCATCGGCAACCATTTCCAGGTCCGCATCCGGCATGATCACCAGGTGGTTCTTGGCCCCGCCGAAGCACTGGGCGCGCTTGCCGTGCGCGGCGGCGGAGGCATAGATGCCCTGGGCGATCGGCGTGGATCCGGTGAACCCGATGGCCTTTACGCGCGGATCCTCGAGCAGCGTGTCCACCGCTTCCTTGTCGCCGTTGACGACGTTGAACACCCCGTCGGGCAGGCCGGCCTCGGTGAAGAGCTCGGCCAGGCGCAGCGGCACGGAGGGGTCTCGCTCGGAGGGCTTGAGGATGTAGGAGTTGCCCGAGGCCAGGGCCGGTCCGGCCTTCCACAGCGGGATCATGGCCGGGAAGTTGAACGGGGTGATTCCGGCGATCACGCCCAGGGGCTGGCGCATCGAGTGCACGTCGATGCCGGACCCGGCACTGTCGGAGAATTCGCCCTTGAGCAGGGACGGGGCCGCGGCGCAGAACTCGATGACCTCGAGACCGCGCTGGATGTCACCCTTGGAATCGGGGAAGGTCTTGCCGTGCTCGCTGGTCAGCAGCGCCGCCAGCTCGTCCATGTTCGCGTAGACGAGCTCGACGAACTTGTTCAGGATGCGGGCCCGGCGCTGCGGGTTCATCTGCCCCCATTCGACCTGGGCCGCCTCGGCCACGGCGATCGCGGCGCGGACCTCGTCGGCCGAGGCCAGCGGAAGCTTCGATTGCACGGCCCCGGTGGAGGGGTTGTACACGTCGGAGAAACGCCCGGAGGTTCCGGCGACGCGGGTGCCGCCCACGTAGTGGGTCAGTTCACGAGTCATGTGATTGATGCTCCTTCGGCAAGAATATGCGAAAACGCGGCAGCGGCCTGTGATGCGCACCACGTCCTGTACCCAAAAATATACTCGGACTTCCTACTAAATTGCTAGGGTTGGGGCGCCCCGCCGAATACTGGTTCCCAAACCGGACCGCGTGCACCGAAGTTGATAGGTTGGAAGGGTGAAGATTGCTACTTGGAATGTGAACTCCCTCCGTGCCCGTGCCGACCGCGTCGAGGACTGGCTGCGCCGCTCCGACGTTGATGTCCTGGCCATCCAGGAAACCAAGTGCAAGGACGAGAACTTCCCCTGGGAACTGTTCGAGAACAACGACTACGAGGTGGCCCATTTCGGCTTCAGCCAGTGGAACGGCGTGGCCATCGCCTCCCGCGTGGGCCTGGACGACGTCGAGCGGACCTTCGCGGACCAGCCTGCCTTCGGCAAGAGCGGGGTCGATCCGGTGCAGGAGGCCCGCGCGATCGGCGCGACCTGCGGCGGGGTGCGCGTCTGGAGCCTGTATGTGCCCAACGGCCGCGCGCTGGAAGACGAACACATGCCCTACAAGCTCTCCTGGCTCGACACGCTGAACAAGCAGGCGGCGGGCTGGCTCGAGCAGAACCCCGAGGCACAGGTCGCCTTGATGGGAGATTTCAACATCGCCCCGCGCGACGAGGACGTCTGGGACATCGACTTCTTCCGCGAGAACAACCTCACCCACGTCTCGGCCCCGGAGCGAGCCGCCTTCGAGGCCTTCGAGCAGACCGGATTCATCGACGTGGTCCGCCCGCGCACCGACACCCCCAAGACCTACACCTACTGGGACTACACCCAGCTGCGCTTCCCGAAGAACGAGGGCATGCGCATCGACTTCACCCTGGCCTCCCCCGCACTGGCCGCACGCGTCGTCGGCGCGCAGATCGACCGTGAGGAACGCAAGGGCAAGGGTGCCTCGGACCACGTCCCGGTGATCGTGGAGCTGGACTAGGCCATGGCGCAGGCAAGCGGTGCCAGTCGGCGGGCTCTCCCGCCGACCTCCTACCTGCGCGTCTTCGAGCCCCTGCGCGCCTTTTCGGATGCCGACCAGCGCCTGGCCGTGGCCACCGGTCGGGTGAACCGCGAGGCGCTGGAGGATGACAGCGCGGCCGCGGCGCTGGCGCGGCTGACCCGCCCGGCCTCCGACCCGTTCCCGCACCACCACACCGAGATCTTCCGCAGGCTCGTCACCACCTCCTGGGACGGTGCCGTCAACACCCTGTACTGCCCGGACCAGCTGGCCACGCGCACCATCCTGGCCTCGGAACAGCTCGACGGGTCGATGCGCCCGCAGCTGCTTGAACTGCTGGTTCCCAGCGCCGCACGGGCGGCCAATGCCGCGCGCGTGGACCGGCAGCGCTTCACCGACGACCTGGCCCACCTGCACACCCGCACCGCGACCTGGGGCATCCCCTTTGGCTGGCTGATCCTGGTGCACGAGGACGACGAGGTGGACATCGTCGAGGACGGGGAGGAACTGCTCTCCAGCCGGATCTACACCCCGCTTAACCAGGCCCTGGACCGCGTCCGCTATGCCGCGGCCACGCTGGCCATCCACGCACCGGAGATGGACCTGCTCGACGAGCTCGCGGCCTTGAGCGAATGGCTGCAGCTCTTTGACAAGGAGTCGGTGGTCGAACTCGACTACGGGCGCATCGCCACCCTGGTGTGGCCCGATGATTCCCCGCACGACCTGCGCCTGGGCATCGAGTCGCTGGCCGAATCGGACATGACCGGGGCCGCGGCGTCCTACCGCAGGCTCTCAAACCGCTGGCTGGCGGTCCGCCAGCTTGCCCGGGCCAACTAACCACCCCGGAGACCGCCCGCGCCCGCCACGCTTGGGGCATGCTGGCTGCCGAAGGGCCCTGGGCCACCGCGGAACGTGCCCTGGCGCAGGTGCCGGCGGACGTACCGGCCGCCCTGGCCGGAGGGGACCTGGAGGCGGCACGCAGCATGACGACGCTGCCGCTGGGCGACTACCTCGGCGCCGAGGGGTGCCGCGGCGCGTGGCGCAGATCGCCATGAACCCGGGTGATGCCGCATGGGCGACCCGGCTGGCCACGGTCCTGGGCTCGGGGATCATCGTTGGCCGGGCAGGATCCCACGGCCCCGAACGAAGCTGGAATGGTCGAGGTCGGCTGTGCGATTGATCCGGACCGGCGCCGCCGGGGGCATACCCGCGCCGCCCTGGGATCCTGCTGGAGGTCGCTGCCGGCCCCGGAGCGTGGGGGCCCGGGTGCCCCTTCCCGGTTGATAGTCTCAAGTGGTGACGTTGATCCCGGCCCTGCTGCTCTTTGCCCTGTACCTCTACCTGCGCCGCAAGGACCGCCGGATGCTGCGCAACGGGGTGGTCCTGGTGGCCGCCTGCTATCTGCTGCTGCTCGAGGTGGGAAACCTGGTTTCACGCTGGGTTCCGGGGGCGTCCTACGTCTTCTTGGCCCTGCTGGCCCTGGCCCCGCTGGCAGTGCTGGCGCTGGCCGCCGCGCTGATCCACAACGGCGTGGTGATGAACAGGAACGAGGGCAGGCGCTTGGGCAACATGGTCTCCCTACTGCTGGGCCTGCTGCTGGTTGCCTTGCCGATCATGGCCGTGGCGCTGGTGCTCACGCTCAACACCCTGGCTATCGGGCTGGCGGCGCTGCTCTTTTTCCTGTGCAGCTACTTCGGCGTGGTGTTCGTGGTGTTCCTGGCATACGCCATCGCCTACGGACGTATGCCGTTCGAAGAGTCTCCGCAGGGAATCGTGGTGCTGGGCTCCCGCCTGGTCGACAGCAAGGTTCCCCCGCTGCTGCGCAGCCGCCTGGACAGGGCCCTGCAGATCTACCGCGACACCTCGCCGAGGCCGCTGCTGATTCCATCCGGCGGGCAAGGCCACGATGAGCCGTGGCCCGAGGGCACGGCCATGGGCGAGTACCTGTTGGCCGCCGGCGCGGCCCAGGGGGATGTCCTGGTGGAGGACAAGGCCGTGAACACCGAGGAGAACCTGCTGCTCTCGGCCGGCTTGTTTGCCGAGTCGGGGCGCAGCGGCCCGCTGCTGGTGGTGACCAACAACTACCACGTGCTGCGGGCGGCGCTGCTGGCCCGCAAGCTGCGGATCGATGCCGAGGTGGTGGGCGCCCCCACCGCCAGGTACTACCTGCCCAGTGCCTTCCTGCGCGAATACGTGGCGGTGCTTGTCGAGCACAAATGGCTGCACGTGCTGCTGTGCCTGCCCTTCATGGGATTCACCGCAGTGCTGGTCATGGCGGTCATCGCCAACCAGCGCTGACGCCACCGGTCACAGGACGCGTTCGGTCCTTGCAAAGCGGGAGCGCGTGCCCACCACCAGGTAGATGAGCACGGGTCCTCCAACTCCCAGGGCGTCCTGGGCGAGCCGCGCGGCCCGGGCGACATCCCTGCCCAACGCACCCGGGGCGGTTCCCTTGCGGGGCTGGACCTTGATGCGCAGTCCGGCCTCGGGGGCCAGCTCCCACACGCTGACATTGATCGAGACCATGTCGCTGCGCCGGCCCAGGAAGTGGCGCAGCGCCTGCTCCACGGTACTTTGGGAGATTTCCACCCGGCCGGGCATGGCCCCGTCGGGAATGAAAGTGGAGACGTAGTCGCCACCGCGGCCCTTGCCCTGGACGGTGATCCACCACAGCATCAACAAGATGCCGCAAATCAGCAAGGCGGCCACCGCGATCCACAACCAGGAGTCCTTTTGCCCCGGCAACGTGGTCTCGGCCAGCATCGCGTCGAACCACGCGCCGAGGTCCGAGGCCACGTTCCGCCATCCGCGGGCGTAGCCCTCGGAGCTCGCGACCAGCAGTGCATTCAGGCCACCGGCCAACAACATCAGGCCCAACAGGGAAATGACAATCCGGTTGAGCAGTCTGGGGGTCTGGTTCATTGTCCAACCACCCCGCGCTCGGCGACCCGCAGGTAGACCCGCGGAGCCGGCTCCACCAGGTTCAGCCGCAACTCGTCTTCCAAGCCGGCAACGACCGCGGCCGGGTTGACCGGGGTGCCCGAAGTCGGGCTGAGCTGCACCTCGACGCGTTCGCCGTTCACCGTGACCAGCACCTGTCCCGGTCCGACGCCGGCTTCCGCCCTTGCCCGGCGGGCCAGCGAGGCGGCGAGCACCTGGTCGTCGACGATCAGGATTGCGTCCTCGCAGGCCAGGGAGTGCCGTGCGCGCCTTCCGCGGCGCAGCCCGTGCACCAGGAGCAGCAGGCCGAACAGTGCTGACGCCAGGCCGATGGCCCCCAGCACGGCCGGCTCCAGGTTCCCGGGCAGGGTGGAGGCCCAGAGCCACCAGGTTTCCGGGGTGGCCACCAGGGGTTCCTGGCCAAGGGCCTTGAGCGCGGCTTCGAAGAGGGCATAGAGGCACACCAGGATGACCAGGGCGGCCGCGGTGATTGCGGCCGGGGAGCGGCCGCTGGTCAATTCGCGTTCACGGATTTCCCCGAGCTGTTCCTCTTTCAACGCCTCACCACCGCGGCCGGGTCAATGATTCCGGTGACCCGCACATCCACCCGGCTGACCAGGGAGCCGGTGAGGGCGGTGAACTGTTCGCCAATGCCCGCACGTTTCTCGCACACCCTCTCAAGCACCGTGCCGCGGGCCGTGCCATCGGCATCCGTGAGCGGCACCGGCAGTTGAATGAAAAGGGCCAGGTATCCGGCATCATCGCGCAGGAACGCCCTCACCAGGGAGGGATCGACCCCAAATATCTCAGCCGCCACCGCACGCGCCGTACCGGCCAGGGCCTGGGCGCTGACCCGGGTGTAGCCCGCGCGCGCCGGAACCCCGGGATCGCGCAGCGTGGCAAGGGGTGGCTGGCTCATGACGAGGATCGTCGCCCGGTTAGTGCGTCCCGGATCGCCCGAAGGTCGATCCTTCCGCCTGCGACGCGGGCAACCAAGGCGCCGATCGCCATGAACAGGGCCATGAGCAGGAACCCGCCCAGGCCGTGGGCCAATGCCGCCCAAGCCAGGACGGCTCCCAGGAGCGCACCAGTCAGTGTGGGTTTCACGCTTGTCCCTCCACCGTCGCATCGCGACGTTTCTCGGATCCCGCAACGGAGACGGGAATGTGGACGTCGCCGATTTCGATGTTGACCTCAATGACCTCGAAGTCGGTGAGCTCCTGGACGGCGTTGAATACCGCTTCGCGCACCGCGGCGGCCAGGTCGTGGAGGCGAAAGCCGTAGGTCGCGGTGATCACCAGGTCGATGGCGGCTTGCCGGGTCCCCACTTGGACGCTGACACCGTGGGCCGGCTCCTGGGCTGATCCCACAGCGCCGCGCAGGGCGCCGAGTGCACGCGAGGTGCCCAATCCCATGGAATGCACTCCCGGAATTGCGCGTGCCGCCGCCGCCGCGACCTTTGCGACGGCAAGGTCGGTGATTCTTGTGGTGCCGCTGGCTTCCGTTGCGGGCAGGTTGTGCACCGTCAATTCATGATCCACGGTTCCGGTCCTCTCTACGCTCGCCACACGGTACTCGGCGTACGTCCCCAGCCTACAACTGAATGTGATGCATATCGCAAGGGTTGTCAGGTGGGCGGGGACTTCGCCACCATGGGGGCCCGCCCGGGCCGTCGCGCGGGCCGCGATTTCTTGTTTGTCGCTTAGGCCCTTGTTAAAGCAAAAACCCCCTTGTTTCCAAGAGGGCTTTAGATGGTGGCTCCGACCGGCGTCGATCCGGTGACCTTTCGATTTTCAGTCGAACGCTCTACCAACTGAGCTACAGAGCCTGGCATCATCAGGCAAGATGATCACCGAGATCTTCCAGCGAACCAGAAAACCAAAGCGACCCTGACGGGACTTGAACCCGCGACCTCCGCCGTGACAGGGCGGCGCGCTAACCAACTGCGCTACAGGGCCTTACTCGCGAAGTCTCCCTCGCTCACAAGACAAGAACTCTACCAGAGCTTTTCGCTCGTGCAAAATCCGCATTTCGTGCGTACCCCCAACGGGATTCGAACCCGTGCCGCTGCCGTGAAAGGGCAGTGTCCTAGGCCGCTAGACGATGGGGGCCAGGAACCTCTACCGCGAATTTCTCCGCAGCAGTGGACTCCAACAACTATAGAGGTAAATTTCCCACCACGCAAAACGAGCCGATCAAGACCACAAAATGCGACCCTCGTCACCCTGATTCCCGCACCTCACCTCACCAAACCACGTCCCGCAGCGGGATCTGCGCTCGGTAGAGTGCAACACATGGGGTACGAAATGACCGACGATGAATTTGAGCTAGTGGCCGAGCGCGCCCTGGATGAAATCCCGGAGGCCCTGCTTTCGATGATGGAAAACGTCGCCATCTTCATCGAGGACGCGTACCGGCCGTTGCCGGGCGAGGACCCGGGCGCCAAATTACTTGGCCTCTACGAGGGGACGGCACTGACCGAGCGCGACTCGGGGTGGGGCGCCGGGGCCATGCCCGACCGCATCACGATCTTCAAGGATGCAATCCTTGAAATATGCTCCTCGGAAAAGCAGGTGATCGAAGAGGTTGGCATCACGATCGTTCACGAAATCGCCCACCACTTCGGCATCGACGACGATCGGCTGCACGAGCTCGGGTGGGGCTGACAGGCTGTTTCGCTCGAAAAATTTCCTGTGGCTTTCCCCGGCCGCGGCCCACTGGCGCATCGCCCCCGGCCAGCCCGGCGTTTCGACAATCCAAAATATAACGAAGTGGTCTCGGAAATCGTCCAAAATCACCGTTTTTCGCGAACCCGGGCTCGACAAGCCCCAAAAGCTCCTGCATTATCGTTATGCATTCGTTGCATAAGCCACCCCAGCACACTCCTACCTTCATCTTGGGGATGCAGTACAGCCCGTGACCATTTTCGCTAAATGACCCCGGCAGGCCCATCCTGCCTCGGGTTGCCCGGCCACGAATCAACCACCTGGTTGGACTGCAAGGCAGTTAGGAACCCCCCTCATGTCCATCTTCAAGAGCGTGGTCGTCGTGACCAGCGCAGCACTCATTGCCTCGGGCGCATTGACCGCCAGCAGTGCACCGGCACCCGCTGCCGGCAGCACCACACAGCACCTCCCTGCTGCCTCCGGACAGCTCAATCCGGGCCCGCTGGCCGCCATCACCAGGTCCCTGGCAGCCGCCCAGCTCTCCCCTGCGAAAACCGCAGCGGCCCTTGAGCAGCAGCTGGCCTCCGTCCGCACGGCTCTCCAAGACGCCGAGGCGGCGGCGCTTGAGGCCACGGAGAACGCCGTGGCCGCGGAAGAGGCCGCCACGCAGGACCGGACCACGGCGGCTTCCCTGGCCGGAACCTCCCTGGCGACCCTGGGCCGGAGCCAAGCCCAGGTCCAGCAGCTGGAGTCCGCACGGCTCGCCCGCACAGCCCAGGGGCTCTTCGACCAAGCCGAGCTGAGGCTTAACGCCAAGCAGGAGGAACTTGTCGAGGTGTCCGCGTCGCTGCACAAGACCTCGGTTGCCCGGGAAAATGCACGGCTGGCCAAGCTGTCCGAGTCCCGCGAGGACGCCGAGCTCATGGCCGCACTGGAGGACATCGAATCGAATGTCGCCGATCCCGTGAACGATCCGGCGGTGGATCCCGAGACCCTCGAAAACGCCCAGGCAGCCATCGGCGCGCTTGGCACCGCGTCGGTGGCCACCGCCGCCATCCAGGTTCCCACCAAGAAGCTGACGCGGACGGCCCGGATCAAGAAGTCCATCAAGTGGGCCAAGAAGGTCGCCAAGAACAACAAGTACAAGTACCGGTACGGCGCCACCGGCCCGCGGTACTTCGATTGCTCCGGCTACGTGGGCAAGGCATTCGCCAACGGTGGAAAGAAGCTCAAGCGCACATCCAGCGCCCAATACAAGGCGGCACCCAAGAAGGTGAAGCTCTCGAAGCTGAAGAAGGGTGACCTGGTTTTCTGGTCGTCCAACCGCGGCCGATCTTTCTACCACGTGGCCATGTATGTGGGAAAGGGCAAGATCGCCCATGCCCGAAACCCCAAGGCCGGCATTTCCGTAACCAAGCTGAATTATGCGGGCATGCGCAATATCTACAAGTACGCGGGCCGCTACTGATCGAACCCGCTTGGCGGCGCCCGGCGACACCCCGCACTGACCTTGGACGACACGGCTTCGGTGCGGGGCGTCATTCCGGAATCGCCTGCATATTAAGGACGAATTAAGGAATAATTACACCGTTGTAATTGAAGTTATTGATGTGACTGCTGTTGCCAGTGTGAATAGGTATCCCATAGGGTGCTATAGGAAGCAGCGATCAGGCCGCACCGTCCAGGCCGTATTTCTCGCATTGGTTGCGAGACTTGCAAACCGATCGCCGCGGTAAGGATCAACACGGCATGGCAATCAGGGAAACACTGGGCGTCGCCGCCTGCTCAATTGCATTGGCAGCCACGTGCTTTACGGGCGGACTCCCCGCCGCAGCGGCAACGCTGAACGCACCAAGCACCATCGGCATCGCGGCACAGCCCAACACCTTGGGCACCGCCATGCCCACCCAAACCCAGCTGGAAGCAGCCAAGTCGGATCCCGAGGCGCTCGGCGCCCTGGTCGATCGACTTGAATCCGAAATCGAATCCGGCCGCCAACGCATCATCACCGCCGAGGCAGCCGCATTGGACGCCCAAGACATCTTGTTGGATGCCGACCAGCTCCTTGCCGAACGCACCCAGTCCGCCGAGGAAGCCAAGGCCGAGGCCGAGAAGGCCACCGAGTTCCTGCTTTCGAGCAAGAAAGATGTCGGGGCACTGGCCTCGGACCTGTACCGCAACGGCGGCGTCAACCCCGGCGTGGTGACCCTGTTGGAGGACACCAAGGACAACGACGTCCTGTACAAGGCCTCCACCATGGACGCCCTGAGCGCAAACCGCACCATGACGGTGAACAATGCCGAGGACGCGGCAGCGCTGTGGACGGCGTGGCAGGACTACGCCGCAGCGGCCGCGGAAGCCGCCGACGAGGCCACGGCGGCCCAGCGCACCGCAGCCGCCGAGGCCACGACCACTCTTTCCAGCTACCAGGACTCCGTTGCTCCGCAGGAACAGCTCCGCGAGCAGCTCATTGGGCAGCTGGCCTTCCTGCACGAGGTCGACGCCGCCAAGGAGGCCGAGCGCATTGCCGCCAAGGAAGCGGCAGCCGAAGCCAAGAGGCTCCAGGAACTGATCGACAACGCGCCACAGGCCAAGCCGCTGGAGATCAGGCAAAGCAAGGCTCCGGAGATCAAGCCGCTGGCCGCCCCGCCAAAGGTCCCCACCGAGCGCCCGCACGGCCAAACACTGGTCCCCAAGTCTTCGGCACCCAAGGCGCCCCAGCTGACGGTTGCGGTTCCTCCCAAGGACCCCGAAGCAGCCCCCGCCCCGAAGCCCGAGGTGACGCAGGCGCCAAAGCCGGCTCCCACGCCCGAGGCTCCCAGGGAAACGGCCAAGCCCAAGCCCCAGGCGACGCAGGCCCCGAAGCCGACACCCAGGCCCGAGGCACCCAAGGAGACGGCCAAGCCGAAGCCCAAGCCGAGCGCTACGCCGAAGCCCCCGACAATCGCTCCGCAGGCCCCGAAGGAATCGGTCAAGCCAAAGCCCGAACCCGAACCCGAGACTTCGGCACCGCAATCGTCGCGCAACTACAACGCCGCCTTTGCTTGGGGCCGCATGATCGCCAATGACGAATCCAAGCAGTACAGGTACGGCGCCAACGGCCCGGACTTCTACGACTGCTCGTCATTCACCCAGGCGGCCTATTCCAAGTCGGGCATCAGCCTGCCCCGGAGTTCCTCCCAGCAATACGCCGCGGCCCCGACCAAGGTCCCGCTCAGCCAGCTGCGCCGGGGTGACCTGGTGTTCTCCTCATCCAACGGCGGCAGTTCGTTCTACCACGTAGCCATCTACCTGGGCGGCGGACAGGTCCTACATGCACGCAACCCCAACAGCGGCATCTCCGTGACCCCGCTGAGCTGGGTCAACAACCTGCATCCCTACGCGGGACGCTACTAGGCACGTAGCAAACCAGGCCGCCATGAGTGAGGGCGCTGCAACCATTGGTTGCAGCGCCCTCACTGGTTGGACGGGAAACGGCCTACAGGCCGTTGGCCCTGTCCTCGAACTCCTGGCGGGAGGCCAGACGCGGGTCGTCCCCGTCGGGAACCACCATCACCGGACCCTTGGAGTGGTGCAGCACGCCCTGGCTGGTCGATCCCAGGAGCATCCCCGCAAAGCCGCCGCGGCCGCGGGAGCCGGTCACCAGCAGCCGGGCGGTCTGGGATTCGCGGATCAGTATTTCCACCGGGGCCCCGTCGATCACGTCGGTCTCGATCTCCAGGCCCGGGAACAGGCTCTGCAGCCAGGCCTTGCCGATGCCCATCTGGTGGCGCACGTCGGCGGTGACAGCTTCCTGGTCGACGGTTGCCGGCATCCAGGCCAGCGCACCGCTGATCGGGGGCAGGGCACAGACCACGCGCAGCGTCAGTCCGCGGGTGGCGGCCAATTCGGCGGCCACCAGCACGGCCAGGCGGGCCCGGTCCGATCCGTCCACGCCGACAACGATGCGGTCCTGGACCTGGACGTCGTTCTCATCGCGCTTGGCAACGCACAGCGGCACCACCACGGTCGGGCATTTGGCGTGGGCCGGAAGTGCGCTGGAAACCGATCCGAGCAGCCTTCCGACAAATCCGCCGCGGCCCCGGGTGCCGACGACGATCAGTTCGGCCTGCCGGCTCAAGTCCAACAGCACCCCGGCCGGATCGCCGGACTCGATGTAGGTGCGAACCGTGATGTCGGTATCGGTGATCGTGGCACGCGCCTGGCGCACGACTTCCTCGGCGCCGTTGCGGATCAGCTGGTCGTCCAGCGTGGCATAGCCGGCGTCCATGGAGGAGGCGGCGAAGACCGGGATCGTGTAGGCCGTCACGATGTTCAGTATGCTTCCGCGCCGCTTGGCTTCCTGTTCAGCCCATTTCAGGGCGCAGAGGCCCTGGTCCGAACCGTCGACACCCACAACGATTCCCTCGATGACCTCGGCGTCGCCCTCGGGCCTGTTGTTTTCGCTCATCGCCTTCACTCCTACGCGTCACGGTCTGGGTCCTAGCGGGCTTCCCCCGTACGAGGTCCCGTGCTTCCATTGTTCACCACAGTGTGACGTGGGTCTATCTGTTGCCGAGCGTGGCGCATTTCTCCCTTGTTTTTTCGCCTAGCGGCGTAAAGTCGAACTATAATTCCCCCATGCCCTCACAGGAAAACTCCCTCCTCGAAAAGACGAAAGTTTCGCGTCTGGACCGTTACTTCAAGGTCACCGAACGCGGCTCCAACTACTCCAGAGAAATCCGTGGCGGCTTCGCCACGTTCTTTGCCATGAGCTACATCGTGGTGCTGAACCCGCTGATCCTTGCGGGCGCGGATTCCAACGGCGACTCCCTGGGCTCGGCCCGGGTCGCCGCCGCAACGGCCCTGGTGGCCGGCATCATGACGATCCTGATGGGGGCCTGGGCCAAGCACCCCTTCGCCATGGCCACCGGGTTGGGCGTAAACGCCTTCATCGCCGTGACAGTGGCAACCAACCCCGGACTCACGTGGCCCGACGTCATGGGCCTTGTCATCTTTTCGGGCCTGACCATGCTGGTGCTGGTGCTCACCGGCTTCCGCACCGCGGTGTTCAACGCCGTGCCCTCGAGCCTCAAGTCCGCCATCGTGGTGGGCATCGGCATGTTCATTGCGCTGATCGGCCTGGTCAACGCCGGCTTCGTGCGCCGCATCCCGGATGCCGCCGGAACCACCGTCCCGGTCGGCCTGGGCTTCGAGGGCACGCTGGTCGGTTGGCCCATCCTGGTGTTCATCGTGGGCCTGCTGCTGACCATCGCGCTGGTGGTGCGCAAGGCCAAGGGCGCCATCCTCATCGGCATCATCGTCTCCGCCGTCCTGGCAAACATCCTCGAGGCCGTCTTCAAGATCGGCCCGTCCTTCGACGGCACCACCTCCAACCCGCAGGGCTGGTCGCTGGTGGCCCCCTCGATGCCGAATTGGGCGCTCCCGGATCTGTCGCTGATCGGCCAGGCCAACATCTTCGGCGCCTTCCAGAACCTCGGCGTGACCGCGGCCCTGCTGCTGGCCTTCGTCATCCTGCTCTCGATCTTCTTCGATGCCATGGGCACCATGGTGGGCCTGGCCAACGAGGCCGGCTCCGTCGACAAGGACGGGAACATCCCGGACGTGGACAAGGTGCTGCTGGTCGACGCCATGGGTGCCGTCGTGGGCGGCGGGGCCTCGGCGTCCTCCAGCCAGATCTACGTGGAATCCGGAGCCGGCATCGGCGAGGGCGCCCGCACCGGCCTGGCCTCCATCGTCACCGGTGTGCTGTTCCTGGCCGCGATGTTCCTGACCCCGCTGATCCACCTGGTGCCGTTCGAGGCGGTCGCCCCGGCCCTGGTGGTCGTCGGCTTCATGATGATCTCGCACGTCTCGAAGATCGACTGGAACGACTGGGGCGTGGCCATCCCCGCGTTCCTGACCTTCGTGCTGATGCCGTTCACCTACTCGATCGCCAACGGCATCGGTGCAGGATTTGTCACCTTCGTGTTCATCCGCGCCATCCAGGGCCGCGCCCGCGAGGTGCACCCGCTGATGTGGGCAGTTGCCGGGGCCTTCGTGCTCTTCTTCGGCATCGGCGTCATCGAACAGGCAATGGGCGTCTAGCCCGCGGCATCGAACACCGCACGCACGTGAGCGGGCCGCTTGGAGGGAATCCTCCCCGCGGCCCGCTCCTTTTTGTGTCCCCCGTTGTGTAGGCGCGGCTACCTGGCCTCGAGCTTCCACAGCGAGGTGACCTCGGCCGAGCGTTCGGCGTGGAACGGGTCGGTGGGATCGGCGGCCCGGCCGTGCGACGGGACGGTGTCATCGCGCCCGCACACCACCAGCCCGGCATCCTCGATCCACCCCAGCAGCTGCTCCCGGGTGCGCAACCCCAGGCGCTCGGCCAAGTCGGAAATGACCAGCCAGCCCTGGCCGCCCTCGGAAAGGTGCGCCGGCAGGCCCCTGAGGAACGCGCGCAGCATGGCCGACTTCGGGTCGTAGACCGCGTAGTCCAGCAGCGTCTGCGGGGTCCCGGGCAGCCACGGCGGGTTGCACACCACCACGTCCGCCTTCCCCGGCGGGAACATGTCCTGCACGATGGCCCGCGCGCCGCCGGACAGGCCCAGCTCTTCGAGGGTGGCGTTGGCGCAGTCCACGGCCCGGGCCTGCGAGTCGGTGCCGATTACCTCGACGACGCCGCGTTGGGCCAGGATCGCGGCAAGCACCCCGGTCCCGGTGCCGATGTCGAAGGCCCGCGAGGTGCCCGGAAGCCGGGCGCGCGCCACCAGGTCCAGGTATTCCCCGCGCACCGGGGCGAAGGTGCCGTAGTGCGGGTGGATCTTCGCATCGAGTGCCGGAACGTGCAGCCCGGTGGCCCGCCACTGCTGGGCGCCGATGGCCCCGAGCAGTTCCTGCAGGGGCACCACGGTGGATTCGGCGACCGGGCCGAAGGCGTTGAGCCAGGCCTCGGAGACGTCGGGGGCGCGGCGCAGCGGGACCACTGGTCCCGGCTCCACCGGGACCAGCAGCATCGAGAGCACCCGCGCGCGCTGCGTGCGCGCCTGGCGGTACCTGTAGAAGCGCTCGGCGGTGGTGGGCACCGCGGCGTTGCGCTTGGCCTTGGCCTTCGAACCGTCCGGGATGCGCCGGGCGATCGCCCCGAGCAGTTGGCGGGCGTTGTGGTAGTCGCCGGTGAAGAGCATGCCGGTGCCCGCCGCGGCCAGCCGGTACGCCTCGTCCGCGCCCAGCGCGTCATCGACCGTGACAATGCGCGGGGGCGGGGGCGCGTCGTTGGCCGAGGACCAGCGAGCACTGCGCTCCTGCCCCTGAAGGGTGAAGGAAATCGTTGCCGGGTTATTCATCGCGGTGCGTGGCGCTCCTGCTCAAGTTGGGTGGGTCGTGCGGTGAAACCGGTTCCGCTGCGGTTCTGTCGCGGAACCCAAGCCTATAGCGGCCGGCCGGCGGGCACCGGTTTCCGGGCCGGCGGGCGGTGCCGTCCTAGACCGCGGTGGAGTGGCGCGCGAAGTTGCGCACCGTGGCATCGTCCCAGTGCTGGGCCGGGACTCCGCCGCCGAGCAGTTCGCGGATGAAGCCGGCGCCGGCGGGGATCGGCGCGTTGGAGCCGGCGATGATGACGTTTCCGTGGCGCCTGCCCTTGAGCATGGTCGGGTCCGCGACGATGGCCACGTGCTTGAAGACCGCACCGATCGTGGCCGCCTCCCGCCGGGCGTTTTCCAGTGCCGGGGTGTCCCCGCAATTGACGATGTACAGCCCGTCGGCATCGAGCACGCGGGCAGCGTGCGCGGTGAAGGCCAGGGTGGTCAGGTCCTTCGGCGTCTGGTCCCCGGCAAAGACGTCGCGGATGAGAAGGTCGCGGGTGGCGTCGGTGAGCGTGGCCAGCACTGCCCCGGCCTCCCCCACCCGGATCCGCAGCAACGGTGCGCGCGGAAGATCGAACCAGGCGCGCACCAAGGCGGCAAGCTTGCCGTCCAGTTCAACGACAAGCTGGCGGGCGTTGGGGTAGGTCTCCGAGGCCCAGCGGGCCATCGAGCAGGCGCCGCCACCCAGGTGCAGGACCCTCAGCTTGCGCCCCGCCGATTCGATCTCCGAGGGGACAAAGCGCGAACGGATCAGGGCCGCGATCCAGCGCATGTACTCGAAGTCCAGGTGACCGGGGTCGGCCAGATCCACGTGCGAGGAGGGGACATCGTTGATGCGCAGCAGCCAGCCGGTGGGCGAGTACGGGTCCCGCTCCAGTTCCGCGGTGCCGGTGTCGATGGGGTAGATGCCCTCGAGCGGGCCGTCCTGCGGTGCGGCCAGGGTGGTTGGCGCCATCGGCACGTTGTTCCGCCCGCCCTTGCTCCTGCCCTTAGCCACGGTTGGCACCACGGCGGACCATGCGCACCTCGTTGAGTCCTGCCCAGTCCTCGACCAATGCCTCGACGCGGCCATCGGCGACGAAACCGTGCTTCTCATAGAACCCGCGGGCACGCGGGTTGTGCTCAAGCACCCAGAGCACCGCGTCGCGGTCCCCCAGCACCTGGAACATCAGGCGTTCGCCCAGTCCGGTGCCATGGTGCGACGTCAGGACGTAGTGGACCTGCAGTTCGATGTCGACCTTCGTGTCCGCGTCGTCGTCCGCCGCGGGCCCGCCGCCGGCAACGCCAACGATGTCACCGGATGCGCTGGTGGCGATCCACAGCTCGGCGCCCTGGGCCAGGCCGCGGGTCCACCAGTCGGCCTGCTGTTCCAGGGAGGCGCGGGCGTTGGCGAAGAAGGAGGCGGGCCGTTGGCTGCCATAGGCTTCTTCCCAGGATGCGAGCTTCATTTCGAGGGCTGCGGGAATGTCTTCGGGCACGGCAAGTCGGATGGTGCAGGGATCGGTAGTCACAGGGGCAAGCTTATGCGCTTGGCGGCCCCGGCGGCGAAAGGAGCGGGCACCCCGAAGCAGCCCCTCCCCGCGGCGGTTGTTGGCCGGGCTTCCTAGCGGATGACGGCCAGGGCAAAGCCGTCCCAGCCCTTGGCCCCGACGGTCTGCAGTGCCGTGGCGTCGAGCCGCGGGTTGGAGCCGAGCACGTCGATCCCCTGCCGCACGCCGTTGACCATGCGCCCGGCCTCGGAGAGCGGATCCCCGGGCCGAAGCACCGCGCCCTCGCGCACCACGTTGTCCACCACGATGACACTTCCGCTGCGGCCCAGCGCGATGGCCAGGTCGATGTAGTGGCCGTTGTTTTCCTTGTCAGCGTCGATGAAGATCAGGTCAAAGGGTTCCCCACCCTCGGCCAGCAGGGCGTCGAGGGTGTCCAGGGCCGCGCCGATGCGGATGTCCACCCGCTCTTCGACCCCGCACGCGGCAAGGTTGTCTGCGGCCACCCGGGCGTGCAACGGCTCGTACTCGCAGGTGGTCACGTGCCCGTCGGGGCCGACCCCGCGGGCCAGCCAGGTCGTGGAATACCCGCCCAGGGTGCCGATTTCCAGCACCCGTCTGGCGCCGGCGATCTGGGCCAGCAGCATCAGGAACTTGCCCTGCATCTCACTGACCTCGATGTGCGGCAACCCGGCGGCGTGCGCACGTTCGCGCGCCTTCGCCATTTCCGGTTCCGGGGCGAGAAGTTTTTCCGCCAGGTACTTGTCGACGTCGGCCGGGCCGGGCACGGCAGCTGGGATATCCATGGTTGCTACTCCTGTGAGTTGATGGCCTTTTCCAGTCGCTCGATCTTTCCGGTCAACTCACCGGTGTAGCCGGGGCGGATGTCTGCCTTGAGCACCAGGGATACCCGGGAACCATAGGCGGCAACGGCCTCGGTGGCCCGCTTGACGACGTCCATGACCTCATCCCATTCGCCTTCGAGTTCCGTGAACATCGAGGAGGTGGAGTTGGGCAGGCCGGAGTCACGGACGACCTTGACGGCGGCGGCCACGGCTTCGTGGACCGACCCGTCGGTGTTGTCGGTGCTGGGGGCGACAGAGAAGGCAACAATCATGCTTCCACTGTGCCACCGCGGCACCGACATGTCACTTGCCGGCGCCGGAAACACGACATACAAGGAGATTCGTTGGTGTTTTCCTTGCCAAGTGCCAAGGGCTCTGAAAGGCTCAAGCCAATCCGGCAAATACTTGGGAGACGGTAGACGTGGGGTCATTGGTGCGGATCGGCGCGGCCGCGGTGCTGCTCTGTGCGCTGGGCGGCTGCTCGACCGTGCCCCTTGCCTCGTCGCGGGCGTCCCCGTCCGACACACTGGAGAACCTCATGGAGCTGGTTCCCGGCGAGGCCCAGGTGCTGATGGGCATGGGGTCGGCGGACCGGGCCAAGGTCAAGGCAACTGCAAAGCTGGGGCGCTACGAGGGAACCCGGCTGACGTTGATGGCCGTGTGCGCCGGGTCCGGGACGCTGCATCTGGAACTGGAACACAGCAACGTGTTGGCGGTTCCATGCGACCGGAAGGTTGCCACGGTGGACGTCTTCGTCACCGGCACGGCTCGTCCCGGCTTCGTGTCAATCGCCCTGGAGCCGGGCAACACCTATTCGACACTGGTTTTTGCCAGTGCCCCGGGGCAACGTTTCTAGCCCCAACCCAGGTAACGCGCCAGGGCGGCGGCCCCGGCGCCGACGACGACCACCACGAGGAACGGTGCGCGCAACAGCAGTGCGACGCCGGCGGCAACCAGGGCCGCCAACCGCGCATCGAATGCCACCGCGGTTCCGCTGGCCACAGTGTTGACGATGGTCAGCGACGCCAGCAGGCCAATGGTCAAGGTTCCCGCGGCACGGGTCATCTTCTCGTTTTCAAGGATCTTCTCCGGGACCAGGTAGCCCAGGAGCTTGATGCCGTACGCTGCCGCGCAGCCGGCAAAGATCCACCACCACATTTCGCTCATTCGGAATCCTCCCGTGTTGCGCGCGGCTCGACATCCGGCTCAAGCCCCTCCGTTGCCGGCCCCCGCCCGAAGTAGCCCCAGACGCCCGCGACGAGGGCCGCCACGAGGATCGGGACACCCGGCGGGACCAGCGGGATCGCCAGGACCGTGGCCAACGCACACACCGTGGCGATGGCAATCGGTTCGGCCGATTTCAGGCGGGGCCACAGCAGCCCCAGGAACGCCGCCACCGCGGCGCCGTCAAGGCCCCAGGCCTTGGGGTCGCCCAGTGCGTCGCCAAGCAGGGCCCCGGCGACGGTGAAGATATTCCACAAGACGTAAACGCCGATCCCCGCGACCCAGAAACCGCGTTTCTGTTCGGCGGGGTCGCTCTGTCCGGCGGCGGTGGCCGTGGATTCGTCGATGGTCACCTGCGCGGCCAGCAGTTTTTTCAGTCCGCGCGGCCTGAGCATGGCCTTGATCTGCATGCCGTAGACGGCATTCCTTACGCCAAGGAGCGTGGCCGCGCCAAAGGCCGCCCCCGGGGAACCGCCGCCGGCGATCACGCCGATGAAGGCGAATTGCGAGCCCCCGGTGAACATCAACAGGCTCAGCGCCATGACCTGCCACAGGTTCAACCCGGCGGCAACGCCCAGCGCGCCGTAGGAAATCGCATAGAGGCCCGTGGCAACCGCAATGGATGCACCGATCTTGGTTGCTGGAGTCATGAGGGGTGGCACGGCATCAAGCTTAGCCATCGCCGATGCCGCTGTGTGCATCGTGGCCTGCGGTTGTCTCGGGCCCGGGCTTAGGCGTGTGTTGCCTCGTGGCGAACCTTCAGTGCCCGCGCTTGCAGTGCCCGCGCTTGATCTTGGCATCCAGCATCCGGGCATCCCTTCAAGGCGCCCAGGTCGCTGGCATGGGTTCCGCCGCACGGCTCCGCGTTGACTCCGGCGATCGCCACGGTGCGGATCCCGTGTGTGTCGATGTTGCTGGTGACCGGCGCCTTGGTGTCGGCCAGGTCCTGCATCCGGGCCTTGATCTCGTCGATGACCGCGGCACGGGTGTCCGGGTCGCCGAGGTCTTCGGTGACCGGTTCGGGGTGGAAGTCCAGGCGGGCCTGGCCGGGGAAATGGCTGTGCCCGCTTTACCGCCGGCCCCGCTCGTCGCCCAGGAACCCGACCAGGTGGCCGGCGGTGTGGAGTGCCGCATGCAGCAGGCGTGTTTGCGGATCCACGGCGGCGTGCACCGTGGTCCCGAGCCCGGGCAGTCCCGCGCCGGTCAGGACCACCAGGCCGTTCTCGTGGCGGGCAACCGTGACTTCACGGCCACCGGCGGTGGCGTCGGTCTCGAAGAGGTGGGCGTCCGAAAAATATGCGTTTGCCTGTGCCTCCACGATTGCGGGTCTACGCCTCGGTTCCCGGGCGCTCGCCCAGTCCGAGATGTTCCTTGATGGCCGCGGGAACGTTGCTGGTGAGTTGGGCGACCCCGCGGCCCACGAGGTAGCTGGCGTCCCGCGGGTCATCGACCGTCCACACCCGGAATACCGCTCCGCGGGCCAGCCACGCATCGGTCAGCTGCGGGTGTTTGCGCATGTAGGCCACGCCCGGGCCGGCCAGCTGCGGCACCCCGGAACTGAGCAGGTCGGCCCCCGCGGTCATGGCCTGGGCCAGCACTGCCGCGACGCCTGCCCTGTCGGTTTCCCCGGCCTTGACCAGTTCATCGATCCATTCCTCGTCAACCTCGGTGACCAGTTGGCAGACGTGTTCCGGGGACACCCGTTCCATCAGGTAGCGCACCGAGTTCGGGTCGAAGCTCATGAATGAGACATGGATGTCGCCCAGCATCGAGGTCCCCGCGTCCCAGCCCAGGGCCGACAGCTCCTCGAACATCGCCTCCTCCAGCCGCCTGCCGAAGGGGCTTGGATGCTTGATCTCCACGGCCAGTCCGATGGGACGGCCGGCGTCCCGCAGGAGCCCGACGAGTTCGCCCAGTGTCACCAATTGTTCGTGCAGGCCCCCGTAGGCCGCCGGGATCGCCGGGTTCTTCCAGGATGAGAAATCCAGGGCCTTCAGTTCGGCCAGGGTCTTCTCGCCGACCCGCCCGCTGGAGTCCGAGGTCCTATCGACGGTCGGGTCGTGGTGGCACACCACAAAGCCGTCCGAGCTCAGGTGGATGTCGCATTCGATGCCGTCGGCCCCGTCGACCAGGGCCTGCATGTAGGCGGCACGCGTATTTTCCGCATAGGCCTTTGACGAACCGCGGTGGGCGAAGACAAGGGTTCTCATGCCTTTCACGCTACCGCCGGGCACGGCATACGTGCCGCTTCCCGCGCCTGTGGCTTCGTGAACTATCGTTGGAACCCTGTCCCACCCGCACGCCCAGGCCAAGGGAGCCGCCCCATGACATCGACCGGATTCGGCCTTGCCGCAGCAAGCGATGCCGCCAAGGCGGTCGCGCTGCGCAAGATGAAACGCTTGGCCACGTCCCTGCTGGTGGTCTTTGCCGTGGTCTTTGCCGTGGCCTTCGCGCTGCAGCACAGCTACCCGTGGCTGGAGTATGTGCGGGCGGCGGCCGAGGGCGGGATGGTTGGCGCATTGGCCGACTGGTTCGCTGTCACCGCCCTGTTCAAGCACCCCATGGGGCTCAAGATCCCGCACACCGCGATCATCCCGCGCAAGAAGGACCAGATCGGCGAGAGCCTGGGCCGGTTCGTGCAGGAAAACTTCCTCTCCAGGGAGGTCGTGGACGCCAAGCTGCAGCAATTCGATGTCTCGCACAGCGTCGGGACGTGGCTGGCCAAGGACGAAGCGGCCACCCGGGTGGCCCAGGAGGTTTCCACGGTGGCCCGGGCGGTGCTGGAGGTCCTGGACGACCGCGACATCCTGGCCCTGCTGGAATCCCTGGCCAAGAAACACATGCTCGCACCCGAATGGTCCTCGACCCTGGGGCGGATCATGGCGCGCGTGGTTGCCGACGGGCACCACAAGCCCGCGGTGGACCTGCTGGCCGAACGCGCCGAGCAGTGGGTGACAGGCAACCGGGTCATGATCGTGTCCCTGGTCGCCGAGCGTTCCCCCTCCTGGGTCCCGGCGGTGGTCGACACCTTGCTGGGCGAGAAGCTCCACCGCGAACTGCACAAGTTCGTCCGTGCCGTGCGCGAGGACCCGCACCACCCGATGCGGCTGAGCATCGATGCGTGGCTGGAAAAGTTCGCCACCGACATGCAGGACGACGACGAAATGATCGCCAAGGTCGAGGCCCTGAAGCATTCGGTGCTGGGGGATGCGCAATTGCGTGATCTGGCGGCCACCAGCTGGTCCTCGATCAAGGCCGGCCTGATCGACGCGATGGAAAACCCGGAATCGGAGTTGCGCCGGTCAATGATCGCGGCGATCCGCGACCTCGGCGCCCGGCTGCGCGACGACACGCAGCTCGCGGCGAAGGTCAACGGGTGGGTGGGCAACGCCGTGGGCTACGTCGTTGAAAACTACCGCGGGCAAATCACGTCGCTGATCACCGAGACCGTGGCCCGCTGGGACGGGCGGGAAACCAGCGAAAAGATCGAGTTGCAGGTGGGCAGGGACCTCCAGTTCATCCGCATCAACGGCACGGTCGTGGGCTCCCTGGCGGGCCTGGCCATCTTCACGGTGGCCAACGCGCTGTTGCGCTAGGGCGTCCCGCCGGGCTCCAGGCTTGTTCCGCGCCGCAGGCGTTCGGCCTCGATGCCCGCCTCGACCTCGGCCATGGCTTCGCGCCGTTCGCCCTCGCTGACCAGTTGCCCGGGAATGGTGGTCGGCAGGGTGCCGAAGGCCAGGCCTGCCGCCTCGATGACCTTCTTGCCCAGGAATCGGTTGCCGAATCCGCCGACCGCCGCCCCGATGCCGAAGGGAACCATCCGCCCGAGCATCGAAGCACCCTGGGTGGCGAACATCTTCTTCAGGAAGGTCCGCTGCATGGTTCCCTGCAGCGTCGAAACCAGGCTGGAGGGTTTGTTGCTCCCGAACATTGCAGCCCAGCCCTTGACGGGTCCCGCGCCGTGTCCGGCGGCCTGGTGGGTCAGTGCCGAAATCATCGAGCTGCCCTCGTCGCCCAGCAGGATCGCCATGACCAGGAGCCGGGCCTTGTCCGGATCCTCGGTGGTGATGCCGTGAAGTTCTGCCAATGACTGGGCATAGAGGGCGCTGGCCTCGAGAAAAGCCACGGTCGCGGCGGCCGAGAACCCCAGGGCCGCGACGGTCCCCACGCCGGGGATCGCCGCGGTGGCACCCACCGCGGCACCGGAGCCGGTGATGGTGAGCAGGTAGTCGCGCTCGACCAGCTTGGCCAGTTCCGCCGCGCTGCGGCCCGGATTCTTGCGTCGCATCCGCCGCAGGTAGGCCAGGACCAGCGGGCGCTGCACGCCAACGGCCTTCATGATGGCGCCCTGCACCCCGGGTTTGGGCTTGCCGTCCGGGCCGATGACAGTGGAGGTAATGGGGTTCTTTTTCATCCTGCCTCCCACTCTATGGGCACCGGACCGGTCGCTGCACACATGTTTTTCGCTGGGCATAAGCACAAGAGGCCGAAACGGGCGCTTCCCGGCCCGAATCGTGCGTGCTTGGCGAAGCCATGGAACATTTCAAAGTCTTGTTTTAGGTTATGCCTGGTCCACTCGACGCGTCACCCTGGATTCACCATTCCCGAGAGAGGGAATCACCATGAATTTTGCAGAAACGCTTTGGTCGCTAATCGTAGTTTTCCTGTATTTGTCATACCTGGTCGTGATGTTCCAAATTGTCTCCGACCTCTTCCGCGACGCCGCACTCAGCGGCCGGCTGAAGGCCCCTGTGGATCGTGCTTCTCATTGCCCTGCCGGTGTTGACCGCGCGGGTCTACCTGGTGGTGCGGGGTCGCGGCATGGCATTGCGCCAGCAAACTCGCGTCCAGAAGGCGGTGGCAAGCACCGAGGACTACCTCCGGTCGTTGGCCGGTACGCCGGAACCCGTACGGCAGATTCCCGGGGCCAAGGCGTTGTTGGACTCCGGAACTTTTTCGGAAGCCGAATTCGCCGAGCTCAAAGCCAAGGTACTGGCCTAACGGCATTCCCGCATTAGGCCGTTCAACACGGTTCACCACGAACCAGTCGTGGCGCGGCGCCTTCCCGGGGAGGAAGGTGCCGCGCCACGGGCGCAACTGCCGGGTATCCCCTCAGCGACCGGCGGGCGCCGGCGCAACCGGAGCCACGGTCTCGGCCGTCTTCAGCACCGCCCGCAGGGAAACAAACAGCACGACCACGGCAACGGCCAGGGAAATGTGGCCCAGGCCGGCGATCCCGGAGAAGGCCGCGGAGCTTGCATCGGTCCCCAGCACCACCAGGGTGCCCTTGACGAGCATCATGCCTCCGGTCACCGCGACGCCAACGGTCCAGAGCCAGTAGAACCAGGTGAAGGCGCGCGGGGCGGCGGCGGAGATTCCAAAGAGCTTCTCCAACGCCAGCACGATGAGCAGGAACACGAAGCCGAGCACCAGGAGGTGGGTGTGGACCAGCGGCAGCTGGGAGGCCGAGCGGTCCATGAAGTCATTGGCCTTGGTCAGCTCCCGGTAGTACAGGCCCGAGAGGACCCCGGTGATTCCAAAGGCAAAGGCGGTGTACAGCAGGCGCATCATGAGCGTGTTTTTCCTTTCGGCGGTGCCCGGGCAGGCGATGGTTGTACCGGCAGGGCTCGAAGGGCCGGGGCCTTGCCGCATCCCACCACCAACTCTGCCCGGAAACGTTCCCGCCCGGATCAACCATCTGGTTGATCGTGGTCGGCACCCGCGGGAACCACAAGCCTGTTCAGGGCGCCAGGTAGTGCTTGAGGAAGTTGCGCACGTCGCGGCGTTCGTCCGTCCCGAACCCGTGTCCCATCTCCGGGTAGGTGCGAGCGGTCAGCGCCGTGTTTTGGGCCAGCCACCGGTCAGTGTGGTCGATGGCATCCGGGTTGATCACCACGTCGCGCGGGTCCCGACCCCAGAAGCACGGGACCGCCTTCCCGGGTTCGGGGACCGCGTCGGTGAGGTTCAGCAGCTCGTTGGAAAGCACGAAGCCGCTCAGGCCCACGAGGGCCCTGTAGGATCCGGGCCGCAACCGGTGCAGCGTGGTGGCCATGGCCATGCCCTGGGAATGCCCGAGCAGGCTGATCGAGCGGTAGCCACGGGCATGGCGGTCCTGCCAGTCGAAGACCCGCTGCGCGGCGGCTACGACCTGGGCAAAGTCGTTGGCCAGGAAGTAGTCCAACAGGAACCAGCTGCGGTCCCCGCCCACATCCATGGGGCCGCGCAGTGCCACCCCGGTGGCGTGCGGCGGTAGTTCGTCGAACCAGCCCTTCATCCGCTCGGGGTTCGAACCGTACCCGTGCAGCACCACAACCAGGTCGGTGCCTTCACGCTGCGGTGCCGGGCGCGAATAGATTCCCTCATCCATTCCTCCACCGTAACCGGCGCCGGTCCCCGGCCGATTCGCTTCGATGGCGAGCCGCGTCGCATACTGGGGCGCATGAGAATCGATTCCTTGGACGTGTCGCTGATCGAGCTGTTCACCGACATCCCCGGCATCGGGGTCATGGAGTGCTCCAAGCGCCTGGGCGTTGCCCGCGGCACGGTGCAGAACAGGCTGAACCGGCTGCACGAATCCGGGGTCATTACCCGCATAGCCCCGCACATCGATGCCGCAGCCATGGGATACCCGGTCGCCGCGTTCTGCTCGCTGCAGATCCAGCAGAACCTGGGCCAGGACGGCATGGCCGAGAAGCTCGCCCAAATCCCCGAGATCCTTGAGCTGCACACCGTCTCGGGCTCCAGCGACTTCCTGGTGAAGATCGTCGCCCGCTCCACCGCGGACCTGCAGCGGGTGCTCGATGCGATTTCCTCCACCGAGGGCATGGGCCGCTCCTCCTCGTCCATCGTGCTGGAAACGCACTTCGAGAACCGGGCCATCCCGTTGGCCCGGGATGCCGCCGCGCAGAATCCCGAGGTTCCGCCCGAGCCCGGCCGGCGCTCGCGAAACGGCGTACAGCGCAATGGCGGTACGCTGAATGCGGCTAGAAAAAACATTGGACACAATGTCCAGTGATTCACGACACGCAGTGACCCTTGTGTACATGTTGTGCGGTGTTTTGCCGGTCGGTTGACCCGCCGGAGCTTATTTTCGTAGCTTTTGTGAGTCACGTCACCGGCGACGTGCGAACGGCTTGTTTTTCGAAAGGCACCCCTCCATGAGCATTGTCCAGCGCACTTCCCTGCACGCGATCCCCGCCTACAAGCAGGGCGCCACCCCGGGTGCCGGGGAGCGGGCCTTCAAGCTGTCCTCGAACGAGAATCCCTATCCTCCGCTGGGCTCGGTCATCGCCGGCCTTTCATCCGAGCTGGGCGCCATCAACCAGTACCCCAACGCCGCGGCCCCCGAACTGGTCGGCGCCCTGGCCGCACGCCTCGGCGTGGGGCCGGAGACCATCGCCCTGGGCGCCGGGTCCGTGGAGGTTGCCGGGCAGCTGATCCATGCGACCACCAACCCGGGCGACGAGGTCCTCTTCGCTTGGCGTTCCTTCGAGGCCTACCCGATCCTCGCCCACGTGGCCGGGGCGACCCCGGTGATGGTGCCGCTGGACGGGCACGGGGCCCACGACCTGGCCGCCATGGCCGAGGCCATCACCGAGCGGACCGCGCTGGTGTTCATCTGCAACCCCAACAACCCGACCGGCACCGTGGTTGACACCGCCGCGGTGGATGCCTTCATGGCCAAGGTCCCGGCCCGCGTGCTGGTGGTCATCGACGAGGCCTACGTCCACTTCAACACCGCCGGGGATTCGGCCATCGGTCTGGACTTCTTCCGCCGCTATCCCAACGTCGCGGTGCTTCACACCTTCTCCAAGGCCTACGGGCTGGCCGGGCTGCGCATCGGCTACGCCGTGGCGCCACCGGAGGTCGCCGCGAACCTGCGCAAGACCGCGGTCCCGTTCGGTGTCACCGCGCTGGCCCAGCGCGCCGCGGTGCTTTCCCTGGAGCACGAGGACGAGCTGCAGGTGCGCATCGACGAGTTGGTCGCCGCGCGCGAGTCCCTGCTCGCCGTGCTGCGCTCCGCCGGAATCAATGCCACCGATTCCCAGGCCAACTTCATCTGGCTTTCCACCGGGGACGCCACCGAGGCCGTGGATGCGTTGCTGCGCGAGGCAGGCATCTGGGCACGAGCCTTCCCCGGGGACGGGATCCGGATCTCGATCGGCTCGCCCGAGGCCAACGAGGCCATTGCCAAGACCGTCATCTCGGCGCTGGCCGAGGCTCCCGCGAATGCCTAGGACCACCATGACCCCCAAGACAGCGAGCCTGAACACCCGCCAGATCACCATGATGGGCCTTGGCGGCGCCATCGGCGCCGGCCTGTTCATCGGTTCCGGGCAGGCGGTTGCAGTCGCCGGCCCGGGCATCATCCTGGCCTTTGCCCTGGCCGGGTTCCTGGTCATCCTGATCATGAACATGCTCGGAGAAATGGCCGCGGCAAACCCCTCCTCCGGCTCCTTCTCCGTATATGCCACCAAGGCCATGGGCCCGAATGCCGGCGCCATCATCGGATGGCTCTACTGGATCCAGGGCGTCATCGTGATTGCCGCGGAGGCCACGGGCGCCGCGGCCATCATCGGAGGCTGGTTCCCCGGGGTTTCCCAGGGCACCTGGTCTCTGGTCTTCGTTGCGCTGTTGACCACGGTCAACCTGGCCAACGTCGCGCGCTTCGGCCAGTTCGAGTACTGGTTCTCCTTCCTGAAGGTCGCCGCAATAGTGGCGTTCCTGGCCGTCGGCGTCGCCATCATCCTCGGGCTGGTGCCCGGGGTCGCGGCCACCGGCCTGTCCAACCTGGTGGCGCACGACGGCTTCCTGCCCAATGGCGTGGTCGGCCTGTGCGCCGGCTTGCTGATGGTCATCTTCGCCTTCGGCGGCATCGAGATCGTGGCCATTGCCGCGGCCGAAAGCGATGACCCGCGCACCTCCATCCGCAAGGCGGTGCGCGGGGTGCTGTTCCGCGTGCTGGTCTTCTATGTGGGCTCGGCCCTGGTGATGGTCTCGGTGCTGCCCTGGTATTCGCCGGAGCTGGCCGCTTCGCCTTTCGTCGCGGTCCTCACCTTCGCGCACATCCCGTGGATCGACTCGATCATGGCCCTGGTGGTGGTCATTGCCCTGCTCTCGGCCATGAACGCGAACATCTATGCCGCCTCGCGCATGTTGCTTTCGCTCTCCGAGCGCAAGCTCGCCCCTCGGGTCATCCAGGTGCGCAACCGCAGCAACACCCCGTACGTCGCGGTGACCGCCTCGGTGATCCTGTGCACCGTCGCGGTGGCCATGAACTACCTGGCCCCGGACTTGGTCATGCCGATGCTGCTCAACGCCGTGGGTTCCACGCTGCTGGTCACCTGGGGATTCATTGCGCTCTCGCAGGTCATCCTGCGCGTGCGCGCGGACCGGGACCCGGCCATCCACCTGCCGGTGCGGATGCCGCTCTTCCCGTACCTGTCGATCCTGGCGCTGGTGATGCTCGCGGGCATCGTGGTGCTGGCGCTCTTCGACCCCGCCAGCCGCACCCAGCTGCTTGCCACCCTGGGGCTCACGGTGGCGATCGGGGTGCTCAACGCCCTGGCCCAGCGCCGCGCCCGGCGCCTGGCGGCCCCCGGAGCCGAGGTCCAGCCAGTGGAAGCGGCGGATGCGGGGCGTGGCGACCACCGGGTTTCCTGACCCGCAAGGGCCCCGGATGCCGGATGGCCGCCACCTCCCCGCGGGGAAGTGGCGGCCGTCCGTCGCGGCCCGGGATTCCGCGCCTAGTTCCCGAGTGAGACCTCGACCCAGACCAGCCGGTGGTCGCTGCTGGGCGGCGGCCATCCGGATACCAGGTCGGCACCGTCCTGCCCGGCCGCGGGCCAATAGACCCCCGAGCCGCGCACCGGCAGCGTCGCCGAGGGCAGCACGTAGTCCACGCGCAGCACCCCGGCGCTTCCCTGCCCGAAGTCTGCGGTGCCCAGGACGTTGCGCGTGATCCCGGCAAGCCCCCGCACCGGGTCGCCCGCGGCCCGGGGCACGGCGGGCAGCGGATCAACCAGCAGCGGGTTTTCCAGCAGCGCGCGGATGGCTTCCGGGCTGGAATCCCCGGAGCGGGGATCGGCGTTCAGGTCCCCGAGCACCACGAAGTTGCTGCCCGGGGCCAGCGGGCCGCGCTTGCCCGCATCGTCGTAGATGTAGTCCCCGGCACCGCCGAGGTAGTCGTTGATCATCCGGATCTCGTCGTGGTTGCGCGCCTGGTTGCGTTTTTCGGGGCCGTCGAAGACCGGCGGGGTGGGGTGGGCGGCAATCACGTGGACCGTTTGCCCGCCAACCCGAACCGGCACATCCCACATGGACTTGCTGGGCAGGCGCAGCACGCCGCGGACCAATTCGTCGTAGTGCCGGGTCGGCAGCCGGGAAGCGGGCATGTCCTTCCATAGGAACTTCTGGAAGGTGCGCACGTTGGCGGTGTCGATGGGGTACTTCGAATACAGCACCATGCCGTACTGCCCCTCGAAGTCGCCGTAGCCCAGCGCGTCGGCCGGGCCGCCGACGACGCCGTCCCGGTCGAGGTCGGCGCCGCTGGGTATGCCCGTGTTGGATGGAGCAAGGTACATGTACGGGTAGTCGATGGGTGCCTGTCCGCGCTGGGAGCGAGCCAGGTAGTTGTCCCTGAAGCCTTCCTCGGCGGTGCCCTCGGCGTCGTGGTCGAACTCGTTGAGCAGCAACACGTCCGGGGCGTTGCGCTGCACGATCTCGGCGACGGCCTGCGCCTGGGGGTCAACCAACGAATCGAGGTCCAGGGCCAACTGCCCGGGTGCCGGCCGGTTGAGCGAGGCGTTGAAGGTTGCCACCCGCAGCCTTGGACCCACGGTGTCGAAACCTTCGGGGTAGGGCACGGTGGCCGCACTGTCTGGGTGCACGATGCTCGACCTCACTTCGGTCACGGGCCGGGCCTGCGCCGGGACGGCTCCCCCGAGGGCCAACGCGGCCACTGCTGCTGCGGCCATGGCCGTACGGATCAGGTAATGCACCCTCCCACCCTAGGGGCGGAACCTACTTCACGGTAGGTCAATAATTTATCCACTCAACGGTTTTTCTTCCGGCGAAACCCGGCGGTCCCGCCGGGAGCCGCCGGCAACGGGCTCAGCGGCGCACGGCCGCGGACCGGCGGTTGGCCTCGAGGACCTCTTCCATGTAGGGGGCGCGCACCGCCGGGGAGATGCGGCAGTCCACCACAAAGACCCCGCTTGCGCCGGCGGCAACCCAGTCCCGCAGGCCCGAAAGGTCTTCGAGGGTGCGGACCTTGGTGGCCTTGGCACCGAACCCCCGGGCCACTGCTGCGAAGTCGACCTCTGGTATCAGCATGGGCCCCTCGTGCAGCCCGATCGAGCCGTACTGGTGGATCTCGGCCCCGTAGCCGGCATCGTTGTAGATGACGATGATGCCGCTGCGCACCGAGCGGACGACCGATTCCAGATCCGCCAGGCCCATCAGGAAGCCGCCGTCCCCGCTGGCCAGCACGATCGTGGAGTCCGGGGTGGCGGCCCCGGCACCCACTGCGGAGGCCAGGCCGAGGCCGATGCTCTGGTAGGCGGTGCCCACCAGGTGAAGCGCGTGCGGGCCCGGCACCTTCCAGTACATCGGGCCCCAGCCGATGAAGTGCCCGCCGTCCTGCACCACCACGCGGTCCGCCGGCATGATCGAATCCAGTGCCTGGGCAACGGCGCGGGGGTCGAGCAGCCCGTCCGGCGCCGTTGCGTCCCCCCGGGCGTGCTCCCCGGTCCCGGCCAGGCGGTCCCCCGCCAGATCCACCCAGCGCGCACCTGCATCGCGCCGGGCCGCCATCGGCAGCAAGGCGGTCGCAACCGCGGCGGCGTCTGCCCGGATGAATGCATCCACCCGCGGGCTGGTCGCTGCCTCGGCGACATCGACCTGTATCACCTGGGCGCCGTCGTTGAACAGCTCCCCGAAGCGGGTGGTGAACTGGTTCAGGCCAGCCCCGAGCACCAGCACCACGTCGGACTCGTGGATCAGCGCCGCGGTCTCCCGGGAGGAGAAACCGCCGGTGATCCCCAGGTCTCCGTGGCGCCCGGCCAGCAGGTTCGGCGCCAGGACGGTGCTGGAACTCAGCGCTCCCAGGGAATCGGCGAGCGCGGTGATGGCGTCCGCGGCGTTCGCCAGGCGCGCCCCGCGCCCGTAGAGCACCAGCGGGCGCTTGGCGTCGTTCAGGGCGGAGGCGGCCTGGGCGAGCAGCTGCGGTGCGGCCGACGGGTAGCCGGGATCAAGGTTGAAGTCCGCCAGGGTCGGGGCCTGCTCCCCGGCCGCCTCGTCGGAGACGATGTCGTAGGGAATCGAGATGACCACGGCGGTGCGCTCGCGCAGGGCGTGGGCCACTGCCTCGAAGGCAATGGCCATGGGGCGCCGGGCATCGACCACGAAGGTCTTGGCCCCCACGGCGTCGCTGACGGACCCCTGGTCGATGTCCCACGGACGGGCGCCGGTGGTTGGCTGGTCACCGGTGAGAAGCACCATCGGGATCCTGGCCTTGGCGGCCTCGGCCAGCGGGGTGATCGCGTTGCTGAAGCCCGCGCCGTAGGTGGTCGTGGCAACGGCGGGCTTCCCGGTGACACGGAAGTAGGCGTCGGCGGCGGTGACCGCGGCGGATTCGTGGCGCACGGCAGTGAAGCGGAACCCGGTGCGCAATGCGGCGTCAAGGAAATGGGCATTGCCGTTGCCCATGACCCCGAAGATCTCGGAGGTGCAGGTTAAAAGGGCGCGGGAAACGGCAGCAGAAACTGTAGACATTTTTTGTGACTTTCGAATGCAGCAAAAAGAACAACGGCCATATTCGTCTTCGGGCATCGAGCCCGGATTTCGCCCATTTTTAGAGCGACGGCCAGAACTGCAGAATCGTTCCGCCTGACGATGCCACGATATCCGGGCCACTGTGTCCTACGCAACATTGCGACCCCGCAGGACGGGGACAACGGGATCCCCGCCTGGCCGACCCCGGCAGGGCGCGCATCCAACGCACCGTCTCCGGGAGTCTTGGTGTCGCGGATCTTCCCGATCTCCGCCCTGCCCTGCCGGGCCGGCCAGGCAGCCGCGCCGGGCCCTCCACGACCCACGCTTCGCAGGGAACGACGAAGACGGCGTTGGCTTGGGTTTTCACAAGCCAACCCCGCCTTGTCGCGTGGCGTTCACGGTAGCGGCGGAGCGGCGGGCCCCGCCGCCTCAGCGGATCTTGCGGCGGTATCTGGCGATCGCGAATCCGTAGGAAACGACAAGGATGCCGAGCAGCCAGGCCAGGGCGATCCAGATGTCGTTGCCGACCGGCTCCTGGGCGAACAGGGCCCGGATGGTGTTCACGATGGATGTCACCGGCTGGTTCTCGGCGAACCACGCGACGGGGCCGGGCATCGAACCGGTGGGCACGAAGGCCGAGGAAATGAATGGCAGGAAGATCAACGGGTAGCTGAATGCGCTCGCCCCGTCGACCGTCTTTGCCGAGAGTCCGGCGATCACTGCGATCCAGGTCAGCGCGAGGGTGAACAGGACCAGGATTCCGGCGACCGCGAGCCAAGCGCCCACCGAAGCCCCGGTGCGGAACCCCATGAGCAGCGCGACGCCGACGACCGCCGCAACGGAGACCAGGTTCGCGGCCAGGGATGTGAACACGTGGGCCCAGAGCACGGACGATCGGGTGATCGGCATGGAGGCGAGGCGTTCGAAGATGCCGCCCTGCATGTCCAGGAACAGCCGGTAGGCGGTGTACGCGACTCCGGAGGCGATCGTGATCAGCAGGATGCCCGGGAGCATGTAGTTGACGTATGACTGCCCGGAGCCGGTGTTGATCGCGCCGCCGAGCACGTACACGAACAGCAGCATCAGGGCGATCGGGGTGATCACGGTGGTGATGATGGTGTCGGGGCTGCGCAGGATGTGGCGCAGCGAGCGGCCCGTCAGGACGCCGGTGTCGGCCAGGACGTGGGCGGTCATTGGATTTCCTTTCCCGTCTGGACCGTGCCGGCGGCGCGGCCGCCCGTGGCGGTGTCGATCCCGCCGTTCTCATCCACGAGGGCCAGGAAGACCTCTTCGAGGGAAGGCTGCTTCTCGACGTATTCGAGCTTGGCGGGCGGGAGCAGTGCCTTGAGTTCGGCAAGGGTGCCGTTTTGGATGATGGTGCCCTTGTGCAGGATCGCGATGCGGTCCGCAAGGGTCTCTGCTTCGTCGAGGTATTGCGTCGTGAGCAGCACGGTAGTGCCGCCGACGGCAAGGCCCCTGATGGTCTGCCACACCTCGAGTCGGGCCTGTGGATCCAGTCCGGTGGTGGGCTCGTCGAGGAAGATGACCGGCGGGTTGCCGATCAGGCTCATCGCAATGTCGAGCCGGCGGCGCATGCCGCCGGAGTACGTCGAGGCCTTGCGGTTTCCCGCCTCGGTAAGCGTGAAGCGGGCCAGCAGGTCATCGGCGATTGCGCCGGGGTCCTGCAGGTGGCGGAGCCTGGCGATCAGTACCAGGTTCTCCCGGCCGGTGAGCACCTCGTCGACCGCGGCAAACTGGCCGGTAAGGCTGATCGACTCGCGTACTTCCCCCGGCTGGGTGGCGACGTCGAAGCCGTTGACCGCCGCGGTGCCCGCGTCGGCCTTCAGCAGCGTCGAGAGGATCCGCACCAGGGTGGTCTTGCCGGCGCCGTTGGAGCCGAGCAGCGCGAAGACGCTGCCCGCACGCACGTCGAAGTCGACGCCCCGCAGCACCTGCAGGTCCTTGAAGGATTTCTCGATGCCCCGCACCCGGATCGCGGGCACTGGGGCTAAATTCGTTTCCATGGGGGTTTCTCCGTTTCCGGTGGGTCAGGCTTCGTCAACGGACTGGTCGATGGCTTCGTTCAGGCGTTTGCGCTCCTTGTTGATCCATTGGCCATCCGCGTAGTTTGCGATGAAGGCATCTGCGAACTCGACCGGGTCTTCCCCGACGACGTCCCGGATCGGGGTGCCGTCCGCGGCGGCTCGCTCGATCAGGTCGGCGAGGTCCTCGAACATCTGCATGAAGATATCGCCCTTGACGATCGACCCGGCATACATGAAGTAGCGTTCGATCCCTTCGATTGCCGTTCGGTAGCTCGCGGGGAGTTGTTCCTTGCGGGCCTTGTACTGGCGCCAGCGTTTCTTGTCTTCGAACGATCCGGTGACCAGTTCGATCCATTTTGCTGCCATGTCTACTCTCCTGTTTCCTGCGTGTTTTCAATGTGCTGCCTCAGCTGCGCGATCCGTTCCGCAAGGAAGCTCCAGGTCCCCCAGAACTCCTCGAGGTACTCGCCGCCCTGCGCGTTCAGCGAGTAGACCTTGCGCGGCGGCCCCTTTTCGGACGGGACCTTTTCGACGTCCACGAGGTCGCGCTTCTCGATCCTGATCAACACGGCGTAAACCGTGCCCTCGACGATGTCGGAGAAGCCCTCGTCGCGCAACCGGGCAGTGATCTCGTAGCCGTACGCCGGCCGCACGGCCAGGATCGCGAGGATCATGCCCTCGAGCGTGCCCTTGAGCATCTCGGTCATCTGCTTGCCCATCGAACCCCTCCCCCTGACTACTCTGTACTACTATCTACCACTAAATAGTAACACTGAATAGCGGCCGCGCAAGAGGGAAAGTTCACGAATTTTGGTCGTTCGATTTCGGCAGTGGGGCACCGTCCTTCACGTGCCCAGGGCGCCCCGGGCAGCCCGGGCCGGTCGCCATCGCCGGCCGATTGACGCCGGCGGCTGGGTAGCTCGCGGGGCCGCCGGCGAGCGCAAGCAACAGGTCGACGACCGAATGGAACAAGGGGCTTGGAGCCAAGTCGATACAGGCCGGGGCAAGGCAGTCCATCGACCGACTCGGGCCGGAAACACGCACCGGCACCTTGGCGTGACGCGGGTCGACTACGGGACCGGGCTGCCGCTTGCCAAACCATCCGGGAAACAAAAGGGCCCCGCTCTCCCAAGGAGAACGGGGACCGATCTGTGCGCCCTGCGGGGCTCGAACCCGCGACCAATGGATTAAAAGTCCAGTGCTCTACCAACTGAGCTAAAGGCGCATTGGCACTTAGCCATCACCCATATTAGCGGATAACCCGGCATCTTCTGGACATCCTTGCCAGATTCAACCGGCACTTGGAACCCGGGGGTTTGCGATGGTCACCCTCGTCATGGCCACGCTGGCCACCGACTTCCTGGCTCGGGCAGGAAGCGGCCCAATTCCAACTGGTGGTCCTCGCCGGCCTGGCCCGGGCGGGGCAGCGGCCGCACCGGTCTCCACGCCTGTTGCCTCCGGTTCGGCCCGCCTGCCCGCCGATGGGTAACTATCCAGCAGGGCAGAGTATCCTCTAGCCCATGAAGGGCCACCCAGCATTGACTCCACCGGCAACCACGTTCCGCCACCACAAACCCAAACCGTTCGCACCCATGGACTTCGATCCCTTCGAGGGCGGCGCCGATCCGGCACGCATATCGGAGGCCGCACACCTCTCCGCCCAGGCCCTGGTGCAGGCCGGAAAACTCAACAACGACCCCGAGGTCCGCGAACGCCTGGTGCGGCTCGCCGAGGACGAGGGCCTGGAAGTCATTGCCGAGCTCTGGTCAAAGGCACCGGCACGGTCGCTTCCCGGCTCCCTGTGGCGCTTGTATGCGATCCGTGCCGCGACGGTCGGCAACCCCGAGGCCATGGCGTCCTTCTTTGCCGCCGGAGCCCATCTGGCCCAGGTCGAGCGCGTCGTGGCCGGCGCCGCGGAGCCCCCCGGCGCCGAGGAACTGTGCGCCATGACCAGCTCGATCCTCAGCGGCGCCTTTGACGGCGAGTTCGACGTGGCGCTCGAGCGCACCGCCGCATACTGCCGGGTCATCGCGCTGGGCCAGGCCGAACAGGCCGACGCGGCCGAGCTTTCACACCCGGCGCGTGCCACGCTGATGACCAGCCGGGCCCATGCCCTGGTGAAGACCGCCGAGGACCTGGAATCCGCCGCGGCGTCATGGCGGCGCGGGGAACTGGACTGAAGGGTTCCTTCACGCTGCGCGCGAATATCGGGCCCCCCGTGTTGACAGAAAGGCCTGTTTCCTAGAAAACTGGACTCACGGTGCCGGACCGCGGCAGCCCCGGGCTCCAACTTTCAGCCGCCACGAGCGGCCTTCCGCCGAGAGGCGCTCCCGGTTCGGCACCGCCAACTTCTTCCCCGCATTCGCAGGGGACGCGCTTCACGCCGCCCGGCACGGGCTTGTTAACCTTGGGTGAGTAAACTGGGCTTCGACCCGCACTTTCCTTTCCATCCGGTGGTATCTTCGTGAAGTTTAGATTGTTCCCTTCGGACACGCGTGGCCTTGAGCTCCTGCGTGACCTGTCCACCGAGGTCCACCTATGCGTCGGCGTGCTCTCCGAAATGCTTGGATCCGACGAGGACCGCGAACTGCACCTCGAGGCGCTCAACGCCTCCGAGGTCAAGACCACCGACCTGCACTACGCGGTGCTCACCCACCTGCGCACCAGCTACGTCAACCCATTGCCGCGCGAGGATGTGTACACCTTTTCCCGGCTGCTGCACGAAGCGGTGGAGCAGCTCAGCGGCGCCGGGGAGCTCATCTCCCACCTGGGCAAGCGCCAGCTTTCGCACCGGGCGGCCGAACAGCTTGAACTCATCGGGCGGCAGGCCGAGCTCACCACCCTGGCCCTGGGCCAGCTGACCCGCCTGGACGACCTCGAGGACCTGTGGCTGGAACTGGTGCGAATCTCCAAGCGGGCGCACCGGACCCACCGGACCTGGGTTGGGGAGATCGGGGAACTGAGCAAGGCCGGAACCATTATCCGCCACCGCTCGGTCGCCGAGCAGTTCCTGGCCTCCGCGCAATCGCTGCGCGCCGTGGCCGACCACCTTGGCCGTGTCCTGGTCAAGGAATCCTGAGCCGGGCGTGATTACCGGACAATCCTTCATGATGGTCGTGGTGCTGTTGTGCACCTGCGCCTTCGCGTTCCTCAACGGCTTCCGCGACGCCTCGAACTCCGTCGCCGTCGCGGTGCGCAACCGCGCGCTGACCCCCACCTATGCGGTCCTGGTGGCGGCGTTCTTCACCTTCGCGGGCACCATGCTTTCGACCAGTTTCGGGGTCTACCTGATCTCGGCGGTGGAGCTGAACGTCCCGACCGGGACCCCGGGCCTGGCCCTGCTGCTTTCCGCGTTGCTGGCGGGCGGCGCCTGGGCGCTGCTGTGCTGGTGGCGCGGGTTGCCGGTGTCCTCCACGCATTCGCTGATCGCGGCGCTTGCCGGGGCCTCGGGTGCCTCCGCGTTGCTGGGCAACGACGGCGTGCATGACGCCTGGCGGATGCTCGCCGGGGGGGTGCTTCTGCCGCTGGTCTTCACCCCGGTCTTCGCCTTCGCCGTCTCCTACACCCTGGTCATCCCCGTCACCTGGCTGGTGCGCCATTCCACGGCCTCAGACGTCAACGGCGTGTCCCGTGCCGGCCAGGCCATCGCGGCGTGCGCGGTGGCCCTGGGCAACGGGCTGCAGGATGGCCAGCGCACCGGAGCCTTCCTGACCCTGGCCCTGGTGACCGCCGGCGCCGCCGAACCCGGGTCCATCATGCTCGGCCCGCAGCTGCTCGGCGCTGGCTGCCTGGCCGCGGGCGTTCTCTTTGGCGGCTGGCGCATCGCCCACACCCTTGCCTACAGGCTGGTCAACATGGACCCGTTGCGCGGCATGGTCGCCCAGTCGGTCTCCGCGGCCATGCTCTTCCTCGGCGCCATGCTGATCCACCTGCCGATCTCCACCACCCAGGCGGTCACCAGCTCGATCGTCGGGGCCGGTGCAAACCAGCGCTTCGAGTCTGTGGCCTGGCGGCACGTGAACCTCATCCTGCGGCACTGGGTCGCCACCCCACTGGTGTGCGCCGTCGTGGGCGGGATCCTGTACCTGGCCATGCACCCGCTGGTGAGCTGACCGGCGAGCGCGCGGCGCACGGTGGGCAACAGCCCTTGGCCCGTTGCACTTGGTTGTTGACGTTGGGTGTCAGTGCCCCTGGATGGCCCCGGGCATCGCCAGCTTCAGTTCCCGGGCGATCCGCCCGAGTTCCGACCAGGTCTTGGCGTTGAGAGCCACCGGGTGTCCGGCGGGGTAGCTGTCCCCCACCGACGGGCCTTCGCCGGGTACCCGGACGGGTCCGCTGCCGGCTTCCGTCTCGCTGGATTTCACGTGGCCAATGAACTCCTCGACCTGCGCGGTGAATTCGTGCAGCTCGCGCAATTGCGCCACGTCGATCGCGATGACCAGGGTGCCCTGGTGGTCGGCCGTCTTACGCTCCGAGACGGTCTCGGAACCCGTCAGCGCGCCACCCAGGGCCTCGACCAGCAGCGCCAGCCCGAAGCCCTTGAACCCGCCAAAGGGCTTGAGCAGCCCGTCGGGGGTCACCCACTGCTCGGACAGCGCCGTGCCGCGGTCGCGTTCCTCGGCCAGCCTGCCGCCGGCCACCGTGCTGGTGGCAAAGTCGATGACCAGGTGCGGTGCGCTGGCGCGCGGGACCCCGGCGGCAATCGGGTTGGTCGACAGCCGGGCCTGGGTGCCGCCCGGCGGCACCACGACCTGTCCGGCACCGTTGTTGTTCCCGAACAGCAGGGTCGCCACCCCGGCATTGGCCGCTTCCTCGCAGAAGGGGGCAAACCGCCCCGCATACTCGCTGTTGCGCACCGCGACGGCGGCGATCCCGTTGGCCTTGGCACGGGCCACGGCCAGCGCCGTGGCATCGCGCAGCGCAAAGTGCCCGTAGGTGCCGTTGCCGTTCATGCGCACCAGGGAGCCGGTGTCCAGCTCGATCGAGGCCCGGGCCCCGGGCTGCGCGAATCCCTTCAGCGCCCGGTCCACGTACTCGGGAAGCCTGCGCATGCCGTGCGAGGGGTGGTTGGCCAGCTCCGAGGCGATCAGCTGGTCCGCCATGTAGGCGGCGTCGGTCCCGGATGACCCGACCGCGGCCATGGCCTTGGCGACGAATCCGTGCAGGTCCCCCGCCCGGCTGCTCCGGTGCACCGCTGCGGTTTCTTCGCTCACGTTGTTTCCTTCTGTGGGGGGGTGTACTGGCTCCCCACCATACCGACGGAAAGCGCCCGCCGTGGCCAGGCCCGCTGATGCGGCTCATCCACCCCGTTCGTCCCCCGGCAAAACGGGCCCCGGGACTAAACGAGGCAACGGCGGAGGAATGCGCAAGACTCGTGCGCATTCCTCCGCCGTCGCGATCCCCCTCCAGGGATCCCCGGAAGATCCCCCTTCCGGTACCGCCACCACGACCCGTTCGGCCATGGCGGCGAATTCTGCTGTTGCGTGTTTTCCCCGGGCGGGGATTATCCGAAGCGGCCCGAGACGTAGTCCTCGGTGGCCTTGACCGACGGGTTGGAGAAGATCGTCGCGGTGTCCGCGTACTCGATCAGCTTGCCCGGCTTGCCGGTTCCGGCGATGTTGAAGAACGCGGTCTTGTCGCTCACGCGCGCGGCCTGCTGCATGTTGTGCGTCACGATCACGACGGTGAACTCGCTCTTGAGCTCGTTGATCAGGTCCTCGATGGCCAGGGTGGAGATCGGGTCCAGGGCCGAGCAGGGCTCGTCCATCAGGATCACCTGGGGCTTCACGGCAATGGTCCGGGCGATGCACAGGCGCTGCTGCTGGCCGCCGGAGAGGCCCGATCCGGGCTTGTCCAGGCGGTCCTTGACCTCGTTCCAGAGGTTGGCGCCGCGCAGCGACTTCTCCACCAGCGAGTCGGCGTCGGACCTGGAGATCTTCTTGCCGTTGAGCTTCACCCCGGCCAGCACGTTGTCCTTGATGGACATGGTCGGGAACGGGTTCGGGCGCTGGAAGACCATGCCGATCTGGCTGCGCACGGTCACCGGGTCGACGCCGGGCTCGTAGAGGTTGTCCCCGTCCAGCAGGACCTCGCCCTCGACGCGGCCGCCGGGGATGACCTCGTGCATGCGGTTCAGGGTGCGCAGGAAGGTGGACTTCCCACAGCCCGAGGGGCCGATGAACGCGGTGACGGACTTGGCTTCGATTTCGATGTTGACATCTTCAACGGCCAAGAACTTGGAGTAGTAGACGTTGAGGTCTTTGACGTCGATGCGCTTTGACATGGTGGTTGTTCCTTAGAAAGTTTGTGCGTGTCGGGTCCGGAGCCGCAAAGCTCAACGGCCCTTCTTGGGGGCGAACAGGCCGGCAACCAGCCGGGCGCCGAGGTTGAGCACCATGACCATGACGATCAGCAGCAGGGCCGCGGCCCAGGCACGCTGGATCGAGGGGTCCACGTTGGTCGGCGAGGTCGGGGTGAGGATCTGGTAGTAGATGAACGTCGGCAGCGTTGCCATCCAGTTGCCAAAGACGTTCACGTTGATGTTGTTCGCCAACCCGGCGGTGACCAGGATCGGTGCGGTCTCGCCGATGACGCGGGCGATGGCCAGGGTTACGCCGGAGGCGATGCCGGAGATCGCCGTGGGGATGACTACCTTGGCGATGGTGCGCCACTTGCGCACGCCCAGCGCGTAGGCGGCCTCGCGCAATTCGTTCGGGACGATCTTGAGCATTTCCTCGGTGGAGCGGACCACCGTGGGGATCATCAGCACGCTCAAGGCAACCGCGGCGACGATACCCATCCGGGCGGTGGGGCCCAGCAGCACCGCGAACAGCGCGGTGGCGAACAGGCCGGCGACGATCGAGGGGATGCCCGTCATGACGTCCACGAAGAAGGTGATGGCGCGGGCCAGCGGCCCGTTCTTGCCGTATTCGACCAGGTAGATGGCGGTCAGCATGCCCACGGGCACCGAGATGACCGTCGACCACAGGGTGATCAGCAGCGTGCCAATGACCGCGTGGTAGGCCCCGCCGAGCACCGGGGCGCCGTTTTCGACGCTGGCGTTGTCGACCGCGCCGGTGATCCCGTTCATGGAGTGGAACAGGAAGTGCGTGTTGATGCCCGGCATTCCCTTTTGCAGCACAGTGAACAGCACGGACGCCAACGGGATCAGTGCGAGCAGGAAGGCGGCGTAGACCAGGTTCGTGGCCAGGGTGTTCTTTCCGTGGCGCGGGCCCTCCACCAGCGTGGTGATGACGGTGGAGGCGATGACGAAGATGATGGCGGTGTAGATGGCCAGGGTTGCCACCGAGAATCCGCCGAGCGTGGAGGCCGCGGCGCCCAGGATCAGCGCGGCGGCGGCGATGCCCGGCACAGCCCAGCGGGGCAGGTGGCCCTTGGCCAGGGAGTTGCGCTTGCGGGCAACCGGCGGCGGGTTCTGCACGTTGCGCGAATCGTTCGGGGTCTTGCGCGTGGTTGTGGCACTCATCAGTTGGCTCCCGAAAATTCCTTGTGGCGGGCGATGATGGCCCGGGCGATGAGGTTGACCACCAAGGTGATCACGAACAGCACCAGGCCGGCGGCGATCAGCTCGGCCAGGCGCAGGCCGAAGGCCTCGGGGAAGTTCAATGCGATCTCCGCGGCGATGGTCTGGTTGCCGGACTTGATCAGCGACGGAATCAAGCCGCCGGTGGACAGCACCAGGGCCACGGCCATGGTCTCGCCCAGGGCGCGGCCCAAGCCGAGCATGACGGCGGAGACGATGCCGGGGCGCGCGAAGGGCAGCACCGACATGGTGATCATTTCCCAGCGCGTGGCACCCAGCGCGAGCGCGGCTTCCTCATGCAGCTTCGGGGTCTGCAGGAAAATCTCGCGGCTCAGCGAGGTGATGATGGGAAGGACCATCACCGCGAGCACGATGCCGGCGGTGAGGATGGTCTTGCCGGTCTGCGATGCGGGGCCGGCGAAGATCGGGATGAAGCCGAGGTTCGCGGCGAGCCACTGGAAGGTGGGTACCAGGGCGGGGGCCAGGACAAGGTAGCCCCAGGCGCCGTAGATGACCGAGGGGATCGCTGCGAGCAGGTCGATGACGTAGCCCAGGCCCGCTGCCAGCCTGCGCGGGGCGTAGTGCGAGATGAACAGGGCCACCGCGATGCCCACCGGCGTGGCGATCAGCAGGGCGATGGCCGCGGCGATGACGGTGCCGATGACGATCGGGAAAATGTAGCTGGCGAAGCCTTCGCCGCCGGTGATCAGCGTCGGGTCGGCGGTGAACGTGGGCAGCGCCTGGATGAACAGGAAGATCGCCACCGCAAGCAGCGTTGCGAGGATCAGGATGCCTGCGCCGAGCGCGGCACCGGAGAATACCTTGTCTCCGGCTTGTCCCTTGGATCCGTTGCGCCGAAGCGCGTTGGTAGTCATATGGGTGAGCCTTTGGAATTCGTGCAAACGGCTTCAGGGGGATCGGTTGGCCGTCTGCGCTGGGATGTGTGGAGGGGGTAAGTGTGATGCTACTGCGCCGGCCGGGGAATATCGATGGATCGATCTTCCCCGGCCGGCGGGTGGTGAAAGCTAGGAGCCGACCTTGATGGAGTCGATCGACTTGATGGCCGCTTCGCTCATCTTCGCAGACAGGGGTGCGTTTCCGGCGGAGGCTGCAGCTTCCTTCTGTCCGGCCTCCGAGAGCACGTACTCGCCGAAGCTCTTGACCAGGTCAACCGTGGCCTGATCCTTGTAGCTGGAGCAGAACACGTGGTACGAGACCAGGATGATCGGGTAGGACCCGGATTCGGTGGTGTCGCGCTTCAGGTCCAGGGACATGTCCAGTGCGCCGCGGCCTTCGACCGGGGTGGCTGCCTCGACGCCCTTGGCGGCGGCCTCGGAGGAGATCTTGGTGAAGTCCGCGCCGACCTTCACGTTCACGGTGCCCAGCTTGCCCACGGCCGAGTGGTCGGCGTAGGTGATGGCGCCTTCGGTGCCGGTGGTCGTTGCCACGACACCCGAGGTGCCCTTGGCGTTTTCGCTGGCCAGGTCCTTGGGCCAGTCGCCGGAGACCTCGTAGGTCCACACATCCTTGGCCGCCACGGACAGGTAGTCGACGAAGTTCTCGGTGGTGCCGGACTCGTCGTTGCGGTGCACCACGGTGATTGCGGTGTCCGGGAGGGCGACGCCTTCGTTCGTGGCGGCGATGGCCGGGTCGTTCCACTTGGTGATTTCGAGCTTGAAGATCTTCGCGATGGTGGCTGCGTCAAGGTTCAGTGTTTCGACGCCCGGCAGGTTGAAGGCAACAGCGATCGGGGAAACGTAGGCCGGGACGTTGAAGGCACCTTCGGGGCCGCAGACCTGCTTCGAGGATTCGATTTCCTCGTCCTTCAGGTAGGCGTCCGAACCTGCGAACTGTGCGCCGCCGGCCAGGAATGCCTTGCGCCCCGCGCCGGAGCCGTCCGGGGAGTACTGGACCATGGTGCCGGGATTGGCGGCTTCGAAGCCGGCCTTCCAGGCTTCCATGGCGGACTTCTGCGAGGATGCGCCGGAACCGGTCAACGTGCCGGTTACCGCAGCGGCGGAGCCGCCGGTCGAGGCAGCCGTACCGGCCGTTGCGGTCGGGCTGTCCGAACCGCAAGCGGTCAGGGCCAGGGCAGCGACGGTAAGAACAGCAGCCGCGCTGCCAATGCGATGAAGCTTCACGAGTTATCCTCTTTCAAATGCCTGTCAATGACGAAATGTGTCGTCCTGGTTTGTTCCCAAGGATGCGCACGCCGGCACATCGCTTCAATACGAAGTTAGGCCCCGGAGGTAACCAGCTGTTGCGATGAAGGTGAACGCAAGGTGAACAGCGCCGAATGCGACGCGTGTTTCGGGTCACGTTTCATGCTTTGCCGCCGCGTGCGAAACACGTGACAGACTGTTGCCCATGGGTATCGGATCTTCGGTGAGCGGGGCGTGGGCGTTTGTCCAGCGCCGCAACCGGGTCGGCCTGCGCCGCGTGGGAACCTCGTTCCCCAAGGTGATCCAGATGACCGCCTCCGCGGTCCTGGCCTACTGGATCGCGGAGCAGCTGCTGGGCCATGACGCCCCGATCTTTGCCGCGACCAGCGGCCTGCTGGTGCTGGGCTTCGGAACCCAGACCACGGTGCGCCGCTCCCTCGAGGTCGCCATCGGCTGCACCCTGGGCGTGGCCGTGGGAGACCTGCTGCTGACCCTGCTGGGAAGCGGGCTGTGGCAGGCCGGGTTGGTGCTCTTCCTGTCCCTGATGATTGCCCGGTTCCTTGATTCGGGCCCCATCTTCACCACCCAGCTGGGCCTGCAGTCGGTGCTGGTGGTGTTGCTGCCCATCGGCGCGGCCGGACCCTTCAGCCGCTCGCTCGATGCGGTCGTCGGGTCCCTGTGCGGTCTGCTGATCGTGATGATCTTCCCCCGCGACCCGCGCCGCACCCCGATGGCCGAGCTTGGCAAGCTCCTCGGTGAGCTCTCCGGGGTGTTGCAGGAGTGCGGGCGCGCGGTCAGCACCTCGGATTCGACCCTGGCCTTCCACGCGCTGGTCCGGGCCCGCGGCACCCAGCACTTGATGGACTCGCTGCCCGCGGCACTGAATCTGGCCCGCGAGGTCGCGACCCTGGCCCCGGCGCACCGGCGGCACCGACAGGACCTGGAGAGGTTGAAGGTCGCCGCGGACAAGACCGACCTGGCGGTGCGCAACTCCCGGGTCCTGGCCCGCCGGCTGACCACGGTGATCAACCACGGCGCCCTGACCGACCGCGGGGTCGAGGCGGTGTCCGGGCTGCTCACCGAGCTTTCCGAGGCCGTCGACGCCTTCGGCTATGCGGTGCTGGAAACCAACGAATCCGGGTACCGGAAGGCCGTGGGGCGCGCCAAGCGCGAGCTCGCCGAATGCGCGGCCCGGCTCGATCCCACGTCCCTGCAGGTCAGCGGCATGCAGGGCGAGGGCATGGTGTTGCTGTTGCGTCCGCTGGTCGTCGACCTGCTCGAGGCCACCGGAACCAGCCACGAGGACGCCGTCGCCCTGATGCCGCGCCTGTAGCGAAAACCTGCCGAGGCTCCACCAAAACGTCGGTGCCGGGCACTAGCATCAAGCACATGGCTAAGAACTCCCGCTCCAGGAACACACCCGCATACCGTTGCGCGGAATGCGGGTGGAGCGCGGTGAAATGGGTGGGCCGTTGCGGTGAATGCCAGGCCTGGGGCACCGTGGAGGAAATGGGCGCGGTCTCGGCCAAGACCACCGTGGCCACCACCATCGCCGCCCCCGCCCAACCCATCGGCGAGGTCGATGCCACCGCGGCTTCCTACCGCGCCTCCGGGGTGGACGAGCTTGACCGGGTGCTCGGCGGCGGACTGGTGCCCGGAGCCGTCATCCTGCTGGCCGGGGAGCCAGGGGTGGGCAAGTCCACGCTGCTGCTGGACGTCGCGGCGCGCGCCGCACGCACCGGCCGCAAGGTCCTGTACATCACCGGCGAGGAATCCGCCGCGCAGGTCAAGGTGCGGGCCGAACGCATCGACGCAATGGCCGAGACCCTGTACCTGACCGCCGAAACCGACCTGGGCATCGCGCTGGGCCAGGTGGAAAAGCTCGACCCGGAGCTGCTGATCATCGACTCCGTGCAGACCCTGGCCTCCTCCGAGGTCGACGGGACCGCCGGGGGCATCTCCCAGGTCCGCGAGGTCGCGGCCTCCCTGATCAACGCCGCCAAGCGCCGGAACATGACCACCATCCTGGTCGGGCACGTCACCAAGGACGGCTCCATCGCCGGGCCCCGGCTGCTGGAGCACCTGGTGGATGTGGTCTGCCAGTTCGACGGCGAGCGCCACTCCCGCCTGCGGCTGCTGCGCGCCCTGAAGAACCGTTACGGGCCCACCGACGAGGTCGGCTGCTTCGACTTGACCGAGGCGGGCATCGAGGGCCTTGCCGACCCCTCGGGGCTCTTTGTCACCCGCACCAAGGACCCTGTCCCCGGCACGTGCATCACCGTGACCCTCGAAGGCCGCCGGCCGCTGGTCGCGGAGGTGCAGACCCTGCTCTCGCGCGCAGCCAGCGCCATCCCGCGCCGGGCCACCAGCGGCCTGGACGCCGCGCGCACCCAGATGATCCTGGCGGTGCTGCAGTCCCGGGCGCGCATGGAGCTGGGCGGCCTGGATTCCTACGTGGCCACCGTCGGCGGGGTCAAGCTCAGCGAACCGGCCACGGACCTGGCCACCGCCCTGGCACTGGCCTCCTCCATGCACAACCACCCGCTGCCGCCGCAGTTCGTGGCCTTCGGGGAGGTCGGTCTGGCCGGGGAGGTGCGCCCGGTGCCGGAGATCGGCCGGCGGATCATCGAGGCCGAACGGCTCGGATTCCGCTACGCCATGGTCCCGGCATCACCGCAGCCGCCGAAGAACATCCCGGACTCGATCAGGGTCTTCACGGTCTCCTCGGTGCTCGAGGCGCTGGACATCGCCTTCGAGCAACGCGTCAAGACCGGCGCCTGAGCGTGGCTTCGGTAACAAAGGGGTACCGAAGTGTCCCCGACCTGCCCCAAAGGGCGGGTCGGGGTTCGGAGTTGGCCATACGATAGGTAGTAGTCCCCTGGAAGGAAATGGCCACCCATGTCGAAGAGCCCCGAAGATGCGCTGCGCGCCACGCTGGCCCGCGTTGCACCCGGTACGGAGCTGCGCGACGGGTTGGAACGCATCCTGCGCGGCCGCACCGGTGCGCTGATCGTGTTGGGGCACGACCGGGTGGTCGATTCGATCTGCTCCGGCGGCTTCGACATCGACATTGCCTTCTCCCCCACCAGGTTGCGCGAGCTGGCCAAGATGGACGGGGCGATCGTCTGCGACAAGGACGGTTCCAACATCCTGCGCGCCGGGGTGCAGCTGGTTCCGGACCACTCGATCCCCACCCAGGAATCGGGCACCCGGCACCGCACCGCCGAGCGCGTGGCCATCCAGACCGGTTTCCCGGTCGTCTCGGTCTCGCAGTCGATGCACATCATCGCCCTCTACGTCCAGGGCATCCGCTACCTGCTCGAGGGCTCCGAACCGGTGCTGGCCCGCGGCAACCAGGCTCTTGCCACCCTGGAACGCTACCGCTCGCGCCTCGACCAGGTCACCAGCGCGCTGTCCGCGGCGGAGATCGAGGCCGTCGTGACGGTCCGCGACGTCGCGGCGGTGCTGCAGCGCCAGGAAATGGTGCGCCGCATCTCCGAGGAGATCGCCCAGTACGTGCTGGAGCTCGGCGCCGATGGCCGGTTGCTCGCGCTGCAGCTCGACGAGCTTTCCGCGGGCCTTGGCCCGGGCTCGGACCTGCTGCTGAAGGACTACTCGAACCTGGGCCGCGAGGAACTGGACATCGAGGCGGCGCTGAAGAAGCTGCAGAGCCTTGATTCCACCGACCTGATCGACCTGGGCAAGTTCGCCGCCATCCTGGGCATCAGCCCCGGCATCGATTCGCTCGAGGCCGTCGTGGCACCCAAGGGACACCGGTTGCTCGCGGGCATCAAGTCGGTGCCGCGCGCGGTGGCCGATCGGCTGGTCAACAACTTCGGCGGCCTGCAGCGGCTGATGGCCGCCAACATCGAGGACCTGATGGCGGTGGACGGGATCGGCGAGCAACGCGCCCGCACCGTGCGCGAGGGACTCTCCCGCGTCGCCGAGTCCTCGCTGCTGGACCGCTTCCTCTAAACCGGGACGCCGGCCGGCCGGCGCGCTACTTCAGTTCGAACTTCGCGGTCTCGCTGCCCAGGTCCCCCAGCTTCGCGGTGAATCCGTACCAGCCCGGCCGCGGCTTGGCGCTCACGATCTTGCAGCCCGGAGCGCTGCGCACCCGGGTCCAGGTGAAGCGGGCGGTCTCGCTGGAGCCTGGCTTGATGGTGATTTCGGTGTCCATCGGGTCCTGCACGCAGTCCGAGGTGGAGAAGATCCGGTCCGAGCCGCTCGTCACCGAGAACTCCTGCTGGCTGGTGCCCACGTTGACCATGCACTCGGTTGTCCCCGCGTTCTTGATCGTCATCACCAGCACCGGGTTATCGGCCGGCCCGTGGGTGGCCTGGGCCGTGGATGCCGTGACGAGCACGTCCCCCTCGGGGCACACCGCCGGGCCCGCGGAAGACTCTTCGGTGGGTTCAACCGATGCCTGCGGGGAACTTCCTCCCTCCTGGCTTGCCGCCGGGGCGGCACCCGGATCGGCGGGGCGCAGCAGGGAAGCCATGCCGAATCCGGCCCATGCCAAAAGCCCGAGGAGAACCAGCGTGGCGATGAGCACCGCGAGCCGACGACGCCGAAAAACCCGTGCGGAGGGGCGGGTGGAACGGACCTGCTTTTGTGCCATGCCTCAAGGCTACGAAACCAATCGTTTTGATCCCGACTCCCACGCCGCCAGCTAGAGTGATATCGCCAGCATTCCCCTTCCAGCCAAAGGAATTCCCCTTACCGTGCCGCACCCCGACCTGCCGAGAATCCACCGTGAGATCAACGACTGGTATCTCTCCCACGCCCGCGACCTGCCGTGGCGCCGCGAGTCTGCCGGGCCGTGGTCCGTGATGGTCTCGGAGTTCATGCTGCAGCAGACCCCGGTGGTTCGGGTGCTCCCGGTGTGGGAAGCCTGGATGGAGCGCTGGCCCTCCCCGGCCGCGCTGGCCGCCGAACCGGTCGCCGAGGCCGTCAAGGCCTGGGGCCGTCTGGGGTACCCGCGCAGGGCCCTGCGCCTGCATGCCGCCGCCACCGTGATCGCCAACGAGCATGGCGGCCGGGTCCCGGGGACCGAGGCGGAGCTGCTCGCCCTTCCCGGAATCGGCACCTACACCGCCGCGGCCATCGCGTGCTTCGCCTTCAACGTCCCCACCGTGGTGGTGGACACCAACATCCGCCGGGTCCACGCCCGGCTGGTCAGCGGCAGGGCGTTGCCCGGGCAGAACCAGAACGCCGCCGAACTCGCACTGGCCGCACGCCTGCTTCCCGAATCCGGCCCCGGGAATCCAGACGGCACGGCGCTGGCCAACGGCTGGAACATCGCGGTGATGGAGCTCGGCGCCCTGGTGTGCACGGCCCGTTCCCCGCGCTGCGAGGACTGCCCGGTGATCGAGAGCTGCGCCTGGATTGCCGCCGGGCGCCCCGAACCCCACTACAAGCCCAAGGGCCAGCCGTGGCACGGCACGGACCGGCAGGTGCGCGGGGCAATGATGGCGGTGCTGCGGCACTCCGCCGGCCCGGTGGACCGCTCCGAGCTGCTCGGGGTCCCCGACCTTGCGTTCGAGGGGCCGGACGCCCGCCGGCTGAACCCGGCACGCGAGGCCGAGCCCATCCACCAAGCGTGGGTCGGCCTGCACGCGCTGGAGGCCGACACCGGGCAACGCGAACGCGCCCTGGATTCGCTGCTGGCCGACGGCTTGGCCCAGCAGTCCCCAGCAGGCATCGGGCTGCCGCACTGACCCGGAAAGCACGTGCCCGTTCCGCGGACTAGAAGTGGGTGATCATCCGGGTGTTGCCCAGCGTGTTTGGCTTGACCCGGGCCAGGTCCAGGAACTCGGCCACGCCCTCATCGGTGGAGCGCAGGAGCTCGGAGTAGACCTCCGGGTCGACGGCGGACTGCTCCGCCATCACGGAGAACCCGTTGCGCAGGAAGAAGTCGACCTCGAAGGTCAGGCAGAACACCCGTGACACCCCCAGTTCGCGGGCCTCGACGAGCAGTTTCTGCAGGAGGCTGTGCCCCACGCCGTGGCCGCGCCATCCGGCGTCCGTGGCCAGGGTTCGGACCTCCGCAATGTCTTCCCACATCACGTGCAGCCCGCCGCAACCGATGACGTTCCCCTCCGAGTCTTCGGCAACAAAGAATTCCTGCAGGTTCTCGTAGTAGGCGACCGCTTCTTTTTCCAGCAGTACGCGGTTTTCGGCCAACGGCCGGACCAGGTCTCGGATGCTCTTCACATCGCTGGTCTTGGCGCGCCTCACGGTAAAGGAATTCATCTAAGTATCCTATGCCCGGCACCGGGGCCCGGGTTCAATTGTGTAGCGGCAGCCCCGAACCGTTCCGGTGCATGCAAAACGCCCCTGGGATGGCTTTCCTTGCGGATACCACCCCAGGGGCGCAGTTGCATGCTTCGGGCTTAGCCCTCGATGGCGACCGGTGCCGGCTCGCCCTCGATCTGCGGGGTCCCACCCTCGCCGTGGAAGGTGAACGTCGCTTCGTCTCCCTCGCCGTCGACATCGACCTTGATGTGCTGTCCGGAGACCAGCTCGCCAAAGAGGATCTTCTCCGAAAGCTGGTCCTCGATGTCGCGCTGCATGGTCCGACGCAGCGGCCGGGCGCCCATCGCCGGATCGTAGCCGCGGGTCGCCAGCAAGACGCGTGCGGCCTGGGACAGCTCGATGGTCATGTTCCGGTCCACCAGGCGCTTGCGCAAGCGTCCGAGGAACAGATCCACGATCTCCACGATCTCGTCCTGGGTCAGCTGCGGGAAGACCACCACGTCGTCAACACGGTTCAGGAACTCGGGACGGAAGTGCTGGCGCAGCTCTTCCTGGACCTTGGCCTGCATGCGGTTGTAACCGGTCTTGGTATCGCTGGACGACTGGAAGCCGGTCATGACGCCCTTGGAGATGTCGCGGGTGCCAAGGTTGGTGGTCATGATGATGATCGTGTTCTTGAAGTCCACGACGCGCCCCTGGGAGTCGGTCAAACGGCCGTCTTCCAGGATCTGCAGCAACGAGTTGAACAGGTCGGCGTGGGCCTTTTCGACCTCGTCGAAGAGCACCACGGAGAACGGACGGCGACGGACCTTCTCGGTCAGCTGCCCGCCTTCCTCGTAGCCGACGTAGCCCGGAGGTGCACCGAAGAGACGCGAGACCGTGTGCTTCTCCGAGTACTCGGACATGTCCAGGGTGATCAGCGCGTCTTCCTCACCGAAGAGGAATTCCGCCAGCGCCTTGGCCAGTTCGGTCTTGCCGACGCCTGTCGGGCCGGCGAAGATGAACGAGCCGCCGGGGCGGTTCGGGTCCTTCAGCCCGGCACGGGTGCGGCGGATGGCCTGCGAAATCGCCTTGATTGCCTCGTTCTGGCCGATGACCCGCTTGTGCAGCTCATCTTCCATGTTCAGCAGTCGCGTGGATTCTTCCTCGGTCAGCTTGATGACCGGGATACCCGTGGAGTTGGCCAGGACCTCGGCGATCAGATCGGCATCGACCTCGGCGATCTCGTCGAGCTCACCGTTCTTCCAGGCCTTTTCCTTCTCCGCACGTGCTTCCTGGAGCTTGCCTTCCTTGTCCCGCAGCGACGCGGCACCCTCGAAGTCCTGCGCATCGATGGCGGCTTCCTTCTCCAGGCGGACCGTGGAGATTTCCTCGTCCATGGCCTTGAGAGCCGGAGGCGCGGTCATGCGGCGGATGCGCAGGCGTGCCCCGGCCTCATCGATCAAGTCGATGGCCTTGTCCGGCAGGAACCGGTCGGAGATGTAGCGGTGCGCCAGTTCGGCGGCGGCCACGAGCGCCCCATCGGTGATGGAAACGCGGTGGTGTGCCTCGTAGCGGTCGCGCAGCCCACGCAGGATCTGCGTGGTGTGCTCCACCGACGGTTCCTTGACCTGGATCGGCTGGAAGCGGCGCTCGAGGGCCGCGTCCTTCTCGATGTGCTTGCGGTACTCGTCAAGTGTGGTCGCGCCGATGGTCTGCAGCTCACCTCGGGCCAGCATCGGCTTGAGGATCGAGGCCGCATCGATGGCACCTTCGGCGGCACCGGCACCGACCAACGTGTGGATCTCGTCAATGAAGAGGATGATGTCGCCACGCGTGCGGATTTCCTTGAGCACCTTCTTCAGGCGTTCCTCGAAGTCACCGCGGTAGCGGGAACCGGCAACCAGGGAACCGAGGTCAAGGGTGTAGAGCTGCTTGTCCTTGATGGTTTCCGGGACGTCTCCGCGCACGATCGCCTGGGCAAGCCCTTCGACGACCGCGGTCTTGCCGACGCCGGGCTCGCCGATGAGCACAGGGTTGTTCTTGGTTCGTCGCGAGAGGACCTGCATGACGCGTTCCATCTCGAACTCGCGCCCGATGACCGGGTCGAGCTTGCCTTCGCGGGCCGCGGCGGTGAGGTTGCGGCCGAACTGGTCCAGCACAGCCGAACCTGCCGGTGTGCCTTCGGTTTGGCCGCCGGAGCTGACTCCGGCACCTGCGGTTTCCTTGCCGCCCTGGTAACCGGAGAGCAGCTGGATGACCTGCTGGCGCACCCGGGACAGGTCGGCGCCGAGCTTCACCAGGACCTGGGCGGCAACGCCCTCGCCCTCGCGAATCAGGCCGAGCAGGATGTGCTCGGTGCCGATGTAGTTGTGGCCCAGCTGGAGCGCCTCGCGCAACGAGAGCTCAAGCACCTTCTTGGCACGGGGGGTGAAGGGAATATGACCGGACGGAGCCTGCTGGCCCTGTCCGATGATCTCTTGGACCTGCTCACGCACGGCGCCGAGAGAGATGTTCAGCGACTCAAGGGCCTTGGCCGCTACTCCCTCGCCTTCATGGATGAGGCCGAGCAATACGTGCTCGGTTCCGATGTAGTTGTGGTTGAGCATGCGCGCCTCTTCTTGGGCAAGCACGACAACGCGACGGGCACGGTCGGTAAATCTCTCAAACATGCGGCACACTCCTAGCTAACACGTATTTCGATGCTACGCATCAAATTCGGGCAAGTGTTGCATGTTCGCCCAAGGGATAACATTGTTCACCCTCGGCGTTCAACTTTGGATAAAACAACGTCGAGGAACCGGTTCCATTTCACTGGAGCAGATCCCTCGACGCTTATTCGTATTCCCCACAGCGGCCGGGGGCGCTGGGCCCGCCGGAAGTATCAGGTGCCGAAAGTGTTACTTGGACTTCGAGCGCGACTTCTTCGCCTGGGCTGCATGGTAGGCAGCGATTACATCGGCCTGCAGACGACCGCGGGCGTTGACCTTGACGTTGTTCTCCTTGGCCCAGGCGCGGATGGCCGGAGCTTCCTTCGGGGTGAACTGCTTCGAGGTGCGCGCAACCTTGATGTAAGGCTTAAAGGCTTCACGGAAAGCTTCTGCATTTTCCTCATTGAGGTCAATTTCATAGTGCTGTCCGCCGATGCCGAATACGATGGATTCTACTGCCTCGGAACCGTCGATATCATCAATCAATGCTATTTGGACCTGACGTGCCATTACCGTCTCCTTGCTGGGGTGGGAATTCGCATGAACCAATTAACGGTATTGGCCCACGCTCGCACTCATATCATAAACACAAGTAAGCGCCATTCAGCAAGTGGAAATGAAGATAACAGGCTAATTATCAGCTTTCGGGCTTTCGTTGTCCTTGGCCTGTGCCGCCAATTTAATTTGTTCCTCGACTTCGGCTTCTGCTGCGCGCTCCGTGCGATCCACGTTGGATACAGCACGAATGGCAAACCAAAAGACCAGCGCAACAACAATGGTCGGGACAAGTGCCTCGATATACGGCATTTTAGGCCTCCGGCTTGAGCAGCGGAAAGAGAATGGTTTCGCGGATCCCGGTGTCAACAAACAGCATGACGAGGCGATCGATGCCCAGCCCGATACCGCCCATTGGCGGAGCGCCATACTCCAGCGCACGCAGGAAGTCTTCGTCCAGCTGCATGGCCTCGTCGTCGCCATCCGCCGCCATGCGGGACTGCTCGGTCAACCGCTCGCGCTGGATCACCGGGTCGATCAGCTCCGAGAACGCAGTGCCTCGCTCCATGCCGCCGATGATCAGGTCCCAGGCCTCGATGACGCCCGGCTTGCTGCGGTGCGGGCGGGCCAGTGGCTGGGCAGCCGGCGGGTAATCGTAGACGAAAGTCGGGTTGATGAGAGTCGGTTCAACGATTTCACCAAACAATTCAATGACAAGCTTTTCAGCATCCCATTTTGGATCGACTTTCACTTCATGCTTCTGGGCAATTTCGCGCAGTGTTTCCGCAGAAGTCTCGGGGGTGATTTCCTGGCCCACTCCCTTGGAGAGCCCCGGGTACACCCCAAGCCATGCCCATTCCCCGTCCAAGTCGATGGTTCCCTTGGGGGTCTCAAGCTGGCGGCCGGCGCCCACGGCGTCGGCCGCATTGAGGATTATTTCCTGGATGCGCTCGGCCATCACGAACTGATCTGCGTATGCTTCGTAGCATTCGAGCATTGTGAACTCCGGGGAGTGCGTGGAGTCCACACCTTCGTTGCGGAAGATCCGACCCATTTCGAAGACGCGGTCGATACCGCCAACGACGGCGCGCTTGAGGTATAGCTCGAGGGCAATTCGCAGGGTCATGGGCTGGTCAAAGGCATTCAGATGGGTCTCGAACGGGCGCGCGGAAGCGCCGCCGTGGACCAGCTGCAGCATTGGGGTCTCAACCTCGACATAGCCGCGGGAGTGCATGGTGTCGCGCACCGAGCGGGTGATCGCCGCACGCTTGTAGACCATTTCCCGGGCTTCGTCACGCACGATCAAATCCGCGTAGCGCTGGCGCACGCGGGTCTCTTCGTTGAGGTCGGCGTGCAGGACAGGCAGGGGACGCAGTGCCTTGGAGGCCATCTTCCAGTCGGTGGCCATGACCGAAAGCTCCCCACGCCGGGAAGCAATGACCTCACCGGTGATCAGCACGTGGTCGCCCAGGTCCACCAGGGACTTCCAATCCGCCAGTTTTTCCTCGCCGACGTTGGCAAGCGAGAGCATGGCCTGGAGCCGGGTGCCGGTGCCCTCGGGCCCGCCTTCCTGCAAGGTGGCGAAGCACAGCTTGCCGGTATTGCGCATGAACACGATGCGTCCGACGATGCCAACGGTCACGCCCGTGGCGGTGTCTGGCGCCAGCTCGGGGAATTGTTCCCGGATTTCATGCAGCGAGTGAGTGCGCGCGACGCCCACTGGATAGGCTTCGTCTCCGCGGGCCAACAAAGCGGCACGCTTATCCATGCGCACCTGGCGCTGGTCGTTGGTCTCGGCGGGGTTGGCTACTGGGGCAGTCTTTTCGGCAGTCACAATAGCCAATTCTAGTCCGAATAATCTGAGCGCGGGCTGAGAGGTGTTCAGCAACACCCCGATGCCATTTTCCCGCGCAGAATAGAATGGAGGAATCATGGAAGAAAACATTCTGCGAACCTCCGACGGTGGCTCACTTGCCCTGTATTCATACGGCAATCCCCATGCTCCCGGGCACCGCCGGATCCTTGTTGTCGGCGGAGCGTTCTTGACCGCAATGATCTATCGCCCGTTTGCCGCGGCCCTCGGAGCCAGGTTGGGCGAGGACTGGACGGTGGATGTATATGACCGCCGCGGGCGCGGAAACTCGACCGAGCAGCCTGCGGACTATTCCATGGACACCGAGATCGCCGACGTGGCACTCATGCTCGAACACACCGGGGCGCAAAACCTCTTTGGGCACTCCCTGGGCGGCGCCGTGGTGCTCAATGCAGTGCGCAGCTTCCTGGACCCCGTAGCGAAGGGCACGGGCCCGGTGCCGGCGCGTCTGGCGGTCTACGACCCGGCCATCAATCTTGATGCCTCCATCGACACGACATGGCTGAATGCATTCTCGGACGATGTCGCGGCGGGGAGAAACAGTCGAGCGTTGGCACGGATGCAACGTGGCATGAAGTTTTCGCCCACGCTGGGGAAGATTCCCGAACCAATCCTTGCCGCGCTGCTGGCAGGGACCTCCCGCACCAAGGCCGGAAAGCTGGCCCGCACCATGCTGCCCAGCGGGGTGGGCGAGCTGAAGGCCGCCCTCGAGGAATCGCAACCCGCGAGCGGATTCTCAATCCTCCCGCAAAACACGCGTTTCATGGCGGGAGCCAAAAGTGCGGAGTACTTCCGCTCCACTGCACGGAAGCTGCATGAGGCGGTCCCGGGATCCACCTACCTCGAGACCCCCAAGGGCATGCACGGATCCGTTCCGGCCGCGTTCACGTCGTTGCTCGACGACATCGGCGACTACTTCACTCGTCCCTAGCCGCCGGACCCAAGCATGCCGCCGCCGCCCATCCCTGACGGGAACGGACGGCGGCGGCATTGGCAGTCACCAGATCTTGACGCGATCCTCCGGATCCAGCCACATGCCGTCTCCCGGCTTGGTGCCGAAGGCCTGGTGGAACGCATCCATGTTCTTGGGCACCTGGTTGCAGCGGAACTCGCCAGGAGAGTGCGGGTCCGTGGTGATGCGGGTGATCATGGTCTCCGGACGTGACAGCGTGCGCCAGCATTCGGCCCACGAGTAGAAGAACCGCTGATCCCCGTTCAGCCCGTCAATGACCTCGTCGGCATCCATCCCGCGGGCCGCCAGGTCCAGCTTGTAGGCCGTGTAGGCGATGCCAAGACCGCCCAGGTCACCGATGTTCTCCCCGAGCGTCAGCTTGCCGTTGACATGGTGCTCCGGGGCTTCCGGGGGCACCAGCGCATCGTACTGGTCAACGAGCTTGCCGGTGAGCTTTTCGAAGGCTTCCCGGTCCTCGTCGGTCCACCAGTTCTTCAGTTCGCCGGTGCCGTCGAACTGGGAGCCCTGGTCGTCGAAGCCGTGCCCGATTTCGTGCCCGATGACCGCACCGATGGCCCCGTAGTTGGATGCGGCGTCGCGGTCGGCGTCAAAGAACGGTGAGCGCAAGATGGCAGCAGGGAACGCAATCTCGTTCAGCAGCGGGTGGTAATACGCGTTCACCGTCTGCGGGTACATGAACCACAGTTCTCGATCCACACCATCATCGATCTTCTTCAGTTCACGCAGGAACTCGAATTCGTTCGCCGCGGCGATATTGGAAATGACGTTGTCGTCCACCGTCGAAATGCCGGAGTAGTCGATCCACTCGTTCGGGTAGCCGATCTTCGGACGGAACATCGACAGCTTCTCCAGTGCCTTGTCCCTGGTTTCCGGGCCCATCCAGGAAAGCTCGCCGATGGACTGGCGGTAGGCGTCAATGAGGTTGGCCACCAGCGCGTCCATCTCGTCCTTGCTGCGCTGCGGGAAGTGCTCGGCAACGTAGAGCTGGCCGATGTCCTCGCCGACAGCTCCTTCAGTGAACGCCACCCCGCGCTTCCAGCGATCGCGCAGTTCCTGAACACCGGCGAGCTTCGCGGAGTAGAAGGAAAAGTTTTCATTCACGAATGCGCTGGAGAGGTACGGTGCGTTTGAACGGATCAATTGCACGGCCAGCCAGTGCTGCCAGGAGGCGAGCGGTTCGCTGCCAAGGACCTGTTCAAGGCCCTTGAGATAGCTTGGCTGCCACACGTCGACCTCGGCGAAGTACTTCTCCTCGATTCCTGCGCCTGCGAGCCAGCCCTCCAGGGACGGGATGTGCTCCAACAGCTCGGTGGCTGTCATGAGGTTGTAGCGCGCCTGGGCGTCGCGGCATTTGACCCGGTCCCAGTGGTGGGAGGCCAACGCGGATTCCAACGCGACAACGGCCTGCGCCGCCGTCCCGGTGTCGGTCAACTCGCCCAGGGCCAGCAGCCGGCCCAGGTGCTCCTGGTACTCGCCCAGGAGCTCCGCGAATTGCTCTTCGCGGTAGTAGGACTCGTCCGGCAGCCCCAGGCCGCCTTGGATCAGGGTCAGCAGGTTGCGTTCCGGGGATCCCGCATCCGAACTGGCCCCGGCCTGGATGAACCCGGAAACACCTCGGCGGAAAAATGATCCGCTCAGCACGAGAAGTTCTGCAATGGTGGTGGTGCCGTAGATGGCGGACAGGTCGGCGCGGATCGGTTCGACTCCGCTCGCCTCGATGCGCTCTTCGTCCATGAAGCTGGCGTAAAGGTTGGCGATGCGTTCCTTGCGCCCATCGACGGAGCCGTCGGCCGCTTGGCGGTTTTCCGCGGCTGCCTCAATGATGGCCCGGACCGCTGCCTCAGAGTCGTCTCGCAGCGCCATGAAGGAGCCGTAGCTGCCCTGGTCGGCCGGGATCTGCGCACTTGAGAGCCAAGCGCCGTTGGCGTGGCGATACAAGTCGTCCTGTGGCCTGACGCTCTCGTCGCGATGGTTCTCGCTCAGTTTCGGATCCCCGGCGTTGGTTGCAAGTGACGAATCGGTGCTCATTGTGGTCCTATTCCATTCATCCATACGCGTGCAGCTGCCGTCGCCGCGAATCTGCCACCTCACAACCCAGTTGCTGGCACTGGATCCACTGAGGCTAAGAAACGGGCTGCGACGCGTAGCGTGTTCTACGTCTCAAGGACTCACTTTACGCGTCTGAAACAAGAATTTGACATAATTTCGCGTGGTTATTCCGCTGGTGAAATAGGCCGCGGGATGTGTTTTGCGGAACCGCCAATCGAGACCATTCAATTCATGGAGCACTTTGGGGAAGGTTTCTCAGGAACCAATGGGGGTCATGCGCTGCTCCCGGGCCAATGGCCTGGGTTTCGCTCACCTTGGGGGACAGCCCGCACAGCGAACACCAAAAGTTATCCACAAAAGCTGTGCGTAACTTTTTGGCCGGGTGGCTCGGCGGCCATTGTTGCGTGTGTTGCCGGCCCGGGGTCGGGGTCGGGCGTTAACGGGGTGCGGCCCCCGGCGGATGCCGGGGGCCGCAACGGGCGCCGCCTGGTTCGGGCGTTAAACATCGGAACCCCTGAACAATGATGTTCAGGGGTTCCGGGACGGATTGTCCGGCGGTGACCTACTCTCCCACACCCTCCCGAGTGCAGTACCATCGGCGCGGTGGGTCTTAGCTTCCGGGTTC
>NZ_QMKQ01000012.1 GCF_003287975.1 Arthrobacter sp. AQ5-05
TAAAAAAATCCCGGCAAATTGCCCCAGGAATCCACACGGGGGTGCGGACCCTGAAACCATTCACCAATAAAATAAATAAATTGGTATCAACAAATTTGGCACACTATTGAGTTCTCAAACAACAGACAGCTCCCGGTTCGGCATCCGTGCGATCAAACGATCTGTCGGTGTTTCTTCCGGGGTGATGTGTAATAATTTAATACATGTTCTTCGCGGTGTCAAATCGGCTTTTCGCTGATTTTCATTTGCGATAAACACATAATTTCTTTCAACGAATCAACGTTGTTAGAAGAATGTTTGTCATTCGCGGCCGGAAGCTTTTCGCTTGCCTTGGCCGCGGCGACTTAGAAAACAATACACAGGTTTCCCGGGCACGGCAAATCGTAGGTTCCTGCACCCAACAGCCATGGAATCCCCCGTAATCAAGAGGATTTTGAACGATTCCGCACCCAAATAACGAAAAACCGGGACGAGGTCGTTGCCGTGATCCACAGCACTCCCCTCGCCCCGGTTTATTGCCTTCAAAAAAACCCGGTAATACGTCGCCTAATTACGCGACTTCAACAACGGCCAGGTTCTTCTTGCCGCGGCGAACCAAGAGGTAGCGGCCGTGCAAGAGATCGTCCCGGCTAACCACCGAATCGATGTCCGAGTACTTCACGTTGTTGATGTATGCACCGCCCTCGCTGACCGTTCGACGTGCGGCCGACTTGGATTCCGAAAGTCCCGATGCCATCAAGACGGAGATGATGTCCAGTTCTTCACCGTCGACGGTGGTGCTGTTCAGCTCCTGGGTCGCCGCACGCAACGTGGCCTCGTCCATGTCGCGCAACTCGCCCTGTCCGAAGAGAGCAGCCGAAGCGGCAATGACCTTGTCGGTGGCTTCGACGCCGTGAACCAATGAGGTTATGAGGTAAGCCAGCTCCTTCTGTCCCTTGCGTGCGAACGGACGGTCGGTGACTTCCTGCTCCAGGGCCTCGATCTCCGCACGTGTCAGGAACGTGAAGATCTTCAAACGCGCAGCAACATCGGCGTCGGCGGTGTTGAGCCAGAACTGGTAGAAGGTGTACGGGCTGCACATCTCCGCATCCAGCCAGATGGCGTTGCCTTCGGACTTGCCGAACTTGGTGCCGTCGGAATTGGTGATCAACGGCGTGCCGTAGGCGTAGGCGCTCTTGCCTTCAACCTTCCGGATCAGGTCCGTACCGCTGGTGAGGTTGCCCCACTGGTCCGAGCCGCCGGTCTGCAGGGAGCAGCCGTAGAGCTGGTGCAGCTTGAGGTAGTCGTAGCCCTGCAGGACCTGGTAGCTGAACTCCGTGTAGCTGATTCCCTCGTCGGAGTTCAGACGCGCGGCAACTGTTTCCTTCTTGATCATGGTGCCCACGCGGAAGTACTTGCCGACCTCGCGCAGGAAGTCGATGGCGCTCAGCTGCGCGGTCCAATCCAGGTTGTTGACCATGCGCGCGGCGTTGTCGCCCTCGAAGGACAGGAAGCGGGCGACCTGCGCCTGCAGCTTGCCGACCCACTCGGCCACGGTTTCCTTGGTGTTCAACACCCGCTCGGCGGTCTGGCGCGGATCACCGATCAAGCCGGTGGAGCCGCCGACCAGGCCCAGGGGCTTGTGGCCGGCCAGCTGCAGGCGGCGCATGTTCAGCAGCTGGACCAGATTGCCCAGGTGCAGCGACGGTGCGGTGGGGTCGAAACCGCAGTAATAGGTAATGGACTCCTCGGAGAGTACCTTTTCCAGCTCGGCCTCATCGGTGGACACGTGGACCAGGCCACGCCACTTCAGCTCCTGCCAGATGTTGGCAAACGACGGATCATTACTTTGTCCCACCAGTGCGGGATTCTGCTCAATTTCAGACACCCTACTAAATTAGCAGTCTCCGCGCCGGATTACGCGTCCGTGTCTATGCCCGCCGGGATCGCGCCCTCGGCCAGGATCCGCAGCCGCTGGGTGGTTCGGGTCATGGCAACGTACAGGTCGCCGACGCTTCCTTCCACTTCGTCGATCAGTTCCTGCGGTTCGATCACGAGCACCACATCGAATTCCAGGCCCTTGGCCTCGCGTGCGCCAAGCACCACGATGTCCTGGCTCAGTCCGCCGGAGCCGGTCCCCACGCGGCGGCCGAACTGCCCAACCACCGCGGCGCGCACCTGCGCCAGGCGCGGTTCGGGCACGATGACTGCCAACAGGCCGCCATCGGCGATGGCCACCTCGCCGGGCAGCACCTCGTGCAGCTTGGCCAGCAGCTGGCCGGGTGCCAGCCGGTCGACCAGAGGCGGCCACTGGCCCTCGCGCACGGCCTTGGGCGTGGAGATCTTCAGCCCCGCGGCGTGTGCGACCCGGGTTGCGGCTTCGGCGATCTGCATGGGGGTGCGGTAGTTGACCGTCAGTTCCTCGAGCATGAAGCGCTCGGCCACGAACGGCTTCATGGCCTGCGCCCAGCTGTTGGCGCCGGAGGCCGAGGAAGTCTGGGCGATGTCCCCGACCACGGTGAAGGACTTCAGCGGGCAGCGGCGCATCAGCAGGCGCCACTGCATCGGGGAAAGCTCCTGGGCCTCGTCGACCACCACGTGCCCGTAAGCCCAGTTCCGGTCGGCCACCGCGCGCTCGGCTGCGGTTTGGCGTGCCTCGGTCTCCTGGTTCATGGCGGCCAGGTCCTCGGCATCCACCAGACCGTCGATGCCGGCGTTGAAGAGCATCTCGTTGACGTTGCGCAGGGTCGCCTCGGCGTTTTCCACGTCGCGCTTCAGTTGTGCCTCGACCCCGGCGTCTTTGTTGCCCACGGCCTTGAAATCGCCCAGCAGGTCCGCGGCCTCGTCCAGCAGCGGCACGTCGGACTCGGTCCACGGCGCCCCGGGCTCCCGGTGCAGTGCCGCCAGTTCCCCGGCGTTCAGCTGCGGCGCGGCCGCCGCGAGCAGGTGCTCCTTGGCGAAGAGTTCCTCAAGCAGCGACTGCGGGGTCAACGGCATCCAGCAGAGGTTCAGCGCGATGCGGACATCGCGCGATTCGCGCACTTCCTGGACCAGGTAGCTGCGGTCCACGGCGTTGCCGGTGCCCGAGGAGTCCTCGAGGACCTGCTGCAGCTGGTCGGCCAGCTCGCGCACCAGGGTCTTGGTGAAGATCTCGCGGGCCTCGTTGTGCGGCTTGCGGGAGGCACGTGCCTTCTCGCGCGCATGGCGCACCGCACCGCGGGTGAGCACCAGCCGGGTGCCCTCGACCACGACGCGGCGATCCTCGGCCAGCAGCCGCTGGCGGTTTGACACGGCCCTGGCCACGACCTTGGCCATGAAGGCCTTGCCCTTGATGCGGGCGGCTTCGCGGCTGTGCTCGGGCACGGCGTGGATCCCGGGATACAGCTCCCCCACCGAGGACATGACCACGCCGGTCTCGCCCAGGGAGGGCAGGACGCGTTCGATGTAGCGCATGAAGGAGTTCGAGGGTCCGACCAGCAGCACGCCGGCGCTCTTGAGCCGTTCGCGGTGTTCGTAGAGCAGGAAGGCGGCGCGGTGCAGCGCCACGGCGGTCTTGCCGGTGCCCGGTCCGCCCTGGACCACCAGGACACCGGCCAGCGGGGAGCGGATGATCCGGTCCTGCTCGGCCTGGATGGTGCCCACGATGTCGCCCATGCGCCCGGTGCGCTTCTGGGTCAGGGCGGCCATCAGCGCGCCCTCGCCCTGCAGGCTGCCGGTTTCACTGAAGAGATCGGTGTCCAAGACCTCGTCGTCGATGCCCAGCACGGTGCGCCCGCGCAGCATCAGGTGCCGGCGGCGGCGCACGCCCTGGCGGTGCAGGGCGGTGGCCTGGTAGAAGGCCGCGGCCTCGGGGGCACGCCAGTCGACCATCAGCCGGGTGAGGTCCTCGTCGGTCATCCCGATGCGCCCGATGTAGCGCGGGGATCCTGCTTCCTCCCCGGCCCGGTTGGCGTCGTCGTCCAGGTCCAGCCGGCCGAAGACCAGGCGGTCCTCCACGGCGTTGAGCTGGGCCAGGCGGTCCTCGTAGAGTGCGGCGAAGGAGTCACGTTCGGACACGTTCTGGATGGAGCCCTGCGGGCCGGTGCGGCGGGTGCGGGTCAGCTGCTCGACCTTCTCGGCGCGCAGCTCGTCAAGGCGGCTGTAGAGCATCGAAACGTAGTTGCGTTCGGCTTCGAGCTCCGGTTGAACGGTCGTGGACTCTGGCATTCAGCACTCCGATGAGGTAACGAAATCGTGGACAGACCAGTTTACGCTCTGCGGCGCCGGCCAATTGACCGGGCCGGGCGGGGCCGGCTAGACGAGCTGGAGGGAATGGACCTTCAGGCCGGCGAGCTTCTCGCGCCCGCCCAGGCTTTCCAACTCCAGGACCACTCCGACACCGGCGACCTTGGCGCCGACCTTTTCCAGCAACCTGGCCGCTGATCCGACGGTGCCGCCGGTGGCCAGCACGTCGTCGAGGATCAGCACCCGGGTGCCCGGGGCGACGTCGTCGCGGTGCAGTTCCAGGGTGCCGGTGCCGTATTCGAGCGTGTATTCATCCCTGTGCACCGGCCTGGGCAGCTTGCCCGCCTTGCGGATGGTGATCATTCCGGTGCCGGTGGCGTAGGCGGCGGCCGCGGCCATCACGAATCCGCGGGCCTCGAGCCCGGCAATGACGTCGAATTGGCCGGCGAAAGGCGCGATGACCTCATCGACGATCCGGCGCAGCCCGGCGGGGTCGGCAAACACCGGGGTCAGGTCCTTGAACGAGATACCCGCCGCGGGGTAGTCGGGGACGATGGCGCTCAGGCGGTCAAGGAGGTCGCTAATGCTTTCAGGCTCTGGAATCACCCATCAAGTCTAGTCCCTGCGGGCCCGGGTCTTTGGCCCTGCCGCCCGGCGGTAGGGCGAGACACTCGGTTCGCCCGGCAGCCAGAAGCGCCACGGGTACTCCTCGGTGCCCCCGGCCCCGGCAACCCCGGTGCGCGGGCCTGCCAGGAACGGGAGCGGGGAGCCTGACACGTTCTCCAGTCCCAGCTCCGGTCCCGGGGGCCCGGCCACGCCGTTGCGGAAGCTGGATGTGTTGTTGTCCAGGGTCAGGCCCAGGCCCTGGGCCAGTCGCGCCGGGCCGCTGAGCAGCCTGGAGTCGGATCCCTTGGGGTGCCCGCGCCGGGCCAGGACCGTTTCGAGGCCCGAGACGACCGCGGCGGCACGCAGCAGCACCGCAGAGGCGGTGCCTTCCGCCCCGCAGACCACGTTGGCGCAATGGTGCATCCCGTAGGTGAAGTAGACATAGGCGGTGCCCGGCGGGCCGAAGAGCCCGGCGTTGCGGGCGGTCCGTCCGCGGTAGGCGTGGGATCCGGGGTCCCCGGACCCGTCGTAGGCCTCGACCTCCGTCAGCCGCACCACCACGAGCTGCCCGCCGATGTAGCTCGAGACGCGTGCGCCGAGCAGGTGCGGGGCCAATTGCAGCGATGGCAGTGCCAGCAGCTCGTCCCTCGTGCCCGTCCCCACAGCGTTTTCCTCCCTGGAACTCCCGGTTGGTTGCTTCCTGGTTACTGGTTCTTGGCCTTCGGCTTCACGACCCAGGGGCCGAGCTCGGGAAGGTCGGTGCCGTCCGCGTCGGCGGTGGCCTGCACGGGTCCCAGCGGCGTGCGGCCGGCCAGCCATGCGGCCAGGTCGAAGGCCGTGCCACTGAGCACCGTGGCGTCGTCGCCGTTGCCCAGGGTGATGCGCTGGGCACCATGTGGCTGGAGGATGTAGCGACGGGATTCGGGCACCCGGGCCTCGAGCGCTTCGAAGAGGTGCGCGCAGAATTCCGGCTCCCAGTCGGCGACCGAATTCGACAGGGCCAAATCCGAGGTGTGGATGACCAGCTCGCGCCAGATCGCGTGGAAGAGGTCCTCCACGGTGCCGTTGCGGAACCCGGTGGCCAGGTGCCACTCCCCCGCGCTGATCCCGCGGATGCTGGTTTCCAGCCCGTCGAGGGACTCGGTGGTGCGGGCCACCAGAGCGTCGGGGCGCATCAACGCCGTCATCTCGATGGCGTCGTGGCGCGCATCCATTCCCCCGTCATACATCTCGAAGGGTTCCTCGGTGCCGGCGGTGTCCAGCTGGCGTGCCGCGGCGCGGGAAAAGCCGTCGATGTGGGCCACGACGTGGGCGCGGTCCCAGCCGGGCAGCGCGCTGGGTCCGGACGCGGCGGCATCGTCCACGGTGGCGATGATCTGGCGGGCTGTGGACAAGGCGGCGAGGATCCGGGTTGTCAGGTCCTGTTGCGTGAGCTCGGTCATACCCCCAGCCTATCTCGCAGGTGCCTGCGGAAACCACGCTGGCGGGGCCCACCCTCCGGTGGGCCCCGCCAGGGGATCGCGGATCGGGGTGCGTCAGCCGGCGTAGGCGCGCACCGAAACAAGTGCGTCCTTCAACGCCGCCAGTTGCGAGGCGACGGCCGAGGGCGCGGTGCCGCCCTGGGCGCTGCGCGAGGCCAGCGACCCTTCGGTGGACAGCACGCTGCGGACCTCGGGGGTCAGGTGCCCGGAGATCGAAGCGTATTCGGCATCGGACAGGTCCCAGAGCTCGACGCCCTTGGACTCGGCCAGCTTCACCGCGGCACCGGAAAGCTCATGGGCGTCGCGGAACGGAACCCCCTGGCGGACCAGCCACTCGGCGATGTCGGTGGCCAGGGCGAAGCCCAGCGGTGCCAGTTCGGCCATGCGCGGCGTGTTGAATTTCAGGGTCGCGATCATGCCGGAGACCGCCGGGAGCAGCAGCTCGAGGGTGTCGGTGGCGTCAAAGACCGGTTCCTTGTCTTCCTGCAGGTCGCGGTTGTAGGCCAGCGGCAGCGCCTTGAGCGTGGCCAGCAGGCCGGTCAGGTTGCCGATCAGGCGCCCGGCCTTGCCGCGGGCCAGCTCGGCGACGTCCGGGTTCTTTTTCTGCGGCATGATCGAGGAGCCGGTGGAGAAGGCGTCGTCGAGGGTGACGAAGGAGAATTCCTTGGTGGCCCAGAGGATGACCTCCTCCGAGATGCGCGAGAGGTTCACCCCGATCATGGCGGCGACCCAGGCGTATTCGGCGAACACGTCGCGTGCGGCGGTGCCGTCGATGGAGTTCCACGCCGCGGAGTCGAAGCCGAGCTCGGCGGCCACGGCGTTCGGGTCAAGGCCCAGCGAGGACCCGGCCAGGGCGCCGGAGCCGTAGGGGGAAACGGCGGCACGGGTGTCCCAGTCCGCCAGGCGCTGGACGTCGCGCAGCATCGCCCAGGCGTGGGCCAGCAGGTGGTGGGAGAGCAGGATCGGCTGTGCGTGCTGCAGGTGGGTGCGCCCGGGCATCGCGGCGTTGGGGTGTGCCTCGGCCTGTTCGATGAGTGCGTCGATGGTGGCCAGCACGCCGCGGGCGATGATGCGGGCGTGGTCGCGCAGGAACATGCGGCCCAGGGTCGCGATCTGGTCGTTGCGCGAGCGGCCGGCGCGCAGCTTGCCGCCCAGCGCGGTCCCGGCACGTTCGATCAGTCCGCGCTCGAGGGAACCGTGGACGTCCTCGTCGGAGTCGGAAGCGACGTAGGCACCCGAGACCACATCGGCCTCGAGGGTGTCCAGCGCCGCGATCATGCCGGCGAGTTCGGCGTCGTCAAGCAGCCCGGCGGTGTGCAGCACGCGGGCGTGGGCGCGGGAGCCCGCGATGTCGTAGCGGGCCAGGCGCCAGTCGAAGTGCGTGGACTTGCTCAGTGCCGCCAGCGCGTCGGCCGGGCCGCCGGCAAAGCGTCCGCCCCAGAGTGCACCTTCGTTTGTTGCCGATCCCATGTTCATCCTTCCGTGCGCCTTGTGTCGGCGCCGGGTCGCGAGGTGTCCAAATCCATTGCCCATCCTAATGCAGGGCCGTGCGCCGGCCCCGGATGAAACACCACTGATCTAATACTTATTCATAAGTCTACATAAGTATTCACAACCCGTTCTCACGGACCAATCCACCCCATGCCAGCCGGTACGATTTGGATATGACTGATTCGAGCGCCCCCGACTCCTTGAACGACGAAGAGATCGCGTTCCTGCACTCCATATTCGACCTGGCCCGCGAAGGCAGCACCGCGAAGCTGATGATCCTGCTTGACCAGGGAATTCCCGCCGACCTGACTGACCCCAAGGGCGACACGCTGATGATCCTGGCCGCCTACAACGGCCACAACGACATCGTTTCAGGCCTGCTCGAGCGCGGCGCGGACATCAACCGGCTCAACGACAAGGGCCAGGGCGCGCTGACCTGTGCGGTGTTCCGCAAGAACGAACCGCTCGCCCGGCTGTTGCTGTCCAAGGGCGCCGATCCGCGCCTCGGGGCGCAGAACGCGATCGCCGTTGCCAAGATGTTCGACCTGCCCGAGTTCGAGGCAGTGATCACGGAGTACCTGTAGGCCTCCTCCGCCGCCGCGGCCCGCACCGCGGGCACTATACGGCCACGGGTTGCAGCTGGACAGTGGGCCTGCGCGCATCGGCATGCAACCGTGACCGGCCCGCCGCCGCCCCCGGCCCAACCCCTGTCACACAAGCCCCCCAGGGCCCGGCTTTCGGCACCCTTTTCGGCTTTGCGCTAGTCACACCTGAGAATCCCCTGTGTGACCCTCCCCAAGGGCAGGGCTGACGCGTATCGTGGTGCTTATCAGGTGTATTGGATCACTGACAGGAGCGAACAAATGCATATCGACATCGTGCGAGGGGACATCACCGAACAAAAGGTCGATGCGATCGTCAATGCTGCAAATCCCTCCCTGCTTGGTGGCGGTGGCGTTGACGATGCCATTCGCGCGGCGGCGGGCCCGGCCCTGCTGGCCGAATGCCGGAAGCTCAGGGCCACGACCCACCCGGACGGGCTGGCCTCCGGGCTCGCCCTGGCCACTGGCGCCGGCAATCTTCCCGCGCGTTGGGTCATCCACACCCCGGGGCCCAACCGCCATGTGGGGCAGACGAACCCCAAGACGCTGGACAAGTGCTTCACCAATTCCCTATACGTCGCCTCGCGACTGGGAGCCACCAGCATTGCATTTCCGGCCATCGGCGCCGGGGCCTACGGCTGGGCCCCGGAAGACGTCGCCTCGATCGCCGCCCACGCCATCCGCGCGTGGTTTGAGCTGTACGTGCACTCGACATCGATCCACCGGGTCGTGCTGGTTGCGTACAACGACGAGGTCGAAGCCGCCTTCCGCAAGGCCTTTGACACACCGCGCACCGAGAGCCAGCTCGTCCACGGGCTGTAGGGCTCCACGGCGCACCGACCGGGAGTGCATGGCTCCTTGAGGGGCTGCCCGCGCGTCGCGCGGGCAGCCCCCAGGCATTTCGTGGGCGTCGGGTCCATTCACCATTCGCGGGCCGGCGCATTCCGATGCCTGGTCCTACCGGGAATCGGTGCTGCTCGCGTCCGTTCCCCCGGCCCCGGTCCCCAAGGCATTGATGTAGCCGGTCGCCGGCCCCAGCCCGTCCACGACCAGCTCGAAGACAATCTCCCGTCCTTCCCTGCGCCTGCGGGCCAGGCCGGCCTCCACGAGGATCCTCAGGTGCTTGGCCACGGCCTGCCTGCTGATCCCCAGCGGCGCACTCAATCGGGACGCACTGGCCGCCTTCTCTCCTAGTCGCGCAAGCACCTGCCGCCGGGTCTCATCCGACAACGCCGCAAAGATCAGCTGAGTCGAGTCGGTGCCCGGCAGCCCATTCATTTACCGCTCAAATAACGTTGCGCCGCGAGCATCTCGGCATTCCAGCCCCGGGTGTTGGCGCTGATGACACGGGCATGTTCGTCCTGGTCGAAGGCGCCGAATCCACTCTCCATGACCCGGAGCCTCACCGCACCGGAGTTGGTGCTTTCCACCCAGAACTCAACGAGCGTGTTGGGGACCGGATCGTCCCATTCGTCCCCGCCCAGCGAACGGAAGGCCGCGTAGCGCGGAGCCTCGAGGGTGACCGTCTCGAATTCGAATTGGCCGTAGATGGCGTCATTGACGGTGGAGAATGCGCCGTTGGTCTCGATGCGGTGGGGCGTGATCGCCCCGCCGTTGATGAACCAGCCAGGTTCGCTGACCAGCGCCCAGACGGATTCCGCGGTGGCGGTGATGTCGATGGTTGCCTCGATGGCATCCTGTCGTTCGGTGTCCATGTGTTTCCCCTCAAGATGCAAAGCCCTTGTGCAACAAAATGGTTGCACAAGGGCCTACGTTGCACAAGGGCCTACGGACCGGTGGCAGCCCTGGATTCGACGGCCTGCCATCCATTGGAAGGATCCGGGCCGACGGCACCTGAAGCCAGGATGCCGGTGGACCCGATGATGATGCCGACCAGGATCACCAGCAGCACCAGGGCAAGCAGGATCGACCCGAGCACCGCTGCTCTCTTGCGTGGTTCCATGCTTGCCTCCTGGAGCCCGGAAGCCGGCGTGCCGGCTACTGCGGGTCGGCCAGTGCCAGGAACCGGGCGGCAACCTCTGCGCCGCCGTCGACCTCGCGGGTCACCAGCATGACGGTGTCGTCCCCGGCAATGCAGCCCAGGACCTGCGGCATCGTGGAGTGGTCGATGGACAGGGCCAGGAAATTTGCGGCCCCCGGCGGGGTGCGCAGCACCACGATGTTCCCCGAGGCCTCGGCGGTGATCAGCAGTTCAGCGCATTGCTTGGCGAGCTTGGCGTCATGGATTTCCTGGCTGACCCCTGCCTGCGGGCTGCGGTCACCACCCTCCTGGCGCACCGCATAGACCAGCCCGCCGTCGACCCCGCGCACACGCACCGCGCCAAGTTCCACCAGGTCCCGGGACAGCGTGGCCTGGGTGACGGCCATTCCGTCCTCGGCCAGCAGGGCCACGAGCTCGGCCTGCGAACGGACGGTTTGGGTGGACAGGATCGAGCTCACCCGCGCCTGGCGGGCAATCTTCGTTGTTGGCTGGAACGATGCGGGGGTGCTCATCGGCCGGTGTCCACTCCGGCGACGTCTGCCAGGCCCGACTTGGCCAGCAGCCAGGCCATGATGGCCTTCTGCGCGTGGACGCGGTTCTCGGCCTCGTCAAAGACGACCGACTGCGGGCCGTCAATGACGTCGGCGGAGATCTCGTAGCCGCGGTAGGCCGGCAGGCAGTGCAGCACCACGGCGTCCGGATCCGCGTGGGCCATGGCCGCAGCATCCACGGCATAGTCGCGGAACAGCTCCATGCGCTGGGCCTTCTCGTCTTCCTGTCCCATGGAGACCCAGGTGTCGGTGGCCACCACGTCGGCGCCGGCCAGGGCGGCGGCGGCATCGGTGGTCACCAGCACCGACCCTCCGGTTTCGGCGGCGCGGGCCTCGGCCGCGGCGACGATCTCCGCGGCCGGCAGGTAACCCTCGGGTCCGGCAATGCGCACGTGCATGCCCGCCGTGACCCCGGCCAGCAGGTAGGAGTTGGCCATGTTGTTGGCCGAGTCCCCCAGGTAGGCCATGGACAGCCCGGCCAGCGCGCCCTTGTGCTCTCGCACGGTGAGCAGGTCGGCCAGCAGCTGGCACGGGTGGTAGTCGTCGGACAGGGCGTTGATGACCGGGACGTGTGAGTTCTGCGCCATTTCCTCCAGGCCGGCCTGGGCGTAGGTGCGCCACACGATGGTGGAGACCATGCGCTCGAGGACCTTGGCCGAATCGGAGATCGATTCCTTGTGGCCCAGCTGCGATTCGGCGGAGTTGATGATCAGCGGGGAACCGCCGAGCTCGGCGATGCCGGCGGCGAAGGAGACGCGGGTGCGGGTGGAGGTCTTGTCGAAAAAGACCGCCACGGTCTGCGGGCCGGCGTACGGCTTGTATCCGTACTTGTCTTTCTTCATGGCCACGGCAAGGTCAAGGACCTCCCCCTGCTCGGCCTGGGTCAGGTCCAGGTCGGTCAGGAAATGGCGAACGGTGTTGGTCATGGTCGCGGGTCCTATTCCTTGGTGGCGGCAACGGCGGCGGCGTAAAGCGCCGGCAGTGCCGCAACGAATGTGTCGAGTTGCTCGGTGGTGATGATCAGCGGGGGTGCCAGGCGCAGCGTGTTGGGGCCCGGGGCGTTGATGATGAATCCGGCATCCAGTGCCGCGGTCACCACGGCCGGTGCGACCGCCGTTTCCAGGTCCAGCCCGATGAGCAGGCCGCGGCCGCGGACGGCGGTGACGAAGTCCAGCGCGGCAAGCTTGGAGCGCAGCTGGGCCCCCACGGACTTCACCTGGGCCAGGAGGTCCTGGGTTTCGATGACGTGCAGGGTCGCCAGCGCCGCGGCGGTGGCCACGGGGTTGCCCCCGAAGGTGGTCCCGTGCTGCCCGGGGGCCAGCAGGCCGGTGGCCTGCGTGCCGAAGACGATCATGGCCCCGATGGGGAAGCCGCCGCCCAGGCCCTTGGCCAGGGTCATGGCGTCGGGCGTGACCCCGGCGGAGGCGAACCATTCCCCGGTGCGGCCGATGCCCGTCTGGACCTCGTCGAAGACCAGCAGTGCGCCGGCCTCCGCGGTGATCGTCCGTGCCGCCTGCAGGTAGCCGGGGGCGAATTCGATGACGCCGGCCTCGCCCTGGATGGGCTCGATGAACACCGCTGCGGTGGTCTCATCCACCGCCGCGCGCAGCGCCTCGATATCTCCGGCCGGGATCCATTCCACGCCCCCGGGCAGCGGTTCGAACGGTTCGCGGTAGGCCTGCTTCCAGGTCAGTGCGAGTGCTCCCATGGTGCGGCCGTGGAAGGCTTGCTCCAGGGCAATGATCTTGGAGCGGGGCGCCTGCCGGGTGCCGGCGTTGCGGCGGGCGAGCTTGAACGCCGCCTCGTTGGCCTCGGTTCCGGAGTTGGTGAAAAAGACCTTGGAACCGGCCGGTGCCTGGCTGATTTCCAGCAGTTTTTCGGCCAGGGCGATCTGCGTGGGGCTGGTGAAGAAGTTGGAGATGTGTCCCAGCGTTGCCAGCTGGGAGGAGATCACCGAGGTGACCAGCGGGTGGGCGTGGCCCAGGGCGTTCACGGCGATCCCGGAGAGCAGGTCGAGGTATTCCTTGCCGTCCGCGTCCCACACGTGGCAGCCGGCCCCGCGCACCAGCACCCGCTGCGGGGTGCCGAAGACACCGAGCAGCGAGTGGTTGTAGCGGGCCAGCAATTCGCTGCCGGCCAGGGCGTTCAGGTCGCCGGTTTCCTGTTCAATGATCTCGTTCATGCCTTGTCCTTGGGAATGACTTGGGTTCCGACGCCGGCGGAGGTGAAGACCTCCAGCAGCATGGAGTGCGGTTGGCGGCCATCGACGATGTGGGCCTGGCCCACGCCCCCGTCCACGGCCTTGAGGCAGGCTGCCATCTTGGGGATCATGCCCGATTCCAGCGAGGGCATCAGGGCGCGCAGCGTCTCGGTGTCCAGCGAGGAGATCAGCGATGACTTGTCGGGCCAGGCGGCGTAGAGCCCCTCGACGTCGGTGAGGATCACCAGCTTGGAGGCGCCCAGTGCGCTTGCCAGCGCCGCGGCGGCGGTGTCGGCGTTGACGTTGAGCACCTGCCCGGTGGGGTTGTCCTTGTCGTCGACCTCCGGGGCCACGGTGGAGACGACCGGGATCTTGCCGGCGGCCAGCAGGTCCAGGATCTGGTCGGGCTTGACACCGGTCACTTCGCCGACGAGTCCGAGGTCCACGTGCTGGCCGGCGATGTAGGTCCCGGTCCGCACGGCGCGCAGCAGGGCGCCGTCCTCGCCGGAGAGCCCCACCGCGTAGGGGCCGTGCGAGTTGATCAATCCGATCAGTTCGCGCTGCACCTGCCCGGTGAGCACCATGCGCACCACGTCCATGGCTTCGGGGGTGGTGACGCGCAGCCCGCCCTTGAACTCGGATTCGATGCCCAGGCGGCTGAGCATGGAATTGATCTGCGGGCCTCCCCCGTGCACGACCACGGGGTTGATGCCCACATGGCGCAGGAAGACGATGTCCTCGGCGAAGGCGCGGCGCAATTCCTCGTTGACCATGGCGTTGCCGCCGTACTTGATCACCATGGTGGTGCCGGCGAAACGCTGGATCCAGGGAAGCGCCTCGATCAGGGCCTCGGCCTTGCGTTGGGCCACGTCCATGGCCGTGGGTGTTTTCTCAGACATGCTCTTGGGTGATCCTCACTGGAACGTTTGGGTCGAAGGGGCGAAAAGCGCCATCTAGCTGCTGTAGGCGGAGTTCTCGTGGACGTAGTCGTGGGTCAGGTCGTTGGTCCACAGGCTGGCCTCGGCCGTCCCGGCGTTCAGGTCGATTTCCACGAGCACCTGGCGGCCGCTGAGGTCCACCAGGTTCCTGTCGTCGCCCACCCCGCCGTTGCGGCAGACCTGCACGCCGTTGATGGACACGTTCAGCTCGTCGGGCTCGAAGGCCGCCTGGGTGGTCCCGACCGCGGAGAGCACCCGTCCCCAATTGGGGTCCTGGCCGAAGATCGCGGTCTTGAACAGGTTGGAGCGCGCCACGGTGCGCGAGACCTCCACGGCCTCGTCCTCGGTGGCCGCGTTGAAGGTGCGGATGGTGATCTCGTGGGCCGCGCCCTCGGCGTCGGAGATCAGCGTCTTGGCCAGCTCCACGCAGGTTGCCCCAAGTCCGGCGGAGAACTCCGCGAGGTCGGGGACGGTGCCGGAAGCGCCGGAAGACATCAGGATGACGGTGTCGTTGGTGGACATGCAGCCGTCTGAATCGGCGCGGTCGAAGCTCACCCGGGTGGCCTCGCGCAGCGCGGCGTCCAGCTGGGAGGGATCCAGCACGGCGTCGGTGGTGATGACCACGAGCATGGTGGCCAGCCCGGGGGCGAGCATGCCAGCGCCCTTGGCCATGGCACCGATCGAGTAGCCTGTGCCGGTGAATCCGGCCTGCTTGGACACGGTGTCGGTGGTCATGATGGCGGTGGCTGCGACGGAGCCGCCGTCGAACTCGTTGCCGGTGCCCAGTGCGGCGGCCGCGGCGTCGACGCCGGGCAGGATCTTGTCCATCGGCAGCTGCTCGCCGATCAGCCCGGTGGAGCACACCAGCACGTCACCGCTGGAAACGCCCAACACCGTGGCGACATGCTCGGCGGTGGCGTGGGTGTTGGCGAAGCCCTCGGGGCCGGTGCAGGCGTTGGCGCCGCCGGAGTTCAGCACCACGGCGTCGGCGCGTCCGTCGGTGATGACCTGGCGGGACCAGTGCACCGGGGCGGCTGCCACGCGGTTGGAGGTGAACACGGCCGCGGCGTCGAAGCGCGGGCCGTTGTTGCGCACCAGGGCCAGGTCCGGGTTTCCCGAGGCCTTGAGCCCGGCGGTGATGCCCGAGGCATCGAAGCCTGCCGGGGTGGTGATTCCCATCGGTGCGGTGCTCACGGTGCTACTCCTTCAAATGCCAGGCCGGCGGTTTCGTTCAGGCCCAGGGCGATGTTCATGGATTGGACGGCGCCGCCGGCGGTGCCCTTGGTCAGGTTGTCGATGACGGTGGAGACGATCACGCGGCCCGCGTGCGGGTCGAAGGCCAACTGGATCTGGGCGTGGTTCGAGCCCATGACCGAGGAGGTCGCGGGCCATTGGCCCTCGGGCAGCACGTGCACGAACGGTTCGTCGGCGTAGGCTGCCACCCAGGCGGCGCGCAGCGTTGCCTCGTCCACGCCGGGCTTGACCTTCGCGGTGGCGGTGGTGAGGATGCCGCGGGGCATCGGGGCCAGGGTCGGGGTGAAGGAGACCGTCACCGGGACCCCTGCCGCATTGGACAGGCCCTGTTCCATTTCCGGGGTGTGGCGGTGGGACCCGCCCACGCCGTAGGGGTTCATCGATCCCATGACCTCGGCGCCGATGAGGTTGACCTTGGCGCTCTTGCCGGCGCCGGAGGTTCCGGAGGCGGAGACCACCACGACGTCGTCGGGCTCGAGCAGGTCCGCGGCGAAGCCCGGCACGAGGGCCAGTTGGACCGAGGTCGGGTAGCAGCCTGGCACCGCGATGCGCTTGGCGCCCACGAGCTTGGCGCGGGCCCCGGGCAGCTCGGGCAGTCCGTAGGGCCAGGTTCCGGCGTGTGCCGAACCGTAGAACTTTTCCCAGGCCTCGGGCGATTCGAGGCGGTGGTCCGCTCCGGCGTCGATGACCAGGGTCTCGGCCGGGAGCTGGGAGGCGATTTCGGCGCTGTGCCCGTGCGGCAGGGCCAGGAACACGACGTCGTGTCCGCTCAGTTGCTCGACGGTGGTTTCCACCAGGATGCGGTCGGCCAGGGAATGCAGGTGCGGGGCGAGTTCGCCCAGTCGCTGCCCGGCATTCGAGTGGGCGGTAATGGCCCCGATGGTTACGTCCGGGTGATTGGACAGCAAGCGCAAGACCTCGCCGCCGGCATACCCACTGGCTCCGGATACAGCTACTGAAATCGTCATGAACCAACCCTACTACGCATTTATGCATGATTGCTAATAAATATTCACAATGGGGTGTCCCATCACGCAACATCCCCGCCACCTGGCCTGGAGGTTACGAGGTCGAACGCTAGGGTTGTGTCAAAACCAAGAGCTGACCAAGGAGTTGCGCACGTGAGTCCCCATGCAATTATCGCCCGCCAGGCCGGCGGGCCCGAAGTATTCGACTATGTTTCCTCGGAAACCCCCTCTCCGCATGCCGGGCAGCTGCTGGTAAAGGTCGCCGCCGTGGGCGTGAACTTCATCGAAACCTACCAGCGCTCGGGGGTCTACAAGGTCAAGTACCCCTTCATCCCGGGCAGCGAATACGCGGGCATTGTCGAGGCCGTCGGGGACGGCGTCACCGGCTTCGCCGTCGGCGACCGGGTGGCCACCACCGAGGGGTCCAAGGCGTACGCCAACTACACCCTGCTGGATGCCGAGAAGGCGTTGCCGGTTCCCGCAAACGTCGCGCTGGATGTCGCCGGCGCGCTTCCCCTGCAGGGCATCACCGCCCACTACCTCGTGAATTCCAGCTACGACGTGCAGCCCGGGGACACCGTGCTGACCTATGCCGGGGCCGGCGGGGTGGGCCTGCTGCTGATCCAGCTGCTCAAACTGCGCGGGGCCACCGTCATCACCACCACCTCGACCCCGGAAAAGGCGGCATTGGCGCGCGGCGCAGGTGCCGACCATGTCTTGGGCTACGACGAGGTCCCTTCACGCGTCCGCGAAATCACCGGGGGTCGCGGCGTGGATGTCGTGTACGACGGCATCGGCAAGGACACCTTCGACGGGTCCCTCGAGTCCCTGAAAATACGCGGCACCCTGGTGCTCTTTGGCGGGGCGTCGGGCCAGGTCCCGCCCTTTGACCTGCAACGCCTGAATGCACACGGCTCACTCACCGTGACCCGACCCAAGATCGGCGACTTCCTGCTCGACGCCGAGGAGCGCCGCTGGCGCTCGGGAGAGATCTTCGGCCTGGTCGCCGACGGCAAGCTCAATGTCAGGATCGGCGCCCGCTTCCCGCTGGCCGAGGCCGGTGCCGCGCACACGGCCCTCGAATCCCGCGCCACCACCGGCAAGGTCATCCTGGTTCCGTAACCGCAAACCAGCACTTGCCGCACGCCGTCGGGCCACGTACGGCGTACGGCGTACGGCGCTAAGGAAACCACATCGGCAGACTTTCCCATGGGCAAACTGCCACTCCAAGTCGGATGCCAAGGACCTGAAGAAAGAGGCAGTCGTCCGGGACCTGCTGCGCCCCGTTACCCATGAAGGACCTGTCCCAAGGTCGGCCGATGGTAGCGGAGTTGACCGGGCGGGGAGCTATTGGCGCGGTGGTCGAACGGAATCGACTGAGACATTCGGCGCCTAAGCGCCCGGGGCGACCTGCCGCCCTGGGACCCGGATGCGAAAGCGGCTAACGCAAGGCACGAAGATACCTCCGGCGAACGATGCCCTGCACGATCAGGAGCAAGGGGAACAGTGCCCGCCAAGGCTGCTGCGGTGCAGCACGAGTGAGGGATCGCACCGTGAGGCGCACTTCGTCTCCGTGCCGGCTGACCATGAACGCTTCCTCGCCACTGACCGGGTGCCCGGGCAGGGTGCGGTAGGAGAATCCGACCCGATCAGGCTCATCCACGACGGCCACCACCTCCACCGGCTCAATGATGCCAACGCCGAATAGGCGCGCCGTGACTTCCACGCGGTCGCCCGCTCTCACCGTAGCGGAGGAGCCCACAGTGAAGCCGCTGGCCGTCTTGACTCCCCAGCGCAACACCTCCGCAATGGACCGTTCCCACACCTGGTCCCCGGTCCCAATGACCGACGAGGCTTCCGAGCGACGGTACTTCCCATCACTCGGTGGCCAAAGCCCAAGATCCGGATTCGTCATGCGCCATCCTCTTCGTGGTGCCCGCGGGCACCGACCGGATGCCCCTGGAACATTCTTACTACAGTCCGCTGCCGTGCGGAATCGGCGTCGCCTGCAGAGCCGTCCCCCGCCACCCTGCGGTGCGCATCCCGTGCCGACCATTCATCCGCATCTCCCGCCCGCGGTCCATGAACGCAAGAAATCAAGGCCATGCATTCAAGAAAAACGCTTCAACCGAATATTTTGTGTTAACCTCTTGACTGCAATCGATATGTGACGCAAGCTTCATTGCATGACCGACGCCCCACGCGCCAAACCCGGACGAGCAAACCCTGGTTCCCAATCAGCCCTGCGCAAGCTCAACGAGCAGCGCATCCTGGACACCCTGGCCTCCCACGGAACACTGACCCAGGCAGGCTTGGCGCGCGTCACCGGGCTGTCCACCGCAACGGTCTCAAACATCGTCAAGACCCTGGCCGCGCAGAACCGCGTGGAAACAGCCACCGTCACCAGCTCGGGCCGCCGGGCCCTGGGCGTGAGCCTCCTGGACGTGGCGGACGTGGCCGCCGGCATCGACTTCGGGCGCAGCCACGTACGCGTGGTCCTGGCCCGGCCCGGATTCCGCCTGCTCGACGAATCCTCCGCCGCGCTGCCCATCGGGCACCGGGTTGAGGACAGCATCGCCATTGCCGCCCGGATGCTCACCGAGGCCTGCGAGCGCACCGGCACCAACCCCCGGCAGCTGCTGGGTGCCGGGATCGGGGTTCCCGGGCCCATCGACCACCGGACCAATCGGGTGATCCATGGAGCCATACTGCCCGACTGGGTGGGCATCGACATCGCAGGACAGCTGCGCGGCGCACTGGGGATCCCCGTCATCATTGACAACGACTCGAACCTTGGGGCGCTGGCCCAGGTCACCTGGGGCGAGCACCAGGCCTGCGCCAACCTGTGCTTCCTGAAGATCGGCAGCGGGATCGGCTCGGGCCTGATCCTGAACGGGTCGCTGTACTACGGGCATCTGGGGATCACCGGCGAGATCGGGCATTCGACCATTTTCGACCAGGGCCTGATCTGCCGCTGCGGCAACCGGGGCTGCCTGGAAACCGTGGCCTCGACCTACACCATGACCGAAATGCTCGGCCACGCCGAGGGCCGGACAATCACGGTGGACGACATCATCAAGCGCGCCCTGGCCGGCGACTCGGCCACGCTGCGGGTCATCGACGACGCGGGGGTCGCCGTCGGGCACGCGCTGGCGAACGTTGCGAACCTGATCAATCCCGAGGCCATGGTCATCGGCGGACCGCTGGCGCCCCTGGGCGAGCTGCTCCTGGACCCCATCCGCCGTGGCCTGAACCGCCACGCAATTCCGGTGGTCGGCGAAAACACGTCCCTGCACATGTCCATGCTCGGCGACCGCGCCGAGGCACTCGGCGCGGTCGCGCTGGTGCTTCGCCAGGGCGCGACAGGGCATTCCCCAGACCCGCGGAAGGCAACAAGTCGGTGAAGATTGCGTTCAGTAGTTGACGCCAAGGTGTGATGCGGGTAACCATTAGGTAGCACTGAGACACTTTTAGACAATTTCACACATTTTCAAACAACTCTTGGAGGCAGACATGCGCCGTAGTCTTACATTGATTGCAGCGGCCGCGACATTGGGACTCACTCTCGCTGGGTGTGGCGGCTCCGGACAGGCCCCCGCCGACTCGGCGGCACCGGCCAGCGAGGCCACCGGCGAGGTCGGCGTGTTCACCTGGTGGGCCGACGGCTCCGAAAAGGCCGGGCTTGACGCCCTGGTTGACGTCTTCAAGGCCGATTACCCCGGCCTGACCTTCGACAACCTCGCGGTTGCCGGCGGCGCCGGATCCCAGGCCAAGAGCGTGCTTGCCGCACAGCTCAAGGCCGGAACCCCGCCGGATTCTTTCCAGGCACACGCCGGTGCCGAGTTGCAGGACTACATCGACGCCGACCAGCTCGAGGACCTCACCGGCTTCTACGCCGAGAACAAGCTCACCGACCAGTTCCCCAAGGACCTGGTCGACAGGCTCACCGTTGACGGCAAGATCTACTCGGTCCCTTCCAACATCCACCGCTCCAACGTGGTGTGGGCCAACGTCGAGGTGTTGAAGAAGGCAGGGGTCGACCCGAACAAGCCGGCAGACAGCCTCGAGGGCTGGTTCGCCGACATGGACAAGATCAAGGCCAGCGGCAAGACCCCGCTGGCGGTTGCCGGCACCTGGACCCAGACCCAGCTGTTCGAAAACGTCCTGCTCTCTTCCCTGGGCGTCGACGGCTACAACGGGCTGTGGGACGGGCAGACCGATTGGAAGGGCGCGGACGTCACCAAGGCCATCGAGGCCTACAAGAAGACGCTGAGCTACACCAACTCCGACCGCGACTCCCTCAGCGACTGGGCCCCGGCCACGCAGCTGGTCGAGGACGGGGCTGCCGCCTACAACCTCATGGGCGACTGGGCCGAGGCCAAGTTCGCTCAGGACGGCAAGAAGGCCGGCTCCGACTACTCCTACTTCCCGATGCCGGGAACCGCGGGGGTCTTCAACTTCCTCGCAGACTCCTTCACTCTGCCGGTGGGCGCGCCCAACCCGGCCGGTGCCAAGGCCTGGCTGAGCACCATCGGCTCGGCCGAGGGCCAGACGGCATTCAACAAGGTCAAGGGATCGATCCCGGCGAACACCACCGCCAAGACCGATGACTTCTCCGACTACCAGAAGAGCGCCATCAAGGACTTCTCCCAGGACAAGATCGTTTCTTCCCTTGCCCACGGCGCTGCGGTTCCGGTGGCCTGGCTCAACGAGCTGAGCACCGCGGTCAGCAAGTTCGGCGGCGACGGCAACGTCGCGGCCCTTCAGGACGCGGCGGCAGCCACTGCCGAGAAGTTCGCCAAGTAACAACACCACCATGGATGTGGGGGCGGTCGCAGCCGATCCGGCAGCAACCGCCCCCGTCTCCATGCGGCGCCCATTTCCCCAGGGAGGAAACCATGCTTAGGCGCGTAAAACATTGGGGACCGGGACTCTTGCTCCTGGCACCCACCATCATCCTGGTTGGCGTGTTCGTCTACTGGCTGATCATCGAAAACTTCCGGGTCAGCCTGACCAACCAGCACACGGCCAAGCCCAGCAACAAGTACGTCGGCTTCGAGAACTACACCAACCTGCTGGCCGACCCAAACTTCCAGCACTCCTTGTGGAACCTGCTGATCCTGACCATCGTCTTCCTGGGCGGAACGCTGATCTTCGGCTTCCTCTGGGCCTGGATGCTGGACAAGCCCGCCAAGGGCGAGGGCTTCTTCCGCGCCGTGTACCTCTTCCCCATGTCGGTCTCCTTCATCGCCTCCGGCGTGGTGTGGCGCTGGCTGCTCTCTTCCCTGCAGACCGACCAGCCCGGCGGCGAGCGCACCACCGGCCTGAACCGGCTGCTCGACTCCGTGGGACTGGGCTTCATGCAGAACGACTGGTGGTCCAACCCCACCTGGGGCATCGCCGCCATCGCGGTCCCGGCGATCTGGCAGCTTTCCGGCTACGTCATGGCCCTGTTCCTGGCCGGATTCCGCGGCATCCCCGAGGAACTGCGCGAGGCCGCGCGCATTGACGGCTGCAGCGAGTGGAAGCTGTACCGCCACGTGATCTTCCCGCAGCTGAACCCCGTGATGCTCTCGGCAGTGATCATCATCGGCCACATGTCGCTGAAGCTCTTCGACCTCATCCGCGCCATCGTCCCGGATGCCAACACCTACGACGTCCAGGTCCCGGCGACCATGATGTGGGTCAAATACATCGGCAGCGACTACGCCGACGCCGCGGCCATCGGCATGATCCTGTTGGTGCTGGTCGCCCTCGTGGTGGTCCCCTACCTCATGTACACCTCGCGAGCGGAGAAGCGCTAATGGCCACCTCGATCCTTGACCGCACCGCGGCCCCGGCCGCCAAGACGGCCCTGGGCGCCCCGAACCCGGGCCGCCGCCGGATCAACCGCACCCTGAAGTACGCGCTGCTGATGCTCTTCGTGGTGATCGTGCTGATCCCCGCCTACGTCCTGTTCATCACCAGCTTCAAGGGCAGCGCCGACGCCGACCCCTCGCGGGCCTGGTTCCTGCCGACCACCTGGGAAACCGGCGGCTGGGCCAAGGCCTGGACCACGCTGGCCCCGGCCCTGGGGCGCACCTTCGCCCTGGTGGTCCCCGCGGCCATCATTTCCGCCACGCTGGGCTCGATCAACGGCTATGTGCTGTCCAAGTGGCGGTTCCCCGGCGCCAACGTGGTGTTCACGCTGATCCTCTTTGGCATGTTCATCCCCTACCAGGCGGTCATGATCCCGCTGACCCAGCTGATGAGCAACCTCGGGGTGCCCCAGGGCGTTCCGTCGCTGATGCTGTTGCACATCGTCTACGGGCTGCCGATCTGTACGCTGATCTTCCGCAACTACTACGAGTCGGTGCCCTCCGAACTCATCGAGGCCGCCCGCATGGACGGAGCCGGGATCCTGCGCACCTACGCCTCGGTGATCTTCCCGATCTCCGCCCCGGGCTTCGTGGTCGTGCTCATCTGGCAGTTTACCTCCGCCTGGAACGACTACCTGTTCGCCGCGTTCTTCTCCTCGGGACGCAACGGGCCGGTGACCATCGCGCTGAGCTTCCTGGCAGGCGGCCAGCTCACCGACTACGGGGCCTCCATGGCCGGCGCACTGATCGCCTCGGTGCCCACGCTTCTCGTCTACATCCTGCTGGGCAAGTACTTCGTCGGCGGGCTGATGAGCGGTTCGGTCAAGGGCTGAGACCCGCCGCCATTCGATATCCTGCGTGGGTGCGTTCGCCGTTGGGGCGGGCGCACCCACGTTTTTTGTGTCCGGCGCAATGCTCAGGGCACCCAGACGATGCCGGCCACCAGGGTGCCGGGAAGCGTGCGTCCCAGGGAATCGGGGGTTCCCGGCAACGGCTCGAGCACGCGCGTGCCCGCGGCCCGCAGCAACGGATGCCGGTGCTCCCCGGCAACCACCGGGATTCCGCCCTCACCCGCCAGGCCCTCCCCGGCGGCCTTGGCCACCGCTTCCTTCAGCGCCCACCACCGGGCCCGCAGTTGCTGCCGTGCCGGGCCCGGCAGCGCCCGAAGCCGGGTGCGTTCCCCCGGTGCGTAGGCGTAGTCCTCGAGCAGGTTCCCGTCCCCCGGGCCGAACGCGGCATCGGCCGAATCGGCCAGGTCCACGCCCAGCCGCCCGCGCCCGGGGGCCAGGCCCAGCAGCAGCCAACCCGCGGTGCGGGCGTAGGACAGCGCGTAGCGGTCCCCGCGGTGCGGCAGGCACAGCCGCGGGGCCCCATGCGCGGTGGAGGCGCATTGCGGACACCACTGGGCGAGCTGGAGATCGCCCGGAAGGACATCCCGGCCCTGCACCCCGGCGAGGCCCAGGAGTTCGGCCGCCAGCACCCTGGCCAGGATCCGCCCGGCCACGAAGTCCTCGCGCGGGCGCCCGGCGGCGTAGCCCCGGGCGCGGGCGAGTTCTTCCGGGAGCAGCTTGACCCCGGGGTGCGCCGCGGCGGCGGACAACGGGGCAATGGCCCACCACGGGGCACCGGGGCCAATGCCCGCTCCGGGCGCTGCTTGCACATCCATGCATGTCCCCTTCTTGTGCTGGCCCGGTGGCCGGTTCCGGCTGCCTCGAGTATGGCGCATCGGGCAGCGGATTCCGGAATCACGTCCGCCTTCGCGGCACATGATCCGCGGCACATTTCGCCCACAACCCCATGTCGTTCACCCTCTGTACGCCTGGCGTTAACCTTCCCTGCATACGGTTGCCGCGTACGTGCCGGCCGGGCGGTGGCGGGCGCCCCGGCGGCGCCGCGGGTCCCGGCAGGGCCCCCGCGTCTTGGGTCTCCCCGCACGGGGAAGTCCGGGCACCACTTTTCAAGAAAGCCGCAGTGGATACGACACCCAGCACTTCAGACCCGGCAACCACCGCCACCGTCTTGTCTCCGCAATACCCCGGCAGCGGGCTGGCCCCGGCGCCCCGCACCCTCATGGACATCCTAGCGGCCAGTGCGTCCGCCCACCCCGAGGCCCCCGCACTGGATGACGGCGAGCGCTCGCTGACCTACGCGGATCTGCTGGCGGCCATCGACGAGATGGCCCAGCGCCTGCGGGCCGCCGGACTCGGTGCCGGAGACCGCATCGGAATTCGCATCCCCTCCGGCACCCGCGAGCTCTACATCGGCATCCTGGCCACGATGGAGATCGGCGCCGCCTACGTCCCCGTCGATGCCGATGATCCCGAGGAACGTGCCCGGCTGGTCTTTTCCGAGGCCGGGGTTGCAGCTGTCATCGGCGAAAAGGGGACGATCACCTCCCTGCGCGCAGCGCCCAACCCGGAGCCCGCCCGCGACGCCGGGCCGGGCGATGACGCCTGGATCATCTTCACTTCCGGATCCACCGGAACACCCAAGGGCGTGGCCATCACCCAGCGCTCGGCGGCCGCCTTCGTCGACGCCGAGGCCCGGATCTTCCTGGCGGGTGATCCGCTGGGCGCCGAGGACCGCGTGCTGGCCGGGCTGTCGGTGGCCTTCGACGCCTCCTGCGAGGAAATGTGGCTGGCCTGGCGCCATGGCGCCTGCCTGGTGCCCGCACCGCGCGCGCTGGTGCGTTCGGGCATGGACCTGGGACCCTGGCTGGTGACCCGAGGGGTCACCGTCGTCTCCACCGTCCCCACCCTCGCCGCACTCTGGCCCGCGGAGGCCCTGGAAAATGTGCGGCTGCTGATCTTCGGCGGCGAGGCCTGCCCGCCCGAGCTCGCCGCCCGGCTGGCCGTTCCGGGACGAGAGGTCTGGAACACCTACGGCCCGACCGAGGCGACCGTCGTGGCCTGTGCCGCGCAAATGGACGGCACCGACCCGGTCCGCATCGGCCTGCCGCTTCAGGGCTGGGACCTTGCGGTCGTCGACGCTTCGGGCTTGCCCGTGGCCCCGGGCCAGAGCGGGGAACTGATCATCGGAGGCGTCGGGCTGGGCCGCTACCTGGACCCGGCCAAGGACAAGGAGAAATACGCGCCCTTCGAGACCCTGGGCTGGGAGCGCGCCTACCGCTCCGGGGACCTCGTGCAGGCCGACCCGGCCGGGCTCATTTTCCTGGGCCGCATGGACGAACAGGTCAAGCTCGGCGGCCGGCGCATCGAACTCGGCGAAATCGACGCGGCGCTGCAATCCCTGCCCGGGGTTTCCGGGGCCGCGGCCGCGGTAAAGACCACGGCGGCCGGCAACCAGATCCTCGTCGGCTACCTGGCCGCCGCCCCGGGCTACGACACCGCTGCCGCGCGCGGCCGGCTTTCCGATGTGCTTCCGGCGCCGCTGATCCCGCTGCTGGCCGTGGTGCAGATCCTGCCCACCAAGACCAGCGGCAAGGTCGACCGCCACGCGCTGCCCTGGCCGTTGCCCGGCGCCACCGGAACGGGCCCCGCCGGGGTGCTGCCGGAGCTGGACGGCGATGCGGCCTGGGTCCTCGAGCAGTGGACCCGGGTACTGGGAACCGAGGTCGGCTCCCTGGAGGCCGACTTCTTCGCCTCCGGCGGCGGCTCGCTTTCCGCCGCACAGCTGGTCTCCGCCCTGCGCGTGCGCTACCGCACCGTCACGGTGGCCGAGATCTACTCCCATCCGCGCATCGGGTCGCTGCTCGAGGCCCTTGGTGCCCGAAGCGGCGAGGCACCCGAGACCCGCACCGTTCAACGCACCACCAGGCGCGCCCAGGTCTTCCAGACGCTGATGGGCATCCCCACCTTCATCCTGGTGGGCATGCGCTGGCTCGTGTACCTGGCCGCCGGCAACAACGTGCTCGCGGCCCTGGGCGTGTTTTCCGACGCTCCGCGGCTGTCCTGGTGGGCCGTGGCCGCGCTCTGGCTCGTCTTCGTCTCCTCCCCCGGGTGCATGGCGCTGTCCGTCGTGGCGGCCCGCACGCTGCTGCGCGGCCTGAAGCCCGGGAACTACCCGCGTTCGGGCAAGGTGCACCTGCGGCTGTGGATGGCCCAGCAGATCGCCGACCTCGCCGATCCCGTCTCGCTGGGCAGCGCCCACTGGATCCAGTTCTACGCCCGCGCCCTGGGCGCGAAGATCGGCAGCGATGTGCAGCTGCACTCGATCCCGCCGGTCACCGGCCTGCTCGCCGTGGGCCGCGGCGCCAGCATCGAACCCGAGGTCGACCTCACCGGCTACTGGATCGATGGTGACCGACTGATCGTGGGCGCCGTCGAGATCGGCGCCGAGGCCAGCATCGGGGCACGCAGCACGCTGATGCCCGGCTCCGTGGTCGCCGACGGCGTGGAGCTTGCCGCCGGCTCCGCCCTGGCCGGAACCACCCGCGCTTTCTCCGCCTACTCCGGCTCGCCGGCCGAACGCAGCGGCAAGGCCAAGCCGGCCTGGCCGCAGGCCCCGCTCCGCACCCGCAAGGTGCGCAACTCCCTGCTCGCCGCCGCGTCCTCGGCCCTGGGCGCCATCCCCCTGCTCTCCATCCTCGGCGCCGTGTTCGTCTCCGCGCTGCTGCTGCGCGGCCAGGCCTCGCTGCACGACGCCCCGCTCCGGCTCACGCTGGTGGTTCCCGCGGCCGCACTGGTGTGGTTCGGACTGAACATGCTGCTGGTGCTTGTCGCCACCCGCCTGCTGGGCCTTGGCCTGCGCGAGGGCTGGCACCGGGTCGACAGCCGCATCGGCTGGCAGGTCTGGGCCACCGAGCGCCTGCTGGACATGGCCCGCGACCTGCTCTTCCCGCTTTACGCCTCGCTCTTCACCCCGGTGTGGCTGCGCCTGCTCGGCGCCAAGGTCGGACGCAACGTCGAGGCCTCCACGGTGCTGCTGATCCCCAAGATGACCACCATCGGCAGCGGCTCCTTCCTGGCCGACGACACCATGGTCGCCACCTACGAGCTCGGCGGCGGCTGGCTGAAGGTCGGACGCACCAAGATCGGCAAGCGCGCCTTCCTGGGCAACTCCGGCATCGCCGGTGCCGGGCGCCGCGTGCCGCGCAACGGCCTGGTCGCCGTGCTCTCGGCCACCCCCGCCAAGGCCAAGTCCGGGACCTCCTGGCTGGGCAGCCCGCCGGTGCGCCTGCGCCGCACCGCGGTGGCCTCCGACGACTCGCTCACCTACGCCCCGCCGACGCGGTTGAAGGTCGCCCGCGCGCTGTGGGAACTGTGCCGCTTCGTGCCGGTCGTCGTGACCGTGGGCGTCGCGGCCCTGGTGCTGGTGCTGCTTGACCTGCTGGCCGCGCACTACGGCTACCAGGTTGCCGCGTTGCTCAGCGGCGCGGTGATGCTGGCGGCAGGCGCCGTCGCGGCCACCTCCGCCGTCGTTGCCAAGTGGCTGTTGGTCGGCCCCATCCGCCCGGGCGAACACGCCCTGTGGAGCTCGTTCATCTGGCGCAACGAGGTCGTTGACACGTTCATCGAGATGGTCTGCGCCCCGTGGTTCGCCCACTCCGCCGCCGGGTCCCCGGCCCTGGTCTGGTGGCTTCGCGCCCTGGGCGCGAAGATCGGCCACGGCGTCTGGTGCGAAAGCTACTGGCTGCCCGAGGCCGACCTGGTCACCCTCGGGGATTCGGCGACGGTCAACCGCGGCACCGTGGTCCAGACCCACCTCTTCCACGACCGGGTCATGGCCATTGATACGGTGGAACTCTCCGCGGGATCCACGATGGGCCCGCACGGGGTCATCCTGCCCGCCGCCTCCCTGGCCGCGGGCGCCACGGTGGGCCCGGGCTCGCTGGTGATGCGCGGGGAAACCGTTCCCCCGTCGAGCTACTGGATGGGCAACCCCGTCCAACCCTGGAGCCAGCCGCACGCATGAGCCACACCCCACCACACGACACGGGCGCCACGGCCCCCTTCATCCCGGATACCTATGTGCCGCGCTCCGGAAGCGCCGACTACCGCGTCACGCACTACGACCTGGACCTGGACTGCAGGCTCGGGGGCAACCGGCTCGACGGACGGGCCACCATCACCGCCGTGGCCCTCACCGAGCTGCTGCGCATCGGCCTGGACCTCTCCGGGCTGCGCGCCTCGCGCTGCCAGGTCAACGGCTCCAAGATCGCCAGGTCCACGCAGAAGGCCGGAAGGCTGGAACTGCACCTGCACTCCCCGGTGCCGGCCGGGGAGGAATTCACCGTGGAGATCCGCTACGGCGGGGTCCCGAACGTGCGCCGGGGAACCTGGGGCGAGGTCGGCTGGGAGGAGCTCCAGGACGGGGTGCTTGTGGCCGGCCAACCCAACGGGGCCCCCACCTGGTTCCCCTGCAACGACCACCCCAGCCAAAAGGCGACCTACCGCATCCGCGTCAACACCGATGCCGGTTACCGCCCGGTGAGCAACGGGAAGCTGGTGGACCGCCAACGGCGCTCCAGCCGCGAACGCTGGACCTATGAGGTCAACGAGCCGATGGCCACCTACCTGGCGACGCTGCAGATCGGCCGCTATGATTTGTGTTCCCTGGCCGGGACCTCCGCCGCGGCAGCCGGGCGGCACGCCGGCGCCCCGGCGCCGGTGCCCCAACTGGTGGCCGCCAACTCCGCGGCACTGCACCGGGTCGCGGCCGCACTGGCCGACCAGCCGCGGATGATGGAAACCTTCATCGAGGCCTTCGGCCCCTACCCGTTTGCGGACTACACCGTCGTGGTCACCGAGGACGAGCTGGAAATCCCGCTGGAGGCGCACGGGATTTCCATCCTGGGCGACAACCACCTGGCCCCGGGCTGGGAGCAGCAGCGGCTGATCGCCCACGAGCTCTCCCACCAGTGGTTCGGCAACTCGTTGACCGTCGGGTCGTGGAAAGACATCTGGTTGCACGAGGGCTTCGCCTGCTACGCCGAATGGATCTGGTCCGAAGCCGCCGGCGGCCCCGGCGCCGACGCGCGTGCCAGGGATGCCTGGGATTTGCTCGCTTCCCTGGAGCAGGACATCGCCGTCGGGGACCCCGGACCGGCGGACATGTTCGACGACCGGGTCTACAAGCGCGGCGCCCTGACGCTGCACGCCCTGCGGCTGGCCGCCGGAGACCGCGCCTTCTTCGCGATGCTGCGGGCCTGGACCGGGTCCCGGCGCCACGGGACCGTCACCTACGCCCTGTTCCGCGACCACGTCGACGCGCATCTGCCCCTCTTCCCCTCGGCCGAGGCGTTCCTGGAACCCTGGCTCTTCGGGAAGACGCTGCCAGCACTGCCCGCTCCCGCTGCGCCCTGACACCGGGGGCCAATGGACCTGGTCACATTCCCCTTTCCGGCCCCCCGATGTTCATCTTCCGTTCACCGGACCCGCATACGGTCAAGACATGCAATTGCTTGATTTGGCCGCCCACGGCTATTCCATCCGAGACGATGACGATGACGACCCGGTGCTGTTGACCGCAGCCGGGGAAGTCGTGGACACCTGGCGCGAGGGTTACCCGTATTCCTCGCGCATGGACCGCTCCCGGTACGACCTGGAGAAGCGGCTGCTGCAGATCGAGCTGCTCAAGCTCCAGGTCTGGGTCAAGGCCACCGGGAGGCGCCTCGTGGTGCTCTTCGAGGGACGCGACGCCGCCGGCAAGGGCGGGACCATCAAGCGCTTCACCGAGCACCTGAACCCCCGCGGCGCCCGTGTCGTGGCGCTGGAGAAGCCCAGCAAGCGCGAATCCACCCAGTGGTTCTTCCAGCGCTACATCGCGCATCTTCCGGCTGCCGGCGAGATGGTCCTCTTCGACCGTTCCTGGTACAACCGCTCGGGAGTGGAGCGGGTCATGCGTTTCTGCACCCGCGAGGAGTTCGACCGCTTCATGCACCAGACCCCGGCCTTCGAGAAGCAGCTCGTCGACGACGGGATCACGCTGGTGAAGTTCTGGTTCTCGGTCACCCGCAGCGAGCAACTCACCCGCTTCACGATCCGGCAGATCGACCCGGTGCGGCAGTGGAAGCTCTCCCCCACCGACCTGGCGTCGCTGGACAAGTGGGATTCCTACACCGAGGCCAAGGAGGAGACCTTCCGGTCCACCGACACCGACTGGGCGCCGTGGACCGTGGTGAAGTCCAATGACAAGAAGCGTGCCCGGCTCGGGGCGATGCGCCACGTGCTGAGCTTGTTCGACTACGACGGCAAGGACCACGAACTGGTCGGGACGCCGGATCCGCTCATCGTCGGTCCGGCCGCCGCGGTCATCGCCGCCGGGGAGGAATTCTAGGGGCGGGTCGGCAGACCCTCCCGTGACGCCTCAAGAAGACCCGGATGGGCCGCTGCCGGCCCGGGTCTTTTCGATGTGGGCGCCCCGCGGTGCCGGCCACAATACAGGCGGGACCCGCCCCTGCGGCCGCGGCCTCCGGTTCATCGGCGTTCCGGGGGCAGCACCTCGGACTCGGGCAGCAGCTCAAACTCCGCCCGTGCCGATTCGACGCCGTTGACCTGCAGGCTGATTGCGTGCATGCCCGGGTGGTAGCGCCTGGTGGTGATCGCCCGGAAGGAATGTTCGCGTCCGACCTTGAATTCTTCGTCCGGCTCGAGGGTGCGTGTGGCAAGCTTGAAGGTCTTGCCGGTCTGCCCGCCGTTGGCCTTGCGGTGGTAGACCGTGTAGTCGATCGCCACGCGGGCTGGTTCGTCGCCGCGGTTGTGCAGCACCGCACTGAATCCGATGCCGTGGCCGAACCCGATGCTTGCACTGCCGAGCACCGGGCCCGCGACGTCGACCGTCACCGGACCGAAACCCAGCAGTTCCAGTGCCTGCACATCCCCCTTCTTGACCAGCGTCCGCAGGGCGTGGCGCACCAGGCGGGCCGTGTTCACATCCGGCTCGGCCAGCCAGCGCCGGGCGGTGTCCACCACCAGGGCCGGGGCATCGCGGCTGAGGTCGTTGAGGTGGTTTGCCACGGAGCGGCGCACATACTCCGCGTCGTCGCGATACAGCGCTTCGAGCACGGGGATCGTTGCCCCCGGCCGTGCGGTGATCTCCGGGACCCGCATTGACCAGGGAAGATAGGGGCGGGTCCCCTCCGAGGCGAGTCGTCGCACATCCACGTCGTCCGAGGCTGTCCAGCCCAGGACGAGCTCGAGGGCACGGTCCAGGTCGTGGCGCAGCAGGGTGCGGATGGCGAATTCGGCGCTGAGCCGTCCGGTGAGCTCGGCCAGCAGTGCCATCGCGTCGTCGAAGGCCCCATGCGTGCCCTCCGCGACGGCCTTGACGGCGATGGCCGAGGTGACCGGCCAGATCAGCCAGCCGCGGAAGGCCGCATCTTCGCCCGCCGCGCGGATCGTGCCGGCCAGGGAGGCGTAGTCCACCGGCAGGTCGTTGAGCAGTGCATCGCGCAGCATATCGGCCCGCTCACGCAAACCCAGTGTTTCGATCAGCGGCGCGGCACGGTGCAGCGCGGGCAGGCCCAAGTCCGGTACTACGGTGCCCAGCGACCCGATGAGGTCCTGGACCGTCGACTCGTTGATCAATTGGTCGGCAAATGGCATGCGTTGGCCTTCCGGTGTGTTGTTCGATGGTCTCCCGCGGCCCGGGACGAGAACCGATGTCGCTGATCCGTCGGCCGATGCCGGCGTTTCCCCTGCCCGGTCGGTGGATCCCGGCAGCGGAGGATTCCGGGTGCTTCGGGGCAACTCGGTCAGGTCTTGCCCGTTGTTGGAATCCGGAGCACCCGGTGCCTCTCCATCATGGACCATCCTGGCTCGCCGTGGAAAGGCCATCGGCAGCTCTGGGCGTTGGACGCAAGGGCAGATCGAGGGACGCATCTCCGGTTGCTTCGGTAGGTTCGGGGATGGAAAAGACATCAGGATTTGTATGATGTTCCCATGGCTGCTCCCCAGATCTACGTCAATTTTCCCGGCACCGCGCGTGAAGCCCTCGGTTTCTACGCGGAAGTCTTCGGCGGAAAACTCTCCTTGTACACCTACAAGGAGTTTGGCCGCACCGACGGTCCCCCGGATGCCATTGCCCATGGACAGCTCGAAGGAATCGTTGCCGTGGCCGGATCGGATACGCCCAAGGGCGGCAAAAGCGTCCGGTTCGAAGGCATCATGCTTTCGCTGCTGGGAACCGCCGCCCCGTCCACCCTCCACGAATGGTTCGACAAGCTCGCGGTGAACGGCACCGTGCTGGATCCGCTTTCCCCCAAACCCTGGGGAGCCTCCGATGGCCAGGTCGTGGATCGCCATGGCCTGCACTGGCTCATCGGCTACGAACCGGAGTCCTAAGTCCCCCCATTGCCGCCATCGCCGCTCGAGCGGATCCGCACATCGATACCCCCGCTGCTCGAGATCGTGGTGCCGAGTGCCGCACATCCGGTCCGCGGAATCGCAACGTAGCGCCCGCCGCCCCGACGGGTGCACACTTGTCCCAGATGGCAAGTCCGCAGGGGGCGCCGGGTAAGGAGATCCGCGGCATGGACAGTGAAACGTTGCGCGACAGACAACGGCCGCTCAAGCAGCTTTACCGGGAGCGGCCCGGAGCCGGAACCATCAGGCTCAGCGCCAGCGGTGTCGTCGGCGGCGAAGGGGTTTCGTGCTCCGTGCAGACCGGCCAGGCGCTTGTTGCCGCCGGCCTGCATCCGGCCACCGGCGGCGACGGAACGATGGCGTGCTCGGGCGACCTGCTGCTCCAAGCCCTGGTGGCATGTGCCGGGGTCACCCTGGCCGCGGTCGCAACCAACCGCGGGCTTGCGGTGGCCGGGATCATCCGGGCCGAGGGAGAACTGGATGTGCGCGGCACCCTGGGCGTGGATCCCAAGGCCCCGGTGGGCTTCCGGTCCATCCGGCTGGCCTTCGCGCTGGACACCGACGCGGACCCGGTGACGGTTGCAGGGCTGATCGCCACCACGGAAAAGTACTGTGTGGTGCTCCAGACGCTGCGCTCCGCGCTGCACGTCGAGACCGTCCTCGAGCAGAAGGCAGCCGGCTCCTAGTGTTGCTCCCCCGCTGCGGTGCCGAGCACCAAGGACACGACCGCCCGGGAGGTGTCGGCGCCCGGCAGCTGGGCCGGCTCAATCTCGATGATCGCCATCGCATGCCGTGCGTAGCCGTGGAGCCGCCCGGGCCCCATGGGCATCCCGGCGGCCTCGGCGGCGGCGAGCCAGCCCATGCCGCGGTCCGGCTGGTCCTGTCCCTGACGATCCCCGCCTTCGCCGATCCAGCTCGAGGTCCCGGGCTGGGTCGGCTGGATCGCCCGCTCTGGCGTCCCGGTGGCAGCGATCCAGATGCCCGCGGGGTTCTTCCCCCCGGTGCTCGGTAAAACCTCGAGAAGCCCAACCGGATTTCCGTGCTGATCGACCTCGGTGTCGCCTATCCCACCCCCGGCTTGCTGGCCGCTGGGATCGGGGCCATCACCACCGGTGCCGGCAGCGCCTGAGGAAACGCCAAAGGCCGGCTGCTCCCCCGTTTCCCGGGGGTGCGGCCGGCCGTCATGGCTCTGGTGGAACCTAGCGCTGCACGGCACCGAACCGCTCGGCCGCCAGGGCCACCGCGGCGGCACGCGCTTCCGAGGCCTCGTCGGCCGTCAGCGTGCGGTCGTTGGCGCGGAAGCGCAGGCCGAAGGCCAGCGACTTCTTGCCGTCCTCGATGCCGGTCCCGGAGTACACGTCGAACAGCGCAATGTCCTCGAGCAGCTCCCCGGCGCCTTCGCGCAGGGTTTCAAGCACGTCCGAGGCCACAACGGCCGAGTCAACGACCAGCGCGACGTCCTGGGTGGAAATCGGGAAGGTGGAGATTTCCTTGGCCACGATCACGTCGGCGGCGGCCTCGAAGAGCTCGTCCGCGTTGATTTCCATGGCCACGGTGCGCTCTGGCAAATCCAGCTCGGCCAGCAGCTTCGGGTGCAGCTCGCCGGCGTAGCCGATGTGCGTGCCGTTGCGCAGCGCCAGGGCTGCGGTGCGGCCCGGGTGGAACGCCTGGTGCGCACCCTGCGAGACCACGATCTCCACGCCCAGCACGTCGCCGACGAGCTTGGCCACGTCCAGTGCGTCGGCCCAGTCGTAGGCACGCGGGACGTGTGCGGCGGCCACCGGCGAATCGTGCCCGGTCAGAACCGCGGCAAGGTGCGTCGGCTGGTGCGGCAGCCCGTTGTACAGTGCGTCCAGTTCCGCATCCGAGGGCCTGGCCCCCAGTGGAGGAATGGTTGCGGTGCCCAGGGTCTCGCCCGGCAGGAACACCTGTCCGGTCTCGTAGAGGGCCAGGTCGCGGAAGCCGCGGCCGTGGTTGCGCCGTGCGATGCCCAGCAGGCCCGGCAGGATCGAGGTGCGCATGAAGCCGAATTCGCTGGACATCGGGTTGTTCAGCTTCACCGCCGGAACCTCGCCGGCTTCCGCGGCACCGAAGGTGTTGTTCTGCGCCTTGGTGACGAACGGGTAGGACAACACCTCGGTCAGCCCGGCGTCGGCCAGGGACTGCACCACGCGACGGCGCTGGGACTGCACGCGGGAGTAGCCGCGGCCCGGAGGGGCCGTGGGCAGCGTGGCCGGGATCAGGTCGTAGCCGACCAGGCGGGCGATTTCCTCGACCAGGTCCTGCTTGGTGGCCAGGTCCGGACGCCAGGACGGCGCGGTGACGCGGTAGCCGCCCTCGGTCTCCTCGAGCTGCGCCCCGATCTCGCCCAGGGCCCAGGTGACCTGGTCCTTGGTGTAGTCGATGCCGATCAGCGCCGAGGCGAACCCGGCCGGCAGCTCGATCACGACGGGTTCCGGGGCGGTGCCCTCGTCGGTGACCAGGGTGGTGGCGGTGCCGCCGGCCAGCTGGACCAGCAGGTCCACGGCGCGCTGGGCCGCCACGTCGGCGATCTTCCAGTCCACGCCGCGTTCGAAACGCTTCGAGGCCTCGGAGGGCAGCTTGTGGCGGCGGCGCGAACGGGCGATGGTGATCGGTTCGAAGTGCGCGGCCTCGATGAGCACGGTGGAGGTCGCGGCGGACACCTCGGTGGACGCCCCGCCCATGACCCCGGCAATGCCGATGGCACCGGACTCGTCGGTGATCAGCAGGTCTTCGACGTGCAGCTTGCGTTCCTTGGCGTCCAGCGTCACCAGGGTTTCCCCGGCGTTGGCGCGGCGCACCGTGATGGCCCCGGTCAGCTTGTCGGCGTCGTAGAAGTGCAGCGGCTGGCCGAGTTCGAGCATCACGTAGTTGGAGATGTCCACGACCAGGGAGATCGAGCGCATGCCGGCCAGGGACAGGCGGCTGGCCATCCACGGCGGGGTCGGCAGTGCCGGGTTCACGTTGGTGACGGTTCGGGTGACAAACCTGTCGCAGCCGTCCTTGCCGTAGATGCCCGCGGCGTCCTTGAGCCTGACCGGGTGGCCGGGGCCGGTGGCCGCGTCCACGGTGACCAGCGAGGCCGGATCCGTGAAGGGGGTGTTGGTGGCGTGGGCGAATTCGCGGGCAACGCCGCGGATCGAGAACGCGTAGGAGCGGTCCGGGGTGACGTTGATTTCCGCGGCCTGGTCGTAGAGTCCCAGCAGTTCCATCGCGTCGGCGCCCAGTTCGGGGTCAAGACCGATGCGGGAGAGAACCAAGATGCCGTCGTGGTCATCGCCAATGCCAAGTTCGCGCACGGAGGCGATCATGCCGGCAGAGAGGTGGCCGTAGGTCTTCCGGGCGCTGATGGCGAAGTTTCCGGGCAGCACGGCGCCGGGAAGCGTGACGACGACCTTGTCACCCTCCACAAAGTTGTGCGCGCCGCAGATGATGCCCTGCACGCCCGAGGGATCGATGCCCTCATTGGTCAGGGTCTGGGCGGCGCCCTCGGGCACGACGCGGACCTGGCACCAGTTGATGGTCTTGCCGTTGGTCTGCTCCTCCTTGACGATGGAGAGCACCTGACCCACGACGATCGGGCCGGAGATCTCGTCGGTGGGACGGTGCACGTCCTCTTCCTCGAGGCCCACCTTGACCAGTTCGGCCATGACGTCTTCGGCCGAGGCATCGGCCGGTACCTGCGCGTATTCGCGCAGCCATGAAAGGGGAATACGCATGTCTTAGATCTCCATCCCGAAGTGCTCGCTGAAGCGGATATCGCCCTCGATCATGTCGTGCATGTCGGGGACCTCGTTGCGGAACATCAGGGTCCGCTCCACGCCCATGCCGAAGGCGAACCCGGAGTATTCCTCCGGGTCGATGCCCGCGGCACGCAGCACGTTGGGGTTGACCATGCCGCAGCCGCCCCACTCGATCCATTGCGCCCCGCCCTTGGCACCCGGGTGCCAGATGTCCAGCTCGGCGGAAGGCTCGGTGAACGGGAAGAAGTTCGGGCGCAGGCGGATGGAGGCGTCCTCGCCGAACATCTGCCGGGCGAAGTGCTCCAGGGTTCCGCGCAAATCGGCCATGGTCAGGTTCTTGTCGATGGCCAGCCCCTCGAACTGGTGGAAGACCGGGGTGTGGGTGGCGTCAAGCTCGTCGGTGCGGTAGACCCGTCCCGGGCACAGCACGTAGATCGGCACCTCGCGCTCGAGCATCGAGCGGACCTGCACCGGTGAGGTGTGGGTGCGCAGCAGCAGGTGCGATTCGACGGGGTCGATGAAGAAGGTGTCCTGCATTTCGCGGGCCGGGTGGTCCGGGGCGAAGTTCAGGGCGTCGAAGTTGAACCACTCCGACTCGACCTCGGGGCCCTCGGCGATTTCCCAGCCCATGCCCACGAAGATGTCCGAGACGCGGTCCTGCAGCGTGGACAGCGGGTGGCGTGCCCCGGCGCGGCGGCGGCGCGGGGCCGCGGTGACGTCGACGGTTTCCTCCACCAGGATGCGGGCGGCGTCCTCGGCCTCCAGCACCACGGTGCGCTCGGCCAGGGCCTTGTTGACCCGGCCTCGGGAGGCCCCCATGAGCTTGCCGGCTGCGGCCTTTTCGGATTTGTCGAGGCGGCCGATTTCGCGGTTGGCCAGCGACAGCGGAGCCTTCTCCCCGGTGTGGGCCAGGCGTGCGGCCTTGAGCCCATCCAGGTTGCTTGCCGCGGCAAAGGCGGCCAGCGCCGCCTGCACCACAAGATTGATGCCGGCCTCGTCGGTGGGGTGCGGGACGTCCGGGCTGTGGGCGTCGTTGACGTCCTTTTCCGGATTCGTGGGTTCAGACATGGGGTTCTACGGCCCTTTTCACTGTTGATTGTGTATCTGGTTCTTTCCCCCCATTCTAGGTGCTCGGCCCGGCCACCCTTGAATCACGGCGCGCACCGTCTTTGGGCTGCCCGCATGTGGACAGCCACCAGTGCTTAGGCAATAGTTGAACCCATGTCGCGAGTTCTTCGAACCTTTGCCCTGCCTGCCGCTGCCCTGTTGATGATCGGCTCGCTGGGCGCCTGCTCCGCCCCTCCGTCGCCGAACGCCACCGCCGAGTCGCTGGCCGCCTCCCTGCAGTCCCTGGACCTGGGCGCCGTCCCGCTGGCCGGGACCGACGCGGCCACGGCCACCGCGGAGCTGGACGGGGCCTTGAAGCCGCTGGGGTCCATCGACCACAAGGTCACCCTGGAGTCGGTCACCGAGGACGAGGGCTCGGCCGACCCGAAGACCGCCACCGCCACCTTCAACACGGTGTGGGACGTCGATTCCTCCGACACCGACTGGACCTACCAGAGCACCGCCACCTTGGAACTCGACGCGGAGACCAAGACCTGGCTGGTGCGCTACGACCCGTCCATCGCCGTGCCCGGGCTCGAGGCCGGCCAATACGTGGCCAGGGCTTCCACCCCGGCGGCACGCGGGGAGATCCTGGGCAACAAGGACCAGACCCTGGTGACCGACCGCCCGGTGCTGCGCATCGGGATCAACAAGGAATCCATCGACGAGGCGCAGTGGGAGGGCTCGGCGAAGAAGCTCGCGAAGCTGCTGGAACTCGACGCCGATCCCTATGCCAAGCGCGTGGCCGCCGCCGGGCCGCGGGCCTTCGTCGTGGCCATCACGTTGCGTGACGATGCGGACCGCACCGTCACCGATGCGCAGCTCGACGCCATCCCCGGGGTCCTGGCGCAACCCGATTCGCTGCCGCTGGCACCGAGCCGGAACTTTGCCCGGGCCATTCTGGGCTCGGTGGGCGAAGCCACGGCGGACATCGTGGCCGATTCCAAGGGCTCCATCGGCGCCGGGGAACAGGTCGGGCTCTCCGGATTGCAGAAGGCCTACCAGGACACGCTGGCCGGAACCAAGGGCTACAGCATCCACATCTACGACAAGGACAAGCGCGAGGTCTCCACCCTGGTGTCCCGCGAGGCGGTGGACGGCAAGGACCTGAAAACCACGCTCGACCGCGACCTGCAGAAATCGGCCGAGTCGCTGCTTGCAGATTCGGCCTCCGACAGCGCCCTGGTCGCGGTGCGGCCCTCCGACGGGGCCATCCTGGCAGCGGCTTCCGGTCCCGCGTCCAACGCCCAGAACACCGCGTTGCTGGGCAAGTACGCTCCCGGTTCCACGTTCAAGGTCATCACCGCGCTGGCCATGCTGCGCTCCGGGGACACCCCCAAGACCACCGTCCAGTGCCCCGCCACCATGACCGTGGACGGCAAGGCATTCAAGAACTATGACGGCTACCCCTCCAGCGCGCTGGGCGGCATCCCGCTGTCCGAAGCGCTGGCGCAATCCTGCAACACCGTTTTCCTGCAAGGCGCCTCGAAGGTCAAGTCTCCGGCGCTGGCCGACGCCGCTGCCTCCCTGGGACTGGACCTGAGCCCCTCGACCGGCGCCGCGTCCTTCCTGGGCTCGGTGCCGGATGACTCGACCGGAACGGAGCTGGCGGCCAACGGCATCGGCCAGGGCATCGTCGAGGCCTCGGCGCTGGGCATGGCCACGGTTGCCGCCTCGGTCCAGAACGCTGCCACCGTCTCACCCCGCCTGGTCACCAGCCCCGCGCCCGAGGCCGCACCCAAGCCCAAGAATCCGTTGACGGCGGCCGAGGCCGAGGAGCTGGCCGGCATGATGGCCCAGGTCGTGGACCACGGAACCCTGAAGGACCTCAAGCTCGGATCCAAGACCATCGGCAAGAGCGGCACCGCGGAATACGATGCCGAGCGCAATGCCCACGCCTGGGCCATCGCGGCCCGGGGGGACCTGGCGGTAGCGGTCTTCGTGGGCGACGGCAGCGGAGGCGCGCAAACGGCCGGCCCGATCCTTGCCAGTTTCCTTTCGGCGATCCAATAGACCGGCTGCACCCCCCCTAAAGGCCCTTAAACACCAAAGGGACCAACAATCCTTGGGTTTCCTCCGGATTGTTGGTCCCTTTGGTGTTCGACGGCCGGTTCGGTTGGTTCGGCCGCGTGCGTGATTAGGCGTTCTCCTGCGCGGTTTCCTCGGTGCGGCGCATCGTTGCCACGGCAACGACGGCACCCAGCAAGGCCAGGACGCCAAAGCCCAGCGACAGGTACAGCGGGGTGTTGTCCTTCGCCTTGGCCACCGCGGTCAGCGCGCCGGCGGAGTTGCGCATGTCGAAGCTGACGGTATTGCCGTCGATCTGCGCGCCGCTGCTGGCACTGACGATCTCGCCCGGGAAGGTCACTGTCATCGTGGATTCGGTCAGCGTCGAGGTGTCGCCGCCTGCCAGACCCTCGGCGGAGAAGTAGTACTGGCCGCCGCGGAATTCGATGTCGACCTTCGGGCCGAGCTGGCCGGAAAGATCGCCCATCTCGGTCAGGGACTTGTCATTGATCGTGAAGAGGTAGCCCTTGAAGCCGTCCTGGTCGTACGGGGTCTTCGTGGCTTCCTCGGGGAAGTTCTTGAAGATCTCTTCCTCGGTGGTCCCCATCTGGCCCAAGACCTCGCCGACGCTGGCGTCGCCGACAACCTTCTTGTCGAAGGCCATCACCATGTTCAGCGATGCCTTCTCCGGGCTCGAAACCACCAGATCCACATCCATCTTCATGCAACCGGTCAGGCTCAACACCAGTGCCACCATCACACCAATGACGGATACGATCTTCTTCATCAAATCTCCTCAGCATTCGGGGCATTGTTCGGCAATGATGCTCCCGGTTCAACAAACAACTCTAGTGGCTGGGGTGCTTGGGCCAAGAATTGCCCGGTGGCTTCGGGACCCGGGCCCGAGGTCGGTGACTACACTTGGGCAGCATGAACACCTGGGTGCGCACACGCGAGGTGGCCAACTGGCTGAACCTCAGCACGATCAGTGGACTGGCGCTGGCGTGGGCCACCCGCTGCCCCGTCGCACGCGGTGAACGCGGAATCCTTCATGCCAGGAACTACACACCCGCATTGCCACGGGCCGGGGCCTTCACGGTGGGCAACGTCGTCTTCTTCCGCACCCCGCCCCGCGGCCCGGAGCCCGACCCCCGGTTGCTGGCACATGAGGAAGCACACAGCACCCAATACGCCCTGTGCCTGGGCCTGCCGTTCCTTCCGCTGTACTTCGCGGCGGCCGGATACTCGTGGTTGCGCACCTCGGATCCGGCCTCGAGGAACTTCTTTGAACGCGCCGCCGGCCTGCAGGCCGGCGGCTACCACGAGGTCCCGGTACGCAGGCTGGCACCTGTGCTCGCCGCGCAGCTGCGCAAGGTCCTTCGAACGGGCCCGCAATCACCCCCGGCCGCATCCACAGGAGGAACCGCTGCATGAGTACCGCACCCTCGATCACCGTCACGGGAACCGCATCCGCCCCGGCCGTGCCCGACATCATGGCCATCTCCCTATCCGTCACCTCGCACCATCCACAGGCGGCCGAGGCCTTCGCGCTGGCCTCGGTTTCCGCAGGCGCGGTCATCGCAGCGGTGGGATCCGCGGACCCGGCGGCGGAGCTGTCGACCACGGGGATCACGCTTTCGGCGCGCACCACCTGGCGCAACGAGGAAGCCGTGCTTCTGGGCTACGATGCCGAAACCACCATCGAGGCCACGAATCTGGCGGTGGAAGAGGTGGCCAAGGTGCTTTCCGCCGCTGTCGGGGCCGGAGGGGACGCGCTGCGGATCCATTCCCTGCGTGCGGAGGTCTCCGACCCAACAGCTGCCCTGGAAACGGCCCGTGAGTTGGCCTTCGCCGATGCCCGTGCCAAGGCCGAACACCTGTCGCTGCTTGCCGGTGCTCGGCTCGGGGCCGCGCTGAAGGTGCGCGAATCGACCCACGAGCCGGCACTGCCGCTGCAGCGCGCCAAGGCCGTCGCCATGGCAGCGTCCTCGATGCCGGTGGTGGCCGGCCGGCGGGATCTTTCGGTGTCACTCGAGGTGACCTGGGAATTGCTCTCCGCCGGGCAGCCGGGGAGCGGGGTTTAGTACTCGGTTCCGGCGCTGAGCAGCGGTTCGGCCGCGTTGCCCAGTGCCAATTGGACCACGGCGGCCACCGCCTTGGCCATGTCTTCGAGGCCGGGGTGGGTGGCGTCCATCCATGGAACATGGATGAATCCGGCGTGGATGCCCGGCACCCCGGTGGTGTGGTGCATCAGCGCATAGAACACCTGGTTGCAGACAAAGCTTCCGGCCGAATACGAGATGCCCACCTCGATGGCGCCCCGTCCGGGGGCCGGCTCCCGCAATGCCTGAAGCGCGGCCTTCAGCGGAAGCGTGGCGAAGTAGGCAGCCGGGGCTCCGCTGATGACCGGCCGGTCGATGGGCTGGTCCCCGGCGTTGTCCGCGATCCGGGCGTCGATGTGGTTGATGGCGACCTTTTCCAGGCCCATGGTGGTTCGCCCGGCGGCCAGCCCCAGGCTGATTACGACGTTCGGCCTGTGCGACTCGAGCAGGCCACCGAGGACGGCCGGCGCGGTGGCAAAGGCGCAGGGAAGTTCCGCGGCGTGCGCCTGGAGTCCCTGCCCGCCCAGGATGCGCGCGGCCTGCCGGGCAATGGTGAAGGACGGGTTGAAGTCCTCTCCCCCGAACGGCTCGAAGCCGGTCAGCAGAATCACCGGGTTGCTCCGGCCAGCGTGTCGGCGAGCACCGCGTGCACGATCGGCAGGTCCGCCGGGATCCAATCAAGGGCCGCCAGAGCGGCCTCGTCCAGGTCGACCCAGGCCAGCTGGTCGTGGTCCTCGAGGGTGTCCGGGGTTCCGTCGGAGATCTCGGCGAACCACACGCGCATCGCCGCGGTCTCGTTCAGCACCCAGCCCTCGGAAACCGGCCCGAACACCTCGCTGCCCAGCACCACCTGGACGCCAAGCTCCTCGACCAATTCGCGCCGGACCCCCGCTTCACAGCTCTCCCCCGGTTCAAGCTTTCCGCCGGGAAATTCCCACAACCCGGCCAACATCGGCGGGGAGGTGCGCCGGGCGGCAAGCAGCTTGCTCGGGGCACTGAGCGAATCCAGGATCGCGGCTGCGACTATTTGCTTGTAGGCCATGGAATCTAGCCCTGCTCCGGAATCGTCTCGGGAACCGTCTCGGGAACCGCGTCGGTGGAAACCAGGATGTCAGGTTCGATGTAGATCACGCACTTGTGCTCCACCGCGGCGCGGATCCGTGTTTCGGCCGAATCGATCGCGGTGGCAATCTGTGCCCCGGTGGCGTTCGAGGGCACGGAGATCTTGGCCGCAACCAGGATTTCCTCGGGCCCCAGGTGCAGGGTCTTGAGGTGGATCAGGCGCGCGCCCTCGGCGGTGATGGCCGCCGCGATCAGGTTCACGTGCTCGGCGGTTGCCGATTCGCCCAGCAGCAGGGACTTGGTCTCCACCGCCAGCACGATGGCGATGGCCACCAGGAGCAGGCCGATGCAGGCGGTGCCTGCGGCATCAAAGATGCCGTTTCCGGTCAGCAGGGTGAGGCTGACTCCGCACAGCGCCAGGACCAGGCCGATGAGCGCCCCGAGGTCCTCGAGCAGGATCACCGGCAGTTCAGGCGCCTTGGCGGTACGCACGAACTTGGCCCAGGACTGCTTGCCGCGCACCAGGTTTGATTCCCTGATCGCGGTGCGGAAGGAGAAGCCCTCGGCAATGATCGCGCCGACCAGCACCGCCAGGGGCACCCACCACCATTTTCCTTCGATGCCGTGCGGGTCCTTGAACTTCTGCCACGCCTCATACAGGGCGAACAGGCCGCCGACGCTGAAGAGCACGATGGAGACGATGAAGGAGTAGACGTAGCGTTCCCGGCCGTAGCCGAAGGGGTGCTCCTTGTCCGCTTCCTTCCGGGCCTTCCTCCCGCCAACGAGCAAGAGGACCTGGTTGCCCGAGTCGGCCACCGAGTGGATGGCTTCGGCAAGCATTGAGGACGAGGCCGTTACGGCCCAGGCCACAAACTTGAACAGCGCAATGGTCAGGTTGGCCGCCAGCGCGGCGACCACCGCTTTCGTTCCGCCCGATGCTGCCATGGCGTCCCTACTCTCTATGGTTCTTGTGTTCCAGGTTCCCGCACGATGTTCCGTCCGGCAGCTCCTGCCACGGCAGGCAGGAGGTCTTGACATGGTGTTTCGGCATTCCTGCCCCATCCTATGCCACGGGCTTTGGCCGTGGCGGGGCGGGTTCAGCCGCGGCGCTGCGCGCGCGCGGAGGCGTACAGGCACATGGTGGCGGCCGTTCCAACGTTCAGCGATTCGGCGATCCCGTACAGCGGCACCGCCACGCGGTGGTCCGTTCCGGCCAGTTCGGTCTCGTCCAGTCCCTGGCCCTCGTTGCCGAAGATCCATACGGTGGGTTCCTCCAGCACCGGCTGGCCCTCCGGGGCCGGTTCGGTGCTGCCGGCCCGACGTGCGGCGCTGGCGTCCTGGAGGGCGTCCAGGTCCGCTGCCCCGTAGCCGTCGGCGGCGAGGATGGTGGAGCCCTGGCCCTTGAAGGCGGCCATGGTTGCACCGAAATCGGCGTTGGTGATGATGGGCAGGTGGAAGATGGAACCGACGGTGGAGCGCACGGCCTTGGGGTTGTAGATGTCCACGCTGCCACTGGTGAGCACCACGGCATCGGCGCCGGCGGCGTCAGCGGCGCGGATAATGGTTCCCGCGTTGCCCGGGTCCTGCACGCGGGTCAGCACCGCCACCAGGCGCGGCTTGGTGTCGGCCACGTCCTGCAGGCTGGTTTCGGGGATGACGCACACGGCCACGATGCCCTGCGGGGTCACGGTGTCGGCCATCGCCGCCAGGACTTCCTGGTTGACCAAGCGGGTGTGCACCCGCTCGGCCTTGTTCGACATGACCTCGAGTTCGGGGTGCTTGTCCAGGCAGTCCTCGGTTGCGTAGACAGCACGGACCACTTCGGCCCGGCCATGTTCGGCGTTCTCAAGATGCAGGCGCAGGGCCTCGCGGACGGCCTGCGGTCCCTCGGCCAGGAACTCGCCGCTGCGGGCACGCCCGGTACGGGTGGCCAGTCGGGCCACTTCGCGAACCTTTTCGGCACGGACGTTGGTCATGGTCAATTCATTGTCTCCGGCAAGATTCATGAGAACGACTTTACCGGGGATACGCCAAAGGGACGGAATCGCTAACGATTCCGTCCCTTTGGACATGAGCTTAGAAGCTCAAGGACTAGGCGTCCTTGATCTGCTGGCGGGATTCGCCACCTGCGGGCTCAAAGCCGGCAGCCTTGGCGGATTCGATGGTCTCGAACCAGACTTCGGCAACGGTCTGGTCGTACCAGGTCGAGCCCGGTACGTGGTACTTGTTCGACTGGGCGTTGCCCTTGATGACGAAGCCGGCCGGAGCCTCTGCAGCGTCGGCAGCCGGAGCGGCAGTCTTCTTGGCAGCGGCCTTCTTGGCAACCGGAGCAGCAACGACTGCGGCGGCGGCCTTCGGGGCGTTGACATCAGCCGGGAGTGCGTTCTTGGCAACGGCAACCAGGGTGGCGAATGCGTTGGCATCCGACACGGCCAGCTCGGCCAGCATGCGGCGGTCGACCTCGACCTCAGCGGCCTTCAGGCCCTGGATCAGGCGGTTGTAGGTCAGGCCGTTTGCGCGGGATGCAGCGTTGATGCGCTGGATCCACAGGCGACGGAAGTCACCCTTGCGCTTGCGGCGGTGGCCGAAGCTGTAGACGAACGAGTGGAGCAGCTGCTCCTTGGCCTTGCGGTACAAGCGCGAGCGCTGACCGCGGTAGCCCTTGGCGCGAGCCAAAATGACGCGACGCTTCTTATGGGCGTTGACTGCCCGCTTCACACGTGCCACGTGTGTACTCCTTTGTTTCTGTCCCGCCGAGCCGCAAGAAGGCGAACTGGCGAAAAATCTTTATGTGGTCGGAAACCCAGGATCGGGTTTCCAAGACGGATTGGTGTTAGATACCGAGCATCCGCTTGATGGTCTTGACATCCGCCTTGGCGACCAACTGGTCAGAAGCCAGGCGACGGGTGATGCGCGACGACTTGTGCTCCAGGTAGTGACGGCGGTTGGCCTGCTGGCGCATGATCTTGCCGCTACCGGTGAGCTTGAAGCGCTTCTTGGCGCCACTGTGGGTCTTGAACTTCGGCATATCCGCCGTTCTCCTTACTTGCTCCCGGGGTCCTGTCGGGCCGGGGTTCTTGCGGACTCCCGCGTTTGGGGGAATCCGTGGTTCTGGTGTTGCTCTTGCGAGCGTGCCCCGCTCGGGAAGACCTTACTTGGTCGTCCCGGGCTTGGCGGCGCGGGTTGCGGGCTTGGGACCCGGCTTGCCCGCAGGCTTTGGAGCCATGGCCATTGGCTTGGGAACGGCCATCGGCTTCGGTGCTGCAACCGGCTTGGCTGCAACGACCGGCTTGGCGGCCGGCGCCGGAGCGCTTGCCGGCTTGCTGGCTGCCGGACGAACCGGAGCCTTGGAGACTGCCGGACGGCTGGACGCTTCGCGCACCGGGGCTGCCTTGGCAGGGGCCTTGGCCACTGCCGGGGCCGCCTTGACCGGGGCGACCTTGGGTGCAAGCTTGGCGGCGGCCTCTTCGGCTGCTGCTTCCGCACGTACCTTGGCAAGCTTTTCCATGATGTCCGACTCGATGACATCGGCAACCGAACCGCCGATGTCGCCCTGGGGCTCCGAGGTGTCCATCTTTGCCTTGGGGTTCGCTGCCTTGGCCTTGTCCGCGTCGCGCTGTTCCAGGCGACGGGCTTCGGCCTTGGCCTCGGCCTTGTTCTTCAGCGGTCCAACAACCATGACCATGTTGCGGCCATCGATGCGGGGGCTGGATTCAATCAGACCGACCTCGGCAACTGCCTCGGCGAACTTGTTGAGCAGGCGAATGCCCATTTCCGGACGCTGCTGTTCGCGGCCACGGAACTGGATCATGGCCTTGACCTTGTCACCGGCACCGAGGAAGCGCAACGCGTGGCCGACCTTGGTTTCGTAGTCGTGCTTGTCGATCTTCAGACGGAAACGGATTTCCTTCAGCACGGTGTTCGTCTGGTTCTTGCGTGTTTCACGCGCCTTGACAGCGGCCTCGTACTTGTACTTTCCGAAGTCCATCAGCTTGCACACGGGAGGCTTGGCAGTGGGTGCCACCTCCACGAGATCAAGGTCGGACTCGACGGCAAGACGAAGAGCATCCTCAATACGGACAATGCCAACCTGTTCACCGGCAGGGCCGACAAGCCGCACCTCTGGGACGCGGATTCGATCATTAATGCGTGGATCGCTGATGTGTTGCTCCTGAGTAGTTCGTAGTTTCAGGCCACCGCAGCAAAAAGAAAGGCCCTCGGCTGCAGGTGCAGGCGAAGGCCCCAAATTCGATCGATGAAGAATCATCCAGCCAACGAACCCCGCGGGGTCATCGGCACCGAACTTACCCGGCCGCCTGATTCGGCTGCTGCGGGTGGGAGTGGCCTCCACTTGCATACTGAACCCAGGTGCTTTCGGTCGCATCCACCGAAGTGGACGACGCATCCAAATGCACGGATTCAGTCGGTCTATGGAAAGCTTAGCAGTATGAGCACTCCTGAAACCAATCCGGACTCCAACAACGCCACCAACGAGATTCGCGACATTGCCGAGGTGGCAGCCGTTGAAATCATCACCACCGCCGCCGTCCACCTCATGAGCGCCGCCGCGGTCAAATGCGGCCTGGCCGAGGGCCACGACGCCGAAGAGCTCAAGGACCTCGACGAGGCCCGCAAGCTCATCACCGCACTGGCCGGCCTGGTCACCTCCGCAGCCCCGGAAATCGGCTCCCAGCACGCCGGACCGTTGCGCGACGGCCTGCGTTCGCTGCAGCTGGCCTTCCGCGAGGCCTCCTCGTTCCCGGACGAGCCGGGCAAGGGCCCGGGTGAGAAGCTCACCGGCCCGGTGAACTAACACCCTCGAAACCCAGGTAACACTTCGACCCATGGACCGCTCGCGTCCGAGAGATTGGCCACACCGGAGTTTCGAGGTATTTCGATCCTCCCGGCCGGGCTCGGCCGCAAGGCAAAAAAGTCCCCCACCGTTCAGAATCTGAACTGCGGGGGACTTTTTTGTTGTCCTGCTTCGGTCCTAGCTTTCCGGCACCAGCACCCTTGCCCGGCCTCGGGCGCGCCGACGCCGGATCTGCTGGGCAACCAGGGCAACGGCGCAGATGACCGCCCCGATGACACCGACCATGATGAATCCGGCGTTGGCCCCGAAGCCGTCCACCGTCGCCCCGGTGATCGGGGAACCCAGCGCGGTGCCACCGGTCAGCGCCGATCCGTACCATCCCATGGCCTCGCCGCGGCGCTTTTCCGCCACCAGATCGGTCAGCCATTCCGAGGCCGCCGAGAGCACCGGGGCGCAGAGCATCCCGGGCGGGATCGACAGCAGGGCCAGGGACCAGGTGTCGGTGGCAAACGCCATCGGAACGGTCAGCACGGCCATGGCCAGCAGCAGCACGATCGGGGAGATGCGCCGGTTCAGGCTGCCGTAGAACAAGCCGCCCACCAGCGAGGCTCCACACCAGAACAGGAACACGATGCCCAGCTGGCCCTCGCTGCCGTTCTCGTCCAGCAGCGAGAGGATGCCGACCTCGGTGCCCGAAAGCACCAGCCCGGCCCCGGAGGCGGCGATGAACACCGCGACGACCGAGGCGCTGACCCAGCCGAACTTGTGCCGGAAGCTGCGCCCGCGCGCCACGACCCGGGCCTTGGTCGACTTCGCGCCGGCCACGATCAGCTCGGCCTCCACGTCGGCCAGGCCGCCGGGGCCCGCAGCGATCAGCGAGGCTTCGGCCCCGAGGCGCTCCTCATGCGGGTTGGCCTTGTGCGCGACGGCGCCGGGCTGGCCGGAGCGCGTGGGCGGGTTCAACAGCATCAGTGCCAGCCCGGAGACCGAGGAGGCGATGCCGATGCCGATCATCCCGACGGTGGTGTCCAGCGAGGTCGCCACGATGCCAGCGCCCGCGGGGCCGACGATGAAGACCAGTTCGGTGGCCATGGCGTCCAGCGCGAAGGCCGAACGCCGGGTGTCCCCGGTGGTCATCACGCCCAGCGCCGTGCGCACCACGGAGAAGACCGGCAGCGAGAAAAGCCCGCCGATGAACACCAGCGGCAGCACCCAGGTGAAGGAGACCTGCGGGACGATGCTCCAGACCACGACCTCGGCGATGACCGAGGGGATCAGGGCCCGGCGCAGCCCGTACATGTCAACGATGTGCCCGCGCCAGGGTGCGCCCAGCGCGATGCCGATGGTCATCAGGGCAACCACCAGTCCGGCCGATCCCCATTCCTGGTCCAGTTCATTGACCAGGTGCAGCAGCAGGAGCATGCCGACCGCGGCGTGCGGCAACCGTGCGACCATGCCGATGAGCAGCAGGGCGCCGACCCCGGGTTGCTTCAGCAGTTGGCCGTAGCGACCGAATTTCATGCGCCGGTGCCGGGTGCCGCCCGCAGGGCGACCTCGAGCGAGTCGACGTTCTCGGCGAAGTGCCGGTCGGCGGCCAGCCGCGTGTGCACGCGGGTGACGCAGTCGCGGGCGGCGGCCTCGTCGGTGCCGGGGCGGAAGAAGAATTCGAGGCGCAGTTCGGGGCCCGATCCCCCGCCGGGCACGGCGGTGCCCGCGGCGGTGCGCGTTCCCACGCCCTGGCCCGGTGCCATGTGGATCGCTGCCAGGGCATCTTCCGAGGCCACCTGCTCCTCGATGGCCACTGCCAGCTCCTCGTTGAGGTAGCTGGGCGTCCACGCGCGTTGTTGGGCCAGCGCCCACATGCCGGGGCGGCGCAGCACGAAGGTGAAGTCGGTTCCGGGATCGAGCACCAGCATCTGGGCTTCCTCGCTGACAGCGGAGAGCGCGGCGCGCGGTGCGAAGACCGCCACGGGGCGGGCCTCGGCGTGCCAGGCCTGGAGGTTGTCGACGCTGCTGAAAACGGGCAGGGCGGTGCGGCCGTCCGGGGCGGTGAGCGTGACCAGTGCCATGTCCGCTTCCTTGTCCTCGGTGAAGCCGTGTTCCCCCAGGCCTCCCTCGGCCAGCTGGGCCACCACGGCAATGTAGACGCGGGCCTCGGCCAGGGCTGCGTGGATCTGCTGCTCGCTGCCGGTTCCCGCGACCAGGGCGGCCAGGGCGGCCTCGAGCTTCGGGTCGATCAGGCCGTTGTCGTTGTCGAAGTTGTGCAGCGGGTTTCCCTCGCCGGACAGGTCCCGGCCTTCCCAGCTTTGGCCCGCCGAGTCGACGGCGCCGCCGGCGCGCTGCAGGGCCGCGGCAATGTGGCCGGGCAGGTGTCGTTCGGCACCCTGGCCGGCGTGGGAAGAAGGAGAATTCGCGCTCATACGCCCATGCTATCCCGCGCCCGTGCCGGGGCCTGATCGGCTGTTTACCCTGCCCACAGGTCCGCGGCCCACGTGCCACGGCGAATCCCTGCCGGTGGATGGTCTGCACCGTGTGGCGAACCTCGCGCGCAGCGACTGCGGCGCGACGCCGAGGAGCCTGGCTGGCCAAGGTCCCAGAGCATCCTGTAGTACCCGATGCGTTCGGCATCCGATTCGATCCCGTAGCCGGCATAGACGTGGCCTTCGTACCCGGGACCGTGGTTCCAGGCGGTGCTCCAGGCCGCAACGGCAAGGTCCGCCCAGCGATCGGCCACGCCCGGCCAGCCCAGATCCACGTGCGCGGCGAAGTTCCCGTGTTCATCCAGCAGCGTGTTCGGCGCACAGGCGTCGCCGTGGCACACCACCAGGTCCGGGGGTGTGGAGGAGCGGACAGCAGTTCCCGGGCCGCGGGAACACCCAGGTGCGCGTAGTCCCCTGCTCCGGTTTTCGGGTCCCGCCCCCGCCCCGACGCGTTTCTCGAAGGCCTGCAGGCGGTCGCCCACCGACCATTCGAAGGGGCAGCCTTGGAGCGGCAAGGCGTCGTGCAGCTTCCGGAGTCGCGCACCCAGGGCGCAGGCGGCCTGCCCGGGGCGTTTCATCCAGGTCTCGGACACCGCGGATTCACCCGGCAGGGCGGCGGTGGGCAGCCAGCTTCCCGATTCGTCGTTGCCGACCTCGATCACCGGCTGCACGCGGGCATGCCCGGACGCCCAGCGAAGCCGCAGGGCTTCTGCGGCGAAATCGGTGTCCTCGGTGTCGGTCGGGGCGCACTTGAGGTACCGGTCGGTGGCGGTGCCGGCCCCCATCCGGTAGGTCGTTCCCCCGCTTGGTTGACCCAGACCGCCTCGATGTCTTGGCCCCCGGCCATCCGGGAGACGGAGGCGGGAACGGTGCCGGTCCCTGCGGGGATGAAGGTAAGGGGAGATCGAATGCCCATCCTCCCGGCATGCCCGATCCCCGCCCGGCGTCGCGAGCCGAATCCGCCGAAACACCGGCGGGACAGGAAAAGGGTGAAGTCCGCTGGACTTCACCCTTTCCTTGTCAATGCCGTACGCCGGCCCATGTGGCCGGCACCGGGGACCTAGCGGCGGCCTGCCACGTCCAGGGCCTCGGCCATGGTGAACTTGCCCGCGTACAGGGCCTTGCCCACGATGGCGCCTTCGACGCCGGCCGGGACCAGCTCGCGCAGCACGCGCAGGTCCTCGAGGCTGGAGATGCCGCCGGAGGCGATGACCGGCTTGGAGGTGCGCGTGCACATCTCGGCGAGCAGTTCCACGTTCGGTCCGCGCAGCGTTCCGTCCTTGGTCACGTCGGTGACGACATAGCGGGCGCAGCCGGCGTCCTCCAGGCGGGCGAGCACGTCCCAGATGTCGCCGCCTTCCTTGGTCCAGCCGCGGCCCGAAAGCACGGTGCCGCGCACGTCCAGGCCGACGGCGATCTTGTCGCCGTGGCGGGCGATGGCGCGGGCGGTCCATTCCGGGTTTTCCAGGGCCGCGGTGCCCAGGTTCACGCGGGTGGCCCCGAATTCGAGGGCGCGCTCGAGGGATTCGTCGTCGCGGATGCCGCCGGAGAGCTCGACCTTGATGGTCAGCTCCCTGGCGATGCGGCCCAGCAGTTCGGTGTTGGCGCCACGGTCGAAGGCAGCATCCAGGTCAACCAGGTGCACCCATTCGGCGCCGGCTTCCTGCCAGGCCAAGGCGTTTTCGAGCGGGTCGCCGTAGCTGGTCTCGGAGCCGGCCTCACCCTGGACCAGGCGCACGGCCTGGCCGTTCACCACGTCGACGGCAGGCAGCAGCTCAAGGATGTTGTTTTGGTTCTCGGACATGATCGATCCTTAGGTTCGGTGTCGGCCGACGCCGGGGCAGGGGTGCGGTGCCGGCAGGCGGGCCGTTGGTTAAAGCAGGGTGAGGCGGTAGGCGGCGAAGAGCGAAACCCCGGCCAGCGCCCAGACGGCGATGATCCAGGAGAGGTGCGCACGTTGCTGGCGCAGGGAGAGCGCGCCGCCGGCTAGGATCCCGGCGACGCCCATGAGTACAACTGACCAGATGAGCATGGACTACAGGCTCTCCAACCAGTTGCGCAGCAACCTTGCCCCGGCTTCCCCGGACTTCTCCGGGTGGAATTGCAGGGCGCACAGCGGCCCGTTTTCGATGCCGGCGATGAAGGGGACCCCGTGTTCGGCCCAGGTGACCTGCGGCGGGGTCATCTTGGGCTGGGCGACCTCGAAGTTCCATTCCTGCACCGCGTAGGAGTGCACGAAGTAGAAGCGTTCGTTTTCAATCCCGGCGAACAGCTTGCTGCCGGCCGGAGGGGTGACGGTGTTCCATCCCATGTGCGGGATGACCGGGGCCTTGAGCAGCTCCACGGTGCCGGGCCATTCGCCCAATCCGGGGGTGCGGATACCGTGCTCCACACCCTCGTCGAAGAAGACCTGGTGTCCGACACAGACACCGAGCACCGGCCGTCCGCCGGCGATGCGGCGTCCGATCCAGCGGATCGCACCGACGTCCTTGAGCGCCTGCATGACCGCGGCAAACGCGCCGACGCCTGGAACGAAAAGCCCGTCGCATTCGAGGATGTCCTCGGGCTTGGCCGAGAGCTTGACCTGCGCGCCGGCAGCCTCAAGTGCCCGGACGGCGGAACGGACATTGCCCGATCCGTAGTCCAGGACCGTGACGGTCTTGGCCGCCATCTACAGCGCACCCTTGGTGGACGGGATGGCGTCGCCGATGCGGGGGTCGATTTCCACGGCTTCGCGCAACGCGCGGGCCAGTGCCTTGAACTGGGCCTCGACGATGTGGTGCGGGTCGCGGCCCGAGAGCACCTCGATGTGGGCGCAGATCTGCGCGTGGAAGGTCAGCGACTCGAACACGTGGCGGGTCATCGAACCGGTGAAGTGCCCGCCGATCAGGTGGTACTCCTGGCCGGCCGGCTCGCCACCGTGGACCAGGTAGGGGCGCCCGGAGATGTCGACCACGGCGCGGGCCAGGGCCTCGTCCAGCGGCGCGTAGGCGGTGCCGAAACGGCGGATGCCTGCCTTGTTGCCCAGCGCAGTGCGCAGCACCTCGCCGATGGTGATCGCGGTGTCCTCGACGGTGTGGTGCACATCGATGTCGATGTCGCCGGTGGCACGCACGGTGAGGTCGATGAGCGAATGCTTCGACAGTGCCGTCAGCATGTGGTCGTAGAACGGTACGCCGGTGCTGATTTCGGAGCGGCCGGTGCCGTCCAGATCTAGTTCGACAAAGACGGAGGACTCGCTGGTGATGCGTTCGAGGCGAGCGCGACGACCCGTGAGTTTTTCGGCAGACATGCACATTCCTTTAGATCAGGCGGTGAGACGAGGATGTGGGGCGGCGGAACACCGATGCACTATCGGAAGAAGGGCCACGGCCCGTCCTCCGGCACCATTGCCACCTACCCAAGTTTAGCTTGAGAGCGTGTGAGGACCCTGATCGAGCAGTTCCTCGAGGCGGACAAGGAACGCGGTGGTTTCGTCCTCGGTGCCCGCGGTGACCCGCAGGTGGCCGGGAATCCCCACGTCACGGATGATCACCCCGGCCTCGAGCAGCCCGTTCCAGATGGCCTTGGTGTCCTTGACTCCCCCGAAGAAGACGAAGTTGGAATCGCTGGAGGCAGGGTGCAGCCCCATCCGGGTGAGCTCGTTGACGATGCGGTCGCGCTGGACCTTGATGGCCTCGACGTTGGCCAGCAGGATGTCCGCGTGCTTGAGTGCGGCATTCGCCGTTGCCTGGGTGACTGCCGAGAGGTGGTACGGCAGCCGCACCAGGCGGATCGCGTCGGCGACCTCCGGAGCTGCGGCCAGGTAGCCGAGACGGGCGCCGGCCAGGGCGAACGCCTTGGACATGGTCCGCGAAACGATCAGGCGTTCGCGGCCCGGCAGCAGGGAAAGAGCCGAAAGCGTCCCGGTGTGGGCGAATTCCGCGTACGCCTCGTCGACGATCACGATGGCGTTGCTGGCTTTGCCCGCCTCGTAGACGGCCTCGACGACATCCAGGCCAAGCGCGGTGCCGGTCGGGTTGTTCGGCGAGCACAGGATGACAATGTTCGGCGCGGCCTCGCGGACCTGTGCCGCGGCGTCGATGGCCGAAAGCCCGTAGTCCGCCGAGCGGACGCCGGCCAGGTAGGTGGTGTCGGTCCCGGAGGCCAGCAGCGGGTACATCGAGTAGGTGGGAGGGAAACCCATCACCGTGCGCCCGGGCCCGCCGAAGGCCTGCATGATCTGCTGGAGGACCTCGTTGGATCCGTTGGCAGCCCAGACGTTGTCGGCTTCCAGTCCGTGGCCCAGGTAGGCGGCGAGACGTTCGCGCAATTCGGTGAACTCGCGGTCCGGGTAGCGGTTCAGTCCCACGGCTGCTGCGGAGACTTCTTCGACGATGGCCCGGTGCACTTCCGCGGGAAGCGGATGGGTGTTTTCGTTGACGTTCAACTGAATGGGTACGTCGATTTGGGGTGCGCCGTAAGGTTCAAGACCTTGAAGATTCTCTCGCAGGGGCAGATTTGCCAGGCGATTTAGCCGTTCATTCACGGTGCAAGTCTACGGCGGCGGTGTGGCGACCTTGGAATCTTCACCGGTACCACGGGTAATAAACGGTTAGCAATGATTGGGCGCGGCAGCGATCGGCGCGCCCCAGCGGTGCTGGCCCTAGCTTCCGGTGGGGACGAAGATTTCCGCCCCGGGGTGCAGCACGGAGCTGTTGAGGTTGTTCATGTCGCCGATCCGCCGAACGGCTTCGCGGGGCTCGAGTTGCGGGGCGAACTCGCGGGCAATCCCCCACAAGGTGTCGCCCTCGATGACGGTGACGCTGACGGCCTCGACGCCCAGCGGGGTGTCGTCCGAGGCGTTGGCCGGGGACTGGAACAGGCCAAGGAGCATGAGCACCGCCGCGCTGACCAGGAAGATGGGCAGTGCAATCAACACGAATTTTCCGCGGCGCGTGAGTCGCAGGGGCGCCAGCGCGGGCTGCGAACCCAGTGCGGATTGTGGCGCCGGGGTGTAGTCGTCGGATGTTACAAGGTGGAGCGGGGCCGAGAAAGCAGTGTTTGCCATGTCTTTGCCTTTCCTCTGTATTCATTTGCCGGACGGGCCTGGTGGCCCATTCGAACAGATGACGGTTATTCGAACGCATCTTTCGAACGTGTGTTCGTAGTGCGCATCTTATTTCTAGCACCTTTGGACGACACGTGTCCAGATCTGTTCGAACAAATCTTTGAAAGTAGTGTCTTTGTCTACTAAGATGGAGGTTGTGGAGCGATGTATTGACTACATCAGTCCACACCGACAATTTGCGGCACGCGCGGGCAACCGGCGACGATCGGGATGAGGCACTGACAATGACTACCGAACAAAGAACCCCTCGACGCGACGCGAAGAGCCTGACCATCCGTCAGAAGAAGGTTCTTGAGACCATCCAGCGCTCCGTGAGCACCAATGGCTACCCGCCATCGATGCGGGAAATCGGGGACGCCGTGGGACTGGCGAGCCTCTCAAGCGTGACCCACCAGCTGAGCCAGCTCGAGAAGCTCGGCTACATCCGCCGCGACCCGCGCCGTCCGCGGGCCATGGAGATCCTGCTTCCCCTGCAGCTCAAAAGCGAGAGCAAGCTCGAAGTGGTGGAGGGCCAGGCAGACCTGAAGGCTGCCAACGGGATGAGCGTCTCGGAGCTGACGACCTCCGCGGACACCGTCATGGTTCCCCTGGTGGGGCGCATTGCCGCCGGCGGTCCGATCCTGGCCGACCAGGCGGTCGAGGACGTCTTCGCCCTGCCGCGCCAACTGGTGGGACACGGCGAGCTCTTCATGCTGAAGGTCAGTGGAGACTCGATGATCGACGCCGCCATTTGCGACGGCGACTGGGTGGTGGTGCGCCGCCAGCAGACCGCAAACAACGGCGATATCGTTGCTGCGCTGCTCGAGGACGAAGCCACGGTGAAGACCTTCCGGCAGCGCGACGGGCACACCTGGCTGCTGCCGCAGAACTCCCGCTACGAACCCATCCTCGGTGACGCCGCAACCGTCATGGGCAAGGTCGTTTCGGTCATGCGTTCGGTCTAGGCCCGCACCAACACACATCCCCCGCAAACACGTGAGGACCGGTCGAATGACCGGTCCTCACGTGTTTCCCGTGAACCCACGGGCCTGGGAATTTCTAGCCTTCGCTCAGGCGCTCAAGTGCGGAAATCACTGTCGCCTTGTCGGGCGTGGCCCACAGCGGTGGCAGCGAGGCACGCAGGAACGTGCCGTAGCGCTCGGTGGCCAGGCGCGAATCCAGCACTGCCACAACGCCCTTGTCGTTGACCGAACGGATCAGTCGACCCGCACCCTGCGCCAGGCGCACCGCGGCGTGGCTCGCTGCCACGGCCATGAAGCCGTTGCCGCCGTGCTTGGCCACGTCTCGGCTGCGGGCCGAGGAGAGCGGGTCGTCGGGCCGCGGGAACGGGATCTTGTCGATGATCACCAGCCGGCAGGCGTTGCCCGGCACGTCAACGCCCTGCCAGAGCGTCATCGTGCCAAAGAGGCAGGTGTCGGGTTCGACGGAGAACTGGTCCACCAGGGCCTTCATGCTGGATTCGCCCTGGCACAGGATCGGGATGTCCAAGCGTGCCCGCAGGATCTCCGCGGCTTCCTCCGCGGCGCGGCGCGAGGTGAACAGCGCCAGAGCCCCGCCGCCGGAGGCCTTGATCAGGTCCTCGATCTCGGACAGGGTTTCCTGGGACATCTGGCGCCCGGGCTTGGGCAGGTGCTTGGCAACGTACAAGATGCCTTGCTTGGGATAGTCGAAGGGGCTTCCCACGTCCACACCGTTCCAGGTGGGCGCCCCCTCGCCCACGAGCCCCAGCGTGCCCGCCACGGGCTCGAAGGCCGCTCCGATGGCCAGGGTTGCGCTGGTAAGGATCACCGTGCGCCCGTCAAAGAGCCCCTCGCGCAACTTGCCGGCGACCGAGAGCGGGGCGACATTCAGCGTCGGCTGGCTGGACTCGTCGGGCTGGACGTAGCCCTCCCCCGGGCTGAAGTGCCCGGGGCGCGAGGCCCAGATGACTTCTCGTTCATCGGTCATTTCAAGCATCTTGCTGCACTGCTCCACCAGGTACATGACCTGCGAGCGGGCCATCTGGCGTCCGCCGTCGGCGGGGGCGTTGGCCTCGGGCTTTGAATCGGACAGCACCACGCGTGCGGCCTCGGCGATCTGGTTGATCGCCGCCTGCTGGTCCTCGTTCAAGCCGCGGGCCATGAGTCCGGTGGGGACGCCCTCCAGGGAGCGCTGCAGCGCCTTGGCACCCTGGTTCAGCGAGTCAACGCTGACCGAGCAGTGCTTGCGTGCCGCCGAGGCGGCGGTTTGGACCATGGCCACCGACAGGGGCCGGGTCACCGAGGACGTCACACGGTCCTGCAGCTCGTGGGCCTCGTCAATGATGACGGTGTCGAAGTCAGGCAGCACGGCCAGTCCCTCGAAGGCCGAGACGGCCAGCATCGCATGGTTGGTGATCACAACGTCGGCGTTGGCCGCGCGGGCGCGGGCCAGTTCACTGAAGCATTCGGAGGCCATGGGGCATTTTTGGGCTCCAAGGCAGTCCATCGCGCTGACCGAGACCTGTCGCCAGGCCTTGTCGCTGACACCCGGGGTGATGTCGTCGCGGTCCCCGGTGTCGGTCTGTTCGGCCCACTGCCGCAGGCGCACCACTTCCTTGCCCAGCACCGAGCCGGGCCCGTCCGCGGAACCGCCCAGTGCGGGGGTTCCGGAGTCCATCGAAAACAGGGCACCCTCGTCGTCATCCGGGTAGCCGCCGCCGAGCTTGTACTGGCACACGTAGTTGGAGCGTCCCTTGACCAGGGCCACGTCCATCTCGCGCGGCAGCTTGTCCTTCAGCGAGGACAGCAGGCGCGGGACGTCCCGGCCGACGATCTGGGCCTGGAGCGCCAGGGTTGCGGTGGAAATCACCACCGGCTTTTCCGATTCGAGCGCGTGGGCCAGCGCGGGGACCAGATAGGCCATGGACTTGCCGGTTCCGGTTCCGGCCTGCACCAGCAGGTGCTCGCCGGTTTCCATGGCCCGCACGACCTGGCGGGTCATTTCGTGTTGGCCCGGTCGGCTTTGTCCGCCCATCGTGGACACCGCAGCGTCCAATAGGGCGATGACATCTGATTCCTCAGCCATGAATACTAAATTGCTCCACTTCTGCGGCCATGCCTTCGCGGACCTTGACCATCATGCGTGTTCCCGTTTCGGTGTGTTCGACGGCCAGGATCTCGGCCTCGGCGCCGTGGAGCTTGTTGACCACGTCGCCTCGATCATAGGGAATCATCAATTCTAGTTGGACATCGGGGCGGGGAATTGCCGCACTGATTTTTGCCAGCAGTTCCTCGATGCCCTCGCCGGTGCGTGCCGAGACGATGACGTGGTTCGGTTCGCGCTGGCGCAAGCGCTCGACGACGAACGGGTCTGCCACATCCGCCTTGTTCAGCACGATGATTTCCGGGATGCCGCGCGCGTTCACGTCGTTGAACACCTCGCGCACCGCCTGGATCTGTCCTTCCGGATCCGGGTGCGCGGCGTCGACCACATGCAGGATCAAGTTGGCGTCGGCCACTTCCTCCAGCGTGGAGCGGAAAGCCTCGACCAGTTGGGTGGGCAGCGACTTCACGAAGCCGACGGTGTCCACCAGCGTGTAGGTCAGCCCGTCGCTGGTTTCTGCCTGTCGGACCGTGGGATCCAGTGTCGCGAACAGCGCGTTTTCAACCAGGACGCCGGCGTGGGTGAGCCGGTTGAGCAGCGAGGATTTTCCGGCGTTGGTGTAGCCGGCGATGGCCACCGAGGGCACCGCATTGCGCTTGCGGTTGGCGCGCTTGGCCTCGCGGGCCGGGAGCATCCCCTTGATTTCCTTGCGGAGCTTGGCCATGCGGTCGCGAATGCGTCGGCGGTCCAATTCGATCTTGGTTTCGCCAGGGCCGCGGGAGCCGATGCCGCCGCCGGCGGTGCCGACCCGGCCACCGGCCTGGCGGGACATCGATTCGCCCCAGCCGCGCAGGCGCGGCAGCAGGTATTCGAGCTGGGCCAGTTCCACCTGGGCGCGACCCTCGTGGCTCTTGGCGTGCTGCGCGAAGATGTCCAGGATCAGCGCCGTGCGGTCGATGACCTTGACCTTGACGACGTCCTCGAGGGCGCGTCGCTGGGAGGGCGCGAGCTCGGAGTCGATGATGACGGTGTCAGCCCCGGTTGCCGCGACGATTTCACGCAGTTCCACGGCCTTGCCCGACCCGAGGTAGGTCGCGGCGTCGGGTTTTGCGCGGCGCTGGACCATGCCGTCGAGCACCTCCGAGCCGGCGGTTTCGGCCAGGGCGGCCAGCTCCCGCAGGGAGTTCTCCGCGTCTTCCGCGGTGCCTTCGTTCCAGATGCCGGCCAGGACCACGCGTTCAAGGCGCAGCTGCCGGTTTTCGACCTCGGTGACGTCCTCGAGCTCGGTGGACAGGCTTGCCGCCCGGCGCAGGCCGCGGCGTGCGGCGAGTTCTTCCTGGTCGCCGTCGAACACGGAGTGTTCGCCGGCTTGCTTGCTCAGTGCCTGGGCGCGTCCGGCGAGGATGTTCTCTTCCTCCGGGGCACCGAAGTGCGTGCTTTTGCTGGCTGTGGCGGCGTCACTGGCAAGGATCCGTTCGATGGCAGCTTGGAGCTGGGCCTCGTCCATGTCGTTGTCCTGCGGGCCGGAAGGCTGTGGATTGGTCATGTTCCCCTTTGCTTGCTGTATTCCAGAATAGTGCCCCGCACCGACAGAAGCGCCTTCGTGCGTGGATTGGTTGTCTTGGGTGTGGCGATTGTCGGACGTATGCATGGTGGCTCCTTGGATGGGCACCGTGTGCAACGGTTTGCCCTGGATGCTGGGACCGGGCCGCTTCGCGAGGCGCGGTCCCCGGGTTGCTTCGATGGTGGTGGTGGTTCCGGTGTCGCGGGGGCACCTGTGGCCATGGTTCATCCGGTGCGGCCTGGGTGGGTTCGCGGGGCCGGCGACGAAAACGATGCGAGTTTTCTCGGACTGGATGCCGTGAAATGACTTTTGGGCGCTCCGCCGAACGGTCCGGCCTGATCGACTTCCCTGGATCGGGCCCGGGGAAGGATGCGGGGACTGAAGTGCGTTCGGTCGCGTCTTACAAGTAAGTCATAGGGAAAACTCTATCACTTTGTTCCCCGATGCACCTTGAGGCATCTCACACTGAACCCGGGCCGCGTTTGGGGCCTTGGGTTTGGGTTTGTCACCCGTGGCCGGTTAACCTGCAAACATGAGCCCGGAACACTATTTCAGCGCCCAACCGTCCACTCCAGAGAAGCGGCGCACCATCAGCGTCGAATTGGGCGGTGCCACGCGCAAGCTGCAGTCGTCCGGCGGCGTGTTCAGCCCCGACCGGATTGACAAGGGAACCGCGGTGCTTTTGCGCGGTGTTCCGGCCCCGGCGACCGAGGGGAACCTCCTGGACATCGGCTGCGGCTGGGGACCGATCGCGCTCTCCATGGCCTTGGCCTCACCGGGGGCAACCATCCACGCGGTCGATGTCAATGAGCGAAGCCTCTCGCTGACCCGGGACAACGCAGCGGCCCTGGGCCTGAAGAACGTGGTGGTCGCCCTTCCGGATGACGTCGATCCGGCCCAGACCTACAACACCATCTGGTCCAACCCGCCGATCCGGATCGGCAAGGAGGCGCTGCACGAGCTGCTGTTGCTGTGGCTGCCGCGCCTGTCCCCGGGCGGGGAGGCCTGGCTGGTGGTGCAAAAGAACCTGGGTGCGGACTCGCTGCAGAAATGGCTGGGCACGGTCCTGCCGCAAGACTGGAGCATCGGCCGGGTCTCGACGGACAAGGCATTCCGGATCTTGAAGGTCGTACGCCCGAAGGGATCCTAGGATTCCTTCGGGGCAAGGGCCTTAGGCTGCCGAGACCTCGCCCCGGGACACCAGCACCGCGGGGCCGCTGAGCACCACGTGCTCGAGCCCGTCGGGGCCATCGACGAAACCGACGCCCAGCTCTCCTCCGGGAACCTGGACCGACCACTGCCGGATGTTGTGGGTCTGGGCCCAGTGCCGGGTGGCGATGGCCGCCGCGCAGGCGCCGGTGCCGCAGGAGAGCGTCTCGCCGACGCCGCGTTCGTGCACGCGCATGCGCACCGAGCCGCGGCCCCCGCTCACCAGCGGGTCGGCGGCCAGCACGTATTCGACGTTCGTCCCGTGCGGGGGCAGCGGATCGACCCCGGGGGTCGTGGTGAGTTCGATGCCCTCCAGCTCGCCGGCGTCGGCGATCGCCACGACGGTGTGCGGGTTGCCCATGGACACGCTCAAGGCCCCGCGGGCGTTGGCGAGCCCGGTGGTTTCCACCCGGGAGTCCAGGCCGTTGGTCGCCGCGGCCTGCGCATGGATGAATTCCCAGGTGCCCATGTCCACGGCGTAGCCGTCTTCCAGACGCGTGACGATTTTCAGGCCCCCGCGCGTGCCAATCGGAAGCGTTGCGCCCACCGGCATCTCCACGAGGTTTTCGCAGACCAAAAAGTGCACGAACACCCGCACGCCGTTGCCGCACATTTCCGACAGGGATCCGTCGGCGTTGCGGTAGTCCATGAACCAATAGGCGTCGGGGCGGGTTTCCAGGATCGCCCGGCCCTCGGGCAGGGCGCTGGAGGGGACTGCGCGAATCAGCCCGTCCCCGCCGATCCCCCGGTGCCTGTCGCACATCCGGGCGACCTGCCCGGGCTCGATGCTGTGCACATCCAGCGGGTCGGCAACGAGGATGAAGTCGTTTCCCGTGCCATGCCCCTTGGCATAGGGAAGCCTGCCCACCGCCGCTTGGAGGGTGTGGGCGGTGCTGGTGGCGGGTTCGGTCGATCTCATGGTTTCAAGAATACGTGCAGCAAAACCCCGCGGCCTATTTTTACCCCTACCGGGGCCGTGCCCCGGATCAGGATGCGCGGATGCGGGCCAGGACCCCGGGAACCAGGGAGGGTGCCAGCGGGTCGAACCAGGCGACCCGATCATCGGCGCCGAACCAGGTGACCTGGCGCCTTGCGAATTGGCGCGTGGCGATGACGGTCTTTTCCGCGGCGTCCTTCAGGGACATCGTTCCATCGAGCACCGCCAGGAACTGGGCGTAGCCGATGGCCCGCGAGGCGGTTTTGCCCTCCCGCAGCCCCTGCGAATCAAGTCTGCGGACCTCCTCGAGCAGGCCCTGCTCGACCATCCGCGCCACCCGGGTCTCCAGCCGCGCATGCAGCAGCGAGCGGTCGATGTTCAGTCCGATCTGGATGGCCGGGGCATGGTATTGCCGTTGCGGCATGAAGGAGCTGAAGGGCTTGCCGCTGATTTCGTGGACTTCCAAGGCACGGATCAGGCGCCTGTCATCCAGGTTGCGGGCCGCCGAGTCCGGGTCGACGGCGGCCAGCCGCTGGGCCAGCGCTTCGATACCGCCTGCCGCGGCCTCGGCCTCCAGGCGTTGGCGAACCACCGGGTCGGTGGGCGGGAAATCGATCTCGTCCAGGGCCGCGCGCACATACAGGCCGGACCCGCCGACCAGGATGGGCACGTGCCCGCGGGCACGGATCTGGGCAAAGGCCCCCCGGGCCTCGGCTTGGAAGCGTGCCACGCTGGCTTCCTGGCGCACCTCCATGATGTCGAGCAGGTGGTGGGCGATGCCCCCGCGCTCATCCTCGGGGAGCTTGGCCGTGCCGATGTCCATGCCGCGGTAGAACTGCAGGGCGTCGGCATTGACAATTTCCCCGCCCAGTTCCTGGGCCAGGGCGATCGACAGGTCGGATTTGCCCGTTCCGGTTGGTCCCAGGACGGCAATGACCGGCAATGTCATGGTCGGCGACCTACTTGCGTGCCGGCAGGGCGGGCATGCCCAGCGAGACGCCGGTGGTGCCGGTGGTGCCGGTGCCGCAGGATTCGGCCTGCGAGCGGTCCCAGGCGTCGCCGGCCCGCGAGCGGCGCACCGAGTATTCGGCCAGCGTGGCGGGGTCCGAGACCAGGTGGAAGGCAGCCGATCCTGTCACCGGAACGGTGACCAGGTCGCCGGGGCGCGGGGTTTCCCCTCCGGCGGGGACGGAGAAGTGCACGAGACGCTGGTCGGTGGAACGGCCGCTGAGCCGGTGGGTTTCGGTGGACTTCCGCCCGGCGTGCTCGGTGACCAGCACCTCGACGGTGCGCCCGACCTGCTTGGCGTTTTCCTCGGCACAGATCCGGTCCTGCAGGGCCGTGAGGCGCTCAAAGCGTTCCTGCACCACGGCCTTGGGCAGCTGGTCGGGCAATTCGGCCGCGGGGGTGCCGGGTCGCTTGGAGTACTGGAAGGTGAAAGCGCTGGCGAAGCGCGAGGCCTCGACCACATCCAGGGTTCCCTGGAAGTCCTCCTCGGTTTCCCCGGGGAAACCGACGATGATGTCGGTGGTGATGGCGGCGTGCGGGATCAGGGTCCGGACCTTCTCCAGGATGCCAAGGAACTTCTTGGACCGGTAGGAGCGGCGCATGTCCTTGAGGACCTTGTCCGAGCCGGATTGCAACGGCATGTGCAGCTGCGGCATGACGTTGGGGGTTTCGGCCATGGCCTCGATGACGTCGTCGGTGAACGCGGCGGGGTGCGGGCTGGTGAAGCGCACGCGTTCGAGTCCCTCGATCTGCCCGCAGGCGCGCAACAGCTTCCCGAAGGCCAGTCGGTCCCCGAATTCCACGCCGTAGGAGTTGACGTTCTGCCCCAGCAAGGTCACCTCGATGACGCCGTCGGCGACCAGTGCCTCGATCTCGGCCAGGATTTCCCCGGGGCGGCGGTCGCGTTCCTTGCCGCGCAGGGCGGGGACGATGCAGAAGGTGCAGGTGTTGTTGCAGCCCACGGAGATCGATACCCAGCCCGAGTGCACCGAGTCCCGCTTGGTGGGAAGCGTGGAGGGGAAGACCTCCAGGGATTCGAGGATCTCCAGTTGGGCTTCGTTGTTGTGGCGGGCGCGTTCCAGCAATGCCGGCAGGGAGCCGACGTTGTGGGTTCCGAAGACCACATCCACCCAGGGGGCCTTCTTCAGGATCGTTTCGCGGTCCTTCTGGGCCAGGCAACCGCCGACGGCGATTTGCATCTCGGGGCGCTTTTCCTTGACGTGGGAGAGCATCCCAAGGTTTCCGTAGAGCTTGTTGTCGGCGTTTTCCCGAACGGCGCAGGTGTTGAAGACCACGACATCGGCGATCCCGTCGCCGGTTTCCTGTCTGGACAGGCCGCTGGCCTCCAGCAGGCCGGCCAGCCGTTCGGAATCGTGGACATTCATCTGGCATCCGTAGGTCCGCACCTCGTACGTGCGTGTCGATACGGCTGAATCTTGCTCATGGGAAATTGAAATGCTCGCAGTCACCCCTCAAGGGTACCCAATCGCCCCTGCCGGGGGCCGAACAAGTCGGCTCCCGGTGCTATTGCTCCGCGTCGGGACCGAAGCGTTCATCCCAGGCGGTGTTGACGATGCGGAACGCGACGGAGGGCGAGTAGCCTTTCCGGGCCAGCATGCCCACGAGCCGACGCACGCTTTTCTCCCGGTCCACCCCCGTCGACGGGGCCCGCATCTTGCGTTCCACGAGGTCGCGGGCGGTTTCTTCCTCGGATTCGTCGTCGATCTGTTCCAGCGCGCTTTCGGCCAGCTCGCCTTCGATGCCCTTTTCCCGCAGCTCGCGCTTGATCGCCGAGCGTGCCAGGCCGCGGCTGCGGGCACGGGAACGGACCCAGCCCTCGGCGAAGGCCTCGTCGTCGACGAGTTCGATCTCCTCGAAGCGCTCCAGCAGTTCCTCGGCGATGTGCTCGGGGATCTCCTTTTCCAGGAGCTTGGTCTTCAGCTGGGCGCGGCTCTTGGCAGAGGCCGTGAGCTGGCGCAGCACGATGGAGCGCCCCTTGGACGCGTACTGCTCGTCGGTCAGCTCGATCGGTTCCTTGGCTTCCCGCGGCGTCCGCTCGCGGGTCCGCGGTGCCTTCGGGGTGCTGCGCTTGGCGCCGGCCCGGGCGGAGCGGCCGCCGCTGCCCCACGCACCGGTGCCCCCGGCACCGCGCGAGGTGCGCGAGGAGCCGCGTCCGGCGTATCCGGCCCGTTCGCCGAAGGCGGGTTTGGTTTCGGGTGGCCCGGGGGCCTGCTCGGCTAGCGGGGCCGCAGCGGCCGCCTGGCTGTGCGCCCAGGCGGGAATCTGGGTCGGGTCTCCCCAGTCCGAATTGCCGTCTGCCGGGAACGACCAAAGCGGCCGTTCGGCTCCCTGCGGGGAGCCGGACGAACCGCCCTGGTTTTTGGTGGTGCCCACGGAGTTAGGACCCCTTGACCACGCGCAACGTATCTTCGCCCTTGTCCTCGGGTGCTTGGCCAATGCCGAGCTTCTCGAGGATCTGGCGTTCGAGTTCGTTGGCGAGATCCGGGTTGTCACGCAGGAACTTCCGCGCGTTTTCCTTGCCCTGGCCCAGCTGGTCGCCGTCGTAGGTGAACCAGGCGCCGGACTTCTTGACGAAGCCCTGGTCCACGCCGATGTCGATGAGGCTGCCTTCGCGCGAGATGCCCAGGCCGTAGATGATGTCGAATTCGGCCTGCTTGAACGGCGGGGCCATCTTGTTCTTCACGATCTTGGCGCGCGTGCGGTTGCCGACCGGGACGGTGCCTTCCTTCAAGGTTTCGATGCGGCGTACGTCGATGCGGATCGAGGCGTAGAACTTCAGTGCCTTGCCACCGGTGGTGGTTTCCGGGCTGCCGAACATCACGCCGATCTTCTCGCGCAGCTGGTTGATGAAGATCGCGGTCGTCTGTGTCTGGGACAGGCGTCCGGTGATCTTGCGCAGCGCCTGACTCATCAGGCGGGCCTGCAGGCCAACGTGGCTGTCGCCCATTTCGCCTTCGATTTCGGCGCGCGGCACCAGTGCTGCCACGGAGTCGATCACGACGATGTCCACGGAGCCGGAGCCCACGAGCATGTCCATGATTTCCAGGGCCTGCTCGCCGGTGTCCGGCTGCGAGACCAGCAACGCATCGGTGTCGACACCCAGCTTCTTCGCGTATTCCGGGTCCAGTGCGTGCTCGGCATCGATGAACGCGGCAATGCCGCCCAGTCGCTGGGCGCTGGCCACCGCGTGCAGGGCGACCGTGGTCTTGCCGGAGGATTCCGGGCCGTAGATCTCCACCACGCGGCCACGCGGAAGCCCTCCGATGCCCAGCGCGATGTCGAGTGCCACCGAGCCGGTGGGGATGGCTGCAATGGGCGCTACGGTCTTGTCGCCCAGTCGCATGACCGAGCCCTTGCCGTACTGCTTGTCGATCTGTGCGAGAGCGGCTTCGAGAGCCTTCTCGCGATCTTTACCAATGGCCATTGTCCACCTCGGTTGTTGGGGCCCCGTGGGACCGTTGCTCTATGTCTGTTCCTGAGCGTACGACCCGGGGCCGACACTTTGGATTTCGGGCGTTCGCACTGTGCATAACCCACGACAGACGCCGAACGAATCTTCATTATGAACAATACACTCTTCCGAACAGATATTCGAACGGATTCGGTGCGCGTGGCGATTATTCCCTAGGATTCCTTGGGATCGACGTCGCGTCCCAGCCAGCGCTCGGGCGGGACGTCCTGGATCCTGCACACGGCCTGCCAGACCTTCCTGGGGGCGACCCCCTTGCCCAGCGCATCGGCGGCGGTGACGCCGCCCACCTCGGCCAGCACCAGGGAAGTGGCCAATGTGCGGGAATAGCCCGCACCGAACTCGTCGTCCATCAGACGCCAGAAATCACTCAATCGCACCCTCGCAATTGTGCCACGGGTTCCTGGGGGCTTTAAGCAAAAGGCCCCCGCCCGGCTTCGAAGATCGCAAGACCTTGAATGCCGGCGCGGGGGCCGATGATGCGGATGCCAGGTGAAACACTGGCTCCGGATGTCGTGGGGCTAGTGGCTCGGTGCCAGGCGCTTGCCGAGTTCAACCGGATAGTCACCAGCGAATTCGCTGGTCAGGTCCACGGGGACCGTATCCGGAATGGTGATGCCTTCGGCGATGGCCACGCGGTCGCTGACCTCGCGAAGCATCAGTGAAAGCGGCACCTCGAGGGCGCCACAGATCGAGGAGAGAAGCTCGGATGAGGCTTCCTTCTGTCCACGTTCGACCTCGGAAAGGTATCCAAGGGAGACGCGGGCGCTGTGGGAGACTTCGCGCAAGGTGCGGCCCTGGCGTTGACGAACGTCACGAAGGACGTCACCGATTTCATGTCGAAGGACTACCATCTTGCGCTCCTCTTTGTCTCGGCGGACCTCGCTCTGTAGGCCCACATCACGCCAACGGACCACACCGTTTACCGATACTGGTTGCTTGACCATGTGCATTGCCTTTTGTTCTCCGGTCCTAATGCCTTGTGGGGCGATCGGTGCGGGCCACTTTTTTGTGCCCGTCATGGGTTACAACTGCCGGGGGTCGTTTTTTGTTCCCACGCCCCCACCTTAGCCATTGCTGCGGGTGTTTTTCCACAACAACCGTGAATCGTTCCGTAATCGAGTCATAAAACGATTCATTGCAACCATCCCCCATCAAGCTGTGTGGCTGCTGGGCGCAAGGTGGGAAGAAAGCAGTTCAAGAGCGGAGACCGTGCTCAAGGTTCGGATCCGGGCCCTGTCCCCGGTGAAGTGGTGCTCGGTGAATCCGCTGCCGCTCCCGGAAGCCCACCCCAGGAAGACCGTGCCCACGGGCTTGCCGTCGTGGGCGTCGGGGCCCGCGACTCCCGTGGCCGAGACCGCCACGTCCGCCCCGCATACCCGGCGTGCGCCCTGGGCCATTTGCCGGGCCACTTCCCCGTCCACCGAACCCCGCTCCGCCAGCAGCTTCGCCTCCACGCCCAGGACGTTGGCCTTCACTGCACTGGAGTAGCTGACCACGCCGCCGGCCAGCGCGGCAGAGGCCCCCGGAACCTCGGCGAGGGTGGCGGCAATCATGCCGGCGGTCAGCGACTCGGCGGTGGCCAGGGTCACTCCCTGGGCCTTGGCCGTGGCAACCACGGTGCGGGCCAGCGCCTGGAGTTCCAGCGGTTCCGGCGGGGGTGTCATGTCAAGCTCCTTTGCGCATGATGGAGTGGTGAATTGGCAGGGGCAAGAAGCGTTACTGCTTCTGCGTCCGGCCGACGGAGGCTGAACGCAGCTGCCAGGCCTTGAAGAGGTAGTCGATGCCGGTGATGATTGTGGCGGCAAGGGCCAGCAGCATCACGATGAACGCCGCGGTCCCGACCCAGCCGATGGTGTGTGCCCAGGGCAGCAGGTAGAGCAGGATCGCCGCCGCCTGCAGCACGGTCTTGAGCTTGCCGCCGCGCGAGGCGGCCATGACTCCGTAGCGGATGACGATGAAACGCACAGCCGTGATGCCCCATTCGCGCACCAGGATCGCCCCGGTGATCCACCAGGACAGCTCGCCCAGGATCGAGAACATCACCAGCGCGGAGCCGGTGAGCAGCTTGTCGGCGATCGGGTCGGCGATCTTGCCGAAGTTGGTGATCAACCCGCGGCTGCGGGCCAGGTCCCCGTCCAGCTTGTCGGTGTAGATGGCCACGGCAAAGATCACCAGGGCCACCCAGCGCATGAGGCCGTATTCCTTGTCGTCGGCCACCACGGCCCAGATGAAGAACGGGACCATGATGATGCGCAGGGTGGTGAGCACATTGGCGATGTTCAGGGTCGGCACGTGGGCCGGTGTCGGGTTCGCTGGGGTTTCAGTCACGCTTCAAGGCTACCTGAGCGTAGGAAGACGTCGAGCCCGTAGAAGCTCGATGATGGGAGCGCCACCAGCTGACCCGATTGCTGATGTGGGCGGCGGAAGCAGCCGTGTCGGCGTAGCCGAGCGGTGAGGTGAAGTAACCGCCGGACCCGCTCCGGAATCTAGGACCCCGGCAGTGCTGGTCAAGGACTGTGGGTTCAGCCTCCCAGGGCTTGTGGGTGCTGAGCAATTTCGCACACCGCGTGACCCGTTTCAAGGAAAGTGCCGATTTCAAGGTGATGAGCAGGTCGACATTCCCACCCAGATCCCCGCCCATCCTCAGGATCTTGGAATCGGATTCCTTCCGGGGTTCCCGCAAGCAGTCGTAGACGCCTCCCTCTACCCGGCCAGGACCTTGCGACGGGACTTGGTGGAGAACACCAGACGGTACAGCAGGCGGGTGCCGGCATTCGAATGAGATTCGAAGACCACCCCATTCATGTCTTTCATTCGGATCTTACTTCGGGTATGAGGTGGGCAAGATTCCCATTGGATCGGTGGTGGGAAACAACGTGACCACGAACAAAGCCGGCACGGCCCCCGGGTCAGCGACCAAGCCCGGCTGACGAAGGACGCCGCCATGGCCGCCACGCGGAAAACCACCCTCACCAAGCGCGCCACACAGGTCTGCCGCGTGTACGACCTGAAAATCGTGGCCAACAAACCCACCTCCACCCAGCGCAAGGCCCTGAAGATGGTGTTCGTCGAGGCCAAATGGATCCGCAACGCCGCACTGGGCCACCCGGTCGGGCCCCTGGCCTACGAGCGGGGTTCCACCCTCACCGTCCTGCCCAAGGACCGCACCCCGGTGGAGCGCGCCTTTCGGTTCCTGGACTCGCAGATGAAGCAGTCCACCCTGACCCAGGTGCGCTAAGACCTCAAGGCCTTGGCCGCCGCCAAGAAACGCGGGCGCAAGGTCGGCCGGCTGGGCTTCTGCACCGAGGTCACTTCCCTGGATTTGAAAGCAGCACGGGATCACCTACCGCTTCGATGCCAAGAAACCCGGCCGGGTCAAGATCCAGAACATCCCCCGCCGGCTCAGGATACGCGGACAATCCCAATTCACCGATGACCACGAATGCGCCAACGCCAAGCTTGTTGACCACGACCGGGTCACTGTCCTGCCCCGGCGCATGGCCACCACGGCCACATGCGTCTGCGGGCGCAAGACCAAGACCCCGGTCGACCGACGGACCTTCACGTGCAGATTCTGCGGCTACACCGCGGACCGCGACACCCACGCCTCCGGGCACATGATCCGGATGGGCGCAACACTACCCGTGGAACGCAGGGAAGCAACGCGCGCGCAGACCGATACACACCGTGAGGCACAGATGGACTTCGGATTCATCCGGGCCGAGCGGCGGTCGTTGAAACACGAAGCGCCGGGTTCTTCAGACCCGACGTGGTTCACCTTCCGGTAAGGTTCCAGGCGTCGTCCGACCCCTCCTCGTCCGCGCCGTCGTGGTAGTCGACCGCCTGTTCGAAGCCGTCGAGGTCCTCGGCGACCAGGTCGGTGCCGTAGTGGTTGGCGTTGGCGTTCTCCGCCAGGGCGGCCTCGGTCGCGGTCGGGACCACGTCGCCGGCGCCGGTTTCGTCCCCGCGCATCGCGGCCAGGACCTCGGGCAGGTCGTCGGGCTTGACCAGCACATCGCGGGCCTTGGAACCCTCGGAGGGTCCCACGACGCCGCGGGATTCGAGCAGGTCCATGAGCCGTCCGGCCTTGGCGAAGCCCACGCGCAGCTTGCGCTGGAGCATCGAAGTGGAGCCGAACTGCGTGGTGACCACCAGCTCGGTGGCCTGCAGCAGCAGCTCCAAGTCGTCCCCGATGTCGTCGTCGATCTGCTTCTTTTGCACCTCGGGGGCCACGTCGTGGCGGTATTCGGCCTTCAGCTGCCCCTTGACGTGCTCAACAACGGATTGGATCTCTGATTCGGTGACCCAGGCACCCTGCACGCGCATGGGCTTGGAGGTGCCCATGGGCAGGAACAGGGCGTCGCCCTGGCCCAGCAGCTTCTCCGCGCCCGGCTGGTCCAGGACCACGCGGGAGTCGGTGACCGAGGAAGTGGCAAAGGCCATCCGCGAGGGCACGTTGGCCTTGATCAACCCGGTGACCACGTCCACGGACGGGCGCTGGGTGGCCAGCACCAGGTGGATGCCGGCGGCACGGGCCAGCTGGGTGATGCGCACGATCGAGTCTTCGACGTCGCGCGGGGCGACCATCATCAAATCGGCGAGCTCGTCGACGATGACCAACAGGTACGGGTAGGGCTTCATGATCCGCTTGGAGCCCTCGGGCGGGACGGCCTTGCCGTTGCGCACGGCCTTGTTGAAGTCGTCGATGTGCTTGTACCCGAAGTTCGCCAGGTCGTCGTAGCGGGTGTCCATCTCCTTGACCACCCACTGCAGGGCCTCGGCGGCCTTCTTCGGGTTGGTGATGATGGGGGTGATCAGGTGCGGGACGCCCTCGTAGGCGGTCAGTTCCACGCGCTTGGGGTCGACCATGACCATGCGGACCTCATCGGGGGTCGCGCGCATCAGGATCGAGGTGATCATCGAGTTCACGAACGAGGACTTGCCGGCACCGGTGGCACCCGCCACCAAGAGGTGCGGCATCTTGGCCAGGTTGGCGACCACGAAGCCGCCCTCGACGTCCTTGCCCACGCCCATGACCATCGGGTGGTCGGTCTTGCGGGCGTTGTGGCTGCGCAAAACGTCGCCCAGCACGACAATTTCCTTGTCCGCGTTGGGGATCTCGATGCCGATCGCCGACTTGCCGGGGATCGGCGAAAGGATGCGCACGTCCGAGGAAGCGACGGCGTAGGAGATGTTCTTGGACAGGGCGGTGACGCGCTCGACCTTGGTGCCCGGGGCGAGCTCGATCTCGTAGCGGGTGACCGTCGGGCCGCGGGAGAACCCGGTGACCTTCGCGTCGACCTTGAACTGGTCCAGGGTGTCGGTCAGCGCCGCGACGACCGCGTCGTTGGCCTCGGAGCGTTCCTTGGACGGCGGGCCGGCGGGCAGGAAGTCGGAGGCCGGCAGCGTGTAGGTGACGTCCCCCGAGAGCTGGAGCTGTTCGGTGCGCGCCGGGATCGGCGGCAGCGGGGCCGCCGCGGGGCGCGAGGGGACCTGCTCCATTGCGCCGGTGGCATCGTTGTCGTAGCTGGTCAGGTCGATGGCGCTCATGGCCTGGGTGTCGGCCTCGGGCTCGGTGCCCAGGCCCACGGATTCCATGATGGCTGCGCGTTCGCGTTCGTCCTTGGTGGGGCGGCGCACCCCGGGGCGGATGGCCGGTTCGGAGTCGGTGTCGGCGTCGTCGGCGTAGAAGTCCATCGGGTCCACTGGTGCGCCGTGCTTGTCGGTGATGACCGCGGTGTCGTAGGCGCCCTCGCCGGTGTTGCCCAGGAGGTCCTCGGCGGCGATGGCCGCCTCGTCGCGGTCCTTGCCGAAGAGCCGCATCTTCTTGCGCGGCTTCTTCGCCGCGGCCTGTTCCTCGTAGAGGTAGGACTGGTCGTGGTCCTCGGCGCCCAGGTCCACGCCCGTGTTGGCGCCGGCCTCGGGGGCCTGGCCCATGAGTTTCTCGTAGCCCTCGCGGAAGCGTGCGGGGATGTGCCGGAAGGGGGTGGCGGTGAGGATCATCAGGCTCAACAGGGCCAGGGCGATCATCACGGTCATTGCGCCGGGGGCGGAGATCAGCCCGGCCAACGGGACGGTGGCCAGCGCCCCGAGCACTCCCCCGGCGCCCCAGAGGACATCGAAGGGTGCGGAGACCGGAGGAAGTCCCCCGACCACGTGGGAGATCCCGGACCCGGCCAGGGAACCGAGGGCCAGGCCGATGCCCACGCGGTTGTTGGCGCGGTGTTCCTCGGGCCAGCGGAAGAGCCGGATGGCGCCGATGATCAGGATCGGCGGCATGAGCGCGGCCATGAACCCGAAGGTCCCCCCGGCCACGGCGTGCACGAAGCCGCCGTACCAGCCGACCCCGCGCAGCCCCCACCACTCCACGGAGGCAATGACGATGGCGATGATGACCAGGAAGAGCCCGGTTCCGTCGCGGCGCACCTCGTAGTCCGGGTGCACGTCGCGGCCGATCTTGCGGAAGGCCCCGCCGGTGACACGCGCGATGCCCATCCAGGCAGAACGCACCATGCGCACCGGCAGCGGGAAGTCGTGTTCGATCGCTGCGGGGGTGCTCTTGGAGTTTCTGGTCGTCTTGGCGGAGGAGTTCGAGGCACGCGGTTTGCGCGTGGTCGTTTTCCCCTCGCCTTGCGAGGAAGTACGTGGGGCCATGGCTCTAGGGTATCGCCCACGGGTGCCCGAACCCCGAATTTACACGGTTCGACGGGGAACCGGGGCGCTGGAGAATCGTCACAGCCCGGGTGCGGGCAGCTTCCCGAGCGAGCCGGGCGGACTGGTTCCCGATTCCCGTAGCGCGGGGCGCGATTCGGTGTCCGGGGTCAGCGGCCATGGGCGTCGATGAGGATGTCAAGCTCGTGCCGGTTGGCGATGGCGTCGGCGAGCAGCCCTCGCATCACCACCAGCAGCAGCGCCAGGGCGCTGCCGCCGAGCAGCACGGCCCCGAGTGCCAGCAGCACTCCCGGTCCGCCCAGGCCGACGATGAACAGCAGGTGGAACATCACCAGGGCAGGGATGGCGGTTGCCGTGGCCAGGCAGGCGATGACCGCATTGACCCATCCCACGGCACCGTCGGTGAAGATGTTCCCGGTCGCCACGAGCGAGACCAGGCGCCAGACCGGCACCAGTCCGAGCTCGAGCACGACCAGGGAAAGGATGCCCGCCACCGAGTACGGCAGCACCAGGTGCGCGACCACGGGGAACTCGACGCCCGTTTCCGAGGCGATGACCGGAACCAGGAATTGGCCCAGCAGCAGGCAGAGCCCGACCAGGACCAGCGTGAAGCGCAAAAGATCGTTCGAGAACCTGTCCATGCCCCGGGTCTTGGACGGAACCGGGCCCGAAGCAATGGTCCGGAGGTACCGCCTTGCGTACCCGGGTGCTCCCGTGGGTGGCTCCAGGTCAGTCGGGGCGCACTGCAAGGTCCCGGAGCGCCAGCCCGGTTCCGAGCGCCTTGGCGACAGCCGGCAGCTCGAAGCGCCGCAATTCCTCCCCGGTGGTCCTGTCGTATTGGACGAACGAAACGGTCCTTCCGTCGGGGCCCGTGGTCATCACGGCAATCGACGTGGGTGTGAATTCAACCGAATTTTGCGAGGAACGGTCGGCGTAGCCGTCCGCCGCAAGGGCAAAGAGGACCACGGTGCGGCCGGTTCCAAGACTGGTGGACATCACCCGCCCGTCAATGGCGACCCAGTCAAGGTTGCCCTCCCGCACCGATTCCCTGGAATATCCCTGGTTTTGGAACCCGAGGTCGCCGTGTTCGAGGGCAGGTGTGCCCGGGGAAAGGACGATGTCATGCTGCGTGAAGGAAGCCGTAGCAACATCCCAGGAGCGAATGACCGGCTTCGGGATGCCGGCTGTGTCGTATGTGGTCGCCAGGTGGTGCAGCTTCCCCTCGACGCATGGTGCATCCGTTGCGTCCTGGGAGCTTTCGTCGACTTCCCGGATGCCGACGACGTCCTCGGCCCCGTCCGGGGTTCCGCTCAAGCGGCTGAGCATCAGGCTGCGGTACGAGTACTCCCCCATGGGTGTGTGGCCGAGCCGTGCGGCTTCCTGGGCGTATGGCCCCGTGGGCTCCGCCAACCCAACGAGCGTCCCGTCGCAGTACCCGGTGACCTGGTAGAAGCCTTTCACGTCCCGAAGCGTCGACCCGTCGGCGGAGGATGCGACGGCCTGTTCGGTGTATCCGTTCTCGCTGGATCCTTCGTTGTAGAGTCCAAGCGACTTTCCGGCGCCCAGGCCCGACATCGCCTGCTGGAAGTCTGTCTTGGTGCTGGGCACGGCGCGGAGCGTGTCTTGCAGGTGGTAGTCGTTGGCGGTGTCGGCGAACACCAGCCCGTGTTCCGACCAGTCGACCTGGGCATTGTCCATGCCGGAGGTCTCCAACGCCCGCAGTTCCCCGTCCCCGTCGACGAGAACGAGGTAGCCGTTGGGCCCGCTCCGGCGGAATTCACGTGACTGGCGGCTGAGGTAGAAGGCGGCGACGCTGCCCTCAAGGTTCATTTCCTGGCCGTCAACGACGGCTTTCTTCAACGGTTCGGTACCCGGTAGGCCGCATCCGGTCGTGGCGAGCACCAGCATCAGCGGAAGGAACAGTCGGGCTTTTCTGCGTGCAAACATCCGGGCTCGTTTCGTTCAGGCGTCGGGCCCTCCCACTGGGCATTCCACCAAGGGCGCGGGATCTTGCCAGGCACCCCGTCTTGGTCCTCCGGCAAGGATTTCATGAAAGGACGCCAAACCCGTCGCCACATGGGGTGTTTCGCCTGAAAGATCCCTGGCATGATCCTGGGAAAAGCCTCCTTGCGCTGCCTGCACCCTCCGGCTCAGCCGGCCACGGGCCCGGCCTGCACCTGCTCGCGCAACGCTTCGTAGTCGGCCAGGGATTACTTGGCGTGGGCAATCGACCAGGCGGCAATCGCCGTGTCGAACGCGTCGCCTGCACCCAGGTAGCCGGCGATGAACGCCGCGTTGGGGCTTTGGGGGTGCGCGCGGCCCAGGGTGACGGCACAGGGTGGCGGCCCAGGCGTCCACGTAGTCGGTGAACAAGCCGGCATCGAGGGCCTCGAGGTCGAAGAAGATGTTGCGGTCGTGGAACTGGCGAAGGTGGTAGGCACGCTCGTCACGGGTGACGAAGCCGGGGAACGGGTCGGACACTGCCTGCAGGATCCGTTGGCTGGTGCACACGCGGAACCCGGGACCGTCGGTGCCCGCCCGTTCCCCGATCGCGGGGGGGGGCCGATGCCGCCGTACTCGTTGACCACCGACCTGCCTGCCTGCTTCATCTGGAGCACCAGGGGGTTCCTGGTTCGGCCCCTCGAAGATCGCGATGTGTCACCGGATGCCGACGCTGCCGACCCCGAGCACCCGCCGCGCCACGTCGGCGATGCGGCAGTGCGAGTGCAGCAGAAAGATGTCGGGCGGCACGCTCTGCCGGTAGCACTCGAGAATGCGGGCGACCAGGTCTTCGGTGGCCGCGGGATCGTGCATGGGGGTTGGCGGGTCCTCAACGACCGAGAGCCTGCCGGCCGCGTCCCGGATCGTTGATTTTCCACGACGCGGCGTGCCGTGCGCTTATGCCCGGCTTTGAGTGCCTTGTCGGTGGTCTGCTGCGAACACCGGCAACGCCTGCCCCTGGACAGGTTCACGTCCCCGCTGAGGTGGAACCGTTCAAGGACATCGAGTTTGAGGAACTCTCGGGTCCCCCTCCGGCAGGACGCGGCGGCCTCGGTGGCCGCGTCCAGGACCTTCCTGGGTGAATAGCCGTGGTGTTCCCCGGCGACCACGACGCTTGCCACAAGGCGCTTCACCTCCCATTCCCAGGGCCCGGGCGCTGTTTCGCCAGAATCATTGGGGTCGAACACCATGTTGCGCTGCGGCGAGGCAAACAGGGCGAAGTTGGCCAGGTCGGCGGTCTGGAGCGCTGCCGTTCCGCGGTGGAACCCGAACGGGCTGGCAAGCATCCGCCCCATCCGCAGGGGAACCAACCCGGGGATGCGCTGCCGGTTTGGTTCGGCGATGAGCCCGAGCGGATCCCGGTCGGGCGGTGGCCTGAATTGCGCGTGGGTGCCGCGCGGAAGGAGTTTTCGGGCGGCGCGGCCGGCATCCATTTCCCCCTCGAGGGTGCGTGCCCCCGCATCCCGGAACCTGCCGGGTCCGGGCAACTCGTTCCGCGGTTCTCCTGGGGCTGCCGTTGCCAACGCATCGCGGGGTCCAGTCCTCGCTGCGGCGGCGGGTTGCCCGCCGGCAGGGACCGGGCCAGTGGTCCAAAGACCGTGGCCACGGTCCCGCCCCCAAAAGGCAGGACCGTGGCCACGGTCCGGTTGTCGTGCTTCGGGCCTACGCCTCGAGCACGACCGGAACGATCATGGGCTTGCGGCGCAGCTTGCGCGACACCCACGAGCCGATGACCCGGCGGACGATCTGCTGCAGCTGGGCCGTGGTGTGCGTCGGGTTGTTGCGCACCGCGTCCTCGATGGCTTCGGCGATCTTCGGCTTGATCTCGTCAAAGACGTTGTCGTCCTCGGCCACGCCGCGGGCGTGGATCTCGGGTCCGGAGATCAGCTTGCCGGTCTGGCGGTTGATCACCGAGATGATCGAGATGAAGCCCTCTTCGGCCAGCGTGACGCGGTCCTTGAGGTCGTCGTCCGTGATGGTGCCGACCTTGGAGCCGTCCACGTAGACGAACCCGCAGTCGACCTGGCCCACGAGCTTGGCCACGCCGTCCTTGAGGTCCACGACCGAGCCGTCCTCGGTGAGCAGCACGTTCTCCGCCGGCACGCCGGACTGGGCGGCCAGGCGGGCGTTGGCGATCAGGTGGCGGGTTTCGCCGTGGATCGGCATCACGTTCAGCGGCTGCAGGATGTTGTAGCAGTACAGCAGCTCGCCGGCCGAGGCGTGGCCCGAGACGTGGATCTTGGCCATGCCCTTGTGGATGACGTCCGCGCCCAGGCGCATCAGGCCGTTGATCACGCGGAACACCGAGTTCTCGTTGCCCGGGATCAGCGAGGAGGCCAGGATGACGGTGTCGCCCGGGCCGACCTGGATGCGGTGGTCGCCGGTGGCCATGCGCGAGAGCGCGGCCATCGGTTCGCCCTGCGAACCGGTGGACATCAGCACGACCTTGTTGTCCGGCAGCTTGTCCACGTTCTTCATGTCCACCAGGATCCCGGCGGGGATGTGCAGGTAGCCAAGCTTCTCGGCGATGGTCATGTTGCGCACCATGGAACGGCCGATGAAGGCGACCTTGCGCCCGTGCACCTGGGCGGCGTCGATGACCTGCTGCACGCGGTGCATGTGCGAGGAGAACGAGGCGACGATGATGCGCTTGCGCGCCCGGCCGAAGAGGGCCTCGAGCACCGGGCCGATTTCCTTCTCGGCAGTGGTGAAGCCGGGAACGTCCGCGTTGGTGGAGTCGGGCATGAACAGGTCGACGCCCTCGTCTGCCAGGCGGGCGAAGTGGCGCAGGTCGGTGATGCGGCCGTCCAGCGGCAGCTGGTCCATCTTGAAGTCGCCGGTGTGCAGCACGTTGCCTGCATCCGTGCGGATGAACACGGCAAGCGCGTCCGGGATCGAGTGGTTGACGGCAATGAACTCGGTCTCGAACGGGCCGAAGGTCTCCACATCGCCCTCGACAACCTGGCGCAGCACCGGCTTGATGCGGTGCTCCTCCAGCTTGGCCGAGATCAGCGCGAGGGTCAGGCGCGAGCCGATCAGCGGGATGTCCCCGCGCAGGCGCAAAAGGTACGGTACGGCACCGATGTGGTCCTCGTGCCCGTGGGTGAGCACGAGGCCGACGACGTCATCGAGGCGGTCCTTGATGTAGCTGAAATCGGGCAGGATGACGTCCACGCCCGGCTGGTGCTCCTCGGGGAAGAGCAGTCCGCAGTCGACGATCAGCAGCTTGCCGTCGATTTCGAAGACGGCCATGTTCCGCCCGATCTCGCCCAGGCCACCGAGCGGCACGATGCGCAAGGTGCCCGGCTTGAGCTTGGGCGGAAGGTTGTGGAGCACCGTATCGGTGACCACTGAAGTGGAATCGGTCATGAATGAATTACCTTTCTAGATCTCCCATCCGCCCTCGCGCAAATCGGTGCGGATGGATTCGAGTTCCGTTTCCGACGGTGCCACAAGCGGCAGCCGGACCACGGTGTTCGGCAGGACTCCCTGCCAGTTAAGAATGTGTTTTGCCGCGACGGCGCCCTGGACGTGGCTCATCACCGCGCGCTGGATCGGGTCCAGCTCGAAGTGGGCCGCACGTGCGGTGGCCAGGTCCCCGGCGAGCATCGCGTCAACCAGGATGCGGTACTTGGCCGCTGCCACGTGCGCGGTCACCGAGACCACGCCGACGGCGCCTGCAGCCATGAGCGGCAGGGTCAGTCCGTCGTCGCCCGAGTACACGTCCAGGTCGGTGTTCGCCAGGACGGTGGTGGTGGACTGGTAGTCGGCCTTCGCGTCCTTCAGCGCCACGATCTTCGGGTGCTTGGACAGCGCAATGATGGTTTCGGGGGTGATGGCCACCCCGGCGCGGCCGGGGATGTCGTAGAGCATCACCGGCAGCTCGGTGGCCGAGGCGATGGCCTCGAAGTGGGCCTGGATGCCGGCTTGCGAGGGCTTGTTGTAGTACGGGGTGACGATCAAAAGTCCGTCGACGCCGATTTCGGCGGCGCGCTTGGACAGCGCAATCGAGTGGGCGGTGTCGTTGGTGCCGGTCCCGGCAATGACCTTGCAGCGGTCCCCGACGGCGTCCTTCACGGCCTTGAACATGCCGAGGTTTTCCTCGTCGGTCAGCGTGGAGGTTTCCCCGGTGGTGCCCGTGACGACCAGTCCGTCGCAGCCGTCGTCGACAAGCTTGGTGGCCAGCTTAGCGGCCGACTCGTAGTCGACCTCCCCGTTTTCCTTGAAGGGAGTCACCATGGCGGTGAGCACCGTTCCGAAGGTGTAGTTCTTGCCCGGGGTATGCAACGCAGTTTCAGCCATGACTCCAAGGTTACCCTTTGCGCGCGGCAAGGCTTGATTCGGCACATGCGTTTAGGCTGTAAACATGACGCAATTCTCCACCCCGGGCGCCTCCGCACGTACTGCCGCCGGCTCCGGGCGCGGTGCCCGCACCCGGATTGCCGGTGTCGACGCGGCGCGCGGCCTGGCGCTGCTGGGGATGGTTGCGGTGCACATCATGCCGCTGCGGATCATCACGGCCGAGGGCGCCGCGGCGCCCTCGTGGGCCGCCACGCTGTTTTCCGGGCGGGCCTCGGCCCTCTTTGTGGTGCTGGCCGGGGTCGGGCTCGCGCTGCTGTCCGGCGGGTCGGCGAAGATCGGTGCGCCGAAGCTGGCCGGGGTCAGGAGGAGCGTGGCCGTGCGGGGGGTGCTGATCTTCGTGATCGGCCTGGGCCTGGGGATCCTGGACACCAACGTGGCGGTGATCCTGGTGCATTACGGGGTCCTCTTCGCCTGCGCGATCCCGTTCCTGAACATGCGCGCCAGGACCCTGGGGCTCTGGGCCGCCGGCTGGCTGCTGTTCTCCCCCCTCGCGCTGTACCTGCTGCGCCCCTGGCTTTCCGGGGTGCTCGATCCCTACCGGCTGGGCGCCTCGCCCCTGCCGGAAGACCTGCTCACCCCCGCGGTGTTCGCCGCCGATGTGCTGGTCACCGGCTACTTCCCGGTGCTCGTGTGGTTCGGCTTCATCCTGGCCGGGCTGTGCGTGGGGCGCCTGGGATTGGCCCGCCCGCCGGTGGCGCTGGCCATCGGGGCCGCCGGGGCCGTGCTGGCGGTGGGTGCCAAGGCGCTTTCCGCGTGGCTGCTGGCCCAGCCCGGGGCCATGGCCTCGCTGGCCAAGGCCACCGACCTGGGACGAAATGATCTCTCGGTGGCGATGGCGACGGGCCAGCGGCTGGGCGGGGCCATGGACACGCCCTGGTTCCTGGCCGTGTCCGCACCGCACACCGGCGCACCGTTGGACGTGCTGCATGTGGCCGGCTGCGCCCTGGCGGTGCTGGGAGCGGTGCAATTGGTGTGCCTGGCATTCGCCGCGCTGCTTGGCTCGGTCGGCGAGATGCTGTTGTGGCCGCTGACCGGGGCGGGGGCGGCAACGCTCACGCTGTATTCGGCGCACCTGGTGGGCCTGGATTTGTTCAGCGATGTCTCCGCCCCGCTGCCGCGCACCAGCCTGTTCATCATCTACGCGGTCGCGTGCCTGCTCGCCGGGCTGGTCTTGAAGTTCCTGGGCAGGCGCGGTCCGCTCGAGGCGCTGGTGCACTCGGTGTCGCGGACGCTGGGACGCAGCGAGTAAGCCCGATTCGCGGGCCGCTGCGTGCCATGACTCCAATATCACCTCTGGGTGTGTAGGCATAGCGCTTGAGCACTTCAACATCTGCTGCGCGATGGGCCTATCGCTGCATGAAAGGCTCTGCAGGAAACCACGTGGGGCTCCGCAGATCCAGACAACGCCGGAACCACGGAGCCTCACAACTCTTCGATCCACCGCCCCCTTCCCTGGTTCCTACTTCTTGTTCAACTGCAATCCCACGAGCACCGGATCGTGGTCCGAGGAGCGGAACTGGTCCGGGGAGAACAGCTGGGCCACGTTGTAGTTGTAGCGGCTGTATTCGTACGCCACGGACTCGGTGGCGTTGATGTTCCAGATGGTTTTCCCCGTGACGTGCTGTGCCACCTCGCTTGAACCAAGAATGTGGTCCAGGGAACCGGTGCGGCCGCCGAAGAGGTAGCTGCGGGTGGGAGCGCTGGCACCGAGGTCCACGTATCCGGCCTGGGCCAGCACCTGGATCGGTTCCTCGGCGGAGTACGAGTTGAAGTCCCCGGCCAGCAGCACCTTGTTGGTGTTGCGTTCCTTCTTCAGCCCTTCCGCGAATTTCACCAGCGCCTTGGCCTGCTCAACGCGCGCGGCATTCCAGGCTCCCGCACCGTCGCCCTGATCGGCGTTCGCCGAACCGTCCTTCGGATCCGAGCCCTTGGACTTGAAGTGGTTGGCCACGACCAGGAAGCGGGTCTTGGAATTTCCCCCAACGCGCTGGAAGGCCTGCGCCAAGGGTTCGCGTGCGTTGTCGAATGCCGCGTCATCCAGAATGACCGATTCATCGATGGGCTTCACGGCTGCGTTCTTGTAGATCATCGCGGTGCGGATGACGTCCTCGTCGGCCGGAACCGCAACGGGGCTTGGCACGTACGTCCACCGCTGTGCACCCGCTGCCCGGTTCAGCGCACCCACCAGGGTGGACAGCGCTTCATCGCGGTCCAGCCCAAAGCGGGCGGAATTCTCGATCTCTTCCAGGACCACGACGTCGGCGTCGAACTTGTTCAGCGCCGAGACGATCTTGGCCTGCTGCCGCTGAAGGTTTGCGTCGTTGGCGGCGCCGCGTGCATCGCACCCGCCGCGCACGGTGACCGGCTCGCCCGCACGGTCGGTGTAGTAGGTGCAGCCCGAAAGCTGGTCCCCGGTGGTGGTGAAGTAGTTCAGCACGTTGAAGCTGCCGACGCTGAGGTTGCCGCCGACATCCGCGGGCTCCGCGTCGCTGGCTTGGGCAAAGGCTGCCGGGATGTCCGCATCCTCGGCACCGACAATCTGGCCCTGGGGCTGGAACCGCCACAGGTCGTAGCGGTAGTCCATGATGACCGGCCCGGTGAAGGTTGCCTCGGCACCGACACTGACATGCCGGTCGGCCGAGATGTACGGAAGCGGAACGGACTTGTTGGAGCTCGAGCCGAGGAAGTTCAAGGTGGCGCCGTCATCCAGCAGCAGCGCGCGCTGCTCGTTCTCGGCTTCCAGGGCCAGGGCCTGGGCGCTGCCCGGGGCAAAGGCATCGGTGGCCTGGCGCAGGGTGCGCTCCCCGGGGAGGATCGAGCTTGTTCCCTGGGCGAGGGTGAGTTCGCCGAACTGGTTCAGCGAGTAGTTGTCGGCGACCGTCCACTGTCCCTGCGGATCAATGAGCATTGATTCCACGCGCTCGCGCTCGCTGTCCGTCGAGGGGATCTCGATGGCCAGCGGCTTGATCGCGTCGGCCGGCTCGGTGAGCACTGTGACGCCGGAGGCCGAGGCACTGATCTGGGTCAGCCCGAAGTATTCGCTGACCGTGCCGGAGACCTGGACGTGGTCGCCCACGGCAACCTTGGCCACGCCGCTTGGCGAGAAGACGAAGATGCCCGAGCTGCCCTCGGGGGAAATCTCGGTGCCGCTGCCGGCGGTCTGGACGTAGAAGCCGCGGATGCCGCCCTCGGCGTAGGCGCCGGTGACCACGGCGCGAACCGTCACCTGCTGTCCGGCCAATTCGCTTGCGGAACCCGTCCCCTGGATTGCCTCGATGGAGGTTGGCTGGTTATCGGCCGCCATGGCCGGGGCCATGGACCCCATCGCCATCGAGGCCGCCAAGGTCGCGGTGGCCAACGCATTTGTTGCGCGGTTCTTCATGGATTTCCCCTAGCTCGTCGTTGTCTCCGTGGCGCGGTGGCGCACGGTGTGTAGCCCGAACAGATTCGATCATCCGCAGGTGAACCGGACATGAATGGGGATTGAACCCCGCCGGCCCCACCGCTTGATGGACATTGAACCATCCAAGTCCATGAGGTGCGCCACGTCCAGGTGTTTGGTCCCCGAAATGGGGGAAACGGAGGCCGTCATCCGCGTGCCCAAGACTTCAACGCCACGAACGGCCTGCACCGTGCGTACTGCCGCCTTCCGTTACTTGCCGGGCCAGGTGCATTGCATGGAGCCCCGGCAAAGAAAAATGTCCCCTCGAGCGGTTCTTGCGAACCGTTCGAGGGGACATCACTCAGGCCTTGGCCGTTACTGCTTGCCCGCGGCCAGATACAACCCGATGGCCTTGCGCATGGACTCGCGGGCCCGGCGGCGGTCCCCGGCGGCGTCGTAGGCCAGTGCCAGGCGGTGCCAGGACTTCCACGACTCGGGGTTTGCCTCGACCTCTTCTTTGTACTGCACGAAGTCCTCGTCGGCCGCGGCCTTGACGATGCGCCCCGAAGGCGTGCGGGGCAGGTTGTCCTCGGGCAGCAGGCCCTCGGAAGCCAGGATCGAGGCCATCTTTTGGGTGCGTGAACCGAAGAGCACCTCGCGGATCAGGATCCACACCCCGACCAGCGGAATGACCAGGGCGGCAACGCCGATGACCTTGGCGATCGGCTCCTCGGCGGTGATGAAGCGGACCGCCGAACCGAATGCGGCGACCAGGTAGAACACGAAGAGCAGCAGGATGGCGCCGACCCAGATCTTGGTTTTCATGCGCGTCTAGCGTCCCAACTCGAGGTAGCCGTCAAGGCCGTAGGTCAGCCCCGGGCGCGAGGCCACGGTGCGCAGGCCCAGCAGCACCCCGGGCATGAAGGAGGCGCGGTCGTAGGAATCGTGGCGCAGCGTGAGCTGCTCGCCCTCCCCGCCGAGCAGGACCTCCTGGTGGGCGACCAGGCCGCGCAGGCGCACCGAGTGCACGTGGATCCCGTCGACCACCGCGCCGCGGGCGCCGTCGATCTGCGTCTCGGTGGCGTCCGGGCCCGCCGGCACGCCGGCGGCTGCGCGCTCTGCGGCAATCAGCTCGGCGGTGCGCACGGCGGTGCCCGAGGGGGCATCGACCTTGTTCGGGTGGTGCAGTTCGATGATTTCCACCGACTCGAAGTAGCGTGCCGCGGTGGCGGCAAAGGCGCTGGCCAGCACCGAACCCAGGGCGAAGTTCGGGGCGATGAGCACACCGGTTTCGGGGTGTTCGGCCAGCAGCGTGGTGAGGGACTCGCGCTTGGCGTCGTCCCAGCCGGTGGTTCCCACCACGGCGTGGATGCCGTGCTCGACGGCGAAGCGCACGTTGGCCTCGGTGCTTGCCGGGACGGACAGGTCCACCACGTGGGTGGCCCCGGAATCCAACAGGGTCTCCAGGGAATCCCCGCGACCCAGCGCGGCCACCAGTTCCATGTCCGCGGCCGCATTGACGGCCTTGACGGCCTCGGCCCCCATTCGTCCCGCTGCGCCGATTACGGCGACTTTCAGTGGTGCACTCATGGGTTCAAGCCTATCGGGAATTTTCGCCGGCTCGGCGTCGGTGACGGGTGGCCCGCGTCGGGTTCCGATGGGACCCCGGCTGCTGCCCGGGCTCGTCGAAATATCCGCTGGCCTGCGGCAGCGTTGCCGCATCCCGCCATCGGCGGCGGCCGAGGAATAAAAGGGGCAGCAAAAAGGCCGCCGGAAAATACCGATTCCGGCGGCCCATCGGTGGTTCTAGCTGGCGTCGATGATGTACCAGCAGCGTTCCTCGCGGTTCCACCCCACCGAGGCATCACGCAATTTGCGCAAGGACTTCAGGACGTCGCGGTTGATGGCCGGGTGCCCGTTTTCGTGGGTGTAGACCCACTCGTCGCCGAAGGCCTCCGCAATGCGTGGCACGAGGGCTTCCTGGTGGACGGTCTTCTCTTCGTGAATCGCATCAAGGATCCACTGGGCAATTTCTGGTGCATTGGTCATCTACCAAGGGTACTGGTGCGCAGGGCGCACCAAACAACGCGCCCCGTGGGGAACCGTCTTCACCGCCCCCACCCATCGGGAATTCCCAGGGCTCGGAAGACGACAGGCGGGTCCATCCACTGCGGTGTCGGTGACACGCCGTGCCGGAGACCGGCGCCGGGCGATAGGTTGGCTTGTTCTTGCCGGTGGCCAGGCTGCTTGCCCCTGCAAGCTTTAGGCGCTGCCTACCCATTCGACCTCGCCGTCGGCGAAGAACTGTTCCTTCCACACCGGCACGTGGGCCTTGACGGTCTCCACCAGGTCCCGGCAGGCCTCGAACGCCGGGCCGCGGTGGGCCGAGGCAGCCGCGGCCACCAGGGCCGAGTCGCCGATGTGCAGCTCCCCCACCCGGTGGGCGGCCCAGAGCCGGGTGCCGGGGTGCCGGGCGGCGACCTCGGCCACCAGTTCGGCCATGCGCGCCGGTGCGCTGGGGTGTGCGCTGTAGGTCAGCCGCAGCACCTCGCGCCCGGAATCGTGGTTCCGCACGATCCCGCCGAAGCCCACCACCGCGCCGGTGTGCGCCGATTCCACCGCGTCCCAGGCTGTCGCCGAATCGATCGGGGTGTCGCTGATCCCGGCAAAGACGACCTCGCCGGGAGCCGGCGTGCTGCTAGTGGTGGGCATGGCTTCCCTCGAGCTGCTCGCAGATGTGGGCCAGGATGGGGCCAAGGACGGTAAGCCCGTCCATGACACCGGACGGGGACCCGGGCAGGTTCACGATGAAGGTCTCCCCCGCGATGCCCGCATGCCCGCGACTGAGCGAAGCCATCGGCGTCTTCTGCAGCCCGGCGGCGCGCAACGCCTCCATGATCCCGGGCACTGTGCGGTCCAGCAGCGGCTCGGTCTGTTCCGGGGTCACGTCGTCGGCGCTCAGCCCGGTCCCGCCGGAGGTGATGATGACACTGGGCTTGGCCATCAGCAGGCCCTGCAGGGCCGCGCCCACGGCCGGGCCGTCGGGCACGATGACCGCGGGGATGACGTCGAAGTTCTGTTCCTGCAGCCAGTCGGCGATGACCGGGGCGCTGGCATCCTCGTAGATGCCCAGCGCGGCACGGGTGGAAGAGATCAAGATGGCAGCCTTGCGGGGGGCTCCCAGTGGTTCACAGGCGCTCATGCGCGTATTTCTCCTTCGGGGTTCGGGTGTTGTTGCGGGGCGATGTTCCAGGAACCGGACTTGCCGCCCGATTTGGACAGCACGCGCATGTCGGTGATGCAAGCGTGCTTGTCGACGGCCTTGATCATGTCATACAGGGCCAGTGCGGCGGTGGACACGGCGGTCAGCGCCTCCATTTCCACCCCGGTGACCCCGCGGGTCTTCACGGTGGCCAGGATGCGCACGGAATCCGCGGTGTCCAGCTCGAAATCGACGGTGACCTTGGAGATCGGCAGCGGGTGGCACAGCGGGATCAGCTCACTGGTCTTCTTGGCCCCCATGATCCCGGCGATGCGGGCCACGGCGAGCGCATCCCCCTTGGGCATCCCGGAGGAGGCAACCAGGGCCATGACCTCTTCCGTGGTGCGGACCCAGGCCTCGGCTGTGGCCTCGCGGCTGGTTTCGGCTTTGGCGCTGACATCGACCATGTGGGCGCTCCCGTCTGCGCGCACGTGCGAGAGTTTGCCGGGTTCGGAACCGGATTCCGGTGTGGTGTCTGGGCTCATGAGCCATCTCCAATGATCAATACCTGCACCGGGCTTCCGGCGGGCAGGACGGTGGTGTCCTCATCGATGAGGATGAACGAGTTGCTGGCTGCCAGGGCCGCGAGCAGGTGCGAGGAGGCCCCTCCCAACGGGGTGAAGACGCCGCCGGAATAACTGCCGCGGCGGACCTGGACCTTGTGGGGCATGGAGGTCACCTCTTCGGTGAGCGTTGCCAGGAGTTGCTGGCGCGCGGGCAGCCCCAGGAGTTCGGCGAGCGCGGGGCGCAGGAACATCTCGTAGCTGACAAACGCGCTGACCGGGTTGCCGGGGAAGGCAATGAATGGCACAGGTGCGTGTCCGGGCAGCCCCAGGGTTCCTGCTCCCTGCGGCCCTCCCGGTTGCATGGCCACCGAGCCGAATTCGATGCCGTGGGTTCCCAGCACTTCCTTGACCACGTCAAAGGCGCCCATGGAGATCCCCCCGCTGCTGAGCACCAACCCGTAGGAGCGCTCGCCGGCGTCCAGCGCCTGGCCCAACGAGGCCATGAAGCTTTCGGGGGAATCGTCAAGGACCCCCACGGTGGTCACGGCGCATCCCGCGGCTTCCAGTGCGGTGGCCAGCATCGTGGTGTTGGCGTCGTGGATCTGCCCGGGTGCAAGCTCCCCTCCCGGTGCCACCAGTTCGTCCCCGGTGGAAAGCAGCAGCACCTCCGGGCGCCGGAGCACCGCAACCTCGCTGATCCCCAGGCCTGCAAGCAGCCCCATGGACGTGGGCCCCAGCAGGGTGCCGGCGGCAAGCACCGGGTCCCCGGCGGCGATGTCGCTGCCGGTGGTGCGGATGTAGCTGCCGGGCTCGGCGATGGCCGGCAGCCGGACGCGGAAGCCGGAGGCCGTCTCTGCTTCGGTGGGGAACCTGTGGGGATCGGCAGCCTCGATGGGGATTACGGTGTTGGCTCCGGCCGGGACCGGGGCACCTGTCATGATCGGTGCTGCAGTGCCGGGTTCCAGTGCCGGTGCCGCGATTCCCGCGGCAATAGGTGCCACCACGCGCAGTGGCTCGGCTCCGAGGTCCGCGGTGCTCACCGCGTACCCGTCCATCTGCGAGTTGTCCCAGGGCGGCAGCGAGCGCGGGGCCGTGACCGGGGCGGCCAGCGTCCGGCCCAGGGCACGGTCCAGGACAAGGGTCTCGGTGCCCGGGTCGCCGAAGGCCTTGTCGACAAGGTCCTTGATGCCGGCCCGGTGCTCGGTGACACTGCGGCGGAAGGGAGAGGTCATGGCATCCATCCTAGGCCGCAACCTGCATAGGGCGCCTGTTGGCGGCCGGGACGCGTTGGCGGACTATGCGTCGCTGCCCGGGGGTTGCTTCAGGCACTTGTAGCGCACCAGCATGACCGCTGTGCCAGAACTTCGCGGTGCTTCCACCATCTCGAAGCGGCTGGCTTCCACACCGTGGGGGGAAGAGCTTCTTCCCCGTGCCCAGCACCACCGGATAGACCCACAGGTTCAGCTGGTCCACCAGTCTTGCCTTGAACAGCGACTGCAACAGGTCCGCGCTTCCCCAGGTATGGATCTGCCGGTGGGCCGCCAGCAGGGCCGGCAGTGCTGCGGCGGCATCCACGAGCTGAGTGGTGTTTTCCCACGTGGGCTCCGGCGTGCCGCGGGAAGCCAGGTATTTGGGCACCGCATCAAAGGCGACCCCGATCTCGTCGGTCTTCCCCGGCCAATAGCCGGCAAAGAACCCATAGGTGGTCCGGCCCAGCAATAGGGCATCGGATTCCTGCACGTCGGCAATGATCTGGGCACCGGCCGCAGCCGTCCGGTAGGGGTTTCCCATCCCGGGTACTCGAATCCCCCGTCCTGGTCGCTTGGACCGCCATTGGCCTGGATCACCCCGTCCATCGTGATGTGCATGTTCACGTGCAGCTCACCCATGAGGCGATTCTTCCCACCCGTTGGATTCACCGGCGACGTACGCGCCGGCCGTTTGATGCAGCCAGTGTAGGCCCCATCCCGACCTCGGGAAACGGTTATCGAGGCAGCCCCACCTCGCACCGGGAGTGCCGATGTCGCCATACGGACGCTGCGGGCCGATTCACACTTCCGTCAACCATTTCCTGGGCCGCCCGGAGGAGTTCGGGCCTCGTCCGCGCGGCCGGCTCGCTCGACATTCTCATCGCCGGCCACGCGATCGTGAACGCGGCAGGCCGCGACCTTCCGGACCAGTCGACGGGAACGCCCGGTCAGGCATCCTTCAACGGCGTGACTGCTGCGACAGTGTCGCGCAGGGTCCGGCGCTTGAGCCGCAGCTCGTAGTTGGACTGCAGATTCATCCAGAATTCTTCCGAAGCACCAAGATACCGTGCGAGACGGAGTGCTGTATCGGCCGTGGTGCCGCGCTTGCCGCGCACGATCTCGCTGACACGATCTCGTTGATTCGACGCCGGGGGCACACCAACGGACACCGCAAGCTTGTTCCGGGTGATCCCGAACCCCTGGATGAAGTCCGCTGCAGGGACCTCCCCCGGGTGGATCGTGGGTAAAGTTTCTCGACCATCATCTTCCCCAGTGCCAGCCCACGAACTGCACGTCGTCGGTTCCGCACGATTCCCCCGCGGTACGCGCAACGTATCCAGTGTTGTCGCAGCATCCAACTGACAGAGCTTGCGGTTCGCCATCTGCTGAATTCGCGGATCAAACCGCTTCACCGGTCCACCACGTCAGACGCACTCGGCCTCATGGCCGGCGAGGAATCCAAGCACACCCCCAGTGTGTAACGCCGTGCTCCAATGGGCCAGACGTCGCGTTGCACCGGAACCCCACAGAATCCCGGCCCACTCCCAACGAGTTCAAGTCCAATCCCTTCTCACCGGATCAGTGGCCGGCAGCCGCCTGCGGCGAGACCCTGGGCCTCAGCTGGGCTGCGCGCCTTCCTCCTCGGGGTCAAAGAGTTCGTCGATCCTGCACGCAAAAACCCCGGCCAAACGGAATGCCAGCGGCAAGGACGGGTCGAACCGGCCGCGCTCGATGGAGATGACTGTTTGCCGGGAGACGCCGAGCTCATCGGCGAGGCGCTGCTGGGACCAGCCACGCTCCTGCCGGCGTTCGGGAAGCGAGTTTTTCACCCTCAGCCACGCTTCTTCGCCATGAGGTAGCGCACGAAGGTGCTGAAGAAGCCGACCACGATGACCCCGATGAGTGCCCAGAGAACGTCGAGCTCGAACCCCGTGATGGAGAGGATCGCCAGGACCAGGCCGGTCAGCATGATGGTGTCGCGGAATGCGCCGGCCATGGCGGCGTCCAGCCATGTTGACTCGATCGATTCGTCCGGTTTGTCGATCGCTCCCCGGAGGCTCGACCGGTCGACAACGATCGCCCAGACCAGGCCCACCAGCCCCCAGGACATCACCAGGGCGAACACTCCGGCGACGGGCAGGGCATGCTCGCCTTGAGCTACTCCTGTCCAGAGGGTGATTGCACCGACGCCGACGGCCAGCAGCAACCCGATCGGGATGGCGACGCCCATGGCTGGAAGGCGGCCGCCGGCGAAGCGGATGCGGCCCCAACGCGTGCGGCTGTCGGTTCTGGGTTCAACGCCCATGGACACTCCTTGTGTAAAGCGTGCTTGACTTGTAAAACAAGCTTGACATGTAAAGCTTGTTTTACGCAACCCCTCGTCCCCGTCGCATTCTGCGGGCGTCGATGAACGTGCCCCGGGCAGTGGGCTCAGGTCACCGGCGACTTCCATGACGGCGGACCCGCGAAAACGTTGAACAGCGAGGACTGATCCCGCGGTGTCCGCGCAGAACCGATGCCACCAACCCTTCCCCGGCCCATGCCCCCGTGCCTACCATGGGGCCATCACGGTTGGCGTCAACCGGGCGCACCGCTGAAAGCAGGAGAAGAGCCATGACGGTTCAATCTGTTCTGTCCGCAACGGACAAACTCGATCTATTGCGCATGATGGTGCTGATCCGCACCTTCGAGGAAGCGATCTTGCGCGAATACCATGCCGACAAGTCGCCGGGCTTCGACATCGGGGCCGGGCTGGTGCCCGGCGAGATGCACCTGGCGGCCGGCCAGGAACCTGTCGCGGCTGGGATCGGCGCACATCTGTCCCTTGGTGACGCAATGACCGCAACCCACCGCCCGCACCACCTGGCCATCGCCCACGGCGTGGACATGCGCAAGATGGCCGCGGAAATCTTCGGACGGGAGACCGGGCTGGGCCGGGGCCGCGGCGGGCACATGCACCTCTTTGATCCCAAGGTCCATTTCTCCTGCTCCGGGATCGTCGCCGAGGGGTTGCCGCCGGCGCTCGGGCAGGCCTTTGCCTTCCAGCGCGCCGGAACCGACCGGGTTGCTGTCGCCGTGGCCGGGGAGGGAGCCGCGAACCAGGGCGCGTTCCACGAGGCGCTGAACCTCGCGGCTTTATGGAAGTTGCCGGTCATCTTCGTGATCGAGGACAACGACTGGGGAATCTCGGTCCCGCGTTCGGCCTCGACCTCGGTGCCCTCCAACGCGGTCCGCGCCGCCGCCTACGGGATCCCGGGAACCCGCGTGGAGGACAACGCCGTCGAGGATATCTGGGCTGCGGTTGGCGAGGCGGTCCGCCGGGCCCGGGCCGGCGAGGGACCAAGCCTGATCGAGGTGCACACCCTGCGCTTGTGGGGCCACTTCGAGGGCGATGCCCAGGGCTACCGCGGCGACCTGGAGGGCGTGCCGGGGCGCGACCCGATCCCCACCTACCAAAAGCACCTCACCGACGCCGGAATCCTCGACGGCGCCGCCTTCACCGAGATGGGGGCCGCGGCCTCCACCAAGGTCGAAGACGCGATCGCCTTCGCGAAGTCATCTCCCCTGCCCGATCCCGCCGACGCCTTGAAGTACGTATTCACCGAAGGAGCACAGTCATGAGCACCGCGCCCACGACACAAATTCAGTTGCCGCTCGAGCCCGAGGCGGGCCGCCGCAAGCTCTCCACCGCGAAGGCCATCACCGAGGCCATCACCCAACAGATGCATATCGACGAGAAGGTCTTCGTGATGGGCGAGGACGTCGGGCCCTACGGCGGCATCTTCTCCTCGACCACCGGGCTGCTCGACGAGTTCGGCCCCGAACGGGTGATCGACACCCCGATCTCGGAAACCGCCTTCATCGGCCTGGGCATCGGTGCCGCGGTCGAGGGCATGCGGCCGGTGGTCGAGCTGATGTTCGTCGATTTCTTCGGGGTCTGCATGGACCAGATCTACAACCACATGGCCAAGATCCACTACGAATCCGGCGGCAATGTGAGGGTGCCGATGGTGTTGATGTCCGCGGCCGGCGGCGGGTATTCCGACGGGGCCCAGCACTCGCAGTGCCTCTGGGGTACCTTCGCCCACCTGCCCGGCATGAAGGTCGTCGTCCCGTCGAATCCCTACGATGCCAAGGGGCTGATGACCGCAGCCATCCGCTCGGATGACCCGGTGATCTACCTGTTCCACAAGGGAATCATGGGACTGGGATGGATGAAGAAGAACCCGCGCTCGATCGGCGCGGTGCCCACCGACGCCTACGAGGTGCCGATCGGCAAGGCCCGGGTGGCCCGGGAGGGAACCGACGTGAGCATCGTGACGCTCTCGCTCTCGGTCCACCATTCCCTGGACGTCGCCGAGAAGCTCGCCAGCGAGGGGATCGATGTGGAGGTCATCGACCTGCGCTCCGTGGTGCCGCTGGACCGCGAGGCGATCGTGGCCTCCGTCGGCAAGACGGGGCGGCTGGTCGTGGTGGACGAGGACTACCAGTCCTTCGGCCTCAGCGGCGAGGTCATCGCCACGGTGGCCGAGGCGCTGCCCGGCGGGCTCAAGCACGTCTCGCGCGTCGCGGTCCCCGACGTCCCGATCCCGTACGCCTCGGGCCTTGAGTATGCGGTGCTGCCCACCCCGGCCCGCATCGAGGCGGCAGTGCGCAAGGCGGTGGCGGGATGAGCCAGATCCTGTTCCCCGTGATGACCGAGGATGCCGAGGCCAAGGGCGTCATTGTCACCTGGTTCTTCGAGGACGGCGAGCAGGTGGAGGTCGGGGACCTGATCGCCGAGATTGCGATGGACAAGGTGGACAGGGAAATCAAGGCCGAAGACGCCGGTGTGCTCAGGGTGCTGGTGCCCGAGGAGGAAGCGGTCATGCAGGGCGCGGTGATCGGGCGGATCGAATAGCCCGGAGCGGGAACAGGCAAAGGCCGCCGGTTCAAGCGATCGGCCGGAGCGGGGCCACCACTGGCTTCCGCTCCGGCTGCCACTCCCCCGATGCCACGATGTCCGCCAAGGGCCAAGCCACAAAGGGCGCATTGCCCGGCAAGGTGAACTACCCTCGATATATGGCGACGAACACAGACACACCCCGGAACACCGTCAGCCTGCCCATGCCCACTATCCTGACCCCGGCCCCGGCGGACGCCCCCGGGCTCAGCGACAAGTTCGGCCGGCAGGCCACGGACCTGCGCATCTCGCTGATCGACAAATGCAACCTGCGCTGCACCTACTGCATGCCCGCCGACGGACTGGCCTGGCTGCCCAAGTCCAAGCTGCTCACCCTGGAAGAGATCAGCCGGATCGTGCGCATCGGCGTGCGCGATTTGGGTATCCGCGAGCTGCGCCTCACCGGCGGCGAACCCCTGGTCCGCGTGGACCTGGCCCAGATCATTGCCGCGGTCCGCAAGGAGCACCCGGAGCTGCCCGTCTCCCTGACCACCAACGGGGTCGGGCTGGCCAAGAAGGCCGACGCGCTCGCCGAGGCCGGGCTGACCCGCATCAACGTCTCCCTGGACACCCTGCACGCCGAGACCTTTGCCAAGCTCACCCGCCGCGACCACATCGATTCGGTGTTCGCCGGGATCGACGCCGCGCTTGCCGCCAACCTGGCACCGGTGAAAATCAACGCGGTGCTGATGCGCGGGATCAACGACGAACAGGCCCCCGAGCTCTTGGCCTGGGCGCTGGAGCGCGGACTGGAACTGCGCTTCATCGAGCAGATGCCCCTGGATGCCGACCACGTGTGGCGCAAGGACAACATGGTCACTGCCGCGGATTTGCGCGCCTACCTGGATACCCGCTTCCATCTCTCCCCGGACACCAAGCCCCGCGACGGGGCCCCGGCCGAACGCTTCCTGGTCTCCACCCGCGAGGACCCGGACACCGTCCTGGGCGCGGTGGGCATCATCGCCTCGGTCTCCGAACCCTTCTGCGCCGACTGCAAGCGCACCCGCATCACCGCCGAGGGCAAGGTCATGAGCTGCCTGTTCTCCAAGGAGGAAACCGACCTGTCCGCCCTGCTGCGCGACGGCTCGGACGACGCGGCGATCGCCGAACGCTGGCGCGCGGCAATGTGGGGCAAGCCCCGGGCCCACGGCATGGACCACGCCGGGCTCGGCTCGAAGGACTTTGTACAATCGGAGCGCTCCATGAGCGCCATTGGAGGATAATTGCGCATTCGCTACTTCGCCGCCGCCGCCCAGGCCGCTGGCATCACCGAGGAACGGCTCAACCTGGTTCAGCTGCCCGAGGCCACCCTGGGCTCGGTGCTCGAGCATCTGGCCGCCCGCACCCCCGCATCCGCCCCGGTGGCCGACGGGCCGTTGCTGCGCCGCACCACCTCGCTGGGCACGGTGTTGGCCCGCTGCAGCTTCCTGGTCAACGGCACCAGCGAACAGGACCGCAAACGCGTGCTGCACCCCGGCGACGAGCTCGACGTGCTCCCGCCCTTCGCCGGCGGATAGGGTGCACTCGGGCCCGGATTCGCGGATTGCCCGCTCGACGGAGGCTCGAAGGGCCCCAGCAGGTGCCTGGATTCGCCGCGACGAGTGCAGCGTGGCGGTTCGCCGGGAATTCGTGCCCGAACGTCCTGACGGGCAGCGCACCTGAGGGCTGGGACATTGTTTGGTGCACCTCGAGATAGGTTCGTGTGCTACCCCCGCACCCGCCAAAGGGAATATGATGAGGACCGGACGGGGTGTGTAGTCAGGGCGAGAGCCCTAACCCAAAATTAACTTTTTGGGGGGATTCATTGGACGCACACCCCGTCCACCCGATTGCGCTACACATAGCCGCAACCGTTCCGCATCAAAGATAGGTGAAAGCCGGCCGCGCGGCCGCGAGATCCCTCAAACGGCTGGCCGAGTAGAGATCCAGTGCCTCGCGCAGGCAGTCCAGGTGATCCTCACCAGGTTTCCCGATGTAGGCTCCATCACGATCGTCCACTGCCCAATACCGCGTGTGGGCAAAGCCCATGAAGCCGGCTTTTCGCGCTTGGACCGGCCGGTCCACGATCCAGTCACCAAAATTCTCCTTCAGCGGCCCGCCCACCGGATCGCCGCCAATAATCCCATGGAAGGGGAAGTACAAGTTGGTCCAGCGGGTCAGGGCGAAGAGGGCACCATGGTTCGGGACCAGAAACCCGCCCCTGAAGGACCCGTCCATTGAGCGGTCCGGCAGGGCATAGCTGATGCGGGGGTGCCCGGTCGCTGTGAATTCTGCCTGCGGCGGGCAGGTGGGGAGTATCCTGTCCTTCTTCATGGACGAAAATGAGTCCTTGCTGCGGGCCATGAGGAGATGTGCGTGGGTCAGCGGCGAGCCCATCGTCACCAGGTCAGTCACCAGCCATGGCTGGCTGTTCGTCCTGTGTTCCTGCCACGCCGCGTATTGAAGGTCCCGAGGCGCGAGGGCAGCAGCCGCTTCGGCGCGCTTTGGCATCAGGGCCGACTCCACGGCACCGAGAGCGCCAAAGCTCGCATGGTCTGGGTCGCCGTGCTGTTGACGGAGGCGGTTCCAGGCGAAAGTGAGCATGTCATAGGCGATGGCGCTGCCCAGGCTGTGCGCCGCCACGACGATCCGTTGGTATTCGCCCGATTCATGCATTCTTTCGAGCAGTCGAACACCGGCTTCGCGGATTTCCTGGCGACGGGCGACGTTGTCCGGCTTGGGTTCGAAGTATCTTGCGGCATCCCCCAGATGCCCTGTCAGGAGCTTGGTTCCGGGTTTTATCAGCCGTTTCAAGACCACCCCAAGCAATGCCATGGCCGCTGCAACCACCCCGCCAGCAGCCAGGATCCCGGCAGGGCGCCCGGGGTGCAAGGCGGCGACAAAGGAGAACCAACCGACGGCCAGGAAGGCTCCGACCATCAGCGTTCGTACGACGAGTATGTGGGGCCTCAGATGCTCTGGCACTTCCGCGAGCTTGCGTGACAAGATGTTCCTCATCCACCCCAGCACTTGTCCGGGGGTCGTGTCTCGGACAAGGTGTGCCCAGTAGAGCTCATAGACATCGGTCGTAGGCCTTCCCCCGCCGGCTGCACCTGGTGGCGAGGCGGCAGCCTTGATCGTGACCTTTCGCGTTTCGAAGGAGTCCGACAGGACATCGGGTTTCACCCAGCGAGGTGTCTGGCTCGATTCGGCGCCGAAGACCGCCCGGACGAATTCCATGAGGGTCTGCCCGGGCTGCTGCTCGCCTATGCCGTGGATGACGATCAGGGCTTGCTTGGGTGAATTGCGCCGGCGCCGGATGGCCTGGACGATCATACCGAGCCTGTTCAAGGCCGACTGCCAGAACGCCAGACTAGACCGGACGCCCGTTGCCCCGCGGATGTGCCCGACCGTCACCCTCACGACGCTCCTTTCGGCGGCCGTGGCGGGGTCCGGCGCGGGGGCTATCCGGATCGTCAGGCTCGTTCCGCTGGCCTCGCAATCGGCGGTCAGGGTGAATGCGCCCTCGGCATAGGTCGCCTGGGTGACCAAGTACTGGGCCAGGGGACTGTCGGGAGCGGGCGCTGTGGCCAATGCGCCCTGCCTGAAGGGCAACACCACCCCGGGACCGATCCATTTCTCGATCATCTCTGGACGGAAGAGCAGGGCACCGAGCTCGGCGGAGCCCATTCGAACGTAGGTTGAAACGCGCATCCTGAGTCCAGATGTTCGAACTGCAGCCAGGTGGTTCACGATGCCCCCGATGCCGATGGACCTGCCGAAACACCAGCATAGGACCGACCACGGCTTCGGGCCAAGGCTTTCCGGGGCTGCTGGCGCTCGGGGTCCAGCCAGGGCCTAGCGATGTTGCCCCGATCCTCGGCGGCTGTTGCCCCGTTTCCCGGCTATCGTGCGTTGTCACCCGGCCTGCTGCTCAGCGCCCGCGGCGCCCGGCCCACCATCCGTGCAGCAGCGGAAGCACCGAACCGATCATCAGCACGTTGCCCAGCACCGCATCATCGGGCCGCAGGATCGCCCCGGCGATGAGCAGTGCGCCGAAGAGGACCGCATGGACCGCCCTGCGTCCGGTGCGCTCCAACCGCGCCACCCGGCGTTCGAGGCGCGGGTTGGCCACCGACAGCGAGCCGTCCTCGATCCGGGCGGCGAGCCGGTCCAGGCGGCCGGGCAGTCGCAGGGCAAGTCCTGCCGCTTCCAGTGCCTGCCGGGCGGCGTCCTGGACGAGGTTTCCGCGCTCGTCGCGCACCAGCTGCGCGGCATAGGGCTCCACCGAGTCCCACAGGTTGAAGGCCGGATCCAGCGAGCTGCACACCCCTGAGGTCAGCGACATCGCGCGGATGATCAGCAAGAAGTCCTCCGGCAGCTGGAAGGGCAGGGACCGGATGACGTCCCCGAATTCCTCTGCGAACGCGCGGAACTCCCGCGGGTCGACCTCGCGCAGCTCGGCAAATCCCATCCCGCCAAAGCGCGCGAAGAGCTGCATCATGGCCCGTTCCAGCCCGGCGGTGTCCGCGGAGGCGACCAGCACCCCCACGTCGCTGATCGCACCGACCAGTCCCTTGCCGTCGCGGGAGGCGGCGGAAATCAGTGCCTTGCGCAGCCCGCTGCGCGTGCCCGGGGGCACTTCCCCCATCATTCCGAAGTCGATGAACGTCAGCTTCCACGGGTGTTCCGCTTCCCCGTCGGTGACCGGGGTGATGAAGATGTTGCCCGGGTGCGGGTCGGCATGGAAGTAGCCGTTGGTGAACAGCTGGTCGAACATCACCGAGGCGAACACCGGGGCCACCAGCACCGGGTCGATGCCGGCGGCAGCAAGCGCACGCGCGTCGGTGACTTTGATGGCCGTGACATCCTGCAGGGTCAGCACGCGGCGGGTGGTCCGCTCCCAGGCGACCAAGGGCACGGCGACTCGTGAATCGTCGCCGAAATCCACGGCAAAACGCTCGGCGTTGGCAGCCTCGTTCAGGTAGTCGATTTCCTGGAGGCTGGTCCGGGCGAATTCCCCGACCAGCGCCGGCGCGTCCGCGCGCTCGGACACGATGCGCACGCGGCTGAGCCAGCCGGCGACCTTGCGCAACGCCGCCAGATCCGCCTCGACGATCTCCTCGATGCCCGGGCGCTGGACCTTGATGACCACCTGGTCCAGTCCGCTGTCCGCCGCATCCGCCGGCAGCAGCATGGCCCGGTGCGCCTGCCCCAGGGATGCTGCGGCGAGCGGCTCCTCGTCCACCCAGGCGAAGCGCTCCTCGAGAACAGCCCCCAGCTCCTTCTCGGCCAGGGCACGGATCTGGGGAAACGGCACGGGCGGGACCTCGTCCTGCAACCCCTCGAGCTCCTCGGTGATTTCCGGCGGCAGCACGTCCAGCCGGGAGGACATGAACTGCCCCACCTTGATCATCAGCCCGCCGAGTTCCAGCGCCAGGGCGTGGAAGCGCCGGGCGAAGGAGCGCATCCGCTTGGCGCGGGTGCGCTCGGAGACACGGTCCAGCCCGATCCTTGGCAGGAAGATCTCAAAGAACCAGATCCCTGCCAAGTGCCGCGCGGCGAAGCGCAGGATGCGGCGGTACCTGGCGCGGGTGTCCCCGGCCCCGCCCGCCTTGCCGGCACGGTCCCGGGGAACCACTCTCACCGCGCCTCAGCCCTGGGCGAGGATCGAGTACAGCTTGCGGCGGGCCTCGTCGAGCACCGCCACGGCCTCCTGCACCTGCTCCGCGGAGCCGGTGCGCCCCACCTGGGCCGCCGCCTGGGCGAGCTCGACCCCTGCCTTGGGCAGGGCGGCGAACCCGGAGCCGGAGGCCGATCCGCCCTGCTCCCAGGGGACAGATCCCTTGGCTTCGGCCACTTCCTCGCGGCCGGCCTCGGTCAGCGAGTAGATCTTGCGTCCGTTGGACTCCTCGGTGTTCACGATGCCCTCGTCCGCCAGCAGTTGGAGCGTGGGGTAGACCGATCCGGCGCTGGGCTTCCAGCTGCCGTGGCTGCGTTCCTCGATTTCCCTGATGATCTGGTAGCCGTGCATCGGTTGCTCGGCGAGCAGGGCCAGGACCGCGGCGCGGACCTCGCCGCGCCCGGCACGGGTGCCCGTGCGCTTTTCAAAGCGCGAGCGCAGCTCGTCCATGGCCTGCCACACGCCATCGAAGTTGTTGCCGGGAAACCCTCCGGCCGAGTGTTGATTGTGCATCACGAACTCCTTCGGAAAAACTCGAACGATATATAGCGATACTCAACGATACGTCCGGGAAACCTTGGATGGCAATGGCCTTCAAGGGAAAATAGAACGGCCCGATTCCCAGGAAATCCTGGAAACCGGGCCGCCTCTTTGGTGTTCGCGATTCGTTTCCGCTAGACGCGGTTGGACTCGCTTTCCATGGCCAGGCGGGCCTTGCGGGACATGTGGCTGGAGCCGCGCACGTCGCCGGACTTCCACTCGGCCCATCCCTCGCGGTCCTTCATGAACGCCTCGATCTCGTCCTTGCTGGCTTCGAGCTTCGGGTCGTGCTTGAGGTACCAGCGGGTTTCGCGCACGATCAGGCCGGAGAGCAGCAGCAAGCCGATGAGGTTCGGCAGCGCCATCAGGCCGTTCATCATGTCGGAGAAGTTCCACACGGCGGTCAGCTCGGTGGTGCAACCCACGTACACCACCAGCGAGAAGACCACGCGGAACGGCATGACCGCCTTGCGTCCGACCAGGCGCTCGATGTTTCGCTCACCGTAGTAGCACCAGCCCAGGATGGTGGAGAAGGCGAACATGACCAGGCCGATGGTCACAATCCAGTGCCCCCACTCGCCGGGCAGGCCGAAGGTGAAGGCGTGGCCGGTCATCAGCGAGGCCTTGATCTGCTCGCCGGTGTCCGGGTCGATGTAGTTCCAGGCGCCGGTGGTGATGATGACCAGGCCGGTGCAGGTGACCACGATGATGGTGTCGATGAAGGTCTGGGTCATGGAGACCAGGCCCTGGCGCACCGGGTGGGAGGTCTGTGCCGCGGCGGCAGCGATGGCAGCCGAGCCCATTCCCGATTCGTTGGAGAAGATGCCGCGGGCCACGCCGAACTGCACGGCGATGATGATGGCCGAGCCGGCGAAGCCGCCGACCGCGGAGGTGCCGGTGAAGGCCTCGGTGAAGATCTGGCCCAGGGCGGCCGGGACCTGGCCGACGTTGGCAATCAGGATGTAGATGGCAGCGCCGACGTAGAAGACGATCATGACCGGCACGAAGCCGGCAGTGACCTTGCCGATGGACTTGATGCCGCCCACCAGGACGATCATCGCAAGCACGGTCAGCACGGCGCCGGTTCCCCAGGTCGGGACGCTGAAGGAATTCTCCAGGTTCGCGGCAATCGAGTTGCCCTGTGTCATGTTGCCGATGCCGAAGCAGGCGATGGTTGCGGCAATGGCGAAGAACAGCGCCAGGAACTTGCCGAACGGGCCCTTGATGCCGCGTTCGAGGTAGTACTGCGGACCGCCGGACTTCTCCCCCGCGGTGTCGGTGCCGCGGAAGCGGACACCCAGGTAGGCCTCCGAGTACTTGGCGGCCATGCCGACCAGACCGGTGACCCACATCCAGAACAGGGCGCCCGGGCCGCCGATGCCGATGGCCGTGGCCACGCCGACGATGTTGCCGGTGCCGACAGTAGCGGCCAACGCGGTGGTCAGGGCCTGGAACTGCGAGATGTCGCCTTCGGAGCCGGCGTCCTTGCGCTTGAGCAGGCCCAGTCGCAGGGCAACGCCCAGCTTGAAGAACTGGAGTCCGCCCAGGCGGATGGTCAGGTAAAGCCCGGTGCCCAGCAGCAGCGGGATAAGCATGAACGGTCCCCAGATGACACTACTGATGTCTCCGAAGAATGTTGCAAGGTCTTCCATAGGTATGGTTCCCATATCTTCTCGTGCGAGTGATGTATTGTGCCGGTGATCAGCGTCACAAAGCACCTATCCTACTCGAATCGGCCGCCGGTCGGTGAGCAGGAGCACAACGCGGACGGCCCACCCACGACAACCGGTATGGTTTGTGCGATTAACGGTGCAAAAGGTCTTTGGTGCAACGAAAAGACCGCCCTTTTCCCCTCTGAAAAGGGAAAAGGACGGTCTTTTACAGACAAAGCGTCTTGACGGTGGCTACATCCCGAAGTCGGCCGGGGAATCGAACGGGCCAACCACGGTGATGGTGCGCGGGCGGGACGCCAGCAGCGCCGCCAGTTCCTGCACCTGTGCCGGGGTGACGGCCTTGACGCGGTCCAGGGACTCGTCGATGTCGTGGAAGACCCCGGTGACCAGCTCGGCCCGGCCCAGGCGCGACATGCGCGACCCCGGGTCTTCCAGTGCCAGCACCATGCCGCCGGAGAGCTGGCCGACGGCCTTGCGCAGTTCCTCGTCGGTGATGCCGTGCTCGGCGAGCTTCTCCAGCTCGGATGCCAGCAACTTGATGACCCGCTCGGTCTTGGCCGGGGCGCACCCGGCATACATGCCGAAGTAACCGGCATCGGAGTATGCGGCGGAGAACGAGTAGGTGGAGTACACCAGCCCGCGCTTCTCGCGGATCTCCTGGAACAGGCGGGAGGACATGCCCCCGCCCAGGATCGCGTTGAGCACGCTCATCACGTGCCGGCGCTCGTCGGTGGCCACGATGCCGGGGCAACCCATGATGATGTTGACCTGCTCGACGGGTCGGCGGATCACGTCGATGCGCTCGGAGCCGGTGATTTCCACCGGGACCGTGGAGCGGCGCGGCACCGGGGAGGCACCTTCTTCCAGGTTCCAGCCGGCGGTGCGCAGCGCGGCGAGCACCTGCTCGCACACCTCGTCGTGGTCCAGGGATCCGGCCACGGTGATGACCAGCTCGTCGGGGGTGTAGAAGCGCTGGTAGTGCTCCCAGACCGCCTCCCGGCCAATGCCGGTGATGGCCTCGGGGGTTCCGCCGATCGGGCGGCCCAGTGCGTGTTCGCCGAGCACGGCCTCGACGAAGCGCTCGTGCGCCACATCCCCTGCATCGTCGGCATCCATCGCGATCTCTTCGAGGATCACGTCGCGTTCCTGCTCGAGTTCATGGGGATCGATGACCGCGGAGGTGACCATGTCGGCAATGACGTCGATGGCCATGGGCAGGTCGGTGTCCAGCACGCGGGCGAAGTAGCAGGTGCTTTCCTTTGCCGTGGCGGCGTTCGACTCGCCTCCCACCTCGTCAAAGGCGGAAGCGATCTCCAGCGCCGTGCGGCGCTTGGTGCCCTTGAACAAAAGGTGTTCAAGGAAGTGGGTCGAGCCGTGTTGCCCGTCCTGCTCGTCGCGGGAACCCACGGCCACCCAGAAGCCGATGGTGGCCGAACGCTGGCCCGGCATGGCCTCGGTCAGCACACGAACACCACCTGGAAGCACGGAACGGCGCACCAGGGCGCCACCGGCTTCCCCATGGATGATGGTGGGGTCTCCCGCCTCGATGGGGGCTGCAGTGCCGGCGGCACCGCGCTCCCCCGCCTTGGCAGGGGATACTCCAACGCCGTTGAGCGGGAGGGGAATCATGACCACTGAGAATGTCCTTTGCTTTGCACAGAAAATTTAGGGGCGGATCGCGCCTTCAAAAACGCGAAACACATTCATCCATTCTTCCACAGTGCCACCGTTAAGCCGCAGGACTATGAGCGGACTCCCAATTGGGCATCCGCCTTGACCGTCGCTCCCCCATGGCCTTGGTCGTTAACAGGAAAATCCCGGCCCACCGTGAAGGTGGGCCGGGATTCTTGTCCTAGAAGACCAGGGACTGGTTACTCAGCAGTCTCGACGAGGTCATCCTCGGCTACAACCGGGGCAAGCGAGAGCTTGCCGCGATCGTCGACCTTGGTGATCTCGACCTGGAGCTTCTGGCCAACGGAGACGACGTCTTCGACATCGTCGACGCGCTTGCCACCGGCGAGCTTGCGCAGCTCGGAGATGTGCAGCAGGCCGTCCTTGCCCGGGGTCAGCGAAACGAACGCACCGAAGGTGGTCAGCTTCACGATGGTGCCCAGGTAGCGTTCGCCAACCTCGGGAACCATCGGGTTGGCGATGGCGTTCACTGCGGAGCGTGCGGCTTCTGCCGACTCCCCGTTGGTGGCGCCGATGAGGACGGTTCCGTCGTCCTCGATGGAGATATCCGCTCCGGTATCTTCCTGGATCTGGTTGATCATCTTGCCCTTCGGGCCGATGACCTCGCCGATCTTGTCAACCGGGATCTTCACCGAGATGATGCGCGGAGCGTAGGTGGAGAGCTCGTCCGGGGTGTCAATGGCCTGGTTCAGGACATTGAGGATGTGCAGACGGGCTTCGCGTGCCTGGGTCAGCGCAGCTGCCAGGACCGATGCCGGGATGCCGTCAAGCTTGGTGTCAAGCTGGATGGCGGTGATGAACTCGGCGGTACCTGCAACCTTGAAGTCCATGTCGCCCATGGCGTCTTCGGCGCCGAGGATGTCGGTCAGGGCCGCGTAGCGGGTCTGGCCGTCAACTTCGTCGGAGACCAGGCCCATGGCGATGCCGGCAACGGCAGCGCGCAGCGGAACACCGGCGTTGAGCAGCGACAGGGTCGCGGCGCAAACCGAGCCCATCGAGGTCGAGCCGTTGGAGCTCAATGCCTCGGAGACCTGGCGGATGGCGTACGGGAATTCCTCGCGCGACGGCAGCACCGGCTGGATGGCGCGTTCTGCCAGGGCACCGTGGCCGATTTCGCGGCGCTTGGGGGAACCCACGCGGCCGGTTTCACCGGTCGAGTACGGCGGGAAGTTGTAGTTGTGCATGAAGCGCTTGCGCGTCACCGGCGACAACGAGTCGATCTGCTGTTCCATCTTGAGCATGTTCAAGGTGGTGACGCCCATGATCTGGGTTTCGCCACGCTCGAAGATCGCCGAACCGTGGACGCGGGGAAGAACCTCGACCTCGGCGGTGAGCTTGCGGATGTCGGACAGGCCGCGGCCGTCCATGCGGATCTGGTCGGTCAGGATGCGCTGGCGCACAACCTGCTTGGTGACTGCACCGAAGGCCTTGGAGATCTCGCCTGCGCGCTTCTCGAACTCGGTGCCCTCTGCGGTGAGCTCGGCAACGATCTCGTCCTTGAAGGTCGAGGCTGCGGTGTCGCGCTCCTGCTTGCCGGAGATCTGGTAGATCTTGGCGAGCTTGGCGCCGGCCTTGGCTTCGACGGCTGCGAAGGCATCGTCTTCGAAGTCGCGGAAGATCGGGAACTCGACGGTCGGCTTGGCGGCGCGTGCTGCCAGGTCCGACTGTGCCTCGCACAGTGCCTTGATGAACGGCTTTGCAGCCTCAAGGCCCTGGGCGACAACCTCTTCGGTCGGGGCCGTGTGGCCCTGTTCCTTGATGAGGGTCCAAGCGTTGTCGGTTGCTTCGGCTTCAACCATCATGATGGCGACGTCGTCGCCGGCGATGCGGCCGGCAACGACCATGTTGAAGACGGAGTTTTCCAGCTGGCTGTGCTTCGGGAAGGCAACCCACTGGGCACCGTTTCCGTCGTCAACCAGGGCAACGCGGACGCCGCCGATCGGGCCGGAGAACGGCAGGCCCGAGAGCTGGGTCGACATCGAGGAGGCGTTGATGGCCACCACGTCGTAGAGCTCGTCCGGGTTGATCGCCAAAACGGTGACCACGATCTGGACCTCGTTGCGCAGGCCCTTGACGAAGGTCGGGCGCAGCGGGCGGTCCATCAGGCGGCAAGCCAGGATGGCTTCGGTCGACGGGCGACCTTCGCGGCGGAAGAAGCTGCCCGGGATGCGGCCGGCAGCGTACATGCGCTCCTCGACGTCCACGGTCAGCGGGAAGAAGTCGAAGCCTTCACGCGGGTGCTTGCCGGCAGTGGTTGCCGAGAGCAGTGCGGTCTCTTCGTCGATGTAGACCATGGCTGCACCTGCAGCCTGCTGGGCCAAACGGCCGGTTTCGAAGCGGATAACGCGCTTGCCGTACCGACCGTTGTCGATCACGGCCTCTGCGAACTGAATTTCGGGACCCTCCATGGGGCGTGTCCTTTCGATCAATATCCGCAGCACACGGCGAACCAGCCACACATTCGGTGCAATTTGGTCTTCGATCGAGACTCGCGCTCTTCTCATGGAAGAGCGAAAGCCACTACCGAGGACCGCAATTGTCTTCCGGTGGGTCGAGTGCGCGAGGTGCGCGGATATTTCGTCTTGTTTCTGTGCTGATCATGCGAAATTGCAAACCAGACATGTATCAGCCTACCGGGTTAACTGAATCGGCGCAGTGAGGACCGGCACTGGACGATTCCCCGGATCCGTCGCCCCGCGCCGGGTTCGCCCCGGCAGCGCATGCAATGACAGTTTGGGCTTCAAGGAAGTGGACCCGCGCGGAGCCCTACGACGCCGAGTACTGCGTGGTTACCGCTTGTTCGGCGCACGGGGTACGACTCCGCACGCAATCCGCATGCGGTGTTTGGCATCCACGGGGCTCCACTTCCTGGTTGCCAGGATTTCGCCGCGACGAGCCGCCTCCGCTGCATACGGCGTACGTTGTCCAAGCAACCGGAGGAAGCGGTGGGTCTTCGGAGCAGCCCGCGAAAGGTTATGGGAATCCACTCGCCGAACGTTTCGGCGTTCGCGTTTCTGTCTCCAACGAGGAGCAGGATGCCTCCGTAAGGGTGGTTTTCTCTTCCGGGCGAGAGTCACCGGGACTGGGCTGCTTAGGAGCTTTCGGACAGCTCCTGGTTCTCGCGTTCAAGCTCCCTGAGCCGGGCAGGCTCCGAGACGTTGGTTTTCGAATCCGACTCGGTACCGCCGTCGGCTTCCTTGTATTTCTTCAGATCAGTTGCGCAGCGTCTCGGACCCGCGCCGCATTCCGTCGCAACGGACTTGATGGGTCTGGACGATTCGTTGACTTCGCGGCACAGTTCATCCTTCAATTCGTGGCTGATCCTGCGTCGTGCTGATGACATTTAGGTGCGTCCTCATTCCGGTAAACCCCACCAGTTCATGGCGTCCCACTGTCCGAAATATGCGGAGGAGCCCCGGGCACGGAACACTCCTGGGACGAAGGGATGATGGTGCCCACGCGTCTTGCGGCTATCGAGCCGGTGGCAGCGGGGAATCGCCGGCGGATTCAGGCTTAAGTCCTTAACGGAGCGCCGGATCCGCTTCGTCCCCAGGGGCCGAGTTCTCTCCCGGATCCAGTTCCTGCTCCGTGTCGCCTTCCCGTCGATCCTCCAGCAGCACGAGCCGCTCGCCGTCCTGCCCCGTTTCGGTCTCGGGCTCATCCACCGCCCTTACATCATCCGGACTGGTCACCTCTTCGGCAAGGGCCTCGGCATCCACGGGGTCCAGTGGATCGAAAACATCACCCATGATCGTCCTCCTACGTGGCGCGATTCCAACGCTTGATGGGATACCAACATAGAACCTGCAGGGCCCATACTCAAGGGGGCTAGGGGCATCCGGCACGGCGGTGGGACAGCACCCACCGCAAGGATTCGTTGTCCGTCTCCAAATCCAAGACCAGTCCGATGCCCGCAACGTTCACTGCCTTGCAAGGCGTTCTGCAATCCGCCTCAACATCGCCGCATCCTCATCGCGGTGGAACCGGGTGCTGCCCTCGATGCGCCCCGGTTCCAACAACTCCTTGGCTTCATGCACCCAGGCATCTTGCCGGCTCATCCCCACCGCGTCAGCTGCCACCAAAATCGAAGAAACTTCCCGGGGCGTTACCCGGGCCGCCATGACACGTCCCTCCAAGAGTTCTCATCAAATTATTCTTGCCCCATCTACTTGTCTGTGTTATAAAAATCTACCTCCATCGATACAGACATCGAGGGGTAGGCAACAACCAGAGATGGCTCCAAATAACACTGAGAAGGAGTGCGATAGCCATGTTGATGCGTACAGACCCGTTCCGCGACCTCGACCGGCTTGCCGAGCAGGTTTTCGGGACCCCAACCCGGCCGGCGGCCATGGCCATGGATGCCTGGCGCGACGGTGATACGTTCGAGGTGGAATTCGATTTGCCCGGCGTAGACCCTGAGACGATCGATCTGGATGTCGAACGCAACGTCGTGACCATCAAAGCCGAACGCCCGGCCCTGGACAAGGACCTGGACATGCTGGCCTCCGAGCGACCCCGCGGCGTATTCAGCCGCCAGCTCGTCTTGGGCGAAAACCTCGACACCGAACACATCGAGGCCGGCTACGACGGCGGGGTGCTTCGCCTGCACATCCCGGTGGCCGAGAAGGCCAAGCCGCGCAAGATTGAAATCACGTCCACAAACTCCGATCGTCACGCGCTTAACACCTAGACGACCGGATAGCGGGAGTTGGCCTTTGACAGCTCCCGCAACGCCGGAAGTGTCCGGCGGCCGCCAACCTATTGGGAAATGGGCGTGAGCCGTTACGGCCCGCCACTGCGCCCGATGGCGCAAGCAAGGGCGGCCCCACGGAAACGTTTTCGGCGCCGTTGGTCCCGGGCCCTGGCGCCCGGGACCAACGGACTTCACCAAGGGCCACCCGGGGCGTTGCCCGGCTTGGCCGAAGCCTGAAGAGCCGGCAAAGGAAGTACGGTGTTCGGTTGTGAACGGTGTTCCTGATTTCTACTCGATGCTGGGCTTGGAACCCCATGCCTCCCCCGCGGACATTGCCCGCGCCTACCGGAGCATGTTGCGCCGCCACCACCCCGATACCCGCCAACCACCGGCATCGCTGGAGGAAGCGAGGCAACATGGCGAGCGACTGCAACAGGCCATGGAGGCCCATGCGGTGCTGGCCGATCCAACCCGGCGGGCCCGCTACGACCGAGAACGCCACTGGCACCCAGCTCCACCCCCGATCCCGGAGCCCTTCGGTGCCACGCTTCTTTCGGCTTCCGCACCCGGGCTGAGGCCGGGTGGCCGAGATTCCTTGAGGGTTTCCACGCTTCGGTGGGATCCCCCGACCCAGACAGGGAGGCGCATCTAAATGAGTGCATGGCGACGCTACGATTCGCCGCTGCTACCTGCGTTCCACGAACGCTTCGAGGAACGCTGGGGCAAGGGCAGCGCCCCGTTTCTGGACCCGGAAGTCTTGGATCAACCCATGCCGCGGGCCCAGTGGATCAACATCGATACCGGGGCCGCGCTGGCGGTGGTCCCCATCTGGGCACAGGACGACGCCCACCGAGTCTTCGCTTTGTTTTACTTGCCGCCAGCCGGGGACATCTGGCTGCTGCGCCCGGGCCTCAACGGATACGTCGAGTCCCACCGCCTGCAGGACATCACCTTGCGCAACGACGCGTTCACCAAGGCCGTCAAGCATGCCGAATCCTTCCTCACGGGCACCACCGATCTTTAAGCTCCCCACAGCCAATGCCCCGGTAGCGCACGAAGGAAACCAGATAGGGGCGCGGCGAAACTAGCCCCTGACGCGCGGCCACGGACGTGCACCGGCGGTATATTGACACCGATGACACGGGTTCAATATAGAAAGCAACAAAGGCGCTCCTTCGATTAGAATCGGCGCTGCCTTGGGCTTGTACTTAGTTTGATGAGACACCGCTTCTTCCATTCCGTGGGGCCCTTATGGAAATGCCAGATCCAGACTCAGCCACGTCCCTCATGGGAGGAACAAAAACCACTATCGGTAGAAATCGTGCGCGGTCATTCCGCAAGGATTCCTGCAAATTGGTTTGCCCTTACTTGGTGTAGGGCGTGATTGCTCCCAAGGAACTTTCGCGCGCATGGAACGCCGGGTCCCTTCGCCGGAAATATAGCCCAGCCAATAGGTATTGTCAGTCTGGTTCGGGGCGGGGTCTGTAATTGCCAACCACGGTCGTGCCTCTCATCACTACTCGAATGCTCGGAACGACGCTGCTGCCTAATTGCCCGTAATCCGATCTCCCCACGTACTGTTTGGTGACGGCCCCGGGCACAGTTCCCACATCGCTATCGGGCACCAATTCCTGTGCGGATTTCCGTGCGGGGCCAGTTGCCTCAGGAATCGTCCCTTAGGCCATGAATCGACCGTCGCCCAGGCTCCGGACGCTGGTGAGGACATCACATGCGCCGGCCACCATCCACCAAGTCAGCAAACGGCGATGCGCGTTGCGGCCACGGACAACAGCTGTTAGTGAGCGGTCAAGCCGGTAAACCGTCCTCTTGAAAACCTAAAGTAAGACATCCAAACGCAACCATTTCGTTCAGGACCCCTCATCCCGCTTCCACGAGGCGGATAGTGTCAGAACTGCGGGCCGGTTCAGCATGGCCGTGTGCCGGGTTACCCCCGAGGGATCCCTCCCGAGGTGAAGTGGATTTGGACCAGCCCCACGCCGTCCGTTCTCGGACGACCACGGAAATCCATGAGGAATTGATCGTCTAGAGCAAGGATTTGAGGAAGGCGGCGTCTTGCGGGTCTAGCATGCCGGCGAAGCGGGTGAGGCAGCGCCGGCGGTCGTTGGTCTCTCCCAGTGTTCGCACCATGTGCGCGGCGGAGAACTGGCATCCGGTGAGCGTGGCGCGGTAGGACCATACGCCGCCGATGAGTTCGCGCTCCGCCAGCGCTTTGTCCACCAGGTGGCCCAGGACGGTGGCGACGGTCGTATATGCCGGCTGCTGGCCACCAATGGCCACGAGCGCCTGCACCATGCCGCGCGTGGTGTGTGCCTGGCGGGTCTTCCAAAGCACGTCCATAACACGCCGTTCCAGTGCCCCTACGGGGGGCGCCTCCCGGGGGGCGAAGGGCAGTTCGCCGCTGTCTTCGATGGAGGTGGTCATGAACTCTTCCTTTCCCACGCAGTGGCCCGGCGACCGGGTACCGCGCATTGCTGCTGCCCGGACAGGCGGAACACCAGTGCAAGAACCGTCAGCACCATGGCCAGTGCCGCCAGCCAGGGCTGCAGCGGCGCAAAATAGGTTATGGCTCCGGAATATCCCAGCGTCAACAGGGCGATCTTGTTGCAGACCGGGCAGCCGATCGCGAACCAGGCCAGCAGGCCGCCGGTCATCCCCCAGCGGGAGGTGTGGTCGGTTGGTTCCGGGATCCCCGGGGTCCCCGGGGTTGCCGGGAGCACTGGCCGGATGTAGCTGGCAGCCAGCATGCCGGTCAGGACGGAAGTCGCCAACCAGACGGGGTAGTTCCACGGCACCGACGGGATGTCCCGGCTGAAGACGTCGTTGGGGATTAGCACCGTGGCGAAACCCAGCAGCAGCGCCATGGCCAGTGCCGAAGCCGCTGCCACGGTCCATTGCCGGGGCCCCCACCAGCGCAACGCAGCGCCGGCCAGCGGCAGTCGACGGCGGAAATCTGCCAGTATCCGTTGCGTGCGGCTCATTGTTCCCTCGTGTGCTTGATGTGTGATTCGTCCCGAGCGTGTCCCCGTGTTTGCCCTTCGGACCGCTTGTCTACTATAAAGGATAGTAGTCATACTATGCAGCATAGTAGTGAATCGAGCCGAAGGCAGCGAAACCGTGCAGCAGATCCCCGAGAACAACAACGCAGGAACCGAGAACCGCAAGCCCGCACCGGAGCGCGGGGGCAAGCCTGGAACACGCCGCAAGTTTCCGTGGCTGTGGGTCGCCCCCATTCCCGTGGCCCTGGCCATCGGCCTGCTCATTGGCGCTCAATTGCCGGTCGGCGACCGGGATCCGGGCCCGGCCGCGCCGGCCGCCGCCACCCAGAACCCCGGCTCACAGGCCCCCGGGCAGAACGCCAACGCACCGGCACCCGCATTTCCCGATGTGGCGCGATTGGAAGTGCAGGATCCCACTGCGCTGGGGGATGTCAATGCTCCGGTGGTCATGGTCGCCTTTACCGACTTCCAGTGTCCGTACTGCGCGAAGTGGACGGAGAGCACCTTGCCCGAATTGATTGGTACGTACATCGACCAGGGGAAGTTGCGCATTGAATGGCGTGACCTTGACTTGTTCGGCGACGCCTCCCTGACCGCCGCTCACGCCGCACAGGCCGCGGCCATGCAGGGAAGCTACGTGGCATTCCATGCCCGCATGGCCGAAGGCGGCACCATCGCCCCCAAATCCGCCTACAGCGCGACGAGCCTCAAGGCCACCGCCGAGGACCTGGGCCTGGACGGAGAGCAGTTCCTGGTCGACATGGACAGCAAGCAGGCCAAGGATGCGGTGAAGCGCAACCTGGACGAGGCCCAGGAGCTGGCCGTCATGAGCACCCCGGTGTTCCTAATCAACCAAATGCCCTTCGTCGGCGCCCAGCCCCTGGAGAACTTCGTGGCCGCCATTGACGCCGAATTGCAGCAGGCAGAAGCAGGCCGACAGTAGTGGAAGCGGGCCTGGTCTTCGCCTTTGCCGGCGGCGTGCTCGGACTCTTCAGCCCGTGCAATGCCATGCTGCTGCCCGCGTTCTTCGCCCATGCCGCGACCTCCGGGCGCCGGCTGCGGGTACTGGGGCTCGCGTTCCTGGTCGGCATGCTGGCCACGCTCGTCCCGTTGGGTCTGGGTATCGGATGGCTCGGCGGCGTCCTGTCCATCGACCGCCGGCTCCTGCTGGTCGCTGCCGCCTGGGTCATCATCGCCCTGGGACTCATCCAGATCTTGGGCGGTGGATTTGACCTGACCCGCCTGCTGCCCGCGCGCACCCGGATCCGCCGCGCCGGGGCAGCCTCCCCATGGGGAGCGGTGTTGCTCGGGACGGTGGCCGGCGTCGCCGGGTTCTGCACCGGACCGGTGCTCGGTGCGATCCTGACCCTCATCCTGGCCAACGGTAGCGCCTTGGGCGGGGGCATGCTGCTGGCCAGCTACGCACTGGGTATGGTGTTGCCGGTGCTCGGGGTGGCCGCTGCCATGCGCCGCGCAGGCACTTTTCGAGCCGGATGGCTGCGCGGACGCACCTTGCGTATGGGCCGGTTCCGTTTCCACACCAACGCGCTGGTCGCAGGAACCGTGACAATCACCGTCGGGATCCTCATGCTCACCACCGGGGGGCTGCTAACCATGCCCGACCTGCTCTCCGCTTCCCTGATGGACCGGATCTCCGACGCGGCGTCCCGGATCGATGCCGTGCTCCCGGGCTGGGCCTGGCCTTCCCTGCTGGGAGCGCTGCTGCTGGCCTGGTGGATCGCCCTCGTGCGCCGAACCCTGCGCACCAAGGACACGACCGTGCCCTCCGATTCATTCGAGGCGGCGATCCCCGCGGATGGTACCGGGGTTCCCGCGAAAGCCCGACCATGACTCAGCGGTTGCTGCTGCACCTGGCCGGGCCGGGCACCGAACCATTCCCGGATGTGGCCACGGCCCTCCAGATTGCCCGCAATGCGCACGAAGGGATGCCCGACACCTTCGTGGAAAGCGTTGTGCAGGGCCCGGCGGTGTCCCGGTTGGCCGCGGACGGGAAGCACGCGCCCGGCATTGCTGCTCTGCACGGCATCCCCGGCATTTGCATTACCGCATGCGCGAACAGTCTGCATGCAATCGGTGGCCCCGGAGTCGCTGGTCAAAGGCGTCCTGGTCGTCCCTGCGGCCATCGTGCAGCTAGCCCAACGCCAGCACGACGGCTACGCATATGTCCGCCTCCGACCGCCACGGCGGCCGGTCCAAAGGCGGCACCCTACAGCGTGCCGCATAAGCCGATGGCGAATTCAGGCGGTCGTCGCACCACCCCATTTGTGGTGAGGTGTTGTGCATGCATTCGAAGACGGAACGGATTGCCAAGGAAGCCCAGTTCCGGGTGCTGATGTCCCAAGGCTCGACGTCGGGTTTCGTCCTGGGATCAACAGGGATCATAGGAGAAGCCTCCGCACGGCATTGGGGAGGCGACGCGGCGGTGGGATTTGGACCAGACTAGTTGGTGAAGCGGTCGAACTCGTCCAAGGCGGAGGCCAAGGCACCGGCACCCGAACAACCGAAGAACATCATCCGGCAAAGTTCGGACACGGCATGCGGCTTTCCCGCAGCCACGGTGGCTGCGTCCAGGTACGCTTCGGCACGCGCACGGTGTCGGCGGCCGGCCGGACTCAACGACCCTTCGAATCGTGCAGTGTCCCGTGAACGGACGGCCTTTTCCAAGATCGCGTACACGATGGAGGTGGTGGGCTCCTGCGCGGGGTCCGGCGCCTGGAAGTTTATGACATGCACGGGGCGGCTCCTGGGTGCAGTGGAGGGATATTCGTTTTTCGGAAGAGCCCCAGCGCCCGCCGTCACCCGATCCTAAAGCCGCTTTCGTGCCATGTCGATGGCTTTGCCAACTGTTAACCGGGCAAGCGGCCCTGCACTTCCCGAACCGCTTCGGACTGCCTGCCGCCTGAGCTGATCGCCGCCTTGGTCCACACGCGCAAGCCGCGGACCACCATTGGAAATGCGCCTCTGGTGGCAAGGGAGTCCGGTGTCTACGATGGGAATCACCTTTGCACCAGTGGTTGAAGGTGCACGTGGCATCAACCGTCCTTGGGGGACGACAGACACAGTGAATGGGGAACGCAATGGTTGACCTGGCAAGTTTCGAGGACGCCCACTACCTCACCGTGGCCGAGGTGGCCCTGGCGATGCGCGTGTCAAAGATGACCGTGTACCGTCTGGTGCACGCGCAGAAACTCGCGGCCGTGAGTTTCGGTCGGTCCTTCCGGATCCCCGCGCAGGCCGTGAAGGAGTACGTGGTGGCCGAAGGCCGCGCTACGACACCGGCAGCACGCACCGCGGTGCCCTAGCCAGGGACCCAGCCGTTCGGATCTTTCGCTGGCCTACCATTGAGTGTGGCCGTGAAACCACCTCATAGGTGGCTGGCAGTATTCGTGGCGCATCTTTCCCGGGTCGGACGTGCGGTGGACGTAGGCCCGGTAATGCCGACCCGGGTCTGTTCGGAACCGAAGAGTTTCACGGAACCAACCAAAAGGAGAAGCGCAATGCCGGTATGGGTGCAGGCCCTGCTTTGGGGAACGGTGGCGGGTGCTGCCCTCGTCCTGGGCGCAGCCGTGTCGTGGAAGTGGACGATGTCTTCCAAGGTCGTTTCCTCCATCATGTCCTTCGGGGCCGGCGTGTTGATCTCCGCCCTGGCCTTTGATCTGGTGGACGAGGCGGAGCAAGGCGGCGGCCTATGGCCGACGATGGCGGGATTCCTGGCCGGCGCATTGGCCTATGTCGGCGCCAACGCCCTGCTCGCCCGTCGCGGCGCCAAGCACCGCAAACGCTCCGGCGAAAAGCAACCCTCCGAAGACAGGCAGCCGGGCAGCGGGACCGCCATCGCCGTCGGCGCACTGCTCGATGGCATCCCGGAATCCGTGGTCCTGGGACTCGGACTGGTCTCGGGAGGAACGGTGAGCACGGCGGTGCTCGCGGCGGTATTCATTTCCAACGTCCCGGAAGGCCTGTCCAGCACGGCGGGGATGAAGAAGTCCGGCCGCGGTGCCGGCTACGTCTTCGGCGTCTGGGGAGGCATTGCCCTGATCTCCGGGATCGCTTCCCTCATCGGCTATCTCAGCATGCAGAACGCCCCGGCCGAACTGGTGGCCTTCATCACCGCGATCGCCGCCGGGGGTATCCTGGCCATGATCGCCGACACCATGATTCCCGAGGCCTTCGAGGAACACCACGTCCTCACGGGGCTTATCGCTGCCCTGGGATTCCTTACAGCCTTCGCCATCAGCAGGTTGGGAGGCTAGCCGCCCACAGCGAACAGCGCTCCGGGCCACCCTGTCGCCGCCATTTCCGTGCAGGGCCTCTGGCGCCCTCGGCGGAGACCGCCACTTTTTCCGTCGCTTTCTGGCCATCATGGAAAGGTTTTCCTCGCAAGCCCCGTGGATGCGGGTTGTCTTGAAAAAGTGAAGGCTTCCAAGACACAAGAGCCGGGCGAAATAACTGAAGACACCTTCTTATGCTTCAAGGACCGGCTTGTCTGAAGATGCAGTCTCGCCCCCATGAGGATGGCCCGTGAGCCGATCCCCCACCGCGACACCCGATCACCTAAATTCCGACAGTTGAATACGTGAATCACAGCGATAAATGGCAGCATTTTTGCAGCGTTATTTGGCGCATGGTGCGATCTGCAAGGCGTTCTTGTGAATGAAGGGCAGGCCGCGGGAAAATGAGATGGACCAAGGGCAACGGGGATGAGTACGGCCCGCCTGGGATCGGTTTCGGACCTGTCCTGCCACCGAATCCTCCAGCACAGGACTCGTCAGCGTCGAGGGTGATGTTTCCCTTGGGGAGGCAGCCCCTCGGACGCGGCGCTCCTCCGGCAGTTAGGCGCCGTCGTGGCGATCCCACTGGCACGTTCGATGAAGGTGGCGACTGGTATCTCGGTCATGAGTGTGCAATGAGAGTAGTTCTCCGACAGCGCCCAACCGCTGATCATCGAACCGGGAAGCGCGGCCTGTGCCCTCGCTGACGCCGTCACATAGCTCTCACCCGGCGATGATGAGAAGCACCACGAAAGCTACGATTCCGGCACCGGCAAGAATGAGCCCCAACGTGCCGCTGCGGCGTCCGGTCCCCTTGCGGGCGGCCATGTAGGCGAAAGCAGTACCGAAGAACCCGATGGGCAGCCAGGCAAGTCCCGTGGCCCGTACCCAGCCGGGGGGATTGAAACCTTCGCTGAGGCTCAGCACGTAGGTGAACGCGGTGGCGGCCAGGGCAAGTGCCCCGAGCACGACGGCAAGAATCCCGGCGCGTTCCGATCCAGTGTCCCCACGGGCGTGTGTGTTATCGGTCGACAAATTTGATTGTCTCCTTCATCGGTGGAAAAGGTCCCATTCGTTCCGTGCCTCTTCAGCCGGCGAGCTGGCCCAAGACGTACGAGGCAACGTTGAGCAGGACAAACCCGACCGCAACGCCGGCCCCGATTATGGCCGGCACCCATCCGTCCTTGCGCCCGAGCTTCATCGCCTTACGTCCCTGGTGCACCGAGAGGATTCCGGGGATCGAGAACACGAGGAGAGCCGGAATGACAGCTACCAGCATTTGCCAGAATTCCGCTGCAACGGTGTCGTTCGTGAGCACCGTGATGAGGCCTTCGCCGATGCCGAAGGCAGCACCAAACGACAGGGGGTAAATTGCCAGAGAACACCACGCCCGCCGGTAGGCGCGGTCCGCAGCCTCACTGGGCACTGCAGCGCCTCCCGGCGGGACACCAGGGTCCATGTGTCCGTTATTCCTGATCGCCATCGTGATTCTCCTTCCCTGTTTGGCCTAGTTTGCACCGCCCCGCGGGGGCGGAGTAGAGGCGTTAGCCCTTTTTGAAATGCAGAGACTTCTGAAACGGCCGCCTGGTCTTCGACGTGCAATCGAAGAGTCCGTCACCGCTCGCTGCCGTCATGGTCGGGTTCATCGCCAACCTCGTGGGAATGCATGCGGCCATTTGGATGGCAGCCGCCCTCAGCGTCGCGGCAGCCCTCGTCGTCGCGATGCGCGTGTATGAAACGCACCCGCCGCGTCCTCGGCCGGGCCATGCGGGCGATACCTCTGCGACACCACTTGACGCTAAAACATGAACCGTGCTTCACTGATTGGAACACGGAGGGGAGTATCCCCCAATTGTCCCGTCGTCACTACGGCCCGCAACGGCCCGGCGGACAGGCCTTGAAAGGCCGGGAAAGACCTCCGATCGAATCGATCGGAGGATTATTATGAACGTCCCGTTTTGGATCTGGGCTGCAGTACTGGCCTTCATCGTCGTGATGCTGGCTGTCGACCTGCTGGCCCACCGCCGCGCCCACGTTATCGGCGTGCGAGAAGCGGCTGTTTGGTCGGGTGTGTGGGTGTCCTTCGGGATTGTTTTCGGCGTATTGGTCTGGATGACTTGGGGTGCGGATTTCGGTCAGCAGTACTTCGCCGGCTACCTCATTGAAAAGTCCCTCTCAGTGGACAACGTCTTTGTCTGGGCCATCATCTTCAGCTACTTCGCGGTCCCGCGCGAGTTCCAGCATCGGGTTCTGTTTCTGGGCGTGCTGGGCGCACTGATCTTCCGCGGGGTCTTCATCGCCGCGGGCGCGGTCCTGATTCAGAACTTCGCCTGGATCTTGTACGTCTTCGCCGCATTCCTGCTCTACACCGGGTACCGGATGATTCGACAGCGCAACGAGCACCTGAACCCGGACCAGTCGTTGGTGCTGCGTCTGTTCCGCCGGTGGGTTCCCATGTCTAAGGCATACCACGGACAAAAAATGCTGGTCCGCCGCAAGGGCGTACTTCTCGCCACCCCGCTGTTGGCGGTACTGGTGCTGGTCGAAGTCACCGATGTGGTGTTCGCCGTCGATTCCATCCCCGCCATCTTTGCCGTCACCGACGAGGTGTTCCTGGTCTTCACCGCCAACGCCTTCGCGATCCTGGGCCTGCGTGCCATGTACTTCCTGCTCGCCGATCTGATGCACCGCTTCATCTATCTCAAGGTGGGGCTGGCCTTGGTCTTGATGTGGGTCGGAATCAAGATGCTCCTCAAGATCGACCTGTTCTACATCCCCACCAGCATCTCCCTGGCTGTGGTCGCCACCATCATCACGGTCTCCATCGTGGCCAGTCTGCGTGCCACCCGAGGCCAAGGCCGCGCCGTCCCCGTCCAGCCGACGGATCCCCCCTTCCATGTCGCCACCGAGGAAGAGGACGCTGAATTGGAACCGACATGGCGGCGCCGTCACAGCGGAGTCCACGCAAGCCAGCGTGTCGACGCCGAAACCGCCGACAAAGACGAAGATGATCCAGCATCCGCAGGCAAGGACGGAAGCACCCGATGAAAGGCGCTCCTGCCATCACACGGCGCCCCGTGATCGCCATTGTCACCGACGAGTCCGAGGCCATTATCGTGGCACGCTACGCGGTCTGGGCCGCTTCGGAACAGAAAAGGCCATTCTCCTTCCGGTATCGCTGCCGCACCCGGCGTTCACCACCGACCCGACGATCGCGGCTCGGATGTATCGACGAGGTTTGCATGAAGCGCAGATCCTGACGACCCGGGCGCGAGCGGTACCGGACCCAGCGGATTCGCCGTTCCCACGCGCGTTGCATGGCCCGGTGCATGGTCCTTGAGGCGTTCCCGTTCGGCCCAAGCCACAGCCCTGGCCCGTGAAGTGAAGCGGACAGGTGCAGCCGTCGTCGTTACTCCGGTTGAGCTGTCAGCGGCGCTGGTGTGCGATGTGAGAATCCCAAGCATCAAGGATGGAACGTAGCACGCCCATCCCGCGCCTGGGTGGGAAAATTCCTCATGAAACCCAAGAGAAAGACCGCACCAATGCCCCGCACGAGGTCCACGAATATGACCACAAAAACACCGGCCACCGAAACAACGCCCTATCCCATTTCTCCTCCCCCACGTCCAGCCTGGACGTTCCTGACCAATCACAGCCATGTCCTCTTGGCCGTGAACGCGAATCCCCGTGTACTGGTCAATGAGATCGCAGCAACCGTCGGCATCACTCCCCGGGCAACCCTGCATATCCTTGCGGACCTAGAGAAGGCGGGGTATCTGGAACGTCTTCGGGAAGGACGCCGCACCCGATATGTAATTCAACCCCGCCAGCACTTCCGCCACCCCGCGACAGCCCATCAGGGAGTCGATGCGTTCCTGACGCTCTTTGCCCCCACTGAGGAACACCGACGAAAGGAATCATCATGAAATCCCGAACCGCAGCCACCGTGGGCTCCACCTTGCTATTGGCCGGGGCCCTGTTCCCCAGCAGTTGCGATGACAGGCAAATCCCGCAAACACCAGGAGTGGAAGAACCCGATGATGCCGAAAACCAAGACGAGGGTAACGACCCGCAGGAGGGTCAAGACGAGGATCAGGACGAGAGTTAGACGGCCCTATCCATGTTAGTGAGGGAGCAGAAACTCGCCGCCGATGAAGAAGATGGCCGAGACGACCAGCAATATCAGAGTAGCGAGCAGTAGCCCACTCCGGTCCCGGCGCCGGAAAACAGCCATGCTTCCGGCAGTGACGGCCGCAATGGCAAGGATTACCAGGACCACTCCTACGTACGGTCCTGCAGCTGGGGGCAGGAAGAGCAGGAAGCTCCAGTAGAGGGGATATAAGACGACAGCGACTGCGAGCCAGAAGGCCCACCAACCCAATCGCGTCGAAGGAACGACCTTCCAGTTTGCGCCTACTTTCCGGGTCCTCATGGGATTGAAGCTACGCCACCGCGATTAAGGACAGAAGAGCACATAGACCCCACATTCAGTCCACCCGGCTGAGCCCTCAACTTGAGAGTTGTCGCCTGGCCTGCTGCGTGCGTCCCTGCAGTCCTGGGGCGTTGGGCTTGATCGGTGATCGCATAGAAATGTGCAATAAAAGGCATCGCTCCAACCAAGCCAACCTTGCTGTAAGCGAAACAGACCCAGGTGAGGAAAGCATGGATGACACCGGACTTCCCTCTCGGCCAGCTGGCTTGATCTCGCCTGTGCTGCGACAACCTCGAGCACCTTTATGGTCCAGCGCCCGATCATGTGGCTTTAGACCCTTCAATCCGGCCTGTGAACCATGGAGTGTTGAGGTGCCAGTTGTTGAGATTGCATGCCGGAGCCAGGGTTCCGGCCCGTTAGTGTGAGGAGGGGACCGTGTCGCTCTCGGCTCGTGAAGAAGAGATCCTGCAATCCTTGGAAAAGGATTTGTCGGACCAGTATCCAGTGCTTGAGCGAAGACTAAAGCACTTCGCGAACCTCCCCGGTAGCGGCTGGATGGTGGGCGTCGGATTCCTGTGCCTCCTTCCGGGACTGAGGCTGATGTTCCTGGGTTTGTTCAGCAGCTCCACGTGGGTAAGCATCTTGGCGTTCCTCGTCTTGAACGGTGGTGCGTATGTCGCGTTGGCGAAGGTGAATCCCGGTAGCCTGCGTCGTCTGAACCGCACGCGATCCCATCCGCCGTCCGCATGACTTTGAACCTTCTGCGGGACAACCACAGCAGCCGAGGGCAACGTCAGGCTCTGCTGTAGCGGCCGTGTCTCGTAGGTTCGGGACTCGGTTTCGGCGAACCCGGCCAGGTCGGAGCGGTGCGCGGTCGCGCGGGAGCGTCCGCATTCGACGGGCGTGGAACCTGCGATCCTGATCCAGTCCGCGCACAGGCCGGTTTCCTGCCCCAGATGCGCGATCACTGCTTGGAAAGTTCCGCCTGCTCGTCCTCGTTGAGCTGTGATTCGATCCGGTCCCGGGCCCAAACCGTCTTGCGGTTGCGCAGCGCCTAGATAGGGTCTCGCCCGGCATCGGTGAGATGCAGGTTGCGCCGGCGGCTGTCTTCCGCATCCGGGGTTGCGAACACATGGCCGCCCGCGCTGAGGGCACCGGCTGTCGCGCTCCTCGACTGTGGGCTTACTCCCTCGCGTCGTGCAATGTCGGCACTAGTGATGCCCGGCCGCTGATGGAGCCGGGCCAGCACGGTCTCCTCCGGGTGGCTAAGCTCATTCGTGGTATTGCCCTCGGCCGACAGCCGCCGAGTGAGGTCATGGACGACGGCACGGAGCCGCCCAGAGAGGTCGGAGGGATCCGGATGATTGCTCATGCAACAACCCTAAAATGATCAATAGTACTGATCGTATTATGATGTACCACCCAGGGTGTCATAATCGGAAAACGGAAAACGCGTACGCCAAGGCCACGCCGAGGCGCGTAATCGCTGGTCGGCGACTCGGCGACAGCCTGCCTCATGGCTGCGCGATTGCGATCGGCGTCAAACCCCGGAGAGTGCAGGGCGGCCTCCATTGGCGCAGTGGCGGGCGCAGGTAGGCTGAGGCATGGTGAATGCCCGCAGCGAACAGATTCCCCTCGAACAGTACTTCGCTGCCAGCGACCAGCGATCGCGTGAGATTTTTGACCTCGTGCGCGCGGCGATCGAATCAATTGGTATCTGCGAAATGCGGGTGGCAAAGAGCCAAGTCGAGTTTCGCCGTCGGGCCGGATTCGCGTGGACGTGGATGCCTGCCAAATACCTGCGAGGAAATGTTGCCCCGTTGGTCCTCACCATCATGTTGAACCGACGGGACGATTCGCCAAGGTGGAAGGAGATCGTTGAGCCACGGCCCGGTCGATTCACCCACCACCTTGAGATTCGTTCGAGAGAGGATCTTGACGGGGATGTTCTGAACTGGATCCGCGAGGCGTGGTGCCAGGCCGGCTGAACTCTCGTCTCGTTTCATGAACGATCGGTGATTCCGGGTGCACCGCGAGGGCTGGAGTTCAGCTAAACGGCCATTACCGGTGCAGGAAATATGAGGCTCGGCATCCTAGGCACATCCAATCTGGCATTGCTGCGGTTCACCGTGCCGGTCACCACCATTGCGACCGGGCTAGCGATCCTGTTCATCGGCCGCTACCGGAGGTCATGGTTCTGCTTGGACGTCGGGGTGCTCCGCTGGTCTTGGCGGGTGGGCTTCTACGGATACTCGGCTCTGGGCACCGACAGTTCACCCGGCAAGCACCGACTATCCCGTCGACTTTGAGGTCGACTACCACCCCAACGACTTTCGCACGGTCGGGTGTTGGTGAAGTCGTGACTGCTCTCCACCTGCTCGTCGTTGGTTTCTTCGCCCGCGGCGCCGTGGCAACGTGGAGCAGCGGCCGGGCCGAGGAGCCCGAACTCCCCAGCAACACCTGGGGCCGTCGCTACTGGGGCTGCTCGTGCTGATCGCCGCGGTCATCCCGCTCTTCACCGTCAGATACCGGCTGGGGCTGTTCAACCTTGTCATGGGCCGCGAACCGTGCGCCGATTGATGCGTTGATCTTCACGCCGGTTGACCTGGTCAATGCGATGCTGGGATTCGCTCAGGAGAACAAGGCGGAGAACGCCGTCGCTGCCCTGCCGTCCATGACGGCGGCCAACTCCGCGGTATGGCGCGACGGTGAACTCAAGATGGTTCCGTAGGCTGAGCTGATCCGGGGCGACATCCTGGTCCTGGGCGAGGAGGCTGCGGGCGGGGCCGATGCCCGGTTGAATACCGCCTCCTCGTTGCGTGTTTCCGAGGCGTCACTGACCGTTGAGAGCAAAGGATCGGTTCGTTCGCGAGGCTCGGGGAATTGCTCAGCTCACTGTTCATGGATACTTTCTCGGGAACGGAAACCTCAACGCGTCATTGCGGCGAAGCGTATGGGCTCATAGCCAGTCTTTGCGCCTAAAGATCATGAAGAGACCTACCGACAGCACCGCAATCAAAAGCGTTGATGCGATAAAGCCTGACTCGTGGGCGAAGCCGGGGTAGGGCAAATTCTGGCCGTAGAAACCGGTGATAGCGGTCGGCACGGCGATGATGGCGGCCCAACTTGTGACCTTCTTGGTGATGATATTGAGTCTGTTGCCTTGGATGGTCAGATTGGTTTCCACGATCGTGGAAACCAGATCCCGTAAGCTTTCGGTCCACTCGGTGGCTCTCAGCACATGGTCGTAGAGGTCTTGGTAGTACGGCGCCATTTCGCGGGGAACCAGCTGGACGTCACGTCGAATGATCGTGTTGATAACCTCGCGCATTGGCAGCACCACCCGACGTAGTCGAACAAGACTCTTTCGCAGTTCAAAGCTGCGGCGTTGCACGTCAGTGTCGTGGGATCGCTCGTCGAAAAGCAGGTCCTCGAGGGTCTCTATTTGTTCATCGAGCATTTGCACGGTGTCGAAGTGCCCGTCGACGATGAAGTCGAGCAGCCCGTAGAGGAGCGCACTGATGCCATGTGTGATGAGTTCGGCGTTCCGCTCTAGGTGGTCGATCAAATCCTGAATCGGGAAGGCATCATCCTTGCGCACAGTGATAAGGGCCTTTGGGGTGATAAAGGCGGCAATCTCAGCCATACCCAGCTCCCCCGAAGCTGTATCAAGGCGGACAGCATAGGCACTGAGAAAATCATGATGCTCGTAGCGGTTGAATTTGGGTCGCTGTTGCACCGTCGTAGCACCTTCGACTGCGAGCGAATGCAGGTTGAGTTCGTCGGCAACGGTCTGCAGGTCTTGCGGCGTGGGCCTGTACAGGTCGACCCAGATGACGGTGTCTTCGTGAATCAGATGTTCATCGAGCCCATCCAACGGGAAGCCTTCATCCAGTAGGACTCCTCGGCGATAGCATCTTGTGGTGTTCATACCGCCAGTATCACAGTCGCTGCGCAATCAAGGCCGGCGCACCGCCGAAACCGCTTGCATCAAGAAGCCCGTCTGAGAGTGAACCGTTCCAGCTGGTGCGAAGGTAACGAAATCTGTGGATCTGGTCTTTTCGGGGATGCCCTCCGTGTCTTGGGGCATTTGAGCGGGAGTCTTTCGAGCACTAGTCTGCGCGGAAACGGCTCACCGCCAAAGAGATCGGATCCCCCTAATCCGTACTGGGGCGAGAGAGAATGCGAGTATGCACCCGAGCTCCCCAAGGCCGACCGCGGAGTATGCGATCTAGAGGCTCGGCAGCAAAATCCATTCGCCGCCCCCATCGGGTACATGCAGCATCAGCTGCTCGGCGATCGCATGCGCATCCGGTATTTTACCGGGCAATCGAGTTAGATCCCGTTCAGAGTCCTTGCGTCTGTTCCAAGTTGTTCCTCTGTGAAGCAGGTTCAGCCAGCAGACAGTAGGCCTCAGTCTCGACCGCGCACGTGTCGTCGTATGGTTTGTATTTACTGCTCATGGGACCTAAGCCTTGATCCACCGATCCGTGGGCTGCTTAGGACTTTTCGGACAGCGGATTAGTGGTTTCTCTACGCTGCCGTGGCCGGCTGCTGGTAACTATAGTGGACTTCGTTCGGTCGCCGATAATTGAGCGCCGAATGTCGTCTGCGGCTG
>NZ_QMKQ01000013.1 GCF_003287975.1 Arthrobacter sp. AQ5-05
TCTTCTGGGCGTCCATCACGAGGCGGACTGCTCGCTGGCGAAGCTCATCTGGATATTTCTTCGGTGGTGCCATGGTGTTCATCCTTTCAAGGATTCAACACCCTCCATTAAACCCGGGGCGGTTCAGCCTTCACCACCGGGATGTCGGCCCAATCGGTGGTGAACTTGGGCGAGGAGTAGTCCCGCTTCATCGACCATCCCGGTTCCACGGCCAGTCCGCCCGAGCCGAGCCCAATGGACTTGTTCCCGAATTTCGCCTTGACCGCGCCCAGCACGTCCCCGACGTGTGTTTCGGCCATTTCCTCTTCAAAGATCCCGAAGGCTGCCTGCCCGGGCTCCGGCTGCAAGCCGGAAAGCACAACCCCGCCGCGGACGTACGAGGCTCCGGGGTGCATGATTTCGCGCATGGCCCCGACCGCCAGGCGGGTGAGCAGGATCGGGTCCTGGGTGGGCGAGGGCAATTTGAGCGTGATCGAGGGAAAGGAGGCCTCACCGGAGGCAAAACGGCTGGTTCCCGCGGTGATGGTAAGCAGCATGGCCCACAGTCCGTCGGACATCAGCCTGGCGGCCCCGCGCTGCGCATAGATGGACATGACCTCGGCCATGTCCTCGATGGTTGTCACCGGGTTGGAGAAGGACCGCGAGTACATGATCTGTTGCTTGTCTGCGCGTTCCTCGTTGTGGGGAATGCACGGGGTCCCGTTCAGTTCAAGGACCGTGCGCTGGAGCACCACGGAGAACTTCTTGCGGATGTCGGTCACGTCGGCCGCCTTGAGGTCCGCGATGGTGGAGATGCCCATGCCCGATAGCCTTGCTCCGGTGCGGGCCCCGACACCCCACAGGTCGGTGACGGGAACCCTGGACTGGATGTCCCCAACCACTTGCGGGTCCATGGAATCCAAGGAGCACACACCGTCCAGGTGCGCGTTCCGCTTGGCGACGTGGTTGGCGAACTTGGCCAGGGTCTTGGTCGGCGCCACGCCCACACAGACCGGGACCCCGACGCTGCGTCCAACGGCGGAACGGATGCGAGTGGCCAGTTCACCGAGTTGTCCGGGGTTGCCCTGGACGCCGATGAAGGACTCGTCGATGGAGTAGACCTCCTGCCAGGTGCCAAAGCGCGAGAGCACCTCCATGACCCGGGCGCTCATATCCCCATAAAGTTCGTAGTTGCTCGAGCGCACGGCCATGCCGTGGCTTTGGATGAACTGCTTGACCTTGAAGAAGGGTGCGCCGGTGGTGATCCCCAGGTCCTTGGCCTCCTGCGAGCGCGCCACCACGCACCCGTCGTTGTTGGACAGGACGACCACGGGCCTGCCAATGAGCTTCGGGTCGAAGACCCGCTCGCAGGACACGTAGAAGTTGTTCACGTCCACCAGCGCAATCCGCTCCGTCATGGCGTCTCGGAGCGGTTCAACCGCAAACCGAAGGCCGGTGACTCGCGAAGGAACGCCACGGCTCCCTCGGGGAGCCGGGCTTCCCGGATGCCGTTTCGACGGGTGGACAGAAGCGGGCGGCCATCGACCGTTGGCACGAGCGGATCTTTCACGGCCACTGTCTTGCATGCGTCTAGATTCTTAAAGTCATTTACATAGGAGTCGGGTCCCTCCGCTGCGGCTTCCATGCCCATGCCACCGGCCAGGTACCGCCATGGAATCCGCGTCCGCCTACAGGTCCGGCTCTGGGCGAAGAGGGGGAGCCTCACTGTCCACAAGCACGAAAAGCGACCAAAAGATCTCGGGGATCTCCCTTTCACGGGGTAACACCTCAAGGGGAATGCACCGCTACACATGGTGCAGGCACCGGGTGACGACGCCCCAGATGGTGGTTTCCTCGGTGATCGCCTCGGCCCGCTCAACCGGTTGCTCGTCGCTGGACAGGACCATGGTGCCCCGGCGGGACACAAGCCGACGGATGACCAGTTCCCCGTCTTGGACCGCGATGACCACCGAACCGTCCCGCGGGGTCCCTGCGCGGTCCACGATGACCTCGTCGCCGTGGCTGATCCCGGATGATGCCATCGAGTTGCCCGAGACCCGCATGAGGAAAGTCGAGGTCCTGTCCCTGATCAGCAGGCGGTTCAAGTCGATTCCGCCGCCGTAGTAGTCCCGTGCCGGGGAAGGGAAGCCCATGGCTTCGACCGCGCCGACCGGTCCCTGGGATTCCGGCATCGGGGCGGGTGGCTGCGGCAGGTCCATTCCAAACATGAGCCCCCGACTTTCATAGAACATAGATTCGATGCCAAGCCTACCAGCGGAGACCACGGGTGCGGGGCCCGGCTACCGTTTTTCGGAGACGTTCTCTTCCCGCGGCATCTGGTCGGATGCGGGGTCATCCGCTGGTGCAACCGGGGCCATCCCCCCGGTGCGGCGCACGGCGGCGCTGAGCCACCAGGCCAGCAGCAAGGCGCCGACCAAGGCGGTCCAGGCCCATGATGGAACCACCATGTCCAGTTGCCGTCCCAGGTTTTCGATCGCAGCAATCACGTTCGGGGGCAACAGCTCGGGGACGGCCGCCATGCCGTTGGTGAAGATCATGAGCCACCCAACGGCCGCGGTGATCGCTCCCATCAGCAGCGAGGTCGTGTGCAGGCGCAGCCTTCCCACCCTGATCCGGCGGCCCCGCATCCAACGCACCGAGCGGTGGCCGAGCCTGCGGATCGCCATCGCGATGAACATGATCGGCAGGACCATCCCCACTCCGTAGAGCCCCAGCAGCGTCCCGCCGCGGGCCGGGCTCGCGGAGGTCAGCGCCAACGTGAGGATCGCGCCCAGCACCGGGCCGGTGCAGAACCCCGCCACCCCGGATACCGCGCCCAGGGCAAAGGTGCCGGCCAACGAACCGGCCACGGGCCGGGGTTTGCCCGGAAGGAAGCGGGCGAAATCGATGCCGCCGCCCAATGCCGTCAACACACCCAGGGCAACAAGCACCCACCCGGCGCCGGCGAGCAAGAGCCCGCGGTCCAGGACGATGTTTCCACCCAGCCACCCCATTCCCAGTCCAAGCGGGACCAGGGCGAGGAGCAAGCCGGCCAGGAAGACAGAGCCCAGGCTCAACAGCTTGGCACGGGAGGTGGAGATGGTCGCAAAGAGCGCGGGCAGCAGCAATGCGTTGCAGGGGCTGAAAACCCCGAGCATTCCGCCGACAAGTGCGTATCCGAGCCCGATGTCCATCGGTTTCCCCCGTCCGGCCCTAGCGGGCCAGTTCCTCGTCAATGGTTTGGACGAAGGCTTCCAGTGGTTGGGCTCCGATCAACGGGCGGCCATTGACGATAAAGGTCGGGGTTCCGGTGACGCCCAGGGCGCCTGCCTCGTCGTGGTTCTTCTGCACCAGGGCCGCGGTGTCGGCGTGCGCCGCGTCTGCTGTGAACCGCTGGGCATCAACCCCGATGCGCTCGGCCAGTGCCGCGATGCCCTTGGCGGAGTAGTCGGCGTCCTTGGCGGTGGCCCCCTTGGCGAAGATCGCGTCGTGGAATTCCTGGTATTTGCCCTGTTTGCCGGCCGCAACGGCCAGCTCGGCGCTTTGCCGCGAGTTTTCGCCAAAGAACATGATGTCGCGGTACTCGATGCGCAGCTGTCCCCCGGCGACATACCTGTCCAGGATGGTCGGCAACGATTCGGAGGCCCACTTGGCGCAGTAGCCGCATTGGTAGTCGGAATAGGTGACCATGACAACCGGTGCATCGAGTTCGCCGACCGCGGTGGGGTCATTGGCGTCGCGTCGTTCCACGTTGATCCGTTGCCGGGTCTCCGAGGGTGCCGCTTGGCTCGGGCCCGGGCTTTCCTGCGTCGCCGCGGCCGCCGGGGACGGGGCGGATTCACCGGGTGCGGCAATTTGCAGCCCAATCACGATGCCCAATCCAAGGGCCACCGGAATCGGGAGAATCCAGAACCATGGCAGTTTCGCCTTGGTTGGTGTTGCAGGGGATTCCGTCATGTCCGAGACACCGGTTCCTTCCCGGTTGGGCCCTCGTACCCCCGTGACGCTTCGGCGTCCCCATGGGGATGGGAAGGCCAGTTGGTGCGGAGGCTGGGCGGGGGTGTTTTCCTCCCTTGAACGTATCGAAGTGAAGTGCACTTGGCGAATTGGCGTCGGGGCACCACCGCGGAGGTCGGCATATCTGCATGCGGTCCGCCGCGGCGGCTCCCCCTGCATCGAGCGGCTTTGGCCTGCTCCTACGCGTAGGGCCAGGCCACCGTCATTTCCGCCGGCTCGTCGGCCCACGGCGGCACATGCCAGATTTCGTGCGGTGGTCCCACCGCGGTGGCACCAGCTTCCTCGACCCAGCTGCAGGTCTGGTCCTAGGCCGCCAGGATCGCCGGGAAGGCCTCCTCGGCCCCGGAGACCCGGATGCTGGCGTAGCGGCTTCCGGCGAGCCGGTAGCTGCGCACCGGTGCGCCGTTGGTGCCGACGGCACCGGCAGCGAGTCCGTCCACCGGAAGGCAAACTTCCAGCGGCCCGTCGGAGTCCGGGGTGACTTCCTGGTGGAAGATGCCAAACGGGTCGCCGGTGACGACGAGCCCTTCGGCTTCGGCGAAGGGCTGCAGTTGTTCCAGACCCTGTCTCCTCCCGGTGTCAAGGCCGTCGACGAAGGTGCGCAGCATGATCGAGATCAGGTGTCGTTCTGGTTCCAGAACGGTATTGATGTTATCCATGTCCTGTCCCTTGCGGTGTGCCCGCACGGCGGCGAGAAGGGTGGAAGTCGATTCGGTGGTGTTCCGGACCGAGGATTCGTAGGCGGCCAGCTGCTCCAGCGCGCCTTCGGGGTCCGCCGACCCAGGGCCAGGAACTTGGAGATGCCTTCGAGCGGCATGGACGCCGCGCGCAACATCGCGATCAGGCGGCCCCCAGCTGCGTTGAACCGGATCGTGTTAGCGGTATCCGGCGAATCGGTCCACGGATACCGGCACCAAGAGCCCACGATCGCCATGGAGCCGCAGGGCCTTGGGCGAGAGCATGGCCGCCTGGGCAAAGGCGCCGATGCTTAAGAGCTTTTCGTGGTTCATCGCTTCGGTCTTTTCCTTGTCCTGGGTCAAGGTCAGCCACCATGGGCCTTGGTTAATTGTTGGCCCGGGCAGAAGAGATTTCCGCGTGGATGTGGTCCATGTGCAAGGTGGTCGCATTCCATCCGCGCGAGGATTCCAGGTGCTTGCCCCAGCCGCCGGTCGAGTACGGCCCCCACTGGCCGTCCTCGGCGAGCCAGAGCTTGTCCCGCCAGATCAGGTAGCTGATCCCCAGCCGCTCATGGTTTTCCACCAGGTGCTCGGCGATCCGGTCCCCGGCCTCGATGCCGGCGGCCGAGGAATGGTCCTTGATCATGAAGTCCGCGGCCAGCCCCGAGCTGTGCCCGATGGATCCGGCGCGCGAGCCGCCGACGCTGCTGATGCCGGTCCCGAAACGCTCCTGCACGTCCTTGACCATGGCCCGGGCCATGGGCTGCAGCTCCTTCGGCGCCCGGTATTCGACGCTGGTCAGCAGCGTGTTCTTGATCCAGCCGGTGCCCTTCGAGGTCTTGACCTGCGACCATCCGTCGGAGGACTCCAGGTAGGCCATCTTTTCGTTTGCGGGCAGGATCCCCAGGGAGCTGAAGGAGGTCGAGGGACCGGTGCGGACGTTTGCGACGTAGGCGGTCCAGCGATACGAGGTGGAATTGTTGTTCGGTTCACTGGTGGCCAGCGACGAGCTCGGGATCCAGCCCTGGCCGGCCGGAGTTTCGATGTACGACCAGTTTCCTGCGCTCTTGACCAGCCGCACCTTGGTCCCGTCGGTTTGCACGGCCAGGCGGCTTGAGGACAGCGAGGCCTTCGCGTACATCGGTTGCGTGCCGTCCACCCAGCGGTTGGCGCCGGCGATCGGGCCGGGTTCGGGCACCTGGCCGGTGGTCTTCACCAAGTATTGCGAACTGACCCATCCGGTCCGGGAGCCTGCCTTCACCTCCCACCAGGCACCGCTGGCCTGGCCCGTGCGGGCGACCGCGGTGCCCTTCGCCAGCACCACCAGCGACGTGAAGTGTGTGCCGGGGTGTTGGCGCAGGTTCAGGTTCGCACTGGTCCGGTGGGTCGCGGTGGGTGCGGGCGCCGGTGCGGGCATCGTGCCGCCGGACTTCACCAGGTAGTTGGAGCTCACCCACCCGGTCCGCGACCCGGCCTTCACCTCCCACCAGACACCGCTGGCCTTGCCGGTCCGGGCGACAGCCGTGCCCTTCGCCAGCACCACCAGCGATTTGTGGTGGGTGCCGGGATTCTGTCGCAGGTTCAGGTTCGCATTGGTTCGATATCCCGCTGCGGCCTGGGGCGCGGGAGCAGCGACGGTGCTCTTCGCCAGGTAGTGGGAGCTCACCCACCCGGTCCGCGACCCGGCCTTCACCTCCCACCAGGCGCCGCTGGCCTTGCCGGTCCGGGCGACAGCCGTGCCCTTCGCCAGCACCACCAGCGATTTGTGGTGGGTGCCGGGATTCTGTCGCAGGTTCAGGTTCGCGGTCGTTCGAATGATCGTGGTGGTTTGTGCACGCGGCGCTACTGGCTTCTTCGCGACGACCAGATGCGTCTGGGGCGAGGTCACGGGTGCCGGCGCTGCCATCACCGCGGGGGCCAGCGCTCCGACCGCCATCGTCGCACCAAACGTCGCCGCGGCAAGCCGCAGGGAAAGAAGTGGTTGTGTGCCCATGGTGCTGACTCCTTCAAAAGGGAATTGACCGTGAAACTTCAATCCCTGTGGATCGGTACGCGCTTGGGTACACCCTATGTGTCCAGAGTTACTGATGTCACGGGTGGGACACGAGTGATTAGAAATTGGCCGGCCGCCCCAGGGACTCTTTCCCGGGACGACCGACCGCCGAAACATGCCAAGGCACGGTGGCGCTATGCCTGTTGCCGCAACACGTTCTTTTGCACCTTGCCGGTGGAGGTCCGCGGCAGGTCCTGCGGGAAGTGGATGGTCTTGGGAACCTTGAAGCCCGCCAGTTGCGTGCGGGCGTGTGCCTGCAACGCAGCCGCGTCGATTTGTGAGCCGCTGGACCGGATCACGTAGGCCACCGGGGTTTCCCCCCATTTCTCGTCCGGCACGCCGATCACCGCCACGTCAAGGACCTCCGGGTGGCTGGCGAATGCCTGCTCAACCTCGATGGTCGAGATGTTCTCGCCGCCGGAAATGATGATGTCCTTGGCGCGGTCCTTGAGCTGGATGTAGCCGTCGGGGTGCATCACTCCCAGGTCCCCGGTGTGGAACCAGCCTCCGGCGAACGCCGCGGCGGTGGCTTCTTCGTCCCGGTAGTAGCCGATCATCACGTTGTTGCCGCGCAGCACGATCTCGCCCATGGTTTCCCCATCGGCCGGCACGTCGTTCATGTCCAGATCCACGATGCGCGCCGATTCCGCCTGGACCATGCCCACGCCCTGCCGCGAAACCCTTTGGGCCTTGGCCTCGGTATCCAGCCCGTCCCAGTCGTCCTGGTACTCGCAGATCGTGTAGGGCCCGTAGACCTCGGTGAGGCCGTAGACGTGAACGACCTCGATGCCCAGTTTTTGCAGCTTCCGGATGATCGCCGGCGAGGGCGGGGCTCCGGCGGTGGTGATCCTGATGCCGCGCTCCAGCTCGTGGGCACGGGACGAATCGGCGATGATGGAGCAGACGGTCGGGGCACCACACAGGTGCGTGACCCCGAGGTCGTCGATCGCGTCCCACACCGGTTCCTCGCGGACCGCCCGCAGGCACAGGTGCGTGCCGCCGGCCGCGGTGACCGCCCACGGCGTGCACCACCCATTGCAATGGAACATCGGAAGGGTCCACAGGTATCGGGTGTGCGCGTCGAATCCCTGGTGGAAGGCCTCCCCCATCGAGTTCAGGTAGCTGCCGCGGTGCGAATACAGCACGCCCTTGGGCTTGCCGGTGGTTCCCGAGGTGTAGTTCAGCGCGATCGGAGCCCGTTCGTCGGCTATCGCGTACACAAGGTCCGGCCCTGCGCCAACGGCCATGAACTCCGCGTAGGTGCCATCCACGAGGACGTCGGGCCTGCCGCCGGTGAATTCGGCATCTTGGATCTCAATGATCGCTTCCAAGGTCGGCACCTCTGCGCGCAGCGTCTCCACCGCACCGAGGAGCTCCGAGTCGGCAAAGAGCAGCTTCGTTGCCGAGTGCTCCATGATGTAGCCGAGCTCGCGGGCCGAAAGCCGGGTGTTCAATGCCACGAGCACACCCCCGGCCAGCGGGACGGCGTAGTGGGCGATCAGCATTTCGGGGATGTTCGGCGCCAGCACCGCGACGCGGTCCCCGGGCTCAATTCGCGCGGCCAGCGCCTTGGCGAATTGCTGCACCTCCGCCCCGAATTGCGCATAGCTGTAGGACCGTGCCCCGTGCACGATGGCTGCCTTGGACGGGTACACCTCCACGGAGCGCTGCAGGAATCGCAGTGGTGTCAGTTCCGAGTGGTTGGCCAGTGGTTGCACGCCCATGTGCTCCTCGTTTCGGTCGTCAGCGATAATTCCGGCCACAGCCGCCAAGGCGGCATGTGACGCGGGCGACAATTGCCCCGCACCAGACTAAGGCTTGGAATCTAGTTTCACAATCTGGCACCGAGTCCCAGGATACGTGGTGGTTCTTAGGACCCGTCGGCAGATGCCGTTCCGCGCTGGGATTCCTGGAACGACTGGAAATGCAGGTAGCGCAGCCGCGGCACCAGTTCGTCGGCGGGGCCGTCCACCCGGATGCCGGGCACCACCAGGTTGATGGGCAGCGCGGCCACCGCCCCTGGAGCGGCACCCCACTCCCGGCGCCAGGAGTCAAGCATGGCCGCCGAGGCGGCGAAGACGATGCGTCCCAGCCCGGCCCAACCATGGGCGCCGGCGCACATCGGGCAATGTTCCCCCGAGGTGTATACCGTGGCCGCTACCCGGCGCTCCGGCTCCAGGTTGCCCAGTGCCCACTGCGCAATGGCCAGCTCGGGATGCGCCGTGGAATCCCCTTCGGCCACGTGGTTGCGGCCCTCGTAGAGAACAACCCCGTCTGCATCGACGAGTATCGAGCCGAAGGGCTCGTCGCCGGCTTCCAGGCCCTCTTCGGCCAGTTCAACACAGCGGGTCAGGTGGTCAATGTCCAAGCGGGTCAGTTCCATGGCCCCATCATGCGACATGTGTGTCGTTTTGCCCACCGCGGCATGCCATGGACAGGCGGAATGCACCAAAGCCATATTCGGCGTAGGCTCAACGGGAGGGCGAAAGGTGAATAATGAGCCAATCCGAGTACTTTGAAGAACAGCTGAGCAAGGTGGAGGACGATTCCGTCGCCGAGCTCACGGCATTATGTCGCAAGCTGCAGGACCAACAGCCCGGTTCCCGGGTTCCGCTCATCGATCCGGTGCACGACGTGGATGAGGCTCGGGTCATTTCCTTGCAAATCGCGCCGGGTCCCGGAACTTCTTCGGGCTTCCTGTCCTTGCGCAACGACGATCCCACCGCGGCACGGCTTGCTGCAGTCTATGAGGCTGCCGGGCTGGAGCCGCGTTTTGGCATCCCCTGGAATGTCTTTCCGTGGGAACTGCCCGACGGCGGCACCAAGCTGACCCCGGACCAGGTCAAGGCCGGCATCCGCCCGCTGAAGGAGCTCATGCGCATCGCGTACCGCACCTCGGCGATCGTGGCCCACGGAACCGAGGCCAAGCGCCTGGTACAGGCTTGGATCAAGGCCGGCGGGGAACAGGTCATCAACCAGCGCGGCATCAAGATCTACGAGGTGCGTTCCACTGCGGACCGCGCGTTCCTGGGATCTGCCGAAAAGCAGCAGGCCTGGTTCGATGAAATGGTTGCCGCATACACCGACGCCATGGCGCGGGCCGGATTGCGGCCAGCGGGCAAGTGAAGGTCCTTGTTCTCGGTGCCGGGGATCTCGGCACCGAGGCGGGGCTCCGCTTCATTGCGGCCGGCCACCGGGTCACCGCGTGGCGCCGCCGCCCCGAGCTCTTGCCTGCCTCCTTCGGCACCCGCCGGGTCGACCTTGGCGATGCAGGCACCGAGTTGCCGACCATCGATGCCGACACGGACATCGTGGTTTTCACTCCCGCCGCGCCCGAACGCAGCGAAGAGGCCTACCGGCGCACCTATCTTTCGGCCGCGCGTCGCGTGTTCGATGCGCTGGCACGCGACGGCGTTGAACCGAAGCGCTTCCTGCTGATCTCCTCCACCGCGGTCTATGGCGATGCGGAAGGCGGCTGGGTCGATGAGAGCACCCCGGTCTCCCCGCGCACCCCAACGGCCCGGATCCTGGCCGAGACCGAGGCGTTGGTGCGCGAGCGCGCATCCGCGCCGATCGTCCTGCGCCTGGCCGGCATCTACGGGCCCGGCCGCAACCACCTGATCACCCAGGTGCGCACCGGCAACGCCCGCACCCCGGACAAGACCGTGTGGACCAACCGGATACACCGCGACGACGCGGCTGCCGCAATCGTGCAACTGTGCACCATGGACGCCGCGCCCGCGCTGCTCTACCTGGGTGTGGACCATGAGCCGGCGGACCTGGCGGAGGTCCAGGGGTTCCTGGCCGAAAGCCTCGGCGTTCCACGTCCCGGGGCCGGAGCCGCCCCGGTGAACCGCGGCGGCGACAGGCGTCTGTCCAATGCCCGGCTGCTGTCATCCGGCTTCGAATTCACCTTCCCGACCTATCGCGAAGGCTATGCGAGCGTGCTTGCGGGCCAAGGCGTGCGCCACCCCTGAGCCCCGCCGCCCGTCAACACTTCCCTGGGGATGCGACCCCCGCGCGTCGACGCCTGCGAAAGCACTACTTGGACCAGATGTCGTCTCCGCGCAGGCTGGCATCGGCGCCACCGTCGATGTATATCGTCTGGCCGGTGACGTGCGTGTTTTCCTCGCTCGTCAGCCAGGCAAGCAGGCGGGCAACCACAACTGCCTCGGAGTGGTAGTTCAGCGGCATCGGCACGTTGTCGTCGGCCATCTTGCGGCCCTCTTCGGTGGCAAGCAACTCGCGCGTCATGTTGGTGATGACGGTTCCGGGGCCCACTGCATTCAACGGAATGCCCGCCCCGGCCCAAGGTGCGGTGATGCATTCGCGGCGCACCCAGCGGGAGATCGCACGCTTCGAGGAGGCGTAGTTCAAGTAGCCGGGCAGTGGGCCCTGGGCTTCCAGCTCGCCGCCGATGCGCAGCGCCTCGTCCTCGTCGCCGGCCAACATGGCCTCGACCAGCGCCTCGGAGTTCTCCTGCAGGGAAGCCATGGAGGACACCACCGCGACACGCGGTGCGGTCGATGCCGACAGTGCCGGCAGCAGGCCCTCAAGGAATCCCGTCACGCCAAAGAAGTTCACCGAGACCGTGAACGCCCGGGGGGCCGAGACCCCAGCAGCGGCGATGACCGCGTCAATCCTTCCCCCTCCGGCGGCCAGGGTGTCGGCGACGGCGCTGGCGCGGCCCGCGGCGGTGGAGAGATCGGCGTTCACCTCGGCGTTGCGCAGGTCCACGCCAATCACCTTGTGTCCGCGCTCGCGCAGCAATTCTGCGGTTGCGGCACCGATGCCCGATGCGGATCCCGTGACGACATATGTTCTCATGGAGGTTGCCTTTCCCGAGGGGTCCATATGCGGCGGGGCGGATTGCCCGGACTCGCTTCTGCTGGACCTGCCCGTGCAACCCACGATACCGCCGAGGCCCGTGCAGGCTACCCGCTTTCACCGATAGCAGGAACCGCCCCGAACCCAAAAACCGTTGCTACGTACGCTTTTCACTTATGGTTCAGCAAGGATTGGGACCCTTCATCCAGGCATGGCCGGTCACCCAGCGGTTCGGGCTCGTCGCCACCCATGGCGCCACGCACCAAAAGCTGCCTGGACGCGCCCGAACCCCCGGTGTTCGATGCGGAGGCTGGCTCCACATTGATCGCCGGGGGTTCGGAAGGCCTTGTCGAGGGGGGGTTAGAAGCCCTTGCGCAACGGGTCGAAGTGGCGTGCCACGGAAGGCTTTTCCTTGCCGAGGATGCCGGCGGCGATCATCTTTCCGGTCAGCGGGCCAAGGGCCACGCCCCACATGCCGTGTCCGCCGCCAACGTGCACGCGCGGGGAACGGGTGGCACCGACCAACGGCATGCCGTCGGCGGTGCAGGGGCGTCCGCCGACCCATTCTTCCTTGCGGCTTTCCCAGTTGATGCCCTTGTAGACCGGGGCCGCCGCGGCGACGATGGCCTCGATGCGCTTGGGTTCCAACGGGTGGTTGGCGTCGCGGAACTCCATGGTGCCGGCGATGCGGAAGCGGTCCCCGAGCGGGGTGCAGGCCACGCGCTGGGACGGGAAGTAGATCGGGTGGGTCGGCATGACCTCGGGCTGGACGGTGAAGGAGTAGCCGCGACCCGCCTGGACGACGACGTTCACGCCGAACTTCTTGGTCATGTCGTTCAGCCAGGCGCCGGTGGCCATGACCACGTGGTCGGCGGTGATCGAACGGCCCTCGGAGCCGATGACGGTGACCGAGCTGCCGTTGTCACGGATGTCGGTGACGTTGTAGGAACCCACGATGTCGCCGCCGCGGGCGATGACGGACTCGGCGAGGGACTCCATGTACTTCGGCGGGTTCAGGAAGCGCTGGTTCTTGATGGCCACGCCTGCAGCCACGCTGTCGGAGAGGGTCGGCTCGATGGCGCGCAGCTCGTCTCCGGTGAGCAGGTCGAACTCGACGTTGCCGCCGGTCTTGCGGATCATGTCGAACTCGTGGAGCAGTCCGTCGCGGTCCTTGAGCGACTTGAAGCCGGTCAGGAACGGGTTGGCCGGCTTGGTCTTCTCGACGACGCCCGGGCCCGCGTTGGTGCCCTCGGCGATCTCGTCGAAGGCGTCAAGCCCGGTGGTGCCGAGCTCGGAGTAGATGCGCATGGCTTCCTGCCACTTCTTCGGGGTGCTGTGCCAGGTGAACCCGATCAGGAAGCGAAGCAGCTTGGCGTTGGCCTTGAGTGGAATGTACAGCGGGGAGGCCGGGTCCATCATCATCTTCAGTCCGCTGGAGAAGATCGACGGTTCTGCGATCGGCAGGGTCAGCGCCGGGGTAAGCCAGCCGGCATTGCCCCACGAAGCGCCGGAGGCCACGCCGCCGCGGTCAACAACCGTGACCTTGACGCCTTCCTCCTGCAGGTACCAGGCGGTGGACAGGCCGACGAAACCGGCACCGACGATGACAACATGCTCAGGCGTCGTTACGCTGGCCATGGTTCACACTCCATTCAAGATCATTCGAACACTTGAGCTCAACTTTGGCGGGAAATCCGGCGTGAAGCAACGGGACTTCGTTTTTCATCGGTGACGCAGACCACAATCCCGTGTCGCTTGCATTAAATACGGCAAAGATGTTTCTTTTTCATTTTTTCTGCGTCGAGTCGTTCGGAGCACGGGTTTCTGACCCGTCAAGCGGTGCCCGGCGCGCCGTCATCCTCGATCGAATCGATCATTCGCGCCAGCGCCAGGGCACCGACCGGGGCGAAGTCGTGCATATCAACCCCGACGTTGATGCCGCGGCCCGAGACCACGAAGGAATTGTGGACGTGTCCGTGCAACAGCCAGGCGCCCTGATCACACAACCGGAATTGCGCATAGCGGTCACCGCCGGGGGAGTCCCCCGCGTACGGGAAATGACTGAGCAGCACCTTGCGCCCCGACGCATTCTTCACCGTCACGGGCAGCTTGACGCGCGCGAACGCCTCCACGGAGGCGAAGCCCGCATCAATGAAGTGCTGCAGGTGGCGCTGCGCCCCGATGCGTCCGGGCCAGCAGGCGTCGTGGTTTCCTGCCACCAGGTGCTTGGTGCCGTGCAGTTCCGAGACGATCTCGAGCCCGCGAGCCTTGTCACCCAGAGCCCAGTCCCCCAGCACCCAGACGGTGTCCGCGGCACCCACCACCTGGTTCCACCGCCTGATGATCTCGGCATCCATTTCCGCGGCATCGACAAAGGGCCTGTTGCAGGAACCGATGATGCGGGCATGCCCGAAGTGGGTATCAGCGGTAAACCAGGTGCTTCCCATTGTTTCCGCCCCTTTCCCCGCCTCCCCGGTGTGCCGGGCGGGCTTCAGCCCGCGGGCCCATTGGGGCCGTTTTGGCTCCGTGGCGTGGGTGCCCGCCTTTAGACTAGTGACATGTCTTCCGTTGCACCACTGCTCAACTCCACCACACTGATCCGGGAGCTTGTCGGACCCCTCAGCCTGGATCGCGGCGCTGCCTACGCAAGCCAGGGCAGGGTGCTGGACGTCAACTGGGTCGAGCCCATGGGCATCGTGCGCGCTTCCGTGCTGGGTTCCGGCGGCATGGTATATCGCACCGCCGTCCACTCCCAGGTTCGTCACGGGCTGCTCATGCCCCAGCTGGGGATCTGCACCTGCCCGGTGGGCTCGAACTGCAAGCACGCCGCGGCCGCACTTTTCGCCTACATGTGGGACGAGAAAAACTACGAGGATCCCGATCCGCGTGCCCCGTGGGAGCGCACGCTGGACTCGCTCATCGGGGACGGCGTTGCCGCCGGGCAGGAAACCGAGCAGCGTACCCTGGGGCTCCAGTTCGAACTGCGCCCAAAGACCCTGCAGCGCTACCAGGCCTCGGCCATGCAGAAGATCAAGGACGGGACCATCCCGCACACCTCCAAGCTGGAGCTGTTGCTGCGCCCGGTCCAGCTCAACGACAAGGGCCGCTGGGTCTCGGGCAACCTGGCCTGGCAGCATTTCCGCTACACCCGCACCGGCGGCATCCCGACACTTCCATTCGACTACTCCTACGACGCGGAGCAGGTCGAGTGGTTCTGCACGCTGCTTCAGCTGAACTCCTTTGTTGCGTGGAACGGGACCCACCTGTCGGCCAGCGATTTCCTGACCCCGATGGTGTGGAACCACCTTGACCGGGCCGCTGCACTGGGCATCGAGCTGCGCGGCCAGTCGGCAAAATCCTCGGTCCGGGTGCACGATCCGGTCGCGGTCCGCACCGATATCGCCTCCGAGGGCAAGAAGCTGCGGATCCGCCCCTCGGTCGATGTGCTCCCGCCGGACTTTGACAGCGACTTCCTCGGCGCCGTCGCCGACCACGGGGTCTTCTGGTGGGACACCACCGAGGGCATAAAGAACGTGGACCTCCACCTGGCGCCATCGCGCACCAAGCTCCCCGCACTGGTCACCGGTCTGCTGGCCACGGACAAGAAGGTCACCATCCCGGCCAACGGGCGGGAAAACTTTGAGCAGGAGTACCTGCCCAAGCTCGCCAAGGCCTCCGCGCTGTCCTCGATCGACCACTCCGTCGAGGTGCCGACCTCGCTGGAACCAGTCATGCTGCTGCGCGTCGAGCACTTCGCCGGCCAGCAGCACCCGACCCGCAAGCACAAGAAGGACGAAACTTCGGTCCCGGGCATCAACCTGCATTGGGGCTATTCCTACGGCAACCACCAGGTGTCCCTGGAGCTGGTGGCGGGAACCGAACGCAACCCCAAGGCCGAACTGGCCATGCAACGCGAAGTCGCCGCGGCCATTGCCTCGTTCCCGGAGGCCTACGCCGGTGCCTTCGCCAATCCGCAACGCAACATTTCCGCCACCCGGGTCGCACCGCGCCTGCATGGCGTCGCGGCGGCACGGTTCATCACCCAGGCGCTGCCGGCATTGCAGGCATTGGAAAACCTGCGGGTGCACATCGACGGCGAACAGCCGGAGTTCGAGGAACTCACCGCGAACCCGCTGATCACCATCTCGACCGAGAACACCGAAACCAACGACTGGTTCGACCTGGGCGTCGAGGTCGCAATCGACGGCAACAAGGTCCCGTTCACCGAACTCTTCCAGGCGCTGGCGCACGGCGATGCGTACCTGATGCTGCCCGACGGCAAGTACTTTACCCTGGACCGCCCGGAATACGAGCAGCTGCGCCGGCTCATCGAGGAGGCCCGCGCGCTGTCGGATGCCACCAGTGACGGCACCATCCGGATTTCCAAGCACCAGGCCTCGCTCTGGGAAGACCTCAAGGACATCGCCACCAACGTCGAGGCGTCCGCCGCGTGGAAGCACTCCACCGAGGGACTGAGCAACATCCTCGAGGTCGACCACGCCCCGCTGCCGGACGGCATCGACGCCACGCTGCGCCCCTACCAGCTCGAGGGCTTCGAATGGCTCTCCTTCCTCTACGACAACGGGCTGGGCGGGGTGCTCGCCGACGACATGGGACTGGGCAAGACGTTGCAGACCCTGGCACTGATCCAGCACGCCAAGGACAACCACGACGACTCGACCGGAAAGATGCCCCCGTTCCTGGTGGTGGCCCCGACCTCCGTGGTCTCCAACTGGACGGCCGAGGCGGCACGCTTCGCCCCGAACCTGCGCAGCGTCTACATGACCGAGACCGTGCGCCGCGGCGGGGTCCCCGCCCACGAGATCGCCGCGGACGTCGACATCATGATCACCTCCTATGGCCTGTTCCGCATCGACCAGGACGAATATGCGGCCACCAGGTTCTCCGGGCTGATCCTGGACGAGGCCCAATTCGTGAAGAACCCCGCCACACAGGCCTCCAAGCAGGCCCGCGACTTCCCGACGCCCTTCAAGCTCGCGATCACCGGCACCCCCATGGAAAACAACCTCTCCGAGCTCTGGTCGATGTTCGCCATTGCCGCCCCGGGGCTCTTCCCCGCGCTCAAGCGCTTCGACGAGACCTACCGCAAGCCCATCGAAAAGGACGGCGACAACGAGGCGCTGAAGCGCCTGCGCCGCCGGATCCGCCCACTGATGCTGCGCCGCACCAAGGAACTGGTAGCCACGGACCTGCCCGAGAAGCAGGAGCAGATCCTGGAGCTCGACCTGGCACCCAAGCACCGGGTCATCTACCAGCGGCACCTGCAGCGCGAACGCCAGAAGGTGCTGGGCATGCTCGAGGACATGGACAAGAACCGCTTCGCGGTGTTCTCCTCGCTGACCAAGCTGCGCCAGCTGGCCCTGGATGCCTCGCTCATCGACGAGGAGTACTCCTCCGTTCCCAGCAGCAAGCTCGACGCCCTGCTCGAGCAACTCGAGGACCTCACCGCCGAGGGCCACAACGCCCTGGTCTTCAGCCAATTCACCTCGTTCCTGTCCAAGGCCAGCGACCGGCTCACCGAGGCCGGGATCGAGCACGCCTACCTGGACGGCTCGACCACCAAGCGTGCCAGGGTCATCGAGTCCTTCACCTCCGGCAAGGTCAAGGTGTTCCTGATTTCACTGAAGGCCGGCGGGTTTGGCCTGAACCTCACCCAGGCCGACTACTGCTTCCTCATGGATCCGTGGTGGAACCCGGCCTCGGAGAACCAGGCCGTTGACCGCGCCCACCGCATCGGGCAGAAGCGCAACGTCATGGTCTACCGGATGGTTTCCAAGAACACCATCGAGGAAAAGGTCATGGCGCTGAAGGACAAGAAGGCCAAGCTGTTCACCGCGGTGCTCGATGACGATGCGGCCTTTGCCTCGGCGATCAGCGCCGACGACGTTCGCTCACTCTTCGCGGATTAGCCCGGCGCCGGAAGGCACCAGCAAAGCAGCATCAGGATTATCCAAGCACCCAAGGGGGACGACACGAACATGTCGAAATCGAAATCTGCCGGCAAACCACGCAACGGGCACCCGGGACGCAACCCAAGCGCCGGTGCCTCCAAGTTCGAGGACAAGGTCCGCACCGCCATGCGGCCCTACGCCGCGCAATTGCGTGCCTTCTTCAACCAACGCCACGCCCCGGCCGATTCGGAGGCCGGCATCGAGGGCCTGGTGACCCTGCTGACGGTCCACGCCCGGCTGCGAGGGAAGGTGGCGGTGTCCGAGCTTGACCATGATGCCCTGGCCATCCAGTTCACGGACCTGCGCGAGCTTGGCGACGAGGTCGCCGTTGCGTGCGCCGCCATGCTGCGCGAGTTCATGCTCTTTTTGGCTGAAACCGGCCGTTGGAGCGGAGAGGTGGAGGAATTCAAGGCCGTCTTCGACCTGGTGTCGGCCCAGGGCGGGCAATCGCCCGTGGTTGTCCCCGAGCTTGACGAGGCCAGCGCGGACGAACGCTGGGCCAAGCTGGCGATGGTGGACACCGCCAGGGCACTGCTGGCCTGGGTGGGCGAGGGCCGAGAGGTGGCAGAGGACGGATTGTTGCTGCCCACCGATCTGGTTTCGGCCGCCGCTGCCGTGGGGCTCGAGGTTCGCCTGGACCAGGATTCCGAGGTTGCGCAGCCGGGCTGGGTGCCAGAGGCCGGATCCTCCGTTGCCGCGTTGGGACAGCTTCCGAAACTGGGCACCTATTGGGATGCGCTGTTGCGTGCCGGGGTATTGAGCTTCCAAGAGGGAAGGGTGCTGCCCAATCCGGTGGTGGCCGAGGCGTTGAACGCCGATTCGGGATTCGGCGCCCGCGGCGCAAAGGACTTGGTGGCCGAAGGAATCTACGCCCACCTGCTACTCAATGCCGTGGGTCCGGATGCGGACCACACCGTCACCCAAATGACCGCCGCGTTGCTGGCCAAGGCAGGATCGGCGAATCCGCCGCGCACCGAGGCAGCCTTCTCGGTTCCCGCACCCGGGGAACTGGAACCGGAACAGGCCCACCTGCAGCCGCTCTTCGCAAAGACCGTACCGGCCGCCGAGGCCCTGCTGCGTGCCGCCGAGGCCGAGGGGCTCGTGCGCATTGGCAAGCACATCCGCGTGCCACGCGTGCTGCGCGCCCCGCTGGAACGTGCATTGACGCGGGTGGCCGAAGAGGTCCTGGCCTAGAATGCTTAACGCCGTGGGGCGGTGAAGATGTCTGGCATCTTCACCGCCCCACGGTGTGCTTGCTTCGGGCAGGCGGGACGCTAGATGCTGGTGGTCGCCATGTCGATGTCCAGTCGCGGCAGGCGATCGAACCACGGGTTCTCGCCGGGGGCGCCGACGTTGACGATCAAGAAGGCGTGGTTGGCCGAGTCCGCGTTGATGACCGAATCCACTCCGGCAGCGTCGAAGCCGCCCATGGGTCCGGCGTGCAGCCCGGCCGCGCGGACGGCCATGATGAAGTAGCCGGCCTGCATCCAGGCGTTGTTCTTGGCGATCTCGGTACGAGAGGCGGCGTCCTGGTCGAACATGGCCTTGCGCTCGGGGGCGTGGGGAAAGAACACCGGGAACTGCTCGTGCCAGTTGGCGTCATAGCTAAGCACTGCAAGCGCCGGGGCGGCCAAGGACTTGGCACGGTTCCCTTCCATCATCTTGGCGACGACCGCCTCGCGGGCCTCGGCGCTCTTGACCCAGGTGATGCGCAGTGGCTGGTTGTTCATCATCGTCGGACCCATTTTGGTGAGCTCGTAGATGGCATCGAGGGTTTCGCCGACCACGGGTTCCTCGGAGAAGGTGTTTGCGGTGCGGGCCTCAAGGAAAAGCTTGTCTGCGGTGTCGGCATCGATCGACAGCTGGTCGTACACGGTTGCGGCGGTTTCAACGCTCATCTGGGGGTGTTCTCCTTGCGGTTCTTCGGTGGTTTCCTACCAAGCAGAACCGCCACGGCCACGGGAAGCATTCCCTCAGGGCCTGTGAAGCGCATCACCCGCCGGGGAAAATCACCGGAAAATCGGGGCATCCATGGGCTTAAACATCAGCACGCCCGACGACGCCGATGGTGGCTTCTCTTGGGGTAGAAGCGACCGAGGAACCTTCAATGCCAAATGCTCCTTGGGGGAAAGCATTTGACGTGATTCCTGTGCTGCGAACCAACTTGGGGGCTCGGTTCGCGGGGCTGGCGTCGTCTGGCGTGCTGGAAATGAGTTCTGGAAACGCCACTCGCAAAACGTTCCTAGTTCCCATCAATCGGCTATTTCTCCGATGTAGTACCTACTCTATCCGCGCGATCGGGTGCTGCACATTAGACCTTTGACCATACTTACTGAGGTAACCTCATGATTGATCCGAAGCCTTGAAGTTGTCCTCGCGAGCTTTGATGCCCTGGTCAATGGTGGTTGCCGGGAGTTCGGCACGCACCACCCAGTCGCCGCGGACCCGCTTGGCCGAGAGGGTACCACCGAAGGCCGCCATCCGGTCGGACATGCCAACAATGCCCGAGCTGTGCCCGCCACTGTCGAAACCTTGGTCCATGACGTGGCGGGGTAACGAGTTGGCAATCTCCAGCCACACCCGGTCTCCCACCACGAGTGCCTCAATGCGGCAAACCGCATGCCGTTCAGCATGCTTGACGATGTTCGTCGTGGATTCCTGCAGAACCCTGTACAGGGCTGCCTGTGCGGATTGTGGCAAGCCGGCAAGCCGCGGATCGGCCATGGTCTTCGTTGGATGGCCGAGGTCAATCAGTCGTTCGGCAAACACCTCGACACCGATGAGGATCTCGAGGCTGCTGGCAGCATTTCCCGCCGAGTCAACGAGCGATCCGTCCACGCGGGTTGCGGGCCCGTCCGAGCGCAACACGTTGAGCATGACGCGGAGGTCCTGCAGTGCTTCTTTCGAGGTGTTCCCAATGACCTTGAGTGCTGCCTGGGCAACGGCGGGATCGCCCGAAAAACCTGCGGCCTTGGCCTGCATGGAAATCACGGTGATGTCATGGGCGACGATGTCGTGCAGGTCCCTGGCAATGGCCTTGCGCTCGGCCTCCACGGCCTCTTGCTGCTTGCGGCGCAGATCCTCGATGCGTCGCCTGTCGGCCTCACGCTGCTCCTGATACTTTCGCGCAAAAAGTGCCACAAAATAAGCTACCCCCAGCAACGGCACGAGGAGGATCAAAAAGCCTACGTCGTAAGTCCGTACGACAACGATCAGCGTTGCCCACACAACCGTGACACAAAGATAGCGGAAGGAAAACTTGCGAGTTTGGGTCAGGGTGACCAGGCCAAGAAGCAAAGGAACAACAAGTAAGGCAAAGAGGTATTTTCCCACGATCAGGCTCAAGATCATGGCAAGAACGGAAACTATGACTGCTGCCCGTCCACGAACCCACAGCAGCCCAAGGGCAAGAGCGAAGGCAACGCTAACGATGCTCTCCATGGCGCGAACCCGGAACTGCGCAGGATCGGCCTCCCTGAGCAGGCTCACGATGTCTGTAACCAGCAGCAGTGCGACAATTCCGCTGGCAATGAGAAGGATCGTCCGCCCCAAGGGGGCGGACGACGGCTCAATAGCGGTGGGTGAAGAATGAGGTTGTTTCACGATCCCATTCTCACCGAAAGCAGGGCTCATGTCAGCGAGCCCTGCTTTCTATTGCGCTTAGCGGCACAGAGCGCCGAGATTACGACAAACCCAGTCATTGAATGCATCTGATGCACCGGCAGGCGATGCCACCGGGAACGAGATGCTCTGGGAAATGGGGCCTGAGACAACGGCAGCCTGAGCGGGAACGGCAGCCGGCAGCAACAGGGCAACGGACATGGTTACAGCAGCGAGAATACGAGTTTTACGAGTCATGTTGCTCATTCTTGCACTTATTTCCATAAGTCAACAGGTGTTTTCCCAAAAGTTCATGTTGCCGACCATCAAAGACGCTTATTAGCCAAAAGATCACTAGACTCAAGACTGTGACCGACATCCAAGTTCTTGTGGTTGATAACGAACCACTCATGCGCCAAGCCCTCAAGATCATCCTTGAAGCCGCCCCGGGGTTCCAGTGGCTTGGAGAAGCGACAAACGGCATTGAAGCAGTCGACTTCTGCGCGGGCAACAATCCGGATGTAATCCTCATGGACATGCAAATGCCCCGCATGGACGGCGTTGAAGCAACCAGCATCATCACCACAAACTACCCGGGCATTGGCGTACTTGCCATCACCGCTTTTTCCTCGGAGGAATACCTGGTCCCGGCTCTTCGCGCGGGAGCCGCTGGTTACTTGGTCAAGGACGCCGAGCCCACGGAAATCCTCGCGGCCATCCAGGCAGTACAAGACGGAAGCGCAGCCATCTCGGCGTCCGTCTCGCAGGACCTTATTCGCGCGATCCGGGATGCCCACGATGTGCGGCCGAGCAGCTCCATCGGGCCGAACCCCATGGCTTTGTCCGAGCGGGAGCAGGAAGTCCTCCAACTACTTGCACGGGGCAGAAACAATCCGGAGATGGCCGCCGAATTGCACATTTCCGAAGCAACGGTGAAAGCCCACCTGAGTCGAGTCATGGCAAAATTCGGCGTCCGCGACAGGGTCCAGGCCCTGATTCGGGCCGCCCAATACGGACTGGTCGAGCTTCATATGGACTAACCAGTAGACGAATGCCTCTGAGGGTGCTCCGAATGTCTCACCACCAAGGCCTTGTCCGGCTCCGAATCCAACGCCTACCCCATGCGCACGAGGGCTTACTTTCATCGGGAGAACCTTGTAGTTTCTTGCTAAGGTGAACTTCAATTCACAGATTCTCAAAGTTTGGCAAATTTGGTGGTGATTACCACCTTTCTTGTTGGTCGCACCCTGCTATCGCTTAGGCTCGGAAAATGACAACCGAACAGACAAAGACGAGTACATCGCCCCGTGTACACCGGTGGGTCTTCTGGCCCGCGGCCATCATCACCATTGTTTTTGCCACGTTCGCCATGACCATGCCCGATACGGCAGAGTCATTCTTCTCATCCATCCAGACGAAGATCATCGGATACTTCAACTGGTACTACGTCCTGATTGCAACGGGCTTTGTGGTGTTCAGCCTCTGGCTGGGATTCGGGAAATTCGGTGAGATCAAGCTCGGCAAGGACGAAGACGAACCGGAGTTCTCCCTGGGTTCCTGGTTCTCGCTGCTCTTTGCCGCCGGGATGGGCATCGGCCTGGTTTTCTACGGCGTCTCCGAGCCACTGAGCCACTTCGCTTCACCCAAGCCCGGCGCTTCGGGTTCCCCGGCCGAGCTGGCCCAACAAGCCCAGGCCCAAACGTTCCTGCACTGGGGAGTCCACGCGTGGTCGATCTACGTTGTCATCGGGCTGGCCCTGGCCTATGCGATCCACCGGCGCGGCCGACCCATTTCGATCCGCTGGACCCTTGAACCCTTGTTGGGGCGCAAGGTCCATGGCGGCCTCGGAAACCTCATTGACGTCATCGCCCTGGTCGGCACCATCTTCGGCGTGGCGACCTCACTGGGCTTGGGCGTCCTGCAGATCAGTGCGGGCCTGGAAAGTGCCGGCCTGTTCAAGGCAACCCAGTTCATCGACATCGTCATCATTGCCGCCGTCACCTGCTTGGTGCTCTTGTCCGTGCTGTCGGGTGTTGGCAAGGGGATGAAGTGGCTCTCGAACACCAACCTGATCCTGGCCGGGGTGTTCGTCGCCTTCTTGCTGATAGTTGGCCCCACACAATTCCTTCTGCGCAACTTCGTGCAGTCGATCGGCAACTACCTGCAGAACTTCCTTGCCATGTCGTTCAACGTCAGCGCCTTCACCGGTGCCGAAGGCGAAGCCTGGCAGGGCATGTGGACCACGTTCTACTGGGGTTGGTGGATTTCCTGGGCCCCGTTCGTGGGCATCTTCATCGCCCGGATTTCCCGCGGCCGCACGGTGCGCCAGTTTGTTGGCGGGGTCATTCTGGTCCCGACGGTTGTCACCATGTTGTGGTTCGCCGTCCTGGGCGGAACCGCCATCTACGGCCAGCTGCAGGGCACCGGAAACCTCGTGGGCGCGGACGGCTCGATCAACACCGCCGGCGCCTTGTTCGCCATGCTGGACAACTTGCCGGCCGGTGCCGTGCTGACGGTGGGGGCCATCATCATGATTGTCATCTTCTTCGTCACCTCGGCAGACTCTGGCGCATTGGTCATGGGCATGATCGCCACCGGCGGAGACGTGGAACCAAAGAACTGGATCCGCATTTTCTTCACGCTGGCCACTTCCCTGCTGGCGGCTTCGCTGCTCCTTTCCGGAGGCCTCGAAGCGCTCAAGACCGCAGCCATCGTCATTGCCCTGCCCTTCAGCATTGTCCTGATCATGATCTGCTGGGCGACATACCGGGCATTCTCGCGTGAAGTCAAGGTCTATGAGAAGGCCCGACGGATGGCGTTCGTGGACCACATCGGTGACTTCTACGGGTTGGAAGTTGAAGGCCCGAACCGGAATTCGCAGCTGCTCAATCTCCAGAACCTGACGGCAAGGCTTCGCCGGGCCGTTCCCCAGGGTCGTCGCGCCGACGGCTCGGTGCCTGATGTCCCGGTTGGCTCGGCGGCTGTCCCCGGCGCAGATGCGTCCGAGACCGGCGGCGGACATCCCGGAGCGCAGCCCTAGGTCCACCGGCTGGCACGCACGACGCACAGCAATGTGGGGTGGTGGTTTCCCGTCCTTGGACGGGAAACCACCACCCCACATGCGTTACAAGCGCTTTCCGGTCGTTGCCCGACTCCGGCATCAGCCCGATTCGTCGGTGTCCTTCTGCTGTGCCGGCCCGAACACCGTGGCCACGGGGCCCTGCGGGGTTGTCCGTGCGCCGAGCTCCGGGTGGTGGAGGTCAAGGGCGGGGCGTTCGGAACGGATGCGCGGGATCGAGGTGAAGTTGTGGCGCGGCGGCGGGCAGGAGGTTGCCCATTCCAGCGATCCGCCGAAACCCCACGGATCGTCCACGACCACTTTCTTGCCGTGCCGGTGCGTGGTCCACACGTTCCAGAAGAACGGGATCATCGAGGCACCCAGGATGAAGGAGAACACCGACGAGAACTGGTTCATCGTGGTGAACCCGTCTTCGGGAAGGTAGTCCGCGTAGCGACGCGGCATCCCCATGACGCCCAGCCAGTGCTGGATCAGGAAGGTGCCGTGGAAGCCCACGAACAGCATCCAGAAGTGGATCTTGCCCAGTCGCTCGTTGAGCATCTTGCCGGTCCACTTCGCCCACCAGAAGTAGAATCCGGCGAACATGGCGAACACGACGGTGCCGAAGACCACGTAGTGGAAGTGCGCCACCACGAAGTAGGTGTCTGTCACGTGGAAGTTCAAGCCCGGTGCCGATAGGACGATGCCGGTCAGTCCGCCGAAGAGGAAGGTGACCAGGAACCCGATGCTCCAGAGCATCGGGGTCTCGAAGGTGACCGATCCCCGCCAAAGGGTGCCGATCCAGTTGAAGAACTTCACGCCGGTGGGCACCGCAATCAGCATCGTCATGAAGGCGAAAAACGGCAGCATGACCTGTCCGGTGGCGTACATGTGGTGGGCCCAGACGGAAATCGAGAGCGCCGCGATGGAGATGGTCGCGAAGATCAGGCCCTTGTAGCCGAAGATCGGCTTGCGGGAGAACACCGGGAAGATCTCGGTGACAATGCCGAAGAACGGCAGCGCAATGATGTAGACCTCGGGGTGACCGAAGAACCAGAACAGGTGCTGCCACAGCATCGGGCCGCCCGCTTCAGGATCATACACATGCGCACCGAACCGCCTGTCCGCACCCAGGGCGAACAGCGCGGCCGCCAGCGGCGGGAAGGCCATCAGGATCATGATGGCGGTGATCAGCGTGTTCCACGTGAAAATGGGCATGCGCCACATGGTCATGCCCGGGGCACGCAGGCAGATGATCGTGGTGATGAAGTTGACCGCGCCCAGGATCGTGCCGAAGCCCGACAGCGCCAGGCCGAAGACCCAGAGATCCCCGCCGATGCCGGGGCTGAAGGTGGTGTTCGACAACGGCGCATACCCGGTCCAGCCGAACGCCGCCGCGCCCTGCGGGGTCAGGAAGCCCGAGATCGCGATGGTTGATCCAAAGAGGAAGAACCAGAAGGCCAGCGCATTGAGCCTGGGGAACGCGACGTCCGGTGCCCCGATCTGCAGCGGCATCATGACGTTGGCGAAACCGGCAAAGAGGGGCGTTGCGAACATCAGCAGCATCAGCGTGCCGTGCATGGTGAACAGCTGGTTGTACTGCTCCTTGGTCTGCACGATCTGCAGGCCGGGGTCGAACAATTCAGCCCTCATCAGCATCGCCATCACGCCGGCCAAGCAGAAGAAGGTGAATGAGGCGATCAGGTACATGTACCCGATCCTCTTGTGGTCGGTGGTCGTGAGCCAGCCGACAATCATCCGCCCCTTGCTCAGCGGGACTGCCCTGGGTTGGTCGCGGGTCAGTTCATCCGTTGCGTATTCATAGGTTGCCATTTTTCATCTCACGGTTTCCCCAAACGACATGGCAGCCGCCCGTTTTTCCCCGGCAGGGCAACCGACCCACGAAGTTTCTGTGCTCGAAATGTGTGGTTCTTCCCCAGCATGCTCTTCTTTGCGTCAAGTTGCTAGGGTTGGCCACCGAAGGGCACCGGCACCACCTGCCACGTCCGGGGCAGGACTCAGCCGCCGAGCCGAAGCCTAGTCGCGCGATACCCCAGGCCGACGGTGAACATGACCAGGCCGCCGATGACGGCGGAGACCGGAAGCGAAGCGACCAGCACCGCGCAGCCGGCGGCCCCGGCAACACCCAGCCAGACGGGCCCCAACCGCTCGTTCTTCGGCTGCCTCGCGGCCGAGATATTGGTGATCAGGTAATAGACCAGGACCCCGAACGACGAGAAGCCGATGGCCGTGCCCAGGTCGAAGAATGCGATGAGCACCAGGATCGCGGCACCGACGACGAGCTCGGCCCTCAGAGGTGTGGCGAACCGCGGATGCACGGCCGAGAGTGCCCGGGGCAGGTCGTTCTCCCGGGCCATGGCCATGGCGGTGCGTCCGATCCCCGCAACCAGGGCCAGCAACGCACCCAGGGAGGCCAGCGCAGCCGCAACCTGGACCAGCGGAAGCGCCCAGGAGTCCCCCACCGCGGTCGCCAGCGGCTTGGGGCTTTGGGCAATGCCGGCCGTCCCCAGGACATCGATCAGCACCAGTGCCACCGCGGCATAGAGGACCACCACGATGCCAAGCCCGATCCCGATGGCCCGCGGAATGCTCCTGGACGGGTTCCGCACTTCCTCCCCCAGGGTTGCGATGCGCGCATAACCCGCAAATGCGAAGAACAACAGCCCCGCTCCCTGCAAGACGCCAAAGACCCCGTGGTTGGTCCCGGCAACGTATTCCGGCGGAGCATGTCCTCCCGCCAGGATCACGATCAGGACCACGGCCAGGAGCGCCAGGACCGCGGTGACGATGATCCTTGCCGCGGCCGCCGTGCGGGTAACGCCCAGGCAGTTGACGCCCACGAGCACCGCCACAGCCACAGTGGCCACCGGTTTCACCCAGGGTCCGGGGACCGTGTAGGTGGCAAAGGTCAGCGCCATGGCCGCCGCGGATGCAGTCTTGCCCACCACGAACCCCCACCCGGCAATGAAACCGGGCCACGGCCCCAGCACCTCCCGCCCATAGGCGTAGGTGCCGCCGGAGGTCGGGTAGCGTGCCGCGAGCTGTGCGCTGGAACGAGCATTGGCATAGGCAATCGCGGAGGCCAGCACCAGCGAGACCAAGAGCGCGGAGCCGGCCGCGGAGGCCGCGGGTGTGAACGCCGAAAAGAGGCCCGCCCCGATCATCGCACCCAGCCCGATCATGACCGCGTCAAAGGTGCCCAACCGTCGTTGAAGACCTGGTACCACTTTTTCCCCATCCTGAGTTCGCATCCACAAGACTTACTACACGAAAGTTAACACCAGGTGGTGCCCAAACACGGGGCCCGACGCCCCCGGCCCGGCCGGTTGGCCTAGGATCAAAACACATCGTCGGATACGGGCAAGCAGCGGGGGGCCTCCATGGCACAGGGATATTTTGCCGTGATCGACACGGAAACCACGGGATTGTTCCCGGGAAACCACGACCGCATTGCGGAAATTGCCGTCATCACCCTCGACCGCTCCGGCACCGTGCTGGATCGGTGGGAAACGCTGGTCAATCCCGAACGGGACCTGGGCAGGCAATCCATCCACGGGATCCGTGCCAAGGACATCCTCGAGGCACCGCGCTTCGTCGACATCGCCCAGGAGCTTGACTGGCGGCTGTCCGGAACCATCGTCGTCGCGCACAACCTCGGCTTCGACGCCCGCTTCCTCGGCGCCGAATTCCAGCGTGCGGGGCTGGCCCTGCCGGACTTCTACCTGCCCCGCGGCCTGTGCACCATGCAGATGGCCCACGAATACCTGCCCGGTGCCGGGCGTTCCCTGCAGGACTGCTGCGATTCGTTCAGCATCGAGTTGCGCCATGCGCACAGCGCCGGGGACGACGCCGAGGCCACCGCGGTGCTCCTGTCCCGGTATATGGAGCTTGACCCGGACCTGGGCGACTGGGACTACCTGTTGGAGCAGGCCGCGGCCACCAGCTGGCACCTCGCCACTCCTCCCGCGCTGTTTGCCCCCGCGCACCGCTCCACGGAGGGAGCCAGGGAAACCCACTTCGTGGACCGGATCGTGGTTCGCCTGCCCGAAATCACCGGGCCAGCCGAGCACCAGGAATACCTGGCGTTGCTCGACCGCGCGTTGCTTGACCGGTACCTCTCGGCCCACGAGCAATCCGCCTTGGTTGCGATGGCCGACGAGCTCGAAATCAGCAGGACCACCGTCATCGAACTGCACGGCCAGTATTTCGCCTCGCTCGCCGACACCGCTTGGGCCGACGGCGTCCTCACCCGCGATGAGCTGCACGACCTGGCAACCATCGCCCAGCTGCTTGGCATCCCTTCCGCGCAGCTCGAGGCCGCCTCGCTGGCCAGGCCTGCCGCCCCGTCATGGGCCCCCTTGCCACAGCGGACGGCAACCTCGTTCCTGGAGCCCGGGGATCTCGTCGTGCTCACCGGGGACATGACCCGGCCCAGGAGCGCCATCGAGGCCGAACTGGAATCCGCCGGGTTCAAGTCGCACCCGGCGGTGACGAAAAAGGTGAAGCTGTTGGTGGCCGCCGACCCGGACAGCCTCTCGGGCAAGGCCCGCAAGGCCAGGTCATACGGCATCCCGGTCGTTGGCGAGGATTACCTGTGGGACCAGGTCCTTCATCCGGCCGGGCACTGAGTCGGCCGAGAAAACCATCGTTCGCTGTACTAACGGCTCCGGCTCGCTAGTATGCTCAAATCGACAGCGGCCTTGCCGTCCCCATGGGGCATTGCCACGAAGCCCGACACGTGTGGAATGAAGATGTCTCACAAGGACCCGAAAACAGCCAAGAATGCCGAACCGGCGCCACGAGAATCTCGCGGGCCCGCCATCGTCAGCATCGGTGAATATCGCATACGGCGCGAGATTCCAAGGGTGCTCCCGGCGTTCGAAGCCTGGTGCCGCGAGAAGAATTTTGATGTCCGCGGTGACGAGCTCAAGGCACGAATCACCGCCTTCCTCGGACACTACGCACGCCTCAACAGGGACAGCGACATCACCTTCCTGGACGTCCAGGCCTTCGCGGCAACACTGGATGAGTTGATGTTCTTCGGGAAAACCAACGACTTCCTGGACATGACCCACGTCTTTGGCGCCTACCTCGAGTTCTTGCACACCACCGGCACCTGGGGCGGAACCCACGAGCAATTCGTGCAGCTCGACACCTACTTCAGGTGCTTCAGCTTTCCCGACTTCGAGCCGTCCTACTCCCCGATCCCCGAGCTCCAGGCCGCCATCATCACCGTCCCCCAGCTCTCCGGGGACGAGGTCGCCGAAGCCATCGGGAAGCTGCCGGTGGCCAGGCGGGTTCAATCGTTCCTGCAATGGCTTGGACCAAGGCGCGAGATCACCGGCTTGAAGGTGCTCAACAAGAAGCACGTCCAAGAGGCCGCCGCCGCCCTGGACGTCTATGCCGTGCCCGTCTCCGGCGCCCTGCCGGTCGGAGGGCAACCCACGAGCGGTCCGGTCTTGTTCAAGAGCGCGGCAGGCGTCGGCCGGCTTGAACTCTATTGGGACGCGCTGGTCGGTGCCGGATTGATCGAGCTCAGTGCCAGCCGTGCCTACCCGAGCCGCGAGGCAACCGGCTTCCTCAAGGATCCCGCTTCGAACCTTGTCGAGGTTGTTCGCACCGTCGCCCGGAACATGTACGGGGCGTTCTCCCGGGAGGTCAGCGATCGTTACCAGGAGATGGAGGTGGGGTACCTGACCCGGTATTTCCTATTGGAAGCTGCGGTTGAACCGATCAACGTCGAGGTGCTCAAGCACCCGGTCCGTGGCCTTCCCGATCTTGATCCGCGGGGAGAGCCCGACATCATTGCGATTGCCTGGCGACGGCTGGAACGACTGCGCGACGAGGGGCTGGTCGAGATTGGTTCAGGCCTTTCCATCCCGCCGGCCTTGCTGAAGCCCCTGGTCCTTGAACTCGCGAAACCCTCCGAGGTTGCGGTTCGTTTCCAGGACCCTGCCGACGAGGCCCCGGCTTTCGGCGACTACCCGCCGGCCTGAGTCCGGCGAACCGCTGCAGGGCTAGGGCCGGATTCCCAGGTGGTTTGCCAAGACGTGCTCGGCAATGGCCATGGCCGAGGTTGCCGCCGGCGAGGGCGCGTTGCGCAGCAGCGTGACCGGCCCGACCTGGTCCACGGCAAAGTCATCAAGCAGGGAACCGTCCTTGGACCACGCCTGGGCGCGAACACCCGCCGTGGTCTTGTGCCGCAGGTCCGAGGGCAGCAGTTCCGGGATGAAGGCCTGCGCCGCCTTGAAATACAGCGGCTTGAAGAGCGAGGCGGCGATCTCCTTTCCACCCATTTTCCAGTGGGCCTTGGCCAGCGCGCCGGCCCCGGGCCACCGCAAGGATTCGAAGGTGTCGCGGACCGAGATCCTGCCCCACGAGTACCCCTCCCGGGCCAGTGCCGGTACGGCGTTGGGCCCCACATGCGTTTCGCCATATACCCCGCGGGTGAAATGGACCCCGAGGAACGGGAACGCGGGATCCGGAACCGGGTAGATCATGCCCTTGACCAGGTCGTTGCGCTCGGGGGCCAGGGACCAGTACTCGCCCCGGAACGGCAGGATCCGTGGCGAGTCCGAGGCCCCGACCAGCCTGGCGATGGCATCTGAATGAAGCCCGGCGCAGACCACCAGCCGGTCGAAGACGTGGGTGGTGCCGGAGGTGGATACGCGGCAGCTGCCGGCCGAGGATTCAACGGCCTGGACCTGTTGGTTCAGCAGCACCCTGCCGCCGGCCCGCCGCACCTGGTTGGCCATGGTTTCGGCAATCGCCGCATAGTCGACGACAGCGGTGTGCGGGGAATGCAATGCGGCGACCCCCGCCGCGTGCGGCTCGATCTCGCGCAGCCGCGCCATCGAGACGCGGGCCAGGTCCGGGACCGCGTTCAGGACGGAGCGCCGCTGAATCTCATCGAGCCGCGGGACCTCTTCGGCATTCAGCGCCACCACGAGCTTCCCGGCCTCGCGGTACGGGAGGGAATGCTCCTGGCAGTATTCACGGGTCATTGCCCGCCCCTTGGCGCAGAGTTCGGCCTTGAGCGAGCCGGGTTGGTAGTACAGCCCGGCGTGCACGACCCCGGAGTTGTGGCCGGTTTGGTGCATGGCCACACGGGATTCCTTCTCCAGCACCGTCACGTCGAAATCCCCCGTGCGGGACAGCGCCTGGGCGATGGCCAGGCCCACGATCCCGGCGCCAACGATCCCGATGCGTTCGGCCATGGTTTCCCGCTCTCCCCCGCGCAAATGGTGCCTCCCCCGGTTCTCTGGGTGACCTTCGCATCGTCTCACGACACCGTCGGAATGGATACTGCCGTCGGGGACGCCGAGCAAGCGGCTACCGGGTGAGCGGTGTGCCCAACGTTTCCCCGTTGACGCTGCGCACCTTCCAGGGTCCCTCGCCATTGTCCAGCAGCGAAACCGAGCCATTGAGAATGCTGTCGAATTGGACGCCGGCGAGCGCGGACAGCGTGTAGCGGATGATGGTTCCGTGGCACACCACCGCGACGTTCCTGCCCGGGAAATCCGCGGCGACCTTCCCGATCGCCGCCCTTCCGCGGGCGACCACGGAGTCCAGGGCCTCGATGCCGCCGCCGGCTTTGTTGGGCCAGAGCTTTTCCCATTCCTCGTCCGTCATGCCCTCGGCCTGGCCGTAGTTGCGCTCGATGAGTTCTTCGTAGCTGCGGCCCAGTTCGATGCCCAGGCCGGCGGCGATGATTTCGGCGGTTTCACGCGCGCGGGAGAGCGGGGAGCTGACGATCGCGTCCCAGGTGCCTGCGCCAAGCATCGCCACGGCGTCACGGGCCTGCTGGCGTCCGACGTCGTTGAGCGGGATGTCGCTGGAGCCCTGCAGGCGGCCTTCGGCGTTCCAGTTGGTCTGTCCATGGCGAATGAATCCGAGTTTCATGGTTCCATTCTCCCGGTTCCTGCTCTCCACCGCCCACCTTGTGACGCCGAAGGGCAGCGGCCCTTCGACGCGGCGCGGGGCATGCGCATGGGATGCGGACCCCCTTCCACGGAGCCCGCTTCCATGCGATCCTCTAATGGGTGAGAGGTGGGACGCATGAGGCCGCAACGGTTGGAGGCCGCACTGGCTGCATTCGAGGATCCTGCGGCCAAGGCCCGCTCGCTGGTGCCCCTGCACCGGGCTTGGGCCAGCACCGAGACCATCCCCGCACCGGTGCGTCCCGTGGTGGCCCGCTCCTGGCAGCGGCAGTCGCTGAAGAACCCGGCCATCCGGCCGCTGGGCACCGGGGACATTGCCGACCGACAGGAACGCGCGGCGGTGCTTTCGGGCCTGGTGCCGATGCTCGAGGAGCGCCTGCTGCAATTGGCCGCGGACGCCGGCAACGAGCTGGTCATCAGCGACGACGAGGGCTACGTCCTGTGGGTTGCCGGGCCCTCCCCCATCCGCCGACGCAGCGAAGGCATCGGGTTCGTGGCCGGGGCGCGCTGGCGGGAAACCGATGTCGGCACCAACGGGCTGGGCGCCGCCATGGCCGAACGCGCCCCGGTGCAGATCTTCGGCCCCGAGCACGCCCGCGAGGAGCAACACACCTGGGTGTGCACCAGCGCCCCGATCATCGAGGAACGCACCGGCCAGGTGCTCGGGGCCATCACGCTCTCCGGGTCCTACCGCACCGCGCACCCGCACACCCTGGCGCTGGTCAGCGCCACGGCGCGGGAGGCCGCCGGGCTGCTGGCCGCGCGGCACGATCGCGAACTGCACCTGCTGGCGGGCTCGGTTGCCGCCCCGCCCGGCCGGCACGTGCTGGTCGATGCGCAGGGCTGGGTGGCGCATTCGGCGGGCTTCGGGGTGGGCAACCGCCTGCGACTGCCCGGAAGCCTGTGCGCCGGCGGGGCCTGGCTGCCCGAACTCGGGGCGGTCGTGGCCGAGGAAGTCCCCGGGGGCTGGCTGCTGCACGGCGGAAACCGCGAGTCGAACGCCCGGCTGGAACTGGAGCTGGCCCCCGCACCGGTGGCCGTGCTCGTCCAGGACGGGCAGCGGACCGAGATCCGTCTCAGCGAGCGGCACGGGCAGATCCTGGCGCTGCTGGTGGCGAACCCCGAGGGGCTTGACGCGCACGGGCTCATGGAGCAGTTGCCCGGGACCACCACGACAGTCACGGTGCGCGCCGAGCTGTCGCGGCTGCGGGCCAGGCTCGGCGGGCTGATCGAGTCCCGCCCCTACCGCCTGGGCCTGCCGGCATGCTTCCGCGCCTGAGGGGCCCCCGCGGGCGTTGCAACCTCCTGCAACCCTCGCGGCACTGTGATCCAGCTCATAACATCGTCTCCATCGCAACACGCTTTCGAAGGAGATCGACATGACTGACCTAAATGCCGCCATGGCGGCGGGGCAATGGCTCGGCGAGCTGGAACGGGCACTGCAGGCGGGCAACACCGAGGCGGCGGCGGCGCTCTTTGGCGAGGAATCCTACTGGCGGGACCTTTCCGCGCTGACCTGGAACCTGCACACCTCCGAGGGCAGGGAACAGATCAAGGCCATGCTGGACGGGGTCGGGCCGGGTGCCTGGCCGCGGGACCTCGCCGTGGCCTCCGCCACCGAGGGCGACGGCGTGATCGAGGCCTGGTACACCTTCACCAACAAATCCATCGACGGCAAGGGGCTGCTGCGGCTGCGCGACGGCAAGTGCTGGACGCTGCTCTCCACGGCCCAGGGGCTGCGCGAGTTCCCGGAACCGGCCGGGGCGCTGCGCGAACGCGGTGCCGACCACGGGACCGAAATGTCATCGGAGAACTGGTTGGATCGGCGCACCCGGCGCGAGGCGGAATTCGGAATCACCGAGCAGCCCTATGTGCTGGTCATCGGCGGCGGGCAGGGAGGCATCGGGCTCGGCGCCCGGCTCAAGCGCCTGGGCGTCCCGGCACTGGTCATCGACAAGCACCGTCGCCCGGGCGACCAGTGGCGCTCGCGCTACCACTCGCTGGCCCTGCACGATCCCGTCTGGTACGACCACATGCCCTACATCCCGTTCCCCGACCACTGGCCGGTGTTCACCCCCAAGGACAAGATGGGCGACTGGTTGGAGCACTACACCCGACTCATGGAGCTCGACTACTGGTCCAACACCGAAGCCACCTCCGCCACCCACGACCCCGACACCGGGACCTGGACGGTCCAACTCATCCGCGAGGGGAAGGCACACACGCTTCACCCGGCCCACGTGGTCATCGCCACCGGCATGTCCGGGATCCCCAACATCCCCTCGTTCGCGGGCCGGGATATCTTCGCCGGGGAACAGAACCACTCCTCGACGCACCCTGGCGGGGAGGCATACCGCGGCAAGAACGTGGTGGTGATCGGCGCGAACAATTCCGCCCACGACATCTGCGCCGACCTTGTCCAGAACGGTGCCAAGCCGGTGATGGTGCAGCGCTCCAGCACCCACATCGTGCGCTCCGAGTCCCTGATGAACACCGTGCTGGGGCCGCTGTACTCGGAGGAGGCCCTGGCCAACGGCATCGGGACCGAGACCGCCGATTTGATCTTCGCCTCCATCCCCTACAAGGTGCTGCCCGAGTTCCACCGCCCCGCCTTCGAGAAGATCCGCGCGGACGACGCGGACTTCTACCAGGGGCTCGCCGATGCCGGGTTCGACCTGGACTTCGGCGACGACGACTCGGGATTGTTCCTGAAGTACCTGCGCCGCGGCTCGGGCTACTACATCGACATCGGCGCCTCGAAGCTGGTCGCCGACGGGTCCATCGCGCTGGCGCACGGGGACGTGGCGCAGCTGACCGAGGACTCGGTGGTGCTCGATAACGGCACCGTGCTGCCCGCGGACGCCGTCATCTACGCGACCGGCTACGGGTCCATGAACGGCTGGGCGGCCAGGCTCATCTCCCAGGACGTGGCCGACGCCGTGGGCAAGTGCTGGGGCCTGGGCTCGGACACCACCAAGGACCCCGGTCCGTGGCAGGGCGAGCTGCGGAACATGTGGAAGCCGACCCGGCAGGAGAACCTGTGGTTCCACGGCGGGAACCTGCACCAGTCCCGGCACTATTCCAAGTACCTGGCGCTGCAGCTCAAGGCAAGATTCGAGGGCATCGACACCCCGGTCTACGCACTGGCCGAAACGCACCACACCTCCTGAGCGATCGCCATGGTACCCCGAATTCCGGCGTATTGTCGGGGCTTCGGGGCACAATGGTGGTGTGAGTCCCGCACATCACGATCCGGCCCAGACGCAGCTTCCCCTGGATGACGAAGCGATCGCCGCGATGGCGCCCGCCCACACCGAGGCCGGCGCGGAGCCGGGCTCCGTGCAGCGCGAGCTCGAGGCGCTGCGCATCGACAACCAGCGGCTGCGCAAGCTGCTGGCCCTGGGCGCCTCCGAGGCCCGGGCCGCGGTGCCGGACCAGGGGCAACTTGCGCTGCCGGCGCCCGGACCGGTGACCGCTTCCTCTCCGGAGGACGAGAAGATCCGGTTCTACATGGATTTGTTCCGCACCCGGACCGACGTCTTTGCGCTGCGTTGGGAAAATGCCGCGGAGGGAAAGTCCGGCTGGGTGCCGGCGGTTCCCGGCGGCTGGCGCAAGTGGATGGACCGGGACAACACGAACTACACCCGGCTCACCCCCGCCGAGGTCGAGGCCCACCTGCGCGGGCGACAGCACATCGGGCTCTACCCGCTCACGGAGACCGACAGCTGCGCTTTCGTGGCCGCCGACTTCGACGGCGCGGCAGCGATGCTCGATGCCCTGGCCTACCTCAAGGCCTCCCGCTTCAGGGGCATCCCCGCCGCCCTGGAGGTCTCGCAGTCCGGACGCGGGGCCCACGTGTGGATCTTCTTCACCCACTTTGTCCCCGCCGAGGCCGCACGGGCCCTGGCCAGCTCGCTGCTGCACGAGGCCATGGGCATCCGCGGCTCGATGTCGCTGCGCAGCTACGACCGGCTCTTCCCCTCCCAGGACCGTCACACCGGCAAGGGCATGGGCAACCTGATCGCGGCCCCGCTGGCGGGCAGGCGCCGGAAGCACGGCACCACGCTCTTCCTGGATCCCGCGACCCTGGAACCCTTCGGGGACCAGTGGGCCTACCTCTCGGGCCTGGGCCGGGTGAGCCCCGGCGAGCTGAAAGCATTGCTGCGCGCCCTGCCGGCGCCGGTCACCGGGCGCAAGACCCGCCTGGAGGTCCCGGCCTCCTCCAAGATCTCCCCGCGCCCGGCACCCGTTGTCAACGCGGTCATCGGTGCACGCATCACGCTGCGCTCCACCGACCTGGGCCCGGCCATGATCACCGCGCTGAAGCACGCCGCGGCCCTGCCCAACCCCGACTTCCATGAGCGCCAGCGCCAGCGCCGCTCCACCTGGGGCATCCCGCGCTTCCTGGCCAGCTACGACGAAACCCTCGAGGGCGACCTGATCCTGCCCCGCGGGCTGCTGCCGATGCTCGAAAAGCTGGTGGAAACCGCCGGCAGCCGCCTGGCGCTCACCGATGACCGCGTGGCCGGCCACCCCCAGGACTTCGCGTTCACCGCAGCCCTGCACCCCGAGCAGGCCCGGGCCTTCAAGGCGCTGGCGGCCCGCACCCACGGCGTGCTGGTGGCGGCCCCCGGCAGCGGCAAGACCGTCATGGCCTGCGCCCTGATCGCGGCAAAATCGGTCTCCACGCTGGTGTTGGTGGACCGCAAGACGCTGGCGGACCAGTGGCGCGGGGAAATCCTGAGGTTCCTGGGCGAGAAGTCCGGGCAGATCGGCGGCGGGAAATCCAAGACCACCGGACGGATCGACGTGGCGCTGCTGCCCACACTGGCGCGGCGCAAGAACGTCGCCGAGCTGGCCGCCGGGTACGGGTTCGTGGTCGTCGACGAGTGCCACCACGTCCCTGCCGCCGCGTTCAGCCACGTCATGAACCAGATCCCTGCCCGCTGCTGGCTCGGACTCACCGCCACCCCGTACCGGCGCGACGGGCTGGAGGAACTGATCTTCCACCAGCTGGGCACCTTCACCCACGAGTTCGCCGCACCACGCCACGGGGAATTGCCGCAAAGCGCCGCCGAGCACCCCGCCCCGGCGCTGCAACTACAACTGCACGAGACCGCCTTCGAATACGACGGCGACATCGACCCGAGCTCGCCGGGCGGCATCACGCAAATCCACAAGATCCTCATCGAGGATCCCGCCCGCGTGGCCCAGGTCGCCGGCGACATCATCACGGCTCACGCGCAGGGCAGGCAGGTCCTGGTGCTTTCGACCTGGAAACGGCACCTGCAGCTGATATCCGCGGCGCTGCGCGCCGCGGGGCTGGACCCGGTCGAGCTCACCGGCTCGCTCAAGGCCGGCGCGCGCCGTGCCGCCCTGGAACGGATCGATTCCACCCCGCCCAACGAGCCGTTGCTGGTGCTGGGCACCGGGTCGCTGATCGGTGAGGGCTTCGACTGCCCGCGCCTGGACACGCTCTTTCTGGCGGCTCCGATTTCCTTCCGGGGCAGGCTCCTGCAGTACGCCGGGCGCGTCACCCGCCCGTATCCGGGCAAGGCGAATGCCGTGGTGCACGACTACGTCGATGTCCTGACCCCGGTGATTGCCCGGGCCTACGACAAGCGTTCGCCCGGGTACCGGGAGCTGGGGTTCGATCCCGTGCCGGTCGCTACCCCGCGTCCAGCTCACTGACGGCACCGGTTGCGGTGTCCGCCCGGAAGCTGCGTTTCCAGGTGCGCGCCCCGGCGTGCACGGCGCAGTGCACCGTTGAGTGCCCGCGGGCCACGTCGGCTTCGGTGATGGTGTAGGTGGGGGTGAAATACAGGATCGCTTCCCCGGGCCCCACCGCCGCGGCCGGGAAGGATGCGGCCACGTCCCCGTCGAAGTCTCCCTCCAGTATCGCCTCGACGGTGTGTCCGGACGGGTTCCGGAAGCGTCCGGTGAAGGCCAGGATGTCACCGGCCCGGAACCCGGGTGCGGCGGGCCCGTAGTTCACGTCCTGGGCCTCGCGGGTGCCCAGCACCTGCGCCCCGTCCCCGTAGCCCTGCCCGATTTCCTTCCAGGTGTGCACTCCCCATTGCGCGGGCGCGGTGGAAATGACGTGGGATTCCCCGACACTTTGCCAGGATTCGGGGCGTCCCGGGGTGATCGAGCGCAGCACCAGGCAGAACTCCCCGCCGTCGTCGTCGACGTACGCCTCGGCTGCCGCGTCCAGGGCGGCAGGGTCCAGATGCTCCGCGGCCAGCCGGGCGAAGACGATCTGGCTGTAGCCGTTGTCCTCGTAGAGCACCCCGAGGGCTCCGTCGGGCAGCAGCGCCGCGGTGGAGTAGGCGCTGGATCCGCGGCGGATCGCGGCGACCGGGCGCCAGCCGGCACCCTCGTCGCCAGAGACGCTCAGCACGGTGTTGCGGCGCAGGTCGGTGTCCCGGTTGTTGGTGGCCAGCAACAGCCCCGGGCCCGCTCCCGGTTCCGGGAGCCGGAGGATGCTGCCGTTGTCGCTGGGATCCGGCAGGCTCGGCACCGGCTCCAGCGGCCCGTAGCTGTGCCCGCCGTCGGTGGAAAGGGCCTGCAGCCGGGTGCCGCGGGCGCGGGAATTCAGCAGCACCCTCCCGCCGGTCAGCTCGACGACCTTGTTCTCGTTGGCCTCGCCGGCGGTGGCCTCGCCCAGTGTCCAGGTCTGGCCGTGGTCGTCCGAGTAGGCGGAGGCCGCGCGGATGTTCCCGTGCAACAGGATGACCATTTGCTGCAGCAGGCGCCCGGCCCACGGCCCCTGTTCGAGCTGGATGCCGGCCCCGGCCGCGGCGAAGATCCCGGTGATACCCTCGCGCTTGAGCGCCCCGGTCAGCCGCCGGTGGTTCCAGGACTCCCCGTCGTCATCGGAGAAGGACACATCCACGTGCTGCACCGCGTCTTCGGGTTCCAGGCCTTCGAGAGCCTCGAAGAACCCGGCATGGGTGCCTGCAGCGTGGAAGCAGAAGATCCGCCCGGTGGCCTTGTCCACCAGCAGGCTGGGGTCCCCGAAGCCGTGCAGCCCGGTGCCGGTGCGGATTTCGCGCTGCTCTTCCCAGCTCGCACCGTTGTCGAAGCTGCGGCGCAGCAGCAGGTCGATGGTGTTGGGCAGGTCGTCGAGGTTGGGGCGCCCGTCGTAGGCGGCCAACACCGTTCCGGCGGTGGACACGGCCAGCGCGGGGATCCGGTATTGGCGGTGGCCGCCGGCGCCGCGGGCGGCCAGGACCTGGTGGGCGAAGGGGGAATCGTCATGGGGCATCCCCCATCTCTACCGCCGTCCCGCGGTCCGCAGCAAGTCGGCCCATGGTGCGTTACGGGGCGGGAAATGCGCCGGGGGCGTGGTGCGGACCCTCCCAGGTTCCACACCACGCCCCCCGGTGCCGTTGCGCCGGAGCGCAAGTCAGCGCAGCGGGTTGAAGTGCCGCATCACCGCCGGGGTCGATTCCCCGGTGATCGAGGCGGCAATCATCTTGCCGGTCAGCGGGCCCAGCGCCACGCCCCACATGCCGTGGCCGCCGGCCACATGCACCCGGGAGGAGCGGGTGGCGCCGATCAGCGGCAACCCGTCGGTGGTGCAGGGACGGGATCCGACCCATTCCTCCTGGCGGTCCTCCCAGTTGATGCCGGTGAACATCGGGGAGGCGGCTGCCACGATGGCCTCGATGCGCTTGGGCTCCAGCGGGTGGTCGGCGTCCCGGAACTCCATGGTCCCGGCAATCCGGAACCTGTCCCCCAGCGGGGTGCAGGCCACGCGCTGGGCGGGGAAATAGATCGGGTGGGTCGGCATGACCTCGGGAACCACGGTGAAGGAGTAGCCGCGCCCGGCCTGGACCACGCGCTTGACGCCGAACTTCTTCGCGAGCTTGCCCAGCCAGGCGCCGGTGGCGATGACCACCGCATCGGCGCCCTGGGTGCGTCCGTGCGCGTCGATGACCTCGACGCCATGGGCATGTTCGCGGATGTCGGCGACCTCGAAGTCGGTGACGATCTGCCCGCCGCGGGCGATGACCGAGTCGGCCAGGGAATCCATGAACTTGGGCGGGTTGATGAAACGCTGGTGGTGGATCTGCACCCCTGCCTGCACCCCGGCGCCGAGGGTGGGCTCCATGTCGCGGATTTCCGCGGCGCTCATCAGGTCGAATTCGACCTGTCCGCCGGAGGCACGGATGCCCTCGAGCTCGTGCAGCAGCCCGTCGCGGTCCTTGAGGTTCTTGAAGCCGGTCAGGAACGGCTCGGCGGGCTTGGTGGGCTCGGCAACGCCGGTGCCCAGGGTCGTGGTGCCGCCGCCGTTGCCGGAGGATCCGCCACCGACAGCGACGTGGTCCCGGCCGATCCGGGTGACGGCGTTGGCCTCGGAGATCTCGTCGAACGCGTCCAGCCCGGTGGCGCCGATCTCGCTGAACACGGCCATGGCCTCGCGCCACTTGCCCGGGGTGCAGTGCCGGGCAAAGCCGAGCAGGAAGCGGATCAGCGAGGGCTTGGCCGAGAGCGGGATGTACAGCGGGGAGGCGGGATCGAACATGGTCTTCAGCCCGTAGGTGAGCACCGCGGGTTCGCTCAGCGGGAGTGTGAGGGCGGGGGTCAGCCATCCGGCGTTGCCCCACGAGGACCCGGCGGCGACGCCGTCGCGGTCCACCACGGTGACGTTGACACCGCGTTCCTGGAGGTACCAGGCGGTGGCCAGCCCCACCATGCCCGCACCGATGACAACCACGTTTTCCGGCGTTTGCGTATTGCTCATTGTTCGCTCCAATCATTGTGCGCTCTCGCGTCGCTGCGGCACCTCGTGGTGCGGCGGCGGAAGTAGTTCTCTGGGGGATGCAAGCGGGGGAGGGCCAGGCAGGCGGGCACCGCGGTGCCGCCTGCCTGGCCCTCCCCCGCATCATTGCTGCCTGGGGTTGCCGGGTCCGGGTTTAGACGTAGTCCTTGTACTTTTCCAGGTGGCGGACCGGGGTGGAGAGTGCGTCGCGGCGGAACGGGTCGCCCAGCTCGCGGGTGCACATGACCTCGATGACGGTGGTCTTGCCGTCGATCATCTGGGCGTTCAGGGCTTCCTTGAGGGCAGCGCCGACGTTCTCCAGCTTGTCCACGACAATGCCCTCGGCACCCATGGAACGGGCCATCTCGGCGAAGGACTCGCCGTTGTCCAGCTCGCCGGCGATGAAGCGGCGGTTGTAGAACTCGACCTGGTTCTTCTTCTCGGCGCCCCACTGGCGGTTGCGGAAGACGACCGCGGTGACCGGCAGGTCGTGGCGGACCGCGGTCAGGACCTCGCCCATGCTCATGGCCCAGGCGCCGTCGCCGGCGTAGGCGATGGCCGGGCGGTGCGGGGCCGCGGCCTTGGCGCCGATGATGGTCGGCAGCGCGTAGCCGCAGTTGCCGAAGGACATCGGGGCGAAGAAGCTGCGTGGCTTCTCGAAGCGCAGGTAGCTGTGCGCCACGGAGTTGATGTTGCCGATGTCGGTGGAGATCATGACGTCTTCCGGCATGGCGTTTTCCAGTTCGCGCAGCACCTGGCGCGGGTGCAGCCAGTTGCCTTCCTCGCCCTTGGCCTCCTCAATGACATCCAGGGAGTACTCGTCCTTCTCGTGGGTCCACGCGGAGAGTTCCTGCTCCCAGGCATCCTTTTCGGCCTTGATGTTCGCGGCGCGCTCGGTCTTGGTGGCGTCCGAGGCGAGCTCGGTGCCCTCGAGGCGCTTGACCAATTCGATGGCCACGGCCTTGGCGTCGCCGGTGATGCCCACGGAGATCTTCTTGACCAGTCCGAGCTTGGTGTGGTCCGCATCGATCTGGATGATCTTGGCCTCGGTGGGCCAGTAGGCCTGGCCGTACTGCGGCAGGGTGCCGAACGGGCCAAGCCGGGTGCCCAGGGCGATGACGACGTCGGCCTCGGAGATCAGCTTCATGCCGGCCTTGGACCCCTGGTAACCCAGCGGGCCCGCCCACAGTGGGTGGCTGGCCGGGAAGGAGTCGTTGTGCTGGTAGCTGTTGACCACCGGTGCGCCCAGGCGCTCGGCCAGGGCCTTGGCTTCCTCGACGCCGTCGGCCATGACCACGCCGCCGCCGGAGACGATGACCGGGTTCTTGGCGGTCTTGAGCAGCTCGATGGCCTCGTCGAGGGACTTGGTGCCGCCGGCGCCGCGGTCCACCCGGCGCGGGGCCGGGATCTCGGTGATGGATTCGCCGTAGAAGTAGTCGCGGGGGATGTTCAGCTGGGTCGGGCCGTTTTCGCTCATGGCGCGGTCGAAGCAGCGGGCGGTGAATTCGGCCATGCGGTTCGGGTGGGTCACGTGGCCCTGGTACTTGGTGAATTCCTGGAACATCGGGAGCTGGTTGGCTTCCTGGAAGCCGCCCAGGCCGATGGTGTTGGTTCCGGCTTCCGGGGTGATGATCACGACCGGGCTGTGGGCCCAGTAGGCGGCGGCGATGCCGGTGACGCAGTTGGAGATGCCCGGGCCGTTCTGGCCGATGACCACGCCGTGGCGGCCGGAGGCACGTGCATAGCCGTCCGCCATGTGGGCGGCACCCTGTTCGTGGACGACCGGAACCAGGCGGATGCCGGCCGGGGCGAAGATGTCCATGGCGTCCATGAAGGCAGAGCCCATGATGCCGAAGATATCGGTGACGTCGTTGGACACCAGCGTCTCAACGAAGGCTTCCGACGACGTCATCTTCTGCGCGCCCTTGACGACCTCGCGGGATGTGGCCTTTTCAGTCATTACAAGTCTCCTTCGTGGATCAAGACGTCGCAATCACGCAAAGTCTCAAAAAATGATTCGAACTGCTCCCATAAACGGGATTAATGACAAAGCTATGCGACCCAGCTCACATCCGTCAAGCCCCTATTCCATTTATTCTTCATACTGGTACGATTTAATGAAACTTCGCACAACGGATGATTGGATCGATCATGGAAAATCTCACGGAACCGGATCTCGGGCCCGCGGGTGCCGTCCAGGGCGAAACACCGGCCCTGCGCCTCTTCGCACTGCTGGAGCTGATCACCACCCGCGACCAGCTCTTCACCCTGCAATCCCTGGTGGACCAGACGGGGCTTCCCAAGCCGACCCTGCACCGAATGCTGCAACAGCTCGAGGGCGCCAACCTGCTGACCCGCCAGTCCGACGGCCGGCACTACGGCACCGGTTCGCGCATGCGCCGCATGGCCGAGGACGTGCTGCTCAACGACACCCGGCACGGCACCCGGCACGCCATCCTGCGCGGACTGGTCGATGAAATCGGCGAAAGCTGCAACATCACGGCACTGTCCGGCAACGAGGTCATCTACCTGGACCGCGTGGAAACCAACGAGCCGCTGCGCGTATACCTGGGCCCCGGTTCCCGGGTGCCGGTGCATTGCTCGGCCAGTGGCAAGTTGATCCTCGCCCAATTCGGCCCCACCCAGCGCGAACGCGTGCTGACCAGCGGACCGCTGCAGCGCTTCACCGCGCACACGCTCACCGACAAGACGGAAATCGAGGCCGAGCTGACCCAGATCCGACTCAACGGCTACGCCGAGGACCGCCAGGAATACCTGGACGGGCTGGTCTGCCTGGCCGTGCTGGTCCCCAACCCGGCAGGCCGTTCCAACCTTTGCGTCGCGGTGCAGGCCCCGATGATGCGCAAGAGCTCGGCGGACCTGCTCACCTTGCTGCCGGCCCTGCGCCGGGCCGCCGAGAGCATCTCGCGTCTCGAGGACCACGCGGATCTGGGCTCTCCGGAGTCCGAGCCGATCGCGGCGGGGTGGTGAACCGGATGAACCACCAAACACCCGGGCTCGCAGCCCAGGAGCAGGTTTCGGTCCGCGAGGCCTTCGGCATTGACAGCGAGGCGCGCGTGCCGCGGTTCGTTGAGGCCACCGAGCACGTCCCGGCCATCGACCCGGCCTACCGCTTCAACCCCGATGTCACCCTGGCGATCCTGGCAGGGTTCACCCACAACAGCCGGGTGATGGTCCAGGGGTTGCACGGCACCGGGAAGTCCACCCACATCGAGCAGGTCGCCGCCCGGCTGAACTGGCCGCTGATGCGGGTGAACCTGGATGGCCACATCAGCCGCCTGGATTTGGTCGGCAAGGACACCGTCGTGATCCAGGACGGTGCACCGGCCACCCGGTTCCAGGAGGGAGTGGTCCCGTGGGCCATGGTCCAGCCGATGGCGCTGGTCTTCGACGAATACGATGCCGGACGCCCCGATGTCATGTTCGTCATCCAGCGGCTGCTGGAGCGCGACGGCGGCTTCACGCTGCCGGACCAGAACCGCGTCATCCGCCCGCACCCGCACTTCCGGCTCTTCGCCACCGCCAACACCGTCGGGCTGGGCAACCTCAATGGGCTCTACCACGGGGTGCAGCGGCTGAACCACGCCCAGCTGGACCGCTGGAACATCGTCGCGGCACTGGACTACCTGCCCGTGGCCGACGAGGTCGGCATCGTTGCCGCCCGCGTCCCGGACCTGGCACAGAAGCCCTCCGGAATGGAACTGATCCGCTCCATGGTGCAGGTTGCCAACCTCACCCGGGACGGCTTTGCCGCCGGGGACATCTCCACCTTGATGTCCCCGCGCACCGTGATCACCTGGGCGGAGAACATCTCCATCTTCCGCGATCCAGCGCTGGCCTTCCGGCTCTCCTTCATCAACAAGTGCGACGAGGCCGAGCGCTTCATCATCTCCGAGTACTACCAGCGCGTCATGGCCACCGAGCTCGACGAGTCCTACGCGCTCGTTCCGGCCGGGGCCTAGCGGACACCGTCCGCCACGCCATGGACGCCACAGGAACCACCGAGCGCCGCGCCCAGGAAATCCGCCAGCTGTGCGCAGCCTCCCTGCGTGCACTCGGCGCCGACCCGCGCCTGGAGCTGCTCGGATCCCGGCCATACCGGGGCACCACGGTGCTGCCCTTCAACGCGCCGCACCTCTACCCGCCCTCCCCCGGCGCGGCGTTCGAGTCCTTCCGCGGCGCCAGCGACGGGATCGCGCTGCGCACCCTGCATTCGGACACCGCCGCGCACCTTGCCCTGCTCCCCGAAAATCCCAGCGCCAGGCTGGTCTTCGAGGTGCTCGAGCAATTCCGCTGCGAATCCCTGGCCGCCCTGCCCGGGGTCGTTTCCAACCTGCGGGCCCGGCACGAGGCCTGGTCCAAGGAATACCTGGCCTCGGGGCTGACCGAAACCTCGCTGGGCATGCTGCTGTACACCATCCTGCAGGTCACCCGCTCGCGGATCACCGGGGAACCGGTGGTCTCCGAATCCGAGGACATGATCGAGGCGACCCGCGCGAACCTGTCCTCGACGCTGGGTCCGCTGCTTCCCGCCCTGCGCCGGAACACGCACAGCCAGTCCGGCTTCGCCCCGCCCGCGCTGCAGATCGCGCGGCTTGTCGCCGATGCTGTAGAGGACCTGGAATCCCGGGCACCTGCCCGCAAGGCGTCCAAGGCGAAGGCGTCCAAGGCAGCGGAGTTCTCGCTGCTCGTGGACGTCGAGCAGGAAGCCGCGCTGATCGGGAGAGCCGGCACGGGAACCAGCACGCTGGCGGCCGCGGCCGGCGGCTACACGGTCTTCACCCGTGCCTACGACAAGGAATCGGCAGCCCGCGACCTGGTCCGCGAGGACCTTTTGCACGGCTACCGCGAACGCATTGCCTCCCGGGTGCACACCGAGGCGGTGAATACGGCGCTGCTGGCCAAAAGGCTCCAGGGGCTGCTCTGCGTCCCGGAGCGCTCGGGCCACGATTCCGGCGCGGAGGAAGGCCTGCTCGATGTTTCCCGGCTGGGCCAGCTGATCGCCTCCCCCACCGAGTCCAGGCTGTTCAAGACCGAACGCTTCGAGCCGGCCGCCGCCGCGGCCGTCACATTCCTGGTTGACTGCTCCGGGTCGATGAAGCAGCACGCCGAGGGGCTCGCGGCATTCCTGGACGTGCTGGTGCGGGCGCTGGAACGCATAGACGTGCCCTGCGAGGTCCTGGGCTATACCACCGGGGCGTGGAACGGCGGGCGCGCGCTGAAGCATTGGCGCCGCGCCGGCGCCCCGCCGAATCCCGGGCGGCTCAACGAGCTGTGCCATCTGGTCTTCAAGGACGCCGCGACCTCGTGGCGCAGCGGGCGCCCTGGGCTTGCGGCGATGCTCAAGTCCACGCTGTACCGCGAGGGCGTCGACGGGGAAGCCGTGCGCTGGGCGCTGTCCCGGCTGGGGGCACGGAGCGAGGACCGCAGGATCCTGGTGGTGGTCACCGATGGCAGCCCGGCGGACGGCGCAACGGCAAACGCCAACGACGAAAACTACCTGCAGCACGATTTGGCCGCGGTGCTGCGCGGGGCCGAGACCGCGGGCTCCACGACAATCCTGGGCCTGGGGTTGGGCCTGGACATGAGCCCATACTTCCGCCGCAGCACCATCCTGGACGCCGAGCGGCTCGGCGGCTCCGAATCCGTGCGCGACCTGCTGGGCCTGCTTCAGCGCTCGCTGCGTCCCGGGCACTGAGCCCGCGACACCCCGCGGGGGCTTCACCGTGCCCGGGGTACGCTGGGTCATCCAGCACCATCGCGAGGAGACCCTTGGGAAAGAAACCGCCCGCCATGTCACCGTCGGACCTGCCGGTTGCCCAGGTCCTCGACCGGTCCACGGGGCCCCGACGCGTCGAGGCCGACGAACTGCTCGCACTGCTCGGAGAGCTCAGCGGCGAACGGCCGGTCGTGTGGGCCGGCCGCATCATCGGGTTCGGCGAGTACGAGTACCGCTACGAGAGCGGGCATTCGGGCCGCGCCCCCGTCCTCGCCTTCGCTCCGGGCCCGACAAAGCACACGATCTACCTTGTCAACGGGTTTTCCCAGCGCTGGCCGGAGCTGATGGCCCGGCTCGGGCCGCACCGCGCGAGCAAGGCCTGCCTGTACCTCACCCGGTTGTCCGGGGTGGATCGCGGCGTGCTGCGCCAGTTGCTGGAGCACTCGCTCGCCGAGACGATGTCGCCCGGGCACTGAACACCGCACGTTCTCGAACGGCCGCGGTGATGGCAGGATCGACAAGACACGGGACGGCAGCCTGGCCCGCGACATACGGACGTCCTAAAGGTGAACACCGTGTCGACTTCCTCGTTCGGGACGGGAACTGCCCACGGGCCGCCGGTGCGTGGTCCTGCCATGAGCGTGGGCCCATCCGGAACCATGGGTGCATGCGTCCTCGTTGCCTTTATTGTTCCCGGCCAAGCCGGTTTGGCCTTCCCCCGGTCCGACTGGCCGCTGCACATTGCCGTGGCCCGCTTCGACACCCGGGAAACCGCCGATTTCGTAAGCGCCCGGATCGACGGTGTGCTGCCGGCGCGATGGGGCTTCGGCGTACGCATAGGCGCGGACGCGCAGTTCGGCCGCGACCCGTGCGTGCCGGTCTCGCTGCTGGACCCGGAGCCGGCCATGATCCGGCGGGCTGCGCCGGTGGATATGCGCCCGGATAATGATCCCCGGCTGCGCCGGGTTCTGGCCGCTTGGTAACCGGTGTAGGACACGATCCGCCGCCCATGCGGGCGCGGTTGTCCAAGCTGAAGTCGCCAAACCGAACGACGTGGCCGGTTGACACCAGGGCTTCTTCTCCACTGGCCGGCCAAAGCCTGCGGGCAGGACCGGTGCGGCCCGCACTCAGGCTCAGGTTCCGCAGAACGTCCGGTAGGGGGCGAAGCCGTCCGGGGCCGCGGCGGCGAACCGCTCGAGGCCGGGACGCTCCTGGAAAGGTGTGCTCAGCGCAGCCAAAAGCCGCGAGAGCGGCTCCTGGTCGCCGTCGACGGCGGCGGCGAGCGCCTCCTCGACGAGGTGGTTCCGCGGGACGTAGACGGGGTTGGTCCGGTCCATCAGGTCCGCGTCCGGTCCCAGTGCGAGCCAGCGCTCCGACCAGGCCTCGAACGCGGCCGGGCCGGAGAACATGGAGCGCGCGGATTCGGCGTCACCCCGCGCGGCCCTGCCCAGAGCCCGGAAGAAGGACGTGTAGTCCACGCGGTCTTCCTGCAGGAGGGTGAACAATTCCCCGGTGAGTGACGTGGCTGATTCGTCGTCCAGGCTCCCGGCCAGGCCGAGCTTGGTTTTCATTCCGGCCAGCCACGCGGCGCTGTACCGGGTGTGAAAGGCGCCCAGGGATTCCTGCGCCAAGGCAACGGCCTGCTCCTGGTCCTCGTGGAAGAGTGGCAGGAGTGCCTCCGCGAGCCGGGCGAGGTTCCACTGGGCCACGAGGGGTTGGTTGCCGTAGGCATAGCGCCCGGCTTCGTCGATCGAGCTGTAGACCGTGGCCGGATCGAAAACGTCCATGAAGGCGCACGGCCCGTAGTCGATGCCCTCCCCCGAGATGGTCATGTTGTCGGTGTTCATGACGCCGTGGATGAATCCCACCAGCATCCATTGCGCCACCAGCGACGCCTGGGCCGAGACCACCGCTTCGAACAGGGCGAGATAGGGGTTCTGGCCCTCCGCCGTTCCGGGATGGTGGCGTGTCATCGCGTGGTCGGCCAGGCGGCGCAGCAGGTCCGCGTCGTCCATGGCCCGGGCATATTGGAAGCTTCCCACCCTCAAGTGGCTGCTTGCCACCCGGGTCAGCACCGCCCCGGGCAGCAGGGTTTCGCGGCTGACCGGCCGTCCCGTCGCCACCACGGCCAGGGAGCGCGTGGTGGGAATGCCCAGGGCGTGCATCGCCTCGCTGATCACGTATTCACGGAGCATCGGGCCGAGCGTGGCGAGCCCGTCACCACGGCGGGCAAACGGCGTGCGTCCGGAACCCTTGAGGTGGAGGTCCCGGAGGCGGCCATCGGCATCGGCAATCTCGCCGAGCAGGAGCGCCCGGCCGTCGCCCAGGCGCGGCGAGTAGGAGCCGAACTGGTGGCCGGCATAGCCCTGCGCCACCGGAGTGGCACCATGGGGCAGCGCGGTACCGATCAGCAACCCCAGCCCCTCGGCGTTGCCCAGGGACCCGGGGTCGAGGCCCAGTTCCTCGGCCAGCGGCTCGTTGAGCACGACCAGTCGCGGTTCCGGAGCCTGTTCCGCCTGCCAGGGAACGGCCAGTTCGGGAAGCTCACGGGCAAATTGGCCGTCCAGGAAGACGGTGGATTGTGCGTCGACACTCATCTTTCAAGCGTACCTTCGATATGGTGCGGTCCGCGGGGAAAGACGGAAGCAGGCAACTGCCACGGCGCCGAAGACGCCCCCTGGCCTCCGGTGCATCACCACACCGAAAAACAGGGAAGGGCTAGTCCGCCGGAAACCATCCCGGCAGACTAGCCCTTCGGGTCGGTTCTTGCGCCCCCTGCCCTAGAGCTGCAGCAGCAGGACCCCCGCATAGCCCAGGCCCGCGATCAGCGCCCACGCGCACAGCGCCATGAGGATCGAGGCGCCCTTGGAGGCGAAAAGCTGGCGGATTCGCACCGCGGAACCCAGGCCGAAGAGCGCCGCGGCCAGCACGATGTCCTGCACGATCGTGGCGGCGTCCAGCAGCTCGACCGGAACCTCGAAGATCGAGCGCACCGCCACCAGGGCCACGAACCCGATGATGAACCCGGGAATGATCGGGGGAAGCTTCAGCCCCGCGTGCTCGGAGCCGGTTCCCTGGCTGCGGCGGCTGATGATTCCGGCGGCGGCGACCATCGGGGCCAGGGTCAGCACGCGGGTGAGCTTGATGACGATGGCGATGGCCAACGCGGAGGCACCGGCGGTCTGCGCGGTGGCCACGACCTGGCCCACGTCATGCACCGAGGCGCCGACCCACTGGCCGAAGGCCTCCGGGCCCAGTCCCAGCGGGCCCATCAGCAGCGGCAGCACGGCAATGGCCAGGGTGCCGCACAGGGTCACCAGCGCCACCGGGATCACGGTGTCTTCGTCCTTGGACCGGCGCACCGCGCTCATCGCGCCGATGGCCGAGGCGCCGCAGATGGAAAAGCCCGTGGCGATCAGCAGCGGTTGGTCCCCGGGCAGCTTGAACGCCTTGCCCAGCAGGTAGGTCCCGGCAAAGGCCAGCAGCACGATTGCCACGACCACCACGAAGGTCAACCAGCCCAGGTCCAGGACATCGACGATGCTCAGCTTCAGGCCCAGCAGCACGATGCCGACGCGCATGAGCTTCTTCCCGGCGAATCCCAGGCCCTTCTGCAGGGGTCCGGCCACCAGGGTGGACAGGCCCGGGATGTTGGCCGACAGCACGCCGAGCACCACCGCGGTGGTCATCACGGGGATGGAAGGGACAAGCAGGTGGACCAGGAAGGACAGCGGGACGGCCACGGCACAGGCGGCAAGTCCGGCCCAGTGCGTCACAGCCCAGGAGCGGGCCTTGCCCGCACGGGAGGAACCCGGACCCTTGGACCGCACCACCGGTTCGTGTGTTTGGTTGGCCATGAGGGGAATGCTCCTTGGAAAAGAGACGCGCTCGTGGTGCGGCCTGCGGCCGCACCACGAACCACGCGCTGGATATGTTTACTATTGTGCCCCGGGTTTATCCCGGCGTCAGTTTCCCGCCGGGTCAGCGCTGGCGGACGAGGCCTTGAGCTTGGTACCCTCCGGCCTCGGGGCTCCGAGAACCAGGATGTCGACCTGCTCGTCGGACAGGGTCTTGTTGTGCTTGCGACGCATCATGAAGAACACCACGCCCAGCAGGGTCCAAACGGCCAACGCGGACATCGACTCCTTGCCCAGCACACCCGGGGAGCCCGGGACCAGCAGCAGGGCCATGAACACCAGCGCCGTGACCGCGCCCAGCGCGCTGAGCACCTTCTTGGAGGTCGAGCGGGTGCCTTCCAGATCGCCAGCTCGCTCAACGGAGTTGGTCGGACGGAAGATCTTGAACGCGCACAGGCAGGTGTAGAGATAGGCGACGGTGACTCCGACCGCGGACATGTCCACCACCCAGGTCAGTGCGGCACGGCCAAACCATGGGCTGACGAGGCATACAGCACCAACAAAGATGACTCCGACGTACGGGGTCTTGTACTTGGGGTGCAGCCGGGCGAACATCTTCGGGACCATCTGTGCACGTCCCATCCCCAGCAGGATGCGGCTGGCCGAGACGTAGAAACCATTCAGGCCGGTGCTCACGCCCATGGTGATTCCGATGGTCAGCAGCAGCAGACCCGAGCCGCCCAGCACTCCGGTCAACGCATCCGCGGTGCCCCATGCGGAATCCCCGGCGACCAATGCCTCCCATGGTGCGGCCATCGCAACTGCGGCAATCATGGCCGCGTAGAGCAACGCAGCTGCCAACAGCGCCAGGACAATCAACTTCATGGCCTTGGCCGGCGGGAAGTCGAACTCCTCCGCAGCCTGCGGCACATTGTCGAAGCCGATGAATGCCCAGGGCGCAATCGCGACGATCGCAGCTATCGCGGCAATAGGATTGACATTCTCCGGGAACGCCGGAAGGGCGTTGGCAAAGACGACCTGCGGGCTGGCAATGACGGCCACCAGGATGCAGGCGACCGCGATGAGCATGATCACGCAGGCAATGAACTGGATGCGGCCCGACAACGCGGTGCCGCGGATGTTGAGGTAGGCGAAGACAGCCAGGGCCACCATCGAGATGATGACTTCCACCAGGTAGACGTCCCAGCCGGCCACCGTGTAGAGATAGCCTTGCTGCACCACGTCGGGCATGAGCTTGCGGAAGAGCAACGCCAGCGCCGAGGCGTTCAGCGCCACGATACAGGTATACCCCAGGGTCAGGAACCAGCCACAGAAGAAGGCGTGGGTACGGCCGAATCCGACCAGGGCGAAGGCCAGTTCGCCGCCGGAGACCGGGAACGACTTGATCAGGAACCCGTAGCTGACGGCGATGAGCACCATCAACGCGCCGCCGATCAGGAAGCCGGAGACCGCCCCGAGCGGTCCACCCATGGCCAGCCAGTCCGTGGGCAGGATAAAGGCACCCCAACCCACCGCGGAGCCCAGGGCAATGGCCCAGACCCAGTGGGCCTTGAGCGTCTTTTCCATGCGCTCGGGCTGGTCACCGTCGAAACCTGGCGAAGCCGATGCCATGGGACTTGTCACCGTCTTATTTGTTGTGGCTTTCATTTGAACCTCGTTCTTGCACGGCGACGCCTGCGTCACCATGGGGGGGGTTTGTCGGTTCGCCCTGGCGGGCGGACCTGTCGGGGTCAAGATTTTTGGGATTGCATCATGCTGATCAGTGAAACGTTCACGATGTCCGCCACGGTTGCTCCGCGGGACAAGTCGTTGATCGGTGCGGCCAATCCCTGCAGGATCGGCCCGTAGGCCTGCGCGCCGGCGAGGCGTTGGGTGATCTTGTACCCGATGTTTCCGGCGGCCAGGTTGGGGAAGATGAAGACGTTGGCGTGTCCGGCCACCGCGGAACCCGGAGCCTTGGAGATGGCCACCGATTCAAGCAGCGCCGCATCGAATTGCAGTTCCCCGTCGATCTGCAGCATCGGCTCGGCCTCGCGTGCCAACGCCGTGGCCGTGCGGACCGTTGAAATGCTTTCGTGCTCGGCGGAACCGGCGGTGGAGAAGGAGAGCATCGCGACCGCCGGTTCCTGCCCGGTGAGGGTGGCGAAGGTCCGTGCGGTGGCGGTGGCGATGTGTGCCAATTGGGTGGAATCGGGGGTGGGGATCACGGCGCAGTCGCCGTAGCCCACGTAGCGTCCGTCGTTCAGCCGCATCAGGAACGAGGAGGAAATGGTGCCACCTTCCTCGCGGGTTCCCACGACGCGAAGGGCCGCACGCAAGACGTCGGAGGTGGGCCTGGTGGCCCCGGCGACGGCTGCCACCCCCAGCCCCGCCGGAACCGCGGCGACGGCCAGGAACAGCGGGTCATCCATCCACCCGGCGGTCTTCTCCGCCCCTAGCCTGGCGACGACCTCGGCAAGGTGGGCCCCGGCGGCGCTGTCCCTCAGGTCGGCGGTATCCATGATGGTGGTGGCGTCGGTGAGCGTGACGCCCTCGGTGAGCGCGAGGGCGTTGATGCCCTCGCGCTCACCAACCAGGATGACTTCCAGGCCGATCTCGTTGAGCACCCCGGCGGCGGTGATGGCCCGCGCGTCGTGCCCGTCGGCAAGGATGATGCGGCCCGAGGTGCCGGCAGGATGGCCGGCCAAGAAGCGGGCCAGCATGTTTTCGTCGACCCCCTGGGGCCGCACCGGTGCAATGGTCATCTGGTGCCCTTCCTGGTTTCCCGGGGTCCTAGACCGAGGCCAGCGCGGCGGGGGCCTTGAGGTAGCTGTCCACCGCGCCCATGACGTGGTCGACCTTGTTCAGCAGGTCGTCGAGCACGTCCTGGTCGGCAACCAGCGGCGGGGAAAGCACCAACATCGTCGCGCCGCGGTTGTCCGGGCGGGTGATGAGGTTGACCTCGCGCATGGCCTTCGGCATGACCTGGGTGAGCAGCGCCTTGGACTGCTCGGCGGTCAGCTCGCGGCCCTCGCTGCGGCTGCCCATGAGCTCGATGCAGTAGAAGAACCCGGTGCCGCGGTATTCCTTGATGCCGTCGTGCGCCGAGAGGATTTGGTCCAGTCCGTTCTGGAAGTACGGCTCGAGGCTGCGCACGTTGCCCACGACGTTCTCCTCCTTCAGCGCCTTGAGGTTTGCCACGGCCACCGCGGTGGAGACCGGGTGCCCGCCCCAGGTGGCCCCGTGGGTGAAGACCCCGGCCAGCGGCGAGGCGAGCATGCCGTCGGCCAGCGGCTTGCGGATGATGACCCCGCCCAGCGGTGCGTAGCCCGAGGTCGAGCCCTTGGCGAAGGTGATCATGTCCGGGACCACCCCGTACTTGATGCTGCCGAACCACTCGCCGAGGCGGCCGAAGCCGGTGATGACCTCGTCGGCAACCAGCAGGATGCCGTGCTCGTCGCAGATGGAACGCAGTTCCTGCCAGTAGCCTGCCGGCGGCACCAGGGCGCCTCGGGAGTTCTGCACCGGCTCGGCGAAGAGCGCGGCGATGGTGTGTGCGCCCTCGCGGGCGATGACCTCGCGGATGGCCTGGACGGAGGGCAGGTCCGCGGCGGTTCCGCCTTCCGGGACGACCTCGCCCAGGGTGTTCGGGACGTGGAAGACCCCGGGCATCAGCGTGCCGAAGGCCTCCTTGTAGGCCGGGATGCCGGTGACGGCCAGGGCGCCAAGGGTCGTGCCGTGGTAGGCCATGTCGCGGGCGATGATCTTGGTGCGCTCGGGTTCGCCCTGGCTGCGGTGGTACTGGCGGGCGAACTTGATGGCCGATTCGACGGCCTCGGAGCCGGAGTTCACGAAGAAGACAACGTCAAGGTCGCCCGGGGCCAGGTCGGCGATGGCGGTGGCGGCATCGACTGCTGCCGGGTGCGCCGAGCCCCAGTTGGTCCAGTAGGCCAGCTTGGACATCTGCTCGTACGCGGCCTTCGGGATGTCCTGGCGTCCGTGGCCGATGTTGGCGCAGAAGAGTCCGGCCAATCCGTCCAGGAACTTGTTGCCGTCTTCGTCGAAGAGGTAGCTTCCCTCGCCCTTGACGATGATCGGCAGGTTCGGGTCGTTCCACACCTGACCGGTGGTGAAGTGCGGGTAGAGATGCCGCTGTGCACGATTGCGGATGTCTGAGTTGGTCACGAGACCCCTCCATTCAAAGTTTTCCTGACAGGACCCGAAGCAACCTCGCCGCGGTCCTCGCCACCAATGACTTGCTGTGGTGTGTATCACTCTGCCCGCATACTGGGCCCTTTCCCAGACCCAAATTGCCGTCCCTTTTTAGGTACCAGCAACCTACCTACAGGTAGATCCGTGGCACCCTGGATCCGATGCGCGTCAGCACCTCGTAGGGAATGGTCCCGGCGGCCGCGGCCCACGCCTCCACGTGCGGCTCCCCGGAGTCCCCCGGACCAAAAAGCAGCGCCGCATCCCCGGCCGCGACATCGTCGTCACCCACGTCAACCACGAATTGGTCCATGCAGACCCGGCCCAGCACCCGGTAGACCCGCTTCCCGATCAGCACCGGGCCCGCGGAGCTGGCGCTGCGAAAGACCCCGTCGGCATAGCCCAACGGCACCACCGCCAACGTGGTCTCCCGCGCGGTGGATTCGGTGTGCCCGTAGGAAACCCCGGCGCCGGCCGGTGCGCGCTTGGTTTGCACGACCGCAGCACCCAGGCTCATGGCCGGGCGCAGCGCGGGACCGCTGCCCCGGTCCCTTTGGGCCAGCGGGTTCACCCCGTAGACGGCCAGGCCGGGGCGGACCATGTCGAAGTGCGCCTCGGGGCTCGCGAGGGTCGCGGCGGAGTTGGCGATGTGGCACAGTGTCGGGTCCAGCCCCAGGGCGCGGGCCGTGGCGATCGCCTGCCTGAAGACCTCCAGCTGCACGCGTACCGATGGGTGTCCCGGCTCGTCCGCGCAGGCCAGGTGGGACCAGATGCCCAACACCCGCACCTTGCCTGCGGCCTCGAGCGCCCGGGCCGCGGCGCAGAGCTCGGGCCAGTCCTCGAGCGTCGCCCCGCCGCGCCACATCCCGGTGTCGATCTTCAGGTGGATCCGCGGCACGACGCCGACCTGCCGCCCGGCCTCCGCAATTTCCCGCAGCTGGCCCAGCGAGTAGGCGGCCAGCTCGATGTCCTCGGCGATGGCCCGGCCATAGGGTGCGCCGGGCGCGGACAGCCAGGAGAAGAGCGGGGCGGTGATGCCGGCGGCACGCACCGCAAAGGCCTCCTCGAGCACCGCGGTGCCCAGGTAGTCGGCCCCGCCTTCCAATGCGGCACGGGCCGCGGGCACGATGCCGTGCCCGTAGCCGTCGGCCTTGAGCACGGCCAGGACCTTGGAGTTCTTCGCGACCTCGCGCAGGGCCCGTACGTTGGCGGTGATCGCGGCGGTCTCGATGTAGGCCGCGCGTTGCGGCACGAACCCCTCGTCGTTGCGGTAAGCGGATGCGGCGGTGTTCTTGAGCGTGCTTGACCGGTTCATGGCATGGACTCCTTCGTCGTGGGTGCGCTTCGGCGCCGTTGGGTTCAACTGTTCTGCACCTTCGGCCCCCGGCCCAGATCCAGATCGGGGGCGCTTCCTTGGGTCCACCGAGGGTGCGGCGCGTTAGCGCGCTGGCAGGGAGGCGATGACCCGGCCCAGTTCCTTGATGCCGGGACGGATGGCCTCGAGGGAAATCGCGGCGAAGCCCAGGCGGAAGTGGTTGCGGTTGGCTTCCGGATCGTCGAAGAACACGTCCCCGCGCTCGATCACGATCCCGGCCTCCAGGGCCGCGGCCGCCAGCGCGACGCAGTCCAGGTCTTCGGGGCCGCGGATCCAGATGCTCACCCCGCCCGGGGGCGCTGTGATCTTCCACGGCACGAACTCCTCCAGCGCCTCGACGAGCACCTGCCACTTGCGCGCCAGCTGGGTGCGGCGCCGGGAAATGGTGCGGTGGTACTGCCCGGATTCGATCAGCAGGGCCATGGCCCGCTGCGGGTGGCCGGGAATGTGGCGGATCTTGTAGCGGCGCTGGTTGCGCAGCTCGGTGACCAGCTCGGCCTCGGCCACCAGGTAGCCCATGCGCAGCCCCGGGGCCAGGAACTTGGTGAAGGAGCCCAGGTAGATGACGTGCTCGGAGTCCGGCAGGGCCTTGAGCGCCGGGGTGGGCTTGCCGCGGTAGCGGAACTCGGAGTCGTAGTCGTCCTCGATGACCAGCGCCCCGGCGTCCCGGGTGCCGTCGAGAATATGCCGGCGCCGGGATCCCGAGAGCGTGACATTGGTGGGACTGTGGTGGCTGGGCGTCAGGTAGAGCAGGTCCAGTTCGCCCAGGGAATCGGGCGGGAGAAGCCCGTGCTCGTCCACTTCAAGCGGGCGCAGCGTCGCCCCGGTGCGGGCAAAGGTGTGCCGCGCATCGACGTACCCGGGGTTTTCGACGCCCACCAGGGTGTCGGTGCCCATCATGGTTTGCGCCAGCAGGTCCAGGCCCTGCTGCGAGCCGGCGGTGATGAGGATGTTCTCGGGCCGGGCCAGGATGCCGCGAGCGGGAAGCACGTGCTTGCACAAGACCTCGACCAGGAACGGGTCGTCCTCGTCGACCGAGTCGCGCAGCGAGTAGAACAGGTGCGGCGGGTCCAATGCGTCGCGCAACGCCCGGGACCATCCCAGCCGCGGGAAGTCGCGCTCGTCGACCTGCCCGGCCACGAACGGGTAGGGGTAGCTGGACCAGTCGCGGACCTTGGTGATCTCCGGCATTCCGGCGTCCTGGCGGGGACGGATGTGCCGGGACCAGTCCACCGTCGAGCCGGCCGCGGGGGCCACTGCGGAATCCGGGACCGCCTTGCGCAGCATCTGGGTGTTGATGAAGTAGCCGCGCCGCGAGTGGGACTCGATGATGCCGGAGGCAAGCATTTCCTGGTAGGCGGCGTTCACGGTGTTGCGCGAGAGTCCCAGTTCGCGGGCCAGTTCCCGGGAGGAGGGCAGCGGCAGGTTGGGCACCAGCGAGCCGGAGAGGATCTGGTGCTCCAGGGCCTGGCGCAGCTGCCGGTAGAGCGGCTCCCCGGCATCGGAGCTGACCGCGATCGGGGCGCGGACCAGTGCGTGGCGCGGCGGGGGCAGGTGCTGGTTTGGTGGCGTCATGGATGGTTCGGGCCTGGCCCTAGATGTGTCCCTGGCGGGCGGCGGCCGGGACCGGGACGTGGAAGCGCGGGACCACGACCATGGGTACCGGCAGCGCGCGCAGCATCTTGTTGGCGGTGGATCCCAGGAAGATCCGGCTGCGCTCGGCCAGGCGGGAGGACCCGATCATCACGATTTCCGACTCGTCCCAGTCCAGGGAGTCGATGGCCGCCTCCGTGGACTTCCCCTGCGCCACGTCGGCGGTGACGATGGTGCGGGCCCGCACCCCTTCGATGGCGCGTTCCAGCGTCGTGGCGGCATGCGCGCGGGCCCACTGCCCGGCATCGGCGTGGCTTGAATCCCCGTCCAGCGCCACCAGGGAAATCAGCCGCAGCGGCACGTGGCGGATCGCGGCGGAATCCACGGCGACCTCCAGCACCGAGTCCGCTCCCGTGCGGGTGCCCAGGGCGCAGGTGATCCGGGTGATTTCCCGCGGCGGCAGGTACCCCGACGGCGCGAGGGCCACGGGCACCGGGGAGGAATGCAGCAGCGCGTTGGCCACGGACCCAACGGTGAAGCGCCGGAACGGCCCGTGGCTGGCGGCGCCCACCACCACCAGGTCCGCCTTGAACGCGGAGACGGCCTCGAGCAGGCCCTCGGCCATCGACCCGGCAAAGCGGATGTGGGTGCGCGCGGTCATGCTCGAGGGCACCAGTGCCCGCGCGCGGTCCATCCACTTCTGCGCGGATTGCCGCAGGAACTGCTGGTAGACGCGCTCGCTGTGCGATCCCGCGTCCTCGGGCGCGGCCCCGCGGATGATGTGGACCAGCTCGAGTTCGGCATGCGTCGGCGCGGCCAGCGACTTGGACAGGGCCAGGGCAAGCGAGATCGCCTCGCGGCCTCGCTTGTCCGCAATGCATCCGACGACATACTTCATTTCAGTGTCCCCTTCGGTGGGAGTTCGGCAGGTGGTGCTGGGTGCCTCCTATACCTACCAGCAATGCCCGGCAGGCGGAAAGGATGACGACCATGTGACGGAGGGCACTACTTGTCGCCGGAGTGCTGGGCCAGGAAGGAATACACCTCGGTCTCGTCGACGCCGGGGAAGGCCCCCTGCGGCATGGCTGCCAGCAGGTGCGTTTGCGCGCGGGCGCTGGGCCAGGCCTGCCCGGCCCATTGCTTCTGGAGTTCCAACGGCGGGCGGCGGCAGCACGATTCGTCCGGGCAGGTGGAGATGGAACGCTCGGTGGTGTCTCGCCCGCGGAACCACTTCACGTGCACGTACGGCACCCCGATGCTCAGCGAGAACTTGCCGGTGGTGGAACGCTCGGTCCGCGCGGTGCACCAGAAGGTGCCGGCAGTGGTGTCGGTGTACTGGTTGTAGGCGCTGAACTGGTCGGCCACGTCGAAGACCTCGCGGCTGGTCCAGTGCCGGCACACCGACTGGCCCTCGATGGCGCCAATGTGGTCCATGGGGAAGTTCACCCCGTCGTTCTCGTAGGCCTTGTGGATGATGCCGGACTCGTGGACCTTCTGGAAGTGCACCGTGATGCCCAGGTGCTCGGTGGCCAGGTTGGTGAAGCGGTGGGCAGCGGTCTCGTAGGACACGGCGAAGGCGTCCCGGATGTCCTCGACCGCGAGCTCGCGGGCGCTCTTGGCGCGTTGCAGGTATTCGACGGTGGCCTTCTCGGGCATCATCAAGGACGCCGCGAAGTAGTTGGTGGCCACGCGCTGGCGCAGGAACTCGGCGTAGTCGCTCGGGGTGGCGTGGCCCAGCACGTGGTGGCCGAACGCCTGCAGCAGCACCGACCGGGTCGAGTGCTCGGAGCGCTGGGACTGGGTGAGGTAGACCCGCATGTTCTTCAGGTCCGTCACCGAGCGGGTGGAGTGCGGCAGGTCCGAGACGTTGTGCAGCGAGAAGCCCAGGTGCGAGGCGATGTCGGCGACCTCGTGGTGCGAGAGCGGCCCGGCGGCGTGGCCGATGGCCTTGAGCACCTTGGACGCTTCCTTCTCGATCTCCGGGTAGTAGTTGTTGCGCTCGCGCATCTCCCCGCGCAGCTCGGCGTTGGCGCGCCGGGCTTCCTCGGGCGTTGCGGATTGCTCGTTGAGCCGGCGTTCCAGCTCGCCCTGCAACCCGACCAGGGATTCGAGCACGTCCATGGGCAGCCGGGAGGAAATGCGCACCTTGGGCAGCCCAAGCGCCTGGTAGAGCGGGCCGCGCTGGGCACGCTCGAGTTCGATCTCCAGGGCCGCGCGCCGGGTGGGCGGCTCGGCCCCGAGCAGTTCCTCGAGCCCCACGCCGAAGACCGAAGCCAGCGACTTGAGCATGCTCAGCTTGGGTTCGCGCTTCCCGTTTTCCATCAGCGAGAGTTGGCTCGGCGCCGTCCCCACGGCCCCTGAGAGGTCGTCAAGGGTCATCGCCTTGGCCTTGCGCAGGTGGCGGATCCGCCGGCCGAGGGAAATGATGTCCAGCTCTTCGGCGTCCTCCGGGGACAGGATGCTCTTTTCCGGCGTTGCGGGCCGGTTCCATGTGGGGGTGCTCACATTTTCAGGGTACGCGAAGAAACAGAGATCTTCCCAGCACTTTGCCCAAAAAGTCTCTTCGGGAAACCCCCAAACATGCGATTGGGCAAGTTTTCCCGGGTTCCTTGCCGGCACGGCCGTCCGAGAGCCATCAGGAACGCACGCGGATCAGGAGCGGCCGATGGGGTCCTTGAATTCCGCCGGCGGCCGCGGAACCCTGCGCCGGCAGTTCCTTCGCATGCGGACCGTGCGCATCGGGCATTTCCGCCGCATGGCATCGGGGTGGCTGCCGTTCAACGGGGGGGGTTGCGCCGGACATGCCGCACTGACAGCATGAAGCCGGTGAACGACCTCGCGAATTACCTCAAAGCCTACGACGACCAGCTCCGCACCGACGCCGAGACACCCAGCGCGATCCGGGTCGATGCGCTGGGCACCCTGCGACTGGTGACCTTCGCCGGCGGGCGTGGTTTCATCACCTACCGCGGCCTGGGGGACCTGGAGGGGCGCGGCATTGCGGCACTCGTCGGCCGGGCGCTGGACCACTTCCGTGCCGATCCGGAGATCACCCGCGTCGAATGGAAGAGCCGCGGCCACGATCGCGCCCCGGGGCTGCACGAGGCGTTGTTGGACCATGGTTTCGTGCCCGAGAAACCCGAGTCGATCATGATCGGGGCCCTCGAGGGACTGTGCAACGACGCCCCCATGCCCGCAGGAGTGGCGTTGCGGCGGATCAGCAGCGATGCCGATGTCCGCGCCATGAGCGAGATGGCCGAGGCGGCCTTCGGCGATCCCGCCGACACCCGCCTTGCCGACGCACTTGTTTCACGCCTCGCGCGCAACGACGGCATGGAGCTGTGGGTCGCCGAGACCGATGGGCGCATGGTCGGAGCGGGCCGGCTCGAGCCCGTACCGGACACCGATTTCGCCGGCATCTGGGGCGGAGCCACCCTCGAGGCCTACCGCGGGCGCGGCATCTACCGCGCGCTGACGGCGGCACGGGCACGGTCGGCACTCGCGGCGGGCAAGACCTTGGTCCACAGCGACTCGACGGAATATTCGAGGCCCATCCTGGAACGCTCCGGCCTGCTCAAGGCCTCGACGACCACGCCCTACATGTGGTCCCGCTGAACCTTGGGCCCCACCGCCCGGCAAGGCCGTCGTCGATGCCCCGTCCGCCCGAACCCGCAGCCACCAGCACGGCAAGGGCAGCGGTCGCCTCGGCCTGGCGGAGGCACCCCTTTCGGCTGCCGCACGACGCAGGGAATCGTCATTTGATCCACCCCGGGCACCGTCCCGCCGTGGTGCACCCATCGGCCCGACTCCACCGCAAAACAAGTTCCGGGCCCGCGACAGGTCTCCCGCGCGGCTACCGGAGCTAGAATTGACGTACGGAAACAAGGTTCGGTGATCGCCGTGAAACATGTAGCTGTCCATCCAACCGACCAATCGCGCAACATCCCACGCGTGGGTCCGGCAGCCTTGCATGGCTCTGCCACCAGCCCGGGGTTGCCCAATCTCGCCGGCGCGCAGAATCCCGGACCAGGCACTGGGCACATTCTTTATGGGGAGAACGGCCACTTGTCCGACGCGGCTGCCGATCCCTGGGAACTTGAGGGGCATCTCGGTGACCGTGGCGCACTGCGTCGACTTCTTGGACGTTTGCGCGGACGATGAGTGCCGGCGGGAGCGAACCTCCGGCTCGATCCACGACGCACCACGTTTCGCAGTCAGGCGCCGGAACCGATCAGGCGCTTTGCGTGCTTGCCAGCATGAATTCGCGGGCGGCACGGATCTGTTCCGCGGTGGGCGTGACGCCGGTGTAGAGCACAAACTGCTCCACGGCCTGCAGTGTTGCCACGTCGGTCCCGGTCACCACGCGTTTTCCTGCCGCGCGTGCGGCACTGGTCAAAGGGGTCGCTACCGGCACGGCCACCACGTCGAACACCACCTGCGCCGCTTCCACCTGGTCCAGCGAGAAGGGCAGCATGTGCGACTCCTTGCCACCGGCCATCCCGATGGGTGTGGCATTGACCAGCAGCTGCGCACCGTCGGCGGTTTCGGACGCCCACGTGAAGCCGTAGGTCTCGGCAACGTTCCGTCCGGCCGATTCATTGCGGGCCACCACCACGACGTCGCCAAACCCGGAGTGCGCCAGCGCCGCCACCACGGCCTTGGCCATCCCTCCGGAGCCCCTGACCACGGTTCGCAGGGCGGGGGAAACACTGTGGGTCCGCAGCAGTTCAACGACCGCCGAGTAGTCCGTGTTGTGGGCCGTGAGCACGCCGTTGTCATTGACGATGGTGTTCACGGACCCGATGGCGGCGGCGGAGGGTGCCAGGTGGTCGATGAGCGGGATCACCGCTTCCTTGTAGGGCATGGACACGGCCGCACCCCGGATTCCCAACCCGCGGATGCCAGCCACGGCCTGGGCCAGGTCGGCCGGGGCGAATGCCTTGTAGATCCAGTTCATTCCCAACTGGTCGTAGAGGTGGTTGTGAAACAGCGTCCCGTTGTTGCTGGGCCGCGCAGCCAGCGAGATGCAAAGCGTCGTGTCCTTGTTCAGTGTCGGCATGCCTCGAGTCTATTCCGGTGGCTGGGGCCCGCCGCGGCACCCCGCGGGCCATCGGGCCGGATATCGTCATCCGCGGTGTGGCAGCGCGGACCGGGGGACAGGCGTCAACCCGACGGCCGCTCCGGATCTGCGGAATTCCGACGGCGACAGGTCGAACTCCGCCTTGAACGCCTTGGCGAGCCATTGGGCGTCAGGCAGGCACCATGCCGCGGCAATCTCGGCGATCGTAGGATTTGCCAGGCGGGGATCGACCAGGTCACGGCGAACGGCCTCAAGGCGCCGGCGGCGAATGAGCGAGCTGAGCCCCCTGCCGGTTCCGGCGAACGAACGCTGGAGCGTCTGCAGCGACACCCGGTGCGCCGAAGCGTGCACGCGGACCTGCACGACGAGAATGGGTGGAAACTGGTCCAATGCGGACGAGGCCAACGCGTCCTTCGGCGGCGTCGGAGCTTCCCTCAGCAAGTCGCAGCTCAGGGGCCCGAGCGCCAATGTTGAGGCCTTTATCGAAACCCCGTGGAGCACCATCATCTCGGAGATCCCCGTGTACTCGTTCTAACAAGACACCCCAGAAACGGTTGGTTAGGCAGACGTGGCTGCGAGGGTTCTTGCTTTCGCGGCCACGTCCGCGTCGCCGCTTGGAACCCGTTCTGTGCGTACACACTGTGACACCCGACGACGCACCCTGCACCGAAGGCAATGGCTCTATTAGGCTGGCAGCAAGAGTTTTCCCGCGCACCTGCGCATCCAACCCACTTGAGCCGGAGGAGATCGCCTCGCGCACCCGCCCATCCCCGCGCACGCCCTTGCCCTGGGTCATAGCGGGCATCGTGGTCGTTGCCTTGAGCCTGCGCGCGCCGATCATTGCGCCGACGGCGGTGATCGGGGACATCCAGGCAGACACCGGCCTGTCGGCGTTCGGGGCGGGCCTGTTGACCGGGCTTCCCGTGCTGCTGTTTGCGCTCGCCACGCCGCTGGCCACCCGGACGATTCGCCGTTTCGGCCCGGAGGCCACCATCATCCTGTGCCTGGCCGGGGTGTTGGCCGGCACCGTCATCCGCTCCATCGGGCCGTCCTCGGTGATGATGGCGGGAACCGTGTTGATCGGGTCCGCGATGACGTTGGGCAACATTGCCATCCCCGTGTTGATCCGCCGTGACGTGCAGTGGAACCGAATTTCCTCCGTCACCGGCGTCTATTCGGCAACCATGAACATCGGTTCCATGGCCACCTTGCTGGGCACCGCCCCGCTGGCCGCGCTCGTGGGCTGGCGCTGGGCGATCGCGTCCTGGGGTGTGGTCACCGCAGCGGGTCTTGCCTATTGGATACTGCGCCAACGACGTGCACTGGCCGCAGAAACTTCCGCCTCGCGGCCGATGGTGCCTCGTGCGGCCGCGGCGCACAACATCTCCAACGGTCCCGGCGCGGCAGCCGCCACGGCCAAGGCCACGGCGGACCGAGTCCGGTTCCGGCGGGTGGTCGCCCTGCTGGTCTTCGCATTCTGCGGCCAGTCAGCCGCCTACTACGCCACGACGGCTTGGCTGCCCCTGTTGCTGTCCGAGACCCGCGGACTGGCGCCGGCTTCCTCGGGCGCGACGGCGTCCCTCTTCCAGATCGCCGCTGTCGTCGGCGCGTTCGGGCTCCCGTTGCTGGCCGCGCGGACGAAACTTTGGATTGCCACCGCCGTCATCGCGCTGTTCTGGGTCACCCTGCCGATCGGCCTGCTGGTCGCCCCCGAGGCCTTCGTGCTCTGGGCCATCATCGGTGGCATCGCCCAAGGCGGCGGCTTCACGGCGATCTTCTCGATCATCCCCCGCGTTGCCCACAGCGACGCCGACATGGCCACAGCATCCGCCCGCATCCAGGCAGGCGGCTACCTGGCAGCCACCTGCTCCCCGTCACTGGCCGGCTGGCTGAACAGCTCCACCGGTTCCTGGAACATGCCCCTGGTCTTGGTGCTCACCGCGGCCCTTGTCTTTGGCATCGGGTCGCTGATGGCCGTGCGGATTGCCGAGCCACGCTAGGCCCCTCGAACGCTGGAGGATTCCAAGCGGCTTGGGCCGGTTTCCTCGGGAAAACGGCAAGGCCAACACGGTATCGCGGGAATACGAACACGTGCTGTCGTGTTGGCCTCACTTGTGAAGAACATCGGATTCTTGTCATTTGGCCATTGGACCGACCACCCGCAGTCCGGCACGCGCAGCGCGTCCGACTCGCTGCTGCAGGCTATCGACCTTGCGGTTGCGGCCGAGGAGCTCGGTGCCGACGGCGCCTACTTCCGCGTCCACCACTTCGCCCAGCAGCATGCCTCCCCGTTCCCGCTGCTCTCCGCTATCGGGGCGCGGACAAGCCGAATCGAAATCGGCACCGGCGTCATCGACATGCGCTACGAGAATCCGAATCGGCCGTTGTAAGCTATTGCGGCCGCCTGTTTAAGTAGGAGCCGCCCCCAATGTTCACCGCCTTGCCCCGCGCCGTCCTCTACCTCCGCTTGTCGGCCGTCGTCGACGACTCCACTAGCCTTGTACGCCAGGAAAAGGACCTCCGCGCCGAGGCCACGCGCCGAGGCTGGGATGTGGTCGCCGTCCTAGCAGACGAAGGCATTTCCGGCCGCAAGTCCCGCGCCAAGGCCACCGAGGCCGTCCGCATGATCGCGGACGACGAGGCCGACGTTCTGGCCGTCTGGAAACTTGACCGCTTCACCCGCCAGGGCTGGGACGGGCTCGGCGAGCTAACAAAGGCGTTGGACGACCGCGCCCACAAGGCCCGGAAACGCTCATGCACTCCGGCGCTCTTTGTCGCCCTCCAGGACGGCCTCACATCCGACCAATCGGCCTTCCGCATGATCGCTGGCGTGCTGTCTGAAGTTGCCCGCTCCGAGGCGGACAACGCCGCCAAGCGCATCACGAACTCGATTGCCTACCGAAAAACCCAGACGCATAAATACGCCGGGGGTTCGGCGATCCCATACGGGTACCGTTCAATTCCGGCCCCGGACGGCATCGGCCGCGTCCTGGTCCATGACGACGCCGAGGTCGAAATCGTCCGCGAGGTCGCCCAGCGGCTAATCGACGGAGTCGAGCCACTTCTGGCGCTCGCTCGCGACCTGAACGCGCGCGAGATTCCGACCTCCAAGTCGCCCGCTCGTCGCGCCATACAGAAGGGCGAGTCTCCGGTCGACAGCGAGGGCCAACCCCTCGCGACGGGAGAATGGCGCGCGGCGACGTTCCGCAACCTCTGGACGGCGGACACCTTCTTGGGCCGCGTCGTGCATCACGGCGACTTTATCCGCGACGCCGACGGCCTCCCTGCCGAGGTTTGGCCGCCGATCCTCACACGTTCCGTGGTTGACGCGATCCGCCGCCGCCTGAACTGGACACCCCGGCCCGGCTCGGCGGCCGCGAAACACTGGCACGCTCCCGTGCCAGTGGCGAAGCCCCAACGAAAGCGCGCGGCCCGCCTCCTCTCCGGCGTCGCGTTCTGCGCCGAGTGCGACGGGAAAATGTACGTCACGACGTCATCAGGGAAACCGATTTATGCATGTAGCGCGAGCCGAAACGGGCGGGAGTGCCGTTCTCCGAAAATCAACGCGGAGGGGCTCGAAAAGCACGTTTCAGCCGAGTTCCTCCGTTTTGCGGGCACCTGGCCGGAATACGAGGTTGTCACGGAGACGACGGCCTCGGCGACCGAGGCGCAACTCGCCGAAGTCGAAGCGGCCCTACGGGAAGCCACCGGCGCAATGTTGGACGACGACGCAGACGTCGAGGCGCTGACGGCACGCTTAGCGACACTCAAAGCACGCCGAACCGAGCTCCGCGCGGCGCCTTCCACAACGAGCACAAGCACACGGCCGACAGGTCGCACACTCGCCGACGCCTGGGAAGCCGACCCGCGCCCGGAATGGCGGCGTTCGGTCCTCCTAAACGCGCTCGACCACCTCACGGTAGCCCCGACAATTTCACGGCGTAGCCCGATCGACCCGGCCCGCGTAGCCTTCTACTGGAATAGCTAGGGGGAATCAATGTCTTACCGTGAGCAACCAATGGCCCGCGTCGGCGGCCAGGCCCAATACCCGGAGCCCGACTGGGAAGAGATCGCCAAGGTCTCCCGCGTATGGGTCCCGGACGACGAGACCGTCGGCTGGGCGGTCCTCCAGGGAGAGGATCGCCTGGCCTGGATCTCGGCCTCCGGCCCTGACAAGCTCGGCTACGACATTCGCAACCGGATCGACGCCCTTATGGTCGACGGTCCGCGCGACGGAGTCCCGGCCCTGTCGACGTGGGAGGAGATCCTCGCAACGACTCTCCACACCGTACCGACCAACAAATATCTCCCAGTTTTCCTCGCGGACGTCCATAAGAAATGGAGCGTCTAGCCCCGCTATCACCCCACTGGAGCCCTTCGCCAACCACGGCGAAGGGCTCTTTTGCGTGCCCACTCCGCGGCTCCTGGCCCCCTACTCCTATAGAGGCAACCGTAACGTTACCTCTCCAGTCGCCGCCCTCAAGGGTCGAACAGTCTGTCCTTACTGCATAGCGAGAGGGCGGCGCTGCGCTCCTCCTGGGCATGGATGAGCCGCCCCCGATTCCGAATGAAGCCACGGACCGGGGGCGGCTTCACACCATCGACCTAGCCCCCAGATCTTCCGCCGCCACGCGTCATGGGCCACGCTCCCACGTCTCGGCGCGAGCACGCCGCACCACGCGGACCCCACCCCAAACACCCACACCCCGAAGGAGTCGCCGTCATGGCAAACACCCTACTTATCGCCGAACAGACCGCCCGCGTCGCCGCTACCATCGTCGGCCAGGACATGAACCTCGCCGCCCTGGTCCACCGCGACCTGGAAGCCGACTTCGCAGCCGGTAAGGGCGCGACCGTCAAGGTCCGCGTCCCCGGCGCTGTCGCATCCCAGACACGCGGAATCTACGACACCTCGACCCCGCTGGTGTCCGATGAAATCGCCGAACAGTCGATCGACGTCACCCTCACCGAACACGTCTACGACAAGGTCGCACTGTCCGAGGGAACCCTGAACCTCGATATCAAGAGCTTCTCCGAGCAGGTCCTGCGCCCCCAGTCCCTCGCAGTGGCTAAGCACGTCGAACGCGCCGTTGCCGCCGTCATGAAGGCCACCCCCGAAGATATTGCGATCGCTCACGACCCGCTCGCCCCTGCCAAGACCTTTACCCAGATCCGCCGCAAGCTCCGCACCGCCGGGGTTTCCACCGACGAAGCACTCTTCGCCGCCGTCGGCCCCGGCGTCTACGCCGAACTACTGGACCACGACGCAATCGACGACAACGGCAAGGTGCGCGGAATCGAGATCCACGAATCCACCCGCCTCGCCGACGACGAAATCGTCGGATTCATCCGACCTGCCTTCGCGCTGGTCGTCCGCGCCCCGCAGGTGCCCAACGGTGCCCCCTACGGCGCCTCAATCACCGAAGGCGGCTTCGCCCTGCGCCACATCATGAGCTACGACGACAACGTCGCCGCCGACCGCTCCCTGGTCTCTGCCTTCGTCGGCGTCAAGGCAATGCCACTCCCGGTGGACTTAGAGAACGGGACCATCGAACTCCGCGAGAACGGCGGCGCCGTCCGCGTGCTGACCAGCGCCTAATCATGCCCTCAAAGCGGCCCTCACCCCTGGCGGGCGGGGGCCGCTTTTCCCGTTTCTGGACCCATAGGAGAACCACATGCAACCCACGCGCCACTGTGACGTCTGCCAGTCCTCGCTAGAGGGCACCCGCCCAACTGCACGCTATTGCTCCGACGCGTGCAAAATGCGCGCCTACCGGCGTCGCCTCGCCGACCGCCAAGAGATCGCCGCCGACCTACTCCGGCGCCAAACCCGCGCCATCATCGACGGCGCGGACGCGTCCGTCCTGGCGGCCATAGCCCGCGACGCCGAGCGCCTCCTGGGCTGAGCCCGTTTACACGCACGCCGAGGAGGCGGGGGCGCCGGTGGCGGGCCGGTACAAGCGCCGAAACAGGAGCTTTCAGGGATGCAAAGTGGTGAAATGACAGATCTTTACGTCCATCCCCTTTTCCCTTAAAGAACTCTCTCTCTTAATAAATAAATAGAACGTAGGGTCGCGACTGTCATTTCACCACTTTGCACCTTTATCCAGCAATCACCCCTCCCGGCGCTGATAACCCGCCGTCACCGGCCGCCCGTGCCGGCGGCGCTCGGACACTACGCAACGAGCAAGTTTGCACCGCTGGCCCCCTCCTTCCATGTCCCTACCTTCGACGAACTAGGAGCCGACTATGGACAAGGCCATTGCCGCCCTCGCCCGCCTTCGCGACCCAGACCGCAGCGATACCAAACCGTTCAGGACCAAACTCGAATCAGGCATCGCGATTGACGCCCCCGGCCCACGCCGTTTGGCCGAGGTGGCCCTCCTCCCGCATTTGGAGTCGACCTACGAGGTCTATCAAAAAGGAACCGAACTCCGCCTCCGCCAGCACGGCGACACCGCCACGCCGCAAAGCGTGAGCGTCGACGACCTACTCCCCGAGATCAAGGCCTGGCTCCTTCGTCTCCCAGACCTCGATGCGACCGAGGCGGGCTGGCGGTATCGCTCCTTGCGCATATTGGCACACGAGGCCAGACCCGACACCGTGCACAAATACATACGAGACGCGATAGTCGCACTCCGGCGTGATGCCCCGAAGTGGAAAGACGAGACCAAGGCATATCGCGCAAGCGGTACTACCCCCGAACATCTCGCTGGACTTACGGATAACGAGTATCTCCGAGCGCGCCGGTCACGACTTGCACAAGAATCGCAGCTCAGCGCTCGCACCTGGCTTACCGAATGGCTCGCCAGCGACGAGCGACCCCATACAGGAACGCAGGTCTCGGCGCCTTCGCTCTACGACAACGCCGTCGAAACCATAGACCGCCGCGTCGCAGACGGCGCCACGCACGCCGACGGCACACCCTGGCGCATTCCCGGCAAATACAGCTTCTACGCCGTCGCCGACGAGATCCTCGGCGAGCGCAAGCGCAACAAGCACGGCTACCACTACACCGTCCCCACCCCGAAAGGCCCGACCGCATGACCACGCCCCAAGAATGGCGCTCCTTCCATAGCTCCCGCCGTCTCCAAAAAGTCCCCGCTCACCTAATATCCCCGCGTCCGGCGACTGAAACTCAACTCCGCATGGCCCGCGCCACCCAGGGCGAGCCGATGAACCGCGCCGCCCGTCGCGCTGCCGCACGAAAGAAGGATCGACCGTGACCACACTTCCACCTCCTCTTAGCGCGCTGGAGGCCCGCCTGGGCTTTTCTCCTGGCACCCTGGACGCCGAGGAGCGAGCACGCGCCGAGGCCGCACTGGAGGACGCCGCAACCCTGGCCCTCGCTGAGGTCTCGGCCGCCAAGGCCGCCACATGGCTAACCGACGCTCCCGCCGTCGTCTCCCTGGTGGTCCTGAAGGCCGCACGTCGCGAGTTTGAAAACCCGCGCGGGCTGAATCAGGAGTCACTCGGCGAGCATTCCGTCGGCATCACGGACACCTCCGGCGTCTATCTCACTAAGCGCGAGGTCCAGCAGATCCGCCGAGCCGCCTCGGGCCGCTCTGGTGGCTTTGTCGGCTCTATCCGCATCAAGTCTGCATACGAGGAGGTCTAGATGCTTCTAGACGCTCCTGGAGCCTCCAGGACCCCTCCCATCTTCCGCCTACGCGCCAGCGTCACGACGGACTACTACGGCGACACCGTCGAGGACTGGGAAAACCCCGTGAAGGCGCCCCTGAAGCGCGCCCAGGTCCAGGACGTCGAAACGATCGCGGACGACGGTTTCACCCGCCGCGTGATCAAGGGCCAGCGGCTCCTAATCGTCCCTGGCGCCGTCGACCTGGCCGCCACCGACCGCGTCGAGATCCAGGGCCAGGTCTGGCGCATCGAGGGCCTACCCGTCACCCGGCGAGGGCTCGCATCACGCGTTTACACGCGCGCAACCCTGACCCGCTCCGAGGCATAGCCCCACTCTCAATCTCCCCTCCCCCTCTAGCATCACCGCCTCCCCGCTACGAAAGGACCAAGCAATGAGCACCGCCCAACCAGCCATCCTGACACTGCATCAACTCGAACGCCGCGCGAAGAACCGCGCGACAAGCGCCCTCCGTAGACTTCGCCCCCTAATCGTTGACGAACCGGAGCGCACCCCGCACAGACTGCAACGTCCGTATTCCCGCGCCGAGTGGCGCACTTTGCCCGAGGCCGAGCGCGTCCGTCACGCGCGCAAAGCCTTGCAAGGCCAAGCGTTCGACCGCCTCGTCGCAGAATATCGCATCATCGAGACGCCCGATCCTGCCGAGTAGCCCTGACAAATCATCTACGCGGCGCTGAGCGATCAACAGCCGACGAATGACCAAACACTCATAGGCACTGGCAAAGACGCTCAGATCGACGCCTACGGCTACGCCTTTCAACGCCCGCTAGCCGTGCCCGCTAGAACGAACAGTGTCCCAAGGTCTCGCCGTACCTCGGCGCCGGAGTGGGGCGGGACTCCCACCTCCCCCTACCGGCCCAGGTCGAAGCGACATAGCGCCTGACAGCGTGCGTGCGAGCGGTGTTCTTGGGAATCAAATCCGCCCCCCGATCAACTACCTACTGAAGAAGGACTCATGACGAACAACAGCGCACCGGATCACGGCGCCGCCCCGCAACACCTGGGCGAAGCCGGAGCGCGGCTCTATGCCTCGGCCGTCGCCGACTACGAACTGACCATCCCCGAGACCGCCGCACTACTCCAGGCAGCCGAGACCGTCGATACCCTGCGCATCCTGGAGGACTCCATACGCGCCAACGGCCCAATCACGCCGACCGGCCGCCCAAACCCGCTCCTCGCCGAGGCACGACAACAGCGGGCAATCTTGGTCCGCCTCCTCGGCCTCCTGGATCTGCGCCTCGACGAGGAGGACGACACCGCCAGCCCGAAACGCCCGTCCGCTTCCCGCCAGGCACAGAAGGCTGCCCGAGCCATGCACGACAAGCGCCGGGGCCGCTGACATGGCCCGCCGCAAGAACACACCCGGCGCATCCCCTGGCGGCCAGGGACGCGGCCAAATGCTGACGCCCCGCGACCGCTCCGGCGACCTCCCGCCCTGGACGCCGACAACGCCGCCTGACGGCTGGAGCCCGGCCAGCGCCTGGGAGGCGGCCGAGGACTACGCGGCCGAACACCATGCCGACCACACCGGAACCTTCCAGGCCCTCACTCGTGCCGCCTACCGCGAGATACTCCGCGCCGTGCCTGGACTTCACCGCCATGACGTCATCGCGCGTCTTTCCGGCGTCAACCCTCGCACACCCGGCGCACTCGACGACTTCCCCGACTACGACGACGACCTGGACTAACGGCCCCGCTGATCGAAAAGGAACCACCCATGAACGACTTCACCGCGAATCTCACGGCCATAACCGACCGCTACGGCGACGACGCCCCGGCCTTGTTCGAGGCCGCCTTTCGGCGCCGCGAGTATCGGTTGAGGCACGGCGGCAAACACTGTCCCATCTGCGAACGGGACCTAACTGTCTCGGCGTTCTCCCGCGACAGCCAGGCACGCGACGGCCTCCGTGGCTACTGCCGAGAATGCGACCGCGAGAAGTATCTGGCCCGCCAGGCCGCCAAAGCGGCAAAAGCGGCCGCGTGAAACAAGGAGCCTCAACGCCCGCGACCCGGTAGACACGTAAAGCCCCATGCTAGTTCTGGCTAGCTTGGGGCTTTTCGTTCGTCTGGCAGGAGCTATGCCTTGCCCTGAGCCTCCATCAGATCCCGCAATTCTGCCGTGACGGCGTTTAGTGCCACCTGAACTTCTACCGAGTCCCGTTGCCAACCTTCTTTGGACTCGTCAGAAATGAACTCAAGTAGCCCTGCTTCGTCCCTATCGACGGCACCGGCCCAGTTGCGCGGTATACGGTCCGCGCCAAGTGCGCCAACAAGCGCTCCCGCCTCGGCGCCCATGTCCTTACTTATGTCTTTGTCCACATGACCGCCGCGGCGGCGGATCTGCGCCAGCCGGAGCAACGCCTCCATTTCAAACATGAGCTTCGCCTGGCGGACGGCAACCTCGCGGTCCCTCGCGGCTATCGCTCGCGCGTTCCGCCGATCCAGCGCCGAGACGGTAAGGGCGACGATAGATGCGCCAACAGCAACCACAACGGCGGCCGCTTGAATCCACAACATGATCTCTTCGGTAGTCATAGCTGAACACTACGGGGCGCCGCCGACGCATAGGCTCGGCACCCGGCAACGTCCACATGCCTGGACTCTACGTTGAGCAAGGTGTGACACCGGCGTGCCCTGACCTAAATTTCTTCGACAGAGCACGCCCATTGTCCTACTGCCAACTATTTGGACACTTTGAGACAATCACCCGAAGCGCCCGCCTCTCATCAATCAGTGAGAGGACCTACTACACACTTGCTGTCTCTTTCATTTAATCGAGCTTTATACGGTCCGGATCAACATAGACCGCATAAGCGCACAGTTCGTCATTGGAATTTAGATCGAATGCTAATTTGTCATTATTCTCGTGCCCGGCTGCTTCACCGAGTTTCACAAATGCTTTCAACTCGCCGAACGTCAAATCAGACGTCAAGTCTAGTGTCACTTTTACTGAGAGGTTAGGTTCCATGCCCCTAGTATCGCCCACTGCCCATACAACCGGACATCGTCGCTACGTCTCGTCACAAAATTGGCGTCCGGGAACTATCCGGTACCTGCGCTGCGAATCCCTGCACTTCCAATCACAGCCCAACAAAGCAATATTTGAAAACAGTTAGCGGCGCTAGCCAAACACCGATGAACAGTAACCGTTAGGCTCGACCCTATGACCTATGCCTTCCCTTCCAGCCCTTCGGCGCAATCAATCCTGGCGGACATGGAACTAGGAACCTTGGGCGAATGGATGGGGGCACTCGCCACCCTTGCCGCTGTCGGAATTTCCTTGGTTCTTGCGTTGACTAGTCACATGCATGCAAAACATGAACGAGCGAATGCCGCCGAGGACCGGCACGAATTTAGACGCCAGCAGGCCGAGGAAGAGGAGCACCGCAAACGGCGGCTTGCTGGCCAGGTTACGGTAGTCTCAAGTTTGTCTCACGGTGACTGGGGCACGCTTCGTCTTTACGAGGTCCATAACGCGGCCGATGAGCCTATTTTTCAGGTATCCATTGTTGAGCACCGTTCAGATTCTGAGCCCGCCGGATCGAATGCCTATCTTCCTCGCGTTGTGAAGAGTTGGAATGTCATTGAAGCACGAGGTTCACGCCATCACGAGGGGCAACCCCGGACCTTCCACGACAGGGCCGCGCCTGGCGAGGACGTCAAACCCTGGAACCGTTCGCTTCAGTTCGACGACGGTCTAGGCCAACGATGGAGTCGATTGGAGACAGGGGAACTCCGCCAACTGGTCTGGAGTGAAGAACCGGACAGTACGAGGGGCGACACTACCTCGTAAAAGTCTGCCTGTATGAGAACATTCTGGACGCATCCAATCGTAATAGCTTAGAATGGTCTTACCGAAAACCCGCTTTACATGGCGGAGGATGCCGGCGCGGCGGACCTGATCTCCGGCGGCCGGCTGCAGCTGGGCATCAGCCGTGGTTCACCCGAGCAGGTCATCGACGGCTGGCGCCACTTCGGCTTCTCCCCCGCCGACGGGGAAACCGACGCCGACATGGGCCGGCGGCACACCGAACGACTGCTGGAGGTGCTCACGGGCGAGGGCTTCGCTGAACCGAGCCCCAACCCGATGTTCCCGAACCCACCGGGCCTGCTGCGCGTTGAACCGTACTCGGCGGGCCTACGCGAGCGCATCTGGTGGGGTTCGGGCTCCAATGCGACGGCCGTGTGGGCCGCAAAGCTGGGCATGAACCTGCAAAGTTCCACGCTCAAGGACGATGAGTCCGGCAAGCCCTTCCACGTGCAGCAGGCCGAGCAGATCGAGCTCTACCGGCAGGCGTGGAAGGAGGCAGGGCACACCCATGAACCGCGGGTCTCGGTCAGCCGCAGCATTTTTGCCCTGGCCGACGAACGCGACTGGCAGTACTTCGGCCGCGACCGCAACAGCTCGGACCAGATCGGCAACATCGACGCCAAGACTCGCGCGGTCTTCGGCAAGTCCTACGCCGGGGAACCCGACGAGCTGGCCAAGAAGCTGGCCGAAGACCAGGCCATCGCCGCGGCAGACACCCTGCTGCTCACGGTCCCGAACCAGCTCGGCGTCGAGTACAACTCCCACGTGATCGAGTCGATCCTGACCCACGTGGCACCTTTGCTCGGTTGGCGGTGAGCCTCCGGGAACAGGAGACCGGCCCAAGGCACCCGCCTGCCCCACGGTGGCCGCGCCGAAAGTACCTAGTGGTGGGCGTGCCCGCCGTGGGTGGCGTCCTTGTCGCCGGTGTCTAGCTGGTGGCCGTGGCCGCCGCCCATGACATCGGTTAGCGAGACCGCCGGGGAACGCACAAGCAGCGGCAGGATCAGCTCGTTTTCCTTGCGTTGGTGGCTGTCGAAGGCCTCGAAGACCGCAGTGGCATAGGCGACCGCGGCTGCTCCGTCGCTCTGGCCAAAATGCCCGACGAGCCGCTTGATCAGGGCATGCTCTTGGACCATCCCCTCGATGAGCAGCCTGCCCTCGGCAAGCGCCCCGGCCGCGGCGTAAGTGGTGGCTTCTTCCTCGTCGGCGTGCGGGACAAGGACTTCCGCATACCACCCTTGGAGCTGCCCGCGGACGCTGGCTTCATGCCCCGGCCCGGCTTCCCGCAGGGCGGTGGTGATCCGCTCCAGCTCCGCGACCATCCCCGCGTGGTGGGCCCGGATTTCGTCGGCCAGCTGCGCATCGCCGGCGTGGTCGCCATCGTCCACGTTGGCCGATTCCCAGGCATTGCCGTGTTCGTGTTCCCCAGCGGTCATGGTGCTTCCTTTCCCTTGCGGGTGGGCTCCAGCGGCCACACACCGGCTTGGACCCAGTATTGCCCGTGCGGTCCCCAAACGCCAGGGCCCCTGGACCCCTCCAGGGCAAGGCCGCCCAACACTGGCCGCAGCCAGGTGGCCTGCGCGTGCGGCCTGCCGTAGGTCGACCCCAACGACATGCCCCTTGGACCGCACCAGAGCGTCCCTGTTGCCACCTGGATGTCGGGCCCCTTCGGCTTCGATTCCTCAACGACGCGTCCGGCCTTGGCCGATGCGGCAAGCATCCGTTCCCGGGCGGTCTTGGCCTCGCGCAGCGCCCGCAGCCCGGATGCGCCGACCTGCCCGCCAGCGCGCGTCCCGGGCGGAACCGACCCGCACCGGCACATCCCCGCCCTGGCCAATAGGACATTTGCTGTTGCACAATCAGGCATGCAGACACCCACTGACGAGATCCAGGGCCGGGACACGCTTCGCTACCTGCGCCTCATGCTGTTGGTCATTCCGCTGCTGCCCCTGGTGGCCATCACCCTGTATGCCTGGTGGACTTGAAACATCGGGGACTCCATCAGTTCCTACTACCTCGGCCCGGCCAGGAACCTGTTCGTGGCGATGATGGCATCCACCGGCGTGCTGCTGGTGGTCTACAAGGGGCCTCCGCTGGAGGACCAGGCACTGAACCTGGCCGGATTCTACGCAATGTTCGTGGCTTTCGTCCCCGCCGGACCGGGCCAGACGCCGGGCGCCCTGGACCCCGCTGCGGCCCGGCAGCCCATCCGCTCCATCCAGGTCTTCGTGGTGGCTGTGCTGGTCGTGGCGGTGGCGTTCGGGTGGCTGGAGTGGAAGACCCGCAGCTGGGCGCCGCACTCATTGCTGCAGCGCACGGGAACACGTTGGCTGGCCGTGGCAGGCATGCTGCTGTTGGCGGGGTTCCTGGTGTTTTTGCTGTGGCGAACGTTCGAAGGCAGGAACTTCGTCGGCGTCCACCTGGCCGCGGCCCTGCTCCTGCTCCTGCTCGCCAGCATGGGCGTCGCGATCGCCAGCCATCTGGGCAACGGCAGGCTGGGTGACACCGACACCAGCGGCGGGCGGGCTACTCCACTATGCGGGGTTGCTGGTCCTGATGGCGCTGGGAGTGGTGGCTTGGGCCGTGCTGGCCGCGTTCGGGGTCAGCCAGGCGGTCTTCTTCGTCGAGTGGTACGAGATCGCGCTCTTCTTGTGGTTCTGGTACCTCGAAACCCGAAGGACCTGGAATCCCGCGCCCGCCCCGGACACCGGGCACGGCCGGCATGCAGCGGCCTGAGTCCGGGGTCGCTGCCCCGGCGCCGGCGGGGGCTGGGATGCTACTTCGCCGCGGGCTCCTTCGGCCCCTCGCCCTCGAGCAGGTCTCACCGCGAAATAGCGGCAAACCCGCCGTGCGAGGTCACAGCGGCTGTCGACGCACCAGGCGTGTGCCGGTCTTGGCCAGCATCAAGACCAGCAGCAGGATCCCCACGTAACCGTTGAGCACGTAGACGATGTTGACCATCTGGGAGAAGGGCAGGAGCAGTCCGATGACGGTTCCGGCGGTTGCCAGGCCGATGGTGAGGTACTTGAAGCGCGGCGACTTGTCGGCGAAGAATCGCGAGGAGACGGTCCACAGCAGCGGCACTGCCGTCGTGTAGATGCCGGCGAGGATCATGACCGAGATTCCTGCGGCCAGCACCGGGCTCACATCCCTGGCCAGCACGAGCATCGGAATCTCGGATCCGCCGACCTCCACGACGTTCGCGAGCAGGCCCAGGCCAACGATGATGCAGGCCACCGAGAAGGCAATCGATCCAACCATGCCGCCGGCGGCCGCCTCCTTGCGGCTGCGCGCCGTCTTTCCGAGGGCGGTCAGGAAAGCAGCCAACCACAGCATGCAGAAGCCCACGTAGGACAGCCCCGCCATGAACCAGTTGGTGGAGGCCTGGGTCAGGTCCAGGGTCGGCAGCAGGGCGCTGCCCTGGGCAATCCCACCCGGGCTGCGGAATATCCCCAGCAGGCCCAGCGCAATGGCGACCACGACGATGACGGGACCGATCTTTCCGATGACATCGACCAGGGACTTCAGGCCAAACCAGACGCTGATGCCGACAACCACGGCGAGTCCGACGCCTCCGGCGTATCGCGACATTCCGTAGTGCTCCTCGAAGACGGCGCCGGCTCCGGCGACCATTACGGTGAAGCTCAGGAAAACGAACAGGATCGAGAAGTAGTCGAAGAACGTGCCCAGGTGCTTGCCGCAGTAGTAGTGGAAGATCAGCGAGGGTCGCTCGAATTTCTTCGCCTGTCCGACGACGAAGAACTCGACAGCCACATAGGTCATGAGGACCAGGACCAGCAGGCCGGTGCCAAAGACTCCCCAGTACCCGTAGGAGGTGAAGTACTGCATGATCTCCTGGCCGGTGGCGAACCCGGAGCCGATGAGGAATGCAATGATTGCCCCGGCGTAGGTGAGAACGCGCAGGAAGCTCGCCTTTTCGGTGGTGTCAAGGTGCGCCCGAGTGGGGGCTTTTTGTGGCATGTTGCTGTTGTCTCCCGTGGTTCTCTCCGACGCCACCGGAGGCGCGCCGCATGGTGATATATCAATTGTCCTAGAACGATATGTCTCACATGTGACCTAGTCAACAAACAAAAGTAATATGACGCGCCTCACGCCGATCAAGCTTGGGCTTGGTGGCAGCGACTGACCAATGACACCGATGCAGCTCGTCGGCACCGGTGTCGCTGGTCAGAACCTCCCCGCCACCACCGAGTGGAGCTCGAGCCAGGCACGTTCGCGGTTTTCCCGCAGCATTTCCTCCTGCCGCGGCGAGAACACCAGCAGCGGGCCGAAGATCCGTCGACGGCGCGGAGCCGCATGGGCCGCCGCAGTCGTCCGAGCGGTGAGTTTTCTGGCCAGATGGCGGGCAGCTGCAGGATTATCGAAGGCTGATTGGACGTTGAAGGCGTCGGTTGAAGTAGTCATGCATCAAGCGTGAAACGACCGGTGACAGCTGACCACCATTCGGCTATTTCCGAATCCTTACCTCAACGAGGCGGCAAGCCTAGACTCGGTGACATGCAGATCAGACTGTCGGCCGAGGACCTGGCCCGGGTGCGCTTCACCGTCTCGCCCCTGTGGGAAACCGTCACCAGCGTGCGTGCCCTGCAGCTCGGAACCCGCTTGCACCGGCCCTGGATCACGGAGGCGACCTCGCGCATCCTTGCTTCGAGGGACACCGCGAAACAAGACCACCTGAAACTGCTCACCACATTGGTCCGCCCCACCGGGTTCATTGCCGACTCCTTGACGCCCACCCCGCTGCGGCAGGACACCTTCGAAGCAGGGCTCACGGCGGTCGCCGCCGTGCCTCCGGAGTTCTGGGTTCGCGACCTCAGCTATCTAGTGGCGGTCGAGCGGGAGCAAACCAGGATGGAGACCATCCGCGCGTTCTGCGATGATCCTGCCTCCGGAGTCACTCGGCTTGTCGACGCCTTGCGCTGGTACTGGGAGACGACCCTTGAGCCATACTGGCCCAGGCTGCGCGCCATGCTGCTTGCGGACCTGGACTACCGTCTGGCGCTGCTGGCAGGCCACGGAATCCACCAGGTCTTCGACACCCTGCACCCCAGCGTGCGGCGCACCCGCTACGGGCTGGAGGTCACCGCGAACTGCGACGGCTCGCACCATGCCGCGCCGGGCAACGGGCTCATCCTGGTGCCCAGCGCATTCGTCTGGCCGCGAACCCTGGTCCTGGATGTCGAACCATTCGTTCCCACACTCACCTATGCCCCGCGCGGGGTCGGCCGGCTTTGGGAGAACAGCCGCCAGGTGAAGGACTCCCCCGTGGCCAAGCTCCTGGGCCACACGCGGGCCACGATCCTGGCCCAGCTCGACCTCCCGATGACCACCACCCAGTTGGCCTGCGCCCTGGACCTGGCAGCGGGAACAGTGAATGGGCACCTGAAGGTGCTGGAGGCTTCGGGGCTCACCGATACCATCCGTGCCGGCCGCGAGGTTTTCTACCGGCGAGCGGGCCTGGGCGAAGACCTGCTGGCCCGGGCGTAGCCATCGGCCATCCGGGAATGTCGCCCCGGCTGGGTAAGGTCGGGGCATGATTGATTTCAACAATGCCTCCGTATTCAAACTCAGTCCGTGCAGCCCGAACGACGTGGCCGGGGAAGTCACTCCGCTCTTCGTCCAGGGCGAGGAACTGCTTGCGGCCTTCAAGGGCGTGCGGGACTACGTGGTCTTCAGCAACAAGCGGCTGATCGCCGTGAACATCCAGGGGATCACCGGCAAGAAGCGCGACTACACGTCGTTGCCGTATTCCAGGATCCAGGCGTTCTCCGTGGAAACCGCAGGGACCTTCGACCTCGATGCCGAGCTGGATTTGTGGTTCAGTGGCCTGGGCAAGGTCCGCCTTGAATTCAAGGGCAAGGTCGACGTGCGTGCGCTCTCGCAGCTCATCGCCTCCCACGTCCTGTAGCGCAACGTGATCCTGGTGCCGGCCGGACTTTGCGATTAACCGGAAATACACAGGCCAATGTTGGCATCAAATCTATTGTGTTGTTCGTTGAACCTGAAAGAGAGAGACCACCGAACCAACCAACGGAGCCCCTTGCCTTCATTCCGCACGGCCACGAGCTTTGCGTTTGCCGACCGACCGGAACTTCGGGAGGCAGACTCCCTTTCCGGTGATTCGTCGCGCCGCCGGACCGTCGTACTGCTGGGGATCGACGGGGCCGGCAAGACCACCACGGCCACAGCCTTGGTGGCTTCCCTCCGGAATTCCGGGGCACGTGCCCAGCTGTTGCGCAACCCGGCCGGGCGCCGCTGGATGACTCGGGTGGCCGCCCGGTTCGGGACGGCGTTGACGCCGGCTTGGGCGAATCGACTTGAATCGGTCGTCCGGTGCGTCAATGTCCTGCTTGCCCACACCCGTGCCGTCGGTTTTCACGGAACCACCGTCATGGATCGCCACGTGGCCTGCCAGCTGGTCTTGCGTTCCGTCCGGGGCCTGCCCCAAGGTGTCGTCTTGCCGTGGATGCTGGCCCGGCTTCCGCGCCCGGATGCGATCGTCCTGATCGACGTCCCGGCCGATGTCGCATACTCCAGGATCCTGCTGCGCGGAGAGGACAGCGAGACCCTTGCGTATTTGAGCTCGTCGCGCGAGGCCTACCGGAAAATTGCGCTGGCCAGGGGTTGGCACATCGTCGACGGGTCCGGCACGCCCCGGCAGGTGGCCGACGATGCCATGCAGGCCGTGAGGCGCACTTCTTGAGGCAGCCGGCACCGCACCGCTTTTTCCTCGAACTCCGACATGCCCCCCGTCTTCCCTGGAGATGACCCGCTCCAACCACCGCTTTTCCTTGTTGACGTGGGTCGCGATGAAACACCTGTTGTTTGGCCTCTAAAAAGACCCGGGCTTCTTCGGCGATTTCCCGCGGACCTCGACCCATTTCCGGCTTTCTTGCCCGGATCGGTGGTCGAGCGGCCGCATTTTTAGGTTTCGCAAAGAAACGCAAATCTTTCCATCAAAACCCTCTAGCCGACTCTGGCAAAGTGCGGAAATGTAGTTCTTACGCAGAAAGAACGCCGGAACAACCTACCGGGAACATCAACGAAGATGATCCCGAACCGGCACCGGCAACCAGCAAGGAGAAGGCAATGACCGAGCAGAACTCGACCGAGAACCGTATCGCAGCAATCGAACAGGATTGGGCAACCAACCCACGCTGGAACGGCGTTACTCGTGATTACTCGGCAGCAGACGTCGTGAAGCTGCAGGGCTCGGTGCAGGAAGAGCACACCCTGGCTCGCCGCGGCTCCGAAAAGCTCTGGAAGCAGCTCACCGAGGAAGCCCCGACCGGCGGCTACACGAACGCACTGGGCGCCCTGACCGGCAACCAGGCAGTACAGCAGGTCAAGGCCGGCCTCCGCGCCATCTACCTGTCCGGTTGGCAGGTCGCCGCAGACGCGAACCTTTCCGGCCACACCTACCCGGACCAGTCCCTCTACCCGGCCAACTCGGTTCCACAGGTTGTCCGCCGCATCAACAACGCACTGCTTCGCGCCGACCAGATCGAGCATGCAGAAGGCATCAAGAGTGTTGAGGATTGGCTCGTGCCGATCGTGGCAGACGCCGAAGCCGGCTTCGGCGGCCCGCTGAACGCCTACGAACTGATGAAGTCCATGATCTCCTCCGGCGCCTCGGGCGTTCACTGGGAAGACCAGCTCGCTTCGGAAAAGAAGTGTGGCCACCTCGGCGGCAAGGTCCTCATCCCGACCCAGCAGCACGTTCGCACCCTGAACGCAGCCCGCCTGGCAGCGGATGTCGCCAACACCCCGTCGGTAGTCATCGCCCGCACCGACGCCGAGGCAGCCACCCTGATCACCTCCGACGTCGATGACCGCGACAAGGAATTCGTCACCGGCGAGCGCACCGCGGAAGGCTTCTACAAGGTGACCAACGGAATCGAGCCCTGCATCGCCCGTGCCAAGGCCTACGCACCGTACTCCGACCTCATCTGGATGGAGACCGGCACCCCGGACCTGGAACTTGCCCGCAAGTTCGCCGAGGCAGTCAAGGCAGACTTCCCGGACCAGATGCTCTCCTACAACTGCTCCCCTTCCTTCAACTGGAAGAAGCACCTGGACGATGCAACCATCGCCAAGTTCCAGCGCGAACTCGGTGCCATGGGCTTCACCTTCCAGTTCATCACCCTCGCTGGCTTCCACGCCCTGAACCACTCGATGTTCGACCTTGCCCACGGTTACGCCCGTGACGGCATGACCGCCTACGTCGACCTGCAGGAGCGCGAGTTCGCCTCCGAGGCACGCGGCTACACCGCAACCAAGCACCAGCGCGAAGTGGGCACCGGCTACTTCGACGACATTGCCACCGTTCTGAACCCGAACGCCTCCACCCTGGCTCTGGTGGGATCCACCGAAGCCGGCCAGTTCCACTAAACCAACTTCGGCGGTTGCCGCCGCGGTTCCGGTGGGCCGGCTGGAGACAGCCGGCCCACCGACCCTCACGTATTTCCCCATATTTTTCCCGGCGCACCGCCACCAAAAATCTTGATTCAAGAAGGAGTCACAGCCATGAACGATCCAATCACCCTGAACGGTATTACTTTGGTCGCTGCCCCCGTCCGCCGGCAGGAACAGATCCTCACCCCCCAGGCGCTGGACTTCTTGGCCCAGCTCCACAAGGCATTCGACGGACGCCGCGCAGAACTGATGCAGACCCGCCAACTCAACCGTGCACGGATCGCCAACGGCTCGGACCCGAAGTTCCGTCCCGAGACCAAGCACATCCGTGACGACGCCACCTGGCAGGTTGCCCCCATCGCTCCCGGCCTGGAGGACCGCCGTGTGGAGATCACCGGCCCGACCGACCGCAAGATGGCCATCAACGCACTGAACTCCGGCGCCAAGGTCTGGCTGGCCGACCTCGAGGATTCCTCGACCCCCACCTGGTCGAACGTCATCAACGGACAGCTGAACCTGCGTGCGGTGTTGGATCGCAACATCGACTTCACCTCGCCCGAGGGCAAGGAATACAAGCTGGGCGGCGAAAATCTCACAGACCTGCCCACCATCGTGGTTCGCCCCCGAGGCTGGCACCTGCCGGAGAAGAACCTGCTGGTTGGCGGCAAGCCGGTCTCCGGCGCATTGGTCGACTTCGGCCTGTACTTCTTCCACAACGCCCAGCGCCTGATCTCCCAGGGCCGCGGCGCCTACTTCTACCTGCCGAAGATCGAGAACCACCTGGAGGCACGCCTCTGGAACGACGTCTTCATCCTGGCGCAGGACCTGGTGGGTATCCCGCAGGGCACCATCCGCGCCACGGTCCTCATCGAGACCATCACCGCGGCCTTTGAGATGGAAGAGATCCTCTACGAGCTGCGCGACCACGCAGCAGGGCTGAACGCCGGCCGCTGGGACTACATCTTCTCCATCATCAAGAACTTCCGTTCCCGCGGCCCGCGCTTCGTGCTCCCGGACCGCGGCATGGTCACCATGACCGCGCCGTTCATGCGCTCCTACACCGAGCAACTGGTTCGTGCCTGCCACCGTCGCGGTGCCATGGCCATCGGCGGCATGGCTGCCTTCATCCCCAACCGCAAGGACGAGGCAATCAACACCGTGGCCTTCGAGAAGGTCCGCGCCGACAAGACCCGCGAAGCCAACGACGGCTTCGACGGCTCGTGGGTGGCACACCCGGACCTGGTTCCGGTGGCCCGCGAGGTCTTCGACTCGATCCTGGGCGATAACCCGAACCAGCGCGAGAACACCCGCGACGATGTCACCCCGGACGACAAGGAACTGCTGAACATCGCCGGCACCGAGGGCAAGATCACCGAGGCCGGCATCCGCAACAACATCGAGGTGGGCATCCGCTACATGGAGGCCTGGCTGCGCGGCAACGGCGCCGTCGCCATCCACAACCTCATGGAGGATGCCGCCACCGCGGAGATCTCGCGTTCGCAGATCTGGCAGTGGATCCAGCAGGCGGCCATCACCGACGAGGGCGAACTGATTTCCCGCCACTGGGTCGAGGCACTGACCGAAGAGGAATTCGAGAAGCTTTCCCGCTTCGAGGGCGACCGCTTCGACGACGCCCGCGAGATCTTCGAGGCATGCGCCCTGCGTGAGGACTTCCCGACCTTCCTCACCGTCCAGGCATACAACCGCTACCTGCGCGAGGCCAAGGCACTCGAACCGGCAGCGTAGATCCGCTGTGGCGGCAGGGGCAGGGGGCAAGCGCAACGACGCGAACACCCCCTGGTCCCCGCCACCAAGCAACAACTGAATAGACTTCGATCGTCCCCACCGGCAGAGCTGCCTATGGCGGGGACGATCGTTTTCTGCCCAGTCTTCCCTGAAATTGTCGATCACTGCCAAAACCCATGCGTTTTCCTGTGAACTGGCATGATAAGAGCTGGCGATTCCCGAATTGACCAACTTATTCACTCGCAAAGTAAAAGCAGGGGTTCCACGTGGAAGATAACAATGCCGATAGTTCGGTCGATGATCCGGTCCTGATCCGCATTTGTCGCTTTTGCAGCGTCCAGTCATCTGTCTCGGGCAATTTCTGTCCTAATTGCGGGAAGCCTTTTGGCAGGAAAAACCAACTGTCACCCAAAATCCTCTGGGGAGTAATTGCTGCGGTTTTGGTGGTGCTCGGAGTAGTCCTCGCCGTTTTCCTTACCCAGCAGGCCTCCGCCAAGAACGCCGCGGAAGAGGCTTTGGCCTCGCAAGTAGCAGCGGCTTCGTCGGCGGCAGCGAGTTCGTCCGCAGCTGCGGCCGCGGCATCCGCTGAACTTGCAGCATCTGCTTCGGCCGCGGCCGCTTCTGAAGGCGTAGAGCGAGCGGTGCGCAAAGTATACGTTTCGGAACTTGAGTCCAGCATCGAAAAAGATGCCAAGGCCCGAGTCAAGAAGGGCACGTTGACCGGTCCGATCAGGCGAGTGAGCTGCACTCCCACAGGCGGGGGATCTCTTGATGACCTCACTAGTCTGACAACCACGTTCGAATGCATAGCAGTGAACAAGACCAATAAGGACAAAACCGAAAGCGGCTATGTCTTCACATCGACCATGAACTGGGATGATGCTTCCTACTCCTGGCATCTGGGACGCTAGTCGTTCTCCTTTCTTCGGACTTTTGGCAACGGTGACGGCTTCGCCGGGCCAAAAACGATGGCAACCGCACGGGGCTGTCGGCAATGACACCAACCTCCGCGTCATCAAATGCCCAAACCCGCCAAGCCCGGGGCCGATAATTGTGGATGGCCCCGATTCGGGACCAAAAGCAGGAAGAACCCCAGAAGGAGCCCGGTGAGCCAGCCACACGATCCCCCCACGAAACTCTTCACCCGGGATTTCCTGCTCGCCGCCACCGCCAACCTGTTCATTTCCATGGTCTTCTACCTCTTGATGACCTCGATGGCGATCTACGCCGTGGACAGATTCAATGCTTCGGACAGCGCCGCCGGATTGGCCTCGAGCGCGTTCATCATCGGTTCGGTCACCGCGCGTTTCTTTGCCGGCAAGCTGCTGGTCGTCCTGGGACGCAAGCGACTGATGGTCATCTCGCTGTGCGTGTTCGTGTTGGCCTCGGTGCTCTACATCTTCAGCGACACCATGTGGCTGCTGCTCATCGTCCGGTTTGTCCATGGCATGGCTTTCGGATCGGGCAACACCGCGATCGCCACCGCGGTCCAGGCCATCATTCCCCCGGCACGGCGCAGCGAGGGAACCGGATACTTCGGTCTTTCCACCACCTTGTCCACCGCGGCGGGCCCCTTCTTGGCGGTGGTGCTGGCCGCGAACGGCAACTACACCTCCGTCTTCGTGTTCTGCACGGTTTCATCGGCGTCCGCACTGGCCATCGCATTGACGATGCACATGCCAGAGCCGCCTCGGCTGCACGCCAAGCACGAGGGTGCCCCGCGGCGCGGCAGCTTCATCCGTTCCATCATCAGCCCCGCCGCGCTGCCCATCTCCCTGGTGCTGCTGGTCTGCGGCATCGCCTACTCGGGGATCATCTCTTTCCTGGCCCCCTTCCTGATTTCCAGCTCCATGGCCGAGGCCGCCAGCTGGTTCTTCCTGGTCTACGCCGTCACGGTGCTGGTTTCCCGGCTCTTTGCCGGACGCATCCAGGACCGGCGGGGCGACAACGCCATCATGTATCCGCTGCTGGTCGTCTTTGCCCTGGGCATGGCGGCGCTGGCGTTCACTCCGAGCAACCTGACCGTCGCCTCGGCCGCGGCACTGACCGGATTCGGTTTCGGGGCGCTGATGCCCTGCGCCCAGGCCATTGCCGTGAACGCGGTGCCCCCGGCGGAACTCGGCGTGGCGACCTCGACATTCTTCCTGATGCTTGATGTCGGGATCGGCTTTGGGCCGGTGATGCTGGGAATGCTCATCCCCCACCTGGGCTACACAGGCATGTTCGGGATCCTCGCGGTGCTGTCGGCCCTTGGCATCGCCCTGTACTTCCAGGTCCACGGCCGCCATGCGCGCGGCACCCGGCCCAGGACGGCCTAACCGAGGGTTCCGAAGATCCGTCCGGGGCTGTCCCTCAGGAAGGCAACGACAGTCCACAGGACCAGTGCCAACGCGGCTACCCACAGGATCAACAATCCCACCTGCAGGTAGAGGAAGGCCCCGACGAAGGAACCCATCGTGATCATGGCCCAGAGCGCGCCGTACGGCAGCCAAGCCCACTTGGGTCCGCCGACCAGCGCGGTCGCCAGGTGCTGGCCCATCTTCACCAGGGCCCCCGTCATGTACGTCAGCCCCACGCTGACTTCGCCGCGGCGCGTATAGGTCGCGTTGATGGCACCCATGGACATGGCCATCAAGGCCGCTGTCCACACGGCATGGAGCGACCCGAGCGTGGTCAAGGCCGCAGCCACCAGGAAGACCGAGGACACCGAGAGCACCGCTCCGCGCCGGTGCACCGACGGCACCTGGCTGGCCAAGGTCGCCGCGGCCACGCCCAGCACGAAGCTGAGCACCAGCCCGATGGCCAACGCCCACTCGAAGTAGTTTCCTTCTGCGAGTCCCGCACTGGAACGGGTCGAGTTCCCGCTCATGAACGAGACAAAGAATCCGCCAAAGTGGATGAACGCCACGCCATCCACGAATCCGGCAATTGCGGTTAGTCCACTGGCAAAGGCGACTCCCCGCCATCCCAAAGACCGCGCCACGTGTTTTCTCCTCATCCGTGCCCCGGCGCAAAGCTACGCTCCGGGCTGGGGCACCCGCAAAATCATGGGCCCGGTGCGCGCTCAAGATCGCTTCCGGCTCCCACCCATTATATTGACGCGCCCAAACCGGGCTGCCTCGACGCACGCAGGCCGCGCTTTCAGGTTTTCGCCCGGCCAACTTGCAGTGCGGGCTTGGGGGTGATCCACGCCACCGAACCACAACCGATTCGGGTTGCCCACTTATCATTGAACAAGCCCCTTCCAACCAAAGGTTTATTTCCGTGCCCCAATTTGCCCAGGCGCTTGCCCGCGGTCTGAATGTCCGCCACGTCCGATTCATGGCCCTTGGCTCGGCCATCGGCACCGGACTGTTCTACGGTTCCGCATCCGCCATCCAGGCCGCCGGCCCGGCGGTCCTGCTGGCCTACATGCTCGGCGGCGCCGCCGTCTTCATGGTGATGCGGGCGTTGGGCGAGATGGCGGTGCGGCACCCGGTCTCCGGGTCCTTCGGCCAATACGCCTCCAAGTACCTGGGCCCGTTCGCGGGGTTCATCACCGGCTGGACGTTTGCTTTCGAGATGGCGATCGTCGCAATCGCGGACGTCACCGCGTTCGGCATCTACATGGGATTCTGGTTCCCGGATGTGCCGCGCTGGATCTGGATCCTGGCCGTGGTCTTCTTCATAGCCGCGCTGAACATGATGAAGGTCAAGGTCTTTGGCGAGACAGAGTTCTGGCTCTCGCTGATCAAGGTCTCCGCCATTATCGCCATGATCATCGGCGGGGTGCTGATCGTGCTCTTCGGCTTCGGGCTGCCGGCCGAGGCGAACCCCGGGCTCGGCACCCTGCTTGCAGCCGGAGGGTTCTTCCCCAACGGCTTCTGGGGATTGCTGGCTTCCTTCTCGATCGTGATGTTTGCCTTTGGCGGCATCGAGACCATCGGCATCACCGCCGGCGAAGCTGAGAACCCCAAGAAGGTCGTCCCCGCTGCGATCAACACCGTACCGGTTCGCATCCTGTTGTTCTACGTCTGCACCCTGGGCGTACTGATGATGATCTACCCGTGGAACCAGGTCGGCTCGGAGGGCAGTCCGTTCGTGCAGATCTTCGACTCCCTGGGCATCCCCGCGGCGGCACATATCCTCAACGCCGTCGTGATCACCGCCGCGATCTCGGCCATCAACTCCGACATCTTCGGGGCCGGACGCATGATGTTCGGCCTGGCCCAGCAGGGCCACGCCCCGGCATCCTTCGCCAAGATCTCCCGCAACGGGGTGCCCTGGATGACAGTGCTGACCATGGGCATCGTGCTGCTGGCCGGCGTGGTGCTCAACGCGCTGCTGCCCGAATCACTGTTCCTGATCATCGCCTCGATCGCGACCTTCGCGACCGTCTGGGTATGGGTCATGATCCTGCTCTCGCACATCGCCATGAAGCGGGCCATCAAGCGCGAGGGGTTGCCCGCCTCGGAGTTCCCCTCCCCCTGGTGGCCGGCCGCTTCCTACGTGGCGTTGGGCTTCATGGGCTTTGTGATCGTGCTGCTGGGCATCATGCCCGCCACCCGCGTGGCCCTGGTCGTGGGCACCGTGTGGATCGCGTTCCTCTTCGTCGCCTACAAGGTATGGGTCCGCGGCAAGGGCCACGAACGTGCCGAGCTGGTCGACGAAACCGGGCGCGAATACGTGTCTGCCGATTCGCACTAGCGGACAGGATCCCGCAGTCGCATCGGCAGGACCCCCGGGACGCTCAATGAGTGGTCCCGTGGGTCCTTTTGCATTATGGCGATCCATTCCGCCAGGGGAAATCGATGCGCGTACCTGCATTTCCGGCCGAGCGAGCAGCCAATCCGCCAATCTCCCGCGCCCGGGAATCCGAAGCCATCCCCACTTCCGGCCGGGCCGGTGGCATCCGGCACCGACCGGTATTGGTGACCAAGGCCCCGCTCCGGCCCGGCGATTGCAGGGAATATGCCCTCCGGCTCGGCTGTTGCCCAAGGTATGACTGAAACCCGCCTGAGCGTTGACATTTATTCCGACATTGCCTGCCCCTGGTGCTTCATTGGCAAGCGCCGCTTCGAGACGGCCGTTGCGGCCCTTCCCTTCGGGGACAAGGTCGACGTGACATGGCATGCGTTCCAGCTCGATCCTTCGCTGCCGGACCACTACGAAGGCAGCGAAGTGGACTACCTGGTCAAGGCCAAGGGCATGCCCGCCGAGCAGGTCGCCGGAATGCTCGAGCATGTCACCGCCCAGGCAGCCGGGGAAGGCCTGGACTACGACTTCGAGGCATTGCGCCCGGCCAACTCCTTCACCGCCTTGCGCCTGCTGGCGCTGGCCAAGGAGCGCAACCTCGGCAACAAGATGAAGGAAGCCCTGCTCTCGGCCCATTTCGAGAAGGGCGTGGACACCGGCAGCACCGCGGCGCTCCAAGGCATCGCCGATTCCGTGGGCCTCGACCCGGCGGAATCAGCCGAGGTGCTCTCCGGGGACAAGTACGCCGATGCGGTGCGGGCCGATGGTGTTCGTGCCCGCGAGCTGGGTGTCAGTGGCGTACCGTTCTTCGTCCTGGAGGACAAGTACGGGATTTCCGGCGCCCAGCCATCGGAGGTCTTCGAGCAGGCCCTGAACCAGGTCTGGAAGGAAATCGGAGGCGAGACCCTGCAGATGCTCGGCACACCCTCACCAGACGGTGAGGTGTGCGGTCCCGAGGGCTGCAGCTAATCCCGCTATTTGTCTTTTTGCTCCGTCGACGGTTCCGGTTTTTCCGGGGCCGTCGACGGCTTTGCATCGCCCTTCGGCTTCGGCGGGGTGCAACCAAGCTTCCCGGGCTTCTTGTTGACCGACTTTTCCCTGACCAGGTCCTTGTACTTGGTGCCAACGACCAAGTCCACGGTCTTCCCCGGGCGCTTGGGATCATAGACGTAGGTCAGGTCCTTGATGTGCCGCTGCACCGTCATGGCTTGGGCGTAACCGTCGGGCCCGGAGGTCACGGCGCCCACCACCTCGACGTTGGACAGGCGCGCGTTGCCCACGTCCCCGACCTTGAATCCGCGTTTCTTCAGCTTCGTTGCCGTGGCACCGGCCAGGCCAGAAACCTGCGTGGCGTTCATGACGTTGACCTTCATCTTGGCCGGGTCGACATAGTTGAACTTCGTGGTGGGGCAGGCCTCGTTCACCGCAATCGGGGCCTCGGCAACCGGCTTGGGCTCAAGCGCATCGATGATCAGGGAACGGGTGTTGACCATGTAGGCCAGGACCAGGGACGCGATCAGGACCAGCAGGATAAACGTAAGGATGATTCCGTGGCGGATGGTGCGCCGCTTCTTGATCCTGGCATCCGTGGTGAATTCGGGGCTCGCCAATTGGTCTTCGGAGATGATTCGGTGGCCGTGCCAATCATTTGGATCGGTATTGCGCGCCAAGGTCTCCCCTAGTCTTCCAGGACCAGCACGCGGGCGTGCAGGATCGAACGTTGGTGCAGGGCCGTGCGGACGGCGCGGTGCAGTCCGTCTTCCAGGTAGCGGGTGCCCTTCCACTGCACGACGTGCGGGAACAGGTCCCCGAAGAACGTGGAGTCCTCGGCCAGCAACGCCGCCAGGTCCAAGGTGCTCTTGGTGGTCACCAGCTCGTCAAGGCGCACCTGCATGGGCGCTACGGAAGACCAGTCCTTCGGGGTGACGTAGCCGTGTTCCGGGTACGGGCGGGAATCGCCGACAGATTTGAAGATCACTTGACCAGCTTAGGAAACTTCTAGCGACATTTGGGCCGATCCACGGATTTTTGTGCGAGTCGCGGATTTCTTAGGCGGTTTCACAGCCTGCGTCAAGGGTCCCGACGCATGGATTCACACTACGGAACGGGACGTAACCTTCACTGTCACAAACCAGCCGACCGGGTGCATTCTTGATTCATGAGTACAGTTCTCACCACCGTTCCGGTCCTAGACATGTCTACCGCACGTCGCGCCGATGGCAGTTTTGATGAAGGTTTCATTACGGCCTTGCGCGACGCCGCCCACCGCGTGGGCTTCTTCCAGATCACCGGCTTCGGCGCCGGTGAAGGCACGACGCAGAACTTGCTCAAGACCCTGGCAGAGTTCTTCGCTCTGCCCGTCGAACAGAAGCTGGAACTGGACAACCGCACCTCGGCACAGTTCCGCGGCTACACCCGGCTGGGTGCCGAAATCACCCGAGGCCGTGCCGATTCGCGTGAACAAATCGACTACGGGCCGGAGCGCGAGGTCCTCACCGACGTCCCGGCCGATGCGCCCTACCTGAACCTGCAGGGTCCCAACCAGTGGCCGGCCCGGTTCCCGCAGCTTGAAACCGTCGCCATGGAATGGTCAACGCTGATGAACCGCGTCGGTGCCGAGCTGCTCTCCGCACTGGCCGTCGGCCTGGGCCTGCCCCAGGAATACTTCGACGAGCCCTTCGCGGAGACCCCGGCATGGATGGGCAAGCTGGTGCATTACGTCGGTGGGGGGATCGTCCCCGGTGCCGGAACCCAGGGCGTCGGCGCCCACGCCGACTATGGTTTCATCACCCTGCTGCTGCAGGACGCGGTTGGCGGGCTCCAGGTCCAGCCCTACGGCCAGGACGAGTGGATCGAGGTCGAGCCGATCGAGGGCGCTCTGGTGGTCAACATCGGCGAGATGCTCGAGGTCGCCACCAACGGCTACCTGATGGCCACCATCCACCGGGTCACCGCTCCACCGGCCGGAGTTGACCGGTACTCGGTCCCCTTCTTCTATTCCCCGCGCCTGGACTCGGTCATCAACACCGTGCCGCTGCCGGCCGAGCTAGCCTCCGAGGCCCGCGGCGTTTCCGACGACCCGCAGAACCCGATGCTGGCTTCCTACGGCGCCAATGTCCTCAAGGGCTGGCTTCGCGCCCACCCTCAGACCGCGAAGGCGCACTACCCGAACCTGGTGAAATAGCTCTTCCCCCTGCGGACATGTAACGGGTGACTTGGCCGTCCGTATCCGGATCGGCCTGGTCACAAGTCCACGGACAGGCCGGGACGGAACCTATGCTGTACCTATGAGTGCCACGAACACGGGCCGGCAGCGCCACACGGGAGCCCGGTTGCCGTCGCTGATCTCCCGGCTTGTCACCAAGGGCGTCCCGTTTGCCGACCTCCCGTTGCGCCGCAAAGCCGGCTGGTCGCAAACACCCATGCTGCTGGCGGTGGCCATCGCCTGCATCCTGGCGGCCATCACGGCCCCCGAGGAAATCTACGGGGACGGGCATTTCGTGGCAGGGGTGCTGCTGACGCTGCTCAACAGCGTGCTGGCCTGGACCGTCCCGTGGACGCGACTGGGCCCACAGTCGTACCTTTCGATCCCAGCGCTCGGTCTGGTGTCGGCAACCCTGATGGCCGTGGGCGCCTATCCCTGGCTCAGCGGGGTCAGCCTGTTCATTGCCTTCCCGGTCTTCTGGTTTGCCTGGTCCGGCGTCGTCCCGCGCACGACGCTGCTGCTCTCGTTCGTCGTGCCGTTGGCTGCGACGTGGCTGCAACTGTGGCACCACGGCACTGCCTTCTCCCTGGAGGCAATGTCCAAGCCGCTGATCATTCCCTTGGCCATCCTGGCCCTGGCCACCACCACGGTCATCGCTGCACACAACACCGTGCTGGCCGAACGGCAGCTGCGCGCGACACTGGCCACCAGCAGGCGGCAGACCCACCTGCTGAACGCCGTGCTCAATGCCGCAAACGTCGGGGTCGTCGTGGTGGATCGCGACGGCCACGACGTGTTCATGAACGACGTCCAGCGCTTCCAGCACCGGCATGCCACCCCGGAGAACAATCCCAACCCCAACGAGTCCCAGCTGCTGATACGCGCAGTCACCTCCGACTACGAGCCGGTCGACGAGCTCCTGGATCCCCATGACCGGCCGGTCATCCGCGCGATCCGCCAAGAGGAATTCACCGACGAATTATTTGCGATGGGCCCATTCTCCAACCCCATGTACCTGTCCACGTCGGCCCGCTCGTTCTTTGGCGAAGACGGTGCCTACGACGGTGCGGTGACCATGTTCAAGAACATCACCCCGCTCATCGAGGCTTCAAAGACCCGCGACCGTTTCCTCGCCAACGTGAGCCACGAGCTTCGCACCCCGCTGACTTCGATCCTGGGCTACCTCGAACTGCTCCAGGACGATACAGGCCTGAACCACTCCCAGAATCATGCCGTGGATGTGATCTCACGGAATTCCGAGCGGATGCTCCACATGGTCAACGACCTGCTCGCCGCGGCGGCCGGACACCACCAGGTCAATATCGTCGCCATGGACCTCGGGGCGGTGATCCACGCCCAGATCGAGTCCCTCTGCCCTCGTGCCGAAACCGCGGGGATCGCGTTGCTCAAGGGAAACCTATGCCACGAGGCCGTGCTGGGCGATCCGTTGCGCCTGGGACAGGTGGTGGACAACCTCGTGTCCAACGCCATCAAGTACACCGACGCAGGGGGATCCGTCACGGTGGACATGAACTGCAACAGCAAGGAGATCACGCTCCGGGTCATCGACACCGGGCACGGGATGTCCGATGAGGACCTCCAGGGCCTCTTCACCCGCTTCTTCCGCACCGAGAGGGCCAGGCGCTCCGGGCTGCCTGGTGTCGGCCTTGGACTGGCAATAAGCCAGGAGCTGGTCAATGCCCATGGCGGGACGATCACGGCCGAAAGCAAGCTGGGTGCGGGAACGACCATGACCGTCACCCTGCCGCGCAGGTCCCCGGGCTCCGGCACGGGGTCCTCGGTCCGCCCGCTGGGCCTTCCGTCCGTGCACCCGGACTCTCGCCGCTGAACGGCGGCTTAAAAACAAAGTGTGAGTTCAAGGTGCACCTGAAACTCACACTTTGCCAGGTTCGTCGAGTCCACTCACGCCCCCATGATGCGAGTGAAGAACCTTGAATTGGTATTCGGGGACTCATCACTTTCCCCGTTGCCGTCGGCGCGGATTCACCCGATCCTTCAGCAATCAACACTATTCCTTGTCAACATCAATTTTTCATCCAAACGCAGGCAATATTGCCGCACAGTATCCTCAAGAATCATGGCGACTTCCTTGAGGTTGTCTTGAGCGTTTTTGGGGCCCGTTCGTGAGCTTTGCGCAGCATGATGGGACCATGAGGTTCCTGCCCATTTCCCCTGACGACGCGGTATGCACGCAGACCCTGGGAAAACTGTGCTCGGACCTGGGACCGCAATGCGTCGACGAGTTCATTGCCCAATTCAAGTCGCTTCTGCCGAGGCGAATCACACGGCTGAACCAGGCCCATTCCTTGCACGACGGAGCCGCGGGACAGGATGCCGCGCTCTCCTTGAAGTCCGCGGCAACCATGGCCGGAGCCCACGGCCTGGCCTGGCTGGCTTTTCTGCTGCACGACGCTTTCCGGGACGACCAGCGGGAGGTCCAGGGCGAACTCATTGGCCGCATCGAGCGGGCCGGGGGCACGATCCTTGCGGTGTTGGGCGCACCCGGATTTGCCGAGCACGCACTAAGGGCATATCTAGGGTCGGCTAACGCCTAGCCACCGCGCGGTAGCCAACCCCGCGCACGGTTTCAATCCAACGCGGTTCCTGGGCAGAGTCTCCCAGCTTGCGCCGCAGGTTTCCCACATGCACCTCCACGGACCGCTCATCGGACGCCGAGACGTAGGTTCCGGCGTCGGAATCCTCGTTGCGCAACCGCCTCACCAAATCGGTCTTGGTACGGATGTGGCCCTTGGCACCCAGGAGCGATTCGAGCAGCGTGAACTCCGTCGGCGTGACGACTTTGGCTTCCCCGTCAACGTGGACCGAGTAGGTGGCCACATTCATGACCAACCCGTTGAAGCCGCGCAGGTGGGCCTCGTCGGTGGCCGCCTCGTCCTGGGCTTGGGCCGCAGGTCGGTTCTCAGCGGGCGCGGCGCCGTGCGCCGGGCCGCTGAGGCCCGTGCGCCGGCGCATGATCGCATCGACCCTGGCACGCAGCTCACGAGGGCGGAACGGCTTGGTGACATATTCGTCGGCACCTGATTCGAGTCCCAGGACAGTATCGATCTCGTCGGACCGCGCGGTGAGCATCAGGATGTGCGCGTCGGAGACGCTGCGGATCCGGCGGGCGGTTTCGAATCCGTCGATGTCCGGCAAACCGATATCCAGGGTGACCAGATCGGGATGGTGGGATTCCACCAATTCCACGCCGGCAACCCCTGAATCCGTGGAATGGACGTCAAACCCGGATTGCTGCAGGACAACCTCCAGCAACCCCCGGATGTCGGCGTCGTCTTCCACGACCACTGCGATACGGCGTTCGGTCAACACACTCACCTCTTCAGCTACGTTCGATTGGCGCCATCAACTTTCGCCAATGCACTGGTCGTTAGTCTAACGATTTCCCGATCGGGTGGTGCAGCTTAAACGAAATCGGCCTTGACGAGATTTCTCAGGTCAAGACCGATACCGTATCCGCGGAGGATGGGGGATTTGAACCCCCGAGGGCGTGAACCCAACACGCGTTCCAGGCGTGCGCCATAGGCCGCTAGGCGAATCCTCCAGCTTGCTCCAAAGAGCAGGTTCCAGCATAGCGGACAATTTCGATGACAACTAATCGACGCTCGAAGCCCACACCCAAGAGCCGCTTCGGGCAGCCCGGAGCCCTTTCCCGCACACCCCCGGATGGCCCCGGCCGCACTCCACAGCCGGGCAGCGGCCGGGCGCGGGCTGGACCGTGCCGGGTTGAACTGGAACATGGGAAAATTTGCGGCGCACCAGAGCAATTCCGGGCCAGAAGGAGGTGGCGTGCCGCCTGCCGGGTCTCGTTACTATGCCGGGATGGATGGCACTTGGAGCACCCTTGTGGAAGCCTTCCTGGCCCGAAGCCCCCTCATGAGGGCAGTAGCGAAGCTCACATCGACCCATTCCCCGCGAAACCCGGCACAGGGCCTGAACCAGTTGCGCGAGCTCAGTCGGATCCGCGCCATGATCGACGGGCTGGAATCCACATTGCTGGCCGACACCTCCGAGATGGTGCAGCGCGGCATGCCTACTCCGCTGTCGGAGGAGAACCCCACGCTCTTTGACTACAAGCGGGAGATCGAGGAACACGGTTATCCGCTCTCCCGGCTGGACCAGGACCTGAACCGATCCTCGTTCGTGGCCGAGGCCGCCATGGTCACCAGGACCTCGGAGCATTCCACCTTCAACAGGCTGGCCACCGCCGAGGGCCTGCGGACCGTACACGAGGCCTCCCTCTTCGCCTTGTACACCGGATCCATCACCTCACGCACGGCCGCAGCGCTGGTGAAACAGACCCGCGGCATCCCACGCGCAACCGCCCGACAAATCGAGGCGAGCCTGCTTCCCACCGCGGCCACCGCCTCCGATGCGGCCATGGCATTGCGCATCAAGCGCGCACGGGAGCGACTGCATCCTGAATCTGCCGCGGACCGCAGGTCGCGGGCGGAGACGGGACGTTCGCTGGTGTGGTGGCCCGAAGAAGACGGGATGGCGGTGCTGCAGGCCTACATGCCCGCCGAAGACGTGCTGGCCATCTACAACACCGTTTCCACTCACGCCAACCTGTTGCTCCCGGGCGAAGCTGACCGGGCGCTGGGCCAGCTGCGTGCCGACGTCTTCAGGGATTCGCTGCTCGAGGGCTGGCCCGGTCAGCCTACGAAGAAACCCCCGCCCTTTGTGGGGCTGACAATCCCGGCACTGGAGCTGCTGGCCAACCCGGAGCGCGGGACCGCCAACCTTGAGGGGTATGGCCCCATACCGATCGGTGTCGCGGTGCGGCTGGCCGCCGCGGCGCCGTCGCTGCGGCCCATTCTCACCGACCCGTGGACCGGCTCCGTCCTGGATTTGGGCCGCAAGCGATACAAGCCCTCCAAGGCATTGCGTGATTTTCTGCGGGTGCGCGACGAGCATTGCCGGTTTCCCGGCTGCCGGCGGGCCCCGGACCTCTCCGAATTCGACCACATCGACGACTGGGCAGCCGGAGGCGGCACCTCGGCGCGCAATGCCCAGCTGCTGTGCAAGCGGCACCAGATCTACAAGCATGTGTTGGGCTGGCAAGCTGTGTACCTGGGCAACGGTTCGCTGCAATGGCGCACCCCGCACGGCCTGACTCAGCTGGAGCTGCCCGACGGGCTGCTGTACCCCCGCCCCCTGGGCCCCGATGCGCCGCCGGTCCAGCTGATGCTGCCCGGAACCACGATCGATGCGCAAACCAAGCGGCTGCTGGGCTGGAACGGGTCCGAGAAGATCCCGGGAATCGGCGACGACGCCCCCGAGCCGTGAAGGCAGGAATACGTGAGCCGATCGACGCATGCGGATTTCGGGCCTGGGCACTGTCTCGGGTAGACTATTTGACGGCCCCTCATGTGGTGTCATCCTGTTGAACTCCCCCAGGACCGGAAGGTAGCAAGGGTAGATGGGCTCTGGCAGGTGCATGAGGGGCCTTTACTATTTTCCCGCAACGAGTGTTGGCCCCACCACCTCGAAACCGGGAGTCGAAAGGGAGTAGGTCGATGGGTTCCGGACGGTTCGCTCCCAGCCCCTCGGGAGAACTGCACCTGGGCAACCTGCGCACCGCGATCCTGGCCTGGCTCTTCGCCCGCTCCAGCTCACGCGGATTCCTCATGCGCATCGAGGACCTCGACCGCGCACGTGCCGGCGCCGAGGAACTCCAGCTTGCCGACCTCGCCGCCATCGGGCTCACCTGGGACGGAGAGGTCGTGAGGCAGTCCGAGCGCTCCGGCCTCTATGCGGAGGCCCTCGGCTCGTTGCGGGCCCGCGACCTGCTCTATGAATGCTTCTGCACCCGGCGCGACATTGCCGAGGCCTCCAGCGCCCCGCACGCCGCACCCGGAACCTATCCCGGGACCTGCCGGGATCTCACCGAGGCCGAACGGGTCGCCAAGCGCGGGCTGCGGCCGGCAGCCTGGCGGCTGCGCACCGAGGCGGAAGCCTTCACCGTCACCGACGTGCTGCACGGCCAATACACCGGGGTCGTGGACGACTTCGTGGTGCTGCGCAACGACGGGGTCCCGGCCTACAATCTGGCGGTGGTCGTCGACGACGTGGCCCAGGGCATCGACCAGGTGGTCCGCGGCGACGACCTGCTCTCCTCGGCCCCGCGGCAGGCCTACCTGGCCCGGCTGCTCGGCGCCGAACCTCCGGTCTACGCCCATGTGCCGCTGGCCCTGAACGCGGACGGCAAGCGCCTGGCCAAGCGCGACGGGTCGGTGACCCTGGGCCGGCTTGCCGCCGTGGGCATCGACGCCGCGGCGGCACGCACCATGATCCTTGCCTCATTGGGGTTGCCCGGCGACTCGCTCTCCGCGGCGCTGGCGGCCTTCGATCCAGCACTGCTGCCCACGCAACCGTGGGTCTTCACAACCGATCCGGGTGCGCATGCATCCGGAAAACCGATAGGGTGGCCCTCGTGAGTACAGCTCTTTACCGTCGCTACCGTCCAGACAATTTTGCGGACGTGATCGGGCAGGAACATGTCACCACGCCGCTGATGACGGCCCTGGAAAAGAACCGGGTCAACCATGCCTATCTCTTCTCGGGTCCGCGCGGCTGTGGCAAGACCACGTCCGCCCGCATCCTGGCCCGCTGCCTGAACTGCGCCCAGGGCCCAACGCCGACCCCGTGCGGAACCTGCCCCAGCTGCATCGAGCTGGCCAGCGGCGGCCCGGGGTCCCTCGACGTGATCGAGATCGACGCGGCGTCCCACGGCGGCGTCGACGACGCCCGCGACCTGCGCGAACGCGCGACCTTCGCCCCGGTGCGCGACAGGTACAAGATCTTCATCATCGACGAGGCCCACATGGTCACCTCGGCGGGCTTCAATGCCCTGCTGAAGATCGTCGAGGAGCCGCCGGAGCACATCAAGTTCATCTTCGCGACGACCGAGCCGGACAAGGTCATCGGCACCATCCGCTCGCGCACCCACCACTACCCGTTCCGTCTGGTCCCGCCCGAGCCGCTGATCAAGTACCTCGAGTACCTGTGCACGGCCGAGGGCGTCTCCGTGGCCCCGGGCGTGCTGTCGCTGGTCATCCGGGCAGGCGGCGGGTCGGTGCGCGACTCGCTGTCCGTGCTTGACCAGCTGATCGCCGGTGCCGGGCCCAACGGCCTGGACTACGAGCTGGCGGTTTCGCTGCTCGGCTACACCCACGCCACGCTGCTCGACGATGTCGTCGATGCCCTCGGCGCCGGGGACGCGGCAACCGTGTTTGCCGCCGTGGACCGCGTGGTGCAGACCGGGCACGACCCGCGACGATTCGTCGAGGACCTGCTCGAACGCTTCCGCGACCTGATCATCGTGCGCGCGGTTCCCGAGAATGCCTCCCAGATCATTCGCGGCCTGCCCGAGGACCAGCTGCACCGCATGCAGGCCCAGGCCGCGGGACTCGGCCAGGCCGAGCTCAGCCGCTGGGCCGATGTCACCAATGCGGGTCTGACCGAGATGACCGGTGCGACGTCGCCGCGCCTGCACCTCGAGCTGCTCTGCGCCCGACTGCTGCTTCCGGCCTCGGACGCCACCGAACGTGGTTTCAACGCGCGCATGGACCGGATCGAACGCCGCCTGGCCTACTCCGGCGACGAGATTCCACCGATGCCGGCAGGCGACTCCGGCCAGCCGGGCCATGGCGGTTCCAACGCCGGATTCGAGGGCGAATCCTCGGGCCAGGGTGCGGCCGCGGTACGCGAGGCCCTGCGCGCGGCCCGTGCGCAGAAGGAAGGCGGCGCCGCCGAGGCGCCGGCAACCCCGGCAATCCCCGATGCCCCCGCTGCAAGCGAAGCCGCGCCTGCCCCGTCCGCACCCGCTGAAGTTCTCATCGAACAGGTCGACGAGCCTTCCCAAGCCCCGGTTTCGGCCGCTCCCGCCGCCGCTGCTGCACCCGCACCGGAAACATCGGCGGCACCGGCACCGTCGGCACCCGTTGCGGAAGCTCCCGCAGCCGGGGAACCGGCCGGGCACTCCCCCGATTGGGGCGGAACCTGGGGACCGGTTCCCGAGGGCCCCGTCAACCCCGTCACCGAGCCGGTCTCGCCCGCCCAGGGCACCCCGGTGCACCCGCCAGCCAATGTGCCACCGTTCAGCATCCTGCCCGATCGCGCCCCGGAGACCGAGGGCGAGCCAGCAGCTCCGGCACCCGAACCCGCACCGCTGCAGCAAAACCAGGCCATGGCGGATTTCACCAAGAAGGTCAAGGAAGAGCAGGCCGCCAAGGAGCATGCCGCCGCCGAGCGAGCTGCACAGGAACGTGCCACGCAAGAACGTGCCGCGCAAGAACGTGCTGCAGCCGAGCAGCGAGCCGCGCAACAGCAACAGGCCGCCCCCCAGCCGCGGAATGCGCAGCAATACGCCGCGCAGCAGCAGAGCCAAGCCCCCGGGCAGCAACGCCAGCAGCAGCCGACCGAAGCCCGGCAACAGCAGGGGCAGCCGCAGGGTCAGATGCCTCCGCTGCAGCAACAGCAGAATCAGGCACCGCGTCAGCAGCAGCCACCGGCCGCACATCCGCAGCAGGGCCAGGGCCCGTCGGCGCAATCCGGCGGCACCGGCTCGGTGGAAATGTTCCGCCGCGCTTGGCCCGACATCCTGGAAGAGCTCAAGGGCAACAAGCGGTTCGTCTGGATGATGGTGGCGCCGAACGCGTCGGTCACCGGCTTTGACGGCCGCACGCTGACCGTGAGCTTCGCTCACACCGGCGCCATGACCGCATTCACCGCGCGGGCGGACAACGTTGCGATCCTGGGGCAGAGCATCCAGAAGGTGCTCGGCGTGAACATAGAGTTGGTCATCGCAGAGGGAGGCTCCGCACCCGCGGGTGGTTCTGGCCCAAAAGTTGATCGCCGGCCCGAGCCGGCGGTGACCACTGGTCCAGCTGAATCCGCACCACAGCAGCACACCGCCCCTTCCCCTTCCAGTGCGCCCGTTCCGAGCCAACCCGGCCGGGAAGCCGCACCGGAACCTGCCGCCCAGGGCGCTCCCGCCGCGCCCGCGCCCGCCGCGGCAACCGCACCCTCGGCGGCATCCGCGGCACCGGCTGCTCCACAACCGGTCGCCCCGCAGCCTGCAGCCGCAGTCGCGCCCGCGGCACCGGCACCGACCCCGCTTCCGGTGGCCGAGCAGCCCCTCGCGGAGGCCTCCGCCGAGGACCCTGGCTTCGGACCGGAACCCACCTGGGATTCCGAGCCGTGGGATGACGGCGGCGGCGACTGGGATGCTTCCTCCGTGCCGGTGCCCGACTGGGAAGGTGAGCTGGGAACCCCGGTTGCCGGTCCTGCCGTCGAGGACGATCCTTCGGGAGCGGCCGGCGCCACGTTGCCGGCGGCCCCGCCTCCGGCAACGCCCAAGGGCTACGTCGCCCCGGCCCCGTCCCTGGGTGCTGCCGACCGCCCGGTTGCTCCTCCCCCCGGTGCATCGGCCGCCACCTGGGGCATGCCGGTTCCGGCTCCCGTCCCGGCCGCCGAGGAACCAGGTGCCCCGGTGCCCGCCACCGGCGGCAAGCTCAGCCGCTACCAGCGTTTGATGAACCGGGCCGCCGGGTTCACCGATTCGCACCCGGCACCCGTGCATGCCCCGATCACCACCGATCCGTCGGCCGGTGCCTGGGGCAACCCGGACGACGCCCCGGATTTCGCCCGCCCGCGGACAACGCCGCTTGCGGAGCAGCGCCCGCAGGCACCGGTTGCACCAGTAGAATTGGATGAGACGGAGTTCGTCCCCAGTGACGACGACATCGAGATCGAGGATTCCTCGTTGATCGGGGTTCCCGCCATCGAACGCATCCTCAAGGGCCTCGTCATCGAGGAACGCGACGCGCAGGGCAACGTGATCGAGCGCCCCAACCGGCCTCGATGACGGCCCGCCGGCCGGGACCAAGCGTCGGGGCCGGTGTGTAGTGTCTGGTGCACGCAAACAAGGTCGCAGCGAACAGCAAGATTAGGCAGTGTGAATCCAAGTGTACGAAGGCGCAGTCCAGGAACTGATTGACGAATTGGGAAGGCTTCCGGGCATCGGCCCGAAGTCTGCCCAGCGCATTGCCTTCCACATCCTCGAAGCGGATGCGGAGGACATGAAGCGCCTGGCGCAGGTCATCTCCGTGGTCAAGGAACGGGTGAAATTCTGCACCGTGTGCTTCAACGTCTCCGAGTCGGAGACCTGCTCGATCTGCCGCGACGAGCGACGCGGGGACGACATCATCTGCGTGGTCGAGGAATCCAAGGACGTCATCGCCATCGAGCGCTCGCGCGCCTTCACCGGCAGGTACCACGTGCTGGGCGGGGCCATCAACCCGATCAACGGGATCGGCCCGGAGCAGTTGCACATCCGCGAGCTGATCGCCCGGCTGGGCGATGAGCGCATCACCGAGATCATCCTGGCCACCGACCCGAACCTGGAGGGCGAGGCGACGGCCACCTACCTGGTGCGCACGCTGCGCCCGCTGGGCATCAAGATCAGCCGGCTGGCCTCCGGCCTGCCGGTGGGCGGGGACCTGGAGTACGCCGACGAGGTCACCCTGGCCCGCGCCATCGAGGGACGGCGCAACACCGCGCAGCCGGCCCCCGCCGCCCCGCTGGTGCGCACCGCCCCGCCGTCCCAGGAGCCGGCCTCCGCGTCCTAGCCGCGCAGTCGCTCCATCTTCGGATCGAAGAGCGGGTCCGCGGCCACCGTCGCCGGTATCCGTCGGCCGAAGTACTCGATCTCGACCTGGTCCCCCTCCACCGTGGAGGCGGGGAGCCAGGCGTAGGCCAGCGGCGTGCGCACCGTGTAGCCGTAGGCGGCACTGGTCACGTAGCCGGCCGGGCTCCCGTCGAGGTACACCGGCTCCTTGCCCAGCACCATCGAGGTCCCGTCGTTGATGGTCAGGCAGCGCAGCGCCCGCTCCGAGGGTTGGTTGCGCAGCACGTCCACGGCCTGCGCCCCCACGAACCCGGTCTTGTCCTTGGCGATGGAGAAGCCCAGCCCGGCCTCGAACGGGTGGTGCTCGGGGGTCACGTCGGTGCCCCAGAGACGGTAGCCCTTTTCCAGGCGCAGCGAGTTGAACGCCCCGCGCCCGGCGGCGATGATCCCGTGTTCGGCCCCGGCCGCAAAGAGCACGTCCCAGAGCCGCTGCCCGGTCTCGGCGCTGGCATAAAGTTCCCAGCCGAGCTCGCCCACGTAGGACAGGCGCATCGCGGTGACCGGGATCCCGCCGATGACCACCTCGGCACTGCGGAAGTACTTCAGCGAGTCGTTGGAGAAGTCGTTCGCGCTCACCTTCGCCATGACCTCGCGGGCCAGCGGCCCCCACAGCCCGATGCAGCAGGTGGCACCGGTGATGTCGGCAACGTGTGCCCAGGCCCCCGGGTCCGCCGCGGCGGCCCGGCGCGCCTCAACGCTGAAGTAGTCCAGGTCGATGTTTCCGTTCACGCCCAGCTGGAAGCGTTCTTCCCCCAGCCGCGCGATCGTCACGTCGCTTCGGATACCGCCGTCCGCGTTCAGCAGCAGGCAGTAGGTGACAGCGCCCGGCTTCTTGGCGATGTTGCCCGTGCTGAGCCTCTGCAGCAGCGCCAGGGCGCCGGGCCCGGTGATCTCGAGCCGCTTGAGCGGGGTCATGTCGTACATGGCCACCGCGGTGCGGGTCCGCCAGGCCTCGGCCGCCGAGATCTCCGAGTGGAACTGGTTGGACCAGGAGTCGCGCTGAGGGGAGCGCCATGCATCGGGCATGGTCTCGAGCAGGTGCCGGTTGGCCTCGAACCAGTGCGGACGTTCCCAGCCGGCGGATTCCAGGAAAAACGCGCCAAGCTCTTCCTGGCGGGCCCGGAACGGGGCCGAGCGCAGATCCCGGGGTGAGGTGCGCGGCTCGAGCGGGTGGCGGATGTCGTAGATCTCCACGAAGTTCTGCTGGGACGTCTCCGAGATGTACTCCTTGGTGGTTTGCACCGGCTCGAAGCGGGTCACCTCGCCCTCGTGCAGGGAGATCGAGGACTGCCCGTCGATCAGCAGCTCGGCCACCGCGCGGGCGATGCCGGCCGAATGGGTCACCCAGACGGCTTCGGCCACGTAGAAGCCCTCCAGCTGCGGGGCCGCACCCACCAGCGGGCCGCCGTCGGGGGTGAAGGAGAAGATGCCGTTGAACCCGTCCTCGATCGAACGACCGCCCAATGCAGGCAGCAGCGCCTTCGAGTCCTCCCAGGAGGGCAGGAAGTCGGCTTCGGTGAAGTCCAGCCGCGAGGGCATCTCGTGCTCGCTCATGTCCTGGGCCGGCACCTTCGCCAGGGAGTCCAGGGCCACCGGCATCGGGCGGTGGGCGTAGGAGCCGATGCCGATCCGATCCCCGTGCTCGCGGTAGTACAGGTCCTTGTCCTGGTGGCGCAGGATCGGCAGGGACGCCCCGTGGGGGCCGGAGTTGTGCCCGGCGAGCTCCGGCAGCGCGTCGGTGGTGACGTATTGGTGGGCCAGCGGCAGCAACGGCACGCGCATCCCGATCATGTCCCCGATGGCGGGGCCCCAGAATCCGGCGCAGGAGACCACGATGTCGGCCTCGATGACCGTGTCGTCCCCGATCCTCACCCCGGTGACCTTGCCCCCGTCCTGCTCGATCCCGGTGACGGTCGTGTCCCCCAGGAACCGCACCCCGGCAGCGGTGGACTTCTCGATGAGCAGCTGCACCGCCCGCGCCGCGGACGCCAGCCCGTCGGAGGGAACCAGGAAGCCGCCCAGCACCGCATTCTCATCCAGCAACGGATGGAGCGCCTTGCATTCGGCCGCGTCGATCAGCCGCGATTCGAGTCCCCAGGAGGTGGCGAATCCGTGCCGGCGCGCCAGCTCCTCCACGCGTTCGGGGGTGGTGGCGATTTCCAGCCCTCCGACCTGGTTGAAGCAGGAGGTGCCGTCCTTCTGAAGGGACAGCAGCTTTTCGACGGTGTAGCTGGCGAACTCGGTCATCGACTTGGACGGGTTGGTCTGGAAGACCAGGCCCGGGGCGTGGGAGGTGGACCCGCCGGCCAGGTGCAGGGGCCCCTGCTCGATGACGGTGGTGTTGGTCCAGCCGCGGACGGCCAGCTCGTCGGCCAGGTTCGCGCCGACGATGCCGGCCCCGATGATCACGACGTTCGGTGCTTGGTTCATGGAAATGCTCCTTTTCGGGGGTGCTTAGCGGAAGACGACGGTGCGGGTGTTGTTCAGCAGGATGCGGTGCTGGCAATGCCAGGTGATGGCCCGGGCGAGGGCCTGGGCCTCGGCGTCGCGCCCGATCCGCGCCAGGGCGTCGGCGTCCGGGACATGGTCGACCCGGAACACCTCCTGTTCGATGATCGGTCCCTCGTCCAGGGACTCGGTGACGTAGTGCGCGGTGGCCCCGACCATCTTCACGCCGCGTGCGTAGGCCTGGTGGTAGGGCTTGGCTCCCTTGAACCCGGGCAGGAACGAGTGGTGGATGTTGATGGCCCGCCCGTGCAGCGCGGCGGTCAGCTCGTTGGAGAGCACCTGCATGTAGCGGGCCAGCACCACCACGTCGGCCCGGTGTTCGGCGATGACGTCCTGGAGCCGGGCCTCGGCCGCGGGCTTGGTGTCGGCGGTGACCGGGATGTGGATGAACGGCAGCCCGGCGGCCTCGGCCATGGGGCGCAGGTCCTCGTGGTTGGAGACGACGGCCACCAGTTCGGCCCCGAGCGTTCCGGTCCGCCAGCGGTAGATCAGGTCGTTGAGGCAGTGCCCGAACTTCGAGACCATGACCAGCACGCGCTGCGCCCGCCCGTCGTGGAACGCGAAGTCCATGTCGAACTCCCCCGCCAGCTTTCCGAACGCGGCTTCCAGCGTCCCGGCGGTTTCCCGTGGATCGCCTCCGGACAGCGCGGTGCGCAGGAAGAGCCGGCCGCCGACGTGGTCGTCGAATTGCTGGTGCTCGGCGATGTCAAAGCCGGCATCGTCGAGGAACCCGGTCACGGCCCGCACGATGCCGGGTTTGTCGGGACAAGAGAGGGTCAGGACGAAGCGGACGCTGCGCGGGTGCGTGGCGTTGGCGGTCGCTGTCGTCTCGTGGGTCGTGGTGGTCACGTTGGTTGCTCCCTTGGGTCGCTGAAAGGTGGATGGTTGTTGGGTGATGGTGGCCAGTGGATCGCGGAGGTTCGTCAGGCGTCGGTGCCCCGGCCCGGGCAACGGGCCTCCGCTTCGCAGGTCTCGGTGCAGTCGTGCCTGGTCACCAGCTCGAAGGGCACCCCGCCATGTTCGTCAACACCGCTGCGGATGGCCCGTTCGACCACCGAGTCGGCCAGTCTCTTGCGCAGGGCCAGCGGGTCGCGACGCAGGTCCTTGACCAGGGCGATACACAGGACGAACATGACGATCGCGAAGGGAAGGGCGGAGACGATGGTGATGTTCTTCAGGCCGTTCAGCGCCTGCCCGGGGTCGTCCCCGCCGGCCAGCAGCATGATGGCTGCCACCGCACCGGTGAGTACGCCCCAGAACACGATCACGCGCTTGGAGGGCTCCATGCGCCCATTGGTGCTCAGCGAGCCCATCACGATCGAAGCGGAGTCGGCGCCGGTGACGAAGAAGATGCCGACCAGGACCATCGCCAGGATGGCAATGGCCAGCGTGACCCCGGGGCCGGTGCCAAGATGCTGGATCAGATCGAACATGGCGCCCTCGAAGTCAATGGACGGTTCCCCGTCGACCATGCTCACCATCGAGCCGGAGGCCCCGTTGGACGCTTCGGCCTTGAGCTGGACGTCGAAGGCGGCTCCGCCGAAGATCGAGAACCAGATGACGGACACCAGGGACGGGACCAGCAGCACGCCGGTGACGAACTGGCGGATGGTGCGTCCGCGGCTGATCCGGGCAATGAACATCCCCACGAACAGTGCCCAGGACACCCACCAGGCCCAATAGAAGATGGTCCAGCCCGACATCCATGCCCGCACCGACTCGTCTCCGGCCGACTCGGTGCGGGAGGCCATCGATGGCAGGTCCCGGACGAAGTCGCCGATGGCCGAAGGAATCAGGTTGAGGATCAACAGCGTGGGTCCGAGCACGAAGACGAGCACCGCCAGCAGCAGGGCCAGGACCATGTTGATGTTGGAGAGCCATTGGATGCCCCGGGAGATCCCGGAGACTGCGGAGAGCACGAAGCAGATGGTCAGCACCGTGATGACCGCGACCAGAACCGGGGAGCCGACCTTGCCGACCCAGCCGTTGAACTCGATGCCGCTGGCAATCTGCATGGCCCCGAGCCCCAGCGAGGCGGCTGTTCCGAAGAGCGTGGCGAAGATGGCCAGGATGTTCACGATCTTGCCGGCCGGCCCCTCGACACGCGGGCCGAACAGTGAAGTGAACGCGGAGGAGATCAGCTGCCGGCGCCCCAGCCGGAAGGTCGAGTAGGCCATCGCGATGCCGACCACCGCGAACATCGCCCACGGGTGGATGCTCCAGTGGAAGATGGAGGTGGCCATGGCCGTCTGGATGGCCTCGGGGGTGCTTCCGTCCACGGTTCCCGGGGGCGGGGAGACATAGTGGTAGAGCGGTTCCGCCACGCCGTAGAAGACCAGTCCGATGCCCATGCCGGCGCTGAACATCATCGAGATCCAGGAGACGGTGCGGAACTCGGGCTTTTCCCCGTCCCGGCCAAGCGGGATGTTCCCGAAGCGGCCCAGGGCCAGCCAGAGCACAAAGATCACGAAGAACGAGGCCAGCGAGACAAACAGCCAACCGGTGTTCTCCGTGACCCAGGACAATGCCACGCTGGAGGCCGTCGAGAGCGATGTTGTGTTGGTCAGCCCCCAGATGACGAAGGCCAGCGCGAAGGCTCCGGCAACGCCGAAGGTGACCTTGTCCAAACCCTCGGGCAGGCGCGGTATCACCCGCAGTGCCTTCCGCTCCGATTCGCTGTCTTTCAACTCCTGCAGGATCATGCTGTCGTCCGCTGGCGGGCGCACGGTTTCCGCCTCCTCGGCCAGTTCCGCCTCGGGCACATCCTGATCGTCGGACAAGGTTTCATCGGTGTTCACTGCCATGCGGATTTCCTTTGACTGGGGATTCGAATTGCGTCTTTGGAGCCAGGTGGAGCCGTGGAACGGGGAGATGCGCCCAACGCGGGAGCGCTATTCGCGGTGGATGACGCCGGGCGGAATGATTGCCTGCTGCGTGATCGGTGCGGCAACTAAAGGATGGATATTGTTTCGTATCGATCAACAGCAAGCGTCTCGAGCAACAATCGTGGCCCACCTCACATCGCAAAGTCAAGGGATTGCGAACTAATGAAAATGGCTGGCTGAATGAGATGCGTTCCCGACGGAGAAGGACCACGAGAATTTCCGGCCTACGCGGCGGCAATGCGTGCAACCGATGCATGGAGCCCGGCGCGCCGAGTGGAAACGCGAGGAATCGCTGGTGGGACCTTGGCGTGGATGCTTTTCCCCACTTCCGCAGGGCAGGGGTCATGCGAGTGGGCGTCGCCGAGGGAACCCGGGTTCGAAGGCCGACGGCATCAACGCCCGTGAAGCAGGTGCGTTGCCACCATTGGCCCAGTCCTCATTTCCGGACGTGACAGATTTCGAAGGACGCCAGCGGGGGCCCGCCGGTCACAAACCCGTCCGGCATCCCTCGTGACCGAAAACCGCTGATTCAGGACCCCTGCGTTCCCTGCGGGGAGGAAACCACACGGCAAATTGCAGAACGATGGCCCGGCGTCCCCAGGCGCTTGATGGCTTAGGACGCGCCGGACCATCTGTTCTCCTCGCCTCCAAGGGACCAAGCCGATGATCACGCGGTGTCACAGGTCGCCTTCCAGTCGCTCGGTGAGGATTCGCTTCGCCCGGGCCTGCAGGATGCCAAGGGATTCCTTGATGAGCGGTGATCCGAGGCTGCCCTTGCGCACGGCAGCGACGATCCTGCGCGAGGGCCGCCCCCTGCCCGATATGGGCAGCCGGGTCACGTTCTCTGCATTTCCCAGGGTCGCCAGGCGCGGCAGCAGTCCAACTCCCAGTCCCGCGCCGACAAAGGCGATCTGGGTTTCCCATTCGACGGCTTCATGGGCAATTCTCGGAGTGACGCCAACAGCAGTGAACGCCGCTGTGAACAGCGAATGGTAGGTGGACCCGGGGGCTTCCGTGATCCAGGGGTCCGTCGCCAGCTCTTCGAGCGTCACCGTTTCCCGCGACGCCAGGGGATGGTCGGAGGGAAGGATCACGTCGAGGGGATCATTGAGCAGCGTTGTCTGCTCGAAACGTGGATCCTCTTCAACATACGTCTCGGACTGCATTGCCACGATGACCGCAAGGTCGATTCGCTCGGCAACCAACAGGTCGAAGCACCGTGCCGGATTCGCCTCGAGCACCTGGACCTCCAACGACGGGTGTGCCGTGCGCAGGGTGGCTGCAAGCGGCGCGAGCAATTGGGCAGCTGCGGTGGAAAAGCCGCCGAGCCCCAAGCGGGACTGCACCTGGTCGCCGGCCTCCAGGGCCGCGGCGCGCAGCCGCTCCCACTGCGTAATCAGCGTGTCCGAACCCTCCACAAGAAATCGCCCCGTGGCGGTCAAGCGGACGCCCCGTCCGTCCTTTGCCAGAAGCTGCATGCCGAGCACGCGCTGCAGTTCCCGCAGCTGCGCGGAGACGGCGGAAGGTGAATAGCCAGTGAGCTCCGCGGTTCCTGCGACGGTGCCGCATCGGGCGAATACCCTGAGCGTGGTGATTCGTGAATCGATCATGCACACATTGTGCATCATTATCTCCAAAATCTTGCGCTTTTATTGCAGATGGAGGATCCCTAACCTCATGAGTAAGACGATTTCGACAGCTGCGGTGACGAAGATCACCCCGTGGCCCCCGGGCCCCGAACGCATACCCATTCCTCCGAGGAGTAAACACATGTCTGCTTCAGTGAACGTGCCTCTGTCATCACGAGGCAAACTCGCTTCGACCTTGCCTGCAGGGCAGCTGGCAGAAATCAGCGAGCTGTTCGACGATCGGCGTGAAGGCTACTCCCTCGATGCCCCCTTCTATGTCGATCCGGCGGTCTTCAAGATCGACATGCAGGCCATTTTCGGCAAGCATTGGATCTTTGCCGCGAGTGTTGCAGAGCTCCCGGAGCCGGGCGACTACGTCACTGTCGACTACGGCCCCTATTCCTTGATCGTCCTGCGCAACGACGAGGGCGGCGTGAATGTCATGCACAACGTGTGCCGCCACCGCGGAGCACGGGTCCTGACACAACCTGCCGGGACCACCGGCAACATGGTCTGCGGCTACCACTCCTGGACCTACTCCCCCAACGGCGACTTGATCCATGCCTCCGCGCCCGGAGAAACCAATTTCGACAAGAGCTGCTTCGGCCTCAAACGCGCCCACAGCCGCGAATACGCCGGACTCATCTTCGTCTGCATGGCCGACGAGCCCCCGGCCGACTTCGATGAAACAGCCAAGATCTTCGAGCCCTACCTCGCACCCCACGACCTGGCCAAGACGAGGGTCGCCTACCAGCAGAACATCATCGAAGAAGCCAACTGGAAGCTCGTGATGGAGAACAACCGGGAGTGCTACCACTGCGACGGCCACCCGGAACTCGCCTGCTCCCTCTTCCCCACCTGGGGCCTGACGGAGGGCCTCATCCCGCCACATCTCGAAGAAGTGTGGGACCGCAACAAGGAAGCACAGGCTGCGCTCGAAAAGCGCTGCCAGCGCTACGGCATTCCCTACGAGGTCGTCGAGGAGCTCGACACCCGCGTGGCGGGAATCCGCATCTCCCGCGAGTCCCTCGACGGCGACGGCGAGTCGTTCTCGCCCGACGGGCACCGACTTTCCAAGAAGCTGCTTGGGGACCTGCGCGATTTCCGCCTCGGCCGCTGCTCGATGCACCTGCAACCCAACAGCTGGTTCCACTTTCTCGGCGACCACGCCATCACGTTCGCCGTGTTCCCCGTCAACGAGCACCAGACCCTGGTGCGCACCACCTGGCTGGTGGCCGACGATGCCGTCGAAGGCGTCGACTACGACCTCGAGAAGCTCACCCACACCTGGAAGCAGACCAACCTGCAGGACAAGGCGTTCGTGGAGCTGTGCCAGAAGGGCGCGAGCAGCCCCGCCTATGAGCCAGGTCCGTACATGAAGAGTGAATACCAGGTCGAGGCATTCATCAACTGGTACATTCAGCGCGTGCAGGAGCACCTGGCATGATCAACAGCACGACCACCGCCCCATTTCAGGAACCGCAGCGCATCCGCGGACTTGAAATGCCATGGAACAGGGTCATGGGCACCACCGATGGACCCGCCGGTGCCGCCCGCGCCCTGGGGCCCTGGCATCCGCAGGAATTCATGGCCGAATGCGTCGAGACCGTTCCCGAGGACGGCGGCATGATGACCTTCGTGTTCCGCCGTTCCGACGGTGCACCCTTGGCGTTCCGGCCGGGCCAGTACCTGAACATCGCCTTTCCCGTGAACGGCGAGGACCAGGACCCGGTGGACCGCAGCTATTCGCTGTCCAGCTCGCCCACCGAGCCGTGGACCTTTAATGTCACGGTCAAACGCGATCCCACGGGGCTGGTCTCGCCGTGGGTGCACGAGAACGTCAAGCCGGGCACCGTGCTGGACATGCTCGGACCCGTCGGTGCGTTCCACCTGCCCGATGTCGATCGGAGGGCGCGCTACCTCTTGCTGGCCGCGGGCGCCGGCATCACCCCCATCATGTCAATGCTGCGGACAATCCATTCCCTGCCCGGACAGGCCGATGTCGTGGTGCTCTACCACGGTGCCGAGGCCGGAGGGTTCGCCTTCCACCGGGAGTTGGCCTACATCGCCGCCGTCGATTCGCGTGTCAAGGTCTTCTATTCCTTGGGCAATCGCAGCAAGCCGGAGGCGTGGGAAGGACTGACCGGAAGGCTGACCACGGCAATGCTCGACGAGGTGGCCCCCGATGCCAACGGCCGCCAGGTCTACGCCTGCGGCCCCGAGGGGTACCTGAACACCGCCACCGAGCTCCTGGACAGGGTCGGTGTCGACGATACATCCATACACATGGAGTTTTTCTCCGGAGACCGCCAGACGATCCTGGAATACCAGGCGGAGATCGCGCTGGCTGTGGATATTGCGGAAGAAATCGCCGAGGAAATCGCGGATTCGGCCGAAGAATATTACGAAAGCCAGCCCACGGCGTTCGGAATCTATGAGCCTGGCTACGATGCCGAGGGAACCCTGGAGGCCACGGGCCTGCCGCTCGAAACGGTTGACCCGACTGCTCCCGTCCCCGACTCCCCCGACGGCGGGCCGGGAGAAGGGCCGGAGGCCGGTTCCCCCGACGTCACGACGTTCGACACCGTTGGAACCGGAAGCCTCATCTTGTCCTTCATTCGAACCGGCATCAACGTGCGCATCGACCCCGAGGAACATATCCTCGGGACTGCCAAACGGGCAGGTGTCAGGATTGGCGCTAACTGCCAGGAAGGCATGTGCGGTTCATGCAAGATCGTCAAGCTTTCCGGGGACGTGGAGATGAACCACCAGGGCGGGATCCGGGCACGGGAAATCGAGGCCGGCAAGTTCCTGCCATGCTGCTCGACAGCATTGACCGATTTGGTGATCGATGCCTAGCCGCTGCCAGCTGCGCAAGGCAGTATCGCACCGGGTATTGCGCGGATTCGTGCCGCTGGAGCAGTTTCTCCGCCGCAGTGGCATGGGCGAGAAGCCCACGGGTGCTGGTCCCATCGCGCAGCCGGGCGTTCCGCGACTCGCCACGACAAGGTCCCGGGTGAGCAGCTCCGACAATGATCGACCGGATGCCTTCCATGGCAGGAACATCAACGTGAGAATGCCAAGCGAGGAATCCCGATCGCCCGCTCCGGATCCACGGGCTCCCCCGACCGCTTATTGCCATCCCGGAATGTCAACACAGCACCAAACCAAGGCAACGGCGTCGCTTCCGCGCCCGCCGGGCACCTGCGATGGACCTGCCTGGCAGCGAAACCCCATCGATCGCCGCAGTCGGATTGAAAGCCCTCGTCACCGAGCAGCGATATGCGCTGCACGTGTCGATTTACCCAACTTGCTTCACGGAAACGTACAACAACCACCCTCGCAGACGGTCCGATGCGGCCAGCAGCACCGTGAAGGTTTGATCGCCAACCCATAGGAGCCATTCAATGTCAGGTAACAAAGCCGTTGCATACAAGGCGCCGGGGATCGTGGAAATCATCGATACCCCGTATCCCACCCTTGAGCTCAGGGACGGACCCGGGGTCAACCCCGCCAACGTGGGGCGCAAGGTCCCGCACGGGGCCATCCTGCGCACCGTGAGCACCAACATCTGCGGCTCCGACCAGCACATGGTCCGCGGCCGCACCACCG
>NZ_QMKQ01000014.1 GCF_003287975.1 Arthrobacter sp. AQ5-05
GCGCCTCCACGGCGAAATCGGATACATCCCACCCGTGGAAGCAGAAACCAATTACTACTCAAACCTGCCCGCCATCAAAACGATGGAACGGGTCTAATAAACCCTCCACCAAACCCGGGGCTTGACAGGCCTAGTCCTCGCGGTCGCGCGACGGGGAACAGATTTCCTCCGGGCACCCCTGCCAGGTCTTGGAAAAGTACGCCACGATTTCCATGCCGCATTCAAAGCCGTACCGGGGTGCCGGCCCGCCGTTCACGGCGCTCGCCGAGCGCCGGATGGCCAGCAGGAAGAACTCGCAAACAGACACGTAGTTCCACAGGTCCATGGCGGTGTCGATGACCTCGTCGTGCGTCATCCAGTCCGGGTCTTCAACCAGGTCCTGGGCAAAACCGAGCACGATGTCCCGGTCCAGCAGATGGTGTCGCCCGCAGTCGCACCACTCGATGCCGCGCGAGGGCATGGTCCAGACCCCGGGAACCATTTCGGTGCCAAAAGGACCTTCCGATGCCATGGGAGCCTCCTTCAATAGTCCTGGGTCCAGCTTAGGCGCGCCCGCCGACAGATTCCGCGGGTCTTGTGACCACGCGGTCCAAGGCACCATGCAACGACGGGCAACAAATACACAGCTCGCGATTTTGGTTCCGTTGGCTTCCGGAGGGGCAAATCTCTGGCACGCTGGATAGGGTGGAGAAAAGAGGCTGTGGACCATGAACAAATCGCGAGCAAGGATTTTTGGGCATCGGGTGGTCCTTCCCCTGTTGGTTCTACCCGGCATGGTCCTGGCCGGCTGCGCTCCGACCCCGGCACCCGCCCCGACCCAAACCTCGGGCACCCCTGCACCATCGGTTTCCCCGGCACCGCCCTCGATCCCGTCGTCCGCAAGCCAGTCGCCGTCGATGACACCGAGCCATGAACCCAGCGCAACGACGACGCACAGCGCAAAGCCCGCCCCGACCGCGCAGCAAGGCCCGGCCGAAAAGACGCTGGCCGCCATGAACCTGAAGGAACGAATCGGGCAGGTCTTGATGGTGGGTGTCCCGGCAACGGGCAGCAGCGCTGCCGACAGGTCCACCATTGCCACCCACGAGCTGGGGAACTTCTTCCTGAAGGGCCGCAGCAGCGCCGGGACGGCTGGCACATCCAGCGCGGTCCAGCGGGTCGAGTCAACCATCTCGAAGGCGTTGTCGGTGGACGTCGACGCGTTCGTGGCCACTGACCAGGAGGGCGGCTACGTCCAGGTCCTGAAGGGCAGCGGCTTCTCCACCCTGCCCACGGCGCTGGTCCAGGGCGGCTGGGCCACCGCGACGCTGCGCGAGCGTGCCGAAGGTTGGGGCAGGCAACTGGCCACCGCCGGGATCAACGTCAACCTCGCCCCGGTGGCCGACACCGTTCCCTCGGCGTCCTTCGCTCCCTCGAATGCGCCCATCGGCTACTGGAAGCGCGAATACGGGTACGACCCGGCAATGGTTTCGGCGGCAACGCGGGCCTTCTCCTCCGGGATGCTGGCCGCGGGCGTGGACCCGGTCATCAAGCACTTCCCGGGTCTCGGACGTGTCACCAAGAACACCGACATCTCCCGAAACGTCACCGACACCAAGACCACCCGGCATGATGCCTACCTCAAGCCCTTCAACGACGGCATTGCCGCGGGCACCGACTGGGTCATGGTTTCCAACGCCTACTACTCCAGGATCGATGCGAAAAACATCGCCCCGTTCTCCTCAACCATCATGCGTTCGATGCTCCGCGAGGACCTGGGGTTCAACGGCATCATCGTCTCGGACGACATGTGTGACGCCGAGCAGCTGGCGCCCTGGGGCCTGGGCGCCCGGGCGCTGCGCTTCTTCGAGGCCGGCGGGACCATGATGCTCTGCGTGGACGCGCCGAAGACGCCGGCGATCGCCAATGCCCTGTACGCCAAGGCCAGCAATGACCCCGCCTTCGCCCGTCTCATCGATGCCGCGGCGCTGCACGTGCTGAAGGTCAAGGAAGAACGGCGCTGAGCGGAGTCAGCCCTTGGGCCCCAGCAGCGACACCAGGGCCTCTTCGGGGCTGAATCCGCTGGTCTCGGGGGCAATCGCCGCGGCCGCGATCCCGGTGGCCCCGGAGGTGAAGACCGCGGCGCGGTACCCGGGCCCGGCACCGCCGTGCCCCCACAGCTGCAGGTCCGTATCGATCATGACCCCGGCCCCGTAGCGCGGCGCACGCCAGGGAGCGGTCGCAGCCACGGGCACCGAATCCATGAACGCGGCGCGCATGGCCGGGGACAGGGACGAGGGAAAGAGCGGATTGCGCTCCGTCACCAGGTCGCCAAATCGCAGCAGGTCGGCCGGCGTGGAGAATGCGGCCCCGGCGGGCCCCGCCCACAGCGTCGAGTAGCCCGAATCCGTCAGTGCGGTTTCCGGATCCGGATAGCGTGTCGAGGCCATGTCGGCCGGTTCGAAGACTTCCCGATGCAAATACTGGCCCAGCGACATCCCGGCGACCTCCTCGAGCAGCGCACCCAGGTACCAGTAGCCGGTGTTGCTGTAGGCGAAGGGCCCGGGCACGGAGAATGCGCCGGCGGCGGCAATGTCCTCCAACGACCACGGGTCCGCCGGCCGTTGGCGGACGGCGGCCAGGTAGCCGGGGCTTGAGGCGTAGTTTCCCATCCCCGCGGTGTGCGTGAGTACCTGGGAAATCGTGCGGCCGGCCGGGGCGCCGGGCAGACGCGAGGCCAGCGGATCGGCGAGGGTGAAGCGGCCCGCATCGACGGCGCGCAGGACGCCGGCGGCTATGAACATCTTGGTCACGCTGAAGACCGGCAGGGGCTCGGATGAACCGAAAACCTGCACGGCGCCCTCGCTTCCGGGCCCGCGACAGGCAGCCGCGGCACCCGGGGGCAGCATCCGGCCCAGCGAAGCGGGGATCGTCTTTCCATCCATGGTTTCGAGCCTAAGCCCGCCGGCTGCCCGCATGCGGAAACGGCGCGGCCCGCCGGATGTGCAGTGGAATCCACTGAACCGCCATCCGGCGGGCCGCGCCGTCGGTGCCCGTTGCGGCACCAATCCACAGTGCTACTTGCGCACCTCCACATCCACCACCTGGGCGCGGTTGCCCGAGGCGTTGTGCATATGCAGGAACAGGGCCTTGGCGTGGGTGCTGTTCGAGGCGATGGTCGCGGTCAGCTTGGCCTTGTCCAGGTCGGCAAACGCGGTTCCGCCGCCAACGAAGGACAATTCCGGGGCGATCGCATCGAAGTCGATCCAATCGGTCTCATCCACCGGGGCCAGGGCCCCGGTGTCGTCGGCGTTGTAGACGGAGTACGTGCTCACGCGGTAGGCGATCGGTGCACTGGAGCCGCCCAGGCCCAGTGCAGCGAGCGACACGGGGAGGGATGCCACGTTCGTGTCGAAGGTGTTGGTGTCGACATCGCCGCCCAGCCCGTTGAGGAACTGCAGGTCAACTTGCGAACCGTTGCGCAGGTCGTAGGTCGCTGCCAGATCGGCATCGAGCTCGTCGAAGTAGCTGTTGAAGGTAACGAAGTCCGCCACCCCGTCGCCGTTGGTGTCGATTTCGACGTCGATCTCCGTGGCACCGGCCAGGTGGGCCCAGTTGCCCCAGGTGCTCACGCCGAAGTTCAGCAGACCGTCGGCCACGCCCGTGGTGCGGGCGGTGGATGCGGCACCGACGTGCTGCAGGTCCATGGAACGTGCGCCTGGAATCGCGTCGGTGCCGGCGGGCAGCTTGCCCGAGGATGCCCCGAGCTCGAACGCGGAGAGCAACGACACCACCTGGGTGTCGCCGGAACCGGCCCGGACGTCCTTGCCGGCCAGGTCGACGGTGCCGGAGGTGGCGCCGGCGGCGAGCTTGATCTTCTTGGCGCCCATGTCGGCAACCAGCTTCGGTGCCGCCTGGACCGGGACGCGCAGCGTCGGTGCGGTGGAACTGCTCAGTTCCACGCGGCCCGAGACATCGGCGACCCAGGCGCGCGGCAGGCCAAGCTGCGTGCGGTCCATGGTCGGATCGATGGTCTTGGCGTACTTGCGGGCATCCACGTCAAGGGTGACCTTGATCTGGGTGCTTGCCCCGGCCGCGAGCGTCACGGTGCTCTTGTCCAGGGAATAGCCCGCACCCGGGATCTTGGTGGATGGCAGGTACTTCACCTTGTAGGTCTGGGTCTTGTCGGACTTGTTGACCACGGTGATGGACTTGGCGGCCTTGTACTTGGTCTTGTCGACCTCGATGACGCCGAAGGTCACGGAAACCAGCTCCGGGTCCGCGGTGGCGAAGGCGTAGGCGGGGGAATTGATGGCCGCATCGGCAATGACGCGCCCGGAACCCACGCGGTTTGGCCCGTAGGCCTCGCCGTTGGCGGCCAGGATGTCCACCGTGGCGGTGTTCATCACCAGGGACTTGACCTGCAATGCGGTGTAGTTGCCGCTGCCTGCCACCAGTGCGGCAATGCCCGCGGTGTGCGGGGTTGCCATGGAGGTGCCGGACATGACGGCCGGCCCGTTGCCCGTGCCCACGCCCACCGAGCCGATGAGCGTGCCCGGTGCGGCCACGTCTGGCTTGACGATGCCCTCCGAGCCATGCACGCCGCGCGAGGACGAGGAATTCAGGGTGTTGCCGATTCCCGACTCGGCCGAGGCGGTGCCGACCAGCTTCGGATCCAGGGTGACGTTCAGCGTGCCGTCCTGGGCGGCGGGACGCAGCGTATCGGAGAAGGCCTTGGTGAACTGGGCGCCGGGGATCGTGGCGTTGCCGGCGATGCCGGCCTCGAAGACCGCTACCTCGGAGTCCAGGATGACACCGGTTGCGCCGGCCTTCTCGGCGTTGTTGAAGCGGGTCGCCGAACCGCAGGGGAATTCGAGGTTCTCGCTCCACTGCAGCCAGACCCACTTGCCGGCCAGCGAGCCGGCCTCAAACGGGGAGCAGCCGAAGGCGTTGGCAGCCGGTGCCATGACGACATCCCCGGTCAGCGTGGCCGGGTCGGCGGTGGTGTAGTTGAAGTTGGCCGAGTACTGGCCTGCCGCGGTTCCCGCGACGTCCGCCGGTGCGTTGACCTTGATGCCGTCGAGGGTGACCTTGGTGCCCACGGAGTTGGCCACGGTCAGCGAGGAGCGGGCATTGCCCGGCGAGCCGCCCACGTCGGTGACGTCCCCGGCGTTGCCGGAGGCCACGACCGAGAGGATTCCCAGGCCCGTGAGGGTGTTGACGATGTCGTTCTCAGGGTCTTCGACCGGTGAGTGGTCCGAGCCCAGGGACATGTTCACGATCTGGGCGCGGTCGGAGAAGTCGCCGTCGTTGTTCGGGTCCAGGACGTAGTCCAGTGCCTGGCCGACCACCGAGGAGGAACCTTCGCAGCCAAAGACGCGGATGCCGACCAGCGATGCCTCCGGGGCGGAGCCCGGGCCGATGAGCATGGAGCCCACCTCGTCTGCGGTGAGCTTGGTGTAGTCGCCGGTGAAGGTGGTGCCGTCGGCCTGCACTCCGTATCCGGCAGCGGTGCCCGAGACGTGGGAACCGTGTCCGGCCGAGGCGCAGTCAAGCGGGTTTGAGTCCGGCTTGGGAACCGGCTGGTAGCTCGGCGCGCTCGGGTCGGCGTTGTAGTCGTCGCCCACCAGGTCCCAGCCGCCGATGAACTTCTCGGGGTCGTACAGCCCGGAGGTCGTTGACGGCAGGTCCTTGGATGCCTGGGCGGTTGCATACGCCTCGCGGGTGCCAGGGCCGCCGAAGCCGGCGTGCGTGTAGTCGATGCCGGTGTCCAGCACGGCGATGGTGATGCCCTTGCCGGTTTCCTGCAGGGTGTTCCACGCCTCGAGGGCGCGCGTGTCGATGTCCGAGCCCTTGTTCTCCGGGGTCTTGGGGACTATCGCGGTGATCTTCTTGACGTCTGGACGCGAGGCCAGTGCGCGCAAGGCGTCGGCGTCTCCGCGCAGGGCCACGCCCGGCAGCGAGTTGGTGGTCGTGTAGATGACCTCGGCCTTGGCTGCCTTGGCGGCCGACTTGCCCTTGGCCTTGATGCCGTCGCGGATCTTCTTGACCTTGTCGGTGTTCTTGACCGACTTGCCGTGTGGCGTCTTGGCGCTCTCCGGTTGGGTGGCTTCGAAGGCTCCTTCGCCTTCGAACTGGACGAAGACGGAGACATCGCCCTTGGCCGCCGCCAGCGGGCCGGAGACCTTCAGGTTTTTCAGCGTCTTGGGGGCAGCCCCGCCGAGGGACGGTGAGTCGGCACCCGGTGCCGGGTCGATCGTCGGCGGTGCCGCAAGGGAAGGGACGGACATGGTGACGGCCAGGGCGAGCCCCGAGGCCGACGCCAAGATCGTCCGCGCAAGTCTGTGACGACGCGGGTTGGACATGGTTCTCCTTGAATCCGGTGGGAGTGACTGGGAGTGATGAGGACGGATTCCCGCGAGCGGATAGTGGGCTCCGTCCCACGCCACATACTATGTGAGACGCTGCACATATCAAGGGGTTGTTTGAGGTTTATTGAAAAATGTCTCGGAGCGTGGCTGGACGCGGGGAGGGGAATCCGGACCCGCCGAACCCTTTCGTCCTGATACAAGGGGGCGCTGGAGGGAAGAAAAGGACCCGGGCCCGGCAAAGTGTCGGAGGCCCTCGATAGTCTTTGGGCAGTCGGTGGTCCTCTTGGGGAGGAGCCACCGACCGCACCGCCGGGGCGGGACGGACGGGGAAGCGACGGTTGGCATCGGGCAAGGACGCCGCTGCCGCGAACCTGTTTGTCCGTGCGCCGGTGAAGCGGCGGCGTTTCTGGGGGGAGACGCAAAAACGCTGGTCCCATGCATGCATGGGACCAGCGTTTTCTTGGACGGCGTTCGGGTTGCCGAAGCCCTAGCGTGTTCCGCCTTGCCACAGGGCATCGAACGGGGCGGCGGAGGCCACACGGTTCTTGATGCCCTCGGTGACAAAGACCTTGGCATTGCGTGCAGCCTGCAGCGGGCTCTCGCCCTTGGCCAGCTCGGCGGTGATGGCGGCGGCCAGCGAGCAACCGGCACCCGACACGGCAACTTCCCCGACCTTCGGCGCCGAGAGGATCTCAAGGGTTTCGCCATCGTAGAACACGTCCACGGCCTCGGTGCCGGCCAGGCGGACCCCGCCCTTGGCCAGCACGGCCGCGCCGGAGAGTGCGTGGATCTTCCTTGCGGCCTCGGTCAGGTCCTCGACGTTGTTGATGCTCATCCCGGACAGCGACTCGGCCTCGAAGTGGTTGGGGGTGACGAAGGTGGCCAGCGGCAGCAGGTTCGCCTTCAGCGCCTCGTCGGTGTCCAGGGCGTGGCCCGGTTCCTGGCCCTTGCAGATCAATACGGGGTCCAGGACGACATTGTCCCATTCCTGGTTCTTCAGCGCGGCGGCAACGGTATTGATGGTGGCCGGGGAGCCCATCATGCCGAGCTTGACGGTCTTCAGGTCCGCTGCGTAGCAGGTCTGGGCCGCCTCGAGCTGGTCGGCGATGACCTGCGGCGCAACCGGGACGAAGCGGTGGTTCCAGTTGTCCTTCGGGTCGAAGGAAACGATGCAGGTCAGGGCAACGATGCCGTAGGTGCCCAGTTCCTGGAAGGTCTTCAGGTCGGCCTGGGCGCCGGCTCCGCCGGTTGCTTCGGAACCGGCGATGGTCAAGGTGATGGCGGGACGGGTCCCGGTGGTGGCAGAAGTCATGCATCCATTTTAGGGTGGTTTTCATGCGCGCCGATTCCACCCGGGAGTGGCCCGGCGGTTCCGGTCGGGAACACGTGATCGGGAGTCAGGCCCGGGTGAAAGTGGTCAGCTGGGTGGCGTTGGACCAGCCGGCCGCGCGTTCGGCGCGTATTCCGGTGGCGGTGTCGGCGCTGGTGACCATGAACAGCACCGGCAGGCCCTGGCGTGCCGCAGCGGCGGCCAGATTGGCCAGAATCGCGGCGCGGAACTGTTCGATGTTCGAGGTTGCGGTGATGCTCGGGTCTCCGAGCAGTGCGAAGTCCTCGCCAAAACGGATCCGGCCGCGGCCCGCGGTAGCGTCGAAATCGGCGATTTCAACCACGTCGTAGTCGGCCATCGGGGCTTCGAACAGCGTGGCCGTTTCCGGCAGCGAGACCACCTGCTCAACGTCGTTGGCCAGCGCGGCCAGCAGCACGCGCCGGTCGCTGAGGCTCCAGCCCCGGGCAACCAGTTCACGGCCGGCGGACTCGTCCGGTGGGCCCAGGAACGTCAGCCTGGTTTGGCCTTGGTGGGATGAAATCTCGGTGTCGCCCAGCAGGGAGGCAAGGCCGCCGGTGCCGGGCCAGGCGCAGGTGATTTCGTAGCTGCTGCCGTCTTCGGCAACGCTGTGCAGCCGGCCGGGCTCGTCGCGGGTCACGGTGCGGTCGCGCAGCAGGGCAAAGGCATGGACCCAACGCGGAAGGCTTGAGCGTTCGAATGGCATCTGGCGGCTCCTGTTTCAAGGACGGGCAACGAAAAACCTGTTGGGGGCGCAAACGCTTGGCTGATCACCGATGATCGTTGTGCGTTGGCGTCCCTTGGGTGGTTCATTACCGACTCTACGCCTGCGCCGCCCGATTCCAAGTTGGGCGACAGCGCGATGCGCAGGATCCGTGGCCCGCCCGGCCTAGGATGCGGTGCGAACCAGCGAGAGCACGTCGTCGAGGATGCTGCGGACCACCGGCATGCGGGAGAGCACGACGAGGCGGGCCGTCACGGGGGCGACATTCTTGATGAGCCGGCGGCTGCGAGCGGCCCCTGGGGAGGAATCGTAGGCCCAAAAAAGGAAGATGCCGCGTTGGATCAGCCACAGCAGTTCCGGCAGGTCGTTGCGGATGGCCAGCGGGGGCAGCGGCCTGCTGGCGGCCACGACCTGGCGCCAGAGCCCGAATTCGAGGGCGCGGTGGACGTCGCGGGGCCCGGTGTGGGCACCGGCAAATGCGGTGCGGATAAACGCAGGTCCGAATTCGTGGAACGGCGCCATGATTTCGAGCGCCTGGTCCAAGGCAATGCGCAGGTTGGTCTCAAGGTTGTTTCCCGGCACCAACAGCGGCCAAGCGGCGGCCCGGTGCCGTTGGAGAAGGTTGCGGAAAAGTTCGTGGACGATGGCGTCCTTGGACTCGAAGTAGTAGTAGGCATTGCCCAGGGAAAGCCCGGTTTCCGTGGCAATCGCGCGCATCGTTGTCCCCGAGAAGCCCTTCGTGGCGAAGAGTTCCAGGGCCGTGTCCAGCAGCAATTGGCGCGTCTGGGTGCTTTTGGCGGTCGGCGTCGTCACGGCACTCCCTTCCATGCATGGCCGGGCCTCCATCATAGACCTTTTTGAACATGTTCAAAATTGAATACTCCCCGTCAGGAAGCGGCGGAACGGCCATTGCCGCGGTGCGAAACAGGCCGAGCGAGTGGCAAACCGCAAAATGGTTGGGAATGCGGCATGGGATACTTGAACCTCAAGTGCTAATACAGCGAGCGGTCCCACCCGCCTCGACCACCCCGTCCCCGCTTGGGACGGGTCCGGAATCGAAGGCCCGGGATCGGCTTGGCGAACCACTTCTTCGATTGGGAACCACCATGGGCGAAAAAACCGCCTCCACTTCAACACGTTCACAGGCTCCGCGCGCCATTTTCGCGTCCGCAGGAAGCCCCTACTTCTCCACCGTGCTCGCCCTGATGGCCGTCGTGGTCATCCTCTCCAACATCGGTGCCGCCAAGGGCGTCACCTTCGGCTCCATCGTCACCGACGGTGGATTCTTCCTCTTCCCGTTGGCCTACATCATCGGTGACGTCATTTCCGAGGTCTACGGTTTCAAGGTCGCCCGCCGGGCCATCATCACCACCTTCGCGCTGGCGGCCTTCTCCACGGCGTGCTTCTGGATCATGATCCACCTGCCCGCGGCCGAATGGTATGACGGGCAGGAAGCCCTCGAACGCACCCTGGGGCCGGTCTGGCTCATAGTCCTGGCCTCGCTGCTCGGCTTCCTGGTCGGGCAGACCCTGAACTCCTGGGTGCTGGTGAAGATGAAGGAACGCTTCGGCGAACGCGGCCTGGTGGGCCGCCTGATGGGCTCGACCGGGGTGGGCGAATTCGCCGACACGCTGATCTTCTGTTCCATTGCCGCCACGGTCATCGGCATCACCGACATGCCCACGTTCATCAACTACGTGCTGGTCGGTTTCGTCTACAAGACGGCCGTGGAATTCCTCTTCGTGCCGGTGACCACGCTGGTCATCCGCTGGTTCAAGCGTCGCGAACCCAGCTACGCCCTCGAGCCGCAGGCTGCGGGCACCGCCTTGTAGCGGCAGCCGCGAAACATCCCGTCGGCGGTGGCCGGCTTCGTGGGCACTTGACGAAGCCGGCCACCGCTTTCCTGTTCCCAATCTCCGTTCATCAGTTGCGGGAGCGATGTCATCCGCAATGCTGAGGCCAGGCCGCGGCGCACATTGGCAACGTCAAAACCATGGACACCATGAACCGCGAACTGCTCAGGGCCACGGGACTTGTCGCCGGCTACGGCGGCCAGGACGTGTGCGGGCCGCTGGACCTGTTGCTTGAACCGGGCCAATCGCTGGGGATCGTTGGCTTCAATGCCGCCGGAAAGTCCACGCTTCTGCGCACGCTTGTCGGCTACCAGGAACCCGTGGCGGGGGAATCGGTGATCCTGGGATCCTTCACCGACGACTCGAGCTTCATCTACCGCAAGGCCGTGTCCGTCGTCTTCGACGAGGACGCCTTTTCCCTCGCTGGGTGTGGCGGAACACCTCCAGCTCATCGCCGGCGGGCACGGGATGCCCGAGCCGCAGGCCGCCGTCGAGCATGAGCTGGCCTTCTTCGAGCTGGATGCGGCCCGCACCGAATATCCGCACCGGCTCTCCTCCGGGCAGCGCCGCCGCCTGCTGCGTCCCTGCGCCCTGCTGGTCCTCGACGAACCCGAACAGCGCCTCGACCCGGTCATGCGGGTAGCCCTGGCCGCACGCCTGCGCTCACTGGCCACCGCGGGAACCGCACTGTTGGTGGCCACCCACGATCCGGTCTTCCTCGCGACCGTCGCGGATTTCGTGCTGCTGGTCGCCGACGGCCGGGTCATCCCGGCCAGCGTCGCGCAAGGGGCTGCGGCCATTGCCCGCGGTTGATCCACGCATGCCGTTTGACAACGGGCCCGTTGATTTTGATCCGTGGGCGCGAAACCGCGTCGTCGAGAAACGGGCGAAGCGCGAGGACTTCTGCGAACGCATGGGCGATGCCTACATCGGACGGCTGGCCGCCGGCATTGTCTTTGGCTATGCCGCGGGGCTTGCCCTGGCCTTCTTCGAGAACCTCCGGGGTGGCCCCGGCTCGGGCGTCGTGCGGGCCAATGTCGGCGTGGTTCCCGGCCAGTCGGCGGCCTCCGCCCTGGTGATGCTCGGAATGCTCGGGGCCCTGTTGCTGATTTCCAAGCTCGGGCCGACGGCGGTGGACCGGGCCCAGGGATTCTGGTGGCTCAGCCTGCCGGTGGCAAGATCCAGGCTTCCTGGCCCGCCTGCTGCGCCAACGCCTGGTGGGCACCTTTTTGTGCGGGGCGTTCCTGTGGCTGCCCATCGGCTACGGAACCGTGCTCGGCGGGTTGTCCCGGGGATCGTTCGCCGGGGTGCCGGCAGGTGCCGCGACCCTGGGATTGTTGTTCGTGGGGCTTTCGCTGCTGGCGGCCTGGTCCCAGGCCCGTCAGGCGGCAGGACGCTTCCGCACCGCCCTGAACGCCGCGGCCATTGGGGGTGCTGCCGTCGTCGCTGCCGTTCCTGGCCCAGGCCGGGGCCTGGTGGGTTCCGGCGGTTCTGGTGGTGCCCTGCGCCGGAGGATTTGCCGCTCTGGCGGGGCAGCTGCAAGGTATTCCCAGCAGGGAATTGATTTCCAGCGGGGCAGCGAGCGAACACGCCGGAGCGGCGCCGGCGCTGCTTGACGACAAGGCGCTGGGCAGCGCGCTGGATGCCGCTGGCTCCCGGGAAAGCAAGCGCGCCCGGGCCAAGCGGGAGCGGATCCGGGCCCGCGGACCGGATTCCTTCGCGCGCATGCTTCCGGCCCGATGGGTCCGCCGCCCCTATGTGGCGCTGGTGCGTGCCGAGTTGCCGGTGCTGCTGCGCACCGGCAAGTCCTGGCGGGGGATGCTGGCCGGCTGGTGCATCCCGGCGGCCGGGGTCTTCGCCGGGCCCGACGGGCAACCGCTGGTCCTGGCCGTCTTGGTGCTCGTCGGCTCGCTGCTGGCTGCGCGGGCGGCATCCCAGGCCGCCGCGCAGGCAGCGGACGTGCCGTCGCTGGATGCGATCATCCCGTTGGGCCGTGTGGGCGTGCGGCAAACCCACGCGTTGGTGGCGGCGTTGCTGCTGGTTCCGTGGGGCGTGTGCCTTGCCGGATTCCCGGGGTGGGCCGTTGGCCGCGATGCGGGGGAAATCCCGGTGCTGCTCGGCCTGGGTGCCATGGCCGGTGCGGGACTTGCCGCCGGCGCGGTGCGCATGGCGTTCCGGCCGGCGATCGACTGGGGATCGGTGATGCTCATGGCCGCCATGGGCCGGGCCACCGGCCCGATGGTCCTGCACTTCACCTACGGGTACGAGGTAATGGCCGTGTCGGTCATCGCGCTGGTTGCGGGCCTGCTGCTGGCACCGATCCCGCCGGTGCTGCTGGTCCTTGCCGCGGTGGTGGCCGCCGTGGCCTGGGGCGTGGGCACCTCGACCTCGACCCGGTCCAACGTCCACCGTGCGCAGCAGTAGCAGGTGTTCCGCGTGCGGAACCGTCACCAATGCGGTGATTGCGCCACCGCGGCACTTACGCTGAAGCCATGGAACTACTCACGGCCGCGGGGCTGAGTTCGGACGCTGGCCTGAACGCCTACATCCCCCTGCTGGTGCTGGGCCTGCTGAACCGCTTCTCCTCGTGGGTGGCGCTGCCCGAGGGCTGGGGCTGGCTCTCCAACGGCTGGGCACTGGGCATCCTTGCGGTGCTGCTGCTCATCGAGGTGGTGGCCGACAAGGTGCCGGTGCTCGATTCGGTCAACGATGCCCTGCAGACCGTGGTGCGCCCGGCCTCTGGTGGGCTCGTCTTTGCCTCCGGGGTGGGCTCCGAAACCCTTGCCGTGGCCGATCCCGGGAACACCTTTGGCACCGCGGAGTGGGTGCCGCTGCTCATCGGCGCGGGGATCGCCCTGGTCTTCCACCTGTTGAAGTCCGGTGCCAGGCCGCTGCTGAACCTGGGCACCGCCGGGGTCGCCGCCCCGGTGGTGAGCACCGCCGAGGACGGGACGGCGCTGGGCCTGAGCCTGCTGGCCATAGCCCTTCCGGTGCTGGTGCTCCTGGCCGCGGCTGCCCTGGCGGTGCTGCTGATCGTCGGCATGCGCAGGCTGTGGCCCCGGCGATCGTGAACCGCAACCTGGAACCTGCCGCCGCAGGTCAGACGGCGACGGCTGCCAGTCCCTGCGGATCAGGGGCCCCGGCGTAATAGCTGGACATGACCTTTTCCTTGAGCTCGAAGAACGTGCCGTCCTCGATGGCCAGGCGGGCGTCGTCGACCATCTTCACCACGAAGCGTTCGTTGTGGATCGAGATCAGCGTGTGGCTGACCAGTTCCTTGGACTTGAACAGGTGGTGGATGTAGGCCCGCGTGTAGTGCCCGCAGGTGTAGCAGTCGCAATCCTCGGACAGCGGGGTGAAGTCCCTCTTGTACCGGGTACCCGACAGGTTGAAGCGCCCGTGCGGGGTGTAGAACGCGGAGTTGCGGGCCACCCGGGTGGGGGAAACGCAGTCGAAGGTGTCTGCCCCGTTCTCGATGGCGGTGAAGATGTCGTCGGGTTCGGAGATGCCCAGCAGGTGGCGCGGCTTGTTCTCCGGCAGCTCCTGCGCGCACCAGCCCACGATGGTGCCGAGGTTTTCCTTCTCCAGCGCCCCGCCGATGCCGAAGCCGTCAAAGGCCATGGCCCCGAGGTCCTGGCAGGCCTTGCGGCGCAGGTCCTCGTACTGGGCGCCCTGGATGACGCCGAAGAGCGCCTGGTATTCCTTGCCGACGCGATCGTCGGTGAGGCTGAAGTGCTCGGCCACGCAGCGTTCGGCCCAGAGCCGGGTGCGCTCCAGGGATTCGACCTGGTAGCCGCGGGAGTTCTGCAGCGTGGTCAGCTCGTCGAACGCGAACATGATGTCGGCACCGATCTCGTGCTGGACCCTCATGGAGATCTCGGGGGAGAAGCGGTGCTTGGTGCCGTCGATGTGGCTCTTGAACCAGACGCCGTCGTCATCCACGTTGGCCAGGCGCTCCTTGCCCGGTGCCACCGCGTCGTCCGGACCGGACTGGTCCACTGACTTCATGTCGATGACCTTCTTGAATCCCGAGCCCAGGCTCATGACCTGGAATCCGCCCGAATCGGTGAAGGTGGGCCCGGACCAGTTCATGAACCGGCCCAGCCCGCCGGCGGCGTCCAGGATGTCGGAGCCCGGTTGCAGGTACAGGTGGTAGGCGTTGGCCAGCACCGCCTGGGCCCCGAGCTGTTCCACGGATTCGGGCAGGATGGCCTTGACGGTGGCCTTGGTGCCCACGGCAATGAACGCCGGGGTCTTGATCTGCCCGTGCGGGGTGCTGATCACGCCGGTGCGTCCATTGGACACCGAACCGTCGGGGTTGCTCAGGCGGGTGCCGACGTCAAATGAAAAGTCGGACTGGCGGGGATGGGACGCTGTGGGGTCAAAAGATTCGTGGGGCACCTATCCAGTGTGCCGCATGCACCCGTGGCCCCGGCAAAATGCCCGCGTGGGATGGCTCATAGGACCGGGTTCCGAGGGGAATGCAGGCGTAGCGTAAATGCGGGGGGACGTGCCGCGCCGCGGGCCCGCCGCATAGCCGCAAGGAAACACCGACCCATGCCCCAGGAGCCACGGAACACATGGACAAGAAGTTTGGGAGCCTGCTGACCCTGGGCCCGTCGACCAACGACCATTGGGTGGCGCTGCGCACGGCCGTGGGCATCTTTGTCCCGCTCTTCACCCTGCTGGCCATCGACCGCCTGGACCTGATGGTTTTCGTGATCTTCGGTGCCTTCACCGGGGTCTACGGCCGGGTGCCGGGATATGCGAACCGTTTGGCGGCCCAGGCCAAGGCAGGGGGCCTGTTCCTGGTCGTGATCCTGGCCGCGGCACTTGCCTCGCACTACCTCGTCAACCACGACGACCTGGCGGCGAGCGCGTGGATGGTCGTGGGACTCACCACCGTGGTTTCGGGGATCTGCTCGGTCGCCACCGGGTACCTGCAATTGCGTCCCGGCGGTTCGCTCTTCCACATCTTCGCTTTTGCGGCCATTGCCTCGATGCCGCACCAGCCGCCGCCGGCCGAGTCGATGGCGGCTGCCCTGGCCGCGGTGCTGCTGGCGATCGTGCTCGGCTTTTCCGGGATGCTCCTTGCCAAGGGCGCCCAGTGGGGCCCCTACCTCAAGCCGGCCCCGCTTTCGCGGCCGGTGCGCCTGGCCATCTGGATCGAGGCGCTCATGTATGTGCTCGCCGCCGGACTGGCCGGTTCCCTCGCGAACCTCTTGGCCCCGGCGCTGTCCACCGGACACAGCTACTGGGCCATGGTGGCCGCGGTGGTCCCACTGGTGGGGCACACCACCCGGCACCGCGTGCGCCGCGGTGTCCACCGTATCCTCGGGACCCTGACCGGGCTGGTGTTGATGGCCGCTGTCATCGCCTTCGCGCCGCCGATCTGGGTGTTGCTGGCGATGATCGGGCTGCTGCAGTTCGCGGCCGAGATGTTCATTGCCCGGAACTACTTCCTGGCCCAGATCTTCGTCACCCCGCTGGCCCTGGTGGGTGTCTCCATCGGAACGGGGCTGAGCGCCACGCTGCTCTACGACCGGATGCTCGAGACCATCATCGGGGCCCTGGTCGGGATGCTCGTGGTGCTCCTCGGTGCGCTCTACGGCTCCCGGCTGCGGCGCAGGCTGGTGCCGGAGAAGACCTGAGGGCTTCCTGCCCGGTCCTCGCTGCCAACCGGCGGCATGGCAGGATTGCCCCATGAACGACATGGGCCTGGCCCAGGCGGAAAGAATCGACCTCGCTGATTTCCTGGAGGGCCTTACCCCCGGGCAATGGGAAGCGCCGAGCTTGTGCGCCCAGTGGCGGGTGCGCGACGTGGTGGCACACGTGGTTTCCTACGACGACCTCGGTGCCAAGGACCTGCTGCGGCGCTTCGCCAAGGGACGCGTGGTGCATGCCAACCAGGTCGGAGTCGACGCCATGAAGGACGCCACAGCCGCCCAGCTGCTGGACAACCTCCGCGCCCATGCCCGTCCGAGCGGTTTGGCCGCCGGCCTGGGCGGGAAGATCGGACTGGCCGACGGCATGATCCACCACCAGGACATCAGGCGCCCGCTGGGGATGCCGCGGCAGATCCCCGTGGACCGGCTGCTGCGGGTGCTCGCCATGACCCCGGGCAACCCGCGGCTCGCGCCCTGGCGATGGATCCGCGGCTTGCGCCTCGTGGCGACCGACATGGATTTCGCCCATGGCAAGGGCCCCGAGGCGGCGGGCACCGGCGAGGCACTGCTCATGGCGATGGCCGGTCGCCGAGGGATCGCCGCGGAGCTGCGCGGGCCGGGCCAGCCGATCCTGGCCGGCCGGCTCGAGCGCCGTTAGAGACGCTCGAGCCGCTTTAGCCGATGTACCCGACGTGGGCGAGGGCCTGGCGGACCAGGTTCTCCCGGCCCCCGGCGAACTCTTCCTGGATGTTCGGGCTCAGTGCCTCCTCGGGCGTCAGCCAGGTCAGCTCCAGGGCGTCCTGGCGCGGTGAGCATTCCCCGCGCACCGGCACGATGTAGGCCAGCGCCACGGCGTGCTGCCGTTCGTCGGTCAACCCGGTCTCCGAGGGTGAGGGGAAGTACTCGGCCACGGTGAAAGGGGCCGGGCTGGGCGGCAGCTGCGGCATCGCCATCGGACCCAGGTCCTTCTCGATGTGGCGGGTCAGTGCCGCGCGGATGGTCTCGCGGTACATCACCCGGCCCGAGACGAAGGTGCGCAGCATCCTGCCCTCGGGATCGGCGGTCAGCAGCAGGCCGATTTCCGTGACATAGCCGAGCGGATCCAGGCGCACCGGGATGGCTTCGATGTACAGCATGGGCAGCCGGGCGCGGGCCTCGTAGAGGTCTTCATCGGACAACCAGCCAGGATAGGGATCCGGAGTGCGAACGTTCATGCTCCCATCTTGGCCCATTGACGGGCCTGCGGGCCACGTCGACGGCCGTGTTGTGTAATCCCGGACATGTTTTCGCTTTCCGGGAATCATCTGGTGTCCCCTGACGCTAGAATGAAATGTTCTGCAGAATACCAACCCGACACCCATGGAAGAGGCCACACCCGTGACCGAGACCAGCACCAAACTCAACCCCAAGGATTTGGCCACCATCACGGTGCTGATCGTTTCCGCGTTCGTCGTGATCCTGAACGAAACCATCATGAACGTGGCACTGCCGGTGCTGATGCACGAGTTCAAGGTCAGCGAGGAAGCCATCCAGTGGCTTTCGACGATCTTCATGCTCACCATGGCCGTGGTCATCCCGGCCACCGGCTTCCTGCTCCAGCGTTTCAGCACCCGCGGGGTGTTCATGCTGGCCATGGGCCTGTTCTCCCTGGGCACGCTCCTTGCCGCCGCGGCACCGGGTTTCTCCCTGCTGCTCGCCGCCCGCGTGATCCAGGCCTCCGGCACCGCGATCATGATGCCGTTGCTGATGACCACGGTCCTTGACCTGGTGCCGCCGGCACGACGCGGGGTCATCATGGGCAACGTGTCGATCGTGATTTCCGTGGCCCCGGCCATCGGCCCGACCATCTCCGGGCTGATCCTGCACTCGCTGTCGTGGCGCTTCATGTTCCTGATCGTCGCCCCCATCGCGCTGGCCGCCCTGTTCATCGGCGCACCGCGTTTGAACAAGGTCGCCGAGGCGTCCAGGATGCCGCTGTCGATCCCCTCGGTGATCCTCTCGATTCCCGGCTTCGGCGGGCTCGTCTTCGGGCTCAGCAGGCTCTCGGCCAACGGGCTGGATGCCGAGACGCTGGTCGTCCTCGTGGTTGCGGTGATGGCATTGGTGGTCTTCACAATGCTGCAGCTGCGCCTGCAAAAGAAGGACCACGCGCTGCTTGACCTGCGCACCTTCACCTACAGGCCATTCACGCTTTCGCTGTCGCTGATGGTGCTCGCGATGGTGGCGCTGTTCGGGGTCATCATCCTGTTGCCGATGTACCTGCAGAACGTGCGTGGGCTCGACACCCTGGCCACCGGGTTGATGCTGCTGCCCGGCGGGCTGCTCATGGGCCTGCTGGCACCGTTCGTGGGCCGGATCTTCGACAAGGTGGGCCCGCGCCCGCTGATGATCCCCGGTGCCGTGATCCTGACAGTGGTGCTCTTCGGCTATTCGCGCCTGCTGGGCGCCGAGACCGCCATCGGCGTGATCATCGGATTGCACCTGACCATGTCGCTGGCGCTGGCGCTGATCTTCACCCCGGCCTTCACCACCGCACTGAACCCGCTGCCGCATTCGCTGCACTCCCACGGCTCGGCCGTGCTCTCCACCCTGCAGCAGCTCGGCGGCGCAGCAGGCACCGCCCTGTTGGTTGGTGTCTTGGCCTCGCGCATCGGTGCCGGAGCGGCGGCCGGGATCGATCCGATCCAGGCCCAGATCAACGGATTCTCCGCCGGATTCACGGTGGCCGCGATCTGCGCCGCGGGCATGGTCGTCATTGCCTTCTTCCTGTCCAAGGCCGAAGAGCCTGCCGAGGCCCAGGTGCACGCGCACCAGTAAATCGCGGCTTCGGGCTTCTGGCCGCGGTTACGCCCTGCAGGGTGCTGCTGCGACCAGGAGCCCTGCGGCAACCGCAGGAACCGGCAGCCGCGCCCACCCTCCGGGGCGGCGAACCCATGCTTCGGGTGGGGAAGTCCCCGCGTCCCGCGACGCCGGTGGGGTCGTCATGGCGCGGATGAAACCAAGGGCCAGCAGCAGCGCCGTGGCGATGGCGGCCCCGTAGAGCGCATCGCCAACGGCTTGGCCACCCCGCCCCCCTCGAGCGCGCCCGAGGCGAAGGCCCGGTAGGCTCCCCTCGGTGCCTCGAAAATGATGCTGTTGGCCAGCCAGCCCACGGCAAGGAACGCCAGCGACACGATGCCCGAGAAAGGCCCCCAGGTAAAAACCGGCGGTGCGCCTGCCCGCGATTCCCTCCGGCTCCGCCAGCCTCAGCCACAACGCATAAGCCGTGGCCGGAAGCGCGGTGAATGCCAGCATGCCGGCGGCAAGGCGCAGGAACCCGGCGGTGGACAACCCGCTGCCCTCGGAAGCCTCGGGGCCCACGATCGCCGACACCAGGCCCATGTCCGGGGCTTGGAACAGCCCGTACCAGGCAATGGCGAATGCACCGGCGAGCACCACCGCGACAAAGCGATTCCGGGCAAACAACCAGAACGGATTATTCAGGGACGGTGGTTGGTTACCTTGCCGGTAGCGCTGCCGGGACCTGCCCAGCATAATGTGCGCAGGCCATCCCCGGCGAGGTCCGACGCCGGGGGAAACCGGCCGGGGATCAGATCACGACCACCCCGGTTGGCCTGCCGTCCGGATCCAGCATCCAGCCCATGCGCTTGAAGGAATGCACGCCCACGCTTGCCTCCAGGATATCGACTCCCGGGACCCGTGCCGCCAGCCGGGCCTCGAGGTCGGCAATGTCCGCAGGGGTGCGCAGCTGCATCATGAACGTCATGTTCGCCGCCCCCGTGGTTGAGGCGCAAAGGCGCAGCGTCCGGTGCTCCATCAAGAAGGCTGCAACGAGGTCCGCCGAGCCGGCCGGAACCTTTGCGAACCACTGCACCGTCAGCGGGTAGCCCGTGTAGTGGCCAGCCAATTCGCAGCGCAGGGTCACCATCCCGGTCTCCAGCGCGGTCTTCAGGGCCCGGCCCGTGGTGGACGGGTGCTGTCCCGTGGCCTGGGCAATCTCCGCGGCGGTGGCACGCCCATCGCGCATCAGCACCCGCAGCATGGGCCAGAACGAGTCGGGAATCAGGGTTGGCTGCGCCACCGGCGGGTGGGCCAGCCGCTGGATGCGGGCCTGTTGTACGGGGGAGAGCACATCCAGGCGCCACGCGTTCCCCGTGGCATAGAGCTTGGTGCACAGCGAGACCTTGGTGCGCTGTACGCCGCGGGCGGCCTTGATGCTCGGCAACACCTCGCGTGCCATGGTCAACCAGTCAGCGGCCAGGCACGTCAGCCGGAAGTCGGCACTGCTGGTCGCATCGTCAACCGTCAACACTTCGGAGATCGCGCACAAATCCACGCGCGCCTCCTCGATGAGCGCCGGGTCGGCCACCACCTCGATGAATGCGGTGCAATGCTGGTCCGGATAGCCACCCAAATGCCCCAGGATCCAGACCATGCGATCCTCGCGCAACCGGGTCCAACGGGCGGAGAGCGTCGCGGGGTGCCTTCCGAGGATTGCCCCCAGTTCGGACCAGCTGGCGCGCGGCGCGATTTGCAGTGCGTGGACCAGTTGCAGGTCCTCGACCGGCAGTTCCATGGAACCCCTTTGCATCCGTGCACATATTCGCGGTTTAAAGGCCGCCTTGCGCAATTATCTGTGAATCTTCCTCCATTATCCTGCCCGTGCCCCACGATCGATAGTGACACGGCTCACCAATTGGTGGGCGGGCAGACCCAGGAAGAGACCACACGGCATGAGCACCGCCACCACAGCAATCCTGCAGGACGCACGCGAACTCGAACCAGAGATCATGAACCTGCGCCATGCGCTGCACCGCGAGCCCGAAACGGGGCTGCAACTGCCGCGCACCCAGGAACGTGTGTTGCAGTGGCTCGAACCCCTGGGGTACGAGATTTCGCTGGGCACCGACCTCACCTCGGTGACCGCGGTGCTGCGCGGCGGGGCATCGAGCACCGCCGTCGGCGAGCGCCCGGCGGTGCTGCTGCGCGGGGACATGGACGGGCTGCCGCTGACCGAGAAGTCGGGTGTCGAGTTCGCCTCACGGACCGGGGACACCATGCACGCCTGCGGCCACGACCTGCACACCGCGATGCTCGCCGGTGCCGCCACGCTGCTGGCAGAGCGCCGCGAGTCCCTGCCCGGCGATGTGGTGCTGATGTTCCAGCCCGGCGAGGAAGGCTGGGACGGGGCGAGCCACATGGTGCGCGAGGGCGTGCTGGAGGCCAGCGGCAGGAAGGTCGACGCGGCCTTCGGCCTGCACGTGATGAGCACGATGGGGCACAGCGGGGTCTTCACCGCGAAGCCCGGAGCCATGATGAGTGCGTCGGACGGGCTCTTCGTGACGGTGCGCGGCACCGGCGGGCACGGCTCGGCACCCTTTGCCGCCAAGGACCCGGTCACCGCGGCCGCGGAAATGGTCACGGCACTGCAGGTCATGGTCACCCGCCAGTTCGACATCTTTGATCCGGTGGTCATCTCCGTGGGCGTGCTGCGGGCCGGGACGGTGCGCAACATCATCCCCGAAACCGCCTACTTCGAGGCGACCATCCGCTCCTTCAGCAATGCCGCGCACGAGAAGTTGCAGGCGACGGTCCCCACGTTGCTGCAGGGGATCGCCCTGGCCCATGGGCTGGAAGTCGAGGTCCAGTACCGCACCGAGTACCCCACCACGATCAACACCGAGGCCGAGACCCATTTTGCCGCCGATGCGGTGCGCGAGCTCTTCGGCGAGGATTCCTTCACCACCATGGCCAGCCCGCTGGCCGGGTCCGAGGATTTCTCCCGGGTGCTCAACGAGGTTCCCGGTGCCTTTGTTTTCCTGTCCGCGCTGACCCCCGGCGTGGATGTGGGCGCGGCCGAGTACAACCACTCCCCGTATGCACGTTTCGATGATTCGGTGTTGGGCCGCGGCACCGCGCTCTACACGCAGCTGGCCACCGCCAAGCTCGCTTCGCTGGCAACACGCTAATCCCCGTTCCCCTCCCATCACAGAATCCAGGAACCATCCCCATGAGCATCAAGGAACAGCTGGCCCCGGCCGGCAGCCCCCAGGCCACCGTCCAGCCCCGGAACCCAGCGGCACCGTCCCCGCACGGGACCCCGGGCCAGTCCACCTTCAAGACCCTGCTGGGCATCGGCGCGGGCAACGCCGTGGAGTGGTTCGACTGGGCCATCTACGCCACGTTCGCCTCGTTCATCTCCGGCCAGCTCTTCTCCAAGGCCGACCCGACATCCGCGTTCCTGGCGACCATGGCGATCTTCGCCGTCGGCTTCGTCGCCCGCCCCTTCGGCGGGGCCTTCTTCGGCCTGATCGGTGACAAGGTCGGGCGCAAGGCCGCCATGACCATGGCCGTGGGCCTGGCCTCGGTCGGTTCGCTGATCATCGCGATCACCCCGACCTACTCCAGCATCGGCGCCGGCGCCTCGCTGATCCTGCTGGTCGCCCGGCTGCTGCAGGGCCTGGCCCACGGCGGCGAGATGCCCAGCGCGCAGACCTACCTCGCCGAGGTGGCACCTGCCCCGAAGCGCGGGTTCTACTCCACGCTGATGTACTTCTCCGGCACCGCCGGAATCGTTGCCGGCACGCTGCTCGGCGCGATCCTGACCGTGACCCTGAGCAAGGAGCAGATGGGCGCCTTCGGCTGGCGCATCCCCTTCGCCGTCGGTGCGCTGATGGGCATGTACACCCTGGTCATGCGTTCGCGCCTGAAGGAGACCAGGCAGTTCGAGGAGCAGAAGTCGGCCAAGGCCGCGCACGGCACGCAGGGCCCCTCGGTCATTTCCCAGATCCTGGCCAACTGGCGCCAGGCGCTGCAGGTCATCGGCCTGACCGTCGGGCTGACCGTGGTCTACTACATTTGGAGTGTTTCGACTCCCGCCTACGCCATCTCCGCGCTGAAGATGGATCCGGCCACGGCGCTGTGGACCGGCGTCGCCGCCAACCTGGTGTTCATGGCCGTGCTGCCGTTCTGGGGCAGGCTTTCGGACCGCATCGGCCGGCGGCCGGTCCTGCTGATCTCGGCACTGGGTGCCGCGGCGCTGCAGTTCCCGATGTCCTCCCTGGTCCGCGGCGAGGCCTGGCAGCTGTTCATCGCCATGTCGGTGATGCTCATCTTCATCGCTGCGTCCGCCTCGATCGTCCCGGCCGTCTACGCCGAGCTGTTCCCCACCGCCATCCGCACCATCGGCGTGGCCATCCCGTACGCCATCTGCGTGGCGGCCTTCGGTGGCACCGCGGCGTTCCTGCAGGCCGGCTTCAATGCCTGGTTCGGCCTGGCCACCGGCGCCACGGTGTTCTCGGCCTACGCGATCGTGTTGCTGCTGATCACGGCGGTCACCACCTACAAGCTCCCCGAGTCCAAGGGCAAGGACCTGCGCGGGTAGGGGCAGGACCAACAACCCTTCCCCCGGGGTGAAAGGTGCGGGCCATCGAGGAATTCCTCGATGGCCCGCACCTTTTGCGTGGTCGGGTCGTCGGAACGGGGCAATGCGCCGGGAGGGGATGCCTGGCCGTCCGCGGGCTTGCGCACGATCCGGAAGCCCGGGAGCTCCCGGAGCCCGGGGTGGGCACGCTTGTTCCGGCGGCCCCTCAGGGGAATGAAGGCGGCAAAAATGCCATGACCAGGAGTCCGCCCATCAGGGCAATGGCAATTCCGGTTGCGGTGTCCATGGTGTTCTCCCTCTGCGCGTCCCGATCGGTGGTGTTGCCCGAAGCCCGCCCCCGAACCCATGCATCCGCGGTACCCGGGGAGGCGGCGGCCAGGCACCTACCAGTGGGCGCGCCAGTATTGCGGGGCGAAGGGCACCGCGTCGCGGGCCGCGCCCAGTGCTGCGGCGGCAACCGCCGGCCAGTTCGGGTTCTTCAGTGCCGCACGGCCGATCGAGACCCCGTCGGCGGAACCCGCCACCAACACCTGCTCGGCCTGCGAGGGGTCGTTGATCATGCCCACGGCGGTCACGAAGGCCCCGGGGACCGCCTGCTTCACGGCCGCGGCCAGCGGCACCTGGAAGCCCGGGCCGGAGGGCCCGTGGTACTTGCCGATCCCGGCGCTGGAGAGGTCGAAGGCGCCGACCCCAAGCTCGAAGGCCTCGGCGGCAAAACGCACGGTGTCGGCGATCCGCCACCCGCCCTCGACCCAGTCGTCCCCGGAGAAGCGTATTGCCAGCGGCTTGTGTGCCGGCCAGGCGGCACGCACCGCGATGATGACCTCGCGGGCGTACCGGGTGCGGTTTTCGTAGCTTCCGCCGTACTCGTCGGTGCGGGTGTTGGTCAGCGGGGAAAGGAACTCATGGACCAGGTACCCGTGGGCGGCGTGGATCTGGGCGACATCGAATCCGGCCGCGTCTGCGCGGGTTGCGGCCTCGGCCCAGTCCCGGACCGAGGCCGCGATCTGCCCGGTGGACATCGCGGTGGCCGGGGCCAGCCCGAAGGCGTCGGTGGCCGAGGGACCGACGGTTTCCCAGCCACGGCCGGGGACCGGCAGGTTCCCCGTCTCCCCGGCGGCAATGGGGCCCGGCAGCCAGGGGTGGGTGGAGGCCTTGGCGCCGGCGTGCGCCAGCTGGATGCCGGCGGCCGAGCCCTGGGCATGGATGAAGTCGACGATCGGTGCCCAGGCACGGGCCTGGTCGTCGTTCCAGATGCCGGTGTCCGCGTCGCTGATCCGCCCTGCGGCGGTCACTGCGGTGGCCTCGGTGAACACCAGCCCGAATCCACCGGCCGCCCGGGCGCCGAGGTGTGCCAGGTGCCAGGCGTGCGGCATACCGTCGTGCCTGGTGACGGAGTACTGGCACATGGGGGCCAGCACCGTGCGGTTGCGCAGGTCCAGGCCGGGGCCGGTCGGAGCGGCCAGGGTGACCGGCGTAAAGAGTTTGCTCATGTGTGGTGCCAACCGGTGCACGGCCCGGGCTATTCCCGCGGCACCCCGAAACCCGTTCCCCACCTCGGGTGCATCAGTGGCGCGAGTATCCGTGCAGGTCCTGCCGGCGTTCGTTGATCCACAGCTCGGCGCCGTCGGGATGCTCCACCCGCAGGATGCGCCCGTAGGCCTCGTCAGCCAGCTGCGTCCCGAAGCCGACGGCCGACAGCCGGTCCGCCAGTGCCTCCAGCTTCCCGGAATATTCGAGGGACAGTTCGACCCCGGGCGCCCGGCCGGCGTGTGCTGCGACGAAACCGCCGTGCTTGGCCCGGTATTGCGCCCGGGTGCCGCCGTCGGAGGTGGTGTCCGGCTTCGCCCCGATGTTGGCCAGCGTTGCCTGGGCACCGGGCACATCGGGGGTGTTCCAGAGCGCCAGGACCGCCAGCTGCTCCTCGACTCCGGTCGTGACCGGCGGTGTTCCCTCGGTGGCCAGCGGATCCACCGCGAGTGCGGTGAATTCCAGGCCGTCCGGGGCGATCACATGCGCCAGTGCTGTGCTGCCGTCGGCCGCGGTCCGCAGGTCCACCGGGGTCCCGTCATCGAGGGTCCACTGCGCGAACTTTTCCAGGTCGCGGACCTCGAATACCAGCTCGGTGTGGAACGCGGCGGATTGCTGCAGCAAGATGCGGCCCGCATCGGCGGCAAAGCAGCGCTGCGCGGTGCCGGGCGAGGCACAGGTGGCCGGCAGCACCGGCATTTCCTCCAATCCCAGCGCGGTGAGCAGCCGTGCCCACTGGGATACGTGCGGGGTGTGCAGGGTGGGGCGGATACGCAGCATCAGTGGTCCTCCAGGTAGTTTTCAAGCGCCTTTTCGACGAATGCGGACAGGCTTGCCTGGTCGTCGATGGCCGCGTGCTTCACCCTCCGCACCAGGGCGGCGGGCAAATAGATGTTGAACTGGATTTTGGGACTGGTTGCGTCCTCGTTCGTTGCCATGCAAAGGATGCTAGCAAAGTAGCATGAAGGTGTGCAGCGGTCCAGGCCATGGCTCACTGCGGGTTGGCAGTGGTGCGGACCAGGCTTTGCGTGGTGGGATTGGTGCCATGGCAATCCTTCTGGAAGAACTCCTGGTCCCCGACGCCGCGGCCTGGCGCCAATGGCTCACCGAGCACCACCGGGACCATCCCGGGGTCCGCCTGGTGCTGCACAAGAAGGGCGGAACCACCACGAGCCTCAGCTACGCCCAGGCGCTGGACGAGGCACTGTGCTTCGGCTGGATCGACGGCCAGCGCAACGGGCGCGACGAGCACAGCTTTACCAATAGGTTCACCCCGCGCACCGCGCGCAGCAAGTGGTCTGCCAGGAACGTGGAACACATTCAACGGCTGGAGGCCGCCGGCCTGATGGAACCGGCGGGAACCGCCGCGGTGGACGCGGCCAAGGCCGACGGGAGGTGGGACGACGCCTATGCGGGGCAGGCATCGGCGCAGCTTCCCGCCGATTTCCTCGAGGCGGTGTCCGGATCTCCCCGGGCAGGTGAAACGCTGGCAACCCTCGGTGCCAGCGAGCGCTTCGCCATTTACTACAGGTTGCACACCGTCAAGGGGGTCGAGACCCGGCGGAAAAAGATCGCCGAGTACGTGGCCCGGCTCGATGCCGGGCAGGGGATCTTCTAGTTTTCGGCCCCGTAGCGCTGCACGAAGTTGCGCAGGATCAGTGCGGGCCACTCCACGCGCGAGCCCAGGGCCGCATCGTGCAAGCGCTGGGCCTCGTGCGGCGGGAAGTATCCGGCATCCCGGTAGATCAGGATGCGCTGGGCCAACCCCATCGGGTCAAGCTCGGGATGGAACTGCGTGGCATACAAGTTGGTCTTGATGCGGAACATCTGCACGGGGCAGGCCGCCGAGTCCGCCAGCAGGACCGCCGCGGCCGGGAGCACGGAGACCGCTTCCTTGTGGCCCACGAAGGCGTCGAATTCCTCGGGAAGCCCCGCCAGCAACGGGTCGTTCCGCCCCTCGTGGGTGAGCCGGATGCGGGAGGTGCCCACCGGCTCGCCGTAGTGGGTGTCGATCGTCCCGCCCTGGTGGGTTCCCAGCGTGCCGACTCCGTAGCAGGCGCCCAGGAACGGGAAGTCCTCGGCCACCAGCACATCGAGCAGCCTGGACAGATCCGCCTCGCAGCGCTTCTGCGTCGCGGATTTCACCGAGGGGTGGTCCGAGGCGTTGAACGGGCTGCCGCCCAGCATGATGCCCGGGCAGTCTTCCAACCCCAGCCCGTCGATCGGACCCAGCGGCTCGCGGTCGAGCCGAATGACCCGCAGGGCATCGGCAGCCAGCCCGCTGGCGCCCAGCACCCCGCGCACCTCGTCGGAGGTGGCCAGGTCGTGTTCCCGTGTGGAAATCAAGATGAAGCGCCCCATTCCAGCAGTCTACGGCCCTGTCCCGGCAGCAATCCCCTTCGCACCACCCCTTCTGTCTGGGGGCCCGCTCGCCTACGCTGGAGTGGGTTAATGGCCACTAACCCAATTGGTGGCCGCCGGCAACACCGATGAAGGGAATCCCAGCATGCTCATCACCGACTCAGTCGCACTGGTCACCGGGGGCGCCTCGGGCCTCGGGGCCGCCACCGCCCGGGTGCTCTACGACGCAGGGGCCTTTGTGGTGCTGGTGGACCTGCCTTCCTCAAAGGGCGACGCAGCCGCGGCCGCGCTGGGGGAGCGGGCCAGGTTCGTGGCCGCCGATGTCACCGACGAATCCCAGGTCAAGGCGGCCATTGCCGCTGCCGGGGACCTGGGGAGCCTGCACATCGTGGTCAACTGCGCCGGGGTCGCCACCCCGGGCAAGGTGCTGGGACGCGAGGGCGTGCTGCCGCTGTCCACCTTCGAGAAGGTCATTGCCATCAACCTCACCGGCACCTTCAACGTGGTGCGCCTGGCGGCCGAAGCCATGGCGGCCACCGAACCGCTCGTGGACCCGGCCACCGGCACGCAAGAACGCGGGGTCATCATCAACACCGCCTCGGTCGCCGCCTTCGACGGGCAGATCGGCCAGCCCGCCTACGCCGCGTCCAAGGGCGCGGTGGCCGCGATGACGCTGCCGCTGGCCCGGGAACTGGCCCGCCACTACATCCGGGTCGTGACCATCGCACCGGGCATCTTCGAGACCCCGATGATGGCCTCGCTCTCCGCCGAGGCACAGGCCTCGCTGGGCGCGCAGGTGCCGCACCCGGCCCGGCTGGGCAAGCCGGCGGAATACGCGGCCCTGGTGGAACACATCGTGGCCAACCAGATGCTCAACGGGGAAACCATCCGCCTGGACGGTGCCATCCGCATGGGACCGAAGTAGGAAGCACCTTTGGCAACGCCCAAGACGTTGCCACGCAGGTCTAGTGCGGCTGCTTTTCCCCGGCGCGCACCGCGAACCCGAGCCGGTTGCCCGGCACCGGGGCGGGGCACACCGCGAAGGGCGAGAATGCCAGGGGGTAGTTCAGTGTGCGGTTGAAATCGATGGTGACCGACCCGTCGGCACCGGGGGCCGGGACCGTGACGAAGCGCCAGGGCGCGGTCTGCTCCCCGTTGGTCGTGTCCCGGAAGGCCAGGGTCAGCGCGCCGTCGGCGTTCTGGGTCGCGGCCAGGGAGGCGGCGTGTCCGGCGAGTGTGAACTCGACCTCGCCGACCAGCTCGGCCTTCAGCGTGGTGTCGGCCCGAAAGCTGTCGATCGGCACCACCTTCGGGGCGTGGAAGGGCGTGAAGTGCCCGGCCACGACGAAATGCGCATCGTGGTCGAAGACCGGAACCCCGGAGAAGGCCTTCAGCCGCGGGTGGGTGCGCTCGCGGGTGCGGATCATGTAGCGTCCGCCGCGCACCCCCAGCTCCACCAGGGTGTCGCCGTGGCGGACGAAGTGCATCGACTCGTCCTCGTGCATGGACTTGGACAGGGCCCCGGACACCGGCTCGCCGTCCGGGGTGGTGACCATGTCGGCTGCCGCGAAGCTGGCCCTCGCCCCGGACGCATCGGCGCTCCAGGTGCCGGGAACCAGGTCCAGGGGGCCGGGATCCGCGGGGAGCCATTGGTAGCTGCTCAGCGAGAGCCACCCGAAGGGGATGGCCAGGCCTTCATTGCGCATCCGGCGCCACTGCGTGAATTCTTCTGCTGCACTCATGGTTTCAGTGTCCCACCTTTGCGCCCGCCGGAGCCGGGCCCGCGGCGCGGCGACGGCACCCGGATCCCGCAGCTAGGCTTGATCCCATGCCTTCCTATCGCGCGCAATTGAACATCATGGGGCTGCGGCCCGGGCACGTGCCCGAAGCGGTCATGGACACCGCGGTGGCCTCGCTGGAAATCGGCCACCACGTGGACGCGAACCAGCTCGATGTGGTGGCCGGGGTCCCGCGCATCACCTTGCGCTACACCGTGGAAGAGGACGGGAACCCGGATGCGCGTGCCGTTTCCTCGGCGGCGGCCATGCGCGCCGCGGTGGAAAACGTGGCGGTGACCGAAAAGCTGGTGGTGCTGCGCCGCACCAAGGGACGCTGGATCGCGCTGCGGCGCCCCTGACCCAGGGCCCGAAAGGTCAGGAGAAGTCGGTGGACTTGCCGCGGGCAGCCCGGTGCTCGGCATGGTGGATCTGGTAGCGCCGGTTCTCGGTGGCCAGCAGGACCACGAACCCGGCCATGCCGGAGAGGATGGCGACCCAGATGGAGTTGCTGGTCCCCAGCACCCGGGGCACCAGGACCCAGAACAGGCCCCAGCCAAAGCCGATGGCCAGGATGATGCGCCCGCGTTCGGTCATCGACAGCACCATGGCCGCGTAGCCCGCCGCGGGCACCAGCAGCGTGGCGATCCAGATGCCCACCCCGCCGCCGACACCCCAGGACGCCAGCATGCTGGTGAAGGTGGATGCCAGCACGACCAGGCTGAAGCCGGTCATCAGGCTGACGGGGGCGTCGGTGAGCATGCGTTCGCGCCGGGTGCGGGCGGTCTTGGCGTTCAATCCGCGCACCGCGGTGAACAGGAACCAGCAGCTGGCCGCGGCGCACACGAGGGCCGGGAACAGCCAATCGTTCAGGGCGCTGAGCATCCACAGCCCGGAGGCCGTGCAGGCCAGCGCAAACGGATAGCCGACCACGCGCTGGCGCACCGCAGAACGTTGCGAGGGAGCCCATGAGTAGGCGGCACCCAGCAGGGCCCAGATGAAGATGACGGGCCAGATCAAATGTGCGGTGGGGGCCAGGGACAGCATCGAGTAATTGGAACCCAGCGACTCGACCGTTCCGGAAGACAGCGTATCCAAGGTGGCCAGCGACAGGGCCGCTGCCGCCAGTGCGGCGGCGCTGCCGGCGACCCTGCGGCGCAGGTCGGTCGGTTCCTCGGCCGGGTTGGGTTCAAAGTCGGGCAGGGCGTAGGGAGCCACGTACACCGGCTCGGCGGTGGCCCGCTGGTGGTCGATCGCGGCCTTGGCGCTGGCGACCAGTGCGGCCAACTGCTCCGGATCCACCTGCGGGGCCGGAACCCAGGCCACCGGGGTCCCCGCGCCGGCAACCGCCACCTCGGCTTCCGGCGACTGGTCAACCTCGGGCGCCTCGGGCGCCGAAAGCACTGCGGGGGGCGGAGCCATTGGCTTGTTCCGGGCGGCTTCGGCGGCCCGGGTGCGGGCCTCGGCCTGCGCCTGGGCATGGATCCGCGCCTCGGCGGCCTGGTGTGCTGCGGCATCCAGCTTGGCCTGGTGGGCCAGGCGCACGGCCTCGCGCTTGGCGGCCTCGGCCTTCGCCTCGGCGCGGGCGACCTCAAGCAACCGGTTTTGTTCCTTGAGTTCGGCGGCCTTGGCCCGTTCAACGCGCCGTTGCTGCCAACGGGCCTTGAAGGTCTTGGGAGCCGCATAGATCTTGTCGCCCAGGGCTTCCCAATCGGGTTCGGGCATCGAATCGAGCCAGTTGTTGATTCCGGAGAAACCGCCGGAAACCGCTCGTACGGGCTTGTCGCCCGGGGCCCTGGCCGCCGGTGCATGCTTGTCGGTCAGGTGGCGCAGCGGGGACTCGGCAGCGACCGGTGCCTCGGGGGCCTTGAGCACCTCGTCGACGGAGCCGGGTTCGGGAACGATGTGGTGGGGAACCGGGTGGGCGATGCGCTCGGAGACCCGGTCGGTGCCGGCATTCGGCGAGGATTCCCCGGTGGCGCGGACCAGGTCGGTCGGGCCGGACGGGGCAGTGTCCGTGGGCTTGGAGCCTTCGGATTCGGGAGCCGAGGGGCTCTTCGCCGGTGCGGTTCCGGCCGGGGCGGGATCCTTGCCCGACTCCTTGCGCGGTGCCGGGGCTTTGGCAGGTTGCGCCGGGGCCGCGTTGGGTGGTTTCTTTGACCCGGCGGAGGTCCTGGTATCGGAATTGCTCATGTTCAGTCCCTTCTTCGCCGCGCTGCCCGTGGTGCACCGGCCCATCGGATGGCTACCAGCGTACCGAACATCCCCGATAGGATGCCCGATTCCCACGCCCGCAGCCCCGCGCCCGCAGGGTGAGTTGCGCCATGAATGCCGCCCCGGAAGAGGGAAACAGGAGCGGCATTCATGGCCTCAGGCGGGGGCTTCGGCCAGATCCAGCTTCGAGGTGTAGCTCACCGGCAACCCGGTGATCGGGTCGTTGAAGGAAATGCTGCGGGCCAGCAGCTGCAGCGGGCGCGCATAGTCGTCGGGAGCCAGATCCAGCAGCGTGGGGTAGAACGGGTCGTTGAGGATCCCCAGGCCCAGGGCCGCCAGGTGCACGCGCAGCTGGTGGGTCTTGCCCGAGTGCGGGCTCAGCCTGAACCTGGCCACCTTCACCCCGGCAAAGTGCCCGGTAGAGTTGCCGGTGCCCAGCAGCTCGAGCAGGGATTCGGCGTTGGGCTCGCCCTCCTCGACCAGCGAGCGCAGCTGCCCCTTGATCTTGCTCATCCGGTTCCGGTACACCAGCGGTTCGGCGGTCAGGGCATCGATCCGACCCCTCAGCTCGTCGGGGGCCAGCAGGTGGTTTCCCGGCCCGGCCGTCCCGTCGACCGCGTTGCCGCTGCGCTCCTCGGCGCTTCCGCCCAGTCCTCCGAGTCCCAGCACCTCGCCGGCCGGGCGTCCTGCCACCGGCTCGAGCGCGGATACTGCCTCGTAGGTCTTGGAGATCTCGCGGCGCTCGAACAGCGTCTGGTAGGCGCCGCGCGTGGCGGGGTTGGTGGAAAAGAGCAGGATCCCCGCGGTGGCCCGATCCAGCCGGTGCATGGGGACCAGCTCCGGGTTGCCGGTCCGGTTGCGCAGCCGCACCAGTGCCGATTCCTGGATGAAGCGCCCGCCCGGGGTGGTGGGCAGGAAGTGCGGCTTGTCGATCACCAGCAGGTGCTCGTCGTGGTGCAGGATCGTCTCCGTGAAGGGAATGGGCTCCTCGGCCGGCAGGTTGCGGTAGTACCAGATGAACTCGTGGCCGCCCAGCGGGGTGTGCTCGTCCAGCACGACCCCGTCGATGCCGACCACCTCGCCGTTGCGGAAACGCCGGGTGATGCCCGCCGCGTCGACGTGCCCGAAGCGGTGCAGCATGTAGTCGCACACCGTGGCCCACTGGCCGCCGGAGGGCACACGCAGGCGGGTTGCATTGACGCCGTTGCGCACGGGCAGGGGAGAGATCATGGCCATGCACACCAGTCTTTCACGCGTGCATGGCCTCGCCGGCCGCCCTGTCCCGTTCGGGTTGCTAGCGCGCCCCTTCCCCGGAGGGCACGTAGGAGCCCTGGCAGGAGGCGCAGAAAAACACGTCGCGTTCGGCGCTGCGCGTGGATTCGGCCAGCGATTCCTTCTGCAGGGGTTCCCCGCAGCGCAGGCAGGCCTGTCCGGCCCGGCCGTAGACCCAGTACGGGTTCATCCCGTCGGCCCCGGTGGTCACCCGCCGGGCCCGGTCCTTGTTGGCGTTCAGCAGCCGGTGCGCCAGATCCACCAGGTGGCCCAGGTCCTCGACCTCGCCCACCGGGGTGCGCGGGTGCACGCGCGCCACAAAGAGCAGCTCGGAGCGGTACACGTTGCCCAGCCCGCAGATCAGCCGCTGGTCAAGCAGCGCCAGGCCGATGGGGCGTTCGGGGGCAGCAAGCAACCGGCGCACCGCCTCGGCCGGATCCCAGGAGTGCCCCAGCGGGTCGGGGCCCAGGTGCCCGATGACCTCCACCTCGTCGGTGGTGCGCAGCACGTGCAGGAACCCGAGCTCGAAGCCCACCGCGGTGAAGGCCGGGTTGCCCAGCACGGCCCGGGCCTTGAATGCCGGGGACCGCCAGCGCTCGCCGGTCGCGTAGACGTCCCAGTGGCCCTCCATGAGCAGGTGCGAGTGGATGCTCAGCGGAGGGGCGGAGACCCGCGACGGCGGGCGGGTGCGGATCAGCAGGTGCTTGCCCCGCGAGACGACGGATTCGACCATCCAATCCACCAACGACAACGTCGCGTGGGCGGGCACCCTGAAGTCGCTCAGGCTCAACGCCTTGCCACCCAATGCCGCCTCCAGCCGCCGGGCCGTGCGAAAAACTGTGTCCCCTTCGGGCATCGCCAAAACCACCTAACTCGCTAGACGAGGCTCACCTGCCCAAGTATTCAGGTGACCCTGATCACCCAGCCTAGCCGGTGCCGGGTAACGGCGGGCGAAAATGACCCAAACTCCTAGCTTCTAAACCGCAGTCCACTAGGGGTCGAATAGAACCCGGCGCGGCGCAGCGACGCACCCAGCGGCGAATCGTTGACGGGGGAGCCGTTGATCTTCTCGATCCCCAGCTTCACCGTCCCGGCCCGGCGCAGCACCGCCACCAATTCCACGGCCACCGCGTCGAGCACCTCCGTTGCGGCACCGGCGGAATCGGTCTCCGGGGCCAGTGCGCCAAAGCCCAGCACCGTCTTGCCGCCGCGTTCCACATACAGGGCCAGCGCCCCGTCCAGCAGCACCACCAGGGCCCCGGCCTTGCGCCCGGGCCGGTGCCCTCCGGCGGACTCGGGCCAGCCCAGCGCCGCCCCGTACGGGTTGGCCGGGTCGGTGGCGGCCAGCCCCAGGGCGGTGGGCAATTGCCCGTGCCCCGGCTCCCGCACCAGGGTGCGCAGCCGGTCGATGGTCGCGGAGGTGGAGAACTGGGCGGCGCCCAACCGCTCGACGAAGTAGCCGCGGCGGGTGTGCCCGGCCTCCTCGAGCTTCCCGAGCACCCGGTAGAGCTGCCCGAAGCCCCCGGGTACCGCCTCGGCGGCGACCGAACCGCGGGTCACCACCCCGTAGCGCTCCAGCAGGAACTCCGCGGCCGCGTGCGCCCGGATGGCGGGGTCATCCAGCGGCGCCGGCAGCGCCGCCCAGCGTCCGGTGACCGACTCCGGCACCGGACGTCGTCCCGTCAGCTCGACGCCGGCCCCGGGGCTCGAGGCACGCAGCATGGCCATGCGCCCCAGCCTGGCGGTGCGCGCCCGCGGGGCCGGTGCGGGAAGGCGGTGCGCGCTCTTGCCCCCGGAGACCAGCTGGCGGATCGGTGCCAGCGTGTCGGGAGAAACGGCCGAGGCCCAGAACAGTTCCCACAGGGCCTCGAGCACCGCGGAACCCGCGGGCTCCGGCCCCGGTTCGGAGGAATCGCGGGCCAGCAGCCCGGCCAGCTGCGGCACGAAGTAGGCGCCGGAGGAACCCAGCACCGCATGCAGCCGGGAGGCCAGCGGGCCCAGCGCGGAAGTGTCGGGCAGCGGCAGGCTCAACGGCGCGTTTTCGGCCGTGTGCAGGGCGATCCACCCGTCGGTACCGGCCAGCGCCCCGGCCCCGGAGACCAGCACCTCCCCGGCACTCATGAGCTCGTCGAGCATCCACGGGGTGTAGTCCCGCACGCGGGCCGGCAGCACGTAGGACTCCAGCGCGGAGGCCGGGACCGGAACCCCGGCCAGCTGCTCAACCACGGCCAGCACCCCGTCGATGCCGCGCAGTCCCGCACCGATGCCCTGCCAGCCGGGCAGGAAGCGGGCGAAGGCCTGTTGGTCCACGGGCTCGACCTCGGCGCGCAGCGCCGCCAGCGACCGGGTGCGGATCATCCGCAGCACACCGGCGTCGCAATACTCGGTGGCGCTCGCCCCGGCCACCGGGAGCCCGGCGAGCATTTCGGCGGGCCGGAACGCCCCTGCCATCACCCGCGAATCGGCCACCAGGCGTTCCAGCACCGAGAGCACCACCGCGACGCCCAGGCCCAGGGCTGCCGCGACGTCGGGCGCGGTGAAGGGACCGTGGGTGCGGGCGAAACGGGAGACCAGGTCCCCCACCGGGTCGGCGACCGGTTCGATGAAGGCCAGCGGCACCCCGTGCGGCAGCGGCACCCCGAGCCCGTCACGCAGCCGCGGGGCGTCCTCGATGGCAGCGAACAATTCCCGGCCGCCCAGACGCACGGCGAGCACCCGGTTGGCGTGCACCAGCGCGGCCAGGTGCCCGGCCGCGGCCTGGAGGGCGTCGGCCTCGGTTTCGTTCTCGGATTCGGGGCGCAGCCTCGCCGCAACTCCGGCTGCATCCAGCGGGCCGAGCATCCGCAGCAAATCGGCGGCGCCCTCGAGCCCCGCCAGCCTGCGGTCCTCGGCGGTGCGCTGCAGCTGCTCCTGCGTGCGGGCGATGACCTGCGCGTCGAGCAGCTCGCGCAGCTCGGTGCGGCCCAGCAACTCGTTGAGCAGGGCCGGGTCCAGGGACAGGGCGGCGGCGCGGCGTTCGGCCAGCGGCGAGTCGCCCTCGTAGAGGAACTGGGCGACATAGCCGAAGAGCAGGGACTGGGCGAAGGGGGAAGGCGTGCGGGTGGCGACCTCGCGCACCGCGATGGCCCGGGAGGTGATGCCGGCCAGCAGGGACTTGAGTGCGGGCAGGTCGTAGACGTCGTTGAGGCATTCGCGCACGGTTTCCAGGATGATCGGGAAATCCGGGTACTTCCGTGCCACGTCCAGCAGCTGTTTGCTGCGTTGGCGCTGCTGCCACAGCGGGGTGCGCTTGGACGGGGCGGTGCGCGGCAGCAGCAGGGCGCGGGCCGCGCATTCGCGGAAGCGCGAGGCAAAGAGGGCCGAGTTGCCCACCTGGGCGGTGACCAGGTCCTCGATCTCCTCGGGCTCGAAGGCGAACAACTCGGCCCCGGGAGGTTCGTCGTCCATCGCCGGGACACGCAGCACGATCCCGTCGTCGGCGGCCATCGCGGACCCGTCCAGCCCGTAGCGTTCGTGCAGCCGGGCACCGACTGCAAGCGCCCAGGGCGCGTGCACCGGCAGCCCGAAGGGCGAATGCAGGATGACCCGCCAGTCCCCGAGCTCGTCCACGAAGCGTTCGATGAGCAGGGTCTTGTCGCTGGGCACCACGGAGGTGGCCTGGGCCTGCGCGCCGAGGTAGTTGCGCAGGTTCCCCGCGGCAAAGGCATCCAGGCCGATGCCTTCAAGCTCCGCGCGGGCCGCTTCATCGGTGGCGTTGGCCAGCCGGGCGGTGAAGGCCCCCAGCGCCTCGCCGAGTTCCACGGGCCGGCCCTGGGTGTCGCCCTTCCAGAAGGGCAGCTTGCCCGGCTGGCCAAACGCGGGGGAGACGAGCACCCGGTCGTGGGTGATGTCCTCGATCTTCCAGCTGGTGGCACCGAGGGCAAAGACGTCCCCGACCCGGGACTCGTAGACCATTTCCTCGTCGAGCTCCCCGACCCGGCGCCCGCCCTTGGCCCCGGAATCGTCGCCGGACCCGGCCAGGTACACGCCGAAGAGCCCGCGGTCCGGGATGGTTCCGCCGCTGATCACTGCCAGGCGCTGGGCACCGGGCCGGCCGGTGAGCACCCCGGCGTCCCGGTCCCAGACCAGGCGCGGGCGCAGCTGGGCAAACTCGTCCGAGGGGTACTTGCCGGCCAGCATTTCCAGGGTCGCGGTGAACGCGGCGCGCGGCAGCGAGGCATAGGGGGCCGAACGCCGCACGGTCTCGAACCAGGCCTCCACCCCCAGATCCTGAAGCGCGCAGGCGGCCAGGGTCTGCTGCGCCAGGACATCCAGCGGGTTCGCCGGGATGTGCAGCTTCTCGATCTTCCCCTCACGCATCCGCGAGACGGTCAGCGCGGTGGACAGCAGGTCGGCCCGGTGCTTGGGGAAGAAGGCTCCGATGGAGGTTTCCCCGACCTGGTGCCCGGCCCGGCCCACGCGCTGCAGGCCCGAGGCCACCGAGGGCGGGGACTCGACCTGGATCACCAAGTCCACCAGGCCCATGTCGATGCCCAGTTCCAGGGAACTGGTGGCGACCACGGCGCGCAGCACCCCGGTCTTGAGGTCGTCCTCGATGCTGGCCCGGGTCTCCTTGGACACCGAACCGTGGTGGGCGCGGGCCAGCGGTGCCACGGCCCCGTCCCCGGGATCGGGGGTGCCCGTGGCGGTGGTGCCGGCCTGGGCCATCATCGCCGCGGGCATCCCGGTTCCCGGCTGCACCCGGGCCACGGGCGTCCCTGCGGTCATCTCCGCGCCGGTGGACCCGATCCCGTTGGGGGCGAAACCTGCCCCGGCGGCGGACCCGGTGAGGCGGGTTTCGTGGATCTCGTTGAGGCGCCCGGTCAGCCGCTCGGCCAGCCGGCGGGAGTTGGCAAAGACGATGGTGGAGCGGTTCGCCTCGATCAGATCGACGATCTGTTCCTCGACGTGCGGCCAGATGCTGGCCTGCGGGGCCAGCCCGGAACCCGGCCCCAGGTCGTGTGCGGCAGCGGCGGCGGGCAGGTCGGTCATGTCCTCGACCGGCACCCGCACGCTCAGTTCCCAGGTCTTGGTGATGGGCGGGGCGATGATGCGCACCGGGGCGGTGCCGCCCAGGAAACGGGCCACCTCGTCGCGCGGCTCGACGGTCGCCGAGAGCCCGATGCGCTGGGCCGGGGAAGGCAGCAGGGCGTCCAGGCGTTCCAGGGACAGCGCCAGGTGGGCGCCGCGCTTGGTTCCTGCCACCGCGTGCACCTCGTCGATGATCACGGTGTGCACGCCCGCCAAGGACTCGCGGGCCCGGGAGGTGAGCATCAGGTAGAGCGATTCGGGGGTGGTGATGAGGATGTCCGGCGGGTTGGCCACCAGCTTGCGGCGCTCGTTGGCCGGGGTGTCCCCGGAGCGCACGCCCACCGAGACCTGCGGGACCGCCAGGCCCAGGTGCGCGGCGGTGGCCTTGATGCCGACCAGCGGGGCGCGCAGGTTCCGCTCCACGTCAACACCCAGGGCCTTGAGCGGGGATATGTAGAGCACCTTGGTGCCGCCGGGCGCGGCAGCGGCCTTCTTGGCCGTGGACCCGGGCGAGCCCGTGGTTTCCAGGCCCGGGAGCGCCGGGTCCAGGATCCCGGTGGCGGTGCGGGCAAAGGAGTCCAGCGCCCAGAGGAACGCCGAGAGCGTCTTGCCGGAACCGGTGGGTGCAACGACCAGGGCATGTTGGCCGGTGGAGATCGCGTCCCAGGCCCCGAGCTGGGCGGGGGTCGGCGCGGCAAAGGCTCCCTCGAACCAGGCCCGCGTCGCGGGGGTGAACCGCTCAAGGACGTGCGCCGCATCAACATTCTTAGCCATCGATCCCAGCCTAAACGCTCGAAGCGTCAATTCGGGTTCGGCCGCGGGAACACCCTCAGGCGGCACCGAGGCGGCGTGCGGCGCGCACGGTGTGCCTGAGGCCCAGCCCGATCAACAGGGCCGGCAACGCGGCGCCAGCCAGTGCGGGCACGGCCGTTGACAGCCGCAGCGATCCCGAGTCCGGGAACACGTCGTGCAGCAGCAGGGTCCAGATCAAGGCGGGGATGATCCCGGAGGCAAGCGAGAGAAGCGACATCAGGACGATCGCCGTTCGCGACCCCGTGGTGAAGCCGACCAGCACCGCCAGTGCCGAGCAGATGAACCATGGCGCCAAGGGAAGTGCCAGCGCCACCCAAAGCCCTTCCTCATCCAGTTCCCACCATGGTGCCCCGGCCATGGCCGGGTCCACCACGCCGACCACCAGGAGCATGGAGGCAGCACAGGCCACCGGCACATACCGCCACATTCGATTCACCACCGGCTGCAGGTTCTCCCTGGTGGGCCGCGTGGTGCCGTATGGCGCCTCAGGCATGGTGGTACTTCCCGCCGCCGGAGATTTCCTGGGCGCGGTAGAGCTGCTCGGTGATGATCAACCGCACCAGCTGGTGCGGGAAGACCAGCTTGGACAGGCTCCAGGTGAAATCCGCGCGGGAGTGCACCGAGGCGTCGACGCCGTAGGCACCGCCGATCACCACGGTGATGTTCCGCGAGGTGTCGAAGGGCCGCTGCAGGGTCTTGGCCAGCGCGGGGGAATCGATGTTCTTTCCGCGCTCGTCCAGCAGCACCAGGAAGTCCCGCGCCTCGACCTTGGCCAGGATCCGCTCGGATTCCTCGGTGCGGGCCGCATCGCCCTCGCGCGAGGAATGGGGGAGCAGCTGCCACTTGATGTCGAAGGGCTTCTTCATGCGCTTTTCGTAGCGTTCGATGCCCTCGGACACCCAGGACTCGTGTTTCTTGCCGATGGCCAGCACGCGGATTGTCATGCTTCCATCCTCCCGCATGCCCGCGGGGACAGTGTCGCGGGGATAGGCTTTCAGGCATGAGTTCACCGCGCCATCCCGGCAAGAGCGGGCAACGCGCCGGTTCGATCCTGGTCTTTGCCCTTGCCATCGTGATGGGTCTTCTTGCCGTGGCACGCCGCCTCTGGGTGTCGGTCCGGGTCGGGGGAGTCCCCGATGCCTGGGACATCCCGGTGCTCGAGTGGATGGTGGGCCACCGGAGCCCGGCCGCCACGACGGTCGCCTGGTTCTTCACCGTCGCGGGGGACACCCTGGGCATGAGCATCATTTCACTGTGCTTCATCGCCTTGTTCTCCTGGCGCAGCAGAAGCGCGTGGCCCGGTGCGCTGATTGCGCTGACGGCCGCCGGCTCGGTGGCGTTGACGATCGTCCTGAAGAGCACCCTGGGCCGGGCCCGGCCGCCGCTGGCGGAAGCCTTGGCACCGGTGCCTGCGTCTTTCTCGTTCCCCAGCGGGCACACGCTCAATGCCGTCGCGATCCTGTCGGTCGTTGGCTACCTGGCGTTCCTGGTCCTGCGGACGCGGCTTGCCCGGATCCTGGCGCTGTGTGCTCTGGGGTGCTTTGTCCTCGGGGTGGGCTGGAGCCGGATCTACCTGGGGCACCACTGGCTCGGCGACGTGGCCGGAGGGCTGCTCATTGGCGGCTGCTGGGCCACGGTGGTGATCGTGCTGCACCACTTCGTGGTTCTCAAGAACCGGCGTTGGCACAGCTGGCTGAACGTTTAGGCGCTTCCCGCGGGCACGGAACCGGGCGGCGGCGGCCAATGCCTGCCGGTCCCCTCGAACCAACCCAAGTATCAGGCGTACGCTGAATTGCATGAAGGTGATTGTTCTCGGTGGCAACGGAAACATGGGCAAGCGGGTCGTGCACCTGCTGCAGGAAGCCGGCCACGGGGCGGTGGCGGCCGGCCGGAGAACCGGGGTCGACGCCTACACGGGCTTTGGCCTGGCGGCGGCGATGCGCGGCGCCGACGGGGTGGTGGATTGCCTGAACGTGTCCACGACCAATGCCACCACGGCCATTGATTTCTACGAAACCACGGCCAGGAACATCATCCGCACCGCCGAGCAGGAACAAGTCAAGCACTTGGTGTGTGTCTCGATCATCAATGCCCGAAAACCAGAGGTCAACAGGCACATGGGCTACTACCGCGGCAAGGCGGCGCAAGAGGCGCGCTACCAAAACGCGAAGGTACCCACGACGATCGTGCGCTCCACGCAATGGTTCGAGCTGGCCGAAACCATGATCGAGCAGCTCACGATCGGTCCGGTTGCGGTGGTGCCCCACATGGACAGCCAGCCGGTGGCCGCCGATGCCGTGGCCAGGCTGGTGCTCTCCGCGGTCGAAGCGGGAAGGGACGCACCGGCCGGCCTCGAGCTTGCCGGGCCCGAACCGCGGAACATGGCGAGCCTGGCGCGCCTGGTCTCCCGGAACAACGCCGCCTCCCGCAATGGCGGGCCGCACGCCACGGTCATCGGGGTGCCGGTGCCGGGTATGAAGGTGATGAACGGCGGGTTGTTGCCCGCGGCGGGGGTTCCCCGCGATTCGACGACCTTTGAGCAGTGGCTGGCCGGGGGCCGGAAGGCCTGAACCGGAACGAACGCCGGTCGTAAACGTCCCAGCCGCGCGCGCCGCCCGGAGCCCGGCAAGAGTTCCGCGCCGTGGAGGCATTTGCCGTCTCGGGAGCTGGAATCTTCGACGCTCTCGTTGCCCACGGCGACTCCGCTACGCAAGCCGAAGGGTCCGGCGGCCCGGCTCGACGCTGATTTCCTGCCCCCACGAGGCGGTGAGGCGGTCCTGCTCCATGTCATCGCCAAACACCACCAGCTGGTCCGACGCCACGGTGAGGCGAAGTGGTTCGCCCGCCTCCAGCACGCCTTCGGCCAGGGAGGTGCAGGCGGCGGGGGAGGGACCTGCCTCGCGGACAAACCCTGCCAGGGCAGGGTGCGTCCCCCGCGGTCCCGGGCGATGGAGGCGCACCATCCGGTGGCGCCCGTCCCGGTGGAAACGATGAGGCAGGAAGAGGACTGATGCCCGGTCCGGCCGTCGGGTGTCGCGAGCCGTTAGCGGGCCGACTGGTGGGTCCGCTGCCCGATGAAAACTTCGTTGGGCACCGACAATTCCTGGCCGTCGTCGAGCCTTGCTCCCACCATGGACAGTTCCCGGCAGTGCAGCGGCCGCAGGCTTCCACCGCCCGGGGCGAGGCCCCGCAGCAGCAGCGCGGCATCCGCGGCGGTGTGGCGGACGAATGCGCCCGGATTCGTTCCCGGTTCCGGGTCGATCCCGATGACGGGCTGGCCTGCGAGGTACCTGGCTGCATTGGCCACGAGCCCGTCCTGGCCCACGACGGCGATGATGTCCTCGGGCGTGAGCCCGAAGCGGGCCCCAAACCGCTGGTTCCCGGGCATGAAAAAGGCCTCAGGTCCCTTTGTTCATAAGGGATCTGAGGCCTTCGATCTGGCGGAGACGGAGGGATTTGAACCCTCGGTACGGGGTTACCGTACACAACATTTCGAGTGTTGCACCTTCGGCCGCTCGGACACGTCTCCAGACCTGAATACTCTATCGGAAGAATGGTCCACAGCAAAAACGTGGGATCCTTGACGGCACAATGTACCCATGACGACGCTGAATGAAATGATGCGGATCCCGCCGGAGAGACTGGCTCCGCGGTTGTTGCGCGCGTGGTCCTGGCACCGCCAGGGCCTTGACGGATCGCTGGCGGCCAAGGGCGCGGCAGAGATCCTGGACCGGGTGGGCTGGGCCCGGTCGATCGGCGGGGCCAACATCTACCTGACGCTTTTCTCCCGGGCCGGCATGCCCCGGGCCGATGTCGACGCGGCGGCGGCCGCCCGCGAAATCCACGAGCTGCCGACGGCCCGGGGCTGCACCTATGTGCTGCCCGCCGCGGACTACGCCTGGGGGTTGCAGCTGGGCCACGCCTCGGCCGAGGCCTCCGTGAAGGTGCTCGAACGCCTGGGCGTGAAGCGGGCGGACATCGAAACCCTGGCCCAGGACATCCTGCAGGTCCTGTCCGATGCCCGGGGAACAGACGAAGCCGCCCTGGACCCGCAGGGCCTCAAGAAGGCACTGGGCGGCAAGGTCCGCAACATGGGCGAGGAAGGCAAGAGGAAAGGCGTCTCCAACACGCTGCCGGCCGCGCTCGGGCTGCTGCAGGCGGACGGACGGATCCGCCGCGTGCCGGTGAACGGACGGCTTGACCAGCAGCGCTACTCCTATGCGGCCTGGGAACTGGACGGCAGCGGGGAAGACGACGAAGCGGTCAGGACCCGGATGCTCGAGCGGTTCCTCGGCTGGACCGGAGGGGCCACCCTCGGGCAGGTCCGCTGGTTCACGGCATTCACCGTGGCCCAGTCCAAGAAGGCACTGGCGGCAACCGGGGCCGTCGAAGTCCCCACCGCTGCCGGCGAGGTGCTGTGGATGCTGCCGCATGACGTGAACGAGCTGGCCGGATTCGAGGTGCCCGAGGGCGAAGACATCCAGCTGCTCTCGGGCTCCGACTCGTTGGTGCTGTTGCGCCGCAACTCGGCCGACCTGTTCGACGAGGCCGGGGCCAAGGCCGTGGAGGGGATGAGCGGCTCGGCGCTGGCCGCCGACCTCTCGGACCACCCGATCCTGGATCGCGGGCGGATCATCGGGCTGTGGCAGTACGATCCGGACAACGCCCGGGTCGCATGGTGGACGTTCGCTCCGGCGAGCGCCGCGGTGCTTGAACGCATCGCGCTCACCGGGGACTGGATCACCGAGGACCTCGGTGATTTCAGGTCGTTTTCCCTGGATTCGCCGAAGTCGCGGGCCAAGAACATTGCCAGGCTTGACGCGCTGCGGGCCGGGTAGGGGTGCGGGCGTCCGCTCAGTCGCGGCGCCGGGCGCGGAAGAAATCGCTGAGCAGTGCGGCACATTCCTTCTCGCGGACCCCGGGGTAGACCTCGACCCAGTGGTTCAGCCGCGGTTCGCGCAGGATGTCGAACACCGAGCCGACGGCGCCGGCCTTCTCGTCCCAGGCGCCGAAGATGACCTTCGGGATGCGCGAGAGCACGATCGCCCCGGCGCACATGGCGCAGGGTTCAAGGGTCACCACCAGGGTGCAGTCCTCCAGCCGCCATCCGTCGCCGTTCCCGGCATCGCGCAGCGCCTGGGCCGCGGCGCGGATCGCCACCAGTTCCGCGTGGGCCGTGGGGTCCCCGTGTGCCTCGCGCTCGTTGCGGCCGGTGGCCAGCACATTTCCGTCGGGCCCGAGGACCACCGCGCCGATGGGGACGTCGTCGGTGGCCAGTGCGGCCCGGGCCTCGGCGAGGGCAAGGTCCATGAGCGGCAGGTGGGAAGAATCAATCATCGTGCATCCCATGCTAGTTTGTCCGCGCACCTTCCGGCCGTCTGGCCGCTGCACGGCGCCCATGGTGGGAATCACCCGGGGACGGAATGTGAAAACCGGGCCAAGGGCACGATCGGCTGGTAGATTTTGGTGCATGCGCGTACAGGTAATTGACCACCCGTTGGTGGCCCACAAGGTATCGGTCCTTCGAGACAAGAACACCCCGTCGCCGGTCTTCCGGCAGCTGACCGATGAGTTGGTGACCCTGCTGGCCTATGAGGCAACGCGCGAGGTCAAGACCGTCCAGGTCCAGGTCGAGACCCCGGTGGCAACGACCACCGGCATCGCCTTCGCCAAGCCGACCCCGCTGGTGGTGCCGATCCTGCGCGCCGGCCTGGGCATGCTCGAGGGCATGACCCGCCTGGTCCCGACCGCCGAGGTCGGCTTCCTGGGCATGGCCCGCAACGAGGAAACCCTGGACATCATCACCTACGCCGAGCGGCTTCCCTCCGACCTGACCGGTCGCCAGGTCTTCGTGCTGGACCCGATGCTTGCAACCGGCGGCACGCTGATCGAATCGATCAAGTTCCTCTTCGACCGCGGCGCAGCCGACGTCACCTGCATCTGCCTGATCGCCGCCCCCGAGGGCCTGGCCCGGCTGGAGCAGGCCTACGGGGACAACGAGAAGGTCCACCTGGTCCTGGGCGCCCTGGACGAGAAACTGGACGAGAACGCCTACATCGTTCCGGGCCTGGGCGATGCCGGGGACCGCCTCTACGGCGTGGCCCACTAGCAACAACACTTTCTTGCGGCGCCGCCGCGGAGGGGATCAAAGGTCCCGATCCGCGGCGGCGTTTGTGTTGGGAGGCCGGGCTCAGGCAGGCTTCGGCGGGGTCGAGGGCTTGGGCGGGACCGCCAGCGGAAGCGGCAGGCGCACCTCGAAGACCGTGTTCCCCGGGGCCGAGGCGACATCGATGGTTCCTCCGTGCGACTCCACGATGGCCTTGGCGATCGGCAGGCCCAGCCCGGTGGTGCCGTCCGCGCCGGAGCGCGCCGCATCGGCGCGGGTGAAACGCTTGAACACCAGCGGCAGGAAATCCGGTGCGATGCCTTCCCCGGTGTCAGCAACCCGCAGCACCGCCTGGTGCGTGGCCGCATCGCGGGTGACCGAGACCGTGACGGTGTTGCCCTCGGAGGTGTGCTTGCGGGCGTTGGCCAGCAGGTTGGTGATGACCCGGCGCAGCGCGGAAGCGTCGCCCGAGACCGTCAACGGGGTGTCCGGGACCTTGGGGATCCAGTGGTGGGACGGGGCGGTGATGGCAAAGTCCTCGGTGATTTCGGCCGCCAATTTCCCCAGGTCCACCGGGACCTTTTTGACGTGGTGCTTCTCGTCGAGCCGGGCCAGCAGCAGCAGGTTCTCCACCAGGGAGCTCATCCGGGTGCTCTGTTCCAGCACGCGGTTCAGCGAGCGTTGCCCGTCGTCGGAAAAATGCTCGGTGGCGCTGATCAGTTCGGTGTAGCCGCGGATGGCCGAGAGCGGGGTGCGCAGCTCGTGCGACGCGTCGGCAACGAATTGGCGCATCTGCGCCTCCGAGGCCTCGCGCACCGCGAAGGCCGAGCCCACGTTGTCCAGCAGGGCGTTCAACGCCCTGCCCACTTCCCCGGATTCGGTGCCGGGGATCGAATCGCGGGGGGCCACCCGTGCCTCCAGCGCGGCGGTGCCGGATTCGAGTTCGGCGTTGGCCACCGAGGAGGCCACGGCGGAGACCCGCTGCAGCGGGGCCAGCGAGCGGCGGATGAGCATCGAGCCGACCAGGCCGATGGCGATCACCCCGGCCAGCGAAATGGTCAGCGTCAGGATGCCCAACGCGGCCAGGGTCCGCTCATTGGGTGCCAGCGGCAGCCCGGTGATCAGGACGCCGCCGGATCCTGGGTCCTTCTGGGCCGAGAGCAGGTAGTCGCCGATGCTCAGGTGCTTGACCACGGGCGGGGCATCGACCTTGACGGAGGACAACGGCAACACGTCCGCGTCGGTGATGTCCTTGCGGTCCCCGGTCTTGGAGTCGAGCACGGCCCCGGAGATCAGGTAGCCGGGGACGAGCCGGGCGTTGAGCGTGCCCGAGGCCTGGCCGGGGGCGAAAAGCGGGCCGGATGACGCGTCGCGTCCGTTTTGTGCGGAGTAGGTTGCTGCGCGCTCGGAAGCGAAGTCCAGCTGCTCGTGCAGCTGCGACGCCATGGCCTGGCGCATGCCGGCATTCAGCAGCAGCCCGATGACGGCGCAGATCAATGCGAGTGACCCGATGAGGGCCAGCAGCAGCTTGCGTTGCAGGGTGAGCCGGCCGAAGCGCTGCCTCAGTCGTGCGCTGAGCGGAACCTGTGGGGGCTCCTGCCCGGGCCCTGCTGGTTCGGGCGAGGCCGCCCCGAGGGTCGAGGCAGCCTCTGCGTCCTCGGCATCGGGCCGGGCCGCTTCGGCCGGCCGCGGTTCCGGTGCGTCGTGGGGGAGCAACGGGCGTGCGGGTTGGCTCATGACGCGGGCTTGAGCATGTACCCGGCCCCGCGCACGGTGTGGATCATGGCCGGGCCGTCGGCCTCGATCTTCTTGCGCAGGTAGGAAATGTAGAGCTCGACGATGTTGGCCTGGCCGCCGAAATCGTAGTGCCAGACGTTGTCCAGGATCTGGGTCTTGGAGACCACTCGGCGTGCGTTGACCATCAGGTAGGAGAGCAGGTCGAACTCGGTGGCGGTGAGGTTGATGGGAACCCCGGCGCGGGTGACGTCGTGGGAGTCGGAGTTCAGCACCAGGTCGCCGACCACCAGTTCGGCGCTGTCGGCGGCGGTGGCGCCGGAGCGTTCCACGAGCTTGTGCAGTCGCAGAAGCACCTCTTCGAGGCTGAAGGGCTTGGCGACGTAGTCGTCGGCGCCGATGCCCAGTCCCTCGATCCTGTCCTCCACGGCGTCCTTGGCGGTCAGGAAGAGCACCGGGACCTCGGGGAGGAAGGTGCGGACCTTGCGCAGGACCTCCGGCCCCTCGAAGCCCGGCAGCATCCAGTCGAGCACCAGGACGTCGGGCGTCGACTTGCGGGCGGCTTCCACCGCGGAGGGCCCGTCATGCGCCACGGTGGCTTCCCAACCCAGCATGCGGGTGCCCATCGAGACCAGTTCGGCCAGCGAGGGTTCGTCGTCGACGACCAGCACCTTGATGGCGGTGCCGTCCGGGTGGGTCAGTCGGGGCAGTTGCGTGGGAGAAAATCGGGAGCTTGGCATGTTTCTAACTTTCCCTCCGTGGTGTAGGCCGGCCCTGTGGCCCGGCTGTGCACGGCCTGTGAGGCGTGGTGCATCCAGCCTACGGCCTGTGGTCGCCGTGGGTCAGGTCCCTGTGGAGCCACTGCTTGGCGGGGTCGTTGCTTGGAGCCCGCTTCGGGTGTAAGTCTGGTCGCATCGACGCTGGGGATCGGGGCCATTGATCAGATTGCTTGCCCGATGCGAAATGACAGGGCATACCGCATTGCCCGCGGCCATCACATCACACATCTGCGCAATGTGATGATCGTCACTTTAAGCGCTTGATGTCTCACATGGTGGACACTATCGAAGTTTGTTACTTGCGGGTTCCTTATATTACGAGGAAACTAGTGTTTGTGAATAGCGCAGCAATGACACCTCGGAGCCTTTTTGAAGGCGTGGCGATGACTCATCGCCAGTGTCATTGTCGAATGCCCAGCTGAGCGTCGGAACCCTTTCGACGCTCAGTGACACTCGCATCGCTCCCGCCCCTCGCACCGGCGAGGCAAGCGGAGCACCTAGGCATTCGCGCCATTCCGTGGCATTCACACGAGTTAGAGGTAAAGAAGCATGTCGGTAACGTCCGGATACGTCCATGTCTCAATCCGCAACGCCCAGTCCCGCGCCGCGGCAGCGCAGCGCAACACTGCTCCAGGCGGCTACACCCCTGCCGGCTATCGCCAGCTCCATGCGGTCCCGGCGGCCCACGAGACTCGACCGATGACTGCTCCGACCCCCATTGTGGCTCCCAGCGGAATCTCCGGCCCGCAGCCGGTGGCAGGTGACACCACCGCACGCGGTTTCGTGCTTTATGTAGGTCTTGACGAGTCGGTGGCCCAGGCCCAGGGAACCTCGCTGGGCAAGCTGGCAACCCAGGTCCGTGCCTTCCTGGCCACGCTTTCCCCCGAAGCACAGACCCATGCCGCCGTCGCACTGGCCCCGGCCAGCGCCCAGGGCGAAAACATCGACGTCGTGCGCCAGGCACTGGGGGACCCCACGGTCAACCGCCGCCCGCGCGTCGATGCCCGCCCCACGGCACCGCGCCCCTCCGGTGTGCTGATCGACCTGTCCCGCCGCGAGGTGCACCTTGACGGCGAGACCCTGAACCTCACGTTCAAGGAATTCGAGCTGCTGAACTACCTGGTGGAGAACGGCACCCGCACCGTGGGCCGCGACGAGCTGCTCACCAATCTGTGGCGCAACGCCGAAGAGGTCCCGAACGAGCGCACCATCGACGTGCACATCCGTCGCCTGCGCTCGAAGCTTGGCCGCCTGGCCAACACCGTGCGCACCGTGCGCGGCCAGGGCTACCGCTTCTACGAGCACCCCGAGGTCGTCGTCTGGGCCGCCCCGGAATACACCATCTAGTTTTGCCTTCACGCGCTGCGGGGCCCGCATCCACGGATGCGGGCCCCGCAGGCGCTTAAGCCCGCGGGTGACCGGAGGCCCCCGCGAGCCTTAGGCTTGGAGGCATGAGCGAACATCATCTGAAGCGACTCGTGTTGCTGCGCCATGCCAAGAGCGACTACCCGCTGGGTGTGTCCGACCACGACCGGCCGCTGGCCGCCCGCGGCAACCGCGAGGCGCCTGCCGCCGGTGCCTGGCTGCGCGAGCACGACGTGGTCCCCGACTACATCGTGCTCTCCGATGCCCAGCGGACCCGTGCCACCTGCGCGTGGGTCATCAGCGAGCTCGGCGAAAAGGCCCCCACTCCCTACATGGACTCGCGCATCTACGGCGCCTCGAGCACCAGGTTGTGCGCCATCATCAACGAGACACCCGACACCGTCACCACGCTGATGGTCATCGGGCACCAGCCTGTGCTGCAGGAACTGGCCATGCGCCTCGCTTCGGCGGACTCGGACGAGGAAGCGGTCTACGAGCTGGCGATGAACTACCCGACGCTGGGACTCACCGTGCTGCAGACCGAGAAGTCGTGGGCGGAAATCGACGGACGCGACATGCGTGTCACCGATTTCGTGGTCCCGCGCTGAGGCACCGCACAGGTACCACAAGTAGTTCGATGAGAGTTTGGGGAGGGTCCAAACCCCGGGTTTCCGCACCGTTCCACCGCGAACATGAGAGCGGATGGACCGATTATGAGAACGCCCTCATGGACTGTTCATCCTTTGCTAACTTTGGGGCCTTTGACTAGGAGCAACGCAAGCACCCAAGGCTTGCGGCCGCGGCAGTGCGGCACCTGATTCCCGGCCTTGAAAAGGATTGTCCCCATGAGCATCAGCCCCAGCCTTGAAACCCGCACCATCGACGCAGCCCCGGCCACCGAAGGCCAATTACGCCACCTGCAGCTCGGGGCCCGGCGGGCGCTGGAGATCCGGGCCGCCTACACGACCCGCTTCGTGGCCACCGAGTTCTCCAAGCGACCCGGGGACTTCCACCTGATCGCCGGTGCGGATGTGCACCCGCAGCCCGGGGACGTGGTCATCGCCCGCGTCGCCGAAATCGGCAAGCATACCCGCCTCGAATCCCCGGTCTCCCGGCGCCAGCTGATGTTCGTCGGCCAGGAGATCATGGTCGCCTACGGCAACCGCTACGCCCCGGACCAGTTCCTGGCCCACGTTCCGGAGACCCTGGAGCCGTGCCATCTGGTGGCCGGCGGCGGCCTGGCCGGATACGTCACCGAAATGCACGCCTCGATCGACGCGGCCACCGCGATCGAACCGGTCGGCCTGTTGGCCACCAAGGACGGCGTGGTGAACCTGCGCGACTTCGCCCCGCTGCAGGTCGGCACCCCGTCGCTGGCGGTGGTCCGCGCCGTGGGCGCCCCGCGCCCGCCGGTCATTGCGGTGCTGGGCACCTCGATGAACTCGGGCAAGTCCACCACCCTGGGCTGCCTGGTCAACGGGCTGGCCAACGCCGGGCTGCACGTGGCGGCGGGCAAGGCCACCGGAACCGGGGCCGGCAACGACCCGAACCTGTTCATCGACGCCGGCGCGTTCCCGGTCTGCGACTTCACCGACTTCGGCTATCCCACCACCTTCAAGCTCGCCTACGAGCAGGTCCGTGACCTGCTGGCCGCGATGATCGACGAGCAGGCCGCTTCCGGCGCGGACGTGGTCGTCATCGAGATCGCCGACGGCCTGTACCAGGGCGAGACCTCCCGGCTGCTGCGTGACCCGCTCTTCGCCGCATGCGTGGACACCGTGGTGTTCTCCGCCCAGGACGCCCTCGGTGCCCGCGCAGGACTGGACGTGCTGCAGGATGCCGGGGTGCCGGTAGCCGCTGTCTCCGGCCTGCTCACGGCCTCCCCGCTGGCCACTGCCGAGGCCGCGGCCCGGCTCGAGGTGCCCGTCATCGACACCTACTCCCTGTGCAACCCCGCGGTCGCCACCGCCCTGGTCCCGGTGCGCGCCGAATCGCTGTGAGCGGCCTCGACGCGCTGATGCAGGACCGCCGGGCCCCGGCCATGGCGCCGCTGGGCATCGTGCCGACCCCCGCGGACCGGGGACCGGCCCCGCGCCTGCCGAAGCTGGTCACCGGCAAGCGCCGCGGGCTGTTCCTTGCGCTGCTGGCCCTGGCCACCGGCTGCGGAGGCCTCGGGGTGGCCATTGCGCTGCTGGTCGGCGCGCTGGTGACCGGGGCAGCGGTGCTGCCGCTGGCCGTGGGCATCGGGGCGCTGATCCTGCTGCTGGGCGCTGGCCGCTACTTGGAACGCGTGCTGGCCGAAAAGCTGGGGCAGCACTACGTGGCGCAGCTGCGCCTGTCGCTGATCTCCCACTCCCTGCTGGCCCCCAAGGTGCCCTCGGTGGGCATCACCGTGGCGCGGGCCAGCAACGACCTCTCCTCGGTGCGCAATTGGGTCGCCCAGGGCATCGCCCCGCTGCTGGCGGGCATCCCGCTGGTACTCATCTCCATGGCCGGGCTCTTTGCTCTCCACCCGGCCCTGGCCCTGGCCCTGGGGGCTCCGGTGCTGGTGCTGACCGGCATGCTGCTGCTCCTGGCCCGCCCCGCCTACGAGCGGGCCAGGACCCTGCGCCGGCACCGCGGGAACCTGGCCGCGCGCATTGCCGACACCGTGGCCGCCTCCTCGGCCGTGGTCGCCGCCGGCGGGGTGGCCCGGGAACTTTCGCGGGTCGAAGCCAGCGGCAAAAAGGTCGTGGACGCCGCGGTGGCACGGGCCCGGCTGGCCGCGGTGCTGCGCGCCTGTTCGCTGGGCATGCCGCTGCTGGCCACCGCCGTGGTGGTGCTGGTCTCGCGGACCGCGGCACTGGGCCCCGGGCACATCGCCACGGCCCTGACGCTGCTGGGGCTGTGCGCTGCCCCGGTGGGCGAATGGGGGCGCATCGTGGAGTACCGGCAGAACCACCGGGCTGCTTCCCGGATCATTGCCCCGCTGCTGGCAGAAGAAGGCACGCTGTCGGCCGACCCCCGGCTGCGCCCGGGAGCGACTCGGGCCGCCGCCGAGATCCAGGCCTCGCGCATCTCCGGGGTGTGGCTGCGCGGGGTGGAACTCTACGGCAGGCCCGTCCCGGAGCTGGACGCCAAACCCGGGGACCGGATCCGGGTGGTTGGTGCTGACGCCCGAGCCCGCGGGGAACTGTTCGGCATACTGGCCACGGCCCGCACCGCCGGAGGCCCGATCCTCGGGGACCTGGGGGAAGACGCTGCAGGACGGGGTGCCGGCTACGTGGTGGCAGGGGTGGTGCCCGCGGCCGTGGGGGAGAAGAAGCGCCGCCGGCTCATTGGCGCGGCCTTCGCCTCGATGGTGCCCGAACGCGGAACCGTCCTGCGGGCCCTGCGCTACCGCCGCCCCGCCGCCGATCCGGGCAAGGCGCTGGCGCTGGCTGCGCGGCTGGGGCTTGACGCAGCTTCGCTGGAACAGGGGGAAAACACGCTTTTGCGCCGTGGCGGGATGCCGCTGGATGCCGCCCAACGCGCCGGGCTCATGGTCGCCCGCGCGATGCTCGGCTCCCCGGGCCTGCTGCTGCTCAACGAGATCGACTCCCACCTCGACGCCGCGGCCCGGCGCGAGCTGGAGGCCATGCTGCAGTCCTACCGCGGCGTGGTGATCGTCGGCTCCGATGCCGCATGGTGCTCCGGCTACCGGGAATGGGACCTGGACGGGCCGGTGGCCTGAAGGGAAACCGCTTGGGGGCTCAGCGCAGCGGCGCGGTGAAGGCCATGACCGCCTCCACGCAGCTTTCGACGCTGCGTTCGGGGTGGAACACCAACCGGTCCCGTCCCAGGATCAGTGCCGCACCGAAGATCGCTGTGGCCAGGGTGTCCAGGTCCGCCGCCGGTGCGAGGCGGGCCGGCGCGCCGTCCGCGGCCATCCGGGCCAGGGCATTGCGCACCAAGGCGATCACCTCGTGGCGCAGCGTGGCCAGCGCGGTGGCCCAGTCGCTGTCGGCCTGCCATTGCTCGGAGATCCACAGCTGCGCAAACGACGGGTATTCGGCAATGAATTCCAGGGCGTCGGCGATCATCAGCCGCAAGCCGTCGGCGGCGTCGGGGACCTCGGCGGCCCGCTCGAAGCGCTCAAAGAGGATCGCGGCCCCGTAGTTCAGCAGCTCGCCGATCAGCTCGGACTTGGAACCGAAATTGTAGTAGACCGTGCCCTTGGAGACCCCGGCGGCCTTGGCGATCTCATCGACGCTCACCTCGTGGTGCCCGCGCGCACCGATCAGCTCCATGGAGGCGGTGAACAGGCGGTGCTTCGAATCGGTGGCCCGCACGCGGGTGCGCGGGGCGCTGGGTTCACTCATGCGCTCAGCTCCGGATGCAGGGTTTTCAGGGACCAGGTCTTGTGCAATCGTACCGCCACGGTGCTGGCCACCAGGCCCAGCACGGTGTAGCCGATGAGGCCCGCCACGATGGGTCCGAGCACCGAAAGGTCGGCCCCGTACATCAGGTGGCGCAGGCCCGTGACCACGTGTCCCATGGGCAGCCAGCGGTGCGCCACGTGCAGCGCCTCGGGGGTGGTTTCCCAGGGGAAGGTGCCGCCGGAGGAGACCAGCTGCAGCACCATCAGCACCAGCACCACCATCTTTCCCGGGGTCCCGGCCAGCGCACAGATGCCCTGGATGATCGCGGTGAACGCCATGGAGGCCAGCAGGAACAGCCCCCAGGTCATCCACGGGTGGGCGGTGTCCAGGCCCAGCCCGTAGAGCACCACGGCGTAGAGGATGGTGCCCTGGAGCATCGAGATGCCCAGGAACGGCAGCCAGCCGCCGACGGCGATCTTCCAGTTCGCGGCGTTGGAGGCCAGCGCGCGCTTGGTGATGGGGCGCATGATCTGCACCAGGATGAAGGCACCGATCCAGATGGCCAGGGTCATGAAGAACGGGGCCAGTCCCTCGCCGTACACCCCGGCCTTGGCCTGGTCGGTGCGGGCAATGTCCACCGGGTCCCCGATGACCGAGGAGACCTGTTCGCGGGCCGCGGCATCCGGGTTGGGCACCTCGTCGGTGCCGTCCGCCAGCTTGGTGGACAGTTCCCCGGAGCCGTCACGCAATTCGGTGGCGCCGTCGCCCAGCTCGCCCACGCCGTCGCGCAGCTCGCCGACCCCGGAAACCAACGAGGACGTGCCCGCGTGCAGGGTGTCGGCACCCTCGGCCAGCGATCCGGCGCCGGAATCGAGCTTCCCGGCCCCGGCCAGTGCGTCGTGCTGCCCGTCGGCCAGGGTGCCCGCACCGGTGGCCAGGGTGTGGGCGCCGCCGTTGAGCTTGGACGCGCCGGCAGCGGCATCCCAGATGCCCGTCTTGAGTGCGGGCATGGCCCCGGCCAGCTGGTGGGTTCCGTCTGCGAGGGTCCTCAGCCCGCCGGAGAGTTCCTTGGCGCCCGCGGCGACCTGGGCCGACCCGTCGGCGAGCGCGGAGATCTGCGATCGGGCGGTGGTTAGCTGCTTCCTGGTGTCGGCTACCTGGTTGGCCACTCCACTGGAGGCGGCGGCGTCCTTGACGTCGCTGCGGAGCTGCTGTGCCTGGTCCCGGGTGAGGATCCCGTCCTTCACCAAGGTGTCCAGCCGGGCATCCAACGTGTCGGTGGCCGAATCAATGCGGCTCTCGGCATCCTTCTCCAAGGCCGTGAGCGTGTCGGCCGCCTGCGTGACCTTGTCATCAAGGGCCTTGTTGCCGGCAGCGACCTGGGCTGCACCGGAGGAAAGCTTCTTGGAGGCGTCGGCGGCTTCTTGCGCCCCGCCATCGAGCTGCGCCGTCTTGGCCGGAAGCGAGGAGGTCTTGGACTTCAGTTCGCCCAGCCCCGTGTTCAGCCCGGAGGTGCCCGCGGCCAGGGTGTCGGCGCCGTCGGCGAGCTTGTCGGCGCCGGAAACCAGTTTCTTCTGCCCGTCCACCAGGGAACCGGTGCCGTCGTGCAGGGTGTCGGCGCCGTCGGCGAGCTTGTCGGCGCCGGTGTTGAGCTTGGCGGCCCCGTCCTGCAGGCTCCCCACGCCGTCGGCCAGCGTGGTGACCCCGTCGGAGAGCTTGACGGTTCCGGTGTGCAGGTCCCCGGCGCCATCGGCGGCCTTGGCCATGGACGTGTGGATTTCGGAGAAACCGGACAGCAGGGCGTCCGCGGTCTGCGTGCCGACCTCCTTGGCCACGGTGTTGTGGACCTGCCCGGCGAGCTTGTCGGCGAAGGTGCCGACCATGTAGTTGTTGGCGTCGTTGGTGGTGATCTTCAAGATGGCCTGCTTGGCCTTCTCGAAGTCGCCCGGGGAGGCGAGGTTCGCCGAGAAGTCCTTCGGGATGGTCATGGAGAATGCATAGTCGCCGGAGGCAACCCCCGCGTTGGCCGCGTCCTCGGAAGCAACCACCGTCCAGCCGAAGGTGCCGTCCTGCAGCAATTCCTTGGTGACGTCGTCGCCGACCGCCAGTTCCTTGCCGTCCTTGGAGGATCCCGTATCGAGGTTCACGATGGCGGCCTTGACGTTGTTCAGGTGCGCGTAGGGATCCCAGTTCGCGTAGAGGTACAGGGCTCCGTAGAGCAGCGGAACCAGGCACATGGCGATGATCGCGATCCGCGGCAGGGCCCCGGAGGTCATGCGCTTGAGTTCGGACAGGGCGAGGCGCAACGTGGTCATGAATTTTCCTTCGGTGCTCTCAAGGACAAGGTGGGTTCGGCCGAAACGACCTCGGTTGCGGGCTCGTCGGGCTCCCGCGAATCGGGTTCTTCCGCGGGCTCGATTTCGGGCTCATGCGGTGAAGGCGAAGCCTCGGGAAACGGGGTTTCCGCGGTGAGGGACAAGGCCGGGGCCAAGGCGTTCCCTGCGACCTCGACGGGCGCAGCCGCCGTTGCGGAGCGCGGCCCGGATTCGGTCGCGTGTGCGCATGGCTGTTCCTGGGCCAACTCCAGTTTCTCCTGCACCTGGCCCGCGTGCGCCCTGGAGCCTTCCCATTTTTCAGGAATGCGTTGGACCACGGCGACCACTGCCGGTGCACGACGGGAGGTGGCCACGGAATGAAGGTAGCGGGTCCAATCGTCCTCGGGGATGCCGTGGCGGTCGGGGGAGTCGAAGACCAGCAGCTCGATGGAGCGGTCCTCGAGGGCCAGGTGGGTGAGCAGCGTGAGTCGCTCGAGCGGGTCAATGGCGTCCAGCCATTGGTTGGCCAGCGAATCCATGCCGTGCTTCTTCATCCAGGTGTCGATGCCGCTGCGCCGCCAGATCGGTCCGGGCTGCAGTGCCAGGTCCTCGGCCACGAGGTCACGGACCTTCAGGTGCGCCTCGGGTTCGTTGATTTCCGGGGAGTCGACCAGCGCGCTGATGCGCCGCACCGAACGCAGGGCGGTGGTCCCGGACCAGCCCACGGTGCCCTCGCCGGGTCGCATGCGTGCGCTGAGCCCCAGGGCCAGCGCGGTGCGGGTGGGCTGGGGTTCGGCCGCCACCAGCAGGAGTTCGCCGCGCGCAACGGCGAGGCTTGTGGGGTTCAGTAGGGGCAGGTGGCGTCCGGCAATGGCCAGGTTATCGGCGATGAGCACAGCTAAAGCGTAAACCGAACTGACCGATCAGTACAAATAGCGTGGATGTCGGATTCGTCCCCTCGGCGCGTGGCGCCAACCGGGACCAACGACACGATCGGGCAACATTTCATCGCCGGCCACCACATGGGCGGGGCGGCGGGGGAGGATTGGAGGTATGGACAAGAGGTTTTGGGTCGGAGGCTATTCGCCCGACGGCGGCGGAACAAGCCTGGGCATCCGGGCCATCGGGATCCGCAACGGCGTGCTGAACGACCTGGGCCTGGCCCACGCCGCCGATTCGCCCTCGTGGCTGGCAACCCACCCGAAGCTGCCGGTGCTTTATGCGGCGCTCGAACACCGCGGAGAGGTCGCTGCCTACAACATCATCGGCAGGGATCGGCTCGAACCCCTGGGCAGGCCCGTGCCGGCCGGGGACCTGGTGTGCCACCTGGCCGTTGCCGCTGCCGCAGGGACACTGGTTGCCAGCTGCTACGGGGACGGGAAGGTGCTGGCCTACCCGATCAACCCCGACGGGTCCCTGGCGGGACCGGCCCCGGCCCCGGCCTCGGTCGACCCCTTTGCCGTGCCCGGGCACGAAAGGCGCGCCTCGCGGTCGCACCAAAGCACGGTGCTGCGCTCGGGCCGGGTCATCACCACCGACCTGGGCCACGATTCGGTGCGGATCTGGGACCTGGTCGACGGGGAGCTGCAATTGCGCCAGCAGGTCGCGTTGCGCAAGGGGGACGGTCCGCGCCACCTGGTGGAGCATCCCTCGGGACTCATCTATGTGGTCACCGAACACAGCGCCCAGGTCATCGCGCTGGGCGCCGATGCCGCCGGGGACTACCGGGAAGTCTCCCGGAGCGCCCTGGGCGAGTCGATCCGGGCCGGCGAGCATTTCCCGGCGGAGATCTCGTTGGACCTGCCCACCAACAGGCTCTACATCGGGGTCCGGGGTGCCCGGGTGATGGCGGTGCTGGGCCTGAACGCCGGGTGTCCGGTCTTCCTGGGCAGTGCCCCGTGCGCGGGGGAGTGGCCCCGGCACCACGTGCACGTCGGCAACTCCCTGTTGGTGGCCAACCAGCTCTCGAACACCATCGAGGCCATCGGGCTGGACTCCGCGGACGGGTTGCCCAGCCGGCGTCTCAGCTCCCTGGCGCTGGAAAGCCCCACCTGCATCGCCGCGCAAGTGACAGCCTGACGCATGGAGTCCGTCCGGCGCCGTGGAAGCGGGGATGGGTCCGGTCCACTGGTGCGCCCCTGGTGGTGGGCGCTGGACTATGCATACGCCGGATGGCGGCAGCTGCGGTCCGTGATCCGTCGCCTGGGCCCGGAATCGTTCAGCGACGGAGACCCGAGGCTCCCCGCCATCGTATTGCTGCCCGGCGTCTATGAGACCTGGGGGTTCCTGGAACCTGCGGCACTGCGCCTGAACGGGGCCGGGTACCGCGTGTATGCGGTCCCGGAACTGGGGGCCAACAGGCGCGCGGTTCCCGAATCCGCGCAACTGGTGCGGCGGCGCCTACGGGAGCTGTTTGAGGTCCACGGGATTGAGCAATGCATCTTGCTGGCGCACAGCAAGGGCGGGCTGATCGGCAAGCATGCGATGCTCGATGAGCTGCTGCAGCAGTCGCAGGGATCCTCCGCGGGGGAGACCGCCCGGATCAGGGGACTTGTCGCCATTGGCACCCCGTTTGGCGGATCCGTTTATGCCCGATACCTGTTCTCCCGCACATTGCGCCAATTTTCTCCCCGGGATGCGGTCCTGCTGTCGCTGCAGGCACAGGAAGACGTCAACGACCGGATCGTTTCCATCTTTGCCCAATTCGATCCGCATATCCCGGGCGGAAGTGCGCTCGCCGGGGCAACGAACGTGCGACTTCCGGTGGCCGGGCATTTCCGCACGCTGGGAGATCCTCTCGTGCTGGCTGCCGTCGAGGAAGCCGTGGCGTCCTTGGGCGGCGGCAAACGCTAGCCGGGCGGGAACCTGCGGGGAAACGACAAGAGCCGCAATCTTTCGATTGCGGCTCTTGTGCGATGTGTGCGCCCAAAGGGATTCGAACCCCTGACCTTCTGTTCCGTAGACAGACGCTCTATCCAGCTGAGCTATGGGCGCATATTTTGTTGTTGCCCCGCCTCACGGCTTGACCTCGAACAACTATACATACCTTTGGCTGGCTGGTCGATCCAGGAAAGTGAATCGTGCGCGAACTCACGCCCGGTTGCGGGGATTGGTCTTCCGTCCTGTCTCCCAGTCGCCATCGCCGCGGCCCAAACCTAGCGCGGGTTCGGTGGCGCGCCCATAATGGGAACCGTCAACGCCGGCTGCGCTGGTGCGGAAGGGGGAACGGATCCGATGTCCACTGCCGATCCCGCCTTGCCGGGCAGCCCCGCACACGAACGGCCGGATCGGGATGAGAGGCCCGTTGACTGGTATGAACTCTTCTTCGACCTGGTCTTTGTTGCAGTCATTGCCATCTCCGCCCAGGCCCTCGAGGAAGGTCCCGGCCTGTGGGTGGTGATCGAGTTCGTGCTGCTGTTCTTCCCCTTGTGGTGGGCCTGGGTCAACCTGATGATCTCCAACAACCTCTACGGAAGCCGATATCCGTCCATGGGCGTGTTCGTGGTGGCGGCCATGCCCGGCCCCGCGGCCATGGCGATAGCCATGGCCAGCGGAATCGAGGAATATGGGTGGCTGTATGCCTCCGGGGCTGCGTGGATCCGGCTGGTGCTGCTGCTCATCTGGCTCATCCCGTATGGGGCAAGGCTCGTGGCGGTTCCGCTGTGGCGCCCGCTTGGGTACAACCTCGCCACTGCCGCACTGTGGATGGGGTCGATAACGGTGGAGACGCCCTACCGCTATCTGCTGTGGGTGGCGGCGGTTGGCGCAGAAATGATCTTGTTGGTGTTTCGCCGCGGATTCGCCTTCGAGGTGTACGAGCAAGTCTCCATTTCGCATTTGCTTGAGCGCATCGGGCTGTTTGTTGTCATCGTGATCGGCGAGGCCGTCTATCTGGGCGTGACCGGCCTGGCGCGGCATCCGACCATCGGTGGTGCGGCCGCGGCGCTTTGCGGTTTCCTTGCCTGTGCCCTGTTGGCCCGCGCGTTCTTTCGCGGGGGAGTTCCCCGGACGGCGTCCGGACTGGATGCGGCCAGGCGGGCCGGTTCCTATTCGGCAATGCGCGATGTCGTCATGTACTTTCCGTTCATTGCCGTTGCCTCGCTCACGCTCATCGCAGCGGCCGTCGGCAGCGCAGTGGCCCATCCGGTGATTCCGTTGTCCGGCGGCGCCCGGACGTTGCTCGCCGTGGGTGTTTCCGGCTTTTACCTGTGCAATGCGGTGATCGGATTGCGGCTTGGGCGCAGGGTTGGCCGCGTTGCCGTCTTGTTCGGGCTGGCCATGCTGTTGCCTACGCTGGCCTGTCTGCTGACCGGAGGGCTGCAGGCGTGGGCGACCGTGGGATTCGTTGCCTTGGCCCTGCTCGCCCTGGATGTCATCAGCGGTGCACTTGGAGCCCACTGGTATGCCCGCCGATAGGGGGGGAGAAAGCAGAAAGGCCACGATTTCTCGTGGCCTTTCCTGTTGGTGCGCCCAAAGGGATTCGAACCCCTGACCTTCTGTTCCGTAGACAGACGCTCTATCCAGCTGAGCTATGGGCGCATATTCTATTTTTGGTACCAACCTTGCGGTTCGACCTCGAATAACTATACATACGATTGCCGTCGGCGCAAAATCCGGGGCACCAGCGGGTGGGTGGGTGCCCCGTCGCGTTGCGTGAAGTATACCGGTCTACGTGTCCTTCGTCACTTTTGTGGTTTGATGGGGAAAGGGCGGAGCCCGGAAAGCCGCGCTTTTCGCTGAAGCTAAATCAAATACGGGGATTTTTGGCGATCTGAGTCACAGGGGCCCGCGGGATTCGCCCCATAGCATCGAACTATTGCAAATTCAGCCCAATGGAGGGAATGGACATGAGCGAGAGCTCGGACCAGAAGGTCATCGACGCAGCACCGACCACGCACGCAAAGCTAGCCGCTTGGGTGCAGGAAATCGCGGAACTGACGAAGCCTGACCGTGTCTATTGGGTAGACGGCACGCAGGAGGAAAACGATCGCCTGACCGCCGAGCTGGTTGAAACCGGCACGCTGAAGCGCCTCACGGATCCTTCGTTCCCGAACTCCTTCGCAGCGTTCTCCGACCCCAAGGATGTTGCACGCGTCGAGGAGCGCACCTTCATCTGCTCGGAAGACGAGAAGGATGCTGGCTTCACCAACAACTGGGAAAACCCGGTCAAGATGAAGTCCATGCTTACCGGCATCTTCGACGGCGCCATGCGCGGCCGCACCATGTATGTCATTCCGTTCGTCATGGGACCGCTCGATGCCGAGCAGCCGCAATACGGCGTGGAGATCACCGACTCGGCCTACGTTGTCGCCTCCATGCGCATCATGGCGCTCATCGGCGACAAGGTCCTGCGCCAGATCGAGGCAGAGGACGCATTCTTCGTCCCCGCGCTGCACTCGGTTGGCGCCCCGCTGGCTCCCGGCCAGCAGGATGTGGCCTGGCCGTGCAACGAAGAGAAGTGGATCGTGCACTTCCCGGAAGAGCGCTCCATCTGGTCCTACGGCTCGGGCTACGGCGGAAACGCCCTGCTGGGCAAGAAGTGCTACGCGCTGCGCATCGCTTCGGTGATGGCCCGCGACGAGGGCTGGCTTGCCGAGCACATGCTCATCCTCAAGCTGACCAACCCCGAAGGCAAGAGCTACAACATTGCCGGGGCCTTCCCGTCTGCCTGCGGCAAGACCAACCTGGCCCTGCTGGATCCGACCATCGAGGGATGGAAGGCCGAGACCCTGGGCGATGACATCAACTGGATGCGCATCGGCAAGGATGGCGAGCTTCGCGGCGTCAACCCGGAATACGGCCTGTTCGGCGTGGCACCGGGCACCGGTTGGTCAAACAACCCCAACGCCATGAACGCCATCACCAAGGGCAACTCGATCTTCACCAACGTTGCTCTCACCGACGAAGGCGGGGTGTGGTGGGAAGGCATGACGGACGAGGTCCCGGCGCGCCTGACCGACTGGTTGGGCAACGACTGGACCCCTGAGTCCGGTCGCGTCGCGGCACACCCGAACTCCCGCTTCTGCACCCCGATCGACCAGGTCGATATGCTCTCGCAGGAGTACTACAGCCCGGACGGCGTGGAGATCCACGCGATCCTCTTCGGCGGCCGCCGCAAGACCACCATCCCGTTGGTCACCCAGGCCCGCAGCTGGGCCCATGGCATCTTCATGGGTTCGACCCTGTCCTCGGAGACCACTGCCGCTGCCGCAGGTGCCGTGGGCGTGGTCCGCCGCGACCCGATGGCCATGCTTCCATTCATCGGCTACAACGCCGGCGACTACCTGAAGCACTGGGATTCCATCGAGTCCAAGGCCAACCCGGCGCGACTGCCCAAGATCTTCCTGGTCAACTGGTTCCGCCGCGATGCCGATGGCGGATTCGCCTGGCCCGGGTTCGGGGACAACTCGCGCGTGCTGAAGTGGGCCATCGATCGCATCGAGGGCAAGGCCGACGCCGTGGAGACCCCGATCGGCTTCGTCCCGACCGGCGACTCGATCGACCTGACCGGCCTGGACATGACCCCGGCCGACGTCGAGGCCGCCGTGGTCGTGGACAAGGACGAATGGGCCACCGAGCTGGCCAGCATCCAGGAGTGGTACGCCAAGTTCGGCGAGGCGCTTCCCGCGTCGCTGCGTGCCGAGCTTGAAGGCCTGAAGGAGCGCTTGGGGGCATAGGCTTCCCGGCGCAGCAACCTTCGTGAAGGGCCCCGCTGCCATCACCCGCCACCCGGTCACGGGATGGTTGGGGGGATGGCCGGCGGGGCCCTTCCGTTTCCCCTTCCAGATCCCGGTGGCGGCCTCATCGCCAGTGGTCGGGCACGGTTTCGACAGGAAAATGCGTGGCTGCTGGAACAATCCCCTAGGGGATGTGTCAGGATGAAAGCATGATTCTTGCGCGTTTGATCCTCGGGCTCTTGAGTTTGGCGCCCATGACCGGGTATGAACTGAAGAAGCACTTCGACTCGTCCATCAATCACTTTTGGAATGCCGACAAGGCGCAGATCTACCGCACCTTGGCCCAATTGGTGAGGGACGGGCACGCCACCGTCACCACCGTTGCCCAGCGAAACTACCCGGACCGCCAGGAACACCACATCACCGACGCCGGGCGGGCGGCCCTGGTGGAATGGCTGGGCGGCGAGGTCACCGCGCACACGCCCCGCGAGCCGTTCCTGGCCCGCGTGTTTTTTGCCGCCGAGCTCGACCGCGAGTCGGTGCTTGACCTGATCCGCGCCCGGCGCGAGGCCACGCAGGAAGTGCTGGACGACTACCTCTCCCAGCGTGAGGACATTGACATGCGAGCAGCAGCGGACCGACGCAGCTTCCTGATGGCCGCAACCCTCGACAACGGAATCCGGCATGCGGCCGCCGAGCTTGAATGGCTGGATGCCGTGACGGAGTACCTGCCATGAGCCAGCACGAGGACACCGCCGGCGGCGACGCGGGAGCCGACGAGGAATTCGTGGACCGCTCGCTGTCCGAGGAGAACACGGAGCACGCCCAGGAACGCGGGGAAAAATCGGCGTCCAAGGCCGACAAGCCGGCCCGGCCGGCAACCCCGAAGCGAGCGCCCCAGGAACACCGGCCCCGCCCCGAACCCGGGCAAGCCAAGGACACCGCGAAGGACGAGGCGAAGCCCGCAGCCGAAGCGTCCGCGGTTCCGGCCGGCGGCTCGGCGGGCCCGAAACCCCCGGAGCACCGGCCGCAGGTTCCAACCAGGGAAAAGACCGCACGCCCGGCCAAGGCTCCACGGCAACCCCGTCCGGCCGTCCCGCACACCCGCACCGAGCAGCAGGATCCGGCGGCACCGTCGGCCACCCCCGTGTCGGCCAAGCCCGCAGGGCCGCGCGATCCGGGAGGCTACCCGGAATTCCATGCGCCCACGCGTGCCCGTCGCGACGGCAAGCCGGCCCAGACCATCGTGTTCCTGCACGGCGGAAACGTGGCTAACTGGACCTGGGACCCGCAGGTGCGGGCCTTTGGCGACTACGAGGTGCTCACCCCGCACCTTCCCGGGTTCGGTGCCCGCTCACAGGAGGACTGGGCGGGACTGGACAGCGCCGCCGACGACGTGGCCGCGGTCATTGCCGATGAGGTCTCCAACGGCGGCGCCCACCTGGTGGGCCTGTCCTTGGGCGGCGTCGTGGCACTGCGCGTGCTGGCCCGGCATCCGGAGCTGGTTGATTCCCTGCTGATCTCCGGGGTCCCGGCCGCCGGGGTCTCGGCCTCGATGCGCACCATGAGCCGGATGCAGCTGCGCCTCTTCGGCAGCGAATGGTACTGGCGCTTCCAGGCCGGCGCCTACGGCATGGTCGCCGACGAGAAGGACCTGTTCACCGAGCACGGAACGCACCTGCGGGCCGACAACATGCGCGCGATCATGGACGAGGTCGACCCCGGAGGGGTCCCGGCCAAGCTCGGGGACTACAAGGGACCGGTGCTCGTGATTGCCGGCGGCAAGGAGCCCAAGCTGGTGGCCAAGTCCTTCCCGGCCTTGGCCCGCGCTCTGCCGCAGGCCCGGTTCCGCACCGCGGCCGGCATGCACCACCAATGGAACATCGAGGACCCGATCCTCTTCAATGCGACCGTACGCGCCTGGATCGAAAAGGGCACCGCGCACCCGCGGCTGCAGGACCCCGGGGCGCTCAAGACCCCGTAGGGCACCAAGCACGAAGGCCGCCACCGAGTGATCGGTGGCGGCCTTCGCCCCCCCAAGCGGGTTCCGCTGATATGCCTATCGTCGCGGAACCCGCGGCTTGCGGTCGTTAGGCTGCGAGCCACAGGTCGGGGCCGAAGACCTCGTAGTGGATGTTCGTGGCCGGGATGCCGGCATCGATGGCCTGGGAGCGGACAGCGCGCATGAACGGCAGCGGGCCGCACAGGTACAGGCGGGCATCGGCCGGCAGCTCCAGGTTGGCCAGGGACATGTAGCCCTCGGTGGCTTCGGTGCCCTCGGCCTTGGCGTTGATGTCCTCGAGCCACAGCTTCAGTTCGGCGTTGGGCAGGGACTCGACGGATTCGAGCATCTGCTCCTTGAGCGCCCAGGCGTCCTCGGTGGCCTCGGCGTGCAGCACCATGACCCGGCGGTCGGAGCCCGCGGCGGCGAGGGTGGCCAGTGCGGAGGCGCTGGGGGTGCAGCCGATGCCCGCGGTGGCCAGGATGATCGGGGCGCCGGTGGTGTCGATGACCAGGTCGCCGTACGGGTTGGAAAGCTCGATGACGTCCCCGACGTCCAGGTGCCGGTGCATGAACGGGGAGACCTCGCCGCCGCCGTCGAACTTGGTGGTGATCACGCGCTCGGTGGTGGAGGTGACCGAATCGCTGAGGGTGTACTGGCGGCACTGGCGCAGTCCGTCCAGCAGCGGGACCCGCACCGAGACGAACTGGCCGGCCTTGGCGACCGATACCGGGGTGTCGTCGGCCGGGACGAAGCGGAAGGTGACCGAACCGGTTCCGGCGGCTTCCTTGGCCACGAGCTTCCAGTCGGTCCAGATCTTGTCGTTGGCCTGCTGCGCGTAGAGGCCCTTTTCGATCTTGACCAAGGCGTCGGCCATGAGCCAATAGACCTCGGACCAGGCCTCGGCGACCTCGGGGGTCACTGCTTCGCCCAGATCGTCGACGATGGCGGCGAAGAGGTGCTCGTAGACGATCGGGTACTGTTCCTCGACGATGCCCAGCGAGGTGTGCTTGTGGGCGATGCGGGAGAGCACCGCCTCGGGCAGGGTGCCGGGGTTGTTGACCAGGTGGGTCGCGAAGGCCGCGATGGAGCCGGCCAGGGCCTGCTGCTGCGCACCGTTTTTCTGGTTGGCGCGGGAGAAGAGTCCGTCAAGGAGTTCCGGGCGGGCCGCGAACATCCGGTCGTAGAACTTCGGGGTGATGTGGGAGATGCGCTCACCAATGATTGGCAGCGTGGCTTCGATGACCGGGCGGGACTTCTCGGAAAGCATCTTGTGGCTCCTTGACGAAGGGTGGCTCTTATCTTGCATCTGTCACGCAAGATTGATACTTCATTTCTACATGGCGTAGAAGTTGGATGCAAATCGGCCCGTCGGATTCGTGGAGGAAGGTGTCGTTTTGGGTCGTCAATCCCGGGGCCTTCGCGCCCGCGCAATGCGCCGGAAGCCGCTACAGGGCCCGGAACCCCGGCGCTTGCGGCAGTCAGGGCAAGGCGGGGAAAGGCAGCGGTGCCTTGGTGGAAACAGAGGTGAGATCCTCGACACTCAGCAGGTCCAGCTCCGCATAGAAGGCCTCGCGCGCCCGGCGCAGGGCGCTGCGCAGCTTGCACGCGGCAAGCAGCGGGCAGGGGACCCCGGCCTCGGAGACGCAGTCGACAACATCCTCGCGGAGATCGAGGTCGCGCATCAGGGTGCCCACGCGCTGCTCCAGTCCGAGGCCGGTGATCTGCGATCCGCCGTAGCGTCCGCGCGCCACGTCAAGGGCACCGCGTTTGCGCAGCTCAACGATGGCCTTGGCCACGTGGTTGTAGGGCACGCCGATCTGCTCGGCGATGTCCTTGGTGGTGACCTGTTGGCCGCGACGGGAGCCGAGAAACATCAAGGTGCGCAGGCACACGTCCGCATAGGCGCTGAGTTTCACGTGTTCCATTCTCGCAGGTGTTGGAAACTTGCGCCGTGATCCATGCCTCCGGCAGCAGGTGCCCTTCCGGTATTGCTCCGCCTTCAGCTTCGGGCGGTCTCCGTTCCCGCCGCGGGAGCCGAATACCGGCGACATCCTGCTCGGGACGGAGCGGAAACCTGGCCGGCGTGCAGGGGCCGCATCGCTGCGCCGGGAGCAGCAGTACAAGAACCTGTGGCCCGGAACCGGGGAACCGGTTCCGGGCCACAGGCCGGAAAGCAAACGGGGGGGGGTTAGGCCCAGACCTGGATCTGGCCGCCCTCGGCGCTGGGTTCGGCGAACTCCCAGATCCCGGTTTCCGGATCGGGTGCGGTGTAGGGCTGCACGATGGCGACCGAACCGCCGTGGCGGTGCTCCGCCAGTACGTGCACGGCGTCCGTGGCGTCATCCAGCAAGGTGACATCCGAGACGAAAGCCACGGCGTTGAACGAATCGCGCTGGTCCTGCAGCAGCTGGACGAGGTCGGCCATCATGACCTCGGCGTCGATGTCGGCTTCCGGGTCGTCGAGGTCCTCGGTGGGCTGGACGGCCAACAGGCGCAGTTCCGGCTCCGCGTTTTCCTCGGTGGCCGGTTCCACGGCGATGGCGAAGGGCAAAAAGACGCCCTGTTCCTCCAGCTGTTCGCGGGCCACGCCCAGAGCGGTGCCCAGGACCTTGTTCAGCTCCGCCTGGGCGGCCTCGTCGAGTTCGGCGATCTTGTTTTCGGGGGTGCTCATGCGTTGCTCCTGACGATTGAGAGGACCTGGTTGCGGATGGATTCCATGGTCGGGGTGTCTATTGCTTCCCCGTTGTAACGGAGGAAGGGTTCGGTGTTCGAGGGGCGCAGGTTGAACCAGTACGACCCGTCGGTGGCTGCCACGGTGGTGCCGTCCATGCGGGTGACCGAGACCGGGGCATCGGCGAATTCCGCCAGCACGCGGGCCACGGCCCCGGCCTTGTCCTGGACCTCGGAGTTGATCTCGCCGGAGGAGACATAGGGCTCGTACTCGGCGGCGAACTCGCTCAGCGGGGTGTCCTGGTGGCCCAGCGCCGCCAGCACGTGCATCGCCGCGAGCATGCCGGTGTCCGCGTTGTAGAAGTCGCGGAAGTAGTAGTGGGCCGAGTGCTCCCCGCCGAAGACCGCGCCTTGCTCGGCCATGACGGCCTTGATGAAGGAGTGCCCCACGCGGGTGACCACCGGGCGGCCGCCGGCCGCGGTGACGGCCTCGGGCACCGCGCGGGAGGTGATCAGGTTGTGGATGATGACCGGGGTGTCCTCGCCTGCGGCCCGCGCCCGGGCGATCTCGCGCACCGCAACCAGCGCGGTGATCGCCGAGGGCGAGACCGGGTTGCCCTTCTCGTCGATCACGAAGCAGCGGTCCGCATCCCCGTCGAAGGCCAGGCCGATGTCGGCGCCGTGCTCGATGACCGCGGCCTGCAAATCGCGCAGGTTCTCGGGCTCCAGCGGGTTGGCCGGGTGGTTGGGGAAGGTGCCGTCAAGCTCGAAGTACATCTCGATGATTTCCAGCGGCAAACCAGGCAGCAGGGTGTCGCCGAGCACCGCGGGGGTGGTGAGCCCGCCCATGCCGTTGGCCGCATCGACCACGACCTTCAGCGGGCGGATGTCCGAAAGGTCGACCAGTTTGCGCAGGTAGGCGGCGTAGTCCGCCAGCACGTCGATCTCGGCGACGATGCCCTCGGGGGCCTCGGTGGACACCGGCAGGCCCTCGTCCAGGTAGGACTGGGCCAGGTCGCGGATGTCGAAGAGCCCGGTGTCGGAGGACACCGGCACGGCGCCTGCCTTGGCCATCTTGATGCCGTTGTAGGCGGCCGGGTTGTGGCTGGCGGTGAACACCACCCCGGCGCAACCCAGCGAACCGGCGGCGAAGTACAGCTCGTCGGTGGAGATCAACCCGAGCATTCTCGGGTTGGCGCCGCGGTAGGCGGCCCCGCGCGCGAAGGCAGCGGAAAATTCGGGGGAGGAGGGGCGCATGTCCCCGCCGACCAGGACGTCCTGCCCAGCCAGGCCCAACACGTCGACGAATGCGGCGCCAATGGCCTCGACCGCCTCGGCGTTAATGGTGGCCCCGACGATGCCGCGCACGTCGTAGGCCTTGAAGGACTCTGAAAGATCGATTTCCACACTCACACCCATGAGCTTATCCGGTTGGCCCGAGGCTCCGGGGAATTGGCGCAAAGAAGGTGAGTAGTGCCATAGGGGCCGGCATTTGCCTGGTGGAGGCAAGTGTCGGTGGACACTGGAATACTGGGGGCCATGGACGCCTACACACCCAGCATTGATTCGGACTTGCGCTCCGCTGCCACTTCCATCCTGCGTTCCCTGGTCGGCCGGGACGATGCGCAGTTCCACGACGGCCAGTTCGAGGCCATCGAGGCCCTGGTGGCCGGGGGCCGCCGGGCGCTGGTGGTGCAGCGCACCGGCTGGGGAAAATCCGCAGTGTACTTCGTGGCCTCGCTGCTGCTGCGGGCCCGCGGAGCCGGGCCCACACTGATTGTCTCCCCGCTGTTGGCGCTGATGCGCGACCAGGTCGCCGCCGCCTCCCGGGCCGGGGTGCGGGCCGAGGCCATCAACTCGGCCAATGCCCTGGACTGGCAATCGATCGCCCGAAAGCTCGACAACGACGAGCTGGACGTGCTGCTGGTGTCTCCGGAGCGGCTGAACAACCCGGTCTTCCGCGACACCCAGCTGCCGGCGCTGGTGGCACGGATGGGCCTGCTGGTCATCGACGAGGCGCACTGCATCTCCGACTGGGGCCATGACTTCCGACCCGACTACCGCCGCATCAAGGACCTCATCCAGGCGTTGCCGGGCAACGTCCCGGTGCTGGCCACCACCGCCACGGCCAACGAGCGGGTGGTCCACGACGTGCAGGAGCAACTGGCCGTGGGCGGCACCGAGGTCTTCACGTTGCGCGGCTCGCTGGCCCGCGAGTCCCTGCGCCTGGGCGTGCTGCGCCTGGCCTCGCCGCGCTCGCAATTCGCCTGGCTGCTCAGCCACCTGAACGACTTCCACGGCTCGGGCATCATCTACACGCTGACCGTCTCCGCGGCCGAGGACATCACCCGGTTGCTGGCCGAGGCCGGGCACAAGGTGCTCGCGTACTCGGGTCGCACCGACACCGAGGAACGCCACCGCGCAGAAACCGCGCTGAAGAACAACGAGGTCAAGGCGCTGGTGGCCACCAGCGCCCTGGGCATGGGCTTCGACAAGCCGGACCTCGGGTTTGTCATCCACGTCGGGGCACCCAGCTCCCCGGTGGCCTACTACCAGCAGGTGGGCCGTGCCGGTCGTGGCAGCATCAACGCAGATGTCCTGCTGCTTCCGGGCCCGGAGGATCGCGAGATCTGGCGGTACTTCGCCACCAGTTCCATGCCTGACCAGCAGAAGGCAAATGCCGTGCTGCAGGAACTCGCCGCTACGTCCGGGCCGCTGTCGGTGCCCGCACTCGAGGCCCGGGTCAACATCAAGCGCACGCCGCTCGAGCTGCTGCTGAAGGTGCTGGCCGTGGACGGCGCCGTGGAACGGGTCTCCGGAGGGTGGATCGGTTCCAACGCCCAGTGGTTCTACGATGCCGAACGCTACACCCGGGTGGCTGCCGCCCGCGTGGCCGAGCAGAATGCGATGCTCGACTACGAAAACCTGAAGACCTGCCGCATGGAATTCCTCTCCCGCGCCTTGGACGACCCGGCCGCTGCCCCGTGCGGTCGCTGCGACAACTGCGCGGGCGTCTGGTTCAGCGATGACATCCAGGCCTCGGCCAAGGACTCGGCGCAGACCGCCCTGGGCCGGGTCGGTGCCCTGGTTGAGGCACGCCGAATGTATCCCGGAGGCATGGAAAAACTGGGGGTTCCGCTCAAGGGCAAGATCGCCCCCGAGTTCCAGGCCGAGGATGGACGGGCCCTGGCCCGGCTGACCGACCTGGGCTGGGGCGGCCGGTTGCGTGCCCTGCTCGAAAGCGCGGACGAGCCGGATGCACCGGTGCCCCAGGCCATGCTTGATGCCTGCGTGAAGGTGCTCAGCGAGTGGAAATGGTCGACTAGACCAGTCGCGGTGGTCTCCATGCCCTCGCGGTCCCGCCCGCAACTGGTCGGATCGTTTGCCCAAGGTATTTCCACCATCGGCCGGCTGCCTTACCTGGGACAGCTGGAATACCGGGACCACGGGCCGCGCGGCGGCTCGGGCGGCAACTCGGCCTTCAGGCTCGCCGCGGTCTGGGACCAGTTCGTGGTTCCCGCCGAAATGGCCGAGAAGCTGGCCGGCGCCCCGGGCCCGATCCTGCTCCTCGACGACCTGGCCGACAGCCGGTGGTCGATGACCGAGGCAGCCAGGATCCTGCGCGAGGCCGGGGCCCCCGGGGTGCTTCCGTTTGTGCTTGGAGTGGCCGGCTAACCGCGTTCGCAAGGCGGCACGTTTGTCGAAGGTTTCGGGCCGTGCCGGCAGAGTGGCGGCCCGCGGAAACATCCGTGGCTTGCAGCTATGTTGATGCGCCCGCGCTGCTCCTGGAATGGGGCCAACGCAGAATCATGAATGCGTTTGCCACAATCCAAGGAAGTGTTGCGATGGCTGAATACATGGATCCACAACCACATGAAAGGCTTGTCCGCGGCGGATCTCAAGGCCGCGCACGAAGCCGATCTCGCCCTCCAGGGCGAGGAAGGCGTCGAGTTCAAGAGGGCGTGGGCCGACCCGGTCAGCGGGAAGATCCTCTGCCTCCCCGAAGGCCCCTCGGCAGAGGCGGTCCAGCGGGTCCACGAGCGGGCCGGACACCTGGCCGATGAGATCTACTAACTGAAGCGAGAATGTCCGCCCCTTCGGGGGCGCGGGTGAATCGCGAGTAGACAGTTTAGGTTTCGGTGATTGCTGACCTTGGATTTGCCGCCCGACAGGGTCTGCGCCGGGCCGCCGGGGGAACCGGCCAAGCGGGTCGGTTTGCTGGCGGACGGAACGTTCACCGTCACGTGCAGGTGGTCGTGCTCGCCGTTGGATTCCGTCGACTCGGCATCGAGCGCCGAGCGGGCCTGTTCCGTGGCCCGGTGGCCTGTGCCCGGCATCGCCTGGTCGAAGAACCGGCGACGCTGCGGGGGCGAGCCACGGGCAACGCGAGGGTGCTGCGCAGGGTCCGCGCCCGAAGTGCGGAGGCTCTCCACAGTCCGCAGAGCGGTCCGTGCCGGCCGGCACCCGGGGAAAACGGGGGCATGGACTCCGGCAGGAGAAATTACCGTTTCCGGGTGTATCCCACACCCGAACAGGCCGCTGTCCTGGAACGCCAGGGCCATGCCGCACGTGCCCTGTGGAACCTTATCCACGGAGCATGGCAGGCCAACGGCTTCCGGGTCGGGCTTGACTGGTGCACCCCGGAAATCAAGAACAACAGCAAGGACGAAGGCTACGGTTGGTTCGCCGACCTCCCCGCCCACCTTCAAAAAGCGCCACGCGAAAATGGGCATCGACATCCCCCAAGCCAGCCATTTCAAGCCCACCAGGGTCAACAACAAGTACATCACCGTCAACGTTCCCTTGGCCGGGAAGCTCAAGGTCCGCCTGCACCGCAAGGTGGATTCCACGGCCGTTACCGGGGCCCGCCTGGTCCGTGACGGGCTCGGCTGGCACCTCACCTTCCGCGCCAGGACCGGGCCGATCGCCAGGCCCGCCGCCCACAAGCGAGCAGCCATTGGCATCGACCGCGGCATCACCGTTCCCCTGGCACTGTCCGACGGCACCAACTTCGAGCACCCCGACGTCCTCACCGGCACCGAAGCCAAGTCCCTGCTGCGCCTGGAGCGCCAGCTGGCCCGGCAGGAGGCCCGCCGGCGCACCTCCAACGCCCGGACCAGCAACCGGCAACGCCGCACCCAGGCCTGGATCCCCTCCATCAAGAACCGCCGGGCCCGCCGCCGCAAGGACTTCCTGGACAAGACCTCGCGCAAGATCGCCACCGACCACACCCTGATCGTCCTGGAAGAACTGGACATCGCCAACATGACCAAGCTGCCCAAGCCCAAGCCCAAGCCGGATCCCGAGAACCCCGGGTCGTGGCTGCCCAACAGGGACGCGGCCAAGACCGGCCTGGACACGGCCATCCTCAACGAGGGATCGGGCGACTTCCATCGCATGATCACCTACACGGCCGCGGCCAAGACCGGCCTGGACACGGCCATCCTCAACGAGGGATCGGGCGACTTCCATCGCATGATCACCTACACGGCCGCGGAGCACGGCGGAACGGTCACCACCGTCAACGCGCGCTACACGAGCCAAACCTGGGCCACGTGCCGGGGCATCGGAAACCGCGAGAGCCAAGCGGACTTCCGGTGCACCAACGACGCCTGCCACATGTTTGGGATCCGAGTGAACGCCGACACCAACGCGGCACAGGAGATTGAAACCCGGGGCACGGAATTGGCCTCGTCAGGCATGACCGTGGCCACCGCCGGACCGGCGCCCACCACCGTGCCGATCCCACCATCGATGGTGCGGGCGGAAGCCCACACCATCAAGTGTGGGTAATTCACGAAGTGCCGCTGGTCGTCTGAACCGGGACCCGCCAACAAGGAAAGCTTCAACGAACGCAAACTGAGTATTGGGGACTCTGGTCGCGTTGCCACTGGACATCCAGCGGCAACGCGACAAGAGTCCCCATTCAACAGATCTGGAGGCGGACACCCGCCCCCGAGCGCTCTGGTATTTGGGGAGAAGCAGCCGATGGAACATGGCCTGCGGGTCCGGGCAGGGACAATCTTTGGTCCTTGCAACTTAGCGCGGGGTCTCGCCGGGCCGTAGGCTAGAGATATGGAAATTCTGCTTTGGGTCCTCGTTCCGCTGCTCATTCTCGGACTTGCGTGGATGGGACTGAAGAAGCTGCGTATCAAGAACTCGGCCGAGGTTTCTGCTGCAATCACCCCGGAATCGGCGCAGGCCGCCGCCGCACACCTGACCGGAGAAGGACACCGAGCCGTCTACAAGTCCTTGGCCCAGGGCGATTTCATGGCAGCGGTGCAAAATTACAAGGCCATGACCGGGGAAGGCTACAAGGCCAGCATCATCGCGGTGCGAAGCCTGGAACGTTTCCCGCAGGTCCGCAAGGAACCAGACCTCGGACCCACCATTGCCCAGCAGCTCGAAGCGGAACGCGATGCGGCCAAGGCCGCGGAGCCCCAGGTCCCGCAGGTGCAGGAGCCCGGCGCGGCGGCCAGCATCCCGAGCGAGCCCGTCCCGCCCAATGACTCCGCTCCGGCTTCCGCGAATGAGCAGAACCTCGAGGACGCCTGGGTGGTGCCCAGCGAATGGGCGGAGGAATTCGGAAGCGAAGCGGAACGGACCTCGACGCAATTCAAGGTCTCGTACCTGGTGGACGGGGAATCCCGGGAATTCGCCAGCGAGGACCTGCCTCCGGCAGAGTACGACCAGTTCCTGTCGCTGGTTCGGGACGATGATCTGCCCGGGGCCGCGGGACTCATTGCCAAGCACTCGGGCCTGGAACAGGCCGAGATCCTGAAGATGCTTGCGGCTTCCCCGTTGGGTGGAGGCCAGGCCTCAACCGCAAACATTGCCGACTTCAGCTTCGAGGGGCAGGGACCGGACGGAGCGGTGAAATTCAGTATCAACGACTTGGTGGAACCCGAACGCTCGGAACTGCTGGACCACTTGCGTCTGGGTGAGCTGGACGAGGCCACCACCATCGTCGTCCGCCACACGGGCCTGCCTGATGAGATGGTGCGAACCCTGCTCAACGCTTTCGGGGACGGCGACAAGTAGTTCCCGCTGCGGGATCCCGGAGGGGACCGCTTGAGGCCGCGTGCGCTTGGCTCCCCGAAGAGGCCAGTTGCACGCGGTTTTTGGCTTTGTCGCGGCAAAGACCAGGCGACGGCGGTTCCGGCAGGTTAAACGAAAACAGCCCCGACGAATCGAGACTGTTTCAGCGGACACGGGGGGATTTGAACCCCCGGTCGAGTATAACCCCGACACTTCATTAGCAGTGAAGCCCATTCGGCCGCTCTGGCACGTGTCCATATTGCTGTTTCCAGCTCCCCTAGACTACCCAAAGCTGGCGCGCCGCACAAAACGAGACCGAAAGGGCCGCAACAACCGCGCGGGAACGACCAACTGCCGCCGCCAACCGGAGGCCTGGCAAGCTAACGTTGGCCACATGGCAAGTGCTTTCAAACTGGTGACCGTGGCGGACCTCGACTACAGCTCGCCCGACAAAAGCCGTGTTTCGGTGGCTGCCCGGCTGGGGCTGCTGCTGGACGACGGCGGCAGCGTCCTGCTGCTCGACAATCGCGGGTGGTCGAGCAGCCAGCACTGGGCGGATGCATCGGTTGACGACATCGAAAAGCGGGCATTCGATGTCATGGGACCCGATGCCCCGACGGAGGACCAGGACGAAGAAGACATGGCCACGGAGTATTGGGAATTCCTGAGTGAAATCCTGGAACAACAAGATCTCGACATCCGCCCCGCCGAGCTTCGCGAGTTGCCCCACGAAGTCCGGCTGAGCCACCGTCTGCTCAAGCGCCTCGATGCCGCATTCGACGACCCGGGCGGCAAGCGCACCGGAAGATGAATTAGTCGGCGACGTGCCGCCAGAGGAATTCGTAGCTGGTTGCCAGCATGGTCGCCGTCGCGCCGTTGTCGCTGGCCCCGGCATGTCCGCCGTCGAGGGACTCGTGGTAACGGACATTGCCGACACCCATGTCCATCATCTTCGCCGCCATCTTCCGGGCCTGCACCGGGCCGACACGGTCGTCGCTGGTAGCGCTCCAAATCAGCGAGGCCGGGTAGGTGGCACCCTCCGGGAGCGCATCGTCGAGCCGGTGGTACGGGGAGAATGTGCGAACAAACTCCCAGTCAGCTGGCACATCCGGGTCACCGTACTCGGCAATCCATGAATGCCCGGCGGCCAGCCGCGTGTACCTGCGCATGTCCAACAGGGGGACACCGCAGGAGATGGCCCCGAAAAGCTCGGGGTAGCCGGTGATCATGTTGCCCATCAGCAGCCCGCCGTTGGAACGTCCCGTCGCGGCCAGGTGTTCGTGCGAGGTGACCCCGCGGTTGATGAGATCGCGGGCAATAGCCGCGAAGTCCTCATAGGCGCGGTGCCTGTTTTCGCGCAGCGCCGCCCGGTGCCAGCGCGGCCCGTACTCGCCGCCGCCGCGGATGTTGGCCACCACGTAGCTGCCGCGCCGGCCCTGTTCCGTGCGGCGAACCAGCCAGCCGGGACCCAGCGCACCGAGGTAGCTCGGGGTCAGGCTGGCCTGGAACCCGCCATAGCCGTTCATCAGCACCGGGTTCTTCCCATCCAGCGGAAGCTCGCGCGGGGACACCTGGAAATAGGGGACGCGGGTTCCGTCATCGGAAACGGCAAAGTGCTGGGAGACCTCGAAATCGCCGGCGTCGAAACGAGCCGGTGCGCTTTTCACCGGCAGCGGGCTTGCGGCGTTGGCCGCGTCCGCACCGATGGTCCCGCGTGCCAGGGTGGTGGGCGTGAGGAAACCGGTGAGGGTCAGCCAGAAGTCCTCGCCGCATTCGGGATCCTCGTCGTCGACGGCCGAGATGCCAAAGCTGTGCAACGGGGAACCGATGTCAAGGGCACGAAGCTCGAAGTCCCGGGCGGGATCGCAGATGAGTATCTGGGACGAGACGTCTTGCAGGACGTTGAGCAGGATGTGGCTGGCGGTGAAGTCAATGGATTGCAGGGAGGTGGAGTCCGTGGGGACGAAAATCTCGCGCAGGGTACCGGTGCCGGCCATGAACGCCTCGAGTTCTGCCAGCACCAGTGAGCCGGGAATATGGGTGACACCTTCGCGGGTCCACGGGGTTTGCGGGGAGAAGATCACCCAGCCACGGTGCAGCGAGACCCCGACGTCGGTGGGGACGTCAAGGTGCACCCATTGACCGCCGCTGCGCACGTAGGTCTTGGAGTTGTAGAAATCGATGACGTCGTGGGCCACGTCGCGTTCGAAACCAGGGGTCGAATCATGGGCAACGTAGGCCAGGACGTGAGACTGGTCGATGGCGAAGATTTCCTTGGCCTCGGCCAGCTCCTGGTCGCGCGAGAGGCGTCGCACCGTGCGGGCATACGAGGACAGCGTGAGCGAGCCTTCCCCGACATCGGTGGCGACAAACAAGGTGTCCGCATCCGCCCAGGAGACGTTGGTCTTGGCAACCGGCAGGTCAAAGCCTCCGGGCACAAAGGCCAGGGTAGGCAGATCGAATTCCCGCACGCGAACCTGGTCACCGCCATCGGGGGAGAGCTTGACCAGCGCCCGGGTGTATTCCTTGCCAGCTGCCGGGCGAAGCAGCTGTGCCCCGGAGTAGACCCAGTCGATTCCCTCGGCTGCTGCCAGGGCATCCACATCCAACAGGATCTCCCACTCCGGATGCTGTTGCTGGTACGACTCCCAGCTGGTGCGCCGCCACAATCCCATGGGGTGCTGCGAATCGCGCCAGAAGTTGTAGTAGTGCTCCCCGCGCTTGGTGACCATCGGGATCCTGTCGGCGGCGTCCAGCACCGTGAGGATGGCATCCTTGGTGGCGGCGAAATCCGCGTCGAAGAGTTCCGCCTCGGTGCGGTCGTTCTGGCCCACCACCCAGTCCATGGCTCGGTCCGAATCCAATTCCTCGAGCCACAGGAAAGGATCCTCGGGCGTGTTTTCGGTGGCTTGGACGGTGTCGTTCTGCACGAGGGCATCCGAGGCCGGGGCTTCGGAACTACCTGTCGTTTCGGCGAGGCTTGTGGATGCGGGGGTTTCAAGGTGAGGGGTGCTCATATGGACAGTCTAGGGAAGCCCACTGTTTGCACACTCGGGATTCGTAATCGATTCGTTATGTGACTCTTGGTGGGATGCCCCTTTTTATCGGTGACCGTGGGTAGGTTGAGCAGAAGGTCTCAGTTTCGTCGAATAGGGGAAAACGATGCAGTTCGGAGAACGGCTAGCAGCGCTGGCGGCAAAGATTCAGCAGCAGCGCAACATCATCGAAACCGAGGAAGCGACGAAGAACGCATTCATCATGCCGTTCATTTCGACGATCCTCGGGTATGACGTGTTCAATCCGCTGGAAGTTATCCCCGAGTACACCGCCGACATCGGGATCAAAAAGGGCGAAAAGATTGATTACGCCATCATGCTCGGTGGCGAGGTGCAGATCCTGATTGAGTGCAAGCGTTCGGCCGGTGGTCTGAAGTATGAACATGCATCGCAGCTCTACCGGTACTTCGCCGCCACCACCGCAAGAATCGCGATCCTGACCAATGGGGAGGTCTACCAGTTCTATACCGACCTCGATGCCCCGAACAAGATGGATGCGAAGCCGTTCCTGATTCTCGACATGAACGACATCGACGAATCACTGATCCCGGAGCTGCGCAAGCTGTCCCGTGATGCGTTCGACCTTGAATCCATTGTCAGCGCCGCCGAGGAACTCCGCTACGTCGGGGAGATCAAGCGCGCCATCGCCGCCAATTTCCTGGAACCAACGGCGGAGTGGGTCAAGTTCCTGTCGGCTGGCGTCTACGAGGGACAATTTACGCAGCGCGTGCGCGAGCAATTCACCGTCCTCGTAGCCAAGGCCACGAAGCAGTACCTTGCGGATCAGGTGAACGATCGCCTCAAGGCGGCGCTCGGGGAACCGAACATTCCCATGATGTCGAGTGCGGAAGCTGCCGCCAGCGTAACCAGCGAACCCGTGGTCGAAGCCGACCTTGAGCCGGACGACGGCGTTGAAACGACGCTGGAAGAACTAGAAGGCTTCCACATTGTTCGTGCCATCGTTTGCAAGAACGTCAAGGTCAACCGCATTGCGCATCGAGATGCGAAGTCCTACTTTGCGGTGCTGCTCGATGACAACAACCGCAAACCAATAGCCAGGCTGCATTTCAACAGGGCGCAGAAATACCTGGGGCTGTTTGGGGAAGACAAGACAGAAACGCGCATCCCCATTGAAAGCCTCGACGAAATCTACCTGCATTCCGATGCCCTGCGCGCCACGGTGGAAAGCTATGAAGCTGCGTAGCAGCAAGGGCTGGATGACTTGAACCACCGGTTCGCTTGGGCACAACCTTCAATTCCCGTGTCCAAGCGGACCGATACGGCATGACGGCAGACTAGGCTGAAAGCGTGAGCGAGCAGCAGAATCCCGGTCGAGAACCGTACGTCATTGCCGTTGTGGGAGCCGGACCGCGGGGCACCTCGGTCCTTGAGCGCCTGGCATCCGAACTGGGGCGCACCCGGAACCATTCGCGCGCGATCACCGTGGTGGTCTTCGACGTCCACGATCCGGGTGCCGGGCATGTCTGGAGCACGGCCCAGTCCCGGCTCTTCCTGATGAACACCCCCGCGGGATTCCCCACCGTTGCCCCGGAAAGAGAAACCCCGGGCGAACCGGGATTGAGCTTTGACCAATGGCGTCTGGCCGGCGGCGACGGCGCCGTGCTCAGCAGCGTGGAAGCCGAGGAGCTGGAGAAGATGGGCCGGGGGTCCTACCCGCCGAGGGCCCTCTACGGACGGTATCTGCGCCACGTCTTTGAGCGGTCGGTGGAGGCCCTGCGCGCCAACACGGCTGTCGCGGAGGTGCGTGTGGAGCGCGCCGAAATCACCGGCCTGCACCGCGGCGAGGCCGACTACCTGCTCACTGGCCGCCGGGTTGCCGGCGCCAACAGCCGAACGCCCCAATCCGGTGATGCACTTGAACTGCGTGCCGACGCCGTGGTGTTGGCCCTGGGCCACGTTCCGGCACACCTGAACCCTGCACAGGAGGCAATGGCCCAGGCCGCCGACGACGCTGGCCTGACCTACCAGGGTCCCAACGTGCCCGGTGACGTTGCCTGGGACAAGGTTCCCGCCGGGGAAACCGTCTTGGTCCGCGGACTGGGCCTGAATTTCTTTGACGTGATGATCGCCCTGACCGTCGGGCGCGGAGGACAATTCAATGAAATCAACGGCGGGCCGGGTCGGGCCCTGGAATACTGGCCCTCGGGCCGGGAACCGCGGATCGTGGCAGCCTCCCGCCGCGGAACGCCGTACCGTGCAAAATCCTGCATCGAGGAATTCATCCCTGACTCCGTGAGCCTGCGCTACCTGGACTTCGACGTGATCGTCCAGAAGGTCGCCGAGGCCCGGGCGCTGAACCCGGACGCCGCTGTCCGCTTTGACGCGCACGTGTGGCCACTGCTGCACCGAGACGTCCTGCTGGCCTACTACCGCACCGCGGCCATGCGGCACCCGTCCCGTTTCGAGGTGGACCCTGACGAATTCGTGGACAGCCTGATCGCGGTGCTCGACGCCGAGCACCAGGCAGGCTCCCAGGTGTGGTTGCAGGGCGCTCGCCGGCTCGTGGAGGAGCAGGCGCCCGCCTTGGGATTCCTTGATGTCCCCCGGCTGGGCCACCCCTTTGCCGAACGTGGTTTTCCTTCCCTGAAGGAATACCAGAAGGCCGTCATGGAATACCTGGAGTTCGATGCGATTTCCTCGGTGGAAGGCGAGAAGGACCCGTTGAAGATGGCCATTGCCACCTTGAACGCCGGGCGCATGGTCGTCAAGGAGATGATCACCGAGCGCCTGATCTCGGACGAGTCGCGCCAGAGCGAGGTGCAGGGCTGGTTCGAACCGCTGGTCGAGGGTCTGGCCTCCGGTCCTCCGCTGCAACGCATCGAGGAACTCGCAGCATTGGCCCGGGCCAACGTAGTGGAGTTCATCGGCCCGGACCCGGAGTTCGAGATTGACAGGCCTTCCGGCGTGTTCACCGCATCCTCGCCGTGGGTCGACGCCCCGGCATATACGGCACGCACGCTCATCGAGGCCATGATGCCGGCCAACCGCGTGCTGCAGACGGCCTCGCCGTTGCTGCGGCAACTGCTAGAAGATGGCTTGGCCGCCGCGTTCCACATGCGCAACGACCAAGGCGAACCATTCCCGGGCTCGGGACTCGAGGTCAAGGGCGAGCCGTACCGGGTGGTCGATGCCCGTGGGGTGGCACACCGGGCACTTTTCGTGCTCGGACTCCAGCTTTCCTCCGCGCAATGGGGTACGGCCATCGCGGCCCAGGCCGGTGCCCCGCTCGACGGTGCAGCCCGGACCCTGGGCGACGCCCAGGACATCACCCGGGAACTGCTGCGCCTGAGCCAAGTCCAGGACCTGAACCAGCCGCGCTGAGAAACAAGCCCTGGCCATGGAACGAAATGGCCACGGTGAGAGGCCGGACGCCAAAGCCCGCGCCCTCCCCGCGCCGGGCATATCCCGGCCCTGCTACACGCCCACCAGCTTCAAGGTGGCGCCGCAGCAATCGGTGTTGGCAGCAACCCTGCCGAACTCGGAATCCTGCGGGTCTTCGGTCACGGTGCCGCCGTTGGCCACCACCGTCGCGCAGTCCGTATCCACGTCATCCGCGCCCCAGTAGGTCACCCAGAATCCGGTGAATCGGACCTCACCTGGGTGTCCCGGCCAAAGACCTTGGCGTAGAACGCCGCCGCCGCGGGATAGTCCTTGGAATACGGCTCGTGCCATGCCGGGGCGCCGTGTGCCCAGTCAACGCCGAACCCCTGATGCTCCTGCGGCTGCAACACACCGAACGCGGCGCCGCCGGCATCAAGAAAGGTGCCCATGTGCCCGTATGGTGCCAGGTGCCTCGGCGGCACCAGGACCTTGCCGCCCCTGCCCTGGACGCTGGCCTCGGTGGCAGTGATGCCATCGCTCTTCAGATACAGCAACCAGAAGTTCGGGACGCCGCCGAAATCCGGATTGTGCGGAGATATTCCCGCCACCAGCCGGCCATCGCGCCGGGCACTGAGGTAGCTGCCGTGCTCCTCGGCAACGGGCTGCTCGATTCCCGGCCGAAGAGGGCAGAGTAGAGTTTCTTGCCCGCTTCGATGTCCGAGCTCATGGTGTCTGTCCACACCGGGTTGCCGGCGGGGGCGCTTTCGCGAAGAGGCATTGGCGCGCTCTTCCAATCCTGGAATTGCTGGTGGGAGATCCCGCCGGGATCGGGCCCGGCAGGTGGGCAGCAGCCTACGCGCAACCGTTGGACCGGGGCCATGGCGGGCGAGCAAAAAGGGGCGGTTCCCGTGTGTACGGGAACCGCCCCTTTGGATTGCGCGGATGGTAAGAGATTTGAACTCTTGGTACGGGGTTACCGCACACTGGTTTTCAAGACCAGCTCCTTAGGCCGCTCGGACAACCATCCAGACCAAGAAAGTATACGCCAGCCCAAAGGTGCCCCGGGACCGCCACGCCCCTGCGCTCATAATCGGGAGCCGGTTTTTCCGGGCGGTAGAGTGGCCCCAATTGGCCCTGCCAACCATGACAAGCGAAGAAAGCTGGAAGACAAGGATGACGATGATGCGTGCCATTGAATACCGCGGTGCCGGCGGCCCGGAGGTGCTTGCCGAGGTCGATCGGCCCATGCCGGCCCCCGGGCCAGGGGAAGTGCTGATCAAGGTGGCGGCCTTCGGACTGAACCGTGCCGACGTGCAGCAGCGACGGGGCGTCTACCCGCCTCCGCCCGGGGCCAGCGACATTCCAGGACTCGAGGTTTCGGGAATCATCGAGGCGCTGGGGGAGGGCACGGTGGGACTGGCGGTGGGCCAGCGGGTCTGCGCCCTGCTGGCCGGCGGCGGCTACGCCCAATACGTGGCGGTTGCCGCGGGCCTGGTCATCGAGGTCCCCGAGGCCGTGGACCTTGTCGATGCCGCGGGCTTCATGGAAGTCGCCTGCACCGTGGTGTCCAACCTCTTCCTGGAAGCCGGGCTCACCCGCGGCGACACCGTGCTGCTGCACGGCGGAGCCGGAGGCATCGGGTCCATGGCCATCCAATTGGCCGTGGCCGTCGGGGCCAAGGTCCTGGTGACCGCCTCCAGCGAGGAAAAGATCGCCCACTGCCTGGCCCTCGGTGCGACAGCGGGCATCAACTACCGCGAAGAAGACTTTGCCGCGCGCACCAAGGATCTCACCGACGGTGCCGGGGTCGACGTGATCCTTGATGTCGTGGGCGCGAAGTACCTGGAACCAAATGTTCGCGCGCTGGCCAAGGACGGGACCCTGGTGGTCATCGGCCTGCAGGGAGGAGCCAAGGCGGAACTCAACCTCGGGGTGTTGATGGCCAAGCGCGCCCGGGTCGTGGGAACCACGCTGCGCGCCCGGCCGCTGGAACAAAAGGCGGAGATCGTCGCGGCGGTGAAGGACCACGCCCTGCCGATGCTGGCCGACGGGACGCTCACGTTGTCCATCGATCGACGTTTCCCCTTCACCGAAGCCGCTTTGGCGCACGAATACTTCGATTCGGGGCAACACACCGGGAAAATCATCGTAAAGTTCTGAAACTGTTTTTTCCGCGGACTACGGTGTAGGTAGCTGGGAGGGTGGCGTGTCCCACAGGGCCGCGCCACCGGCCAACGACCACTCGCATCCCTTATCCGTCAGTTGCGTGAGAGGAAAACATGAGTAAGACCCAACCAACGGCCCCGGGGCTTCCCCCGGCAGGAATCGACCCGCAGGTGGCGGAGGCAGAAGAAAGGAAATGGACGCCGGCGAAGATCGCGCTGTGGGTGGCCATTTCGCTGCTCGGCGGCGTCGCCTGGGCCATCCTCGCTTTCTCCCGCGGGGAAACCATCAACGCGATCTGGTTCGTCTTCGCCGCGGTGTGCACCTACCTGGTGGCCTACCGCTTCTACTCCAAGTTCATCGAGCGCAAGATCGCCAAGCCCAACGACTTCAGGGCGACCCCGGCGGAGTACAACAACAACGGCCGCGACTTCATGCCGACCGACCGCCGCGTGCTCTTTGGGCACCACTTTGCCGCGATCGCCGGTGCCGGGCCGCTGGTCGGCCCGATCCTTGCCGCGCAGATGGGCTACCTTCCGGGCACCATTTGGATCATCATCGGCGTGGTGCTGGCCGGTGCGGTCCAGGACTACCTGGTCATGTTCTTCTCGATGCGCCGGGGAGGACGCTCGCTGGGACAGATGGCCCGTGAGGAACTCGGCGTCATTGGCGGCACGGCCGCACTGATCGCGACCCTGGCCATCATGGTCATCATCGTTGCCATCCTTGCCCTGGTCGTCGTCAACGCGCTGGGCGAATCCGCCTGGGGCGTCTACTCGGTCGGCCTGACCATCCCGATCGCCCTGTTCATGGGCGTCTACCTGCGCTTCATCCGCCCGGGCAAGGTCCTGGAGATCTCCGTGATCGGCTTTGCGCTTTTGATGTTTGCCATCATCTCCGGCCGCTGGGTTGCCGAATCCGCATGGGGTGCCGAGCTCTTCCACATGGACCGCACCACCCTGGCCTGGTTCATCATCATCTACGGCTTCATCGCCGCGGTGCTTCCGGTGTGGCTGCTGCTGGCCCCCCGCGACTACCTCTCCACCTTCATGAAGATCGGCGTGATCGGCCTGCTGGCCATCGCGATCCTCGTGGTGCGCCCGGAAATCAGCGTCCCGGCGATCTCCGAGTTTGCGGGCACCGACAAGGGCCCCGTGGTCGCCGGACACCTCTTCCCGTTCCTGTTTGTCACCATCGCCTGTGGTGCCCTCTCCGGATTCCACGCACTGATCGCCTCGGGCACCACCCCGAAGATGGTGGAAAAGGAACGCCAGACCCGCTTCCTGGGCTACGGCGGCATGCTCATGGAATCCTTTGTGGCCATCATGGCGCTGGTTGCGGCGATCTCCATTGACCGCGGCATCTACTTCGCCATGAACTCCTCGGCTGCATCCACCGGCGGCACCGTTGAGGGCGCCGTGGCATTCGTGAATTCGCTGGGCCTGACCGGAGTGAACCTGACCCCGAGCATGCTCACCGACCTTGCCGCGGGCGTGGGTGAGGACTCCGTGGTCTCGCGCACCGGCGGCGCCCCGACCCTGGCCGTGGGCATCGCCCACATCATGCACCAGTGGTTCGGCGGCGTGAACCTGATGGGCTTCTGGTACCACTTCGCGATCATGTTCGAGGCGCTGTTCATCCTGACCGCGGTGGATGCCGGAACCCGGGTGGCCCGCTTCATGCTGCAGGACACCATCGGCAACTTCATCCCCAGGTTCAAGGACACCTCCTGGCGTCCCGGGGCCTGGGCGTGCACGGCCATCATGGTCGCGGCCTGGGGGTACATCCTGATCCTGGGCGTCACCGACCCGCTGGGCGGAATCAACACCTTCTTCCCGCTCTTCGGTATCGCCAACCAGCTGCTGGCCGCCATCGCGCTGGCCGTGGTGATGACGATCGTGGCCAAGCGCGGGAACTTCCGGTACCTGTGGATCGTGGTGCTGCCGCTGGCCTTCGCCACCGTCGTCACCGTGTACGCCTCGTTCCTGAAGATCTTCTCCACCGTTCCGGCCGTGGGCTACTTCGCCCAGCACAATGCGTTCAAGGGCGCCCTGGAACGCGGGGAAACCAGCTTCGGTTCCGCCAAGAACCTCGAGGCCATGGAGGCAGTGGTGCGCAACACCGGCGTCCAGGGCTGGCTCTCGGTGATCTTCCTGGTGCTCTCGGTGATCGTGATTATTGCGGCGATCATCGCCACCATCCGGGCCTACCCCACCGGCGGCGGCAAGAACACCGAGGACCCGGAGATCCCCTCAAGGATCTATGCACCGAGCGGACTGGTTTCCTCCCCGGCGGAGAAGGAACTCGAGAAGGCCTGGAAGCAGGTTGCCCCGGAGCACCGGATCGCACGCGGGGGACACTGAGCATGGACACCGCAGGCGGAACCCCGCAGGGCACCGGCACCTCCGCGCTGGCGCGCGGTCTGTGTGCCGTCGGCAACGCGGCCCGTGGCCTCGGTCGCTACCTGGAGGGGGTGCTGGGCGCGGACAAGTACCGGGTCTACCTGGAACACCAGGCCCGCACGCATCCGGGCGTCGAGCCCATGGGCGAGCGCGAATTCTGGCGCGACTACACCGACTGGCAGGAGAAAAACCCGCAAGGACGGTGCTGCTGATCCGCTTTGGGATCATGGCCTGGTGAAGGCCGGGGGCCGGTGGACAACATGTCCGCCGGCCCTTGGCCTGTGACAGGCAGGGAACCTCCGGCGAAATCTTCCAGCTGGGCGCAGGGATCACGTGGCAAGATGGAGCCATGAGCGAGCACAGCGAACAGATCCCCGATCCCCACGCCGCATCCAACGCTTCCGAGTCCGACGACACGACGTGGGCGAACCTGGCAGCGGCCGCGGCCGGAACGCGCCCCGACGCCCAGCCGGCGGGCCGCGCAGCCCAGGCCGGCGAACCCGGCGCGGATGGCAAGCACGGCCCGGGCAAGGACACGGTGCAGGTGATGAGCATCGGGGAGCCGGCCAAGCTCATGCGCATCGGCGGGATGATCAAGCAGCTGCTTGACGAGGTGCGCTCCGCGCCGCTGGACGCCGAGGCCCGCACCCGCATGGCCGACATCCACGAACGCTCCGTCCACGAGCTGGAGAGCGGGCTGTCCCCGGAACTCGCACAGGAACTGCACCGCATCCGGCTGCCCTTCGCCGACGGGGAGACCCCCTCGGCCGCGGAGCTGCGCGTGGCCCAGGCCCAGTTGGTGGGCTGGCTCGAGGGCGTCTTCCACGGGCTGCAGGCCGCGATGGCCGCACAGCAACTGGCCAACCAGCAACTGGCCCAGCGCATGGCCATGCGTCAGCTTCCCCCGGGCACCCAGGTGGCCCCGGGCATCATCATCAACGAGCAGGGCGAGCCCGAACGCATGGGCGCACCCGGCCCGGGCCCCGGACCGGCCCCGCAGGCGCCCGGCCAGGGCCAGGGGACCGAGGGCGGGTTTGGGCAGTACCTCTAGACTGGATTTGCACGAGGGAACCGGTCCAGCGGCACTAACGAAGGCACACATTCAGATGGGGTTGTTCTCCGCAGCGCGCAGCGCACGCCGCGACAACAAGGAGCTCGGCGACGGGGTCTGGCGCCGGGCCTACGACAGGTTCGGGCGCTCGCTTGACCGGGTGCACCAGATCCTCGAGGGCATCGAGGACGACGACCTGCACAATGCGCTGATCCTGATCGCCAACCACCTCGCCGACCTCCAGTCCCGGGTGCGCACGGTGTGCGTGGCCGCCCAGCTCCAATGCCCCAGCGACGGACAAAACATCCCCAACGAGCTCCATGAGGTGCACCGGCTGCTGTCCAAGGCCGCCAACGACCTGGCCACCACCGCGCAGGTCGCCGCCATGTCACGCCTGGACGGCGAGCGCTGGGGCTACGAGTCCGCGGGGTTGGAGAATGTCGCGATGCGCGCCGATCTGGTCGCCGACGGCATTGCCGCCGCCGAGGCCGAACTGGCCCGGCACTAGCCAGACAACCCCAGGGGCTGTTTGGCAACCGCCCGGAACAAGACGACCTCGCCGGAATATTCCCCGCAGGTTGCGTTCCTTGCGGTGGGGAAACCCGCGAAATCGGCCGTGGGCGTGTCCCCGGTGTCCAGGATGAACGTCGAATCGTCTCCCTCGCCGAGCCACCCGTCGCGCGGCATGAACCGCAACGGGTACCCGGCCACGGGGTCCTCCGGTCCGGCGAACTCGGCAATCGAGGCCGACGCGGTGGACCCCTCGGGGAACGACAGGATCTTGGCTCCCTGGCGCGTGGAGGCCGCAATGCAGGAACGGGCCTGCGCACCGGTGTGGGAATGGACGGCCGTGGCCTTGAAGCGTTCGGTGGTTCCCGACGGTTTGCCGGTGTGGGCGTACGCCATCTTGAAGGTCGCGAACCGGGTAAGCACCGCGCCGTTGTATTCGACGTCGGGGCGCTGCAGGTAGGTCCCGCCAAGCGTCTTCAGGCTCCTGGCCCCGCCCACGGAGCCGGCGGCGAGCCGCGCAGGATCCGAGACCATGACGCCGTAGGGCCCCGGCCCCGGGGTGACCAGGCCGGGCTTCGCATCGGTGCTGGCCACGACCACCAGGATCCCCTCCCGTGCCTCCTCGCCCGGTGCAGCGGCGTCGGAGGAGTCCAGCGCGATCGGCAGCCACGGATCGGTGGCCTGGAACAACGAGTCGCCCTGGCCCGAGACGGCGAAGGGCTGCAGCAGCCAGCCGGTGCTGCGCGCCGCGGGCGCGTCCGATGGCAACGCCGGTCTCAGCCACCCGGTGATGCGCACGCCGCCGGCTTCCGAGAACGCAGCCAGCCGCGCGTTGTCGTCCGGGTTGAAGTAGGTTTCCGACGGTGCGGGTGTCGGTGCCACTGCCGGGGGAGCAGCGGGCTGCGGGGCATTGCCCCATGGGCCAAGCACCCCGACCCCGGCAACAATCGCCCCGGCCGCGGCAACCGCGAGGATGGCCGCTGCCCGCCGATGGTTCCTCGTCCGGGGGTGCCGGCCGGTTTCCTGTGCCATTGCGGCACCTCTCGCGGTGCCCGGTGCCACGGGGGAGGGGCGTTGGGAAAACACCGGCACATGGTCGCCGTCCGGGATGGCGGCCGTGTGGGCGCGGCTGCGGGCCGGGGCCCCCTCATGTTCGGCGCCGCAGGGGTCGGAGCCACGCAGCAGCGCCGCCAGGGACGGATCGAGCTCGTCGTTGGCCGTCGGGGTTGGAAGGGCGTTCATGGCCGTGCCGCCTTTCCCAGCGGAGCGTGCCGGGTGGATTCCGCTGGGAGGGCCGCCGCAAAGGACTTGCGTGCCCGGTGCAGGCGCACCCGGATGGCCCCGGGGCTCGCGCCGAGGATGACGGCGATCTCCTCGGAGGTGAAGGAATCCCAATAGGTGGGCAGCAGCAGCTCGCGCTCGGTTTCCTTCAGTGCCGCCAGGCCCAGGGCCACCAACGGGTTCTGCACCGCGTGGCGTTGGTGTGCCAGCGACAGTGCCGTGCGCAGCTTCGTGGCCTTCGCCGAGGAGCGGTAGGCATTGCGCAACAGGTTCCGCGCAATGGCCACCACATAGGGCACCTGCAACGCCGCGCCGTCGAGCACCCTCTCCCAGACGATCACGAACACCTCACCGGTCAGGTCCTCGGCCAGATGCGCCGGAATGATCCGCCGTGCCAGGTACCTGTACACGGTGTCGTGGCAGGCAGCATGCACGGCGGCGAAACGTTCCTCGGCGCTCGGCGCCGGCCGCGGCAGTGTCACCATTCCCTCCACACTGCACCTATGTCCGCAGGTGCGCGGACTGTTACACGCATGGTGGAAATTGCCGGTTTCGCCCACCGCTGATCGCCGGGGGCCGGTGCCCTGCAACATAATGCGCGGTGGCAGGATGGGGGACATGACGAACCTTGTATCCCCAGATCTCACATTCCACGACGGCAACTCCATCCCGCAGCTCGGCTACGGGGTGTGGAAGGTCGAGGACGACGTCGCAACCGACGTGGTCGTCCAGGCCTTCGACGCCGGGTACCGCCACATCGACACCGCGCGCATCTACGGCAACGAGGAGGGCGTGGGTCGTGCCATCGCCGCCACCGACGTGCCGCGCGAGGACATGTTCATCACCACCAAGGTCTGGAACGCGGACCAGGGCTACGACCAGACGCTGGCGGCCTTCGATGCGTCCATGGAGCGCCTGGGCCTGGAATACCTCGACCTGTACCTGATCCACTGGCTCCAGCCCAAGCAGGGCAAGTACGTGGACACATGGAAGGCCCTGATCGAGCTTCAGAAGTCCGGCCGCGTGAAGTCCATCGGCGTCTGCAACTTCACCGTCGAGGCGCTCGCCGAGCTCGAGGAAGCCACCGGTGTGCTGCCGGTGATCAACCAGGTCGAGACCCACCCGTACTTCCCGCAGACCGAGCTGCGCGAGTTCGAGGCCTCCAAGGGCATCCTGCACCAGTCATGGTCCCCGCTGGGCCAGGGCAACGAACTTCTGGCCGATCCGGCACTGCTGGCCATCGCCGAGAAGCACAACGCCACCGTCGCGCAGGTCGTCATTGCCTGGCACCTGGCGCTGGGCAACGTGGTGATCCCGAAGTCGGTGACCGCCTCGCGCATCGTGGAGAACCACGCCGGCCTGGGCGTGACGCTGGACGGAACGGACCTTGCCGCGATCAACGCGTTGGACAAGGGTGCCGCCGGACGCATTGCCGCCGACCCGGCAGTCAGCGACTTCGCCTGATCCCTGCCGCGGGCCCCTGAGGGCCCAAGCACGTTCAACGACCGGTGGCCGTGGAGTTCCCCACGGAATTCCACGGCCACCGGTCGTTGCTGCAGCCCAGGGATCAGTCCAGGATGGTCCAGGGGCCTGGAACGCGGTCGTCGCCGGCGAGCAGTCCCGCTGCCCAATCGTCACGCAATTGGCCGCGCAGCGCGGCACCCAGGCGCGCGGTGCCCTCGAACCGGAAACCCAGTTTCTGGGCGACCCGGGCCGAACCGAGGTTCCCCGCATACGCGTTCCAGCCGACCCGGGCCAGGCCGAGCCCCCCGGGCACGGGTGCGAAAGCGAAATCCAGCACGGCATTGCAGGCCTCGGTCAGCAATCCCCGACCACGGAAATCCGGCGCCATCCAGTAGCCCAGGTCGGCGGAGCCGTTGGCGATCCGGTAGAGGCCCACGACCCCGGCCAGGGCTCCGGCCGAACGAATCGTCCAGGTGTGCTCGGTGCCCTCGGCCCACGTCGCCTCGGTGTGCGAGGTGACGTACTCCAGGGCGTGTTCCCGCAAGTAGGGCACCGGAATCGGCACCCAGTCCTGGATCTCGGGATCCTGGCAGGCAGCAAAAACCGCTTCGGCATCATCGGGTGCGGGGGGAACAAGTTCCAGGTTCGCGGTGGCCAGCGAGAGTTTTTCCATGGAAGAAGACTAGCCGTTCACGATGGTGAAGAAGGCGCGTTGCCAGGCCCACGTCGCGCTCGCGCTCTTGTTCAACCCGGTGTCCCACGGGGTGTAGAGCCGGAACCCGCGTTTTCCGGGCAGGTCGCCGGTGGCCAGGATGCCGCGGTCGGCCAGGTCGGCGGCCGAGAAGGTGAAATACCCGTATCCGGCGGGCACGGAGGCCGCAATGACGAAGTTCCCGACGTCGTCGGCGAGCGAATACGGCCGCGTCGCCCCGTTCTCGTCGCGTGTCCACAGGGGTGCGAAGAGGCCCGCCTTCGTGGGAGTCACCTTGGCCGAACGGAAAACCGTCCGGGTGCCGACCCCGTCGGTTCCCGCCATCACGAAGCTGCAGCCGGCGTAGGCGCGTGCCTCCGGGTTCGGATCGGGCGCGTAGGCAGAGATCCGGCCGGCCGCCGGGGAGACGCCGGCTTCAAGGAACCGCGAAAGTTCGGGAACGTATTCCTCGGGATCGAAGGTCTCGGGTGGCATGCGGGATCTTCCGGGGCTGCGGGCGTCGTCAACGCGGTGGTCGTTAACGTTCGGGGGCCCGCCACCTGGTGGTGACGGGCCCCCGAACGGAAAACGAGCCTCCTGCCAGAATCGAACTGGCGACCTTCTCATTACGAGTGAGACGCTCTACCAACTGAGCTAAGGAGGCACCGTGGCGCGCAAGCACCACAAGTGAACACTTTATAGGAGTGTATCGGCAGCGGTCAAAACGGACCGGCGCCGATCCTGGCTCAGCAGCGCAATCCGTCGGCCGGAACCGTGCCGTCAAGGAAATAGGATTCCACGGCGTCGGAGATGCAGCCGTTGGACCGGCCGTAGGCGGTGTGCCCGTGGCCCTCGAAGGTGACAAGCGAAGCGGACTCGAGCTGCTCGGCCAACGACTGGCTCCAGGCGTACGGGGTGGCAGGATCCCCGGTGGTGCCGATGACCACGATGGGGGCCGCGCCCGTGGCTGTCAGCTCGCCGGGCTTGCCGGTGGCCGGGTACTTCCAGTCCTGGCAGCCGACCGGGCCGTAGGCCAGGTACTTGCCGATGGTGGGGGCGGCCTCCACCAGGGCCTTGGCCTCGGCGCGCATGGCCGGGATGTCGGCGTCCATGGGGTAGTCAAGGCAATTGATGGCGGTGAAGGCGGCGGTGCCGTTGCCGGTGTAGCTGCCATCCGATTCGCGCCCGGCGCTCAGGTCGGCGAAGTACAAGACGTCATCGACGTGCCCGGCAATCGCGTTGCGCAGCCCCTCGGTGAGCGTGGGCCAGGAGGAATTGTCGTAGAGCGGGATGATGAACCCGTTGACGAAGTCGATGATCGGAACCCGGCGCCCGTCGCTGGAGACCATCGGTTCTGCCTCGACGGCGTCGAAGAGGTCCCGCAGCTGGCCCAGGGCGTCCTCGAGCTCGCCGGTGAACGGGCAGTCCCCGGAATCCAGGCAGTCCTGCATGTAGGCGCGGATCTCATGCTCGAACCCGACGGCCTGGCCCATGGTGATTTCGTCGTTGTCCAGCGTGGGGTCCAGGGCCCCGTCCAGCACCAGGCGCCCCACGTTCTGCGGGAAGAGCTGGGCGTAGTGCGCACCCAGCGAGGTGCCGTAGGAATAGCCCAGGTAGTTCAGCTGCTTGTCCCCGAGGGCCGCACGCATCACGTCCATGTCGCGGGCCGCCGAGATCGTGTCCACGAAGCCCAGGGCCTTCCCCGTGCGCTCGGCGCAGAGCGTGGCATACCCGGCGCTGGCCTTGCGCATGGCTGCCAGGCCCTCATCGGTGTTGGAGCCGAACTGCTCCGCGCGGCTGGCGTCCTGTTCCTCGGGGTTCTCGCATTTCACCGGCGTGGAGGTGCCGACCCCGCGCGGGTCGAAGCCGATGACGTCGAAGCCGCGCTGCAGCTTCTGCCCGAACATCGCCGGGACAGCGTCGCGGACGATCTCGAGCCCGGAGGCGCCGGGACCGCCGGGGTTCACCAGCAGCGAGCCTGCAGCGTTCTTGGAACCGGGGCGCTTGTTCAGCGCCAGGGTCATGGTGTCCCCGCCCGGGTTCGCGTAGTCCATGGGAACGCTCAGCTCGGTGCATTGCAGCACCCCGCCGCAGGACTTCCAGTCCAGTTCCTGTGCGTAGAACTTCTCCAGGCCGGCCGGAACCGCGTCCACCGGTGCACCGGAGGAAGGCTGGGCTGCCGAAGCGGGGGCCGGGGCCGGTGCCTCGACGGTGGCCGTGGAGCAGGCGCCCAGCAGCAGCGCCACCGACCCCAGGACGGCAATCACGGACAGGCGGCGGGGTGCTCTCATGCGGGCTTCGGGCTCCTTGGTGGCGGATCTGGGATCGCGGGGGCGGGAAAGGTGGGTCATGTCGCTACTTGGTTGGGCGCAACGTGACCATCATGGCCTCGATGGCCAGCAACGGGGCCACGTTGGCGCCGATGCGCACCCTGGCTTCGGCAATGGCATCGATCTTCGCCACCGTGGCCTCGGGCCGCGACGCGTTGGCGTAGGCATGCAGGTTGTCGCCCAGGTACTCGTTGACCAGCTCGGTGCCGCTGCGCAGCTGCAGCAGCAGCACGTCGCGGAAGAACGTGGTCAGGTCGATCAGCGAACGATCCAGCGCATCGTGGGTGGAGCGCCGGGCGCGGCGCTTGGCGTTTTCCTCCAGGGCCTTGAACTGGCTGCGTTGCTGGGCCGGGATGGGCGAATCGGCATCCATGCCCAGGGCGGTGCGCAGCGCGGCGGCTTCCGTTTCGGCGCGTTCGGTGGACGAGGCGGTGGCTTCGGCGGTGGACAGTTCCACCAGCTCGGCCGCGGCCATGACCGCGTCGGAGACCGAGCGGATGCGCAACGGCATCCGCACGGTCCGGTCCCGGCGGCGACGTGCCTCCTCGTCGCGGGCCAGCCGGCGGGCAATGCCGATGTGCGACTGGGACACCCGGGCGGCGAAGTCGGCCTGTTCGGCGGTGAGCCCGTCGCGGCGCACCAGCAGCTCGGCGACGGCCTGGCGCGTGGGCACCGCCAGCGAGACCGAGCGGCAGCGCGAGCGGATGGTCACCAGCACGTCGGCGGGGGAAGGCGCACAGAGGATCCAGATGGTGTGCGGGGGCGGCTCCTCGATGGACTTGAGCAGCACGTTCGTGGTGCGCTCGGTCATCCGGTCGGCGTCTTCCACGATGATCACCCGCCAGGGGGCGGTGGAGGGCCGGTCCTGGGCCTTGGTGATCAGTGTCCGGACGTCCTCGATCTGGTAGTTGACCTTCTCGGTGGCGATCAGCGCGACATCCGGGTGGGTCCCGGCCAGCACCGTCACGCAGGCCTTGCATTGCCCGCAGCCGCGCTGCGCCGGATCGGGCAGCTGGCATTGCAGGGCCGCGGCGAAGGCGCGGGCAGCATTCGAGCGCCCGGAGCCCGGGGGACCGGTGAACAGCCATGCGTGCGCCGGGGTGCCCTCGAGCACCGCGCGGCGCAGTGCGGTGATGGCCTTGTCCTGCCCCGGCAAATCGTCCCAGACCTCCATGGCTAGGCTTCTTTCCCTTCCGGCAGGCCCAGCACCGCAGCGGAAACGGCGGCGGCCAGGGACGGGACATCGGCGGCGGCATCCAGCACCAGATAGCGTTCCGGTTCGCGGGCGGCGAAGCGCACGAAGGCGTCGCGGATGCGGGAGTGGAACTCGTCGGGCTCGGATTCCAGGCGGTCCTCGGCCACCGGGGCCCCGTCGGCACCCGTGGTGCGCCGGGACCGCCCGTCGGCTGGTGCCACATCCAGCAGCACCGTCAAGTCCGGGACCAGCCCGCCGGTGGCAAAGTCGTTGATGGAGCGAACCGCGTCCTCGCCCAGGGCGCGTCCGATGCCCTGGTAGGCCAGGGAGGAGTCGACGTACCTGTCGCAGACGACCATGGTGCCGGCCGCCAGGGCCGGGCGGATGACCTGCTCGACGTGGGCGGCGCGGGCCGCGGCATACATCAGCGCCTCGGTGCGTGCATCGACGGTGCCCTGTCCGTGGTCAAGGACCAGGGAGCGCAGCTTCTCGCCGATCTGCGTGCCGCCGGGCTCGCGCGTGTGCAGCACCGTGTGGCCGGCCGCGCGCAGGGCATCGGCCAGCAGGGAGGCCTGGGTGGACTTTCCGGCACCGTCGCCGCCCTCGAAGACGATGAAGCGGCCGGCGATCTTGGGGTTCAGCTGCGTGTCACTCACGGCCACTAGCCTATCCGCCCCGGGCACCGGGTTCCCCATCGGCGAACCCGCACGGCGTGCGTCACCAAGCCGTGGATCGACACGGGCAGGGAGTAACCTGAAAAACATGACTCGCCCCGCTTCTGCTCCGTGGGCCCCGGACACCGTCGTGGTGGCCGCCGGGCGCCCGCCGCACGCCGTTGACCAGCCCGTTAACCCGCCCATCGTGCTTTCCTCGACCTTCCACTCCCTGGGGTCGCCGGGAGCCGGGGAGAAGGTCTACGGGCGCTTCACCAACCCGACCTGGGATCCGTTGGAGGAAACGATCGCCACCCTCGAGGGGTGCGAGCTTCCGGCCCTGGCCTACGCCTCTGGCATGGCAGCGGTGGCCGCGGCGCTCTCCCTGCTGCCGGCCGGCGGCACCATCGTGATCCCGGCCCACGCCTACAACGGCTCGCTTTCCCTGGTCACCGAGCTGCAGGGGACCCTGGGGCTTGAGGTGCGCCACGTGGATCTGGCCGACACCGAGGCAGCGGTCGCCGCCTTCGCCGGGGCCGACATGGCCTGGCTGGAATCGCCGACCAACCCGATGCTCGAGGTCGCGGACCTGCCGGTGCTGCTGGCCGCCGCCCGCGCCGCCGGCGTGCTGACCGTGGTGGACAACACCTTCTCCACCCCGCTGCGCCAGCGCCCGCTGGCCCAAGGGGCCGATGTGGTGGTGCACTCGGCCACCAAGTACATGGGAGGGCACTCGGACGTGGTCCTGGGTGCCGTGGTGACCGGGAATCCGGAGCTGCGCACCCGCCTGCACACCATGCGGACCCTGCACGGGGCGATCCCCGGGCCCTTCGAGGCCTGGCTGACGCTGCGCGGCATCCGCACCATGGCCCTGCGCCTGGACCGGGCCGAAGCCAACGCGATGGAACTGGCCGTGCGCCTGTCCTCCCACCCGGCGGTGTCCAGGGTGCGCTATCCGGGGCTGCCGACCGATCCCGGGCACCAGCGTGCCGCGGCGCAGCTTGACGGGTTCGGGGCGATCCTGTGCCTCGAGGTCGAAGGCGGCGCGGCAGCGGCCGACGCCATGCTCGCTCGCCTGGAATTGTGGACCCCGGCAACCTCGCTGGGCGGGGTCGAGTCGCTGGCCGAGCGGCGCCGGCGCCACCAGGGGGAACCGGACACGGTCCCGGAGAACCTGGTGCGGCTGAGTGTGGGAATCGAAAACATCGAGGACTTGCACGCAGACCTGAGCGCGGCGCTGGGCGTTGGCGGCTAAGCTGAATCCCATGGTCTATGCGCACTTGTTTGAGTACTATCTCCTGTTCGCCCTTGGCATCGTTGCCGCGGTGCTGGCCCTGTTGGCGCTTGTCGACGCGGTGCGGCATCCGGCGGCCAACTACCAGCGCGAGAACAAGCGCACCAAGTCGTTCTGGATGGGCATGACCGCCGCCGCGACCCTGGTCTGCGTGCTCTCGGTGCTTTCCGGCGGCGGCGGCGGAATCTTCCAGCTCATCGGCGCCTGCATCGCCTGCGTGTACCTGGCGGACGTCAAGCCGGCGGTGTCCGGCAAGGGCGGCTACTACAACTACTGAGCATCCGGCGGGTTCCGCAGCCGCCGCACCGGTACCTCGAACGCGGCCGGCACGCCCCTCGCGGGAGCGTGCCGGCCGCGTTTCCTGGTTTCCGGCGCTCGCGGCTAGTGCGGCGTGTCCGCCTCCAGCTCGATGGCCTCGACCCGGTCCCCGGGCCCGGCCAGCAGCAGCACGCGCCCGGCCGACAGGCCTTCCAGTGCCGGAAGCACCGCCTCGAGGGCCGTGGTGCCGCCGTCGGCACGCGGCAGCACCGTGACCACGCCACCGGTGTGCGCCGCGATGGCCGCGGCCAGTTCCCGGGCGTTGGATCCGGCGACCAGCAGCACCTCCCCGATGGCCGGTGCCGTCCGCCTGGCGGACGGCACCGGGGCCGCGGCGCGGTCGTGCCGCCAGAGCGCGAAGTGGTACCCGGCCACCAGCCCGGTGGCCACCAGCAGGCCCAGCGGTGCGCGGACGCGTTCGAGCAGGCCGGCGTCGCCGGCGTCCCCCAGCATGTACTCGAAGAGCCGGAAGCCGATCACCAGCAGCGTGACCAGGGCAACCACGGCGCTGATCCCGAAGACCAACACCAGGTAGATGCGCCGGCCGTGCGGTTCCGCCGGACGGGTCGGACGCCAGAAGAACCACCACAGCGGCCCGCCGATGGCCAGCGAGCTCAGGCCCGCCAGCAGCAGCGTCGTGGCGTCGGTGCCGCCCAGCCGCGTGGTGCCCGTGGCCAGGGCGGCGTTGATGATGATCCCGTTCCCCGAGGCGGCGGCTGCCAGGGCGATTCCAGAGATCGCCAGCTGCGCCGCAGCCGGAACCGGCTCGGGCCGGGCCCGAGCGATCCGGGCGTGATACAGCCAGGACAGCGTGCCAAGCAGCGCGGCGGCCAGCGCCTCGGGCACCGGTTCCACGATCGCCGGCACCGGGTCGGTGCGATCAAAGCCAAGGCGCAGCAGCACGTAGAGCAGCACGCCGGCTCCGCCCAGGGCCAGGAGCGCGGACCCGGCAACGCCGATCGCCACCAGCCCCACCCCGGCAAGCCTGGTGTGCAACTTGCGGGCGCCCTCGCGGACCCAGTGCCACCACCAGATCAGGACGCCTCCGGTGGCCCATACCAGCAGGCCGAGCCCGGGTCGCCACCACGGAACCCCGATGGCCGCCAGTTCCCCGTCGGCCCCCAACGCATGCTCGAAGAGCACCGCCAGCGCGTTGGTGCCGGCGCCCAGCCCGATCACCAGGCCCAGGACGGTGCCCAGCACCAGCGGGAGGGTCGCCAACGCCTCCGGGCCCCGGCTGCGGTGGCCCAGGATCCACCGGTGCCACACCCAGACCCCTGCCCAAGGGAGCGCCTTGGCCAGGGAGGACTTCCAGAAAACGGTGTCCCCGCCGGCCAGGGAGGCCAGGGCGCCGATGCCGAAGCTGGTCGCCGTCACCAGGGAGGTGACGTACATGGCCGAGACGTAGATGCCCCACGCGGTGGCGCGGCGTTCGGCCGGATCCGCCAGCAAGCGCCAGGAGGCCCAGAACACCACGGCACCCAGCGGCCCGCCAACCAGGGTCAGCGCCAGCCAAAGCGCCAGCGACGAGGAATCATTGAACGCGATGGTCTCGGCCGCAGTGAACAACCTGCCCAGCAGCCCGCCCACGCCGGAGGCAGCCAGGGACACGAGGGCGAACAGGAGCACGAAGAGGATGATGCGGCGCAGCGTGCCCAGCGCCGGGGCGCTCGGGCGGCCGGCTGCCGCGGAGGGGGCGCTCATGGCTCGATATCCGTGTCATGGCAGGTGAGCAACGGCCACGGGGCACTGGAAATCAGCCACTTCCCATCCACGAGGGACAGGCCGAAGGATTCCTCGCTGGCGTATTCGGGGCTGGAGAAGGGACCGTCCACGTTGGTATAGGAAATGGAAACCGCAACATCGGCGGTGGTCTCGCGCTGTGTCGTGGAGATGAGCGCAACGCGGATATTCCGCTCCGGGGCGATGGATTCGAACCCCTTGCACCGGGTGTCCGCCCCGGGCTCGAGGAAGCGTTCGGCGCCGGCCTCGTCCCCGGCGACGAAGGCGGTGACATAGCCCTGCACGACCCCGGCGGGGCTGGAGGCATCCAGCGGTTTCGGTGTTCCGCGGGTAAGCACGACGACAACGGAGACGAGCACGAGTGCGGCTATCACGCACAGCAGCACCAGAAGTGTCTTCCCGGGCCGCCCAACACCTTTGACCATGGCTCAAGTATGGGGCCAAGGACGATGTTTTGCACACCCCTCTCGGGGAGCGTGAAATCCGGGGCTGGCTAGTTGAGTTCTGCCAAGGCCAGGGCGCCGGTGCGCGGGGCCACTGCCTCCCACTTCACGGTCAGCTCGCCCAGCCGCCAGCGCGCGGCCGAGTCGCAGATCGGCCAGCCATTCTCGCGCAGGGCCCGGCACATGGCCACGAAGCGCTGTTTGTTGCCGAAGGAGGCCAGCGGTGCGGCGGAAAGCCATGCGGCATCGGCCGCGGCGAGGAATTCGTGGATGCGTTCGCCGTCGATGTTGCGGTGGATCAGCGCCTTGGGAAGACGCTCGGCGACATCGGAGGGGCGGGTGAAGGCACCGAAGCGCAGGGAGATGCTCAGGGTCTGCGGACCGTTTTTCGTCACGGCGACCCAGGAGCTGCGTCGGCCGATCTCATCGCACGTGCCCTCGATGAGCACGCCGTTCTCGGTCAGCCGCCCGGCCATGGTTTCCCAGATGCCGGCCACGTCCGCCTCGTCGTATTGCCGCAGCACGTTGAAGGCGCGGATCACGGTGGCCTGGGAATCGATGGGGATCTCGAACCCGCCCAGGCGGAAGTCCAGGCCATCCAGGTGCAGGGCGGTGCCGCGGGCGACGCGTTCGGGTTCGATCTCGATGCCCACCACTTGGGCCAACGGGGACACGGAGCGCACACGGTCGAAGAATTCGACGGCGGTGGCGGGAGACGCTCCGTAGCCAAGGTCAACCGCAATGGGCGGGGCCCCGGTGGTTCCGGGGCGCAGGCGCCAGGCCTGGGGGCCTGTCATCCAGCGGTCCACGCGGCGCATGCGGTTGGGATTGGTCGTCCCACGGGTCGTATTGCCCAGCGGGCGACCGGTCAGCGACCGTCCGCCGAGCCGAGTCGCTTTCTGAACCATTGGCTTAAGCGTAAAGTGCCCGGCACCCCGACCCGCGCGTGTCACGGAATAAAGTAAGGCACTTCACGCGTCCTAGAATGGGTTTCATGACTTACACCCTGATCCTGCTGCGCCACGGGCAAAGCGAGTGGAACGAAAAGAACCTGTTCACCGGTTGGTACGACGTCACGCTCACCGAGCAGGGCCGTGCCGAGGCAACCCGCGGCGGAAAGCTGCTCACCGAAGCCGGCCTGGCCCCGGCCGTGCTGCACACCTCGCTGCTCAAGCGCGCCATCATCACCGCCAACCTGGCCCTGGAGTCCGCGGACCTGTCCTGGATCCCGGTCAAGCGCAGCTGGCGCCTGAATGAACGCCACTACGGCGCGCTGCAGGGCAAGGACAAGGCTGCAACCCTGGCCGAGTACGGCGAGGAGCAGTTCATGGAATGGCGCCGCAGCTACGACACCCCGCCGCCGCCATTGGCCGACGATTCGGAATTCAGCCAGATCAACGATCCGCGCTACGCCAACCTCGGGGACGATGCCCCGCGCACCGAATGCCTCAAGGACGTGCTGGTGCGGATGCTTCCGTACTGGGAGGACGAGATCAAACCGGACCTGGCGGCGCACAAGACCGTTTTGGTCACCGCGCACGGCAATTCGCTGCGCGCCCTGGTCAAGCACCTTGACGGCATCAGCGACGAGGACATCGCATCGCTGAACATCCCCACCGGCATCCCGCTGGTCTACGAGTTGAACGAGGACTTCACCCCGGTCACCCGCGGCGGACAATACCTGGATGCGGACGCCGCGGCGGACGCCATCAAGGCCGTGGCCAACCAGGGCCGCTAAGCCAAGCACGCTTCCCCCCGAGAGGGGGATTTTCGGGGCCGTGCCCCCTGCCCTCTCCGGGCAGGGGGCACGGCCCCGATCCGTTGGCCGGAAGGCGCCTTTTTGGCGGTTTGCGGGGGCGGCAGGCAACCTCGCCCACTGTGTCCGGCGCCATGCGGATGCGGCGGACCGAGACGACCTGAATGTGCGTCTGATCACAAAATGTGCGCGACGGGCTTAAAAAGAAGAATTGGCACTTGCGCACACGGCTTCATGCTGTACTGTGTCGTCTCGACGTACCCCTGAATCACGTAAGGATTGCATTTCGTGGCAACTGATTATGACGAGGTCCGGCCAGACGTAGCCGAGGCCCGTAAGGCCTCCCTTGAAGCGGTCAAGTCCGCAAACGCTCCCGACGCACGCAGCGTGTCCCGAGACCTGGATGAGGAAGACACCTCCGACGGTGTCGAGCTGGCGGGTGCCGACCTGTCAAACGAGGAACTGACGGTCACCGTCGTTCCGCAGAAGGAAGACGAGTTCCTTTGTGGCTCGTGCTTCCTGATCCGCCACCGCACGCTGCTGGCGCGCGAGGCAAATGGCGTGGCATACTGCCGCGACTGCGAAGGCTAAATAAGCCAACGCCCACCAAGCTCTGCCGCTGCACTTTTCCGCGCAACGGCGCCCGCCCACCGACGACCAACTGTCTTCGGTGCCAAGGGTGCCCGCGTGCGGGATGGATGTGGCGGTTTGGCGTTTAATCGCGCATCCCGCACCACGCAAAACGCGCCGGCCCGGCCCCGTGGGGCCGGTCCCGGCGCGTTTTCGCGTCATGAAGCCTAGAAACCGGTGATGTCCGGATCCCATTCCCCGGTGACCAGGTAGGAGACCTTGCGTGCCACCGAGACGCCGTGGTCGCCGAAGCGCTCCAGGTAGCGGCTGGTCAAGGTGACATCGGCGGTCATCGGCCCGGAGTGGTTCCACTCCGGGGCGGCGACGGCCTTGAAAATCGAAACATGCAATTCGTCGATCTTGGTGTTCAGTTCGATGATTTCCCTGGCCACGGCCAAATCGCGGCTGTCCAGCAATTCGCCGACCTTCTTCGCGATCGCGATGTCCAGCTCGGCCATGGCCTTGAAGGTGGGGGCGATGGAATCGGGGACCACCTGCTGCGGGAAACGCAGGCGTGCCAGCTGGGCCACGTGGCGGCCCAAATCGCCCATGCGCTCCAGCGAGGCGCTCATGCGCAGGGACCCGACGATCATGCGCAGGTCCGAGGCCACCGGGCCCTGGAGTGCCAATACGTCGATGGCCCGCTCGTCGAGCTGGGTCTGCAGGAAGTCGATCTTCGCGTCCTCGGCAATGACTTCCTGGGCCAATTCGATATCCGCATTGGCAAACGACTCATAGGCCCGCTCCATGGCCGTGGCCACCAAACGCGACATCTCAATGAGCTCTTCTCCGATTTGCTGCAGATCGGCCTGGAAAACCTTACGCACGCGGGCGTCCTTTCACTACGGTGGGGCACCGCGTCCGGCACGGACGACGGAACTGTTCATGTCCATTGTTACAGCACCGGGTGAACCATCCGGGGGAACAAGGTGAACGTTTGGTGAATGAGTCGCCGATGCCCCCGCTTTGACACGGGTCGGGCTTCGAACCCCGGCTAGGCTAGGAAGCGTGAATGATGTCTTGCTATCGGTGGTTGCGGGCCTCGTCGGGTTGGCCTTGGGCATTGTGGGCATCATGGCGTACCGCGGCTCGATGCTCTCCCGCGGCGGATTGCCCGTGGTCGGCGAACCAACGCTGCCCGAAGGTTCCGCCGAAGTGCTCTCGGTCATTGGTCGCGCCTTCGTGATCCTCGATGAGGTCGACGGGGTGGTGCGCGCCAACCCGGCCTCCTATGCCTACGGTCTGGTGCGCGGGCACACGCTGATCCACGAGGAACTGCGCACCCTGGCCCGCAAGGTCCGCGCCGACGGCGTGATCGCAGAGCGCGAGTTCGAGCTGCAGCGCGGCACCATGGGTGCCACCAGCATGTTCGTGCACGTGCGGGTCGCCCCGCTGGGCGAGGAATACATCCTGCTGCTGGCCGATGACCGCACCGAGATCACCCGCACCGCCGCGGTGCGCAACGACTTCGTCGCCAATGTGTCCCACGAGCTGAAGACCCCCGTCGGGGCGATCTCGCTGCTGGCCGAGGCCATCGACGGCGCGGCCGACGACGAGGTCGCCGTGCGCCGTTTCACCGCCCGGCTCTACAAGGAATCGGCCCGGCTGGCCGCGTTGGTCCAGGACATCATCGAGCTCTCCCGCCTGCAGGGCACCGACGTGGTGCTGGCCGGCGAATCCATCGACCTCAACGAGGTGCTTGCCGAGGCGGTGGACCGCAACAAGCTCCCGGCCGAGGAAAAGCGCATCAAGATCTCCGTGGGCGGCACCGTTGACCACGCGGTCTTCGGGGACCGCGACCTGCTGATGACCGCCCTGCGCAACCTCATCGACAACGCGATCCGCTATTCCCCGGAAGACACCACCGTGGGTGTGGGGCTGCGGGAGCGCGACGGATTGATCCAGATCTCCGTCACCGATCAGGGCCCGGGCATCGCCCCGGACGAGCAGGAACGGATCTTTGAACGTTTTTACCGCATCGACGCGGCACGCTCCAGACACACCGGGGGCACCGGGCTGGGCCTGAGCATCGTCAAGCACGTGGTGGCCAACCACGGCGGAGAAATCACCTTGTGGTCGCAGCCCGGACAGGGCTCGACCTTCACGGTGCGCCTGCCAATGCTCGAGGAATCCAGCGAACAAGACAAATCGCTTCCCTCGCGGAACGATCACACACAACACGGTGCGCGCCCTTCGGGCGCGCTGCCGGAAGGAGGACGGGGATGACCCGTATTTTGCTGGTTGAGGACGAGGAGTCGCTCTCCGACCCGTTGACGTACCTGCTGGAGAAGGAGGGCTTCGAGGTCCGCGTGGCCGACAACGGCCTGGATGCCGTCACCGAGTTCGAGCGCCACGGCGCCGACCTTGTGCTGCTTGACCTGATGCTTCCGGGCCAGCCCGGGACCGAGGTGTTCCGCCAGATCCGCACCACCTCCCAGGTGCCGGTGATCATGCTGACCGCCAAGGACTCGGAAATCGACAAGGTGGTCGGCCTGGAGCTGGGTGCCGACGACTACGTCACCAAGCCCTACTCCTCCCGGGAACTGGTGGCCCGCATCCGTGCGGTGCTGCGGCGCCAAGGCGAGGGCGACGAGCTGGTATCCAACATCGTGGCCGCGGGCCCGGTGCGCATGGACGTGGAACGCCACGTCGTCTCGGTGGGCAGTTCGGAGGTTCCGATGCCGTTGAAGGAATTCGAGCTGTTGGAAATGCTGCTGCGCAACGCCGGCCGGGTGCTGACCCGAGGGCAACTGATCGACCGGGTCTGGGGGTCGGACTACGTGGGGGACACCAAGACCCTGGATGTGCACGTGAAGCGCCTGCGGACAAAGATCGAGCCGGAGCCGGCTGCCCCGGTGCACCTGGTCACGGTGCGCGGACTGGGCTACAAGTTCGAGGCCTAATCGACCTGCGCGACGGCACCCTGCTTGGCATTGCCAAGCAGGGTGCCCTCGCGCGCCCTGCCCGGGCGGCCCGGGCCAACGACGCTTAACGCCAAAAGCGATGGGCCCGGAGGAATCCTCCGGGCCCATCGCTTTTGAAGCGTGAAGCTTCCCGTCGGCGCCGTGGCGCCCGCGCCGCCTAGTGTTCGGCAGGCTTCGGGGACGGGGTCAAGTGGTTGAGAACGCTCGGGTCAAATCCGCCCGGAACGTACTGGCGGTATTCCTCAAGGGTGCCGTCGATTACCGGGACACCGACCTCATCGGAGTTGGATCCAACAGTCAGCGTTGCCTTGGCGTGGGCCCCGGGGGCCACTCCGGTGGAAGGCAGGAGCTTTTCGTTCTCCTTCTTTTCCAGCTGGACGACGCTCTTGGCAGGGACCGCAATGGTGACCGAGCCGGTCGACAGCTTCAGTTCCAGTGACTGGGCGGCGTCGGTGTCGTTGACCAGGGAGCCGAGTACGCGGGCCTCGTCGGTGGCGCTCTTGGTGATGAGCATCAGGTTGCGGACGTCAAGATCGCCGACGTTGAGCACGATTCCATCGGATGCGGCGTACTGGAAGGTCGTCGCTTGTTCGTTGATGGCGCCACAGCTGGTAACACCAAGGGTCAACATGGCAAGTGCGGCTGCTGCAACGACGCGGCGTCCACGGTTCTTCTGTGCGGTCATCACGGCACAAACTCCTCAATCAGGTTCGAGTTCGGGTGAGCTCGTGGGCACACGGGTTGCACCCGAGGGAGCCACTCTCGTCCCCTAGCCTAATGGGTTTTGTCCCGAATGTATGATTCGGCCCCCGGCGTAAGTGTCATCAATGTGCTGATCAAGGCACTGAAACGACCCGAAATGACCGCTTGACATAGCACTAGATCGGTCGCTTGGGAAGGGCCAAAACCGCGCCATTGCTAGGGAGTAGGGCAGGACCCCGAATCGTTTTGACCAATTATCGTGATAAACTGGTTAACGGGAAAGGGGTTTATCCACATGGTTTTTGAGGTTGGCGAGACAGTTGTCTACCCGCACCACGGTGCAGCAATGATCGAAGAGATCAAGATGCGCACCATCAAGGGCGAAGAGAAGATGTATCTCAAGCTTAAGGTTGCCCAGGGTGATTTGACCATCGAGGTTCCGGCAGAAAATGTCGATCTCGTTGGTGTGCGCGACGTAGTTGGGCAGGAGGGCTTGGACCACGTATTCGAGGTATTGCGTGCCGAGTTCACAGAAGAGCCTACCAACTGGTCACGCCGTTACAAGGCGAACCTGGAGAAGCTTGCTTCCGGCGACGTGATCAAGGTGGCAGAGGTCGTTCGTGACCTGTGGCGCCGTGACAACGACCGCGGTCTTTCCGCAGGCGAAAAGCGCATGCTTGCAAAGGCACGCCAGATCCTGATCAGCGAACTTGCGCTGGCCAAGAAGCTCGACGAAGAAAAGGCAGAAACCGTCCTCGACGAGGTCTTGGCTTCGTAGCAGCTTCCAAGCACAAATTGATTTGAACCCCGGTGGGGATCCGGACTTCCGCAAGGAGTCCCGGATCCCCACCGGCATTTAACCCCACAGGCCGGCCATCGCCGAGCGGGAAACGAACACCGCTAGGCTTGGGTGCGTGAATTCCCCCATTTCCCTGAGCCAGCCAGAGATCCAACAAACGGCGATCATTGTCGTCGCAGCCGGCTCCGGAACCCGGCTGGGCTTCGGAATCCCCAAGGCCCTGGTTCCATTGGCCGGGCGGTCGCTGCTTGAGCACGCGCTGGACCGCATCCAGCTGGCAGGCTGCGCAGCCCACGTCATTGTCGTGCTGCCCCGCGGTGATAAGGAACTGGCGGCCCGCGCCGCCGACCATCCGCTGAAACCACGCTGCGTCGATGGAGGCGCAACGCGCAACGACTCGGTTCGTGCCGGGCTGGCGGCCATGGATGCTGGAACCGCACGGGTCCTGATCCACGATGCGGCCCGCGCCCTGACCCCGCCGGAGGTCTTCCGCCAGGTGGCCGCGGCGCTGGTTGCCGGGGCCCGCGCGGTGATTCCGGTGCTGCCGGTGGTGGACACCATCAAGCAGGTCGCCACCGACCCGGGCCACGGGCAGCCGCACATCACCGGCACCCCGGCCCGCGAAACGCTGCGCGCGGTCCAAACCCCGCAGGGCTTCCACGCCCCCACGCTGCTGGCCGCGCACCGGCGCGCCGCCGGCTGGGACCGGGCCCAAGCCGAGGCGATCACCGATGACGCGATGCTCATGGAGATGCTGGGCGAGCGCGTGGACACCGTTCCGGGCGCGGCCGCGGCACTGAAGATCACCACCAAACCGGACCTCGTCCTGGCCGAATCCATGCTGCCGCGCCATCCAGAGAAGGAATCCCCGATGACCGAGCCCACCGGCGACCCGGCCCCGCTGTTGATCCCGCGCACCGGAATCGGGATCGACGTGCATGCCGTAGCCGATCCGTCCGAGTCCCGGCCCATGTGGTTGGCCGGGCTGCATTTCCCCGGGGACCAGGGCCTGTCCGGGCACTCCGACGGGGATGCCGTGGCCCATGCCGCCTGCGACGCACTCTTCTCCGCGGCCGGGATCGGGGACCTGGGCACGCACTTCGGCACCGACCGGCCCGAATACGCCGGGGCCCCGGGCGCCACGCTGCTGGCCGAGGCCGCCCGCCTGGTGCGCGAGGCCGGATTTGAGATCGGCAACGTGGCCGTCCAGTTTGTGGGCCGCCGACCCAAGTTCGCCGCCCGCCGGCTGGAGGCCGACGCCGTGCTGAGCAAGGCGGCCGGCGCCCCCGTCACCGTCACCGCCACAACCTCGGACGGACTGGGCTACGAAGGGACGGGCGAGGGCCTGACCGCCTACGCCACCGCACTGGTGTACTCGGTCCGCCCCTGATTCCCCTCACGACCTCGCACCGGGCGTTTGACCGCCTCGGATAACCTGTACTGGTGAGCATCCGTTTTTACGACACCAAGCAGGCAGCGACCCGGGACTTCGTTCCCCTGATCGAAGGCAGGGTCGGGCTGTACTATTGCGGCGCGACAGTCCAGGGCATGCCGCACGTGGGTCACGTGCGCAGCGCCATCGCCTTTGACATCCTCACGCGCTGGCTGGAAAACCGCGGCTTCGAGGTCACAGTGGTCCGCAATGTCACCGACATCGACGACAAGATCCTTGAAAAGTCCGCGGCCTCCTTCTCCGAGGACTTCGAGGGTGACGAGGACTACTTCGCCAACGAAGCCTGGTTCGCCCTGGCCTACCGCTTCGAGCAGGAATTCGCCTCCGCGTACGACACCCTGGGTGTGCGCCGGCCGACCTATGAGCCGCGCGCCACCGGCCACATCACCGAGATGCACCAGCTGATTGCCACGCTGATCGAGCGCGGCCACGCCTACCCGGCGCTTGACGACTCCGGCGACGTGTACTTCGACGTGCGCTCCTTCCCCGCCTACGGCTCGCTGACGCACCAGAACGTCGACGACATGCAGGGCGCCCCGGACGCCGATCCACGCGGCAAGCGCGACCCTCGCGACTTCGCCCTGTGGAAGGGCCACAAGCCCACGGACCCGGAAACCGCCTCCTGGCCAAGCCCCTGGGGCGCAGGCCGCCCGGGCTGGCACCTGGAATGCTCCGCCATGGTCACCAAGTACCTGGGCACCGCCTTCGACATCCACGGCGGCGGCCTGGACCTGCGCTTCCCACACCACGAAAACGAGATGGCCCAGTCGATGGCGGCGGGCCACGACTTCGCGAACTTCTGGATGCACAACGGCATGGTCACCTACCAGGGCGAGAAGATGTCCAAGTCGATCGGCAACACCATCTCCCCGGCGCAGATGCTGGAACTGGCCACCCCGCGCGTGGTCCGATATTTCCTGGGCCAGGCGCACTACCGCTCGCAGCTGGACTACCGCCCCGACTCGCTGGCCGAGGCCACGGCCGCGGTCGAGCGCATCGACACTTTCGTCGCCAATGCGCTTTTGCGCATCCACAATGTCGGACCGAACGACGACTTCTCCATCGACATGCACCACTTCGAGGTCACCGAGGCGTTCGCCAACGCCATGAACGACGACTTGAACGTGCCCCAGGCGCTGGCAGCCCTGCACGAGACCGTGCGCCGCGGCAACACCGCGCTGGCCGCTGGCGAGATGGATACCGCGGATGAAGCAATGCAGCAGGTCATGGCCATGACCTACGCGCTGGGACTGGATGACACCATCGAGGCCGGCGGCGGTGCAGACTCGGCCCTGAGCTCGGCCCTGGGCGTGTTGGTTGCCGCGCAATTGGCCGACCGGGCCGCCGCCCGCGAAGCCAAGGACTGGGCACGTTCGGATGCCATCCGGGACACCCTGGCAGCGGCGGGAATCGTGGTCGAGGATTCCGCCGACGGTGCCCGCTGGAGCCTGAAAGCGTAAGTTGCCCCACAAAGGGCAAGGAATCGACGTTCTTTGTCGCTAAAATGGGCGGGGCGGTGTGTGAAATCGCCGTGCCGTCCGCCCCGATCCTAGGAATACACCATCATGTCTGCTGCACAGAAGCGTTCCGGCGCCATACGCAAGAGCAAGAAGGGCCCCTCCGTCGGAACTGGCGGATATGGCCGCAAGGCACTCGAAGGCAAGGGCCCCACGCCCAAGGCCGAGGACCGCCCCTACCACAAGGCCTACAAGAACAAGGAGCTCGCCGAGCGCTCCGCCGCCAAGCGCGGCCCGGCCAAGGGCCCTGCGCCCCGCGGACGCAGCACCGGGGGACGTTCGAAGAACAGCGAAGAGCTGGTCACCGGGCGCAACTCCGTCGTCGAGGCACTTCGCGCCGGCATTCCGACCAAGGCCCTGTACATCGCCATCCGTATCGACGTGGACGAGCGTGTCCGCGAAGTCTTGAAGATCGCTGCCGAGCGCAGCATCCCGGTGATGGAAACCGGCAAGCCGGAATTGGACCGGATGACCGACGAGGCCATTCACCAGGGCTTGGTTCTTCAGGTTCCGCCGTACAACTACGCCGATGCGCTGGAAACCGTCAACGCCACCATCTCCAAGTTCAAGAAGGGCCATATCAAGAACGCCCCGCTGTTCATCGCCTTGGACGGGATCACCGATCCACGAAACCTCGGTGCCATCATTCGTTCGGCCTCGGCTTTCAACGCCCACGCGGTAATTGTTCCCGAGCGTCGCTCGGTGGGCATGACCGCTTCGGCGTGGAAGACCAGCGCCGGTGCCGCGGTGCGTGTCCCGGTTACCCGCGCTCCGAACCTGACCTCCACTCTCAAGGGCATCAAGGAAGCCGGCGTGTTTGTCATCGGACTTGATGGCGAAGGCGACGTTTCGCTTCCGGATCTTGGCTTGGCCACCGATCCCCTGTGCATCGTTGTGGGTTCCGAGGGCAAGGGCCTCTCCCGCCTGGTGCGCGAGAACTGCGACTTGATCGTCTCGATCCCGATCAACTCCAACATGGAGTCGTTGAACGCATCGATGGCAGTTGGCATCACCCTCTACGAGGTTTCGCGCAAGCGCAGCAAGTAGGGCAACACCGTGCACCGGGCACTGCCCGGAAGGCGCTAGGCTTTCATGAAAGTGGTTCGACGTTTCTGGCAAGGATTCGTCGGACCACTTTCTTCGTTAACGCGGGTCCCGGTGCCCCGGGGCGGCCCGGCGGGCTATTCCCAAGCCCGGCGATTCTCGATAGCGTGAGACACAAGGGAACCCCGGGCTCCGGAATGCAGCCGGGGGAACATCTCGTCGCAGCGAAGGGATGGAGAAACACCATGGGTCCAACGCAGCCAGACGCCGATGACTATGCACCGCAACGGCTTGAGGAATCCTTGGGTGCACCATTGCATGTGCGGCCCGAGGTCTTGGAAGCGGTTGAACGCGGCGAAGACAAATCCCCGCATGCGGTCCTCGGCCCGCACCTGAACCGCTTGGGTCACGTGAGCGTCAGGACCCTGCAACGCGATGCCCTGGCCATCAACATCCTCACCAAAAGCGAGACCGTTCCGATGGCACGCGAACACGGGGACATCTGGATGGGCCTGCTTGAAGCCAAGGAGATCGGGCGGGTGCCCGATTACCGGATCCAACGCATTGAGCCCGACGGGGTACGTGTGGTCGACGATCCGTACCGGCACACACCGCGCCTTGGCGAGATGGAGCTGCATCGAATCAGGACCGGGGGAGTACAGGTGCAGGAGCTCCTGCTTGGTGCGCACCCCCAGCACTACTCTTCACCCATGGGGGAGGTGGAAGGCACCGGTTTCGTGGTCAAGCAGGACGACGCCGTGGCCGTACGGGTGTGCGGCGACTTCAATATCTGGAACGGTTCCTCCCACGCCATGCGCAAGCTTGGAAACAGCGGGATCTGGGAGATCTTCATCCCCGGTGTGGCCATCGGGGCCAAATACCGTTTCGAGTACCTGGAGCCCACAGGTACATGGGTCGAGTACGCCGACCCGGTTGGCCATTATTCGACCGAGGATCCGGACACCATCTGTGTGGTCCAACCCGAGGGATTCGAAGCCTAGAAATGCGGATTTTTTCAATGCAATGAAACCCCGCCCTTGACCGGTAAATACTGTGGGCCAGTTCACAGAAATCCAATTTGGCAATTTTCGTTGGTTTTGGACCGTTATATGACCGAGATTCCCCGTGATTCTGCGGTTTGCGCGCTTCGGAGGGTGGAGGAAGCCCGCGTTTGGACATTCGGGCGGGTTGCGCGTAGAGTTGTTTCTCGCACCGAGCCCCGCAGCCTAGCCCGAAAGGGAGAGCCGCGGAAGGCGGATGCAAAGAATTCCAAATGAATTTCGGAAGTCGATTTGACTCCGGGTTTGAATGGGACTAAGCTTGAAAAGTTGCTCCAGAGCGAAGCGCCGGCAGGAAACATCAGCCCGGGTCGTGGAAGTTGGAAGCGTCTGTTGTTTGAGAACTCAATAGTGTGCCAAATTTGTTGATACCAATTTATTTATTTTATTGGTGAATGGTTTCAGGGTCCGCACCCCCGTGTGGATTCCTGGGGCAATTTGCCGGGATTTTTTTA
>NZ_QMKQ01000015.1 GCF_003287975.1 Arthrobacter sp. AQ5-05
TCATCACCCGGGTGGCCTTCGGATTCAAAGCACCCGAAGCCCTCATCGGCCTGGCGATGCTCAGCCTCGGAGGCCGGAAACCGGTACTCCCGGGACGGGGATGACCCACGGAAGAGTCAGTAGAGCCCAATAATTGCTGCTATGAATGAAGGTCTTTTGATGCGACAGATTTCAGAACCTTCTTTCGGGGTACTCCCCGACAGTCATATCCACGCGAGCGAATTCGACAGCAGAGACAGTCATTAGAGCAACCCTATTTGGCCCAAGCGCCCTATATGACCTGTTCCAACGTCGGAGGCCCGTGGCAATCCCCTCTTGCAGGGAACGCCACGGGCCTCCGTCGTGCGATGCCGGTGGTTAGATCACCGAATCGCTCAGGTGGTTCGGGGTGCCGAAGCGGTGCGCGGTGATGGAGACTGCCTGCTCGTGCAGGAAGGTCAGCATTTCCACCCGACCCGCGGAGACCACGTTGTTGCCGTAGATGGCGACATCGGGCTTGCCGTTGGTTGCCTCGGCAACGTCCATGACGGAGCCGCCGATCAGGCGGATGCGGGCCGCCGAATCCGGGCCGGTCTTGGCGGCCAGGCGTGCGGCGCGGGCACCGAAGCCCTGGGCATCCTCAACCACGACGGTGGCCGAGGATTCGGTGAGCACCGTGCGGATCGCTGCGGGGACCTCGACGGCGGAGGACACCGTGACGCGGGAACCGGCGGCGATGCCTGCGGCAACGACGCGAACCAGCTCGGCGATGCCGTGGCCCGAGGTCTCGTTCTCGAAGCGCACGGTCACCGGCAGGGCGCGGTAGCGGAAGACGTTGCGCTCGGCGTGCAGGCCGGAGACGTCCTTGGCGGTGTTGAACTCGTTGGCCCACGCGGTGGCGTCGGAGGCCAGTGCGTCCTGAAGCCAGGACAGGTCCGCGGCCTCGAGGCCGGATTCGCCGGCAGCCTTCAGCAGCGCGGCGGAGGTTGCCGAGAGCGCATCGGTGTGTGCCACCGGGGCGTCTTCCCAGGAGCCCATGCCCACCAGGTAGTTCGGTCCGCCGGCCTTGGTGCCTGCGCCGATGGCCGACTTCTTCCAGCCGCCGAACGGCTGGCGCTGCACGATGGCACCGGTGATGCCGCGGTTGATGTAGAGGTTGCCGGCCTGGATGTTCTCCAGCCAGTAGCTCATCTCATCCGAATCCAGCGAGTGCAGGCCGGAAGTCAGGCCGTAGTCGATGTCGTTGACGATGGCCACTGCCTCTTCGAGGGTCTCGGCGGTCATGACGCCGAGGATCGGGCCGAAGTACTCGGTCAGGTGGAACTCGGAGCCCCGCTTGACCCCGGAGCGCACGCCCGGGCTCCACAGCTTGCCCGACTCGTCGAGCTTCTTGGGCTCGAGGACCCACTTCTCGCCCTCGCCCAGGGTGGTCAGGCCGCGCAGCAGCTTGCCCTGCGCGGGCTCGATGACCGGGCCCATCTGGGTCTGCGGGTCCTGCGGGTAGCCGACCTTCAGCGAGCGGATGTCATCGACCAGCTGGTTGTGGAAGCGCTTGGAGTCGGCTGCAGATCCCACCAGGATCACCAGCGAGGCGGCCGAGCACTTCTGGCCGGCGTGGCCGAACGCAGATGCGGCGACGTCCTTGGCGGCCAGGTCCAGGTCGGCGTGCGGGGTGACGATCACGGCGTTCTTGCCGCTGGTCTCGGCCAGCAGCGGCAGGTCCTTGCGGAAGGACCGGAAGAGCTGGGCGGTCTCGTAGCCGCCGGTGAGGATCAACCGGTCAACGCTCGGGTGGGACACCAGCTCGGTGCCCAGGGACCGCTCGGAGAGCTGGACCAGCTGCAGGACATCGCGCGGCACGCCGGCTTCCCACAGCGCCTCGACCATGACGGCGCCGGAGCGTGCCGCCTGGCCCGCGGGCTTGATGACGACCGAGGAACCGGAGGCCAGGGCCGAAAGGGTGGAGCCTGCCGGGATGGCGACCGGGAAGTTCCACGGCGGGGTGACCACGGTCAGTTTGGACGGCACGAAGGTGGCGCCGTCGATCGTGTCCAACTCCAGGCCGCGCTGGGCGTAGTAGTGGGCGAAGTCGATGGCCTCGGAGACCTCGGGGTCGCCCTGGTCCAGGGTCTTGCCGCATTCGGAGCCCATGACCTCGAGCAGGGCGGCGCGGTGCGCTTCCAGGGCGGCACCGGCGCGGTGCAGGATGGCGGCGCGGGCGGCGGCACCCATGGCCTGCCAGGATGCCGAGGCCGCAACGGCTCTCTGAACGACCTGGTTCAGCTCGTCCTCGGTGTGGATCATGGCCTTCGCCACGGAGTCCTTGCCCAGGGTCGAACCGACCATCTTGTTGACGATTTCCCGGCCCCAGGCGCGGTTGCCCGGCAGGTCCGGATCGGTGTCCGGGGTGTTTTCGAAGTCGGCGGTGCCATCGGCCAGCGCGGCCAGCTTGGCCTCGATCGCTTCGGGGTCCACGATGTTGCGGTCCTGGATGCGGTGCGGGGCCGGGACGGAGTCGTCCAGGTCCGCCAGGGAGGCGAGGAAGCGCTGCTTCTCGCGCTCGAACAGGGCCTCGTTCTTGTCCAGCTCGAAGACGGCGGACATGAAGTTTTCCTGGCTGGCGCCCTCTTCGAGGCGGCGGATCAGGTAGGCGATGGCCACGTCGAACTCGCCCGGGTGCACGACCGGCGTGTAGAGCAGCAGGCGCCCGACGTCCTTGCGCACTGCCTCGGCCTGGCCGGTGGCCATGCCCAGCAGCATCTCGAATTCGATGCCCTCGGTGACACCGCGGCCCTGTGCCAGCAGCCAGGCCAGGGCGACGTCGAAGAGGTTGTGGCCGGCGATGCCGATGCGCACGTTTTCCACGTGGCCGGGGCGCAGTGCGTAGTCGAGCACCGACTTGTAGGAGGTGTCCGAGTCCTGCTTGGTGTTCCAGGTGGCGACCGGCCAGCCGTGCAGGTTCGCCTCGACCTGCTCCATCGGAAGGTTTGCACCCTTCACGACGCGGACCTTGATCGGGGCCCCTCCGGCGCCCACGCGCTTGGCGGACCATTCCTGCAGGTGGATCATGGCCGACAGGGCATCGGGCAGGTAGGCCTGCAGCACGATGCCGGCCTCCAGGTCACGGAATTCGGGGAGGTCGAGGATCCGGGTGAAGACCGCAATGGTCAGGTCCAGGTCCTTGTACTCCTCCATGTCCAGGTTGATGAACTTCTTCTTGGGCGCGGCGGTGGCGGCCAGGCGGTAGAGCGGGATGAGCTTTTCGATGATGTGCTCGACGGCCTCGTCGAAGGCCCAGTGGTTGTGCGGTGCCACGGTGGAGGAGACCTTGATGGACACGTAGTCGACATCGTCGCGGGCCAGCAGCTTGTGGGTTCCCTCGAGGCGGCGGGCGGCTTCGCCTTCGCCGAGGATCGCTTCGCCCAGGAGGTTGACGTTGAGGTCGATGCCCTCCTTCTTGATCTTGGAGATCGAGGCACCGAGCTTGGCGTCGGTGGCGTCGATGATCAGGTGGCCGACCATCTCGCGCAGCACGCGGCGGGCCACCGGGACCACGATGCCCGGCAGGATCGGGGCCATGGTGCCGCCCAGCGCGACGGCCGACTTCATGTACCAGGGCAGGAAGGAGGGGACCTTCGGGGCCAGGGCCTTGAGGTTGCGTGCGGCGACTTTCAGGTCCTCGGGGCGGATCACGCCGTCGACGAAGCCGACGGTGAAGTCCAGTCCGTTGGGGTCCTTGAGCACACCGGCAAGCTGCGCGGCGGAGGCATCGACGGGAACCTTCGAGCCTTCGGTGAGCCAGTGGCGCACCAGCTTGATGGCTTCGTCTGCAAGATCCTGGGGGCGGACCAGAGCGGTGCCGTCGGCGGCGAGGGCCGGCGGGACTACACGCACGTGCGGGGTCGTTAGGGACACGGCTGCTTCTCCTTGAAGGAAAGGGGGTGGCTGAAAAGGGGCTACCACTACCCATCTTGCACACGAAACGCGTCGCTTTGATAGGCGGGTTCACCAGCCAGTATGGACCCAAGCATCACTTCAGCAAAAGTGAACAAACCCGAACGATTTACTTCGGCTTTTCCAATGTATCGTTGGGGTGTCGACAAAGGCCGCATTCCGGCCGCGCCAAAGAGGATCCCAGGGGGCCAACCATGCTTGAAATCCGCCGCTTGCGGCTGCTGCGGGAGCTGAGCATCCGCGGCACCATTGCCGAGGTTTCCGACGCCCTGAGCTACAGCCCCTCCTCCGTTTCCCAGCAGCTTTCGCTGCTGGAAAAGGAAACCGGCGTGACGCTGCTGCGCAAGGTCGGGCGGCGCCTGCAGCTGACCCCGCAGGCCGAGGTCCTGGTCGCCCACACAGACGAGTTGCTCGATTCCATGGAACGGGCCGAGGCCGACCTCGCCTCGACCCAGCCGGCGATTGCCGGGACGGTGCGTCTGGCGGTGTTCCAGACCGCGGTGCTCTCGCTGATTCCCCCGGTGCTGCGCGAGCTGCGGCGCCAGTACCCGCACCTGCGGGTGGAGATGGTGCAGCACGAGCCGGAAACCGCGCTGCATGAGACGTGGGCGCGGGATTTCGACCTGGTCGTCGCCGAGCAGTACCCCGGGCATGCGGCCCCGCACTACAAGGCCCTGGACCGCAAGATCCTGGCCCACGATGCCATCCGCCTGGCGCTGCCGGGAAACAACGACGAGATGCCCGCGGAGTTCCGCCACGTCTCCTCCATCGAGGCCGCGGCGGGCCTCCCGTGGGTCATGGAGCCTCGGGGTGCGGCCTCCCGGCACTGGGCCGAGCAGGCCTGCCGCACCGCGGGCTTCGAGCCGGATGTGCGCTACGAGACCGCGGACCTGCAGGCCCACGTGCGATTGGTCGAGTCAGGCAATGCCGTGGCCCTGCTCCCGGATCTGGTCTGGGCGTACCGGGCCCGGGACCTGCGCGTGATCGACCTGCCCGGCGCCCCGCACCGGACCATCTTCACCGCCATGCGCCACTCCTCCGCGCAGCACCCCGGGCTGGTGGCCGTGCGCAAGGCGCTGCACGAGCAGGCGGTGGCGCTTCCGGGACCGCATGCTGTCGGTGACAGTACGGTTACTTAGGTCACAAACGCGTAACGGCGCCGTGAGAGCCGCCACAAACCGGCGCGAATTCCTGTCATACTCGAGACCGGTTGCGTTCCATAGGCACGTGCCGGTGCGGCAGTGCAACCGTGCCGCCGGCAACAAAAGACCCCGGAGATCACCCTTCCCCGGGACGCCCCAACCTTCATGAGGACCCATCATGTCCGATTCAACATTCCAGCTGATAGCCATCGCGGTGTACCTTGCCGCCATGCTGAGCATCGGCTACTTCGCGTTCAAGCGCACCAACAACATCGACGACTACATGCTAGCGGGCCGCGGGCTGAAGCCCGGGGTTGCAGCGCTCTCCGCCGGCGCCTCCGACATGTCCGGTTGGCTGCTGATGGGCCTGCCCGGCGCGATCTACCTCAACGGCCTCATCGAAGCCTGGATCGCCATCGGCCTGACCATCGGCGCGTGGCTGAACTGGAAGTTCGTGGCCCCGCGCCTGCGCTCCTACACGGCGGTGGCGCAGAACGCGATCACCATCCCGAGCTTCTTTGAGAAGCGCTTGAAGGACAACAGCCACTACCTGCGCATCGCCGCGTCGGTCATCATCCTGGCGTTCTTCACCTTCTACGTCTCCTCCGGCATGGTGGCCGCCGGCAAGTTCTTCGAGTCATCCTTCGGCTGGAACTACTTCACCGGCCTGTTCGTGGTCGCCGCCGTCACGCTGCTCTACACGCTCTTTGGCGGCTTCCTCGGGGCAACCCTCACCGATGTGGCCCAGGGGCTGCTGATGTTTGCCGCACTCATTGCCGTCCCGATCGTGGCGATCTTCCAGATGGGCAACATCGGGCAAATCGGTGAAAAGATCACGCAGGTCAACCCCGATGCACTGAACCTGTTCTCGTCCTTCAACACGACCAACGGCTTCCTGGCCGCCGTCGCCATCTTCTCCACCGCAGCCTGGGGCCTGGGCTACTTCGGCCAGCCGCACATCATCGTGCGCTTCATGGCCCTGCGTTCCCCGTCCGAGGCCAAGACGGCCCGGCGCATCGGCATCGGCTGGATGATGCTCACGGCGGTGGGCGCGATCGTCACCGCGCTGGTCGGCGTCGCCTACTTTGCCGGCAGCCCCGAGAAGGAGATCACCGACCCGGAGACGGTCTTCCTGTTGCTGAGCCAGATCTTCTTCCACCCGTTCGTGGCCGGGCTGGTGCTCGCCGCGGTGCTGGCCGCCATCATGTCCACCATGTCCTCGCAGCTGATCGTCTGCTCCTCGGCCCTGGTCGAGGACCTGTACAACATCGCCGGCAAGAAGCTGAGCCCCAAGCGGGAGGTCATGCTCGGGCGCACCGGCGTGCTGGTCGTGGCCATCGTCGCAGCGGCGCTGGCCCTGAACCGCAACTCCAGCATCCTGGAGCTGGTCTCCTTCGCCTGGGCCGGCTTCGGCGCGGCCTTCGGACCGATCGTGTTGTTGAGCCTGTACTGGCGCAAGCTGACCTCCACCGGCGCTCTGGCGGGCATGCTCACCGGTGCCGTGACGGTCTTCGTCTGGGGCAACATCGACGTGTTGTCCTCGGCCATGTACGAGATCGTTCCGGGTTTCGTGCTCAACCTCGTCGTCGCCGTGCTGGTCTCCCGTGCCACCTACAAGCACAACGCCGCCATCGAGGAGGAGTTCTCCGCGATGGAAGCGGAAATCGAGGAGAACGCACCCTACGTCGAGGCACCCGCCGTTCCGTAGCCAACGCGTGCATGTGACAGGGTTCCCTCTCCGTTTTTCGGCGAGGGGGCCCTGTCGTGTTTGACTTGGTACGACAAATAGTCACTCGCTTATACAAAGCCCCCCTGAGAGGGAGGAAAGTCGCATGAAGGAACTTTTCGATTTCAATTTCGACAGCTTCGTGACCCCCAAGGTCGTCAAGATCGTCTATATCTTGATCACCATCGGATTGGGCATCCTGTACCTGGGCATCGTGATTTCCGCGTTCGCCACCCGCCAGGTGGCCTTCGGCTTCCTGGCGCTGATTATCATCGGCCCGCTGGTGGTGCTCATCTATCTGGCCCTGGCACGCATGGGCCTGGAATCGCTGATCGCCACGATCCGCACCGCACAGAACACCGGCGAATTGGTGCGCCTGGCCGGCGGCAACGCCGCGGGCTCCAACCAGCCGGCTCCCGGCACCTACCCAGGAACCTCCGGCCCGTCCCTCGGCGGCCCCGCAGGTCCTCCGGCACCGCCGGCCAACCCCTACGGGAACGCACCGCAGGCCTAGCCGCAGCACCAGCCACGCCGCGAACCGGCGGTGGATTCATGGGAAGGCCCAAGCGGCCCCGCGAATCCACCGCCGGTTCCGTTTTCCCCCGTCACCGCCGGGCGCGGGCATGCCGGGAAACCACGGGTTTTCAGAGGTAGGATCTTGGCATGCCTGATGCCTCTGTTCCTTCCCCGAACGCGCCCGAGACCACGCCCAAGCCCGAGGTCGTGGACGATTTTGTCACCCGCAGCCACCGCACCGCCTCCGGCCTGCGCTACACCAGCACCACCGGCCGGATGGTGCTGCGCAAGGAGGAGGACGCCGAGGGCAAGACCGAGGGCTTCAATGCCAAGGCGGAAATCTTCCTGGTCGCCTACACCGCCGAGACCGAGGAAACACCCGCCACCGGGAACGGGACCAAGTCCCGGGCCAAGAAGCCCGCCGGACCGATGGCGGCCAACCGGCGGCCGGTGGTGTTCGCCTTCAACGGCGGCCCCGGCTCGGCCAGCCTCTGGCTGCACATGGGCCTGCTGGGCCCGCGCATCGTCGATTCCGGGGACGTGGGAAACATGACCCCGGCACCCTACGGCGTCATCGACAACCCCGAGTCGCTGCTCGAGCACGCCGACGTGGTGATGATCGACCCGGTGAACACCGGGTTCTCCCGCGTGGTCGAGGGCGGGACCACCGACGAATTCCATTCCTTCACAGCCGACCGCGACCTGGTCGCCGAGGTCATCCGGCTCTGGGTCACCCGCAACCAGCGCTGGCTCTCCCCCAAGTACCTGGTTGGCGAGTCCTACGGCACCATGCGCGCGGTGGCCGTGGCCCGGCGCCTGCAGGAGGCCCACGGCATGGCGGTGAACGGGCTGGGGCTGATCTCCACGGTGCTGAACATGTCAACCCTGGAATTCGCCCCGGGCAACGACACCCCCTACGCCCTGCACCTGCCCACCTACGCGGCGATCGCCCACTACCACGGCCGGCACGGCAACCGCCCGCTGGAAGAGATCGTGCGCGATGCCGAGGACTACGCCTCGGGCGACTACGTGGTGGCGCTGCATCTGGGCAACCGCCTTTCCAAGCGCAAGCTCGACGGCGTGGTCAAGCACCTGGCCGAGCTCACCACGCTCTCCGAATCCTTCATCCGGCGCACCAACCTGCGCTGGGACTACATGGAATTCGCCACCGAGCTGCTGCGCGAAAACGGGCTGATGGTCGGGCGCATCGACGGGCGCTTCACCGGGGTGCCCCCGCGCCTGCAGGAATCCCACACCTGGGACGACCCCTCGCTGCGGGCCATCACCCCTGCCTATGCCGCGGCCATCAACCACTACGTGCGCGCCGAGCTGGGCTACGAATCGGACCTGCCCTACGAGGTGCTCACCGGCCGGGTGCACCCCTGGAGCTACGACAGCTTCGAGGGCAAGCCCATCGACGTCACCGCGGACCTCGAGCGCCTGCTCATCGACATCCCGGAGCTGCGCGTGCACGTGGACTACGGCTACCACGACGGCGCCACCCCGCACTATGCCGCCGAGTATGTCTGGGCGCACCTGGATGTCCCGGCGGCCGCCCGGGAGCGCTTCAGCCACCACTATTACGCGGCGGGGCACATGATGTACCTGGACCCGGCCGTGCGCGCCGCACAGCTGGCCGCCCTGGCCGAGTTCGTCACGCGGGTGTAGCACCGCAGTCCGGGTGGCTAAGCTGGGACCATGGCCTGGCAGCGCACGCAAACCCACTTCCTCGCACGTCCCGTCGCCTCGGTGTGGGAGGTGCTGCGCGATCCGTCCCGGGTCCCCCAATGGAACCGGGCCATTGCGCGCCTGGAACCGCACGAGGTCCCGGCATCCGCCGGGACCGAGCTGGAGCTGGCCCCCGCGGGGAAGCTCATCGGGCCGATCCATTCGGCCACCGCACCTGCGGCAACCATCACCCGGTTCGACGAGGGCAGCTCCATCGCCTGGCGCCAGCCTCAGCCCGGCGGGCACCTGTTGGTGGACTGGTCGCTGCGCGGGGTTCCCGGGGGCACCGAGCTGACCCAGTCGGTCTCGGTCGCCGGCCCGGCATCCGTTGTGTTTGCCGAGACCGCGGCCAAGCCGATCGCGGCGCACTTCGCCGAGAATTGCGCCCGGCTCTACGCGCTGGCCGGCGGAACGCCCACGCAGAAGTTGCGCATCGTCATTGCCGGGGGCCACGGATTCCTCGGCTCCCGCGCCGCGGCGGACCTGTACTGCCGCGGGCACGAGGTCACGGTCCTCACCCGCACCGCCCGTCCCGACAGCCCCTACACCCAGGTCCTGTGGGACGGGAAGAACCAGGGCCCCTGGTCCACGGTGCTGTACCGCGCCGGACGCGACACCGCGGTGCTGAACCTGGCCGGGGAACTGGTGGACCTGCCGCCGACCGAGGCGAACATCGCGCGCCTGCGCTCCTCCCGCGTCGATTCCACCCGCGCGCTGGTGGACGCCTCGCATGCCGCCCCGGAGCCGCTGGCCGCGTTCCTGCAGGCCAGCACCACAGCGATCTTCGCCGACGCCGGCGAGCGGCACCTCACCGAGGACTCCTCCCTGCCCACCGGCGCGGCCGCGCTGGCGCAGATGACCGGGGTGGCCAAGCCCTGGGAGGATGCGGCGGCCGGGGCGCACACCAAGCGGTTGAACATCCTGCGCACCTCCCTGGTCTTCGAGCGGGAGAGCCCACTGGTGGACCGGCTCTCGCTGCTGGCCCGGGTCGGCCTGGGCGGCCCGGTGGCCGGTGGGGAGCAATGGGTCAGCTGGATCCACCTGGCCGACTGGCTGCGCATCGTCCGCGCCGCACTGGGACTGGAGGAAGGCCTGGTCCTCCCGGGCGGGATCATCCACCTGGCCGCCCCGCACCCGGTGCGCAACAGCCAGATGATGGCCGCGCTGCGTGCCCGGGTGGCTCCCAGGCCCCTGCGCAGGTTCTCGCTGCCCACCCCGGCATCCGTGCTGGCCGCCGGCGCGGTGCTGCTGCACACCGACCCGGCGCTGGGCACCACCGGACGGCACGTGACCTCCAGGGTGCTGGCCGATGCCGGGTTCGAGTTCGCCCACCCCGATTTCGAGGCGGCGCTGGGGCAGATCCTTGGCTGAGGAACGCCGACTGCACCACGGCATCATGGATTCGCCCCTCGGCGAGCTGCGGATCGTGGCCTCGACCCGCGGGATCACCGGGATCTACATGGAAAACCACTCCCATCCGCCGGACCCCGAGATGCTCGGGCAGCTGCTGGACCCGGTGGCCGATGACCCGTTCATCCCCCAATGCGCGAGCGAGCTTGCCGAATACTTCGCCGGCACCCGGACCACCTTCGGGGTGCCGCTGGATGCACGGGGAACCGAGTTCCAAACGCGGGTCTGGGAGCAACTGGCCCGCATTGAATTCGGCACCTCCCGCACCTACGGCCAGCTGGCCCTGGCACTGGGCGACGAGAAGCTGACCCGGGCCGTGGGAACCGCCAACAGCCGCAACCCGATCCCGATCATCGTTCCGTGCCACCGGGTCATCGGTGCGGACGGCTCACTGACCGGATATGCCGGAGGCCTTGGCGCGAAGCTGTTCCTGCTGCGCCTCGAGGGCATCGAGCCGCCGCCCGAGCCAACCCTGTTCTAGGAAAGGGCGGACGCGCCTCAGGCCAGGATCAGCGTGTCCAGGGCCTGGCGCAGCAGGACCTTGGCTTCCCCGTCCAGGCGTGTTCCGGTGATCAGCGCGTCGACCTGGGACAGCGGGGCGATCTGGCACAGCCCGGTCACTCCCCACTTGGTGTGGTCGGCCACGATGATCTGCCGTGCCGCAGCCCTGATGAAGGCCTGGTTGGTCTGCGCCTCGAGCATGTTCGGGGTCGTGAACCCGTCCTCGGAGGTCATGCCGTGCACTCCCAGGAAGAGCACGTCCACGTGCAGCTGGCCCAGGGCCGAGAGTGCCAGCGGTCCGACCAGGGCGTCGGAGACGGTGCGGATCCCGCCGGTGAGGATGATGTTCTGGCTCGGGTTGGCCGCGGCATAGAAGATCTCGGCGATCCGCGGGGAGTTGGTCACCACGGTCAGGTCCTTGATGCCGGTGCACTGCGAGGCCAGGGCGTAGGTGGTGGTGCCCGAGTTCAGCGCGATCGACATGCCGGGCTTGATCAGCTTCACGGCGGCCTGGGCAATGGCCTGCTTTTCTCCGGATTCCAGGGCGAGCTTGTGCGTGAAGCCCGGCTCGCTGCTGGTCGGGGCGGCATCCAGGGTGGCCCCTCCGTGGACCTTGACCAGCGCGCCGCGCTCGGCCAGCGCGTTCAGGTCGCGCCGCACCGTCATCTCCGAGACGCCCAGCTCGGCTGCAAGGGACGTCACACGCACCTGCTCGCGTTCGCGCAGGGCATCGAGGATGCGTTGTTGCCTGGCACTGGCCAGCATCTCGGTCATGGCGATCCGTTCGGTTGGGCATCTGGTTCAGTAATCCATCGTAGCGAAAAAACGAACACAAATCGTTGTTTGGTGTTCGAAGTTGCGCGGAACCCACCCACGAGCCGATGCCGGGGATTTTCCGTCGTCCACATCCACGAATGTCGCGGAGGCCCGGCAATGGATACCTGGAAGCAAGCTCTCCTCCTTCCCTCGCACGTTGCCTTCTGATAGAATTTGATCGAAATTGTTTGATTCAAATCGATGACTTGTCTCGCCAAGGAGCAGCCGTGGACCAGAACCCCCGCCCGAGCGAACCGGTGCGCACCACCCTGGCCGACGGACGTGAGCTGCTCTATTTCTTCGACGCGGCCACGGTCCCGGACGGCTTCACCGCCCCGGCCGACACCCGCGAGCTGCCTGCCCGCCCGGCAACCTCGCAACTGCGCTACGACGCGCTGGCCGGGGACTGGATCTCCTTCGCCGCCCACCGCCAACGCCGCACGCACCTGCCAGCGGCCAGCGAATGCCCGCTGTGCCCCACGCGCTCGGACAGGGCCAGTGAGATCCCGGCGGACACCTACGACGTCGTGGTCTTCGAGAACCGCTTCCCCTCCTTCGGGCCCGGGCAACACGCCTCGCACGTGGAGGCCGAACTCGGCGCGCAGCGCCCGTCCCACGGCCGCTGCGAGGTCATTGCCTTCGGCCCCGGGCACACCGATTCGCTCACCACGCTCGGCGAGCGCCGCATCCGCACAGTGATCGAGGCCTGGGCCCAGCGCACCACGGAACTGGGCGCGCTTGAGGGAATCGAGCAGGTCTTCCCGTTCGAGAACCGCGGAGCCGAAATCGGGGTGACGCTGCACCACCCGCACGGGCAGGTCTACGCCTACCCGTATACCACCCCGCGCACCGAGAACCACCTGGCCAGGGCCGCCGCACACAAGGTGCGCACCGGGAACAACCTCATGGCCGACATCCTGGACTTCGAGGTCGCCGACGGGCGGCGCGTGCTCGAACGCGGCACCCACTTCACCACCTTCGTGCCCTATGCCGCGCGCATGCCCGTCGAGGTCCACCTAGTTCCGCACCGCCAGGTCGCGGACCTGGGCGAGTTGACCGGCGAGGAGCGCGACGAGCTGGCCGCGATGTACCACCGGCTGCTGCTCACCGTGGATGGGCTGTATTCCACCCCCACCCCGTACATCGCCGGCTGGTTCCAGGCGCCGCGGAGCCACGAGCACCGCGCCGAGGCCTGGCTGCACCTGCAGCTGACTTCCCCGCGCCGCGCCGAGAACAAGCTCAAGTACCTGGCCGGCTCCGAGGCCGCCATGGGCGCGTTCATCGGGGACGTCACCCCCGAGGCCGCCGCCGAGGCGCTGCGCGAATCCGCTGCCCGCCTGACGAACACCGTTCCCGCCCTGTGAAAGACGATGCCATGACCGCCCTGCCCGGCGCCTTCGACGCCCTGCCCGCTTCCTTCACCGAGCTGTACGGAGCGTCCCCCGACGCGTGCTTTGCCGCACCCGGTCGGGTGAACCTCATCGGAGAGCACACCGACTACAACGAGGGCTTCGTGCTGCCCTTTGCCATCGACAGGGCCGCGGGCGTCGGGCTGCGGATCCGCCCGGAGGGTTCCGGGCGGTTGCTGCGCGTCGCCTCGACCCGGGGCGGCCCGGTCGTCGAGACCGGCCTTGATTCCCTGGTGCCCCAGTCGGTGGCCCCGTGGGCACGGTACGTCGCCGGGGTCTTCTGGGCGCTGGAACAACGTGGGTTCACCCTGCCGGGAGCCGACATCCTGGTGGATTCCACGGTGCCGATCGGGGCGGGCCTGTCCTCCTCCGCTGCCCTCGAATGCGCCGTGGCTTTTGGCCTGAACGAGCAATTGGGCTTTGGGCTTTCCCGCGAGGACCTGGTGCTGGTGTGCCAATCGGCCGAAAACGACTTCGTCGGGGCACCCACCGGGATCCTTGACCAGTCGGCCTCGCTGCGCAGCACCCCGGACCACGCCCTGTTCCTTGACTGCCGCACCCGCCAGGGACGCCAGGTGGCCCTGCCGCTGGCGGCCGCGGGCCTGGTGATGCTGGTCATCGACACCCGGGTCAGCCACGCCCACGACTCGGGCGGCTACAAGGAATTGGTGGTCGCCTGCACCCGCGGGGCGAAGGAGCTGGGCGTCAAGGCCCTGCGCGATGTGGGGATCGAACGCCTGGCGGAGGCCGAGGCCAGCCTGGCCCCGGAGATCTACCGGCGGGTCAAGCACATCGTCACCGAGAACCAGCGGGTGCTTCGGACCGTCGAGCTGCTTGAAAGCCAGGGACCGGCGGCCATCGGCGACCTGCTGGTGGCCAGCCACGCCTCGATGCGTGACGACTTCGGGATCTCCAGCGTCGAGCTCGACCTGGCCGTGGACACCGCCATGGCCGCGGGCGCCATCGGCGCCCGGATGACCGGCGGCGGCTTCGGCGGATCGGCGATCGCGCTGGTTGAAGTCTCGCGCGCCGGTCAGGTCTCGGCCGCGGTGCTGGAGGCCTTTGCCGCGGCCCAATACATCGCCCCGGAAATCTTCTCCGTGGTCCCCGGGCCCGGCGCCCGGCAGCTGTAGTCAGCAGGGCAGCGACGAAGGAAGCAGCACGGGCGTCCTGAGAACGGCTCCGGCCCCGTCGGCACCGCGGTAGGCGCGGCACACGCCCAGCCCGCGGCCGGCCAGGTTGGCCTTGATCTGCCGCAGCGAGTCGGGGGCGAATCCCTGCCACTGCATGTGCATCAGCACGGTGTCCCCGGCCCTGGCGGCCGAGGCCCGGGCCACCGTGGTCGCCTTCGACTTGGTGCTCCAGTCAAGGGTGTCGCGTGACCAGGTCCAGATCGCCATGCCCACCCGGTCGTAGGCGCATACGACGCTGGCGTCGACCGCACCGTACGGGGGCCGGCCGAAATTGGTGTGCACGCCGGTGCCGCCGAGCTGGGCGGCGGCGGCCGAACAACTCAACGGGCGCAGGTCCGGGTGGCTCACCGAGTGGTTGATGACCCATTGCCCTTTGGCCCGGGCCCGCGCCGCCAGGTCGACGCCGTAGCGCGCCTTGAACGAAGAGAGGCAGTTGCCGGTCGGTGCGATGACCAGGCCCATGTTGTGGCTTGCGGCGTAGTCGATGGCCGCGGTGAAGGCGCTGAGCGTGCGCGGGCAGTCGTCAAAGGTCAGCACCACGCGCGAGGTGCGGTTCGGTCCGGTGGACCGGGGCGTGCTGGGCGCCGTTGGCGTGGAAGTCCCGCTGCCGGTGGTGACATACGCATTGGAAACCCAGCCGGTGCGGCCGGCGTAGCTGACCTTGTACCAGCCGTTGGAGGCCCGGTCGAAGACCTTCACCGTGGTGCCCTTCGGGATGGTCGCCAGGATCCGGTACCCGGTGCTGGGTCCCGTGCGCAGGTTCAGGTTCGCGGTGGTGCGCACCGACGCCGGCAACGCCCCCGGAGACGAGGAGGCCACGGCGGTGACGTAGTGGTTGCTGACCCATCCGGTGCGGCCGGCGTAGCTGACCTTGTACCAGCCGTTGGAGGCACGCGACAGCACCTTGACCGTGGTGCCCTTCGGAATGGTCGCCAGGATCCGGTACCCGGTGCTGGGTCCCGTGCGCAGGTTCAGGTTCGCGGTGGTGCGCACCGACGCCGGCAGCGCCGCCGCCACCGTCACGGACGCCGAGGCCGCAGCGGCGGGCACCTCGGAGACCCCGGCAGCCATCGTCGGAACCGACGAAACCAGCAGCGCCGCGGCCACCAGGAGCCCGCAGGCGCCCCTCACCGAACTGTATTGTCCCCAAGATCCCAACATCGAAAATTCCCCCCTGGTTGCTTCCCCCCAGAAGACTGTTGCAGCCAGTATGGGGCCGCAGGCCGCCACCCGCAATCGATATTCCATGTTGTGCCCTTATTGTGCGCAACACGATGCATTCGCGCCGGTTGGATAACGTCTTGGGGTGTGCGCCGCGGGCACCGCACTCCTAGCCATTTCCCTGGAAATGCGCATACTGTGGAAGGGAATGACGCGCGGGTCCTGCCCGCGCGCTGCGTTCGTTGCAGGAATGAGGGATTCGCATGGATCGCGTTGCCATCGTCTACTACCAACGTGATGCACTTGCCAAGCTGCGTTCCACTGAGCTTGCCGAGCAATTGCACACCCATGAGCTGCGCTCCGAAATCCTTGAAGTCACCAGTTCATCGGCGCACGAGCTGATCTACTTTGACGGCGTGGTCCTGGTGGGCCCGCTGCGTTTTTCACGCATGCACGGGCTGGCGCTGGTCAAGGCCGTGTTCGGGTTCCGGCCCGTTGCCCTGCTGCTGACCGGTGCCGGCGACAGCGACCGCATCCTGCGCCTGCTGCCCAAGCACATGCGCGGGGAGGTGCCCGTGTTCACGGCCGGAAGCAGCGACCTCCCGCACGCCGGGATTTCCCCCTTGGTGACATGGTTGCGCGCCATGATCGGCTATCCGGGATACCGGGCCATCGGCTGAGCCAAACGACGCGAAATACACGAAAGGCCCCAAACATGATGTTTGAGGCCTTCCGTATTTCGTGGAGGTAAGGGGATTCGAACCCCTGACCTTCTGCATGCCATGCAGACGCGCTACCAACTGCGCCATACCCCCGAAAAGGATTGGTTTCAGGCTTTCCCGAAGGGCTGCCGAACCGAGATAACAATCTACAGCACCCCGGCACCCAAACGCCAATCGACCCGGGCCCACCCGCCCCGCACCCCGGCGCAACCGCGCCAACGACCGCAAGAAAGCGCAAAAATACGCGGCAAAACCAACACCGCAACCCCAAACGAGACATCGATCACAAAGGTTTTCCGGCCCCGGCGGATCTGCTGCACCACGGCACCGACACGCTTCGGTCCCTTGGACGGACAGCCGTCCCCGCTCGCGCCGCAAAATCCACTTCCCGCGCGTCTTTACAGGTCAGGTGGCACACCTAATACCGCGGTGTGTCCGGTTAGTAAGCGCTGGCCCAAAATCTCGCTACTCTAGCAACATGGCAATACGTGGTTCATACGCAAAGGGCATAGCAAAGCGTGCCGAGATTCTAGATGTGGCGCTGGAGGTGTTTGCACTTGAAGGCTACCGGGGAACATCCCTGCGCAAGGTCGCAAGCCTGTGCAATCTGTCCCTGGCCGGGGTGATGCATTACTTCGACTCCAAGGAAGACCTTCTCGTCCAGATCCTGCGCAGGCGCGACGCCCGCAATGAAATCACCGGCACCCTGGAGCAGCAAGAAGACCAGTTTGCCGACATCTTGGGGCAGGGCCCCAACGAACCCGGCCTGATTGCCCTGTACGTGACGATGGCCGCGGCGGCCTCGAACCCGGATCATCCCGCGGCGGCGTACTTCCAGGAACGCAACGCCCGGTTGCTGAAGATCTCTGAAGACTCCTACTACGCCGGCAAGCCCGCGCCGTCGGCCGAGGAACTCGAGTATTTCCGCACCATGACGCGCTTGGTCCTGGCCGCGGCCGATGGCCTGCAGCTTCAGTGGCTGGTGGACCGCAACATCGATGTCGTGGGCACCATGCAGGAACTGATGTCCCAGACGCACGAAGCCATGGACAAGAAGTTGGGGCGCCTGGCGGCGACGTCCGAGTAACACGCCTGCGGGCGCGGCTACCTTGGCGCGGCTGCTGCCAGGCGCTTGGCCCGCATTCCCGTGGCCAGGGCCAGCAGCAGCCCGAGGAACGCCAGGCCCGCACCGAGGAATGCAGGGGCCCGGTAGCCAAGCCCGGCGGTGATGACAGCTGCACCCAGGGCCGCGCCCAGGGCGTTGGCGACATTCAGTGCCGAGTGGTTCAGCGAGGCGGCCAGCGACTGCGCGTGCGGGGCCGAATCCATGAGCAGTGCCTGCAGCGCGGGCACCAGCAGCGAGCCGGTGCCGCCGAGGATGAAGACCAGCACGAGGGTCGGCACCAGGTGCGTCGCCACCACCCCGAACAGCGCCATGAACACGACCATGGCGGAGGTCGCGACGTAGATGGCGCCAAGAACCGACCAGTCGGCAAGCCGCCCGCCGATCAGCGAACCGACCACCATGCCGATGCCGTAGAGTCCCAGCACCAGCGGAACCGCCCGGATCGGCAGCCCGGTGACATCGGTGAGGATCGGGCTGATGTAGGAATACACGGCAAAGAACCCGCCGAAGCCGACGATGCCGGTGAGCATCGCCATCCACACCTGGCCGCTGCGCAGCGCGGACAGTTCCCTGCGGATGCTGGCTCCCTCGTGCACCGGGGAGAAGGGCACGAAGAGCCGGATGGCGATCCAGGTCAGCGCCCCGACGAGGCCGACCACGGCAAACATCCAGCGCCAGCCGAAGGCCTGCCCCAGGAACGTCACCACGGGCACGCCAAGCACGTTGGCGACGGACAGCCCCAGCATCACCCAGGCGATGGCGCGCCCGCGCATCGACGCGGGCACCAGGGTGCCTGCAAGGATCGCGGCGATGCCGAAGTACGCGCCGTGCGGCAGTCCGGCCAGGAAACGGGACACGAGCATCCACTCGTAGCTCGCGGCGAACAGGGAGCTGAGGTTCGCCAGCGTGAAGAACGCCATGAGCCACAGGACCATGGTCTTGCGGGCGACCCGGGCACCCAGGGCCGTGAGGATCGGGGCCCCGACCACGACGCCCAGGGCATAGGCGGAGATCAGCAGGCCCATCTGGGCGTTGCTGACGCCAAGGTCCGCTGCTCCTTCCTGGAGCAGGCCCATGATGGTGAATTCGGTGGTGCCGATGCCGAACCCGCCCATGGCCAGGGCCACGACCGCCAGCAGCAGTGCCCGCCCCGAAAGTTGGGTGGAGCGTTTGTGGTTGGTGCTGCCCGGGGCGATGGCGTCGGAATTCACGGGTCCCTTTTTTCGAGGTTCGGTGCTGAGGTGGCGGCGCGCAAACGCTTGCGTTTTTGCCGCCGCAGATTCCAGACTACGTGGCCACGGGCAACGAAGGGGGCCTTGGTGAGCACCCCCACAGCCGGTGCGGACGGGCGGGTGCCACGCGTGTTCAGGGACCCGTGTTCCGGCTCTAGAGGGCCATCAGGTCGTTGTCCGTGTCCTGGAGCGTCGCGACCGGGATGTTCTTGCCGATCATCGAGCGCAGGTGGTCGTTGACGTCCCAGATGTTCACATTCATGGCGGCGGTGAGGACGCCCTTGCGCAGCCAGAAGATGATGAACTCCCCCGAGGCCATGTCCCCGCGCACCACCACGTCGTCCTCGGCCTGCCGGTCCCCGACGTATTCCATGCCCAAATCGAACTGGTCGGTGAAGAAGTACGGCAACCAGTCATAGGATTCATCGCGTCCCAGGATGGTGGCGGCGGCGAGCTTGCCCTGGCGGATCGCGTTGTCCCAGTGCTCGACCCGCATGTTCCGTCCCAGGGTGGTGTTGTAGGCCTCGGCGATGTCGCCGATCGCCAGGACGCTCTTGTCGCTGCTGCGCAGGTGCTCATCGACAACGACCCCGGTGCCGACCTCGAGGCCCGCGGCGACGGCCAGCTCGTTGTTGGGCACCGCCCCGATGGCCAGCAGGACGATATCCGCGGGGATGTCCCCGGTCGGGGTCTGCACGGCCAAACCCTTCAGTGGGTCCGCGGCGATTCCGGTGACTGCGGTCCCGAAGTGGCACTGGACGCCGTTGGCGACGTGGAGCTGGGCCACGTGCGACCCGAATTCGGAACCCATGGCCACCGCGAGGGGAACCTGGTCCGGGGTCAGCACCGTGACCTCGAGGCCGGCCGCGCGTGCCGAGGCCCCGACCTCCATACCGATCCACCCGGCGCCGATGATGACCAGGTGCTTTCCGGAAACCAGTTGCTCCTTGATGGCCTTGGAGTCTTCCAGCGAACGCAGCGTGTAGACGCCGGGCAGGTCCCACCCGGTCATGTTGGCGTTGCGCCCGCCCAGCCGGGAACGGCATCCGGTGGCGATCACGAGGTTTTCGTAGCCCAGGGTCGAGGAGTCCGACAGGGAGACGGTCTTGGCTGCCGTGTCGATGGATTCGGCAGTGGTGCCCAGGCGCATCGCGATGTCCGCGCCGGTGTACCAGCTTCCGGGGAAGGGCTCGAGTTCCAGGGCGGGCTTGCTGCCCTGGAGAAATTCCTTGGAAAGCGGCGGCCGTTCGTAGGGAACTTCGTTTTCGGAGGCGACGAGTGTGATGGGCTTGGTATAGCCGCCCTCGCGCAATTCGTGGATGCAATGGGCCGCGGCAAGTCCGCCGCCAATCACCACAGTCCCCAACTTTCCTTGCGCTGCCGCTTCTGTCGTCGCCGCTTCGCTCATGGTTTTCGTCTCCTGCCAGGATGGTGCCACCGCCGTGATTCGGGATTTTCGGGAAAGTGGTGGTGACCGTGTGTATTCCTCTCTTCAGAATGTCACTTGGCGTGGCAAGAGTCGAGGGTTCGGGACTGGCCGATGGATGGGGGCCGAATAACTGCAGCATTCAGGCTGGGAATCACGTGACAGATCTCTGGGCGGAATCACAGCCGCCGTCCATGCATCGAACAGCGCGATGTGCGATTCTTGGTAGCGATGCCTGTTTACCCGCCCCGGCCACGCGCTGCGAAACGTACCCGCCGACCTCCCTCGCGCGCCCAGCGTTTCCTGAGATTCCTGGTTTTTCTCGGCGCACTGGGAACCGCGCTGCTGATCGCTTTCCACACCCGCATACCGGATGCCATGGGACTGGGCCTGCTGCTGGACAACGCCGCACCTTGGCTGGGACTCGTGGTTCCGCTGCTGTTGCTGGTGGCGTTGGCCTCGCGCAGCCGCACCTCGCTGCTGGTCCTGTTGGTGCCCGCGCTGACCTGGATCCTCATTTTTGGCCCGGCCATCGTTCCGTTGTCATGGACGGCACCGGCAGCCGCTGCCCACACGCTGACGGTTTCCAGCCAGAACATCAAGGCCGGAACCGGGGCGGCTGCGCAGTCCGCGCAGGAGCTGGCGGCAAACGGAAGCGACATCGTTGCCCTGCAGGAGCTCGACGCCGGCAGCGTCCAACGCGTCACCGATGCCCTGGGCGCCGCGTATCCGCACCACTTCGTGGTGGGCACCGTCGGGGTCTGGAGCAAGTATCCGCTTGAGGGTTCCCGTTCCCTTGACCTGGGGCTGGGATGGAAGCGCGCCCTGTCGGCACGGGTGGCCACCGGGCAGGGAGTGGTTTCGCTCTACGTCATCCACGCAGCCTCGGCCCGGCCCAACGACCACGTCGACCGCGACGTGATGCTTGATCAGCTGGCCGCCGTGGTGCGGGCCGACCCGCACAAGAACGTCATGGCCGTGGGCGACTTCAATGCGACCAGCACCGACCGGGCGTTCACGGAAATGTCAACGGTGCTGGAAGAGCCCAACCAGGACGACGGGTTCTTCGGATTCACCTGGCCGCGGGCTCCCTTTGCCATGATGCGCCTTGACCACGTGCTGGTGCGCGGGCTGGACGTCACCTCGAACACCAACCTCGAAGCCGGGCTCAGCGACCACCTGGCCGTTCGGGCCAGGGTGAACCTGCCCGGGGACTGACTCGGCGCCCCGAGATCGCCGGGGTTCATCCCTCCAGTCCGGTGACCCTCATGGTGATGTTGATGCGTCCGGATTCAAGCCCGCAACCGGCGGGCGCGGTTCCGGGCAGGACCCTGGTGACGCCGTGGTACGCAAGGCGCGCCGGGCCGCCGAAGACGAACAGGTCCCCGGAAGCCAACGCAATGTCCTGAAAGGGCTTGTTCCGGTTCAGGGTGTTGCCGAAGCGGAACGTGCAGGTGTCCCCGATGGAAATCGAGACCACCGGGGCAACCGAGCGTTCGTCGCGGTCTTGGTGCATGCCCATCCTGGAGTCGGCCCCGTAGTAGTTCACCAGGGCGGTGTCGGGTGTGTAGGCCGCGGCCGCGGCCTTGTCGCCGGTGGCGGCCAACAAGGCCTTGCGTCCCAGCCGAACCATCCAGTCGGGAAAGTCCAGCACCCGATTGCCGTTGACGTCGACGGCCTCGCGGGAGTAGGCGTAGGGCCGCCAGTGCCACCCGAGGCACACGGTCCGGACCGACATCTCATGCGCGCCGATCCTGGCCGCGCGCGGCGGCACCGGGCCCCGCCCCCATTCGTGGAAGCGGGCCACGATCCAGCGTTGTTCCTCCAGATCCAGCCAGTCCGGAACCCACTGGGCCCCCGGTGCCAGCTCCCGCCGGGGACGGCCCAGGAAGCTGTCGGTAAAGAGCGCGTCCATGGGCCTGGGGCCTTCCTGTCTGTTCGGTTCCGTGTCCCGGGGCACGGGACACGGAACCGCACCGGTGTCAGCCGGCGTTGGTGTTGTGCGGGTACTCGGCGGTCCGGTTCTGGAATTCGAGAATCGCCGGGTTCAGGATCACGCCGTCCTGGATCTCGATGGCGCGGGCTATCGTCTCATTTTCCTTCCAGGCGCCCGGCCCGTCCAGCACCACGTCCAGGAAGGGCAGGAGCGCCTCGCTGATTTCCCAGCTGGCGGAGTTCCACAGGTACGAGGGTGAGTGGTCGACAGCGTAGTAGTTGACATTCCGGCCCACGGTGAACATCGGGTTGGCGAAGGTGGTGGGCTTGGCCCATTCGAAGCCCATGCCCTCGTCGCAGGAGACATCGATGATCAGGCTGCCGGGATAGAACGCCGTCAGGTCCTCGGTCTGCAGGTACATCAACGGTGCGTTGGGGTCCTGCAGGGTGCAGTTCACCACGATGTCGCTTTCGGCCAGGAACGGTGCCAGCGGCAAGCGTCCCTCGTCCGTGATGACCTCGCTCAGGTTCGGTCCGCCGTCGTGGTCGAACTGGACCATTTGGACGGCGTGGATGGGTGAAGCGACGGCCGCGACGGAGCGTCCGGTCAGGACACGCACGTCGTGGATTCCGTGGGCGCGCAGGGCGGTGACAGCTCCACGGGCGGTGGCGCCGAACCCGATCACGGTTGCCGAGAGCCTGCGCCCGTAGTCACCCGTGTTGCCGCAAAGTTGCAGGGCGTGGATGACCGATGAGTAGCCCGCCAACTCATTGTTCTTGTGGAACACATGCAGCCCGAAGCTGCCGTCGGTTCCCCAGTGGTTCATGGCTTCGAACGCAATGATGTTGAGTTTCTTGTCAATGGCCAGCTGCGTCAGGGCAGTGTCCTGGACACAGTGCGGCCAGCCCCACAGTGTCTGGCCCTCGTGCATCTGCAGCAGATCCGAGGCCTGGGGCTTGGGCAAGAGAACGATGTCGCTGCCGGCCATGGTTTCTTCGCGAGTGGCAAATTTTCCAACGAATGGCGCGAGGTCTTCATCGTCCATTCCGCAGGCCACCCCGTAACCGGATTCGACCGTGATGCGGTCTCGGAAGCGCTCGTCGATACGTTCAAAGTGAGACGGGTGGATCGGCAAACGTCGCTCGTCCACTTTGTTGGAAGTGGCAATAACACCCAGTGTAAGTTCGTTTGTAAAGTCCATGCGTCTTGTTCTCTTCCTAGGTGGAGCAGGCCAAAATGACCCGCCCCATAGGGCTCACGGTACACCGGGCCGTGATCCGGGGCACTCAGGTTCGACCCGTGTTACCTGCGCTCCGCGGCGGATTCTCCGGGCGTTCGCCCGGTGTATTCTCCACGAGCAAGCCGTTGCGCAGCAGCCATGCGGTGTAGAGTCCGCGGCGCCGGTGAAGGATCCTGCCGGCGACAACCATCAATGGGCTCGTCGCGGCAAGCATGATGGCGCAGGCCGTGGGATAGAGCACGAATTCGGGGCTGGCGGCAATCCCCGCAAGCAGTGCCCCGGTGATGAAAATGGGTGCCGCCATGCTGTAGTACAGGATGCCCGTCCCGCGATTTCTGCCCACTGATTTGTGCATGTTGTGCCCGTACCACTGCCTTAACCGCAGCTTGCCGGGGCGGTCTCTTTTCAGCTTCAGGAAGCCGTGGATGAAGCACGCCAGGGCGACAGGCACCGGCACTACCCGGATTTCGTGGTCGAACCCCAGGGCCAAACTCATCACCAGCAGCGGGGCAAGAAAGTACACAAAGAGCGGAGCGAATAACATCCAGGCCCGGGCCCAGGCATCGGCAGCGGCAGCGGCTTCCAGTTCGAATTCGGTGGGCTCTGTCTCGAAGAGCTGCAGACCGGGCGTGACCTCGCGGACCACCCGCCGGTTGGGTTGCGGCGAGGCCCCGTTCTTGGCCAGGTGCGCGGCGTAGACCTCGTCGCGCACCAGGCGCAGCCTGCGGGCGCGGAGCCGGCCATGGACCGCAATGGCGATGGCCACCCACATCCCCACCAGGATGCTCGCCACCCGGGCGATGTCATGGTCGCCGGCCATGAAGGCGACAACCACGGTGAAGACCGCACCGGTCACGGCGATGCCGATGGCGGCAGCCTTGTCGTCCCGGATCGATTGGTCAGCCACGGTAAGGGCCACCGATGGCCTGGCCGGGGCACGGCCGCCATTTCGGCGACAGCCCCGGAGATCGGCACGAACACGAAGCCCAGGCCGGTCATCACTGTGGCTCCCCACGGATCAATGTCGGTGCGCCAACGCACCCGCATTGCCGCTGCCGCTGCCGGGAAGATCCCCGCGCCGTAAAGCGCAATGTGGGAGATGCGGATGCGGCGCTCGACGAATCCGGGTGCCATGTGCTGGAACTCGTTGGCATCGGGAACCTGGGGATCCTCGATCGTGGGGCCGCACCTGCGGACCAGGGGCATGCAGAAAATCTTTCCCTGCGTGTGGGGACGAGTCGGCGGCCCATGCGGTGCCTGTTCCACCGATACATGCTACATGCGGTTTACCCATCGATTCGTGATTTTGTGCGGGCCACATCTTCTTCCGCCGAGGGATCCCCCTGACGGGAAACGTGCCTATGCTGAAGATCCCATCGTGGATTCGGGCAAGGAGACGTCGTGGAACAGCAGACACTGGGTGCAGCGCTCGAGGCGGCGCACCGCGAAATCGATGGCGGGATCGAGGCTTATCTGGCCGCGGGCGGAACCGTGCAGGACCAGTCCGATACCCTGGTGCGCTCCCTGGCCGGACTTCGCCGCCACATCTACCTGGAGGAAGAGTTCCTTTTTCCGTCCCTGAAAAGGAGCGGTTTGATGGGCCCGATCTTCGCCATGGAACGCGAACACGGCCAGTTGTGGAACACCATGGCCGGCATCGACACTTCGATCGAACGTGGAGATGCCCCCGGCACCCGCACGGCTTGCACCGAGCTGCTCACGCTCCTGGACAAGCACAACGCCATGGAGGAAAAGGTCATTTATGCCCAGGCCGACGGGCTGCTCGATGTTGCGGCGTCCTCGGCATTGGATGATTTCCTTGGTTTCGGGGTCCTGCCATCGGATTGGTCGCCGCGTTCGGCCCTCGGCTGACCCGCCAGTGACGCCGCACCCGAGCCAGCTCGGATAGTCTCGGTGGCATGGGACAACACGGAAAAACAACCATCGGCACCGCATGGATCGTTGCCGGGGCAGGACTCCTTTGGCTGTTCAGCGGCGCTCTGAACGGCTGGATGCTCGCCCACCAGGTTCGCCTGCCCGCCCAATTCATCCGGATGCTTTTTCCCGAGACGATCGCCATGCGAATCTGGCAATCGGCCCAGCCGTGGCCGATCCTGCTAACCCTGTTTTCCGTCCTGGCATTGATGGCCTTTACGCTCCTGCTGCTGCGCGGAGCCGGCATGCGTGCGGGCAAGCAAGCCGGCGATCCACCCATCGGATTCCTTGCCGTGTGGATGTCCATCGTTCTCGCCGGATTCGCCACGGCCACCTTCGCATCCCTCGGCTACGTCATTGCATCCTGGCCGCCGGCGCGGTTGGCGTGGTTGCTGGACGGTGTCCAGCCCGCGTTGCTCGCGGCCGGCTACTGGGGAATCATCTGGGGCTGGTTGCCGGCACTTGCGGGAACCCTCGCCATGAAATCCGCGAAGCAGCTCCCCGTCCCAAAGGCCGGGCGGCGGCAGCCCGATGCCATGCCGTTGCTGGTGGCCGGGCTGCTCGCGGTGATACTTGCCGTCACGATCCCCGCCGCCTACAACTACACCAATGACGCCCAAACCCCGCAGGCTGCTCCCCCGCCGCCCGATGCCCCTTCGCCGAACCCGTACGGCTGGCCAGACCGCTCGGACGCCTTCCAACCAGCCGGGGAAAACTGGTGTTCGGGCGAAGGCGTGTCCATCTTATGGCATGAACCGGAGGGGGCGACGGGACACCGAGGCATGGGCTTCGACCTGACAAATACCGGGACCGGGCCTTGCATCTTGGAGTCCTACCCAGACATCGCCTTCAACAACGCCGAAGGGTGGGCGATCGAGGTATTGGTGGTCCATGGCGGTTCGTTCATGACCGATGACCCCGGGGTCTCGGCCATCACCCTGTCGCCCGGTCAAAGCGCACGGGCCTTCCTTGGCTGGAACGCCATGGCGGCGGCCGGCGACGTGCGCACCGGGACCATGCTGGTGGCACCCTATGCAGGAACGTTGCGCCACAGTTCGCCGGTGGACCTGGACATCGTTGACGGCGGCGCCGTATCGGTCACCGCCTGGGAGCCCGTCCCGGAATCAGCCGGCACAAAAAAAGCACCCGCCCAAACCCATAGGGTTCCGGCGGGTGCCGATGTGTGGAGCATAGCGGAATCGAACCGCTGACCTCTTCGATGCGAACGAAGCGCTCTACCAACTGAGCTAATGCCCCGTGCCATGGCGTCGAGCCCCAACATTTTCAGCCTAAACCCGTGGCGACCCACCTGCAAAATCGAAGGTCGCCGGGTTCCTATTCCTCGTCGCCGTCGGCGGCTGAGGCCTCGATGGATTCGCGCGCCACGGTGTACTGGCGCTGGATATAGGCCTCGAGTTCGCTGCGCTCCACCCGCCAGACCCCGCGACCGCCGATCTTGATGGCCGGCAGGTCGCCGCTGCGTACCAATGACCGCACCTGCGGCAGGTTTACATTCAACTCGTCGGCGACATCTTCTAGACGCAGGAACCTCATGTAATGAAGGCTACCCGTTTCCGGGTTCACCGAGGCGCTCAACATCGCTTCTGTGGATAACGGATGCCGGATTCACCGGTTTCGGGATCGCCGAGGGGCAAAAACAAGAGTGGTCCGCGATGACTCCAAGTTTTGGAATCTTTGCGGACCACTCTTACGTTTCGACCTGAGGCCTTGTGGGCCAACCCGTAGCCCGGCCTGGATCCGGTCCAGCTACAAGGGTCTGCTCCCCGTAGCTTGTGACCTTGGCTGAGCTTCTAACAACCACTAAAGCAACAACCGGGCATACCGTGCAACACAGTTGGGTATCACTGATCATTTTGACTAACATGGAGCGGTAGCTACCGAACAACTTGGTCAGTCTGACCGAACCTAGGCGAAGGAGCCGGAATGACGCCGGAATCGTACCAACTGGATGATACTGACAGGCGCATTCTCTTGGCCCTGGACGAGGATCCCCGCGTTCCCACCATGATGCTGGCACAGCGCCTCGGCTTGGCCCGAGGAACCGTCCAGACCCGCATGGAACGTCTGGCCAGCTCCGGCGCCTTGCGCCCGAACTCGAGCCGCGTGAAGCCCGCCTCGGTCGGACGCGGCGTCTCGGCCGTCGTCAGCGCCGAGCTTGACCAGTCGCACCTGGAGGAAGCCATCGCGGCGTTGAGCCTCATTCCCGAGGTCCTCGAATGCGTCGCTCCGGCCGGGGACACCGACCTGCTGATCCGGGCTGTCGCCACCGATCCGGATGACCTCTACCGGGTCAGCGAGGAAATCCGGCTGTGCCCGGGAATCACCAGGACCTCCACCTCGATGATCCTGCGCGACGTGATCCCCTACCGCACCACCGCACTGCTCGACCACCTGAGCTAACCGGCCGAAACATGCCCGGCAAGGTTCAGGCGACCTTGTCCTTGATGCCCTAGTCTTTTTCCGGGCGGCGTTTTGCCGTCCGCACCACATCTGATTGAGGAGCATCATGGGCACTTCGGGCCTTACGAACATCGACGTCGCAGGAATCACCACCGAGGCAAGCCCGTTCCCGAGCGCCACCCGCGCCGGAGACCTGGTTTTCGTTTCGGGCATGGTCTCCAAGGACGAAAACAAGGTCTTGGTCGGATCCGGCGACATCTACGCGCAAACTGTCCAGACGCTCAAGAACCTGCGCACCGTCCTGGCCGCCTACGACCTCGGGCTCGATGCGGTCGCCACGGCGACGGTCTACATCAACGACGCGGCCATGGCCGGGGAATACAACCGTGCCTGGGTCGACACCTTCGGCACCCACCGCCCGTCGCGCGCCACCATCGTTGCGCCGCTGCTCGCCCCCGAGCTGCTGGTCGAGGTCCAGGCCACTGCCTGGGCGGGCAACTAGCCCTCTCGCAGGACATTGGCTTGCAGGGACGCGAAGGACCGATCCCAACTATTGATTGGAGCCGGTCCTTCGTGTCCTCGTAGTGCCAGGGGAAACCCTATCCCCGAGGGCATAGGCTCCACGACCCCAGCCACGGTGGCCGGGCTCGGCCCATCCCGCGCGGCGAGCCTACTTCTCCACGGCCAGGCGCCCGATGACCAGCCGCATGATTTCGTTGCTGCCCTCAAGGATCTGGTGCACGCGCAGGTCGCGGACGATCTTCTCGATTCCGTATTCGGACAGGTAGCCATAGCCGCCGTGTAGTTGCAGGGCCGTGTTTGCGGCGTTGAACCCGGCGTCCGTGGCCACCAGCTTGGCCATCGCGCAGAGCCTGACCGTATCCGCGGTGCCGCGTTCCAAGGCGTCTGCGGCGCGCCAGATCATGGTCCGGGCGATTTCGAGTTCGGTTTCCATGTCGGCGATGGCAAAGAGCAGCGCCTGCTGCCCGATCAGTGGCTTGCCGAAGGCCTCGCGTTCCTTCAGGTAGGCCACGGATTTGTCCAGCGCGGACTGTCCGCCGCCAACCGAGCACGCACCGATGTTCACCCGGCCGCCATTGAGTCCCTTCATGGCGATCCCGAAACCCGTCCCCTCCTCGCCGAGGCGGTTGCCCACGGGGATCCTGACGTTTTCCATGACCACCTGGCGGGTGGGCTGGGCGTTCCAGCCCATCTTTGCCTCCAGCGCCCCGAAGGACAGGCCCTCGGTGCCGTCCGGGACGAGGAAGGCCGTGATCCCGGCGCTGCCGGTGTCGGCGGTCCGTGCCATCACCAGGTACACACCCGAGGTCCCGGCGCCGGAAATGAATTGCTTGGTCCCGTTGAGCACGTAGGAATCCCCGTCGAGCACCGCCCGGGTGCTCAGTGCCGCGGCATCCGAGCCGACGCCGGGTTCGGTCAGGCAGTAGCTGCCAAGCATTTCCATGGTGCACAACTGCGGAACCCAGGCCGCGCGCTGCTCGTCGTTGCCGAAGCGGTCGATCATCCACGCGACCATGTTGTGGATGGAGATGTAGGCGGCGATCGTCGGGTCGGCCTTGGACAGCTCCTCGAAGATCAGCGCGGCGTCCAGCCGGCTCATGCCCGATCCCCCGAAGTCCTCGCGGACATAGATCCCGCCCATGCCCAGCTCCCCGGCCTGTGCCAGCACATCGACGGGGAAGTGGTGGTCCCGGTCCCAGGCTGCTGCATATGGTGCGATGTTCTCGGCGGCGAAGTCGGCCACCATCTCGACAATGGCCTTTTGGTCTTCGGTGAGTTCGAACATTCTCGGCTCCTGGGTCGTCGGTGGCGGGCGGATGGACGGAAGGTGTTTTTTGGCTACTTGCCGACCTTGCCGGTCAGCGAGGCCAGCGGGCGCAGGAAGACGGGTTGGGCCAGGAACCAGACGCCCACAATCACCACGATGGACACCGCGAAGATGATGAGCCCGGCGAACCCTGCCGAGTCGTTGGCCGCGTACATGTGGTTCAGGTTGCGCAGCACCCCGGTGGCCAGCACCAGGGCCACGTGCACCACGGTGAAGGCAACGAAGTAGATCATGACCGGGAAGTGCAGGGCACGGGCCAGTTCCATCGGGTAGGCCTTGTTCAGGGCGGCGGCCTTCTTGGGCCAGGCGCCGGACATGCGCAGGCCGGTGGCGATCGCCAGCGGTGCGGCGATGAAGACGGTGACGAAGTAGGCGAGCACCTGCAGGGCGTTGTAGTTGACCCAGCCGGTTTCGGTCGGCCAGTGAAGGGACAGGTACTGCAGGCCGGCGGAGAGCGCGTTGGGGAAGATGTCCCAGCTGGTGGGCACGATCCGGACCCACTGTCCGGAAATAAAGAGCACGATGATGAAGATGATGCCGTTGAGCACCCACAGGGCATCGAGGGTCAGGTGGAACCAGAGGTCCAGGCTGATCTTCGTCGGGGCGCCCTTGGTGCGGATCGGGCCCTTGTTGTTGCGCACCCAGTGGGCGGCGGGCCGGGTATTGGTGCGCACCTGCCAGCCGGTGCGCACGATCAGCACCAGGAAGAACACGTTCAGGAAGTGCTGCCAGCCCAGCCAGGCCGGGAAACCGACCGGGGCGCCGGCGGGCAGCGCCGAGTGCCCGGTGTAGGTTTCCAACCACGTCTTGACCGACTCGAGGCCGACCAGCCAGCGGGCCACGACGACGGCGATGACCAGCAGGACGACCAGGGACCCGGCGATGATGCCGGCTCGTGCCCAGGTATTGGTGGCCTGCTTTTTGGGGGTGGACCGGGCCGTCATCTGTGGTGCCTCGCGTTCGTGGTTTGGATCGTCTTCGGGGGTGGACCGGGTGCTAGGTCCGGGACTTGAGCAGCTCAATCACCTGCGGAACCAGCGTAAAGACATCTCCGACGATCCCCAAGTCGGCGATGTCAAAGATCGGGGCGTCCTCGTCCTTGTTGATCGCCACGATGGTCTTGGCCGTCTGCATCCCGGCGCGGTGCTGGATGGCCCCGGAGATGCCCAGGGCCACATAGAGCTGCGGGGAGACCGACACGCCGGTCTGCCCGACCTGCGCGGTCTGGGTGATGTAGCCGGCGTCGACCGCTGCCCGGGAGGCACCCACTGCACCGCCAAGTGCGTCGGCGAGCTGCTCGACCAGCACGAAATTCTCCGCCGAGCCCAGGCCGCGTCCGCCGGAGACCACGGTGGCTGCCCCGCGCAGCTCGGGCCGGGCGGACTCTTCCGGGGCATCGGCAAAGGAGGTCACGGTTGCGCTGCGGGTGGCGGGCGGCGCCAGGGCCACCGCGTTGAGCGTTCCGGCGGCCGGGGCTGCAGACTCGTCGATGGCACCCGGGCGCAGCGTGATGATGGGCAGGGCGCCGGAGACCCGGGCGCGGACGGTGTAGCCGCCGCCGAAAACCGAGTGCTCCGTGACGATGCCGGCGTCCGTGGTCGCGGCGTCAACGACGTCGGCCAGCAGGCCGCCGCCGGTGCGCACGGCCAGGCGTGCGGCAGCCTCGCGCCCGTCGACCGAGGCAGCCACGAGCACCGCGGCCGGTTCGTGGGCCGCCACGGCGTCGGCAAGGGCGTCGACCAGCGGGGTGATGAGTGTGCCGTTGGCCCCGGGGACCTGGACCGCGTGGATCGTGGCGGCACCAAGGTCGGCCAGCTGCGCCGCGGCGGCTGGGTCCAAGACGGTTTCGGAGGCGGTGACGGCCACGGGGGTGCCCAGCCGGGCGGCGACGGCCAGCAGGCCGCGGGCCGATGCGGCCAGGTGTCCGGTGTGGGTCAGTTCAACCAGTGCCAGGATGTTTGCCATGGAAAGTTCCTTATGCTAGATCAGGCGCCGGGAGGCGAGGAAGTCGACGAGTTCGGCGGCAGCGTTCCCGTCGTCGGTGATCTTGGCCCCTGCGGTGCGGGCGGGGCGCTTGGAGACTTCAAGCACGGTGCTGGCCGCCCTGGTCTCCCCGCCGAGTTCCGTGGCGGACAGGGTTTCCACGGGCTTGCGCTTGGCGCCCAGGATGCCCTTGAAGTTGGGGAAGCGTGCTTCGGGGAAGCGTTCGGTCACGGTGATGATGGCGGGGTAGGTCGCGACGACCTCCTGGGTGCCGGATTCGTTCTGCCGACGGCCGCTGACCGAGCCGCTGCCGATCTCCGCTGAAACCAGGGAGCCGAGCATGGGCAGGGAAAGGTGTTCTGCGACCATGGCCGGGAGCATGCCGGCGCGCCCGTCGGTGGACTCGTTGCCGGCGATGACCAGGTCCGCACCGGTCTCGCGCAGCGCGGCGGCCAGCATCCTGGCGGTGAGCACCAGGTCGGCCCCGGCCAGGAGGTCGTCCAGCACGTGGATCCCGGAATCAGCGCCCATCGACAGTGCCTTGCGGATGGACTTGGCCGTGTCGGCCGGCCCCATGGACACGACCACCACCTCGGTGGACTTGTCCTGGTCCTTGACCGCCAGGGCCAGTTCCAGGGCGCGCTCGGTGATCTCGTCGATCACCGGGTCGCTTGCCCCGCGGTCCACCCGTCCGCTGCCCGGATCCAGGATCCGCTCCTCGGCGGTGTCCGGAACCTGCTTGATCAAAACCGCGATCTTCATCCGTGTTCCCTTCCCGGGCGTCGTGTCGTTCACTCATTCGCGACTCTACTGGGAAGGACCAAAATTTACTAGGTCTTCCTAGTAAATTTGCCGCAACGTCGCCCACCGCTTTTCTCCTGGATTCAACCCCCGGCCTGCGCCGGCGGTGTTTCACCAAGGTGCCCTAGAAAGGCAAAGACCTTCCCCCGCGCCAGGGCGGGGGAAGGTTGGAGGGCGGTGCCGGGCACCGATCAGGGGCGGGGGCTATCCAGCGATCCCTGGCCGATCTGTTCCAGCAGCCATGGGGAGAAGGCGAAGGGCGCGGCCAGCGCGGCGGTCTTCAGCGCCAGGGGATCGACCCACGCGTATTCGGCGACCTCGTCCGGGTTGGGCGCCAGCTCGGAAGCGACAAGCGCGGAGAAGACCGGGCAGACCTCGTTCTCCACGATTCCGGAGGCGTCCACTGCGCGGTAGGCGAAGTCCGGAAGCAGCGGGGCGATCGAGGAGATGGTGGTGCCCAGTTCCTGCTCGGCGCGCCGGGCGATGGCATCGGGAAAGGACTCTCCCTCGCCCGGGTGCCCGCAGAACGAGTTGGTCCACACCCCGGCCCAGGTCTTCTTGGACAGGGCGCGCCGGGTCATCAGGATCCGGCCCTGGCCATCGTAGAGGTAGCAGGAGAAGGCCAGGTGCAAGGGCGTGTGTGCGGTGTGCACGAGCGCCTTGGATGCCGTTCCGATGCGGGTGCCGTCGTTGGCCAACAACACCACAAGTTCCTCGCTCATGACTCTCTTTCTTCGAAGGTGGTTGGGCAATGCCCCCATGCCCCCATCATCCCATGCCCGCCCGGTCCCGGTTCGTGCTCGCGTTTCGGCCTTAACCAGGAGGCTGCCGGTTTGGCGGGGATCAAGTCACCGCCAAACCGGCAGCCGCTAGGGGTCTTGCCGGGCCAACGCCTACAGCATGCGCTTGAGCGTCTCGCCCTTGAAGAACCCTGGCCGGCGGATGCGCATGTAGAACATCACGCCCACACCCAGGACCAGCACGCCCATGCCCAGGATGAACACCATGCCCAGCCCGGCGATGTTGGAACCCGACCCGTAGTCCGGGTCCATGGAATCGCGTGCTGTGCTGGCGAACATCACCAGCAGGATCACCCCGCCCACCAACGGGGCCAGGAACTTGAAGAAGAAGCCGCGCACGGTGTCGAACGCCTCGCGGCGGAAGTACCAGACGCAGGCCAGTGCGGTGACTCCGTAGTAGAAGCAGATCATCAGGCCCAGCGCCGTGATGGTGTCCCACAGGGCGTTTTCGCTCAGCAACCGGGTGACCACATAGAACACCGCGGCCGCCGAACCGGCGGTGATGGTGGCCGTGGAGGGGGACATGAAGCGCGGGGAGACCTTGCCGAAGCGCTCGGGCAGCGCCTTGTAGTAGCCCATGGCCAGGATGGTGCGGGCCGGGGACACCAGGGTGGACTGCAGCGAGGCCGCCGAGGAGGACAGGATCGCCAGGGACATCAGGATCGCGAACGGGCCCATGATCGGCCCGGCCAGCACCGCGAAGATCGATTCCTGGTTCTCCGGGTTGCCGGCGCCCAGGCCCGTCTCCCCGATGCCCGCGTAGGAGATCACGGCCAGCGAGATGACCATGTAGATGCCCATGATGATCAGGATCGTCAGCGTGGCGGCTCGGCCCGGGACCTTGGCCGGGTTGGTGGTTTCCTCGTTCATGGTCAGGGTGACGTCCCAGCCCCAGAAGATGAAGATCGACAGCGAGACGCCGGCGGCGAAGGCCCCGAAGGACTGCACGGCCATGGGGTTGAACCAGTCCAGCGAGATCGGCGTCGGGTCGAAGGCGGTGCCGTTGTTCACGTGGCTGAACGCGGCCACGGCGAACCAGGTGAGCACCACGAGCTGGAAGGCGACCAGCGCGTATTGGAACGCCTTGGTGGTTTGCATGCCGCGGTAGGAGATCCAGCAGGCGGCGGCGATGAACACCAGCGTCGTGGGGATGTTGACCCACAGGTTGCGCGTCAGCTCGGCGATGGCGTCGTTGCCGGTGAGCTGGGCGATCAGCAGGTAGAAGAAGTCCACCGCGACCGCGGCCAGGTTGGAGAGCACGATGATGGTGGCGGCGATCAAGCCCCAGCCGCCCATCCAGCCGATCCAGGGGCCGAAGGCGCGGGTGGCCCAGGTGAACGAGGTGCCGGAGTCCGGCATCGCCGCGTTCAGTTCGCGGTAGCCCAGGGCCACCAGCAGCATCGGCAGGAACCCGGCCAGGAAGATCGCCGGCAGCTGGGTGCCGACCTCGGCGACCGTAGGGCCCAGGGCAGCGGTCAGGGTGTAGGCGGGGGCAATGCAGGAGATGCCGATGACCACGGCGCCAAGCACGCCGACGGTGCCCTTGGACAGGCCTTTGTCGCCCAGGCCTGATTCGGCAGCCGCTGTGGCGCGGGATTCGGTCGCTGTGTCACGACTCATGGTTGTATTCCTTCATCCAGGCGGTGCCGCGCCTCCTTCCCTGGCGGGCAGGGGGAAACGCGGCACCGTCATGCGGTGATTGGTGCTAGGAGCGGGCGGGTTCGGACTTGTGGCTCTTGGGAACCACAATCATCGGGACCGGCAGGGTCCGCAGCATGCGTTGGGCAGTGGTGCCCAGGAAGAGCCGGCGCTTGCGCGCCAGGCGGCTCGAGCCGACGACGGCGACCTCGCCGTCCTCCCAGTCGAGTTCGGCGATGGCATCGTCGATGCCGGCGCCGGAGGCCACGATGATCTCCGCGGTGACGCCCAGATCCTGAACGACCGCGGCGGCGGTGGCCCGGGCGCGTTCGATGGAGTCTTCCGCTTCCGGAGACCCGGCCGTGGCACGGTCCTGGGCCACCAGGGACACCACGCGCAGCGCCAGTTTCTGGTTGCTTGCGGCGGTTGCGGCCGCCTGCACGACGGCGCGGGCACCGGGTCGGGTGCCGACGAACGCGGTGATCCGGCTGAGCTTGCCCCCGGCCCGTTCCAGGGACGCGACGGCGCCTGGGGTGCTCATGGCCACCGGGAACGGCGATGCGTGCAGCAGCGAGCTGGCCACCGAGCCCGGGACAAAGAACCCTGCCACGTGGCGCTTGCGCCCGCCGAGCACGATGACCTGGGCACCGGTTTCCTTGGCCATGGCGATCAATCCGGCTGCCGGGGAGGCGACCGCGCGGGCGATGACCCGGGCGGTGGGGCCGGCCGGAACCAGCTTGAGCGCTTCCTTGGCCCAGGCGTCGACCTGGTCCGCCAGGATGGAGGAGTAGCCGTGGTCGCTGCCCGGGTAGGTGGCCGAGAACGGGGTGTCCTCGGGCAGGACAATGGCGATGTCCAGGTGGGCCGTGGGCCCGCCCAACGCCGCGGCGAGCGCGATGGCCTCCGCGCCGCGGGCGTCGGCTGTGTATCCGATCAAGTAGCGCATGGAACCTAGGCGTCCAGCGAGGTCAGGGTGCCGAACTTGGAGATGACCCCGTCGTACCCCAGGTCGTCGTCGGTGCCGTCCACGGCGGCGACGATGCGGGCGGCGGTGCGCCGTCCCATGCGCACGGCGCCGTCCACGTGCTGGTAGCCCTCGCCGGCCAGGTCCGAGGAGGAGAAGTAGATCGGGCCGACGTTCTTGTTTTGGTCGGGCCCGAAGCGGAACAGCCCACCCAGGTCGTAGCTGGTGGCGTAGGCGCCGCGGGTCCATTCCTCGGAACCGAAGTCGGAGAGGTAGAAGACCTTCGCATCCAGGGCCTTGGGGCCCAGGTACGTGGCCATGTCCTTGAGGATGGTTTCCTTGCGCTCGGCCTCGGAAAGCTCAAACATCGCGTCGGCCTGCAAATCGGAGATGAAGCCGACCAGGGTGCCGGTGGTTTCCCCGTGGTAGGTGTTGTCGTAGATTTCCTGCACGATCGAGGACGGGCCGAAGCAGGTGCCCGAGAGGCCCTCTTCGCGCCAGAACGGGGTCTCGTAGACGGCGTGGACCTTGATGACCAGGCCCATGGACTGGTGCTGGTGGGTCACGTGCTGGCGGCGCGGCAGCGGCGGGTTGTAGGAGATCCGCGAGTACAGGTTCGGCGGAACGGCAACGATGACCTTCTTGGCGTTGACGGTGACGTCCGTGCCGTGGGCGGTCACGCCCTCGTCGGACCAGTCGAGCTTGAGCACCGGGTTGTTCAGGTATACGTCCTCGCCCAGTCGCTGCGCCACGGCGATCGAGACGCCCTGCATGGTGCCGACCATGCGTCGGTCCAGGATGAAGTCCTCGTCCACGAGGTTGGAGAACGAGCCGGCGGAGGAGGACATCAAGAGGGCCTGCAGCGCGGAGAAGGTGTGGGCGGGCTTGGTGAGCATGCCGCCGGCGATGAACAGGCCGACGTTGTTGCAGGCCAGCTCGTCGTCGGAGAGGGTGCGCAGCCAGTGGTGGAAGGAGACCATGTCCAGTTCGGCTGCCTGCGGGTGCTCCCACGGGGCGTCCGGGTCGACCTGGGCGGTGAGGCGGTCCATCTCGGCGATGAGCTTGTTCATTTCGGCGACCGTGGATTCGGCCACCGGGAAGTCCTCGCCGGTGTAGACGGTGCGGGTGCCGTCGGCCGCCATGTAGACCGAGGCGCCTTCCTTGTAGCGCTCGAAGGTCTCGATGCCCAGTTCCTCGATCAGCGAGTACAGGCCGGTCTGGTCCGGGGAGATCCACTGGCCGCCGATCTCGATGGTGGCCCCGTCCATGTCCTGGCTCCAGGTGCGGCCGCCGACGCGGTCGCGGGCCTCGAGCACAGCGACGGTCTTTCCCGCCTTGCGCAGCTCGTAGGCGGCGGTCAGGCCCGAGGGGCCGGCTCCGATGATGACGACGTCGCGATCCAGGGTTGTCATGGTGTCCACTTCTTCCGATGTTCTAAATGAATGACGTTCATTTACTAGACTGGTTCCATGTTAGGCCATGTTGTGCAGTATTGTGAAGTGGGCCACGTCAGGAGCGGAACTTGAACCACGAACCAGCATCTTCCACGGCCGCGCCGCGCCGCCGCGCCGGGCGCCCGAGGTCGGTGGTGCTGGACCGGGAGCTCATTGCCCGGGCGGCGCTGAAGCTCGTGGCGGCGGGCGGATACTCCACCCTGACCATGTCGGCACTGGCCAAATCCCTGTCGGTCTCGCCCTCGGCGCTGTACAACCACGTGGAGTCCAAGCAGGAGATCATGCAGTGGATCCAGGAAATCGTGATGGACGGGGTCGACTCGACGGTGTTCGAGACCCTGCCGCTGGATGAGGCACTGATGGCCTGGGCGGTGACCTACCGCGACATCTTCGCGGGGCACGCACCGCTGATTCCGCTGATCGCGGTGCTGCCGGTCTCGGGGTCCCCGCGCACGCTGGAGATGTATGAGAAGGTTGCGGCCGGGTTCACCCGCGCCGGTTGGAAGCAGGAAGACATCATCCCTGCCATCGTGGCCCTCGAGTCGTTCATCTTCGGCTCGGCCCTCGATGCCACCGCCCCGCTGGACATCTTCGACCCGGGCGAGAACACGGGAAACATCCCGAACTTCGAGGGCGCGCTGGAGGCGCAGCGGGCCACGGGCCGGCACAGCGCCGACGCCGCGTTCCACGCCGGGCTGCGCGCCATCGTCAACGGCCTGCTGGCAACATCCCGGACCACATAGCCGCCCGTCAAACAGCGAATCCGCGATAGGCTGGCAGCATGAGCGAATCCCCGGAAACCGGAACGAACCCCGTAGTCCGGTTCCTCTCGCGGATGACCGCCAAGAACTGGATAGCGATCGTCGGCGCCGTCGCGGTGCTGGTATTCATCCTGCAGAACCGCCAACGGGTCCGCATCGAGCTGCTGTTCCTGGACCTGAACGCACCGCTGTGGATTTCGCTGGGCGCGGTGCTGCTCATTGGCTGGATCATCGGTCGCTTCTCGTTCCGCAAGCGCTAGGCAGGCCTCTCCCCCGAATCCTGCGCGGGCGCAAAAAGCCCCGTCGGCCGACACCTTTTGACGGTGCGTCGCGACGAGGCGGCAAGCGGGAGGGCGGGTCCCCCCTAGAAGGTGGTGCCCATCATGCCCACAAGCGATTCGTGATCGCCGTAGTTGAAAATGACCCAGCCCAGTGCGCCGATGAAGGCGGTCGAGGCAACGGCCCAGATGCCGGTGACCTTGGCCATGAACCGGATTTCTTGGCGGCTGACCGGAAGCCGGTCCGCCGAGTAGTCGCCGGCGACCTTGGTGAAACGCTCGGCGGGGGTGGTCGCGGCCATCGCATTGAGGCTCACCAGGAAGTTCGAGGCAGTATCGGTGCTGCCGTCGACAAGGCGGGCGCGGGTCAGGTTGTTCTTGCGGTCCTGGGTCATCTCCACGATGCTCGACCCGTGACGTGCCAGCAAGATGTCTTCACCCAGTGGCATTGTCTTTTGCAGCAACCGCATTCCCTACCCCTTTTCAGCTCGCGGGGAAATCAGCACCCGCCCAAGATTCGTTCGTTATACCGTCGAGATTACGTGTGTTTTCACGCCCGGATGCGCTATTGTGCACTTTCGGTTGGCAAGCTCACAGGGGGTTGTGGCCTGGGCCGCGCATTTACCGTGGCGGGCGGCACAATGCTCCGGACCGGCCTCGATCCCGGGCGGTGCCGCTGCCCCGCATCAGGCGGCACCGTGATCGCCACCAGGCGGCGACCCGCGCTACGTGCAGGCAGAGGACCTGCCGTCCGCCTACCGCGCGGACTTCCGGGACGAAAACGGCGCAAGCGACGCATGGCGGTTGACCGGCGCCGACGACGTCCACGAGGTGCTGCGGTGGGCGCAGGCGCATCCCGCGGGCAGGGCGGCTTCCATTTGTGCTGGATTTGCCTACGTGGAGCGCGGCGAAAGAACGGTGGCACCGATCCGCCCGGGCGGGCCCGCCCACGCGACGAGCCCGGCAGGCCGGGATCAGCGCGTGGTGAAGTGCACGATCACACCGATCATCCACACCGACGAGGCCATGGCCGCGCAGCCGAATTCGACCAGGACACCGATCCCCATGGCCTTGAGCGCGGAGCCCGAGGCACGCAACGCGGCGGGAAGATCCTTGCGCCGCCCGTATTCCCCCAGCACCAGCCCCAGCGCGAAGCCGATGAAGAGCCCCAGCACGGGAATGACGAACATGCCCACCACAGCCAGCCCGATGGCAAGGGCAATGGAGCCGCGCGGGATCTTTTGCTGCTTCAGGTTCCGGCCGGTCAGCACCGTCGAGGCGCTCCAGCCGGCGAGCGCCAGTCCCATGCCGATCCCTGCGCACCACCAGGCGGCGGGGCTGCCCATGATCCAGCCCCAGGCCAGCAGCGTGCCGATGGCCAACAGGCTCCCGGGGAGCACCGGAACGATGGTTCCCACGACGGCGACCGCCAGGAGCAACCCGGCAACAACGGTGCTGATGATTTGGATATCCACAGGTGCAAGTCTGGCACCCGGCGGGCCCGGCGCGGAGGGGCGCGCCGACCCCGCGCGGGAAAGGGGCTCAGTCGTCGACGATGGCCCAGCTGCCCGCGGGCTTGAATTCGCTGTCGTAGATGTCTTCGCCGGCGCCCGGATCCATGGGGTAGTTCTTGAGGTTCCCGGCCCAGTAGCGCAGCGCACGGGAGATCTCCGCCTCGGGGTCCAGCTTCATCGCCTCGGTGCCCATGTCGACTTCGAAAATGAATCTCATCTGTCCGCTCCCCTTGGATCGGTGCGATGCCCGTTTGGCGGCACCACTGCCTGTGTTTTCCCATCCTAGGCGCCACCTCGGCGAATGCACCACGACAAATCGCGGGGATGAAAGGTGGCGGCAAGGGAAACCAGCAACGAAAGATTGTTGAACAATCTTCGTTCATAGTGCATCCTTAAGGGAACCACAACACGAGACGGGGGTCACAAATGCCTTACATCGACCTGAATTCCGACGTCGGGGAGTCCTTCGGCAGCTGGGTGATGGGCGACGACGCCGCCATATTCACCTCCGTATCCTCGGCGAACGTTGCCTGCGGATTCCACGCCGGGGAACCCAGCGTCATCGCCCAGACCTGCCGCGACGCCGTCGCCGCCGGGGTCACCATCGGCGCCCACGTGGGCTACCGGGACCTGGCCGGCTTTGGCCGCCGCTTCCTGGATTGCTCCCCCATGGAGCTGGCCGACGACGTGCTCTACCAGCTTGGCGCCCTCGAGGCCCTGGCCCGCGCGTCCGGCTCGTCCATCAAGTACGTCAAGCCGCACGGCGCGCTCTACAACACCATCGTGCACCACGAGGCCCACGCCCAGGCCGTCATCGACGCCATCCGCGCCTTCGGCTCGGACCTGCCGGTGCTGCTGCTTCCCGGCTCCGTCGCCTTGGCCAAGGCCGAGGCCGCGGGCCTGCGCCCGGTCGCCGAGGCCTTCGCCGACAGGAACTACACCCCCGCCGGCACCCTGGTCTCGCGCCGCGAGGCCAACGCGGTGCTGCACGACCCGGCAGCCGTCACCGCCAACATGATCCGCCTGGCCACCGAGAAGACCATTGTCGCCATCGACGGCTCGGTCATCCCCATGGACGCCGAAAGCATCTGCGTGCACGGTGACACCGCCGGGGCCGTAGCCATGGCCGCGGCCGTGCGCGCGGGCCTGGAATCCGCCGGCGTCACCATCAAGAGCTTCGTATGAGCGTGATCGCCACCCGCTTCGCCGGAACCCGGTCGGTGCTCGTGGAGCTCTCCGACCTCGACTCGGTGCTGGCCCTGGACGCACTGCTGGGGGCCAGCCCCCTGCCCGGGCAACTCGATGTGCTGGCCGCGGCAAGCACCGTGTTCATCAAGGCCGATTCCTGGGCCAACGCACAGAAGATCGCCGGCACCGTGCGCACCCTGGAGCTCGGGTCCGCCCCGGCCGACGCGGGCACCGAGGTGGAAGTACCCGTGCACTACGACGGGGAAGACCTCGCCGAGGTCGCGGAAAAGACCGGACTGAGCCTCGAGGGCGTCATCAACGCCCACTCGCGGCAGCTGTGGCGGGCTGCCTTCGGCGGCTTCGCACCGGGCTTCGCCTACCTGCTGGGCGAGGACCAGGTCCTGAACGTTCCGCGTCGCTCCACCCCGCGCAAGGTCGTGCCCTCCGGCGCCGTGGCACTGGCCGGGGACTACTCGGCCGTGTACCCGCGCGCCTCCCCCGGCGGCTGGCAGCTGATCGGGCACACCGATGCAGTGCTCTGGGACCTGGACCGGAAGAACCCTGCACTGATCCGCCCGCAGGACCGGGTGCGCTTTGTTCCCACGCGCACCGCCATGCAGGTGGCCGCCACGCCCCGGGCGCACAGCGCACCGGTGACCGGCGGCAACCTGCTCGAAATCCTGGACCCCGGGCTGCAATCCCTGATCCAGGATCTGGGTCGCCCGGGCTACGGCGAGCTGGGGGTGTCGGCGGCGGGCGCCGCGGACACCGCCTCCGCCGCGCAGGCCAACCGGCTCGTGGGCAACCGCGCCACCGAGGCCGTCATCGAAAACCTGCTCGGGGCCATGAGCCTGCGCGCCCACGGGGACGCGGTCATCGCGGTGTCCGGAGCCACCGCCACCATCCGGGTGGACCCGGTGGACGGGGACGACTTCCACGGTGAGCGCGAGATCCCGATGGACACCCCCTTCGCGCTGCTTGACGGCGAGGTGTTGACCCTGGAACCCGGTGGCAACGGGCTGCGCAGCTACCTGGCGGTGCGCGGCGGAATCGACGTCGCGCCGGTGCTCGGCTCGCGCTCCACCGACTCGATGTCAGGCATCGGCCCGGCGCCGCTCACGGCGGGCACCCGGCTGCCGGTCGGCGCGATCCACGGGGCCCACGTGGTGGGCAATCCCGAGCCTTCCCCGCTGCCGGTTCCCGACGCCCAGGGCATCTACACGCTGCGCATCAGCGCCGGCCCCCGCGGGGACTGGTTCGGTGAAGCGGGTCTGGAACGGCTCACCGGGCAGGCTTGGAAGGTCTCGGCCGAATCCAACCGTGTCGGTGTCCGCCTGGCCCTGGGCCAGGACGCCGAACCGCTGCAACGCATCCGCGAGGGCGAACTGGCCTCCGAGGGCGTCGCCGTAGGCGCGCTGCAGGTCCCGCCCTCCGGCCTGCCGGTGCTCTTCCTGGCAGACCACCCGGTCACCGGCGGCTACCCGGTCATCGCCGGGGTCATCGCCGAGGATCTGCCCGCCGCGGCCCAGCTGCCTCCCGGGGCCACCATCCGTTTTGAATATGTCGCTCCCACCCAGTCCGGCACTTCCACCGACGAAGGAACCCACGCATGAAAAAAGTATTGATCGCCAACCGCGGGGAAATCGCCGTCCGCATCGCCCGCGCCTGTGCCGACGCGTCCCTGGTTTCCGTGGCCGTCTACTCCGACCCCGATGCCGACGCGCTGCATGTGCGCCGCAGCGATGAGGCCTACGCCCTGAACGGGGCGGCCAGCTCCGATACCTACCTGGACATCGACAAGATCCTGGACATCGCCGCCCGCTCGGGCGCCGACGCGGTCCACCCGGGCTACGGCTTCCTGGCAGAGAACGCCGACTTCGCCCAGGCCGTCATGGAAGCCGGGCTGACCTGGATCGGCCCGGATCCCGACGCCATCCGCGCACTGGGCAACAAGGTCACCGCCCGCGAAATCGCCGTGCGTGCCGGCGCGCCCCTGGTCCCGGGCACCGATGGACCGGTGGAATCGGGCGCCGAGGTCCGCGCCTTCGCCGAGGAGTTCGGGCTGCCTGTGGCCATCAAGGCGGCCTTCGGCGGCGGCGGACGCGGCATCAAGGTCGTGCGGACCCTCGAGGAAATCGACGACGCCTTCGAATCCGCCGTGCGCGAGGCGACCGTGGCCTTCGGCCGCGGCGAATGCTACGTGGAGCGCTTCCTGGATCGGCCGCGCCACGTCGAGGCCCAGGTCCTGGCCGACACGCACGGCAACGTCGTGGTGGTCGGCACCCGCGACTGCTCGCTGCAGCGCCGCAACCAGAAGCTCGTCGAAGAGGCCCCCGCCCCGTTCCTGACCGATGCGCAGCGTGCCTCCATCCATTCCTCGGCCAAGGCGATCTGCCGCGAGGCCGGCTACCAGGGCGCCGGAACCGTCGAATACCTGGTCGCCCCGGACGGCCTGATCTCCTTCCTGGAGGTCAACACGCGCCTGCAGGTCGAGCACCCGATCACCGAGGAAACCACCGGTGTGGACCTGGTGGCCGAGCAGTTCCGCATCGCCGACGGGCAGGCGCTCTCGATCACGCAGGACCCGACCCCCACTGGCCACTCCTTCGAGTTCCGCATCAACGCCGAGGACCCGGCCCGTGGCTTCCTGCCGGGCCCCGGACGCATCACCGCCTTCGAAGCGCCCACCGGATCGGGCATCCGCGTTGATTCGGGCGTGCGCACCGGTTCGGTGATCCCCCCGCACTACGACTCGTTGATGGCCAAACTGATCGTCACCGGCGCCACCCGCGCCCAGGCGCTGCGCCGGGCCAAGGTCGCCCTGGATGAGATGGTCATCGCCGGGGTTCCCTCGGTGCTGCCCTTCCACCGTGCGGTGGTGCGCAACGCCGACTTCGCCAACAACAAGCGCTACGGGGTCTACACCACCTGGATCGAGTCCGAGTTCGCGGCCGAGCTGGCCTCCAGCCCCGAGATCGCCGCGGCCGAGCCGGGCTCGGCGCGCGAGACCCTCACCATCGAGGTGGACGGCAAGGCCATGAACATCGGCCTTCCGGCCTCGCTCGTGGACTCGATCCGCCACGGCGGCACCGGTGCGGCCTTCGACGCGGCAGCCCAGAACATCGCGTCCGCGGCCGACGAATCGACACTGGCCGCCCCGATGAACGGAAACCTGGTCAAGTGGGTCGCCGAGGATGGCGCCGCAGTGGCCGAGGGCGACACCGTTGCCGTGCTTGAGGCCATGAAGATGGAATCAAACATCACCGCCCACCGTGCCGGCACCTTCGGCCGCGGAACCCAGGAACCGGGGACCGCGATCGCCCGCGGCGAAGCACTCGGGAGCATCGCTTAACGCTTGCGGTTTCCGCGGACAGGTTCGATTAGATTGAAAGGATGCCAGTGAACGCCTTGTTATCGTCCCTGCCCCTGGCCGAGGGGTCAACCCACGCGCACACCGGTGCGTGGGTTGCCGCGGTGTTGCGTTCGCGGATCGCCGAGGGCCAGCTGCTGCCCGGCACCAAGCTTTCCGAGCAGGCGCTCTCGGCCGCCATGGGGGTCTCGCGCAACACGCTGCGCGAGGCCTTCGCCGTGCTTGACCACGAGCTGGTCATCACCCGCATCCCCAACCGCGGCGTTTTTGTTTCCTCCCCCGGGCCCGAGGGAGTGCGGGAGATCTATGCGGTGCGCCGGATGATCGAGCCCGCCGCGGTGCTGTGGGGACCCGACCTGGACGTCGCGGCCCTTGAATCCATCATCGTTGACGCGCGCGCCGCGCTGAAGGCCGGGGACATCGCCAAGATGGCCGATGCCAACCAGTGCTTCCACGAGGAACTGGTCCGGGCCACCGGCAGCGTGCACCTGCAGGAACTGATGACCAAGGTGCTGGCGCGGATGCGCCTGGTCTTCCATGCCATGGGGGACGCCCCCGACTTCCACTCGCACTACGTGGAATTGAACGCCACGCTGGTGGACCTGCTGCAGTCCGGCAAGCGCGAGCAGGCCTCGGAGGAAATGCGCGGGTACCTGGATCGCGCCGAGGCCGAGCTGCTGGCCCACATCGCGGCCGACGAGGAACACTAGGCTCCCACGCGCGACACCGCCACGTTACATGCCCATGGTGATCTTGGCGTCCTTGCGCAGCACCGCGACGTAGTCCTTGACCGCTGCGGCCTCTTTCTGGAGCTTGAGCTGCTGTTCGAGCTCGGACTTCATTGTCTTGTAGCTTGGCGCCTTTGGCGCGTCCTTGTCGGTGGTCGCCTGCTTCTTGAACTGGTCGAGCACCACCTGGTATGCGGCCTTGGTTTCCTTTTCGGAGGGCCGGAAGTCGCCCACCTCCTTGGCGATCAACCGCTCGACCTCGAGCTGGGTCTTCAGTTGCGCGCGTACGGCGTCCTGGTTCAGTCCCTGGGCGTCCATGGCCGCCAGGAATTCCTTGGTATCCATGTCGTTGGACTTGGCAACGTCCCCCAGTGCCGCGTCCAGGTCCTTGGAGGTGGCAAAGACCTTCTTCTTCGCCGCCTGCTGGATCAGCAATTCGGTGTTCACCAGGCCCTCCGCCGTCTGCTTGCGCAGTTGGCCTTGGTCGAGTTCCTCGCCTGAGAGCTGCGCCTGCTGCAGGACCTGGGCGAACTGGCCCTCATAGATCCGGGTGAAGTCGGCCTTGGTGATTTCCTCGCCGTTGACGGTGGCGATGATCTCGGGGACCCCGGCGAGGTCCGGGGTCGGGCTTGCGGCATCGGACGGTGCAGCCTCGACGGCCGCGCTGCTGGAGGCGGGGGCCGCTTCCGGTTCCGCCGTGGCACTGCACCCGGTCATGAACGACAACGAGGCGACAAGGGCCATGGAAAGAACCCACTTCTTCTGCAACATAAACTCCCAGCATTTGGATCGACCCTTCGAACACTAACAGGCGAAACCGGGCGGCCGCTGGACACCCGCAGGTGGACGCGGCCGCATGACCGGCACCCATATCCCGGAGCACCGCCGCTAGATCACGTTTTCCAGGAAAGCGCGGGTTCGTTCGTGGCTGGGGTTGCCCAGCACCGCGGCCGGTGAACCGGATTCCACCACGACGCCGCCGTCCATGAACACCACCTCGTCGGCCACGTTGCGCGCGAACCCGATCTCGTGGGTCACCACGATCATGGTCATGCCGCTGGCGGCGAGCTTCTGCATCACGTCCAGCACATCTCCCACCAGTTCCGGGTCCAGTGCGCTGGTCGGCTCGTCAAAGAGCATCAGCTTCGGTTCCATGGCCAGCGCCCGGGCAATGGCCACGCGTTGCTGTTGGCCGCCGGAGAGCTTGGCCGGGTGCAGGGCGGCCTTGTCTCCCAGCCCGACCTGTTCCAGCAGCTCGTGGGCCTGGGCAATGGCTTGCGCCTTGGGGATCCTCTTGATGCCGATGGGTGCGGCGATGATGTTTTCCAGCGCGGTGAGGTGCGGGAAGAGGTTGAAGCGCTGGAACACCATCCCGATGCCCCGGCGTTGCCGTGCGACCTCGCGCGGCTTCATCTCGTGGAGCTTGCCATTGCGCTGGGCGTAGCCGATGAGTTCGCCGTCGAAGTTGATCCTCCCGCCGTCGATGCGTTCAAGGTGGTTGATGCAGCGCAGGAAGGTGGATTTGCCCGACCCCGAGGGCCCGAGCAGGCACATGACCTGCCCGGCATCGACCTGCACGTCGATGCCCTTGAGCACCTGGAGCTGGCCGTAGCTCTTGCGCACCCCCCGGGCCTGGACCAGCGGCAGGCGGTGCTCGTCGGTGCGGACCGGGGACGGGGATTCAAGGATCGAGTTCATTTTCTGTTGCCTTCCTGGCTGCGACGTACGCGATGGACAAGGGCCACGGCCCGGCCGATGGGTGTGGGTCCCAGGGTGCGGGACCCCCGGCCGTAGTGGCGTTCGAGGTGGTACTGCGGCACCGACAGGATGGAGGTCAGCGCCAGGTACCAGATGCTCACCACGATCAGCAGCTCGACCTGGTGAAGGTTCTGCGAGGAGATGCGGGCGGCCACCGTGTAGAGCTCGGCCACGGCGATCAGTGAGAGCAGCGCGGTGTCCTTGAGCATGGAAATCGTCTCGTTGCCCATGGGCGGGATGATGACGCGCATGGCCTGCGGCAGCTCCACCTTGAACAAGGTGAACAGCGGGGTCATGCCCAGCGAATAGCAGGCCTCCTTCTGCCCTTGGTCGACCGAGAGCATGCCGGCGCGCACGATCTCCGCGGTGTAGGCCCCCTGATTGGTGGTCAGGGCGATCACGCCGGCCACGAAGGCCGGGATCAGCGCGTTGGTGTCGACGGTGAAGACCGTGAAGTCGGTGAACGGAACCCCCAGTGACAGCTGCTTGTAGAGCAGGCCCAGGTAGCCCCAGAACACGATCTGCACCAGCAGCGGGGTGCCGCGGAAGATCCAGATGTACAGCCAGGCGACGGAGTTCAGCACCGGATTTTCGGAGAGCCGCATCAGCGCCAGCACGATCCCCAGGATCGTGGACAGCACCATGGTGATGATTGTCAGCGCCACGGTGAGCACCGCGCCGGCCACGATCCGGTCGCTGAAGAGGTACCTGGCGATCGTGGGGTGGTCGATGTTGGGGTTCTGCCACAGCGAGGTTCCAACCCCGAGCAGGGCCAGCAGGATCAGGGATGCCAGCACCCAGCGACCTGGGTGGCGCAGCGGGACGGCCACGATGTCGTGGGCACCGGGTTCCACCGCCACGGGGGCCGGCGGTGCGGGTTGCCGGTGCACGGTGCTACTTCCCGCCATTGTTCACACCGGCCTCGGTCACGGCGAAGTCGGACAGGTCGTACTTCTCCATGAGCTGGGTGTAGGTGCCATCCTCGACGAGCGACTGCAGCGCCAGGCGCAGCGCCTCGGTGAGGTCCTTGTTTTCCTTCAGCAGGCCGATGCCGGTGTAGACCGGATTGTAGCCGTTGGGGAACCCGGGGTCCTTGACCAGTTCGAAGAGCTTGCCGTCTCCCGCTGTGGCCGCGGCATAGGTGGCCACCGAGGCGTCCACGACGTCGGCAACGGCCTTGCCCGAGCGCACCGCGGTTTGGGCATCAAGCTCGCTGGGCAGTTGCACCAGCTCGATCGGGGACTTGCCGGCCTCCTGGCACTTGGCGGCGAAAGCGGCCAGGTACTCGCCCTGCACCGTCGCCTTCTGGACGGCAACCGGCTTGCCGCACAAATCGATGATGGATCCGATCCCCTCGGGGTTCCCCGCGTTGACCAGGATCTTGAACCCGGCATGGAAGTAGTCCACGAAGTTCAACACCTTCTGGCGTTCGGCGGTGTCGTTCATCCCGGCGAAGATGATGTCGTTCTTTCCCGCCTGCAGCGACGGGATCGAGGAGTCGAAGGCCTGCTGCTGGAAATTGAACTTCACCCCCAGCTTCCCGCCCATGGCCTGGGAGAGGTCGTAGTCAAGGCCGGTGGGGTTGTTGTTCTCATCCAGCATTTCCATGGGCGGGTTGGGGATGTCGGCGGCCACGTTGATGGCCCCTGCGTCCTTGTACCTTGCCGGCAGGGCAGCCGCGGCGGCGGCGTCGACCTCGACGCCCACCTGGGGTGCCGGGGTTCCCGCGGTGACCGGCTCATCGACGGAGCAGCCGGTCAGGGCCAGTCCAATGGCCAGGGTGGCGGCCGAAAGGGTGATCAGCCCGGGACGGTTCTGGTGCGATGTGGTGTTCATGGCGGTGCGGTTTCCTTTGGGAGTGGGAGGCAATCGGGAATGCAGGGGGGTGCGGCCTGGTTACCAGCGGCGCAGCAGGGCAGGCTGTTGGGTGCGCAGCAGGTCCTCGTAGGTTTCCCGGGCGACAGCGAGCGTGGAGGACCCGTCGGCGCAGAAGATCACCGGCGGCTTGCACGCCCCGTTGTAGTTGTTGGCCAGGGTGTAGGCGTAGGCACCGGTGGCCGGCATGGCCACCAGGTCCCCGACCTGCGGGTCGGCCAGCAGCGCGCCCGCGGACATGAGGTCGCCCGATTCGCATTGCCGCCCCACCACGTCGGCGATGACGGTGGGTTCGGCCCCGATCTTGGTGGCCATCAGGGCCTCGTAGCGCTGTCCGGTCAGGGCGATGTCGATGTTGTCCGCCATGCCGCCATCGATGGCGACGAAGGTCTTGCCAGTGGTCTTGACCGTGTTGACCGAGTACAGCGTGATGCCGGCGCGGGCCACGAGCGAGCGGCCCGGCTCGATGATGAGCTTCGCTTCGGCCGGGAGCAGCCGGTCGGCGGCCTCGGCCAGGGTGTCCAGGTAGGCCTCGACGCTCGGGGCGATCTCGTCGTAGGTGTATTTCACGCCCAACCCCCCACCCACGTCGTAGGTGTCGAAGGTGCCGAACTCGGCAACGGATTTCACGGCCTGCGCGAACGGCTCGGTTTCCAGCACCTGGGAGCCGATGTGGACGTGGATGCCCTCGAAGTGCAGCAGCGGGTGCTTGGCGATGCGTGCGATGGCGCGGGTGATGTCCGCGGGGGGAAGCCCGAACTTCGAGTCGTTGCCGCCGGTGACCTGCGAGGCGTGGGTGGCCGGGGTGATGCCCGGGATCATGCGAAGCAGGACACGCTGTTCCTTGGTGGCCATGGCCTCGAGGCGGTCCAGGTCGTCGAAGTTGTCCACGATGATCGCCCGGATTCCCGCAGCCAGCGCCATCTGGATTTCCGCATCGGACTTGGCGTTGCCGTGCAGGTAGATGTTCGAGGGGCAGACCCCGGCGGTCAGCGCCATCATGAGTTCCCCGCCGCCGGCCACGTCGACGCTGAGGCCTTCGGCCTGGGCGATGGCGTACATGGCAACGCACGGCAGGGACTTGGAGGCGAAAAGCACCTCGGAGTTCGGGCGCCGGGAGCCCAGGCCCTGGACGAAGCGGCGGATCTGCCGGCGCAGCCCGGTCTCGTCCATGATGTAGGCCGGGGTTCCGTACTGGCGGGCCAGTTCGCTGACCGATACCCCGCCAATGGACAGTTCCCCGGTGTCGGAGACCGTTGATTCTTCCGGGAGGATGTCCATCAACAAGTTGATGTCCGGGTGCTGCAGCTGCTGGGTCACTGTCATGGTGGTGTGCCGTGCTTTCTGGTGTTTTCGACCGGTCCTTGCCTCGGCAAGCCCCGGGAACGAATGTGATCTGCGTCAACTGTAAGATTGGCGTCATCGAAAAAGTTCGTAGTTGAATCCAGGCTTCGGCTTGCATATTTGTCCGATCCGCTAAAGACGCATGCGGGACGAAAGGAATGGATCCCGTTGAACAGCTCCGGAGCACCACTGACCTTGGCCGGGCTCCTGGAAAGCCTGGGAGCCCCGCTGCTGACACCCCTCACCGGCGTCCAGGGCCTTGACGCCTCGATCTCCGTCCCGGTCATCCACGACCAGCTGGATCCGCTGCCCGAAACTCCCGGGGGCATCCTGCTGCTGGTGGGAGTCTCTCCGGCCAACCCCGACCTGGCCGACCTCATCGGGCGGGCGGCCGAGAACGGATTCGGCGCGGTCGTGCTCAAGGGCCATGGGCGGGAACCCGATGCAGCGCAACTGGCAGGCGCCGGCTTGCCCGTCCTGGTCGTGGATGACCAGGTCCCCTGGCTGCACCTGGACAACCTCATCACGGCGGTGACCCGGGGCCGTCCCGCAGGCGGCAGGGGCGCCGGCGCCCACGGCGAGGACCTGTTCGTATTGGCCAACGCCCTGGCCACGGCCACCGACGGCGCGGTGGCCATCGAGGACCTGGACCAAAACATCCTGGCCTACTCGAACCTCGAGCGGCACGCCGTCGATCCGTTGCGCCGCAGCGGCATCCTGGCCCGGCAGGTCCCGGAAATGGAGAAGAACGCCGCCCAGTACCGGGCCGTGATGCTCACCGATTCGGTGGTCCATTTCCCCTACGATCCGCTCGACGGCGAATTGCCCCGCTGCGCGGCGCCGGTGCGCGCGGGCCGGCAGATGCTCGGTTCGATCTGGGTGATCGAGGACAAGGCGCCGCTGGGACCGGACGGCGAGGCGGCAGTCCTGGAAGTCGCCCGGCTGGCAGCCATCCACATCCTGCGCTCGCAGAACGCGGTGGACCTGGAACGCCAGGTGCGCACCGAATGGTTGCGCTCGGCGCTCGAGGGCCACGGTTCCGATCCGGGGACCTCGGCACGTTTCGGGCTCATGGACGGGGTTGCCCCGGTGCTTCTCGGTTTCACCTTCGCCCCGGACCCCGCGGGCCAACGTCCCGGCCACGCGTTGCCGCTGACCCGCCAGCTGGCCGTTGCCGCCGAGCAGTACTGCTCGATCTTCCACCCCAATGTCTCCTCGGTGGAATCCGGGCGCATGGTCTATGTCCTGGTTCCGGCCATCGGCACTGCGCAGGCGGCCATGCGCCTGGCCGTCGGGGCATCCACCGCGCTTGCGGCCCGTTTGGGTTTCCAGGTGGACGTCGCCGTGGGCTCCGTGGAACCGGGCACCCCGGGCCTGCCTGAATTGCGCAAGGAACTCGAGGAGGTGGTGCAGGTGTTGGAGATCCCCGGTCCACGCGGTGCTGTCGGACGTGTGGTCGGCTCCAGGGACGTGAATGCTGCCCTGCTGCTGGACCAGCTCGCGCGCATCATGGAGTCGCGGCCCCGACTGGTGCATCCGGGGGTGCTGGAGCTGCTGGAACACGACGCCGCCTCGGGTACCGAATACCGTGCGAGCCTGTCCGCCTATTTTGCCGCGACCGGAGACGTGGCCGCCGCCGCCCGCGCGCTGAACGTGCACCCCAACACGCTGCGCTACCGGATCAAGCGCGCCACCGAGCTATTCGGGCTGGACTTCTCGACCGGCGACGAGCAACTGGCGCTGTGGATGCAACTGCGCGTGGCGAAGCCGCACGGATCCCGGACGTGGCCTGGCCGGGCACAACGATGAGGCGGCGTTCCGGCGCGGCCGGGCTGTCGGTTCGCGCGCCGGACGTGGCCACCGGGGGTCCATGGGAGGGACCGGTGTTTCGGCTCCGCGATCGGCGCTTTGCACCCATTTGTTGCCTCCCGCTGTCATCGGAACCGGCATGTTGCCGGCGGTCGCCGGGTGCACCGCGCCCATCAACACGTCCACTTCGTGCATGCCGCCGGCCTGCACCCGCGATTCCCCGGTCGTTGCCCCGGGCGAAACCTTGGGGATATCGGCACCCGATGCCTTGTGCAACCCGGGCCACGGCGAGGATGCCCTGGTGCGCGTTGAACTCGTCGACGCTCGGCAGCAAGTCCTGCCCACCAGGCTCGCGCCCATGTCGGATGCCGGTTCGTTCGCCATTGGCCTTCGCGTCCCCGCTGGAACCACGCCGGGTGCCTACGGCATTGCGGGCATGCCGGATCGATTGGATTCTTGCGGCGACACCGGCCGCAACAACCGGTTGGGCAGCGCCGGCACCGGGATCGAAGGCAGTGCCCAGGCTCGCGCATCCTGGGCCATGCCCCGCGTCGGGTTCCGGGTCGCCAAGTGACCGCCCGGCGACCGGGTATGGCCTGGATCAGCGGGTCTTTTGTTCGCGCCCGTGCTCGACCGGCAGGGGTTCGACCCGTTCCAGGGCGTGCGGCAGGAACTTGCGCGAGTTCGTTCCGATAAAGGCCAGCGACACCAGGGCCAGGGCCATCATGGCGAGAATGATCCAGGCGCCGTCGATCCATTGCGCGGCCACGGCCACGGCTGTCGGGGCCAGGAATCCCACGTAGGCCAGCGTGTAGAAGAACCCGGTGAGCTTGCCCAGCTCGTGGGCCGCGGCCAGCCGCTGGATCTCCAGCAGCCCGCCGACCATCAGCAGCCCGTTGCCGCAGCCCAGCACCGCGGAGGCCACCAGCCCCAGCGCGGGGCTCGGCACCAGGATCGCGGCCAGCAAGGCCGCCAGACCCAGCAGCACGACCAAGGCGCCGGTGAGCAGCGAACGGGCCGAAACCACGGTGTCCAGCCGGCGGGCCAGCGGCTGGATCAGCACGCTGCAGCCCAGCGTGATGGCCACCGCCGCCGTGGCGTAGGCCAGCCGTCCCTCCCCCAGCCCCGGAACAATGGCGGGGACGACGGCGAAACCGGTGGTGCCGGAGGCAAAGACCCATGGCGCCGCCGGCGCGACCACCAGCCTGAACCGCTTGCGGGCCCGCGGGTTGGCGGCCTGCGCCTCCTCGGTTCCGCCGACGGGTTCTCCGGCGATGCGCGTCTCGGGCAGCCTGGCCACCACGAAAAGCACCGGAACGCATAGGGCAATGTGCACCGCGTACGGGAGGAACGCCGGGGCGGGGGCGTTGTTGGCCAGCAACCCACCGACCACCGGGCCGAACCAGAACCCGGCGCTGGTCAGCAGGGACGCGCGCCGGGCTCCCGATCCTGCCACCGAGTGCAGGTCCCACGGCGCCTGGGAGAGTTCCTTGACCCAGCTGGTGGCCGCGGCCATCACCAGCCCCGTGGCGACGCCCGCCATGAGGCGCCCGGCAAAGAGCGGAAGGGCCCCGAGAACCGAGCCCATCATCGCCACGTTGGCCGTCATGGACAGGGCCACGGCAAAGAGGGTGATGTGCTTGCGCCCGGTCCGGTCCGAGTACCTGCCGCCAAGCAGCAGTGCCGGCACCAGCCCCAGCACGTAGACACCCAGCATCGAGGTGACCATGATCTCGGAGAAGCCGTGCTCCTGCCGGTAGTAGACCAGCAGGGAGACGAACTGGTTGGCACCCCAGCCGACCATCATCAGGCTCAGGGCTGCGGGGAACCAGGGCTTGGCTGGGCGGGACATGGCTGTGATCGCGATCCTTCAACGGGCGGTGGCATACGTGCTTGCTGGCCAGTGTTTCACGGTTGCGCCCCGGCAACGGGGTTGATGACTCGGTGCATCGCCGCCCCGGTGGGCCTCGCGATGTCCGGCCCGCTCCAGGTCCCCTCGTTCACCGCGAAAACCACGGCCTGCCGGCTCGGGATCGCTGCCGGCTGCGCGGGAGGGCCGGGCCCCTGGACCCCGAATTCTTCCACGGGCAGCCGAAGGACACCCGGACGCCGCCGGCCACCACCCGCGGCTGGCCGAAGCCCGGGCGCCCGGTAGTCTTGATACCTGATTCCGCGAAGGCTCCCCCGGGCAACTGCGCACCACGCGCCCCGGCCGAGGGAGCCTTGCGCGTGGCCAACCCACCGACCAACAGCAGGGGCAACACCTATGGACAGCAGCATCGACACGCGACCGTTCTTCCTGGATTGCGACACCGGGATCGATGACGCCCTGGCGCTGGCCTACCTTCTGGGGGCCGGGGCCAACCTCGTGGGCATCGGCTCGGTCTCCGGGAACACCAGCGCGGCCCAGGGGGCGCTCAACACGCAGAACCTGCTGGCGCTGGCCGGCCACGCGGGAATCCCGGTCGCGCTGGGCCACCACGACGCGCAGGCCCGCCCGTACGGCGGAGGGGCACCCCATGTGCACGGGAACAACGGCATCGGCGAGGTCCAGCTTCCCGACGCGGGCCTGGAACTTGCCCCCGAGTCCGCGCCCGAGATGCTGGTGCGGCTGGCCCGGGCGCACGCCGGGGAATTGCGCGTCATCGCCATCGGCCCGCTGACCAACATCGCTTCGGCGCTGCGCTTGGACCCCGGGCTTCCCTCGTTGGTGAAGGAACTGACCATCATGGGTGGCGCGGCCCTGGCCCCGGGCAACATCACCGCCGTCTCCGAGGCCAACATCCACAACGACCCCGAGGCCGCCGCGGAGGTCTTTGCCGCCGGCTGGGAGATCGTGCTGGTGCCGCTGGATGTGACCATGAACCACGTGCTGGAGGAACACGACCTCCAGACCCTGGCTGCCAGCGAGTCACCGGCAGTGCAGGCGGTCGCGGCGATGCTCGGCTACTACTTCGATTTCTACCAGGGCGTCTTCGGCAGGCGCTGCTCGGTCATGCACGACCCGCTGGCCGCGGCCATCGCGATCGGGAAGGTGCGGCCGACCTCCGCGCCGTACGCGCGCGTGGTCGTTGACGCCACCGACGGGCCGGGCCGCGGGCAGAGCATCTGCGACATGCGCGGAGTCTACAAGGGCCACCCCAAGCCCGACGGAGCGCACTGCCGCGTGGTGCTGGCGGCCACCGAGGATGCCATCGGGGAGATCGTGCGCGGCACCCTGGCGCTGGCCGCTGCGTCGCTGGTGGCTCTCCCGTGAAATTGCCCGTTGCCGAACTGCACATACATCTGGAAGGGACCCTGGAGCCCGAGACCATCCTGCACCTGGCCGGGCAGAACAACGTTGACTTGCCGTGGCCTTCGCTGGAGGAGCTGCGCGCGCAGTACGACTTCAGCAACCTCCAGTCCTTCCTCGACCTGTTCTACGCGAACTTGGCGGTGCTGCGCACCGCTGCGGACTTCCAACAGATCACCACCGCATACCTGCGCCGGGCCCACGAATCGGGCGTGCGGCATGTTGAGTTGTTCTTCGACCCCCAGGCCCACCTCGAACGCGGCCTGACGCTTGCCGAGGTGATCTCCGGGATCCGTGCGGGCCTCGAGACGGGGTTGTCCCGCTGGGGCATCACGCACAAGCTCATCGCCTGCTTCTGGCGCCATGCCCCCGCCGAATCCGCGATGGAGATCCTGCGCACCCTGGTGCGGGAGAAGCACGCCGTCGACGGCATCGGGCTGGATTCCTCGGAGCTCGGCTACCCGCCGGTGCTGTTCCGGGAGGTCTTCGCCTACGCCCGGGAAAACGGGTTGCACGTTGTGGCCCATGCCGGCGAGGAGGGCCCGGCCGAGTACATCGTCCAGGCCCTCGACCTGCTGCAGGTCGAACGCATCGACCACGGAATCCGCTGCCTCGAGGACCCGGCCCTGGTACAGCGGCTGGTGGCCGAGCAGATGCCGCTGACCGTGTGCCCGCTCTCGAATGTCCGGTTGCGGGCAGTGGACACCATGGCCGAGCATCCGCTGCGGCGGATGCTGGACCTTGGCCTGAAGGTATCCATCCACTCGGATGACCCCTCCTACTTCGGCGGCTACCTGGACGCGAACTTCGACGCGGTCATCGCGCAGTTCGACCTGAGCCGCGGGGAGCAGGCGGTGCTGGCCAGGAACTCGATCGAGGCGTCCTTCCTCGACGCCCCGGCCAAGGCACTGCTTTTCGGCGAAGTGAACGCCTGGCTGGAATCACGCTAGATTCAGGCCAAGAACCCCGAGCAAGGCCATGCCCGCCCTGTTGAACAGGGCGGGCATGGCTTTGCTCGGGGTGTGTATTTGCGCCGCTTGCTTGCTACGGCACCAGGTAGTTGCTGTCGCGGGCGTCGGTGATGAGCATGTGCCCGGGCGCATGTCCGATGGCCAGCGCGGGCTTGGACTCCATGACGGCCGCCTGCGGGGTGACCCCGCAGGCCCAGAACACCGGGATGTGCCCGGCCGGGATCTGGACCGGATCCCCGAAGTCCGGCTTGGACAGGTCCGTGATGCCCAGTTCCTCCGGGTTGCCGATGTGCACCGGGGCCCCGTGCACCGCGGGGTAGCGGGAGGTGATGCGCACCGCGTCGGACACCTGGGAGGCGGGGATCGGGCGCATGGATACCACCATGGGCCCGGACATCGACCCGGCCGAGGCGCTGCGGATGTTCGACTTGAACATCGGAACGTTCACTCCCTGGTCGATGTGCGCGATCCTGATCCCGCCCTCCATCAATGCGGTCTCGAAGGTGAACGAGCAGCCCACGATGAAGGTGACCAGGTCATCGCGCCAGTACCCGGACAGGTCGGTTGGCTCTGCGACCTTCACGCCGTTTTCGTAGACGACGTACTTCGGCACGTCGGTGCGGATGTCCCCGCCGGCCAGCAGTTCCCCGCTGGTCTCCCCCGCGTCCAGCACGCCCAGGATCGGGCAGGACTTGGGGTTGCGCTGGGCGAAGAGCAACACGTCGAAGGCCTGGTCCCTGGGCACGATGATCAGGTTCGCCTGGGCGTAGCCGAGGGAGAAACCGGCGGTCGGCACGGCCAATCCGTTGCGGAACAGTTCACGTGCCTGGGCCGGGGACAGGTCTGCGCGTTCCCCGGCTCCGGGTGTTGGCGAATTGGCGGGTGTCATGGTGGCTGGCGTCCTTTCGACAGGGTGTTTCAGCTTGCGGGGATGTTGGTGGGCGTTCGGGCTTCGGGGCTAGACCCAGAGCTTGGAGAGGCCCGCCAGGGAGTTCCAGCCGAGGAAGAGGGTCAGCAGCCAGGTGGCGACGCCGATAATCAGCAGCCACTTGGGGTAGACGTAGCCCTGCAGCAGGTCGCGGCGGCGCCAGGCGGCCCAGAGCAGGACCGCGAAGCCGACCGGCAGGATCAGTCCGTTGAAGGCGCCGGCGAAGATCAGCAGCGTCTGCGGGGCCTGGCCCAGGAAGAGGTAGATGACCGCACACACCGCGATGAACGCGACGGTGATCAGATTGCGGGTGCGCTCGGGGGTGGTGGACTTGGTGACGAAGGAAACCGAGGTGTAGGCGGCACCGATGACGGATGTCAGGGCGGCGGCCCAGAGGATCACGCCGAAGGAGCGCATCCCGATATCTCCCGCAGCGTGGCCGAAGGCCTCGGCGGCCTTGTTGTCGCTGGTCAGCACGACTCCCCCGGCGACAACGCCGAGGATGGCCAGGAACAGCAGCACGCGCATGATGCCGGTGACGATGATGCTCAGGATGGAGGTGCGGGTGATGTCCTTGACGTTCTCGACACCGGCCGCGCCCGAGTCGAGCATGCGGTGGGCGCCGGCGTAGGTGATGTAGCCGCCGACGGTGCCGCCGATCAGCGTGGTGATGATCAGGAAGCTGATGTTCTCCGGCAGGACCGCGTTCTTCAGCGCCTCGCCCACCGGGGGTGCGGCGACGATGGCCACGTACAGCATCAACAGGATCATGATCGCGCCGAGCATCACCACGATCTTGTCCAGGGCCATGCCGGCGCGCTTGGAGAGGAAGATCAGGATCGCCACGACGGCGGAAAGGATGCCGCCGATCTTGGGGTCGAGCCCCATCATGGCATTCATGCCCAGGCCGGTGCCGGCGATGTTGCCGATGTTGAAGACCATGCCGCCGATGAAGACCAGCGCGGCCAGGACCCATCCGATGCCGGGGAGCACCTTGTTGCCAAGTTCCTGGGCGCGGAGACCCGAGACGCCGATGATGCGCCACACGTTCAGCTGGACGGCGATGTCCACCAGGATGGAAACGACGATCGCGAAGGCGAAGGAGGCGCCGATCTGGACCGTGAATTCGGTGGTCTGGGTGATGAAGCCGGGCCCGATGGCGCTGGTGGCCATGAGGAACATGGCGCCAAGCATTGCTGTGCGCCTGGCAGAAGTACTGAGCTTCGGTTTCGTGCTTGGAGTGGCCATGATTCCATCCGTCGGGGGTGCGGGTGACAGCTGTCACAAGTGGGGAGCGATGAAAGGTACATTACAGGTTGTTGAACAATCATGGCAATAGGTTGTTCAACAATTCATCCCGGGCACCCCCTCCCCCGACGCCGAAGGAAACCCGCGGATTGCACCCGAACCCGGACACGACAAGGCCCTTCCCCGCGCCGCGGTTCGCCGGCGCAGGGAAGGGCCCAAACAGTCGCGACTCAGGCGCCGTGCTCGTACGTGAGACAGTCCGCATTGTCCGCGCCGGGCCCCACGCGCACCGATTCCGCCGCACACATCAGGTGGTCATTGTGGGTGCATTCCATGCGCTGGCAGGCACCCACCGAGGCCAGGATCTTGGGCAGGCCGCCGTGCACGCCGGTGTCGATGAACGTCGCGCATTGTGCGTGGTCGGCATTTCCGCCGATGGTGATGCCCGATGCCCCGCAATGGGTGTGGTCGTTGAACGAGCAATTGGACACGGAACATTCGGTAACGGGCACGGTGACTGTCATGATGCACTCCTCGAACCGGCGGTCTCGCGGATTTCGAACCGCTCCGGGTACCACGGTAACCCCAAACCGTGCCCGGAAATTAGTGCTGCTTACGGGTCCCAATCGGGAGGGTCGCTACCCTCGGATACACGATTGCGGGGCACGATTCAGTGCGCCGAATATGCCCGAATCCCGATCGCGCACCCCGCCTACGGTGATGCACCTCACGCGCGGGACGTGCGTGCGGCTGTAGCCTGAAGGCGTGAAATTTCTCAACGATGTGCTCCCTGCCCACGACCTGACCTACAGCGACACCTTCATGGTTCCCTCGCGATCGGCGGTGGTGTCCCGCTCCGGGGTGGACCTTGCCACCCCGGATCGCGTGGGCACCTCCATTCCGCTGGTGGTCTCCAATATGACGGCCGTCGCCGGCAAGCGCATGGCCGAAACCGTCGCCCGCCGCGGCGGGGTCACGATCCTGCCCCAGGATATTTCCCTGGCCGCCCTCACCGACATGGTCACGAAGGTCAAGGCAGCACACACCGTCTTTGAAACGCCCATCACCGTGGATGTCAACGACTCGGTCTCCACCGCGCTGGCCCTGTTGGGCAAGCGCTCCCATGGTGCGGCGGTCGTGCTCGACGGGCACCGACCGGTGGGCATCGTGGCGGAAAAGGACTGCTTCGAGGTCGACCGCTTCACCCCGATCAACAAGGTCATGACCCCGGACATCGTCACGGTGGCCAAGGATGCGGACCTGGACTCGGTGTTCGACACCCTGGCCACCCGCCACCTGGGCATGGTCCCGGTGCTCGATGGCGAGCACCTCGCCGGCGTGCTGACGCGCAAGGGGGTGCTGCGCTCCGGGCTCTACACCCCGGCGGTCGACCCGGACGGCCGGCTCATGGTCGGTGCGGCCGTGGGCATCAACGGAGACGTCGGTTTCAAGACCGCCGAACTGCTCGAGGCCGGCGTGGATGTGATCGTGCTGGACACCGCCCACGGGCACCAGGAAAAGATGATCGAGGCCCTGCCGCTGGCGGTCGCCGCCCGCGACGACTTTGCCCGGCGCACCGGACGCCGGATCCAGATTGCCGCTGGAAACGTGGTCACGGCCGCCGGAACCCGCGACCTGGCCGCGGCCGGCGCCGACATCCTGAAGGTCGGGGTGGGACCCGGGGCCATGTGCACCACCCGGATGATGACCGGGGTGGGGCGCCCGCAATTCTCCGCGGTCCTGGAATGCGCCACCGCCGCGCGGGAGGCCGGGGTCGAGGTGTGGGCCGACGGCGGGGTCAAGTACCCGCGCGACGTGGCCCTGGCCCTGGCCGCCGGCGCCGCGTCGGTGATGATCGGCTCCTGGTTCGCCGGGACCTACGAATCGGCCGGGGATCTGGCCTCCGACGGCGAGGGCCGGCTCTACAAGGAAAGCTTCGGCATGGCTTCGGCGCGCGCGGTGCAGCAACGAACCCGGCACCAGTCGGCACTCGAGCGTGCCCGGGCAGCGCTCTTCGAGGAGGGGATCTCGCATTCGCGCATGTACCTGGATACGCAGCGTCCGGGCGTGGAGGACCTGATCGATTCGATCGTTTCCGGGGTCCGCTCGTCCTTCAGCTACGCCGGGGCAGCCTCGATCGCCGAGTTCCGCGAGCGCGTCATCGTCGGGGTGCAGTCCGCCGCCGGCTACGAGGAGGGACGCCCGCGCGAGGTGTCCTGGTAGGACGGGGCTACAGCCAGGGCACCGCGCCCTGGCTGTGCTCGAAGACCAGCGAGGTCTGGGTGGTGGCCACCGCAGGGTTTGCCGAGAGGTTGTCCAGGACGAACTGGCGCACGTCCTTCGAATCGCGCACCGCCACGTGGATCAGGAAGTCGTCCGCACCGCCCAGGAAGAAGAGCTGGGTGACCCCGGGCTTGGCGCGCATTTCTTCGGCAAAGGAGGACATCAGGTGGCGGGCGCCGGGGCGGATCTTCACGAAGATCAACGCCTCGAGCGCGTGCCCCAGGACCTCGGGGTCGATTTCCAGGGTGAAGCGGCGGATGACCCCCGCCGAGCGCAGCGCGTTGAGCCGGGCCAGGCAGGTCGAGGGGGCGATGCCCAGTTCCTCGGCAAGCGAGTTGTTGGTGCGGCGCGCATTCTCCGTGAGCATGCGCAGCAGCCCGCGGTCGATGTCGTCCAGCTCCACGGGGTTGGACTGGCGAATATTCCTTTGAGTGATGGCCATGCCGGTACCCAGCTCTCGCACTAAAACAATGGTTCCCTGAATCGTACCGACGAATATTTGCCAAAGCGCTCAACGCGCCGCAGGAAGAACACGACAGTGCACCCACTCGTTGCCGGGGTCCCGGGGCCCAGTTCAGTTGCGGGAGCCCTTGGTCAGGAGTCTTGCCGGCGGTAGCGGATCCACGCCAGGGTCGTAATCGCCAGCACCAGCGCCCCCGCCACGATCCACTGCCAGCCCAGGGCCAGCCAGGCGTAGATCACTGCCATGCCCACGGTGGAATACATGGTGGCCCAGATCAGGCAGCCGACAACGACCGCCGGGAGGTAGCGCAGCACCGGCATCCGGGCGACACCCGCGCTGGCGTTGACCGCGGTCTGGATGCCCACGGTCATGAAGGACAGCGGGATGGCAAGGATGCCCCAGCGCTGGATGAACCGTTCGGCCCGCTGGTAGATCGGCCCGGTGAGCACATGCTGGAAACGGGTGTGCTTCACCCCGGCGGCGATGCCGCGGCCCAGCCAGTAGGTGGTGTTCGCACGGGCCATGGAAAGCAGGAACAGAAAGGCAAACGCCCAGCCGAAGGGTGCGTCTTTTAACCAGTCCATGGTTCCCAGCCTATCGGTGCCGGGCCGCGGGACCTGACTTTCGTGAGCCACCATACACCGCCCGGTAAGTGCTCTTTTCCTACGGAACCGAGCGGATGTTGCGCACCAGCAGGGCACCGAAGATGCCGATGATGGCTGCCACGACGAACAGGGCCGTGTAGCCGCCGAGCATCTTCAGCGAAACGAACGCGAGCGCCGGGGCGATGACCTGGGGCAGCGAGTTGGCCACGTTGATCACACCCATGTCCTTGCCCCGGGACTTGGCCGAGGGCAGCACCTGGGTCAACAGCGCAAAGTCCACGGCCAGGTACGCGCCGAAACCGAGTCCCAGCACCCCGGCACCGATGATGGCGCCGGTGAAGTTCTGCGACACGGCAATGATCAGCGCGGAGCAGGCCACGACGATCGAGGAAACGATCACGAAGATCTTCCGCTTCCCGCTCCTGTCGCTGATGGGCCCCAGGATCACGGCGCTGATGATGACCATGACCGCGTAGATGCCGGTCAACACCAGCACCCCGCCGGCGGGGTCGGGGTGCTCGACCACGTCCGTGAGGAAGAAGAGCAGGTAGACGATGGTCATCTGGTTGCCGGTGTTCATCATGAACCGGGTCAACCAGGCCCAGCCGAAGTCCCGATGTGTCAGCGGATTGATCCAAAAGCCCTTGACGAAGTCCAGCAGGTTGAAGTCGGTGCGGAATTCACGCGGAAGCTGCGGGTCGTTGGGGCGCAGCACATAGGGGACGACCGCAACCACCAGGGCAGCGGCGCAAATGAAGTAGCCAACGGCGATGTTCCCCGAAATCACGAAGCCCACCACGGCCCCGAGCAGGATGCCGACGGTTTGGCCCATGGCCGCCAGTCCCCCGATGCCGCCGCGCCGGCGTTCGGGCACGCGGTCGGGGATGGTGGCGGTGACGGTGGAATAGGCTGCGTTGGCGGCGGCCTGCAGGCCGCACCAGCCCAGCAGCATCAGCCCGACGGTGGTGGCCCCGGAGAGCACCAGCAGCGCGGCCGCACCCAGGATGGCCCCGGCGAGGATCCACGGCGAGCGGCGGCCCATCTTCGAGACCGTGCGGTCCGACAATGCCCCGAAGAGCGGGTTGGCCACCAGTGCCACCGATGCGCCGCAGGCGGTGACCAGCGACAGGATCGCTTCCTTGGACCCGGCATCGATGGCCGTGGCCTGCAGCCCGAGCAACACGTTGATGGGGGCGAAGAAGACGATGTTGATGCCGATGTTGATCGCCACGACCGAGGCCACCCAGCTGCGGGTGACGTCCTCGGTCGGCGTGCGCAGGGCCTCGGGGAGCCCGGCTTCTCCACCGCCGGCAAGGGCCGTGGGATCGTGGGGTGTGCCCGCCAACTAGATCATGCCCGAGAGCATGCCTGCTCCGGTCCCCACGAGCAGGGCCCCGATGAGCAGCCAGGTGATCACTTTGACGCGTTTGCGAATCGATTCCATAGTGCGTTTATCGTAGGCGAGTTTTGCTCCCGGCGCCCCTTTGCGGAAACCTGTATTGCGCGTACCGCACATCCTTTCGGGCCGGGGCAGATTAGGCTACTGGCATGAACAAAAGCGGATCCGAGCCAATGTTGTGGGCCCCGCGCCACAGCGGCTGGAATCTGGCCCACCATTTGCTGCCGTCCTATGTGTTGCTGGCCTTCCTGGCGGGCACCGGGGTGTACGCGCTGCTGAACGGACGGCCGGTGCTTTCCACCGGGTTGCTGGCCAGTGCCCTGGCCGTGCTGATGGGCGTCGTCGCCGCATATCGCCGCCCCACCGCGGACCAGGAGGCCGGGACCGGGGCGGTCGGCACCAGCACGGGACCGCGGGCAGCCACGTGCTTCCCGATGTTCCGGACCTCGCCGCAGTGGGCAGCCGCGGTGATGGGCCTGGCGGTGGTGATCCTGGTGGCCACGGTGGCGCTGAGCGCACGGCTGTTGGTCATCCACAGCTACGACCCGATGGTCTTGATCGTCCTGCTGACGATTTTCCTGCTCGGGATCGGCGTCTATGTCTTGAACCGCGGGATCCGCATGGCGCGCATTGCCGCCGCATCCCAGGATCCCGGGGTCTATCTCACCCGCAGCCGCATCGTGCTGCACTCCTCGCGCGGCACCCGGGAAATCTACTGGAACGACCTCGAGGGCATCGAGCCAACCGATCCGGCCCGCCACCGGCCACTGGGCAAGCGTGGCCCGGCTTGGATCGTGGTGCACCCGCGGGCCGGGGACACCGTCGGCGCGAAGGACCTGGTGATCCTGGTCCACGAGCTCACAGCCAACCCGGACCAGCTGATGCGCACCCTGGAGCATTATTGGGTCAACCCGGCGGACCGGGCCGAGCTCGGGACCGCTGCGGCGCTGGAACGCGTGCGGGGATTCGCTCCGCTTCCCTAGTTTCCGCCCGCGGCCGTTCCCGGATGCAGCAGCACCCGCCCGGCCAGGAGATCGACCCTGTGGGTGCGGGCATCGCGGAGGGCCGGCAGGCACAGCACCTTCCCGTCGCACAGGCGGAAGCGCGAGGAATGCAGCGGGCATTCGATCTCGCCGTCCTCGAGCCAGCCCTCGGACAGGGACGCGACCTCGTGCGGGCACTCGTCGTCCAGCGCGTAGTAACGCCCGGAATCGGTGCGGAAGAGCGCTATGTCCTCCGGGTACCCGCTGGTTTCCGCGGGGACCAGCACGGCGCTGCCCGGTTCCAGCAGTTCCTCGTCGCCCAGGTCGACCACCGGGGTGCCGGGGCCGGTTTCGGTGTCCATGCGATTGCGCCTATCTCTGAAGGGGAGGGCGGACCGGGGCAACCGGCCGCCGCTGCCCCCAGTCTTGCCCTTCCGTGCCCGGGCGGGCAAGGGCTGGCGCCCCTCGGGCGCAAGGTTCAGCGGGCCAGTTTCTTCAGCGGGACCTCGGGGTCGGCGAGCGCTTCGGGCGGGACGACGATGCCGCGGTCGATGATGCGCCGGGCTGCCCGGATCATCAGTCCGCCGTCGATCGCCGCGGCCCCGAGCATCCGCCCGTCCGCGGCAACGTTGAAGGCGGCCACCGGTTCCCCCTCCTTCAGGCGCAGGATGGTGGTCCCTTCGGCGTTCATGTCCCCCACGCCCTCGACGTGGGTGCCGTGGCGGTCGGACCAGAACCACGAGGCGCCGTGCACCGGCGGTTCCTGGCCCAGGATCGCGGCGGCCGCGGTGGCCCCGGTGTTCATGGCATGTTCCCAGTGCTCCCCGCGCCGCAGCAGCGTCCCGTCGGCGGACCGGGTGCGGGCCATGTCCCCCACGGCGTAGATCCGCGGGTTCGAGGTGCGCTGGCGCTCATCGACCAGCACCCCGTTGTCGGTTGCCAGGCCCGCGGCCCGGGCAAGGGCGGTGTTGGGGATGATGCCGATGCCCACGAGCACCTCGTCGCACTCGATGACCCGGCCGTCGGCCAGCTCGATCCGGTGGCCCGCCCCGGTCCGCTTGATGCCCGCGGGCGTGCCGTGGACGACGGTGATGCCCGCATCGGAGTGCATGGCGTGCAGCCGGTGTGCCAGCTCCGGGCCGACGGCCGGGACCAGGGGGGTCTCGACGGGATCGATGAGGGTGACCGTTGCCCCGAGGGCCAGCGCCGAGGAGGCGACCTCGGCTCCGATGAGCCCGGCCCCGACGATGGCCAGCCGGATGCCCGGGGCGAGCTTGCCGCGCAACGTGTCTGCATCGGCGCGGCTGCGCAGCACCAGCACCGAGTCCAGGTCCCCGCCGGCCACCGGCAGCGGGCGCGCGGAGCCGCCGGTGGCCAGCACCAGGGTGTCGGCGTGCAGTTTCCTGCCGTCCTCAAGTTCCACGCCCAGCGGTTCGGTCGCCAGCGCGTGCACCGTGGCACGGAGAAGTCCGATGCGGTGTTCGGAGAACCAGGAGGCCGGTGCCAGTTCGATGCCGGCGGCGTCCTTGTCCCCCAGCAGGTAGGCCTTGCTCAGCGGCGGTCGGTCGTACGGGATCCCGGCGGGGTCGATGATGTCGATGGTGCCGGTGAAGCCGCGCGTCCGCAGGTTCTGCGCGACGGTGAACCCGGCCAGGCCGCCGCCGACGATCAGGATGGATTCAATGCTCATGGGGGGGTGTTGCCGATCCGTGGAGGTGGTCATGGAGGTTCAGCGCTGCGGGCCGGCACAACCTTGTGCCTGGCTGCTGCTCTCCCATCATCCCGCGTGGGCGGGCTCCGGCACAAAGCCGGTACGTCCGTCCGTGGTGTCCGGGGCAACCTGCAGCGGCGCTTCGTCGAGCACCGGGGCCAGCTTCCGGCCCGCCGCGTGCAGGATCCGTTGTCTGCGCGCCGGGTTGGCCACTGCCCCGGCCGGCGGCCCCTCGGCCCACGCCCAGCCGTGGCGCCCGGCCAGCGCGCGCAAGTTCGTCCGGTTCCGCTGCTGCAGCGCGGTGGGCTCGACCGGGAAGCTTCCCGGCACCAGCACGCCGCGGGCAAAGCCGCGCGCCGCGGCGGCTTCCAGGGTCAGCGCCGTGTGGTTCAACGTCCCCAGGTCCGGGCGGGTGGCCACCACCAGCCGGGCACCCAGCCCGCGGGCCATATCCGCGATGGTGTCCCCGGCCAGGGTCAGGGACACCAGCAGGCCGCCGGCACCCTCGATGAGCAGCACATCGTGCCACTTGGCCAGGGCCCGGGCGCGGCGCAGGTGGTCGGCCAGGGTGGGCAGCGCCGCGGCTGCGGCAGGTCCCCCGGAGTGCAGCGCGGCATCCACCGGCGCCATCGGATCTTTCAGCCGCACGCCCTCGGACACGGTGAGCTGCGGCGGGTTCCCCAGCCAGTTCCCGATCGCGTGCACGTCGCCGTCCTGCCCGGGTTCCACGCCGGTTTGAGTGGGCTTGTAGATGGCCACCGAATGCCCCGCATCCAGGGCTTCGGCGGCCAGGGCCGCGGTGAGCACGGTCTTGCCGACGTCGGTGTCGGTTCCGGTGACGGCGATGATCATGCCGCCACCCCCGCACCCGGCCGCGAGCTGAACACGGTGCGCGGCCACTGGAAGGAGAGCAGGTGCATCCATTCCGGCTCCCCGCCGGCCGGTTCGAGCCCCGGCAACGCGCGGGCCGCGGTGTGCAGCACCACCTCGGTTTCCAGCCGTGCCAGCGCGGCGCCGAGGCAGCGGTGGATCCCGTACCCGAAGGCCAGCGAATCGTCGTCCCGGCCCTCCATCAGGGCCCCGCCCGAGAGCCGGAGCACCAGCTGCTCCCCGGCGGCAAAGCGCCCACCGTCCAGCTCGATGTCGGCCCGCGCCACCCGGCGCCAGGTCGGCACCGAGGAGGCTCGCGCCAGCGACTGGGCGACCAGCTCCGCGGCTGCGGTTTCCTGCGCGCAGGATTCCCAGCGGCCTTCGTGCAGCGCGGCGGCCAGCGTCGTGGAGATCAGCATCGCGGTGGTCTCCTGCCCGGCAATGGTCAGGAAGTAGCCCAGCGAGCGGATCCGGTCCAGGTCCACCCCGCCCTGGTGCAGCGCCGCATAGAGGTTTCCGTCGTCGCGGGCCACGGCCTGCGCGACCGAGGTGCGCAGCCAGGCGTGGAATCCGGCGGCGCTGGCGGCAAGTTCCAGCTGCCGGGCGGCATCGGGCCAGCCCCAGAAGAGTTCCAGGGAATCAAGGCTCCAGGCCTTGAGGTCGGCGGCGGGCGGGACCGGGATCCCGGTGAGCCGGGCCATGACCTCGGGCGGGATGGCCGCGGCCAGGTGCGCGGCCAGGTCGACGCGGGCGCCGTTGCGGTAGTCGGCAGCCAGCCCGGCGCAGATCCCGGCCACGCGTGCCCGGATGGGTTCCGCCTGCGCAGCGACCCTGGCGGGGCTGAAGAAGCGTGCCACGATGCGGCGGACCGCCAGGTGCGCTGCCCCGCCGGCACTGGCCAGCACCGGGGGCAGGAAGAAACGCTCGGCGGCCAGGATGCGCAGGGCCGCCGGTTCCAGGTCGATGGCGGTGTCAAGGGCGTTGGCCGGGGTGAAGTCCTCGGGGCGTTGCAGGATCCGGCGCACCAGGGCGGGGTCCTCGATGCTGCGGTAGCGGTTGTTGACCACCTCGGGGTAGGCGTCGGGCAGTGCCGTGGCCAGCGGCACGGGCGTCGGGGCAACGGCCGTGGACCCGGCAAAGGGACAACTCATGATTCTTCCTTCAGGATGGTGGCGGCAATGGTGTGCAGGGCGGCGAGCAGCTCGCGCCGGTGGTGGTTGGCGTGGGCGGTGATCCGCAGTCGGGACACCCCGTCGGGCACGGACGGGGGCCGGAAGCAGGCCACGGCGATGCCGCGGGCGCGCAGGGCTGCGGCGGTGCGCACCGCGGTGGCGGCGTCGGCCATGGTGATCGAGTGCACCGCGCCGGCACCCCGCTCGATGCGCCCGGACAGGTGCGGCACCGCGGCCAGGGTGTCGTGCACCAGGGCGGCGTTGCGCCCCAGCCGTCCCAGTAGATGAGTGTCGGCCAGTGCCAGGGCGGCCAGTGCGGCGCCGGCCGCGGCCGGGGCCAGCGCGGTGTCGAAGAGGAAGGTGCGGGAGGTGTTCACCAGGTGCTCGCGCAGCAACCCCGCCGCTTCCCCGCCCAGCAGCACCACACCGCCCTGGGCGCCCAGGGCCTTGGAGAGCGTGGCGGTGGCGATGACGTGCCCTGCCCCGGCCAGCCCGGCGGCTCGCAGCGCGGAGCCGGTGTGCGTGGTGGCCAGCGAGTGGGCCTCGTCGATGAGAAGCAGCGCCCCGAACTCGGTGCACAGTGCAGCCGCGGCGGCCAGGTCGGCGGCGTCCCCCAGCACCGAGTAGAGAGATTCGAGCACCAGCGCCACGCGCGGGGCCGGTGCCGGCGAATCGCGGTTTGCCTCGAGCAGCGCCCTGGCGGCGTCGAGGTCGTTGTGGGCGGCGGTGGCCACCCTGGCCCCGGAGAGGCGGGCGCCGTCGATCAGGCTGGCGTGGGCGTGGGCGTCGAGGATGAAATGGCTGCCAGGTCCGCCCAGGGCCTGCAGGACCCCGAGGTTCGCGGTGTAGCCACTGGAAAACACCAGCGCTGCGGCCCTGCCGGTGTAGTCGCACAGCGCCTCCTCGAGTGCGGTGTGCACCGCCAGGGTGCCGGTGGCCACGCGGCTGGCGGCGGCACCGGCCCCGTGGCGGGAGGCGGCCTCCCCGGCGGCGGCACGCACCGCCGGGTGCGCACCCAGGCCCAGGTAGTCGTTGGAGGCCAGGTCCACCAATTGCCCGCGGCTGCTCTCCACCCGGTGCAGCCCGCGGGCCGCACGCACCCGTGCCCGTCCGTCCAGCCACGTCCCCCACGCCTCCGGAACCGCCGCGGGCGCTTCGGCGGCCGGGGCGCTGCTAGGATCCGTGGACATGGTCCACCGCCGCGACCAGGGCTGCGCCCAGCAGCCGGATCTCGTCCGCGCTGCTGATGTAGGGCGGCATCACGTAGACCAAATCGCGGAAGGGCCGCACCCAGGCCCCGTGGCGGACCGCGGCCGCGGTCACCTCCGCGACGCGCACCTGCTCGTGCAGCTGGATGACGCCGACCCCTCCCAGCACCCGCACGTCCAACACGTTCGGCAGCGCGGCGGCCGGGGCGAGGGCTTCGAGCAGCCCGGTCTCCAGGGCGGCCACCTGGCCGCGCCAGGGGGCGTCGGCGGCGTGCGGGTCCCCGGATCCGGTGAGCAGTCCCAGCGAGGCGTTGGCCACCGCGCAGGCCAACGGGTTGCCCATGAAGGTGGGCCCGTGCAGCAGCGCCGTGCCGGTGCCGTGCGCCCCGCCCAGCGCGCCTGCGACCTGCGGGGTGCAGAGCATCGCGGCCAGGGTCAGGTAGCCGCCGGTCAGCGCCTTGCCCACGCACATCACGTCCGGCACCACGCCCGCCCATTCGCTGGCAAACAGCTTGCCGGTGCGCCCGAAGCCGGTGGCGATCTCATCGAGCACCAGCAGCAGGTCGTGTTCGTCGGCGATCTCGCGCAGCACGCGCAGCGCCGCGGGGGCGTAGACGTACATGCCCCCGGCGCCCTGCAGGACCGGCTCGGCAATGATTCCGGCCAGTTCCGGGGCATGGGCCGCGGCCAGCGCGCGGGATTCGGTTTCCCAGCCTGCAAATTCGGCAGCATCGAATTCCCAGGTGTCCTCCACGGTCAGCCGGGCGGCCGGGGGCCGGGGCAGGAAGAGCTGTTCGGCCCCGGGCCGGGCGAAGGCCGCGTGCATGCCGTCGACCGGGTCGCAGACGCCCATCGCGGCGAAGGTGTCCCCGTGGTAGCCGCCGCGCAGCGCGGCAAAGCGCTGCCGTCCGGGGTGCCCGCGGGCATGCTGGTATTGCAGCACGAGCTTGAGCGCGACCTCCACGGAGATCGAACCCGAGTCGGCCAGGAACACGTGGGCCAGGTCGCCCGGGGCCATGGCAACGAGCCGCTCGGCCAGTTCCACGGCCGGGGCGTGGGTCAACCCGCCGAACATCACGTGGCTGAACGAATCGATCTGCGCGTGCGCGGCGGCATCCAGCACCGGGTTGCGGTAGCCGTGCACCATCGACCACCAGGAGCCCATGCCGTCGATGACCTCGTGGGTGCCGTGAGCGTCATCGAGCGTGAGCCGCACGCCGTTGGCCCCCGTGACCGCGTAGCGGGCCCCGGCGTCCAGGGAGGCATAGGGGTGCCAGAGCAACCCGGAGTCCCGGGCCAGCAGTTCCCGGCCGCGCGTCGCGAGGTGGGCCGCGGCGCTCACGCGTTGGGGCTTTCGCCGGTTCCGGCACCGCGGCGGCGCAGCACCGGTTCGGCGCCGTGCACCGGACCGCAGCCCAGGGTTGCGCCCGCGCCGCAGCCGGAGCCGCAGGCGCTTCCGCAGCCCGGGGCCTCGCTGGCGGCAGGGGCTTCGTCGGCCCGGTGGCGCAGGCGTGCGGCAAGCTCGGCCGGGTCGGTGTCCTCCTGGCCAAGGATCACGTAGCCGGCATCGGAGATCATTTCCAGATCGCGGCGCGCATCCTGGCCCTCACTGGTGAGGTAGTCGCCGAGGAACAAGGAGTTGGCCACGGCCAGCGCGGTGGACTGCAGGGAACGCAGGTGCATTTCGCGCCCGCCGGCCATGCGCAGCTCGGTGGCGGGTGCGGCCAGGCGGACCAGGGCCAGGATGCGCAGGCACGCCATCGGGGTCAGGTGCCAGGTCCCGGCCAGCGGGGTGCCGTCGAAGGGCATCAGGAAGTTGACCGGAATCGAGTCGGCTTCCAGCTCGCGCAGCGCGAAGACGGCCTCGACGAGTTGCGCGGGGGTCTCGCCCATGCCCACGATGAGCCCGGAGCACGGGGAGAGACCGGCGTCCTTGGCCGCCGCGACGGTGTCCACGCGCTCGGCGAAGGTGTGGGTCGAGCAGATCTCCGGGTAGAGGGACTCTGCGGTGTTCAGGTTGTGGTTGTAGGCATCGGCCCCGGAGGCGGCAAGCCGTTCAGCCTGCCCGGCCTTGAGGATTCCCAGGCAGGCACAGACCTCCACCTGCGGGTGTTCATCCTTGATCTGGCCGATCATGGTGGCCACGCGGTCCACGTCGCGGTCGCTGGGCCCCTTGCCGGAGGCGACCATGCACACACGCGAGGCGCCGCCGGCTATGCCGAGTCCGGCCTGGTGCACGGCTTCGTCGGGCTTGAGCCAGGTGTACTTGAGGATCTCGGCCTTGGAGCCCAGGCGCTGGGAACAGTAGGTGCAGTCCTCGGGGCAGAGCCCGGACTTGAGGTTCACCAGGTAGTTGACCTTCACGGTGTTGCCGAAGTGCTTGCGGCGCAGGGTTCCGGCCGCGGCGACCAGCCCGAGGGTGGCCTCGTCCGGGGCCCGCAGGACGGCGAGCGCTTCATCGGTGGTGAGCCGGTGACCGGCATCGATGCGCGCGGCCAGGTCGGCGGCATCCAGGATCCCGGCGGCGGCGGAGGCAGCTGCGGCGGGTGCGGGGATGGTGTTGGTCGTGGTCATGGAGGGGCCTTCCGGTCGGGCATTTCTCGGCGGTGCCAGCGGAACCGGGCCATGCGTTGGCGGCCCGAACAACCCATTGAACACCGTTCAATGATTCCCGGATCACATTACACATTCATTGAACACCGTTCAACGAGGTCGGTGTAACATCGCCCATCACCGCGGCCGGTCGGCACCGCACCGCTTCGCACCTCCTGCGCCCGCCAACGGGAAAGGGGTCCGTCCGGGTGGTGCCAGGAACAAGCTCCTGCCACCACCCGGACGGACCCCTTGGGCCACCGCGCCTAGACGGCCGGGGTGTCGGGGTAGAGCAGCAGTTCCCCGTCCTTGACCTCGATTTTGTGCGTGCGGGCAGCCACCGTGGCCGGCAGGCAAAGTGCCGCACCGGACTTGAGGCAGAACTTGGCAGCATGAACCGGGCACTCGACCTCGACGCCTTCGATCCAGCCATCAGCCAGCGATGCGGTCTCGTGGGTGCACTCGTCGTTGATGGCGTAGAAGTTCCCGTCCTCCGCATGGAACACGGCGATGTCGTCCTTCGTGCCGTTGTCCTCGGACGGGATCACGATGGCCTCGCCTTCCTCGATGCTGTCGACGGAACCGATATTGATTGCCTCGCTCATGGGGGTGCCTCCTGGGGTGCCCCACCGCTTCCGCACGTTCCGCGAAAGAGATGGAAATAAGAAAAGGGTGTGATTCCATCATCCCGCGCTTTGGCCCAACGACCCAACCGCCGGGCCGCCACCCGACACCGAACCCGGGGGCGAACCGAAATATTCCATATGAGATTGAATCTTCAATTATCCACATATGAAAGGTGGATAATCTTTCTTAAATCGCGACCGGCAGCTGCCTGAGGCATGGGTGCATAAGGCACCAAACCGCCGAGGAGTCGAACTCTTTGGATCACAGACATCACGATGCAGTAACGCCGATGCTTCGCCGCCATTACGCGGGAAATACGAAAATAGCACGAACCCAAAACCCCGAATCCGCCCGAAATTCCGCGATATTCAAGAAACCAGCTGTTAGCGTGGGGGGATCTACGTCTCATCCGGTTGCACGAGGCTCACCAGCCGAGGGCAACGGCCAAGTGAACAAGAATGCACAAATCGTGTGGCCGGATATTCCGCGCGGCACGTGGACGGAACCTCGCATGAATTCAGCACCAGGGACGGCTTCACCGGCCCTACGTGTCGCAAACGCCTACAAGGTGTTTGGACGTAGGCCCCAGGAAGCTGTGAAAGCGCTCAAGGACGGACAATCGCGCCAGGACGTTGCGGCCATGGGAACCGCAGCCGTCATCGACGCATCGTTTGAGGTCAAACCGGGCGAAATCTTCGTCGTCATGGGCCTGTCCGGATCGGGCAAGTCGACGTTGATCCGGATGCTCAATGGCTTATGGCCAATGACCAGCGGTTCGGTCCACATCGGCGACATCGACATTTCCAAGATCTCCGGAAAACGCCTGCGCGAAGTCAGGCAAAAGAGCATCTCCATGGTGTTCCAGCACTTCGCATTGCTGCCGCACCGCACGGTGCTCGAGAATGCCGCCTACGCCCTGGAGATCCAGGGCGTGGACAAGAAGAAGCGCACGGAGCTGGCCACCAAGATGCTCGACACCGTGGGGCTGACAGGCTGGGGCGACAAGTATCCCTCGCAGCTCTCCGGCGGCATGCAGCAGCGCGTCGGGCTGGCCCGGGCGTTATGCTCGGAAACCGACATCCTGCTCATGGACGAGGCATTCTCCGCCCTGGACCCGCTGATCCGCCGCGACATGCAGGAGCAGCTTGCCTCGCTCCAGGCGGACATGGGCAAGACCATCATCTTCATCACCCACGACCTGAACGAGGCCATGTTCCTCGGGGACCGCATTGCGGTGATGCGCGACGGGGAAATCGTGCAGATCGGCACCCCCGACGAGATCCTCACCCACCCGGCGACCGAATACGTGGCATCCTTCGTCCGCGACGTGGACCGCACCCGCGTGCTCACCGCCGGCAGCGTCATGGAAAACCCGCGTGCCGTGGTCAGCATCAGTGGCGGCGCCCGAGCGGCACTGCTGACCATGCGCCAGCAGCAGACCTCCGGGGCATTTGTCATCGACCGCCACCGCAAGTTCCGCGGCATCGTCACCGACCGCGAGGTCATGGCCCTGGTCGACCGCGGAGCCTCGGACCTCACCGAGATCCTGACACGGGAAGAGGACGCGATCTCCACCGAAACCGCACTCAACGACCTGTTCGGCCGCGCTGTCGAAAGCAGCACCCCGCTGCCGGTCGTCGATGAGGAGGGGCGCCTGGTCGGCGCCGTGGCCCGGGCGACCCTGCTGGCGGCCCTGGGCAATGTGCCCTCGTCCACCAGCTCGATGGAAATCCTCGTCCCGGGGCAGACCGCGGGAAGCGACGACGGCAGCAAACGGCCAGGAATCTTCGCCGGGGAATCAGCCGGTGAAATGGGAGGCATTCTTTAATGGACGACTTGTTCCGGATCCCCGTCGGCAAATGGGCCGAGATCGCCCTTGACTGGGTCATCGCAAACCTCGGCGCCTTCTTCGACGGCATCAAGGCCTTCTTCGCGCAGTTCTACAACGGGCTCGACTGGCTATTGACGACCCCGCCCTTCTGGGTCATCATCCTCGTGCTCTCCGCCCTGGCCTTCTGGCTCAAGGGCTGGAAGCTGGCCGTGGGCAGCGTTGTCGGGTTCCTGCTGATCTATGGCATGGACCAATGGACCAACGCCATGCATTCCCTGGCCCTGGTCCTGGTGGCGTCGGTGATCGCCGTGGTCATCTCCGTCCCGCTGGGCATCGGTGCAGCCAAGTCCACGGCGGTCTCCGGCACCGTGAAACCCGTGATGGACTTCCTGCAGACCATGCCGGCGTTCGTGTACCTGATCCCGGTGCTGCTCTTGCTGGGTATCGGACCGGTCCCGGGCATCGTGGCGACCATCGTCTTTGCCCTGGCACCCGGTGCCCGCTTCACCGAGCTGGGCATCCGCTCGGTCGACAGCGAAGTCGTGGAGGCCGGACAGGCCTTCGGCGCCTCGCCGATGCGCATCCTGCGCCAGATCCAGATCCCGCTTGCCATGCCCACCATCATGGCCGGCATCAACCAGATCATCATGCTCTCGCTGTCCATGGTGGTCATCGCCGGCATGGTCGGCGCCGGCGGCCTGGGTGGCGCCGTCTACTCGGCGTTGACCGGGTTGAACACCCCGCTGGGCGTGGAATCCGGGCTCTCCGTGGTCATCCTGGCGATCTTCCTTGATCGCGTCACCGCGTCGCTGAGCAGGAAAAAGACCCTCGTAGCTGCATAACCATTCACCAATCTGTGGCCCCGTGAACGTAAGGGGCCACCAAGAAAGGCACGAACCATGAGGAAAAAACTCGTATCATTGCTGGCCGTGGCTGCGGCCTCGGCACTCGCCCTGACCGCTTGCGGGTCAGGCGACTCCACCGGGGCGGCGGCGTCTTCCGGGGGCGACACCGGAGACAAGAAGGAACTGACCATTGGCGTCTTCGCCGGCTGGGACGAAGGCATCGCCGTGTCCAACCTGTGGGAGCGCATCCTGGACAAGCAGGGCTATGACGTCACGCTGACCACCGCCGATGCAGCGCCGGTCTTCACGGGCATCACCACCGGCGACTTCGACATGACCATGGACGTGTGGCTCCCGGAGACCCACGCCCAGTACCTGGAAAAGTACGGCGACAAGATGCAGGAGCTTGGCACCTGGAATGAAAACGCCAAGCTGACCATTGCGGTGAACAAGGACGCGGACATCACCTCGCTGGACGAGCTCGCCGGCAAGGCCGACATGTTCAACAACCGCATCGTGGGCATCGACCCGGGTGCGGGCCTGACCAAGGCAGTGAACGAACGCGTCATCCCGCAGTACGGCCTGGAGAAGATGGACTTCGTGACCTCCTCGACCACGGCCATGCTGACCGAGCTGAAGAAGTCGACCACCGCCGGGGACAACATCCTGGTGACCCTGTGGCGTCCGCACTGGGCCTACGACGCGTTCCCGCTCAAGGACCTCGAGGACCCCAAGGGCACGTTGGGCGACGCCGAGAAGATCAGCACCTACGGCAGCCTCACCTTCAAGGAAGACTTCCCCACCCTGGCGGGTTGGATGAAGGACTTCAAGATGGACGATGAGCTCCTGTTCTCCCTGGAAAACGCCATGTTCAACCAGGACGAAACCCAGGACTACGCTCCGATCGTGGATAAGTGGATCTCCGAAAACCAGGAATGGGTGGACTCGCTGACCGCGAAGAAGTAGCCACACAGCACCTGCTCCAGGGGCCCGGGCCGTCCGGGACACCGCTCAACTCCGCTGTGTCCGTCGATGGCCCGGGCCCTTCGCCGTCTCCTCTCCTTCCGCGCGGCCCAGGGTGCGCACTAGACTCGAGACCATGACGGCTCACGGGCCCACGGCAGGCCCCCGGATGGATCGCCGCACGGTGCTGGCCCTTGGCGGGGCCTTGGGCCTGGCCGCCCTGGCCGGATGTTCCCGGCCGCAGAACCTCATCGGCACGGCAACGCCCGGCCCCGCGCCCACCGGCACCGGTCCCCGGAAAATACTCCAGGCCACCGGCCTTGACACCCCCTGGTCCATGGTCCGGGCCAAGGACGGGCGCATCCTGGTCTCCGAGCGCGACACCGCCCGGATACTGAGCCTCTCCCCCGACGGGAACCTCACGCCCTTGGTGCATCTGCCCCAGGTCGTCGCCGGCGGCGAAGCGGGGCTGCTGGGGCTGGAGATCATCGCCGCATCCGGCGAGGTTGAATGGCTCTACGCCTACCTGGGCACCGAAACCGACAACCGGGTGGTGCGCATGCCGTTGCAGGATTCCGGGGTCGGGCCGGTCGAGGACATCCTGGTCGGCATCCCCAGGGCCACCATCCACAACGGCGGGCGCATCAAGCAGGGCCCGGACGGACTGCTCTACATCGGCGCCGGGGATGCCACCGACCAGCAGGCGGCCCAGGACCCGACACGGCTCAACGGCAAGATCCTGCGCATCAAACCGGACGGAGGCATCCCGAAGGCCAACCCCTTTGCCGGTTCCCCGGTGTATTCCTACGGGCACCGCAATGTGCAGGGTCTCGGATGGGATTCGAGCGGCCGGCTCTGGGCCAGCGAGCTGGGCCCGGAGAAGAACGACGAAGTGAACCTGATCGAGCCTGGCAGGAACTACGGGTGGCCGTTTGTCACCGGGGTGGCCCGCGATGCGCGTTTTGTCGACCCGATCCATGTGTGGCCCAGCACCGCCGACGCATCACCGAGTGCGCTGGCCATTGCCGGGGACATTGCCTATGTGGGCTGCCTGCGCGGCGAGCGGCTGTGGGAGTTTCCGCTGCCGGCCGGGGAGCCGCCCGCCGGCGGAACGCTTCCGGGAGCCCGGGAGCTGCTCTCCGGCCAGGAAGGCCGGCTGCGCGACGTGCTGGTGGTGGGGGATGAATTGTGGGTGGCCACCAACGAGGGCGCGGACTCGAGGATCATCGCCCTGGAGCTTCCCGTCGCCTAGTTACAGGTGGGCAATGATGCCAAGGACCTTGCTGAGGACAAAGCCGGCAACCAGTGCCGCTGCGGTCCAATACAGGAAGCGCACCTGTGAACGGGGCTTTTCCAGCTGCCAGGATCCGGTCTTGTCCTCCCGGTAGTACACCAGGGCCTCGCCCTCGGGCGCCCGGGGGCTTTCCAGCACCAGCAGCTCGCTGCGCACGGTGCCGTCGGCGGTGTGGAATACCAGGCATTCCTGGCCCTCAAGCACCGCGATCTCATAGTCGGCGGTCTTCCATTCCGCATCCCGGCGGCGTTCGGCCAAGGCAAAGCCATAGAATCCGGCCGCGGCAATCAACGCCACCCACCCAATGAGGTCGAGTGCCGGGCCCAGGCTGGTCAGCAGGTCTTGCACGTACCCATCTTATGGTCTGGAGCTTCCCGGCACAGTATCGAGCTGCCGGAGCAACCCGGCGGCCCTACCTGCTGAAGGTCCCGAGCACCTCGTTCAGCGCCTCGGTGGATGAAGGGTGGGTGAAGATCGAATCGCGCAACGCGGCAGAGTTGACCTTCTGGCGCATGGCCAGGGCGACCAGGTTGATGACCTCCTGCGAATCCACGTGCATCAGAGCGGCCCCAAGGACCAGGTCCGTGTTGGCATCGACCACGAACTTGATGATGCCGCGGGGATCGCCCACGATCTTGGGCCGCGGCATCGCGGCGATCTCGGCGACCTTCTTGACGGCGACCTTGATGTCCAGGCCCCGGGCCCGGGCCGCCTCCTCGCTGAGCCCGACGCGTGCCAACGGCGGGGTGGTGAAGATGGTGGAGGGAACCGCAACACGGTCCGCGGTGGAACGAGTCCCGGTCCCCAGGATCGCGTCGGCGACAATCCTGTTGTCATCCAGGGAAACGTAGGTGAACTGGGGTCCGCCGTTCACGTCGCCCAGCGCATACACGCCCTCGGCGGTGGTGCGAAGGTGCTCGTCGACCTTGATGGCCCCGGAATCCGTGAGCTCGATGCCCGCGGCTGCCAGATCCAGCCCGTCCGTGGCCGGGGTGCGGCCCAGGGCGATGAGCACCGCCTCGGCCTCGATCTCGCGTGTCTGGCCATCTTGCACGTAGGAAACCCGGGCGCTGCCGGCGTCCTGTTCGATGCGCTGCACGCTGGCGCCGGTGCGGACCTCCACGCCCACATCTCCAAGCGAGCCGAGGACCTCGGCGGCCACGTCTTCGTCTTCCTTCTTCAACGCCCGGGGCCCGCGATCCAGCACCGTGACCTTCGATCCGAAGTGCGCGAACATGGATGCGAACTCCGTGCCGACATATCCGCCGCCGACGACCACCAGCGATGCGGGCAACGGCGCGTGCTGCAGCGTGGTGGAGTCGTGGATCCGCCCGCCGATGCGCACGCCGCCGAGGTCCGGGACCTGTGGCACGGCTCCGGTGTTGATGATGACCCGTTTGGCACCCAGCTCCAGGGTCTCTTCCCCGGCCTGGATCCTGATGCGCCGCGGGCCGATGAAGGTGGCCCGTCCGGTGATGGTCATGACCGAGTCGAGGTCATCGAGCATGGAGAAGTTCTTGGCCCGCATGGCGGCGGTGAGCTTGTCCCGGCGGGCCACGGCGGTGTCGAAGTAGCCGGGGTCGAACCCGTTGCCGGTGCGGGTTTCCGCGTCGTGGATCAGGGCCTTGGTGGGAACACAGCCGATGTTGATGCAGGTTCCGCCATACATCCGGGACGAGGCCTCGACGATGGCCACGCGTTGCCCGGCGCGGGCAATGGTCCCGGCCAGGGTTTTTCCGCCCTTGCCCCATCCAATGACAATCAGATCAAGTTCGTGTTCCATCAAGCCGTCCTCGGTTTCGGAATTATCGTGTTCACTAGCCTCGAGTGTTCTCCGCCACGGTGCGGGCGGTCAAGAAAACCGAGGCTGTCCCGGGGCAACTCGTTGAAACGCTGGGCTTGTCGTGCTTGTGCCTAAGTCAGGCTCCCGCACTGCCAGAGGGCAGAAACAGGAAGCCCCCAGAGCTTTTGGGAATATCGATATCCCTCGGCCCCGGTGTTCAATACGATTCCCCCGATGAAACGGTCTCCCAAATCGTCACGAAGCGCAGCCAGACCTTGGAACTGCCGGGAGTTGAATGACGTGGAGGCCTTGATTCCCAACGCCAGAATACGGCCATCGTCGAACTCCAAGATGATGTCGACTTCAAGCCCGTTACGGTCACGATAATGGAAAAGCTCAAAGTCCCTCTCGGACCAGGTCTTTTGCTTGAGGAGCTCCGCGACCACGAAACCTTCCAGGAACCGTCCGAAGGCCTCTTGGTAATTGAGGTTCTGGAGCTGTTCGCCGGTGATGCGCGAAAGTCTCACCGCCAACCCGGAGTCGAGGACAACAATTTTTGGGCGATTGACTTCCCGCGCGCGCAGGTTCGGGGTCCAAGGACTCAGCGTCCCAAAGAGCTGGACGTCGTTGATGAGGTCAAGATATGAAGCCACGGTTGAGGCAGGAATCCCGGAGTCCTCCGCCAACCTCGACCTGACCAATTCGTTGGACTGGGCGCCGGCGAGCAATCGGAGGATCGAGAAAACGCGCTCGGAGCTGACTGATTTTTGGAGTTCAGGCAGGTCGCGGCGAACGATGCTGTCCAGGTAGTTGTCTCTCCATTGGTTTGCCATCCGAGGAGGCAAGCCGAGCGCTTCCGGATAGCTGCCGGCTGCACAGAAATCTATGTAGTCGGAGCGAATCAGTTTGCTGGTGAATCCGGGGATTTTCTCCAGAACTTCGGGGGTGGTGCCCACGGCCGCAAAGTCCTCACGAACACCAGCCAGCTCCCCTTGGCTTAGGCCCATCATTGAGATTCGGATGACGCGGTCGGCGAGACTGTCCTGTGTGCCTCTGACGCGGAGCAAGGAGGACGATCCCGTCAGCAGAAAACGGCCAGGGCGCCGATCACGGTCGATGCTTGCCTTGATGGCGAGCGTCAGTTCCGGCAGGCGCTGGATTTCATCGATGATGAGCGTTCCTTCGGGAAAGCTGTCCACAAATCCTGCGGGGTCGGCAATTGCGGCATCGCGTGTCGCTTCGTCATCCAAGGTCAGGTACTTGGATTCGCCTTCCTTGAACAGGGCCCTGGCCATGGTGCTCTTGCCAACTTGGCGCGCGCCTTCAATGAGAACCGCCGGGAAGTACTCCAGATGTTCGGAAACGACACTGGATGCATGACGTTGACAGAGCTCTGACATACCTGAAATCTAGCGTGTTTTCGTATTAGCTCGTTGAAACGCTGGACCCAAGTCGTTGAAACGCTGCCCTCTATTCGGCCACCCTGAACACGCCCTGGGCACCGCGTTCGGCATCGACCATCACGTGGGATACGAAGGGATAGTTTCCTGCCTCGGGAAACTTCAGCTCCACGAATCCGCCCTGGGCCACACCGACCGCCAGGGCCTGGCTTCCTCCGTCGGTTCCCTCCCGGTGATCGAGCAGGTAGTTTCCCTCGAGCCAGGTGGTGTCGAACTGCCCGCCGATCACGTGGAACGAGGAGGCCCTGTTGGGCCCGACATCCAGCAGCCAGATCCGCACACGTTCCCCGACCTTGGCCGGAAGCGGCCGGTGCACGTATTGGTTCGCATAGCCGTTGAAGACCACCAGGTCCGGCTTCCCCGCGGCCAGCTTCCCGGTGTCCACTTCCGCGTCCTGGGCCCCCAAATAGAATTCGGACTGGGCCAGCACGTAGGAACGGTCCACCTCGGGCAGGCCGTCGGGCTCGATCACCACGGTGCCGAACATGCCGTTGGCGATGTGGGCGCTCATGGGCATGGTCGAGCAGTGGTACATCCAGATCCCCGCCCTGGTGGCGGTGAACGTGTAGTGCAGCGATTCGCCGGGCTGGATGGTGCGCATCGGTTCATCCGGGGCCAGCGCACCGGCGTGGAAGTCGATGGAGTGGCCCATGGTTCCGTCGTTGACCAGCGTGATCTCGAATGTATCGCCGACCCGGCCGTGCAGCAGCGGGCCCGGCGCGGTGCCGTTGAAGGTCCAGAGCCTTTGCCGCACTCCCGGGGAGACCTCGGCGAGTGCTTCCTGCGCGGTGAAGGTGGCCTTGTGGACCACGGGCTTGCCGTCCTTCGGCCGAGGCGGAAGGACGGGCAACGACGCGTCGTGCGCGGTAAAGGACACATCCGGTTCTGCCATCAGGTCCGGCGGGGCGCCCGCGGCCGACGGGGAAGGGGAGACCGGCGGGTGCATGGACCCGTGGCCCGGGTCCACCGCTCCGGGATCTTCGCCGGGTGCCGCGGGCGTGCCGGCGGCCTTGATCTCCAGCACCATGCCCATTTGCCTGTGGCCCGTGCTCGAGCACCAGGCCGAGACGTCGGAGGTGATGACACCGGCGTCCACGGTGGCGCTTTGGCCCGGGGCCAGCCGACCGCTGTTCGCCCCGGTTGCCAGCACCAGGTCGTGTGTTTCGGCCGCATCGGTGTTGGTCAGCTCGATGACCAGGTGCGTGCCGGCGGGAACCTCGATGCTGGCGGGGGTGAAGCGCATGTCTGCGGCCTGGACCTTCACCCTTATGGTTTCGGCAGTGGTTGCCGGTGCCGCTGTGCCGGCTCCGGGCGGGGCGGGCGGTGCGGCGATGCCGGCGGCCGCCGGGTCGATGGCCACGCCCACCGCGATGGCCAGCACCACGGCGATGAGCCCGGCCATGGCCTGGCCCGCACGCTGGCCATCGGGGCGCTCCCCCTCCGGTTCCATGCGCACCCGTGGGGCCGGGGTTCCGACGGGCAGGCCCAGGACCTTGATTGCTGCGACCGCCTTGGCCTTGGCACCGCGGTGGGCCCGCAGGGCCATAAAAAGCAGCGGGAGGAAGCTTGCCATGGCCACCAGGTACAGCACCGAGCACAGCACCCGCACCAGCGAGGGAACCGGCAGCGCACACACCAGCAGTGCGGCGTTCGCGGTGGACACGCGCAGCACCGCCCCGCGGTCCAGCACCGTGGTCGCGGCCCTGACCGGCGCCGGACCGCCGCCCAGGGCCACCGGCACCAGGTAGGACAGCGCACCGAGCAGCACCTGCGCGGCGAACCCGGCCACCAGGTACGGGGTGGTGGAGGCGAACAGGCGGCCGACCGCCTGCCAGTCGCCGGTGCCCAGCAGGGAAACGACCAGGGCCACCAGGCACCCGATCCACCAGCTGACGGCGCCCAGCACCGAGAGCGTGGAGAAGGTCTTCGGCGGCTTGTTCCGAGCGACCTGGATGAAGGCCGAAGCCATCATCCCGAGGCCCGCGAGGTAGCCGAGCAGGCCGGCGGCGGCCACCGGCAGGAGGCCGAATCCGGCGCCGAGCGCCGCGGCCAGGGCCGAGGCAACGAGCACCGGCAGGGCACGCCGGGAATTGAGCGCGGCCTGGTCGGCGATCCTGGTGCGCAGCATGGTGGGCCAGAGCGTGACCAGGGTTCCCGCCACCGTCAGGCCCACCCAGCCCAGGACGTTGAGGAACGCGTGGGCCAGGGTGACCTGCTCAAGGGTCGGCGAGCCGGTGCCATGGGCCAACACGGTGCCCAGCACCGCCCCGACGGGCAGGAATGCTGCCGCGGCGATGTAGTACTTCACGGTCGCGCCGAAGCGGGAAGGCAGGGCTCGCCGCATGCGGGCGAACAGGTCCACCCCGTGCCAGATCACGGCCCCTGCCACCAGGGCGGCCCCGGTCGCGGTGAGCGGCCAGAGCATCGACAGCACCCCCGAGACCACCACGACGGTGCCGGCGTTGAGCATGAGAAGCCGCCAGTTCTGGGTGGCCCGGTCATGGGGCCGGGCCGGGGTGCGCAGCAGGGCGATGGCAAAGTACTGGGACCAGACCAGGATCGCGTGGGAGATCGCGCCGAGCAGCAGCAGGTGGATCATGAGCCAGCGGGGCGCGGGGATTTGGCGGTGGACCAACGCGGCAACCACGAGGAGAACCAGCCAGAAGGCCACCGGCAGGTCGCGCATGGGCCAGAAGCCCCTGGCCGGGTTCTTGCTCATTCTTCCGGCTCCCGTAGCGATATCGATAGGCCGGAGCGCGGGGGCCGCGCTGCCGGGTTGGTGCCGGGCATCGGCCTTGCGCCGTCCGCCGGGCCGATGCCCGGCGGCTTGGGCGCCAGCAAGGATGTGCCGGACCCGGGCCGGTCCGCGGCCGGCGGCACCGGTGCCGCAGGCTTCGGCCGGGGCTCGCCGATCAGTACGGAGGCGACGGCCAGGGCCAGGAAAAGCAGCAGGGCCAGGACGTTGGCCACGCCCCCGGCGCGCCAGGCCCAGTCGTATCCCAGTCCGTTGCCGATCCACAGCCGCAACAGCAACCCCGCCCAGAGCAGGATCGCCGGGGCCCACATCATCGGGCGGTAGGGCAAGGGACGGCGCAGGATCGCGGGAAGGATGCTCGAGGAGTGTGCGATGACCATCGAGATGGTGAATCCCAGGAACACGGCGTGGATGACGGTGTCGTAGGCGGCCCGGGTGCCGGGTAACCCGAAGCACCAGGTGATGGCGGCAACCAGCAGCCATCCGTAGCCGGCGAGCATGCAGCTGGCCATGAACCGGGTGGCGCCGGTGGCACGGATGGTGCGGCGGGCAACGTCGTGGGCCGCCAGCCACAGCGCCAGCGCGGCAAGGACCAGGCCGAACCCGATCGACCCCCACGCAGGGTTCAGCAGCGAGGCCACCACCGCGAAGGTGAGCAGCCAGGACAGCTGGAGCGCCCGGGTTCCGGCCAGCGGGCCCATGCAGATGCGTGCCAGTTCGACGCGTTCGCCCGCGATGCTCAGCACCAGGAAGGCCACCAGCCAGGGCAGCAGCAGGGCCATGTCCACCCCGCCAAGCCAGAGGATCGCGGCACCCGTGCCCAGCGCGGCGCCCAGCAGCTGGATGAGCACGGCGTGGTCGCGTTGGCGGCGCCAAAGCGGCAGGTAGACCCACACCAGGGCGGCCATCCCGGCGAGCAGGCCCAGTTTTCCGGCGAAGCGCGGCACATCGGAAAGCAGCAGGACGGATCCGGCGCCCAGCAGCAGCGGGCTGAGGTACCCTGCGCGCCGGCCCAGGGCCACCGCGCGTTCCAGGGCGACCAGGGTTCCCACGAATCCCAGGGCCAGCACCATCCCGTGGACCTCGCCCCAGTGGACGGTGTTCAGCGGAGCGGGCAAGTCCAGGAGAAGCAGGGCGGCGTTGAGCCCGGCCAGCAGGCTCGCGGCGGCGGGCAGCATGAACAGGGTGCGTGCCGGGAGCAGCCGGGGCTTGGCGGGGATGGATTTCCGGGAGGCGCTCATTCGGTGTGGGTTTCGCCGGCTGCGGCGCGCAGCTGCAGGGTGCACTGGCCGGGGGCGGAAAACGGCAGCAGGGTGCTGGCGGAGCCGTCGAGTCCCATCTCGGCGAAGGCCCCCTGGATGATCCCCAGGTGGACGCCGCAGACGATGTCCGGATGTTTGCTGGCCGCTTCAATGAGCGGGCAGCGGGTCAGCACCACGTGTTCGTTGAAGGCATCGGGGTCGGGGGCGAACCCGACCTCTTCGAGCATGTCGACCACGTGGGAGCGGCCTGCCTCCGCGGGGCGCTGTCCATGGTGCTCGCCTTGTTGCTTGAGCGTCAATTCCCTGCCCCAGGCCTTCCCCGCATCCACCGCATCCTGGACCGGATGCGCACTGGTTTCATGCAGCACGGTGGCCAGCGCGGAGGCCAGGGAGGCATAGGGGGAATGCTCGATGGGTTTCTTGGCTTCCCAGAGCCAGGCGGGGCGGCCACGGCCTTTCGAGGCAGCGCGCTCGCGGCTCAGGTATCCGTCGCGCAACAGATCCTCGAGGTGCGCCCGGACGGTGTTTTCATGCAGTCCGCAAATGTGTGTGACGGCAGCGAGCGTGGCGGGGGCCGACTGCGCTTCCAGCAGCTCAAGAATCCGCAGGCGTGTGGGCGAGAGCGGGCGCCCGAAAGAGGTGCGCCGGGTGGGGGCCGGGGAACGATCCGAGGGACCGGTCACGGGGTGGCCAAGGCGGCAAATGACATGCGGCGGCGAGTACGATTGTTTTCCACGTAGTTGACTGTACTAAAATGATTCGAAGGTTGCCAGTCGATGCTGGAAATCGAAACCCCTCTTGAGCAAAGGAACCCCATCGTGGCTGACATTGTTATCTCTTCCAGCAAGGAAGAAGCCGAGAAGCAGACCCAACCCGCGGCCCACGAGTGCGCCTGCGGCGATCATGATGCCGAACTTCCGGAGCTTGACGCCCGGGCCATCCCGCACGCGATCCGCCACGCCACGATCTTTGGGGCGCTGGATTCCCTCGCCGTGGGCGGCGGCCTGGTCCTGGTGGCCCCGCACAACCCGCTGCCACTGCTGGACCAACTCGAGGGCCGGGCACCCGGCGCCTTCGCGATCAGCTACCTCGAAGAGGGGCCGGAGGCCTGGCGCCTGCAATTGGTGCGCAAGGCCTAGAAAACTTGGGGGAAGACTCGTGGGGCCCGGCCGAAACGGCCCGACCCCACGAGTCCTTGCCGTGGCACATCCGATATCGACGCGCCACGTATGGCCTTCGCTACTGCCCGGCGGTGCCCGGTCCGGCGATATTGACCATCCAGTCGACACCGAATTTGTCCGTCAGCATCCCGAACCAGTCGCCCCACGGCGCCTGGGCCAGCGGCTCGCCGATCTTGGCCCCGTCGCTGAGCTTGTCCCAGTAACCTGTCATTTCCTCCCTGTCGTCGCCGCTGAGGGTGACGGAGATGGCGGTTCCTCCCTTCCATTCCATGGAGGCAGGGGTGTCGGCCGCCATCAGGTTCAAGCCGTTGGGTGCATGCAGGTGCCCGTGCATGATCTTGTTGTCGTCATCAGGGTTGTCCGTCTTGGCGAACTCGAAGTCCGCAAAGGGACGCAGGTCCAGCTCGCCACCGAAGACCGACTGGTAGAACTCGAGCGCGGGACGCGCCGTGTCACGGAAGCTGATGTAGGGATTGAGGATCGTGCCCATGGTGTTCTCCATCGTTTGGCGAGGTTCAACAACTAGCAATTCTGCCCGGCACGCCCGCTTCCGGGAACCCTTGCGGGTGGATCTTTGCCGGGAATTCACCGGGAAACGGGCGGGCGTGAACGGCGCCGCGTCCCCGCCCTGCTTTGAAGCCGGGCTTCGCGGCGGTCGCACCGATGCCGCACCACGGGAAATCCCGCGGCAACAAGGACGTCGAAGCGGAAAATCGCAACTAAAATGAATGACATGACTTCACCGTTTTCCGACTCCCTTCCCGACCCGGGATCGGCCATCGACTCCACCGCACTCGATCCGCTGATCGAGGATGTGGAAAAAGAGTTCTCCATGATGGTTGTCAAGGCGCGCCAGGCCATCCGCAGGCGCGCCGCCTCCATCCACCCGGAGCTTCAGCCCCTGGGCTACAAGGTACTCTCCATCCTGGCCCGCGAGCAGGCCCGGCAACAGATCATCTTGGCCGAGGAACTCCAGGTGGACAAGGCCACGATGAGCCGAATGATCAAGTGGCTCGAGGCCAAGGAACTGGTCACCCGCGTCCCGGATCCGAATGACGGTCGGGCCATGCTGGTCAGCATCACCAACACGGCACGTGCCGGGGTGATCGCCTCCAGCGCTGCTTCGCGCCAGCTGCTGCGCAACAGGCTGATCTCCTGGGAGCCAGAGGAAATCAAGCGCTTCACGGACCTGCTGGCCCGGCTCAACGCCAACGACCAGCCGCAACACGGCAAATAATTCGGCTCCATGGATTTCCCGGCCCCGGCCCTTCACCCCGAAGGGCCGGGGCCGCTTTCATGGCCCGCGCCGGAGGCCACCGCGTGGTACGGGCGACCACTCGTGCATCAAAGCCGGAGCATCCGGCGCACCCAAACCGTCGATCACTTCGAAGATTATTCGTGCGACTCCATGAAAATAGCCATTCCCATTCATCCAACAGCCTCGCCTCGCGGCACCAACGGGCACTTGTTCGACGAAAGGCGATTTTGGCGTGACGAATTGTTAAGCACCCGCCTTGCCTCGGCTGCGCGGATTCGGGAAGACTCATCAACAGAATCACGAGCTCCAATCATTCACGGCCCTGGCCGATTGGACGGCAACCCTCTTCGTCATAGCGGGGTGCTCCAGGTGAAGATTCGACGCCGTCCAACCGGGCCGGCGTAAGTATGGCGTCGTGCGAGCGCATGCGCCAACCACGAAAGGATCCGTTTCCCATGTCCGAAACCCTGATCGAAAACACCCTGGATTCGGTTCGCGCCCAGAAGCTCACCGCAGCCGGTACCGCCTGGGGCGAGCGCATCTCGCAGAACACCGCCAGCGCGGCCCTGACCTTCAAGGCCGGCGGCGTGTCCACCGGATCGGTCTCCAGCGAGATCACCGCCGGCAAGCACCGCTTCATCGTCGACGAGCCCGAGGCACTGGCCGGGGACGACGTTGCCGCCAGCCCCGTCGAGTTCGCCCTGGGCGCGCTGATCTCCTGCCAGGTTGTGGTCTACCGCCTCTATGCGCACCAGTTGGGCCTGAAGATCGACTCGCTGGAGATCAACGCCGATGCGGATCTGGATGTGCGTGGGCTGTTCGGCATCGAGAAGACCATCCGCCCCGGCTTCGGCGAGGTCCGCCTCACCGTAAAGATCCAGGGCCCGGAAACCCGCGAGCGCTACGAGGAACTGCAGGCCACCGTGGACGAGCACTGCCCGGTGCTGGACATCTTCACCAACCCGACGCCGGTGAGCGTCGAACTGGTCACCGCAAGCTAGCACAACCATGATCCGGCCGCGGGCCGGTGCCGATCGAGGGGATCGGCACCGGCCCGCGGTTCCTGGATTCCGCCCGCGCCCGGGTGCCGGTCATCCCTCGGTCGAGGTGATCTCGTTGGGCGCCTCGGGCAGGTCCACGGTGCCGGAGATCTTGCCGGTCTTCAGGTCCACGAGGTGCAGCTGCTTGCTTGCCGGTTCGGTGACGTAGGCGATTGAGCCCGAAACGTGCACCGCCGGGCGCGGCTGCTGCCAGTCGACCGGTTCCTCCCACGCCTCGACCACCGCAATGGCCCTCTTTTCCCTGCCCGTCTTCACGTCGTAAACGTGTAGCTTGCCGTCGGTGCCCAGCAGCAGTGCGTCGCCCGAGGCGCTGCGGGCCAGGGAGCGGAACGAGTAGCTGTAGTCGATGTCGATGAGCTTCAGGGAATTGGTGGCGGTGTCGGTCAGCGAGAAGGTGCGCGGGCGTTCGAGCTCCGCTTCCTTGTCCGTCTTGTAGTCCCCGAGCACCACGGTGGAGGCCTCGGATCCGGCCTGGTTTCCGATCCGCCCGTACGCGTCCGGGGCCTCGAGCTTGGCCATCTTTTCGCCCTTGATGACCAGGATGCCGTCCTCGCAACCCACCACCAGGGCCTCGTCCTTGGCGACCGCCTCGCCGTGGACACCCGGGCACTGCGTGGACCCGGCCACCATGGTGCGTCGGTGCCCGGCGTCCGGGGCGGAGAGCAGCTTCACCGCGTTGACGGCCTCCGCATTGCCGTCGGTGACCATCAGTGTTCCGTCCTCGCGCCGCACGGCCACACCGTGGTGGGCTTCGGGCAGTGCCACGTCGTCGGTGCGCGGCAATTCATGGTTGGCGAGCTTGGTGGATTCGAAGATATTGATCTTGCCGGTGGCGTCGTCGAAGAGAGCGGTGTGCCCGGCATGGACCACCGCGTGCCCGGGCTTCCCGGCCGGGAACACCAGCTCGGTCAGCGAGGGTTCGGAGGTGTAGTGGTGCGAGTGTTCCCCGTGCTTCTCGGACCAGGCACCGGCATCCAGGACCCTGAACCCCCCGGCGGTGGAGACAAGCACCCGGCGGCCGTCGCCGGCGGGGTTGACGCGGTTGAAACCCTCGAGCTTGTGCTCCGAGAGGACCGTTCCGTCGCGCGCATCGGCAACCAGCAGTCCCCCGTCGTAGGTCAGCACGAGCCGCGGCGTCGCGGAGCCAGCCTCGAACACCGCCGGAGCCGGGGTAGATGGGACCTGCCCGGCCCCGGGCGCGCTGGAAGCGCATCCGGCCAACAGCGTCCCGGTGGCGATGAGCGCCAGGGCGCCGGCCTGGTTGCGCCACCGTCGGATGGCGGTTGGTGCATGGGCATGGAGCGTGGTGCGTGTTTTTTGTTGTGACATGGCGACAACGCTAAGCTAAATGAGAATGATTCGCAACAGGGCGACTGGCAAGAAGTAGGTCTGCGTCCCTTTCCGCGTCGTGGCTGGTCAACGCCGCATCGGGCCGCACCTCGCGGAATTCCGGGCGTGGTCCGCGCCCGGTCCATCACCCGGGCAATCGTCAAAGAACCCTTTCACTCGAAGGTTCCGCTCGGTAGTATCAGCCCCATGTGCCCCCGGCCTGCGCCACCGGCCGGGAACACGCCACTCGTCCGTCACTTTTCTTGAGGGAGAACCACGTGTCCGAGAAACATCATTTGCGGCGCAATGCCCTGGTCGCAGCCGCAGCACTCACGCTCATGGCCACCACTGCCGTTGCCGGGCCGGCCACGGCCGCCCCGGAGAAACCAAACGCACAGGGACAGGCCAACAAGCAGGAGAACACGCCGTCCACAACCATCGAACTGGTGGGCATCAACGACTTCCACGGCCGCATCGAGGCCAACGGCGCCGAGGCAGGCGCCGCAGTGCTGGCCGGAGCAGTGCAGGACTACAAGTCCAGGAACCGCAACACGCTCTTCGTCTCGGCGGGCGACAACATCGGCGCCTCCACGTTCACGTCCTTCTCCCAGCAGGACGATCCCACCATCGACGCACTGAAGGCCGCCGGGCTTGACGCCTCCGCGGTGGGGAACCACGAGTTCGACCGCGGCTTCGACGACTTGCTCGACCGGGTCATCCCACGTTACGGGAACGGTGACGCGGCGGCCGGGGCCGACTACGCGTTGGGTGCCAACGTGTACCTGAAGGGAACCAAGACCCCGGCACTGAAGGAATACACGCTGCGGAAGCTCAACGGCGTCACCGTCGGGATGATCGGCACCGTGACGGACCAGACCGCCTCGTTGGTCACCCCGGCCGGCATTTCCGGGCTCGACTTCGGCGACCAGGTCGAGGCGGCCAACCGGGTCGCCGCGCAACTGTCCGACGGTGACAAGTCCAACGGCGAGGCCGACGTGCTGGTGCTGCTCACCCACGAAGGCTCGTCAAGCAGCAATTGCGCCTCCATCGGCACCGAGGACACCTCCTACGGGGATTTGGTCCGCGAGACCTCGGGCGAGATCGACGCGATCATTTCGGGCCACACCCACATCGGCTATTCCTGCGCCTACCCGGTCGAGGGCTGGGCCAAGGGGCTTGAGCGCCCGGTGCTCCAGGCGCACCAATACGGCACCACGCTGGACACCTTGAAAATCACCGTCTCCAAGAAACACAAGCAGGTCACCGGCCTTGAAGGCGGGCTGATCTCGCTGACCACCATCGCCTCCGACGGCACCACCGTGCCGCGGTTCGAAGCCGTGCCCGAGGTCGCCACGATCGTGGAGGCGGCCAGCAAGCAAGCCGAGGTCGTCGGCGCCCAGAAGATCGGCAACATCAGCGCCAACATCCTCCGCGGCGGAACCAACGGCTCGAACCGCGGCGTGGAATCCTCCCTGGGCAACCTGGTGGCCGACATGCACCTGTGGGCGACCTCCAACGAGAACTTCGGCGGCATCCCCGCACAGATCGCCTTCATGAATCCCGGCGGCCTGCGCGCGGACCTGCTCTACGGCACGGACGGAACCGTGACCTACAAGGATGCGGCTTCGGTGCAGCCCTTCGGCAACACGCTGTTCACCATGGATTTGACCGGCGCGCAGATCAAGTCGGTGCTTGAGGAGCAGTGGCAGCCCGACGGTGCGAGCAGACCCAAGCTGCATCTGGGCATCTCCGGGGGCTTCAGCTACACCTACAACCCGAATGCGGCGCGCGGTGAGCACATCACCTCAATGAGCCACCGGGGGGAGCCGATCGCCAACGACACGGTGTTCCGCATTGTCACCAACTCGTTCTTGGCCACCGGCGGAGACAACTTCTTCACCTTCGCCCAGGGCACCAACGTGGCGGATTCGGGCCAGATCGACCTCGTGGCCGGCATCGAGTACTTCCAGTCCCACCCCATGGTGGATCCGGCACCGCTGGGCCGCGCCCAAATCGCCCAGTAGGCAGGGCAGGAGAAAGCGACCTTCCGCACAGCGCGGAGGGTCGCTTTTGCCTGCCGAGACCAGTCGACGCGGCAGGATCCCGTCTTCGCGCTCCCGGCGATTCCCGGGCCAGGCACCGCCCCGGCAGCCATTGCGACCCGGACTCCTCCGTGGCTGATCCCGGAGATTCCGCGAGCCGCCATCCGGGCCGCGGGCGCCGCCAACCGACCGGGGCCCAACGATCGGCTCGATTCCTCCTTTGTGACAATTACGCGTCATAATAAGACGAATCCACAACTTCAAAAGTGGTGTCGCCTTCAGGACCAAGGGCCCTTGGCCGGTGGTTGAAGACGACGCATGAGAGTCCGACAGACTCCAGGTCAACGACTGTGGCATGGTCTTGATCCAGTTAGACCACCCGCCGGGAAGCCGTCTGTGCATCAGCAACGCTATGTCTTGGAACACGCAAGAGTAAGGCCAATCATTCCATCATCTGGGGCTCGCGGCCCCGGATTCGCACCGCCGCCGCTCGTGCGCTACTGTCCCCCGGCATCCAAAACAGCTACTTTTCCGGCTTTTGCCGTCGACCACGCGACGACCCCGGACGCCTCGCCCGGACCGGTGCAGACAGCGCCCGCAGACGTCCATGTGAGCCGGGTCGCATCGTCGCCCCTTGGTGGTGTTGCATGACATCCATGAGCAGAACTTCAACAGAACCCCGTCCGGATACAACGGCGCCGCCGGCAATTTCCCTGGCCACCGGGGTCGACGCCGGCCCCGGCAAGCCGGACAACGAACTCAAGCGCGGACTCAGCAGCCGCCACCTGCAGATGATCGCCATCGGCGGTGCGATCGGCACCGGGCTGTTCGTCGCCTCCGGCGGCACGATCTCCCAGGCCGGCCCCGGCGGCGCCCTGGTCGCCTACGCGCTGGTCGGCCTGATGGTGTTCCTGCTGATGCAGTCCCTGGGCGAGATGGCAGCCAAGATCCCGGTCGCCGGTTCCTTCCAGACCTTCGCCACCCGCTTCGTGTCCCCCTCCTTCGGGTTCGCGATCGGCTGGAACTACTGGTTCAACTGGGCCATCACGGTGGCCGCCGAACTGGTTGCCGCGGGGATCATCATGGACTTCTGGTTCCCGTCGGTGCCCGGCTGGGTCTGGGCCGGGGTGTTCCTTCTCGTGCTCACCGGCCTGAACGCCCTGTCGGCCAAGTCCTTCGGCGAGTCCGAGTTCTGGCTCTCGCTGATCAAGGTCGCCGCCGTGGTGCTGTTCCTGATCGCCGGCGTGCTGATGATCTTCGGCATCCTGGGGGACAACTCCCCCGGGCTGAGCAACTGGCAAGACCGCGAGGACGTGTTCCACGGCGGCTGGGTCTCGATCATCTCGGTCTTCATGATCGCCGGCTTCTCCTTCCAGGGCACCGAGCTGGTCGGCGTTGCCGCCGGCGAGGCGAAGAACCCGCGGCGCGAGGTCCCGCGGGCCATCCGCACGGTCTTCTGGCGCATCATGCTCTTCTACATCGGTGCCATCTTCATCATCGGCTGCCTGGTCCCGTTCACCGATCCGAGCCTGCTGGCCTCCGGCGAGGCCGATGTCGCTGCGTCCCCGTTCACCCTGGTCTTTTCCCGCGCGGGCATTGCCTTTGCCGCGGCGCTGATGAACGCGGTCATCCTCACCGCCATCCTGTCGGCCGGCAACTCCGGGCTGTATGCCTCCACGCGCATGCTTTATTCCATGGCCCACGACGGCAAGGCACCGAAGATCTTCGGCCGGACCAACTCGCGCGGCGTGCCGATTCCGGCGCTGCTGGCCACCGCCGCGGTGGGACTCTTCGGGTTCCTTTCGGCCATCGTCGGACAAGGCGCCGCCTATGCCTGGCTGTTGAACGTCTCGGGCCTGTGCGGCTTCATCGTATGGGCCGGGATCGCGATCTCGCACTACCGCTTCAGACGCGGATTCCTGGCCCAGGGCAACAAGACCAGCGACCTGCCCTACCGTGCCGCGCTCTTCCCCATCGGCCCGCTGCTGGCCTTCGCGGTGCTGATCCTGGTGATCGCCGGGCAGAACTACGAGGCGGTGCTTGCCGGGCGGGGCATGGAGGTGCTCTCCTCGTACATCGGCCTGCCGATCTTCCTCGGCCTGTGGCTGGTGCACCGATTTGTCACCAAGTCCAAGGTCGTTCCGCTGCTCGAGATGGATCTGACGGCACCCCCGGGCCTCGAGGACGAGCTCGCTTCCCAGCGCTGAGCAAGCGGGTCTCCGGCGGGCTATGGGACGCGCTGCACGACTGCCCGCCGGTAGCCGCTGGCCACCACGCCAAGCCAAAGCATCAGTCCGGTGACCCCGATGAGCAGCACCAGCGGCACGGTCCAGGAACCGGTGAGCGAATACAGCAGGCCCATGCCAAAGGGGCCGCTGGTGGCCACCAGGTAGCCCAGAGACTGGGCCAGGGTGCTCATGGCGGTGGTTTCCTCGGAGTTCTCGCCACTGAAGGAGATCACCAGCAGCACCAGCGGGAAGATCGAGAACCCGATGCCCAGCACCACCGCGCACAGCCAGGCCAGCGACAGCGGCAGCCACACCAACCCGGTCAGGCCCGCGGCCGCGGAGATCGAGGTCAGGAAGAATGCCCCGCGGAGCATGCCGTGCTTGTTCACCAGCCACAGCGAGAACATCGTGGCCGGGATCGACATCACCTGCAGCACACCCAGGATGACTCCGGCATCGGCCGCGGCCATGGACCGGGAAATCAGGATGGTGGGCAGCCAGCTCATGATGGCGTAGGCCAGGATCGCCTGGGCACTGAAGAGCCCGGTGATGACCAGGCCGCGCTTGGTTCGGATCAGCGAGAACGGGCTAATGCCCGACGTGGCCGGTGCGGCCGGGCGGTCGGCGCGCGCCATCAGCATGAAGGGCAGGAATGCCAGCGCCGCGGCGGCCGCAAGGATGCTCCAGGTGGCCAGCCCCAGCGTCGGGGAGCCCGCGGCCAGGGCCAGCGGAACGCTCAGCGCCGAGGCCGCGGTGGCCCCCAGCGACATGGTGATCGTATACAGCCCGGTCATCAGCGAAGTCTTCTGCGCGAAGTTCTCCCGGATGAACGAGGGCATGGAGACGTTGCACAGCGCCAGGCCGCACATCGCCGCCACCGTTCCGGCCAACAACGCCCAGGTGGTGGGCAAGGCGCGGAAGGCCAACCCCACGCTGAGCAGGCAGAGTGCGAAGAGGATCGTTCCGCTCAGGCCCAGGCGCCGGGCCAGCCAGGCGGTGCTCAACCCGGCCGCGGCGAAGACCAGGGTGGGGATGGAGGGCAGCAACGCCGTGACGAACGCCCCGTAGCCCAGGAACTCCTGCAGGTCCAGGAAGAGCGGTGCGGCGCTGGTGATCCCGGCCCGCAGGTTCAGGCCGATCAGCACCACCGCCAGGATCGAGAGCACCATGAACCCGCGGGATCCCGATCTCGGCGTGGGTGGTGAACCGGCGTTCCCGGCTGCGGATTTTTCCTTCTCGGACATCCTCACAGGGTACTGGGCAAGTCCTTGCCGACGCGTGCGTGACGGCGGCAGGATTGCTCACATCCAGCGGCGTGACGCCGAGGCCGCGCCCGTGGTGGTGCACCGACCGTTTCCCGCGCCCTGCCTCCGAGCCGGCACTTGGGGGTCGCGAGGCGGAGCCGACCTACCGCGGTGGAGTTCCGGCAGCAAGCCATTGGCGAACTTGCTCCTCGGCCGCGCCAAGCGTGGCCAGTGCCTCGGCCAGGTCCAGCCGCGCCAGGAGCAGCGCGCTCATGGTCATCCCGGCCACGATTCGGGCACGGGCGAGAACCAGCGGCTCGGCCTGCTCCCGGTCCGCCGCGCGCAGGGCGGCGGCCACGCCGTCGCGCAACTCGATCTGGTATCCGTAGATCAGAACCCTCAGCGCGTCATCGCTTCCCGCGATGCCGGCCGCGGTGTTCAGCAGCAGGCAGCCCCGGTTCGCGGTTTCGTCCGGGGTCTTCGCCAAGGCGTCCGCCAGGGACTTCAGGTAGGTTGAAACGCCCCCGCCGGGGTGCGTTGTGCTGTGCAGCAGGCCCAGACGGGGTCGCAGGACCCTGTCCATGTAATCCTGGATCACCGCGTCGAAAAGACCCCGCTTGGAACCAAAGCCGTGGTAGATGCTGGAGCGGCCCAGGCCCGTGGCGGATTCGAGGTCCGAGATCGACGTGGCATCAAACCCCTTGTTCCAGAAGACGAGACGGGCATCGCCGAGCGCCTTGGTGGTGTCGAATTCCTGTGTTCTGGCCATGAGGCCCGCCCCCTGCTTTGTGTAACGGTCATTCCAGTATATATTGGAACGACCATTACACAATCACTCTTTCAACCGGGGCGCACCAGATGCTGTTGACCGCCATGATCTTCGCGGGGATTGCCGCAGCAATCCATGTCTACATATTCGTGCTCGAATCCCTGCGTTGGGACCGCCCGTCCACACGCAGGACCTTCGGGATCAAGTCGGATGCCGAAGCAAGCGCGACCAAGCCCCTGGCGTTCAACCAGGGTTTCTACAACTTGTTCCTGGCCGTCATCACGGTCGCGGGCATGGCCCTGGTGCTTGCATCGTCGGCCACGGCCGGAGCGACGCTGATCTTTGCCGGCGCGGGCTCGATGGTGGCGGCGGGCCTGGTCCTGTTCCTGTCCTCGCCCAAGCTCGCCCGTGCGGCATTGTTCCAACTCACCGCGCCCGCCCTGGCCATTATTTTCGGCTTGCTGGCCTTCACCCGCTAATTTCCCCCAATTCCCCACCTACAAGGAGGGCCTTCCTCATGTCCATTTCCACCAGCACCCAGATCCACCTCGCCAGCCGACCCACCGGCTGGCCCACCGATGCGGACTTCTCCACCAAGACGGTGGACCTGCCCGACCTTGCCGAGGGCGAGATCCGGGTGGCCAACGAGTTCATCTCCGTCGACCCCTACATGCGCGGACGCATGAACGACGCCAAGTCCTACGCGGCCCCCTACGCCCTGGACACAGTCATGACCGGCGGGGCCGTGGGGCGGGTCCTCGAGTCGCGCGCCGAGGGCTACAACGTCGGAGACCCGGTGCTCCACCAGCTCGGATGGAGAGATGTTGCCCAGGGGGAAGCAAGCCATTTCCGCGTGGTTCGGGACATCCCGGGCCTGCCCTTGTCGGCCTACCTCGGGATCCTGGGCATGACGGCCTTCACCGCGTACGTCGGATTGCTCGAAATCGCCGGACTCAAGAGCGGCGATACCGTGTTCATTTCCGGTGCCGCAGGGGCCGTGGGAAGTGCGGCGGGGCAGATTGCCCGACTCAAGGGCGCCAAGCGTGTCATCGGGTCCGCCGGAAGCGCCGCGAAGGTTGAGCTGTTGACCGGGAAGTACGGATACGACGCCGCCTTCAACTACAAGGACGGGCCGGTTCGCGGGCAGTTGCACGATGTTGCGCCGGAGGGCATCGACGTGTACTTCGACAACGTGGGCGGCGAGCACCTGGAAGCAGCGCTGGATGAATTCAATCCGGGCGGCCGCGGCGCCTTGTGCGGAGCCATCTCCGTATACAACTCGACCGAGGCCCCAACGGGTCCGCGGAACATGAGCAACATGGTCACCCGCGGGCTGAACCTCAAGGGCTTCACCGTGGGGAACTACGCCGAGCACTACCCGGCATTCATGGCCGACATGTCGGATTGGATCGCCCAGGGAAAGGTCGTCTTCGACGAAACCATCGTCGAAGGACTGGACCATTCCGTCGAGGCATTCATCGCCCTGATGCGCGGGGCCAACACCGGAAAAATGGTCATCAAGCTCTGACCTTTCGGTTTGCCGGTCAGAGCTGCCGCGATTCCGTGAAGAACCACTCGATGTGTTCGCGCAGCAGCCGGGCGGCCGCGGAGCCGTCTCCATCGGCGACCGCCCGGTGGATGCCGTGGTGCTGGGAGCGCAGGACCTTGGCGATTTTCTGCCAGGCCGCGTCGCTGGCCACGGATTCGCTGACGTAGTCGCTGATCGACAGGCGCAGGGATTCCATCATGGCCTCGATCACGGCATTGCCGGCCAGCGAGGACAGCAGTACGTGGAATTCCGCGTCCAGGTTGTGGAATTCCTCGCGGTCCAACCCGGGTTCGTCCATGGCCTCAAGCAGCGCGCCCGTCCGGCGAAGCACCTCGGCACTGCGCTCGGGGTTGCTGCCCAGGTCGGCGGACTGAGCCGCCCAGGTTTCCAGCAGGATGCGGGACTCGACGATGTCGGCAACCGAGAGCTGGCGCGAGGCCACGTGGAGCCGCAGCGTTGCCGAAAGTCCGACCGCAGGGTTGGAAATGACCACGGCCCCGGAGTTTGGTCCGGAACCGGTGGAGGTGCGCACCATGCCCATGGCGTCGAGGATGCGGATCGCGTCCCTGACCGAGGCCCGGGAAATGCCGTGGGTTTCGGCCAGCAAGCGTTCGCCGGGCAGTTGGTCGCCGATCTTGATCTTGCCGGACCGAAGGTCCGCCTCGATGCTTTTCAGGACCGTTTCATAGGCGCGGGCCGGCTGCGGCGAGGTACGTGCTTTGCTAGTCACTGCTTCATTTTCCCATGCTCACGACTCTTGCCTGGCTCCCTGGCCACACAACGATGCTTCCAAGCCTAGTGCGTGCCTGGCTTCAAGAGACGCGGCCCGTCCGCCGGCGCACGGGCAACCTCCCGGCTGTTCCAGCACCGTGGTGGTGCCGGCACCCTTACGGGGTAGGCAGCATCCAGCCCAGGATCGGGGTGGACTGCAGGTAGACCAGCACGCACAGGATCAGCAGCATGCCCACCGACCAGCCGGCAACCTTCTTCAGGATGACCGATTCCTTGCCTTCCATGCCCACCGCGGTGGCGGCAATGGCAAGGTTCTGCGGCGATATCAGCTTGCCGACCACGCCGCCGGAGGTGTTGGCGGCAACCAGCAGGTTGGGATCGATTCCGGCGTTGATGCCGGCGGTCTGCTGCAGCTTCGCAAACAGTGCGTTGGCCGAGGTGTCCGAGCCGGTCACCGCTGTGCCGATCCAGCCCAGGATCGGTGACAGGAAGGCGAAGAATGCCCCGGTCCCGGCAAGCCAGGTGCCGATGGTGATGGTCTGGCCGGAAAGATTCATGACGTAGGCCAGCGCGAGTACGGACAGGATCGTGGTGGCGGCCCAGCGCATGTTGTAGATGGTGCGCCCGATCTCCGCCACTGCGTCCGAGACCTTGATCTTGTACTTGCCGCCGGCGTCGTTGAGCGAGTAGACGACCGCCACGATCAGGCCGGTGAACAGCAGCAGGGTGCCGGGGTTCGAGAGCCACTGGAAATTGTAGATGGTCGAGGAAACGGGGTTTCCCTCGCCGTCAAGGATGTGCCCGTAAAGCATGGGCCACTTGACCTTGACGTCGGTGGCGGCCAGGGCGCCGGGAACGTTGGCTCCCAATGTCCAGAGCTTGGCAATGCCGAAGATGACAATGACCAACAGGTACGGGAAGAGCGCCAGGAATGTCGGGCCGGGCTGCAGCTTGCGGTCCGTCTCGTCGTAGGTCGAGATCTTGCCGGCGGACTTGCCGTTCGATCCTGCCGACCCGGCGACCTCGCCCACCAGGATGCGGGCGCGTGCCTCGTCGCGGCCCTTCGAGGACCAGAAGCGCAGGAAGACCACTGCCGCGCCCAGGCCCGCGAGCGAGGCAACGATGTCGGTCAGTTCGTAGGAGAAGTAGGTGGCGCAGAAGAACTGGGCAACGGCGAAGGATGCACCGATGACCAGGGCCGCCGGCCAGACTTCCTTCACGCCGCGCTTGCCGTCAAGGATGAACAGCAGCAGTGTCGGCACGAAAATGGCCAGGATCGGTGCCTGGTGCCCGACGATGGCGCCGATGTGGTTGGCGTCCAGCCCGGTCAGGCCCGCCGCGGTCGTGATCGGGATGGCCACGGCGCCAAAGGCGACCGGTGCGGTGTTGGCCACCAGCACCGCTGCGGCGGCACGCAGCGGGGACATGCCCAGGGCGAGCAGCATCGTGGCGGTGATGGCCACCGGGGCGCCGAAGCCGGCGAGCGCCTCGAGCAGGCCGCCGAAGCAGAAGGCGATCAGGATCGACTGGATGCGCACGTCCCCGCCGCCGATCACGTCAAAGACGCGTCGCAGGTCCTCGAAGCGGCCCGAAATCACGGTGACCTGGTAGAGCCAGATCGCCATGATGACGATCCAGACCACGGGGAAGGCACCGAACACCGCACCCATGGCTCCGGACATCAATGCCATGCCCGCCGGCATCTTGAAGACGAAGATCGCGACCAGGATGGCCACCAGCAACGAGGCCAGGCCGGAGATGTGCGCCTTGGCCTTGACGACGGCCAGCATGACGAAGAACGTCACCAGGGGCAGCAATGAGACGATGGCCGAAAGCGCGATGCTTCCGGACAGCGGATCGGTCGTGGGTGTGAAAGTGTCCACTGGTGATTCCTTCGCGTGTGGGAGTGGGGCGCGGAAAGTGTTTGGTGGCTGCCGACGGGCATCCGTGGTCAGACCACTATGGTCCGACCACGATAGTGTAGCCCAAAAAACCGCCCGTCGGTGAGTCTTATCACAAGAACAATGACCGCACGGCCGGTTGGACGTGTGCCCGATCACGACCTAGTATGGTCAGACCACATCAAATCCTCGGCAGAGCACGCCGGAAGGGCCGTTGAATGAAAATCGCACTTTTCGCCACCTGCATCGTTGATGCCATGTATCCGCAAACCGCGCGTGCCACCGTCAAGATCCTTGAGCGGCTTGGCCACGAGGTCATCTTCCCCTCCGGCCAGGCCTGCTGCGGCCAGATGCACATCAACTCCGGATACATGGACGAGGCACTGCCGGTGGTCGCCAACCACGTGCAGGCCTTCGAGGCCGAAACCTACGATGTTGCCGTCGCGCCGTCCGGGTCCTGTGTCGCATCGGTCAAGCACCAGCACCCCGTCCTTGCCGAACGCTGCGGAGACGCCGCGCTGAAGGCACGCGCCGAGGCGGTGGGTGCCAAGACCTACGAGCTTTCCCAGCTGCTGGTCGATGTCCTGGGCGTGACCAATGCCGGCGAACAGCTCGGCTCGCATTTCCCGCACAAGGTCACCTACCACCCCTCCTGCCACGGCATGCGCTCGCTGAACCTGGGCGACCGCCAGTTGGACCTGCTCAAGAGTGTCGGCGGCATCGAGGTCGCCGACCTGCCCGAGGCCGACCAATGCTGCGGCTTCGGAGGCACCTTCTCCATGAAGAACGCCGATGTGTCCTCGGCAATGCTCGAGGACAAGGCCAAGAACATCGAATCCACCGGTGCCTCGCTGTGCTCCGGCGGGGACGCATCCTGCCTCATGCATATCGGCGGCGGGCTTTCACGGACCAAGTCCAGCACCACCACGCTTCACTTTGCCGAGATCCTGGCAAGCACCATGGCCGAACCCGTTTCCGTGACGGGCGAGGTATTCGTAGGAAAGGGAGGCAAGCGATGAGCGGGGTCTTCATGGGAATGCCGAGCCTGCCGGTCTTCGGCGACGGCAACCTGCACATCGACGAGCCGTTCCCGGCCGCGGCACACCGCGAGCTGGGCAACACCCAGATGCGCGCCAACCTGCGCCACGCGACCCACACCATCCGCGACAAGCGCCTCAAGGTCGTGGGCGAGCTTCCCGATTGGGAGGAATTGCGCGATGCGGGAGCGGCAACCAAGAACCAGGTCATGGCGAACCTGCCGGCGCTGCTTGAAGAGTTCGAAAAGAACTTCACCGCCCGCGGCGGAATCATCCACTGGGCGCGCGACGCCGACGAGGCCAACCGGATCGTCTCGGATCTGATCAAGGAACAAGAGACCACCGAGGTCGTCAAGGTCAAGTCCATGGCCACCCAGGAAATCGGGCTCAACGAATACCTCGAGGAGCAGGGCATCTCCGCCTTCGAGACCGACCTGGCCGAGCTCATCGTCCAGCTGGGCCACGACAAGCCCAGCCACATCCTGGTCCCGGCCATCCACAAGAACCGCACCGAGGTCCGCGACATCTTCCTGGCGGAAATGCCGAACGTGGACCCGAACCTGACCGATGAACCGCGCCTGCTGGCCATGGCCGCCCGCGAACACCTGCGCCGCAAGTTCCTCTCCGCCAAGGTCGCCGTCTCCGGCGCCAACTTCGCCCTGGCCGACTCCGGAACCCTGGCGGTCGTCGAGTCCGAGGGCAACGGACGCATGTGCCTGACCCTGCCCGAAACCCTGATCACCGTCATGGGCATCGAGAAGCTGCTGCCGGCCAAGGAGGACCTCGAGGTCTTCATGCAGTTGCTGCCGCGCTCCTCCACCGGCGAGCGGATGAACCCGTACACCTCGCTCTGGACCGGCGTCACCGAGGGCGACGGACCGCAGAACGTGCACCTGGTGATGCTTGACAACGGCCGCACCGCCGCGCTGGCCGACAAGTACGGCCGCACCGCATTGAACTGCATCCGCTGCTCGGCCTGCATGAACGTGTGCCCCGTCTACGAGCGCACCGGCGGCCATGCCTACGGTTCGACCTACCCGGGTCCGATCGGCGCGATCCTCTCCCCGCTGCTCACCGGCATAAAATCCGAGGAAAACAGCTCGCTGCCCTACGCCTCGTCGCTCTGCGGCGCCTGCTACGACGCCTGCCCGGTAAAGATCAACATCCCCGAGATCCTGGTGCACCTGCGCGGCGAGGACGTGGATTCCAGGCGCGAGACGAAGAAGCTGCCAAGCCAGATGGACCTGATGATGAAGGGCGCCCAGTGGGCATTCTCCTCCGGCAAGAACCTCGGCCTGCTGGAAAAGGGCCTGCCGCTGGGCAAGCTTGCCGCCGGACGCGAGAAGAAGATCAAGCGGCTTCCGGGCATCGCCGCGGGCTGGACCCAGTCCCGCGACATCCCGGCTCCCCCGGCGCAGTCCTTCCGCGACTGGTGGAAGAAAGACCACCAGCCCGCAGCAGCCACGACCGAGCAGGAGAAGTAACCACGATGAGCGCCAAGGAAGAAATCCTCTCCCGCATCACCTCCGCCCTGCGCGATGCACCCACCGCGGAGCCGATCCCCCGCGAGTATCGCACCACCTCGGACATGCCCCAGGCCGAACTCATCGAGCTGCTGGTCGACCGGCTCGAGGACTACAAGGCCCACGTCGACGTCGTGGATTCGGCCAGGCTTGCGGCCACCATCGCCGAACGCCTCAAGGACGCCACCAGCTTTGTGGTGCCGCACGGCATCAACGAGGACTGGCTCAGCGAGGCAGCACCGGCAAACGATGCGCGCCGCCGCACCGACACCCCAGGTGCGGTATTGGGCATCCCGGAGCTGGATTCCACCGACGCGGTGCTGACCAGCTCGGCTGTGTCCATTGCCGAGTCCGGCACCATCGTGCTTGACGGCACGGGAGACCAGGGCCGCCGCGCAATCTCGCTGGTGCCCGACCACCACGTGTGCGTGGTCCCGGTGTCCACGATTGTGCGCCTGTTGCCCGAGGCCCTGCCGCGCATGGACATCACCCGTCCGTTGACCTGGATCTCCGGACCGAGCGCGACCAGCGACATCGAGCTCGAGCGAGTCGAGGGCGTGCACGGCCCGCGCCGGCTCGACGTCATCATCGTCAAGGGGCTCTAGGCTCCACCACCTACTCCAAGAGGTGGCCCCCGGGTGGTTCCGGGGGCCACCTCTTGGCCTTTTCGGGACGGTCCCGCGAGCCAGCGCCCGCCGATCACTCCCTTCCCGATGGCCTTGGTGACGGCGCCGGGCTCGCCCCGGGTGAGCGTCCCGTCCTTGACCGCCGCATCGGCCTTCGACTTCAAAACGGTCGCCCGGTCGGCTTGGCCCGCCGTCCGGAGTTCCTCCAGTGCCGCGGTGACCGTGGATTCCTCGAGACCCGGGGATTCGGCCAGGGACTCGGCAAGTGCCGCATCCCCTTGGGCACGATCAGGCCCGGCGGCATCCCCGGTGCGCTCGGCCGGTTTGTTGGCTTCCCTGAACGTTTCCAGGGCCTCGCTGAGCTTGCTTTCCTCGACGCCCGGCTTCTCGGCCAGGCCCGCGGCCATTTCCGGGTCCCCGTCGCGGTGCCCACCGCGGTGCCCGCCGCTTTCGGAGGGAGCAGACTGCGTGGTGCCGGTGGCCGGGTCGGAGGCGGCACCCGTCGCGTCGGCCGCGGCACCAGTTGGTGGTCCGGCATCCACCGCCGGCTCCCTGCCAACAATGCGCGCCGCCAATAAGCCGGAACTGTCGGGAAGCTGTCAACGGACTGTGTCAATCGCGGAAGCCCGGATCCCGCAGCTAGGCGCCCCCGATATCGCGGTGGCGCAGCGCGACGACGGCGAGTGCAACGAAGACGATGTTCAGGCCCGCCAGTCCCCAAAACGCGCTCCAGTCGATGCCGTTTGCCACGGGCTGCCCGCCGAGCGCCCAATGGTACGGGGAGAAGGCGTGCATCCATTCCAGGTCCGTGCCTTGGTTGCCCAGCGCGTTGAGCATGTAACCCCCGACCGCCACCAGGGCGCCGGCCGCGGTGCCGTGCGTCCGGTGCCCGCCCACGGCCCCGCCCAGCAGCGCCGCGGTGCCGCCGAGCAGCACCAGCAGCAGGAACTGCGCCACCGCCTGGAAGAGCATTCCGGCGTCAAGTCCCAGCTCCGAGGGCCCGTTCAGCGCCAGCACCCCCGCGTAGATCACCACCATCAGGAAGGCCATGCGCAGCAGCAGCGCCAGGGACCGTTCCAGGACCACCTGGGTACGCGTCACCCCGTGGGCAAGCGTGAGTTCGAGCAGGCCCGCGTCCTCGTCCTCGCCGATGGCCGCCGCCCCGGTGCCGATGGCCACAACCGAGGAGAGCATGAATCCCAGCAGGCCGAAGAAGGTCGCCTGGGCGTAACCGGCGCCCGTCGCGATCTGGTCGTAGTTCAGGGCCCGGATCAGCTCCTCGGGCAGGGAGGCGAGCAATTTCTCCATTTCCGGTCCGGCCATGGACGGATAGAGCGGAAGGTAGAGCGCAAGCACGGACACAAGCACCAGGGCCCAGACGAGCGTGGAACGCCAGGTATCCAGCAGTGCCTTGCCCATCAGCGGCAGGACCGGGCGGCGGGCGGCGGGCGTCATGGCCGCGGCTCCCCCGCGCGATGGCGTCCGTTCCCGGGGAGGGAACCGTAGAGCTCGAGCACCGCTTCCTCCAGGTCCGGCTCCTCAAGAACCAGGTCGAGCACCTCGACCCCGGCCAGGGCGTGCAGGAGCGCACCGACCTCGCCGGAGAATCTCGCCTCGAGTGCGCCGAGCCGTTCGCCGAGCCGTTCGGTGTCCAGCAGCTGCAGGCCGGGGAGCGGCTCCAGCGCCGCGGCAAGTGTCTCGGGTTCCGTGGCTGCCAGGACGCGCAGCCGGCGACGGGCACCTGCCCGCAGCTCTTCGACCGTGGCGGTGCGCACGATCAATCCGTCGCGCAGGATCGCCACGCGGTCCGCCGCCTGTTCGATCTCCCCGATCATGTGGGAGGACAGGAAGAGCGTCTGCCCGCGCCCACGGGCATCCTCGACCATGCCGAGGAATTCCCGTTGCATCAGCGGGTCCAGGCCGGAGGTGGGTTCGTCGAGAATCAGCAGCTCGGGATCGTGCATGAATGCCTGAACCAGTCCGAGTTTCTGCTTGTTGCCCTTGGAGAGCTTGCGCGACTGCCGGTCCAGGTCAAGTCCCAGGCGTGCGGCGAGTTCCTCAATGCGGCCGGAGGCCACCGGCCCGCTGATGGCGGCAAAGTGTGCCATCATCCTTCGCCCGGTGATCCGCCGTTCCAGGGCGAGTTCGCCCGGGAGGTACCCGATGCGGCGGCGGATCTCCGGGCCTGCCCGTCGCGGATCGGTGCCCAGCACCCGCACCTGGCCGGCCGTGGGCCTGATGATGTCCAGCAGGCAGCGCATGGCGGTCGTCTTGCCGGCCCCGTTGGGCCCGATCACCCCGAAGACGCTGCCGCGAGGGATCTCGAAGTCGATGCCGCGCAGCGCCTCGCGGTGTGCGAAACGCTTGGCCATGCCCTGCACCTCGATGACGTTCTCCATGCCGTTCCCCTTCCGGAGTGCCAACCTCGGGGCTCCCCCACGCTTCATTGTCGTGCCTGCACACGATTCTGGCCAGCTTCCTGCACGCAAGGTGCCGCCGAGGGGGCCCGCCCGGAGGGCGCCAGACCTACTCGACCAGTTTCCCCACCGAAGAGACCTCCGTGATCAGGGCGGAGATCTCCGCGGGGATCGCCGGGATCTCCTCGTGCACCACGCCGCCGGTCGGGGACCAGACCAGGTTGACCTGCAACGAGGGGTCCGTTTCGGGGTAGTCGCTGCGGTTGTGGCAGCCGCGCGTCTCCCGGCGTTCGATGGCCGCCTCGAGGGTGGCTCGGGCAGCCAGGGCCGAGCCCATCAGGTCGAAGGCATGCGCCAGGTCCTGGAATCCGGCAATGTCCGGATGGATCCCCACGTGCTCCATGCGTTCCTCGATCGAGTCGAGCTTGGCGAGCCCTGCCAGCAGACCTTCCTCGTCCCGGACCACGCCGGCATGGTCGGTCATCATGTTGCGGATGGCGCGCTGCAGCTCCCGTACGTTTTCATGTCCCTCCGCCGCGAGCAGGTCGTCGATCTCCGCCCGGGCGTGGGCAAGCGCCTCGGCTGAGCGCGGCTGGGAAACCAGCGACGCCGAGTACCTGGCCGCGGCACGTGCGACGATGCGGCCGAAGACCAGCAACTCGATCAGCGAGTTGCCGCCGAGGCGGTTGGCTCCGTGCAAACCGCTGGAGGCCTCTCCGATGGCGTAGAGCCCGGAGACGTCGGTGCTGTGGTCTTCCGGCCGAACCCAGACCCCACCCATGGAGTAGTGCGCGGTCGGGGCGATCTCGATGGGTTCGGCGGTGATGTCGAGCATCTGCACCTCCATCATGGTCTGGTACACACGCGGCAGCCGCTCCATGATGGTTTGTCGCGGCAGGTGCGAGACATCCAGCCAGACACCGCCGTTCTTGGTCCCGCGGCCTTCCTTGATTTCCGTGTAGGCGGCCAGTGCCACGCGGTCGCGGGTGGAGAGTTCCTTGCGGATCGGGTCGTAGCGGTCCATGAACCGCTCCCCCAGAGCGTTGCGCAGGATGCCGCCCTCGCCGCGGGCCGCCTCGGAGATCAGCGTGCCGGCGGCGTTTTCGGGTTCAATGATGCCCGAAGGGTGGAACTGCACCAGCTCGGGGTCGCGCAAGCGGGCCCCGGCATCCACGGCCAGGCGGAAGGCGTCCCCGGTGTTCTCGTCGCGGCGCGAGGACGTCCGGCGCCAGATGCGGGTGTGGCCTCCGGCTGCCAGGATCACCGCGTCGGCGTGGATGAGGTAGCGCTTGCCCGTGTTGATGTCGAAGCCATAGGCGCCGAAGACCTGGTTGTCCTTCACCAGCAGCCGGGTGACGTAGACCGAATCAAGGATCGGGATCTGCAGCTGTTCGGCCCGGTTCACCAGGCTGCGCTGGATTTCCAGGCCGGTGTAGTCGCCGGCAAAGGCCGTGCGGCGGAAGGTGTGGGCGCCGAAGAACCGCTGGGAGATCCGCCCGTCCTCCTCCCGGGCAAAGCCCATGCCGTAGCGTTCCAGGTCGCCGATTCCCTGGGCCGCACCGCGGGCGACGATTTCGACCGTGTGCGGATTGGCCAGGTAGTAGCTTTCCTTGATGGTGTCGGCGGCGTGCTGCTGCCAGCTGTCGTCCTTGTCCATGGTTCCGAGGGCCGCGTTGATGCCGCCGGCCGCAAGCGAGGTGTGGGCGTCATTGCGCGGGCGCTTGCCCACGGCGAGCACGTCCACCCCCATTTCGGCCAGCTCGATGGCTGCCCGCAGACCCGATCCTCCGGTGCCGATGACCAGGACGGTGGTGGAAATCTGTTGTTCTTTCGTTGCTGTTGCACTCATGTCTTCAACGCTAGGAACTTGCTCTTGATCCGTCCAATGAATTGTTCGAGTCGTTTCAATACATATACGCTATCGACCATGAACCTGGAACAGCTCCAAAGCTTCGTGGAGGTCGCACGCACCGGCCATTTCACCCGTGCCGCCGCACTTCTGCACCTGGCCCAGCCCTCGCTGAGCCGGCAGATCTCCACCCTGGAATCGGATCTCGGAGCGGAGCTTTTCCACCGGGCCCGGGGCAACATCACACTCACCGATGCCGGGGAATCGTTGCTCCCCCTGGCCAAACGGATGCTCGCCGATGCGGAAACCGTCCGCCACGAGATGCAGGAACTCGCGGGGCTGAAAATGGGCCGGGTGCGGATCGGTGCCACCCCGACATTGTGCGTGAGCCTGGTCCCGGATGTGCTGACCTCGTTTCATGCGGCCTACCCGGGCATCGCCCTGCACCTGACCGAACAGGGGTCCCGCGGCCTGCTCGACGAGCTCGCCGGGGGCAGCCTGGACCTCGCGCTCATCGTCACCTCGGAGGACCGCACGGCCCCGACCGCCAGCCTGCAGCGCACGGCGCTGCTCACCGAGGAGCTGGTGGTCGTCGCCTCGGCGAACAATCCACACCTTGCCGGTCGCACCTCCCTGACGCTCGCCGAACTGGCGGAACTTCCGCAGATCACCTACCACCAGAGCTACGACCTGAGGGAGGTAACCATGCAGGCGTTCCATGCGGCGGGGCTCGCCCCGAACGTGGTCCTGGAAGGATCGGAAATGGATGCAGTGCTCCGCTGCGTGGAACGCGGATTGGGGGTCGCGGTGGTCCCGGCCATGGTCATGCTCGATCGGCCGCGCTTGTGCTCGGTGCGGCTCACCGATCCCGGGTTGTCGCGGACAATCAGCCTGGCCCACCGCAACGATGTCTCCCTGACCCGTGCCGCGCAGGCCATGCAGCAGCTGATCGCGCGCACGGCCACCGTCCTGTCCTCGGCCGATGCCGCCACCGGCGGGCTGGTCACGCGGGCGCCGTAGTCCACCCCGCTGCCTGTCCGCGTCCCGGCCGCTCGGCCGTGGCGGCCGAGCCTCGATTCCCGGCTCTACGGATTCTGGCGTGGTGAGGTTGTCCTAAGTCCGGTAGTGTCGGTGGCCGCCGGCGGAGAGCAGTGAACGGATGCGGTAGTTCTCGAAGTTGCGGAATCCGCGGGCGATCCTCCGGGTGG
>NZ_QMKQ01000016.1 GCF_003287975.1 Arthrobacter sp. AQ5-05
GCGCTCTTCATCGCTGAGTTGTGGGGTTCGCATAGCCCAAAATTAACACTGTCGCAGGATACAGGACAGGATTAACGCGCCGGGATCAATCTTTTTTCGGAACCGCTTTTGAACTATGACCGCCATACTTCGCGGCCAAATCGGCCAGCGTGGCGATGAGCAGGCGGCGTTCGACGACCTTGATGCGCTCGTGCAGCGACTCCTCGGTGTCGTCGTCCTCGATCGCCACGGCTTCCTGGCGCAGGATCGGGCCGGTGTCCACGCCGGCGTCGGCGATGTGCACGGTGCAGCCGGTGACCTTGACCCCGTACGCCATGGCGTCGCGGACGCCGTGGGCGCCGGGGAAGGACGGCAGCAGGGCCGGGTGCGTGTTGATGTAGGTGCCGTCGAAGGCGTTGATGAATTCCTCCCCGACAATGCGCATGAAGCCGGAGGAGACGACGTAGTCGGGCTCGTAGGACAGGCACTTTTCGGTCAGCGCATGGTTCCAGTCCGCGCGCTCGGCATAGTCCTTGAAGTTCACCACGAAGGTCTCGATGCCGGCGGCCGCGGAGCGTTCCACGCCACGGGTGCCGTGCTTGTCGGCACCGACGGCGGCGATTTCCACGTTTTTCAGCGACCCGTCGGCGACGGCGTCGATGACGGACTGGAGGTTGGACCCGGTGCCGGAGACAAGAACTACGATGCGCATGGGTACCAGTTTAGTGCGTCCAGACCTCCGTGGTTGTGTATACACAAGGCATGCAACGCATCACTGATCTTGTTCCTTGGCCGGAGGCAGGACCTCGGCGCCTGGCAGGGACGCCGGCGCGGCGCCGGAGGTGAGGATTTTCGAACCGCGGATACCGCTGCCGATGACCAGGTGCCCGGCCGCGGCCACCACGGAATCGATGAGCAGCGGCCGGGAGTCGGGCAGGCCGATCGGGGTGATGCCGCCGTATTCCATGCCGGTGAGTTCCACGGCAATGTCCATCGGCGCGAAGGAGACCTTCTTGGCCCCCAGCGCCTTGCGCACCGCGGAGTTCACATCCAGCCTGTCGCTGCCCAGCACCAAGGGCCGCGGCGAGCCAGGTCCGCTCCCCGCGCTGGGCCTGGACGATCACGCAGTTCGCCCCCTGTTCCGGGGCAATCTTGTAGTGCTCGCAGAACGCGGCGGTGTCGGCCAGTCCCGGATCGATGGCACTGGCCAGCACGGCACCAGGTTCCAGGTCGCCCAGCGCCCGCTGCACGGGTGCGGCAACCAGCCCGGACGCGGCAAGGGCGGGGGCGAATTCCAGGTCTCCAAGTTCCATGCCCGCCACCCTACGGGTTCGGCGCCAATTCCCGGGCCAAATCCAGCGAGCTGGCCACCAGCTGTGCCGTGTAGGGATGGACGGGGTCGTTGTAGATCTGCTCGGTGTCCCCGGACTCCACAATCCGCCCGTCCTTCATCACGATGACCCGCTCGCACAGGTGGCGCACCACCGAGAGGTCGTGGGAGACCATAAGCAGCGTCAGCGCGTACTCGTCCACCAGGTCCGCGATCAGGTTCAGCACCTGGGCGCGCACCGAGACATCCAGCGCGGAAACCGGCTCGTCGGCCACCAGGATGCTCGGGCGGTTCACCAGGGCCCTGGCGATGGAGATGCGCTGGCGCTGCCCGCCGGAGAACTGGTGCGGGTAGCGGGACGCGGACTCCGGTTCCAGGCCCACGAGCCCGAGCATCTGGTGCACCGCAGCCTCGCGCCCGCGGGCATCGAGCTTTTGGCCTGGCACCAGCAGCGGCTCGGCAATGATGTCGGAGACCTTCATCCGCGGGTCCAGCGAACCCATCGGGTCCTGGAAGACGATCTGCAGTTGGCGGCGCAACGGCGCCAGATCCGCCTCCCTGGCGCCGGCGACCTCGGTCCCGGCCACCACCGCGCTGCCGGTGCTCGGGGCATCCAGCCCGGCCAGGATGCGCAGCAGCGTGGACTTGCCCGAGCCGGACTCCCCCACGATGCCCACCCGTTCCCCGGCAGCAATGCTGAAGCTGACATCGTCCAAGGCCTTGACCACGGGGCGCGGGCCAAAGGCCCTGGTGCGGGCGCGGTGGTAGGTCCGGTCCAGGTTCGTGGCGGTGATCAGCGCTTCCCCGGCCGGCCGCACGGACCGCTCCGGCGCACCGGCGGCGGGGCCCTTGGCAACCTCGGTGCGCAGCGCCGGGGGCACGTAGCCGGCGGCGGTGTCCACGGTGAACAGCCGGCCGCGTGCATCGGTGGCCGAGATGTCGCTGGCGGCCAGCAGCGCCCGGGTGTACGGGTGGGCCGGGGCCGTGAAGATCTTCTCGATGTCCCCGGATTCCACCAGCCTGCCCTTGTTCAGCACCAGCACCCTGGTGCACATGTTGGCGACCACGGCCAGGTCGTGGGTGATGAACAGCAGCCCGGTGCCGCGCTCGCGCACCTGGGCGGAAATCAGCTCCAAGACCTGGGACTGCACCGTGACATCCAGCGCCGTGGTCGGCTCGTCGGCCAGCAGCAGCTGCGGGTCGTTGGCCAGGGCCATCGCGATCATGACGCGCTGGCGCTGCCCGCCCGAGAGCTGGTGCGGGTAGGCCCCGGCGGCCTGGGCCGGATCGGGGATCTTCACCGAGGCCAGCAGCTCGATCGCGCGCCGTTGGGCCGCGGCCCGGGTGGGCACGGTGCGGTGCACCAGCATCACCTCGGCGACCTGCGCGCCGATTTTCATCAGCGGGTTCAGTGCCGAGAGCGGCTCCTGGAAGACCATCGAGATCTCATCCCCGCGCAGCCCCCTCATGGCCTTGTCCCCGGCCGTGAACAGGTCCGGAGCGAAACCGCGCAGGTGCGCGCTGCCGCTGGGCGTCAGCTCGTCAGGGAGCAGGCCCAGCAGGGCCGTGGCGGTCAGGGACTTGCCGGACCCGGATTCGCCGATCAACCCGATACGCTCGCCGGAGGCCATGGAGAAGGACAGCTCGGTCACCAGCGGGGTGTCCCCGGCGGTGATGCCCAGGTTTTCGACGCGCAGCAGCGGCTCTTCTTGGATTTCGTTGCCTTGGCTCATGCCTTGCCCCTGCCCAGCTTCGGGTCCAGCCAGTCGCGCAATCCGTCCCCGAGCAGGTTGAAGCCCATCACGGCCGACGCGATCGCCAGGCCGGGCCACAGCGCCATGGCAGGGAAGGTGCCCCAGTATTGCTGGGATTCCTGCAGCATCCGCCCCCAGGAAGGCACCGGCGGGGGCGTGCCCAGGCCCAGGAAGGACAGTGCGGCCTCGGCCAGCACCGCCAGGGCGAAGGTCACCGAGCACTGGATCAGCAGCATCCCGGTGATGTTGGGCAGCACGTGGCGGGCGGCAATGCGCACCGGGCGCTGGGCCGCGGCCCGGGCCGCCAACACGTATTCGGCGTTCATGACCTGCAGCGTCCCGGCGCGGGCCACCCGGGCGAAGCCGGGCACCGAGGCAAGCCCGATCGCCGCCATCGCCGAGACGGTGGAGGCGCCGTAGATCGCGGCGAACATGATGGCCAGCAGCAGCGCGGGGAAGGCCAGCAGGATGTCGGCGCCGCGCATGGTGATCTCCTCCACCGCGCCGCGGCGCATCCCGGCCCAGATGCCCACCGGGGTGCCGATGAGCACCGCGATGCCGACCGAGACCACCCCGACCAGCAGCGTGATCCGTGCCCCGACCAGGATGCGTGAGAGCAGGTCGCGGCCCAGGTTGTCGGTGCCCAGCCAATGCTGCAGGCTCGGGCCCTGCAGCCGCGCCGGCGCATTGACCTGCAACGGGTCAAAGGGCGTAAAGAAGAAGGAGAGCAGGGCAGTGGCAGCAATCAGGGCCACGATCGCCGCGCCGACGAGAAACGCGGGGGTGGGTCGGGTGTTTCTCATCTCTCTCCCTGTGCGGCGGCGCGGATGCGCGGGTCAACGATGGTGTACAGCACGTCCACCAACAGGTTCACCACCAGGGTGATGGCCACCAGCACCATCACCACCGACTGGACGGTGAGCAGGTCCCGGTTTCCCACCGCGGAAAGCAGCATCGAGCCCAGACCCGGGATCACGAAGACCCGTTCGATGACCACGGCCCCGATGATCAGCGCGGAAAACTGCACGGAAGTCACCGTCAATACCGGGATCGCGGCATTGCGCAGCCCGTGCCGCACCAGCGCCCCCAGCGGGGACAGGCCCTTGGCCCGGGCGGTGCGCAGGTAGTCCTCGTGCATGACCTCCAGCACCGCGGAGCGCACGTAGCGCACCAGGATCGCGGACTGCACCCCGGCCAGCGCAATGACCGGCAACACCAGCCGGGCCAGGAACCCGGCGAAGTCGACCCCCGGGGCCACCCAGCCGTTGGCCGGCAGCCAGCCCAGGCGCAGCGCGAAGAAGGAGACCAGCACGATGCCCAGCAGGAAGCCGGGAACCGCGATGCCCAGCTGGCTGGCCGCGGCGATCACCGCACCGGAGGGCTTGTTGTGCCGCACCGCGGCAATGGTCCCGGCCGGGATCGCGATCGCCAGCGCGAGGGCCATGGCCAGGGTCACCAGGATCAGCGAGACCTGCACCTTGTCCGCCACCAGCGGCGAGATGTCGGTCCGGGTCACGTAGGAGACCCCGAAGTCCCCGCGCCAGAGCCCGGAAAACCAGTCCCAGTACTGCACCGGAAGCGGCCTGTCGGTGCCGAATTGCTTCGCCAGACCGGCAACCACCTCGGGGGTGGCGTTTTCCCCGGCGGCGATGGCCGCCGGGTCCCCGGGCAGCACGCGCATCAGCGCGAAGACCGCCAGGGTGGCCGCCAGCAGGGACAGCACGAAGCGTGCGAGGTTCCCCGCAATGCGCACCAGCATGTGCGCCGCCCTAGGACCAGGCGATGGGCGCGAGGTTCAGCGCCTCGGTGACCGAGTTGGCCCCCAGCCCGCTGATCCCCGCCTTGGCCACCGAGATGTTCGGGAAGATGAACAGCGTGTCCACCGGGGCATCGTCCACGATGGTGCGCACCACGTTCTTCATGCCCTCCACGTAGTTCGCCTCGTCGCTCGCGTCGGCGGCGGCGGCCTCGTCCTTGATCTTGGAGTTGTCGTAGCCGATGTAGTAGTTGGGGTCGTCGAACATGGTCAACAGGTCCCGGGCCTCCACGGCCAGGATCACCGACATCTGGTAGTCGTGGCTCGTGAAGACCTGGTCCAGCCACACGGCCGGGAACTCGGCGGAGGCGATCTTCGCGTCGATGCCCACGTCGCGCAGCTGCGACTGGACGATCTCCGAGACCGCGGTGGCATACGGGCGGGTGGGCACCGTGAAGGTGATCTTCAGGTCCTGGGCCCCGGCTTCCTGCAGCAGGGCTCGGGCCTTGGCCGGATCGAAGGGGTAGCGGTCGTTGAGGTCCTCGTAATACGGGTCGGTGGGCGGGACCGGCCCGCCGACCAAGGTTCCCAGCCCGTTCCAGGCGGTGTCGCGCACGGCCTTTCGGTCGATGGCGTAGAGCACCGCCTGGCGCACCCGCTTGTCGTTGAAGGGCTTGGCCTTGTTGTTCATCGAGAGGATGACCTCGCCGTTGGAGGTGCCCTCAAGCACCTGGTAGGCGGGGTTGGACTCGAAGGAGGAGAGCAGTTCGGGGGCCTGCATGTTGTAGATGACATCCACGTCCCCGGAGGACAGCGCGTTGGTGGTCGCGATGGCGTCGGCGAAGTAGCGCAGGGACACGTCCTTGATGCCCGGGGCGGTGCCCCAGTAGTCGGGGCGGGCGACCAGGTTGATCGATTCACCGCGCGCCCAGGAGGCAAGCTTGTAGGGTCCGGTGCCCACCGGGTTGTTGGCCAGATCGTCCACGCCCGAGGGGTCGAACATGGCCCCGACCAGCGTGGTCATCGAGTACAGCCAGGCCTGCGAGGGACGGGCAAGGTTCACCGTGACCGAGGTCGCCGAATTGACCACCACGTCTTGGACATCGTCCATCTTGGACTTCAGCCCGTTGAGCCACGCCGCGGACTTGACCCGTTCAATGGAGAACTTCACGTCTTCGGCCTCGAAGGCCGCCCCGTTGGAGAATGTCGCGCCCTCGACCAGGGTGAAGGTGTAGGACTTGTTCATGTTGCTGGTTTCCCACTTCGTGGCCAGCAGCGGGCGGATCGCGCCGGTCTGGTCCAGGGTCACCAGGCCCTCGTACACGTTGGCCATCATGGCCTGCGGGATCGCTGCCCCGGCCGTGGTGGTGAAGTCCAGGTTCACCGGCTCGCCGGTCAGCGCAACCACGAGCTTGTCCTTGTTCACCGGTGCCCCGCCGGTGGATCCGGCGCTGCAGGCCGCCAGCATCAGCAGGGCAGCAAGCACGGCGGCAAGCCGTGCACCCCGCCTGCCACGTCGGGCCGTCAAGATTGCCTGCATCGAACCATCATTCCTTCGAGGTGCCTGGGGGTGGGCCGGCGCCGGGCGCCGCCCGTGGTGCGAAAGCACCGCTGACAAACCATTATCGTACGCACAGGGGCCCGGTGCTAACCCATTCCCTGAAAGATCGGACCCATCGGGTCTAGTGTGGAAGATATGGGCAGCAACACGACCAATGGGGCATCCGATCCCGCGCGCCCGCTCCTTGGCTGGGTCGCGGCCACCATCGCGGCCATGGCCTGCGCCCTGTGCTTCTGGTACCTGCCGCTGCCGTGGCGGCTGGGCGGGCTGCCTTTCGCGGTGGCCGGAACCGTCGTCGGGGCCATCACCTGCGTGCTGGCGTGGCGGAACCCCGCCGCCGGCATGCTGCGGATCGCCGCTCCCGTCGCGACGCTGGCCTGCGGGCTCTTCGCGTTGCCGCTGGCCGGGCAGCTGGCCTTCTACGGGCCGTCCCTGCAATACCAGCAATGCCAGCGCGACGCCTTGACGCTGCGCTCGCAGGCGGCATGCAGCCAGGAATTCAAGAAACAACTGGACCCAAGTGAATTGAGGATCTTGAAATGAGCGAACAAATCATGCCCGACACCAAGGACTGGACCCTGGTGCTGAACGAAACCTGCGACGAGTGCGGGATCGATGTGCGGGCGCTGAGCACGGCGCAGGTCGCCGCCTTGGTGCGCGAGGCCTCCGGGCGCTTTGCCGAGGTGCTGGGCTCCCCCGGCGCGGGCACCCGGCCCTCGCCGATGGTGTGGAGCGCGCACGAATACGCGGCCCACGTGGCCCAGATGTATCAGGTGATGACCGAGCGCCTGGCGCTGATCGTCGAGAAGGACGCCCCGTTGTTCGCGAACTGGGACCAGGACGCGGCGGCCGTCGCGAACGACTACGCCTCGATCCCGGTCCTCGAGGTCGCCCGGATGCTCGAGGAAGCCTCGCTGGCCTTCGCCGGGGCGTTGGAGGCGCTGACCGATGCGCAGCTCCCGCGGATGGGCACCCGGTCCAACGGCGCGGTGTTCACCACCGCCACGCTGGCCCAGTACGCCTGGCACGACGCGGCCCACCACCTGCACCACGACCTGGGCGTGGCCCGCAGCTAGGACGGATCTAGCCGTCGAGCACCGGGTCGTGCTCCAGCAACGGGGAGATGAGGTATCCGATGGCTGTGCCCAGGGCGACCTCGGCAGCCAGCAGCAGCGCGGTCATCAGGACATCCGGCCCCACCTCGGTGAACCGCCCGATGCCCAGCGAGCCGCCGGACAGCCAGGAACCCACCAGCGACAGCGCCCCGGCGAAGGCACCGACGAACACGCCCAGGGCCACGGTTGACAGGCCCAGGGAGGCCCAGCGGGAACGGATGCGCTTGGAGACCCAGTCGTCCAGGTGGTTCTCCCCCACCCGCAGGAAGTACCAGCCGGCCAGCATCCCGGCCAGCACCGGCAGGCCCATGAACGCCCAGGCGTAGGCCAGGTCCCCGGAGGGCAGCGCCGCGAGCACCGGGACCGCCGGCAGCGGGCCCACGGTGGTTTCCAGCGTGGACAGCGTGCTGCCCACCCCCAGGGTGAAGCCGCCGCCGGTGATCCAGGCCAGTGTCCACAGGGCCAGGTTGGGCATGATGCCCAGCTGGCCCATGGTCAGCACGGCCGAGCCGATGGGCCCGGGGCGCAGCTGCTGGTAGACGTTGGAAACATCGACCCAGTGCACACCCAGGTTGATGGCCAGCAGGAGCGAGGACAGCGCAAAGGTGAGCATGTAGGCCAGGGTGCCGCCGCACAGCACCGCCCACACATAGGACCCGGCCCAGCGAGAATGCTGGGAGGTCTTGGCGATCCAGGCCGCGGCGTCGAAGCCGATCAGCCGGCCCCAGGATCCGGCCTCGCGGCGGGCACCGATGACCACCCCGGCACCTGCAGGGATGGCGGGGATGAGGGTGGCGGCCAGCAGCGAAACCGAGGCTTCCTCGTTGTTCACCAGGAATCCGGTGAACAGCCCGCAGAGCAGGTAGACGCCCAGCGCCCCGAGGATGCCCTGCCACAACGAGTCGGTGTAGGAGGCCCGCGCAATGCGCCGCCCGGCGCGCCAGCACAGGAAGAACGGGATCAGGGTGAGTCCCAGCGGGGTGAAATCCAGCAGCCCGGAGCCCTCGGAGGGGTCTGTGCCGGTGCCCACCTGCAGCAGGTGCAGCGGGACCGCATGGATCAGCAGCCAGATCTGTCCGCCCATCTTCAGCACCGATTCGATGCTGCGGTCCGCAAAGCCTCCGCTGAACCACACGGCGAACCACGGGATGACCACGAGGAAGGCCGAGAACAGGGCGGCCTGCAGGAATTCGAAGGCTCCCTGTAGGAACAACGGCATGGGCCAGCCGGTGCTCAGCCGTTGGCGTGCCGCGTTCAATGCCGCCGCGGCGGGCGGCTGCTTTTTCTTCTCACTCATTGCTTCCAATCGTGCCATCGATGCGTGCCTGCGGCCCTGATTGACGCGTTTACGCGCACCCTGGCGTTAGAGCGCGCGCAATCCGCTGACCAACGCCGTGACGGCACCGAAGAAGGCAAAGCAAAGCACGAAGAATCGTGCGTGCCGGTCGGTGACCACGCGTTGGACCTGCTCGCCGATGAGCACCCCGCCACCGATGAATACGGCAACCGCGATCCAGGCCCATCCGGGCAGCGGCGGCAACTGGTCCGGAGCGGTGATGAATTTCATGGCCACGGTGACCGCTCCGGTCACCACGAAGAAGGGCTGCAGGGTCGCGGCGAAGGGGCGCTGGGGCCAGCGGGCGAGCACCGCGTAGGCGCTCACCGCAGGTCCCCCGACCCCGGCCAGGGCATTGGTGAGCCCGGAGAGGAACCCGGCGCCGGCCTTGGGTACCTGCCCGGTGACGGTCACGTTCGCGCGCACCAGGATCAGGGAAAGCAGCAGCGCGGCGAGCACCGTGGAACCGACCACGATCGAAAGCGGGGCCTGGGGCAGGCCCCCGGCCAGCAGTGCCCCGGCCACCGAGCCGACAACGCTGAAGGAGCACAGCCAGCGGAACATCGACCAGTCGATGTCCTTCCAGACTCGCGGGACGATGATCGCCGAGGAGACCACGCCGCAGATGTTCACCAGGAACACCCCCTGGTGCGCGCCCAGGGCGAGGACCAGAAACGGGGAGACGAGCATCGCGAAACCGAGCCCCGCCACGCGCTGCGCGATGGCACCGAGCACAACCATGCCAAGCACGAGCAAGATGAGGGGAAGTTCCATTCGATCGAGCCTATCTCTTGTGGCCGCGCGTTTGTGACGGTCGGTCGGCTTCCAGCGGACCGGTCGGCGGCGCCGGATCTGAAATCCTGGGCAGGCCGATCTAATTCTTTCGATTTCAGGAACTGGCAGAAACCGCAAGGTTCCGGGAATGGATCGACCTCGATCTAAAATGTTGGTTTTGTGGATCTAGATTGTTGCCTACTTTCCACCTGCCCCGGGGAGCCTTCCAAGCGCCCTGGAGCGGACATGGAACAAGCGGCCCCGCACGAGGACCGAACCTCCCGCAGAACCGTTTGCCTGGTGCTCCGGGGCGCTGCCCGGTTTGGTCAGTAGCTGGCCGGGGCCCCGGCCTGGCTTCCGGCGCCGGGCAGGAACTTGGCCGCAAGTGACTCGGTGCCGCGGGCCAACAGCGCCACGTCGGCCCCGACACCCACATAGTGGGCCCCGAGTTCGATGTAGCGGTGGGCCGAGGCTTCCGCAAAGGCATTGACGCCAACGTACTTCCCGGCGGCCCGGCCCACGGCAATGGCCCGCTCCACCGCGGCGACGACGTCAGGGTGGTCCTGCTGCCCGATCACGCCCATCGAGGCGGCCAGGTCGGAGGGGCCGATGAAGATCCCGTCCACGCCTTCGGTTTCCACGATCTCCTTGACGTTGGCCACCGCCTCGGCCGATTCGATCTGCAGCATCAGGGTCAGCGTTTCCCCGGCGCGGGTCAGGTAGTCCGGGACGCGGTTCCAGCGGGCCGAGCGGGCCAGCGCCGAACCGACGCCGCGCACACCCATCGGCGGGTAGTGGCAGGCCGCCACCGCGGCGCGGGCCTCGGCGGCGTTGTTGACCATGGGGATGATCAGCGACTGCACGCCCAGATCGAGGTATTGCTTGATCATCACGGTGTCGTTGACCGGCGGACGAACCACCGGGATGACCGGGTATCCGCGCACCGACTGCAGCTGGCCCAGAATCGACTCGAGCCCGTTGGGCGAGTGCTCGGCATCGATGAAGATCCAGTCGAAGCCTGCACCGGCGCAGATCTCGGCGACCAGAGGGGAACCGGAGCATACCCAGATGCCGGCCAGCGCGCGATCGGCGTGGTGCAGCGCGTCCTTGAAGGACGGGTCGGGTTCTATGAGAAATGGCATGTCACGGTCCCCATTCGTCCGTAGTCGGCAAAGACCGTATCTCCCTTGTCCACCCACATCGGGCGGGTGAAGGAGCCGGCCAGGATGATTTCCCCGGCGTTGAGCTTGTCGCCGTGGACGGCGATCTTGTTGGCCAGCCAGTAGACACCGGCCGCCGGGTGGTTCAGCACGCCGGCGGCGACGCCGGTTTCCTCGACGACCTGGTTCTTGAACAGGATCCCGGCGACCCAGCGCAGGTCGATGTCGGCCGGCTTCATCGGGTTCCCGCCGATGACCATGGCGCCCATGGCCGCGTTGTCGGAGATGGTGTCCACGATGGTGCGGCCCTCCATCTCGATGCGCGAGTCAAGGATCTCGAGGGCCGGGATGACGTACTCGGTGGCGTTGAGCACGTCGAAGATATTGGCGTTTGGCCCCTCGATGTCCTTGTTGAGCTTGAACGCCAGCTCCATTTCCACGCGCGGGTGGGTGTACTTGTCCCATTCGATGCTGCAGCCCGAGTCCAGCACCATGTCATCGAAGATGATGCCGTAGTCGGGTTCGGTGATGCCCGTGGCCATCTGCATGGCACGGGAGGTCAAGCCGATCTTGCGTCCGGCCAGGGTGCGGCCGTTGGCCTCCGAGCGGCGGCGCCAGAGGTTTTGGACCTTGTAGGAATCATCGACGGTCATCTCGGGGAAGCGGGCGGTCAGTCGCTTGACCGGCACGCGGTCGTGGCCCGCCTGCACGAGTTCGTCGGCTATCTGGGTGATGGTCTCATCATTGAGCATGCTGGACTGGGCCCTTCCGGAGATCTTGTTTTGGTGCTGTGGCCGCTTCAAGATTCCCGGGCCACACGTGAACATGCTAGCCAATGCGTAGCCCAAGTCACATTCCGCGCGTCCTCGTGTCAAGGCCGGATGCAGCACCGCGGACGCCCCCGACAACTCGGGAACGTCCGCGGTCCGGTCGATCCAGGTGCTACCGGGCCTGGGATAGGGCGGCGGCGGCCGCGGCGACCAGCCCGGGGCTGGTCACGTCGAATGCCGATTCCCCGCCTCCGGGGCCCGAGGCGCCCCGGGTGTTCTGGGTGCGCGCCGAGAGGTGGACGCCATCCAGCGAAGCCAGGGCGGGGATGTCCTCGATCCGCACGCCGCCGCCTGCCTGGATCTGTGGGCTGCCCGCAGCCTCGGTGCGCAACCGGTGCAGCACTTCCGCGCCGGCGCCCGAGGCCGGGGCCCCGCCGGAGGTCAGGATCCGGTGTGCGCCCACGGTGCGCAGCTGCGCAACGAGCTCGGCAATCGGCATGCCGTTTTCCAACAGCACGTCCACGCAGCGGTGGACGGTGATTTCGATGTCCCGGTTCACCAGGTGGGCGGCGGCAACCAGGGTGGAGAGCACCGGCAGGTCCAGCGCGGTGTCGCCCTCGGCCAGTGCGCCGATCACGATCCCGGCGGCCCCGGCGTGTGCGGCGTGGGTGATGTCGGCGGCCATCAGCTCGATTTCGTCAGGGGTGTAGGTGTAGCCGCCGCCGCGCGGGCGGATCAGCACATGCACGCCGATTCCGACCGCAACCACCGCCTCGATGGTGCCCAGGGTGGGTGTCAGCCCGCCCATGCCCAATGCGGTGCACAGCTCGACTCGGTCCGCGCCGTTCTCCAGGGCGATCCTGGCTCCGGCCGCATCCTGGACCGCGATCTCAAGTTTCGCCCGAACAGCCAAATGGCCCGATTCGGGTTCCATGCCGTCAGCCGGACGGGGCAAGCCCCCGGCAGGGTCTTCGATGCTCATGGGCGCTGTCGCTCGATTCTCGTATCTGTGCTTGGCTCCGAGTGGTGGCATGGGCCAGGGGCATCAAACCGGTTACCCAGAACCTGGATGCTTCTGCCCCAAGCTCCATTTGCCATGCTATCGGGTCGCTGCGCTACCCGTCGCCGTCGGTCGGCAGGACCGGGACCGAGGACTTGGGCTTGATGATCCGCGGCAGGACGACCAGCAGGAAGACCGCCGCCAGCATCACCAGACCTCCCACCAGTGTCCCGGCCACCCAGCCGTAGAGGACCTGCACCACGAACCACACGCACCCGGCCACCAGGACGCCGACCCCGATGATCACGATCTTGGAAATCAGGTGGCCCATGCGCACCGTGGTGACCTTCACGCGCTGGCCGAAGAAATGCCGGTGCACCGCCACCGGGGTGACCAGCAGGACGATGAGCAGTGCGGAGAACACCAAGAGGACCAGGTAGAAGGCCCGTTCCGGGTGTCCCAGCGAGGCGAAGCCGGTCTGGAACGGCAGCACCACCAGGAACGCGGCAAGGATCTGGGCGCCGGTCTGCATGACCCGCAGCTCCTGCATGAGTTCGTTCCAGTTCCGGTCCAGACGCTCCTCGACACTTTCATTGCGCCCGTTCATTGTGCTCCCTCCCGGGCAACCAACCCATGGACCGGGGCCCGAAACGGGTCCGGGGGTTCTTGCCGGATTCGTCTTTTGCCCTCTTGACTTCCCAACCTACCGAAGAAGCCGCCCCGGGGGCAGAAGAAAAGAAAAACGGCAGGAGCATTCGCCGGCGAACGCGTCTAAGCTGGCTGAATGAGCGCCCACCCTTTCGACCTGCTGACCGTTGACCAACTGCGCCAGACCGGATCACTGAAGTGGTCCGAGTACCGCGGATCGCTGGGCGCCTGGGTGGCGGAAATGGATTTCGGGACCGCTCCGGGCGTCATCGCCGCGGCCCAGGAAACCCTGGCCAACGGCCTGATCGGCTATGCGCCGACCCGCTTGGTGCACGACATGCAGCAGGCCACGGCGGCCTGGTTGGACAACCGGTATGCCTGGGAGGTCGACCCCGAGCAGGTGCGCCCGCTGAACTCCGTGGCCTCGGCCCTGGATGCGGCGATCATGCACTTTTCCCCCAGGTACCGCCCGGATGCCCCGCTGGTGCTGCTCACCCCGGCCTACATGCCATTCATTTCCACTGCCTCGCGCTTCGGGCGCGACTCCATCCAGGTAGCCATGGTTCCCACGCCAACCGGCTGGGAGATCAACTGGAGCGCCCTGGAGCGTGCCTTGGCCGGCGGCGCACTGCTGGTGTTGGTCAATCCGCACAATCCCCTCGGCAAGGTCTACACGCGGGAGGAACTGTTGGCGATTTCCGAGCTGGTCGAGGCCACCGGTTCGCGGGTGTTTGCCGACGAGGTCCATGCGCCGCTGGTGTTCGACGGTGCCACGCACATTCCCTATGCCACGGTTTCGGATGCGGCCGCGGCGCATTCGATCACGGCGGTCGCCGCCACCAAGGCGTTCAATCTGCCGGGCCTCAAGTGCGCGCAGCTGGTGCTGACCAACGACGTGGACCGCACGGTGTGGGCACGTGTGGGAGATGTCCCCGAGCACGGTGCGGCAAACGTGGGCCTGGCGGCAACCACCGCCGCCTACCGCACGGGCACCGGTTGGCTCGATTCGGTGATCAGCTACCTGGACGAATCAAGGATGCTGCTGGCCGGGATCATCACCGAGCACCTGCCGCAGGTTCGCTACATTCCCCCGCAGGGCACCTACCTGGCCTGGCTGGATGTCTCCCGGCTGGTGCTCGAGCCCGGGCCGGCCCAGTTCTTCCTCAAGGAGGCGCAGGTCGCGTTGATCAACGGAAGCGCCTGCGGCAGCGGCGGGCGCGGATTCGTCCGGTTGAACTTCGCCACACCGCATCCGGTCCTGGGCGGGATGATCCACCGCATGGGGGCCGCGGTCGACGGCTGCGACAACAAGGACGCAACCGACCCGGAGTTCGCCCAGTAACCCGGGTATCTACCGTCTAACCCGCCGTGATGTTGGCCAGCAGCTGCTCGAACGGCAGCGAGGTCATGTTGTCCCGCGGGTTCGCGGTCTCGCTCACGCGCGGAGCGATCGAACGGGTGTCGCCCAGGTCCTGGGTCCGGGCGGCCGATCCGCCGGGCCCGGCAATGGCCTGGGCCAGCTCGGCCCCGGCCCGGCGCTCGCGTTCGGCAAGTGCCCCGTGTCCCTGGTCCGCTCCCCAGTCCTCGGGCGAGGCGAAGATGGAGGTGGGCATGATCCGGGCGCGCAGGTAGGCGAAGATCGGGCGCATTGCGTAGTCGACGACCAGGTTGTGCCGTGAACTTCCGCCGGTGGCGGCAAGGATCATCGGCTTGTCATCGAGCGAGGCCGGATCCAGGACGTCGATGAAGGACTTGAAGAGCCCGGAGACCGAAGCGGTGAATACCGGGGAGACCACGACCAACCCCGCTGCGCCGGAGACCGCCTCGATGGCCTCGGCCAGGCGCGGCGGTGCGTACCCGGTGAGCAGGTTGTTGGTGATGTCGTTGGCGTAGTCACGCAGCTCCAGGACCGTCAAATCGGCCTGGATGCCTTTGGCAGCCAGTTCCCGCACGGCGGATTCGCCGAGCTGTTTGCCCAGCAGGCCAGAGGTCGACGGCGTGCCCAGGCCGCCGGAGATGACTACGATGTTTTGGCTCACGGTGTGTGGCTCCCTTTCATGGAGTACATGTGTTTGCATGTAAAACCACGAGGGTGGCCATTTCATTCCCGGGCGGCTTCCTGGTCCTTGCCCGCCGGCTCCGGCTCCGCGGCCGGAAGTGCACACACGTCGCCGAAGCAGCGCCCGCGGATGGCTGCCAGCAGGGAATATGCGGCCGCGGCCCCGGCCCCCAGGGCCGCGACCCACGCATCGGACCACAGTGACGCCGCCATGGCCGCAAGGATCACGCCAACCACCAGCCAGATCAACCGATCCCGCATTCCACCACTTCCCTTGCCGTTGCCTTCCACGCTCTTCGGCGAGCCCAAAACCTATACCCCCAAGGGTATCCCAGGGCGCGGCGGCACGGCTACGCGGTGCGGCGCCTGACCCGGCTGATCCACAGCACCCCCGAGCCGACGACCCCGATGACCATCGCAATCAGCACCACATAGAAGCCGACCGAGTAGTACCCGTTCGGGCTCGTGTTCGGATCCAGGAATGGATAGGGGTACCAGGGGTTGTCGGTGCGCGGGTCGAGAACCATCACGCCGCGCGCCAGGGTGTACCCCGCCCACAGGACCGGGAAGGCGACGATCCCCCAGAGCGCCTTGGCGTGCAGCCGCCGGCGCCCGGGGGCAATGAGCCAATCGAGCACCACGATGGAGGGCCCCACGACGTGGAGAATTTCATTGGACCAGGGAACGGTGGCACCCTGGGGAAGCTCGATGTCGCGCAAGAGCAGGCTGTAGACCACCCCGGTGGTGGCCATGTACGCGGTCACTGCCGCCCGGAACATGCTCCAACCGCGGGGCTCGGGGCGCCCGGACAAGGTGAAGATGCCCACGAACAGGACGATCGCCGCCAAGACGTTGGATTCGATGGTGAAGAACGAGAAGAAGTTCTGGATGACAAAGCCGACTTCCCCCTGGCCCGACCCTTCATTGGTGATGCTTTGTTGCAATTGCACAACCACGGCGGCGCTGATGGCGATGCTTCCGCCAATTCGCAGCAGGTAGGCCAAGACGCGTCTCATATCAGGTGCAGGTCCCTTTCTAGGTACTGCTCCATAGCCTAAACCGCCACGGTGTTACACCATGGCCAAGACACTTTGGCTACCGCATGAACTTTCCCCTCGCCGGGCAGGGAAAGGCCGCCGTTCGGACCGGTGAGTGCCGAACGGCGGCCTTTCGCAATGGTGTGCCCGCACGGCGTTATGCCGTCGGGTGTTTGTGCTCCGTGTCGCCCAGGCCAAAGGCCTCGGTGCCGCCCACGAGGCGGAAGACTCCGAGGAGCGCGACCAGGACGCCGATGATGAACCCGATCCACAGCGGGCTGACCACATCGCCCATAGTGGCGCCGCCGGTGATGATGAACAGCAGGAAGAGCAGTGCGGTGAGTGACCCTCCCACGATGAATCCGCGGGCGGGGTGCCTCTTCGGAATCCTCGGCGTTGCTTCGGGTTCCTCACGTGGTGCCGGAATGTGTGCATCTTGAGTCATGACTTTTCACTCCCTTCATGTTTTCTAGGCCGGATGTTGCTGTCATTCGCACCCTTCGGGCGCGAGGCCTCCGCCATGATGCGGGGCTATCCCGCGTCAAAGCGGTCTTCGCCATCAGGTCCCGGGCGCTTGGGCGCGTCATTGCCCGAGCCGTCCGGCAGTTGGTCAGGCGACAGCCTTCTGGGCCGCGCCGCCGCCAAGTCGCCGGGCACGATGTCGGTGGCTGGCTGGACCTTGGTTTCTTTGCTCATCACGCGCTCCTTAGTCGCCAAAGCAAGGGCAATGATTTTCGGTGGTGGCTTCCGGGCCGTTCGGGGCCGGTGCCGGCATCGGGTCCCATCCATGGAACCACAGCAATCGGCCGGGGATTCGTTCGGGGCCAAGGCGCTTCGCCAAGGAAGGAAACCGCAAAAGCCCAAGCTCGAATGGGGATCCACAATGCGCACACCCCGAGCCTGGCTACGGCCGAATCGCCGTCGGCACCGAGCTCTTTGCGTCATCCATATGCATTCCCCACGTTCCCTTGGGCGGCCATTTGAGCGCATTTCCAACCCAACGACCTGCCTCCGAGACTACGCCGAAAACACCCGGGTATCTAGGCTTTCGGGTGCCGTACAACCGAGCTCAGGCGGGTACCGCGATGGCCAGCGGCAACGTCCCGCAGCGGCCGACGGCGACCTTGTCGAAACCAAGGTCCTTGTCGGCAACCGGCAGGCTGGCAGCGTCGGATCCCTGCCAGCCACGCACCAGCAGTGCCCCGGCGGCCAATTGCGGATCGGCCGAGACGATGACGCGGCCGCTGCCGTTGAGCAGCGTGGCCCTCGGGTCGATGTCCTTCAGCCGGTCCATGAGCAGCAGCTCGATGGTCTCGACGAGCACGTCCGCGCCGGCAACACCCACGATGGTCCCGTTGGCCGTCACCGGGACGGTGAGCGTCAAGGTGTACTCATCGGTGCACAGGAAGTCCACGTACGGCCCGGTGATGTGGCCTTCACCCGTTTCCAGGGGGACGGTGAACCATTCGCGTCGCGAATATGTCTCGCCGGCCGATTCCACGGTGAGCATGAGCAGGCGCTCCTTGGTCGACCCCTGCCACCAGGCCATGTGCCAGGGAGTGCCGGCCAACGCGTCTTTGGCGGCAACGAATCCCGCACCAACCAGCGGAAGCGCCTTCCGGTCCAGGAACTCGTCGACCAGCGGATGGATCTGCGCGTCGAGCTCCTGCGGGCCGGGGGCCCCCTCCCGGGATTCAAAGACCCGGCTCATCCTTCCGGCCCATTCGTGAAGGTCTTGAAGCAGGGATTCGAAGAAGTAGGAAACATCGGCACCGGCGCCGTTGCCGGTGGTCTTGCCTTGGTTCATGAGGTCCTCCGCACAGGGCGTTCGAGTTTGGTTTTCTCTGGCTTCACGGCCGGGATCCCGGCCCGGGCTTGGTCAGCGATGAGCCAGACGACGCCCTCCCTGACGTAGTCGCCGACCAGTTTTCGCGCCCTGGCCGGGTCCATGGCGGAAATCGCGTCAAGAATCGCACCGCAGAGCTCGATCATCCTGGAGTCGAATTCAGGGTCGGCGTGCGCCAGGGCCAGCAACGAACCAAAGTCCGTATGCAGCCTGACATGCTCGCGTGTGAGCCGCGCCGACTGGCTCAGCGCGGCCAGCTCAAGCAGGAAGTCACCCACCACCGACCCGCGTGCGCCATTGCCCTCGGGGCTGTTGTCCAGGATCTGGCGCAGGATCACCACGTCATGTTCGTCGGCGGCACCTGCCGCAAGCTCGGCCGCAGTGGAGGCGATTGCTGCGTAGTGGATCGCCAGGTCGCGCAACTCAACCCGGCTCATGGCCGACAGCCGGTCTCGCAGGATGCTGGTCCTGTCGCCCTGGGGCAGCGTGATGAAGGTGCCGCCGTCACGGCCCCGGGTGGTCTTCACCAGTCCCCGGGCGCGCAGGGAGACCAGCGCTTCACGTGCGGTCATGGTGGCAACCCCGAGGGAGGAAGCCAACTCGGACTCGCTGGGCAGCCTGTCGCCATCAAGCAGGATTCCTGCGGCAATGCCCGAAACAATGCGGTCCTCAACGCGCTTGGCACGACCTTCGTCACCCAATGACGCGAAGACGGAGGAGAGCTGGCGCTGGTACGGGGAAGAATCTCGAGGCATGCTCACCATCCTTTCGAATGTTGGGGGTTTGGGCATCGCCGACTCGCTCCCAAAGATCTTCTCACAGAATTTTTTGCGAAAGTGATGGCTATTACATCTAACATCTGGTTCTATAGGTAACAGACAGAAAGTAATCCACACCACAACCCCACCGAGAAAGGACGGACACCGTGCCCGCCACAGCTACCTCCCTCAAACTCCCGGTCCAGGCCGAGAGCTCCCGGACCACTCCCGCGATCTCCCTGCAGCAAGTCGGCAAGTCCTTCGGTGACTTCCACGCGGTCAAGGGCCTCGACCTGGACATCCGCACCGGCGAGTTCTTCTCGCTGCTCGGCCCCTCGGGCTCGGGCAAGACCACCGTCCTGCGCATGATCGCAGGATTCGAGTTGCCCACCAGCGGCCGCATCGAGCTTGGCGGCCTCGATGTCACGAACGCTGCGCCCTTTGAGCGCGACGTCAACACCGTCTTCCAGGACTACGCACTCTTCCCGCACCTCACCGTGGCGCAAAACGTCGAATACGGGCTCAAGTTGCGCAAGCTGCCCAAGGCCGAACGTGCCAGGCGCGTGGCCGAGGCCCTGGAAATGATCCAGCTTCCCCAGGTCGCCCGCCGGCTCCCCTCGCAGCTCTCCGGCGGCCAGCGCCAGCGCATCGCGCTGGCCCGGGCACTGGTACTGCGGCCGCAGGTCCTGCTGCTCGATGAGCCGCTCGGCGCGCTGGACAAGCAATTGCGCGAGCAGATGCAGATCGAGCTCAAGGCCATCCAACGCGATGTCGGCATCACCTTCGTCTTCGTCACCCACGACCAGGAGGAAGCGCTCACGCTCTCGGACCGGGTAGCGGTCTTCAACGAAGGCAAGATCGACCAGGTCGGCTCGCCCTCGGATCTGTATGAACGTCCCGCCACCCGATTTGTCGCCTCGTTCCTGGGCAACACCAACCTCATCGAAGGTGCCCTGGCCCAGGAACTCACCGGATCCCCCGCCCTGGTTTCCCTGCGTCCCGAACACATCGTGGTTCGTCCGCTGGAATCCGTCCAGGACTCCGGAACCTCAGCCGTCACCGCGGTCATCGAGGAAATCGTCTACACCGGGCCAACCACCCGGTACATGGCACGCACCGATCACGGAACCCAGTTGATCGTGCAGGAACAAAACGGCGCGTCCTCCGCCGCCGCCGCCCGCGGCACCAGGGTCCGCCTCGAATGGCCTTCCCGCTACAACTACACCGTCTGACCCCCTTTCCCAACCCAACGGCCGGGACCTTTTCCCTCTTGCAACCCGGCCGCAGCATCATTCGCCCAGAAAGGCCACGATCATGAAGATCTCCAAGGCACTTCCCCTCGCAGCACTCGCTTCACTCTCCCTCGTCCTGGCAGCCTGTGGTGGCGCCAGCTCCGGGGCCACCGCCGGCGGCGGCATCCAGGTCCCCGATCTCCCCGCCGCCACCGAAATCGGCGAGTCCGAAGGCCAAGTCAACATCATCGCGTGGGCCGGCTTCGTCGAGGACGGCTCCACCAACCCCGACGCCGACTGGGTCTCCGCGTTCGAGAAGGAAACCAGTTGCACGGTCAACCGCAAGGTCGGCGCCACGAGCGATGAAATGGTCCAGCTCATGCGCGGCGGCGAGTACGACCTCGTCTCTGCCTCGGGCGATGCCTCGCTGCGCCTGATCGCCGGCGGCGACGTGGCCCCGGTGAACACCGAGTTGATCCCCAACTTCGGGCACATCGTCGACGGGCTCAAGGGCCAGATCTACGACACCCTCAACGGCAAGAGCTACGGCGTCCCGATCGGCCGCGGCGCCAACGTGCTGATGTACAACACCGACAAGGTCGCCCAGGCCCCCACCTCCTGGGCAGATACCTGGGCAGCGGACTCCCCCTACAAGGGATCGGTCATGGCCTACGACTCACCCATCTTCATCGCCGACGCGGCCGTCTACCTGATGTCCACACAACCCGAGCTGGGCATCACCAACCCCTATGCACTGGACAAGGACCAGCTGGCCGCCGCCGTCGAACTGCTCAAGACCCAAAACGGCGTCGTGGGCGAATACTGGAACGACGCACTGAAGGCCGTCTCATCGATCTCCTCGGGCACCTCCTCGCTGGGCACCGGCTGGCAGGTCGTGGTGAACCTGGCACAGGGCGACGGAGGCAAGGTCGAATCCGTGCTCCCGAAGGAAGGGGCCACCGGATGGTCCGACACCTGGATGATTTCCGCGAAGTCCAAGAACCCGAACTGCGCCTACAAGTGGATGGACTGGGCCTCCAGCGCCGAGGTCAATGCCAAGATCGCCCAGAACTTCGGCATGGCCCCGGCCAACAAGCTCGCCTGCGAAGGCTCCAAGGAAAACGAAGCCCACTGCGAGACCTTCCACGCCACCGACGAGGACTACTACAAGCAGGTCTGGATGTGGACCACCCCTGTCGAGCAGTGCATCGACGGACGCACGGACGCCACCTGCACCAACTACCAGGAATGGACCAAGGCCTGGACCGAGGTCAAGGGATAGCACCGCCGCACCCCGCACCGACCAGGTCCCACTAGCTGCCGGTGCGGGAAGGCGACCCCCAAGCGCCATCCCGCATCGGCTTTCCCCCCTATCCCCGCATTCTTCACTCCCAGCAACGAGGAGGATCGACGAGATTCGTCGGCAACCGCCATGACCGCACTCCAAACCCCGCCGGACACGGCGGCAGCACCCACCCGTTCCACCGCCCCGGCACGCAACTCCCTGGGAGACAAGATCTCCCGCTACCTCTACATCCGCCCCAAGATGCGCGTCACCGGGTTGCTGCTGCTCCCGATGCTTTGGCTCGGGGTGCTCTACATCGGTTCACTCGCACTGCTGTTCATCACCGCGTTCTGGACCACCGATTCCTTCACCTCCAAGGTCATCCCGGCCTTCACGCTGGAGAACTTCACCGAGATCCTCACCCAGCCCGCCTACCAGGCCACCGCACTGCGGACCATCGGTATCGCCCTGTCGGTCACCATGCTCTGTGCGGCGCTCGCGCTGCCGCTGGGCCTGTACATGGCCAAGGTCGCCTCCCCGAAGATGCGCGCGGTGCTGGCCATCGGCATCACCCTGCCGCTCTGGGCCGGCTACCTGGTCAAGGTGTTCTCCTGGCGCATCACCTTCTCCACCGGTGGCCCGCTGGATTGGCTGCTCGCCCCCTTCGGCGCCACCGGCCCGGGGTACGGCACCGCCGCACTCGTGGCCACCCTCGCCTACCTCTGGTTCCCCTACATGGCGGTCCCGGTGTACTCGGCATTCCGGCAGATCCCGGACAACCTCTTTGACGCCTCCGCCGACCTGGGCGCCAAGTCCTGGGCGACGGTGCGCACCGTGGCCATTCCGCTGCTGAAGCCAGCCTTCATCGCCGGATCAATCTTCACCTTCTCGCTGTCCCTGGGCGACTACATCGCCGCACAGTTCGTCGGCGGCAAGACCCAGGTGATCGGCACCGTGATCGCTTCCAACATCAACCTCAACCCGCCCCTGGCCGCAGCGTTCGGCATCGTGCCGATCATCGTTGTGGTCATCTACCTCTTCCTGGCGCGCAAGACCGGCGCCCTGAAGGCCCTGTAAGGAGACCGGCATGAGACTCTCTGCCCCCGCCAAGATCACCCTGCGTGTATTTGCCGGCATTGTCATGGCGGCCATCTACCTGCCGCTGGCACTGGTCGTCACCAACTCGTTCAACGCCACCACCTCCGGGGCCTTCCCCATCAAGGACTTCACCACCAAGTGGTGGGTTGCCGCCTGGCACAACGAAGGCGTCCGCGAGGCGCTGTGGACCTCCATCAAGGTCGCTTCGGTGGCCACCGCCATTTCCCTGGTGCTCGGCTCGATGGTTGCCTTCGCCCTGGCCCGCTACGATTTCTTCGGCAAGAACACCGTCAACCTGCTGGTCGTCCTGCCGATCGCCCTGCCGGGCATCGTCACCGGTGTCGCCCTGAACAACACCTTCAAGACCGTGCTGGAACCGCTGGGCATCGGGCTCGGGCTGTTCTCGGTGATCGTCGGACACGCCACGTTCTCGATCGTGATGGTGTTCAACAACGTCCAGGCACGCATGGGACGGATGAACCGCGGCCTCGAGGAAGCGGCCATGGACATGGGGGCGAACATGTTCAAGACCTTCTTCCAGGTCACCTTCCCCGGATTCCGCTCGGCCTTCATCGCCGGCGGCCTGCTGGCCTTCGCGCTGAGCTTCGACGAGATCGTGGTCACCACGTTCACCGCGGCCCCCGGCACCGAAACCCTGCCGATCTGGATCTTCAACAACATGTCCCGTCCCAACCAGGCGCCGGTGGTCAACGTGATTGCCGCGGTGCTGGTGCTGGCCTCGATGATCCCGGTGTACCTGAGCCAGCGCCTGACGGGAGACGACAAGAAATAGTCGATTCCGCCCAACCCCGTCACCCGGCAATTCCCCGTGGAACACCAATGGTCCACGGGGAATTGCGGTTCCCGGCGCCGCCCTCCGAACCCCGCGGGGCCAACCCGTGCACTCGGAAAAGATCTGGGAATACCGTCTCAAGGCCACCCCGGAAAAACTCCGGGCGGCACCGACCGATCCGAAGCAACGCGCGGTGTGCTATTTCGGGAACGGGTTCGTCACCCATTGGGCGCCGGGTTCGGGTTTCACGGCCGAGAACACCAATGCAGACGGGCGGCGGAGCGAGGGAGCCAGCGACCAGCCCCACGGAGGCTGGTTGAAGATCCTTTTGGGCATGCAGACCTGGTGGCAGGCCGGCGGGTGCCTCGCCGCCCCGGTCCGGCCAAGGTACCCGCGCACGCAAGCGGGCCACCTACTCTACGGAGAATTGGACCCGCTGCCAGCCGCTGGCTCCATCGGGCACGGGGTCGGCCTTCTCGCTGGTTTGCATTGTCCCGTCTCCGTCAAAGGCACGGACGCTGACCACATGGTTTCCCGTGGAACCGCCGTCCCATTCGTAGCGCCACTGGCGCCAGGTGTCCACGGAGGCCTCGGCGCCCAGTTCCGTGTCCTGCCAATCGCCCTCGTCGATTTGCACCTGGACCTTGGAGATGCCCCGGGTCTGTGCCCAGGCGGTTCCGCCCATGACAACCTTTCCGGACGGAACGCTGGCGAAGGACCGGGGCACGTCGACCCGCGAGGAGAGCTTGATGGGCCCGCGATCGGACCAGCCACGCGTGGTCCAGTAGGCGGCCTTCTCCGCGAAGCGGGTGACCTCCAGGTCAACGACCCACTTGGTGGCCGAGACATAACCGTAGAGACCGGGAACCACCATGCGGACCGGGAATCCGTGCTCAAGCGGCAGCGGTTCCCCGTTCATGCCGACCGCCAGCAGCGCCATGCGGTCGTCGGTAAGGACCTCCAGCGGCGTGGAGGCGCTGAAGCCGTCAATCGAGGTCGAGAGCACCATGTCTGCGCCGTCCCGGGGCACCGCCCGCTCAAGCAGGAGGCGCAACGGGTAGCCGAGCCACTTGGCGTTGCCGACCAGCTGGCCGCCGACGGGGTTCGAAACGCAGGTCAGGGTCAGGTAGCTTTCCACCAGGTCCTCGGCCAGCAGCTCCTCAAAGCCCATGGTGAATTCCTTCTCCACCATGCCGTGGACCCGCAATGACCACTCGGACGGATTGATGCGCGGCACCGAGAGTGCCGTGTCGATCCGGTAGAAATCCTTGTTCGGCGTGATGAACTTCGGCATGCCGGCGAGTTCGATCTGGGCGTTGGCCGGCGGGGGCGGTGCCGTGACCGCGGCCGGCGGAAGTCCCAGGGCCGAACGGGCGGCGTCCGCGACATTGCGGGCGGTCGCCAGGGATTTTCCGACGCCGGTGGCCACCGCGGCACCCATCAGCGATACGGCCGTGCCGATCAGGAAGTTCCTGCGTGAGGCGCCGGGAACGGGGGTGCCGCCGGGCACCGGCGGACGGGCCTTGGAAGCAAGGGCGGTGAGCCAGCGCAACGCGGCCAACCCGGCAACGGACCCCAGGATGGTCGGCGTGAGGTCAACGACGCCGGTGGCCGGCCGGGACAGCACCGCCGTACCGATCGCCACGGAGAGGACGACGATGCAGGTCGCCGCCAGGGCATAGCTGCGCCTGGCCAGAATCCCGACCAGCACCGCGGCGATCGCTGCGATCACGCCGATGGAGATGAACAACGCGAGTTTGTCGTTCGTGCCGAAGGTGGCGATGGCGAAGTCCTTGAGCCATGGCGGTGTCAGGTCGATGAACACCGAGCCCATCGCCACCAAGGGCGCCGATGCCGTGGCGAAGAAGGCCGATACAAATTGAGCCACGGAAAAGAGCACGGCAGCCGCCGCGAAGCCCGCGAGCCCGAAGGCCCCCAGGTCCCGCATCCTCGATGCTGTTGACTTGTTCATGATTCCACCCACCCGTACGTTGTGATGCTTCCTCCCCGCGGTTGCGGGGAGGAACCTGTCCACTACGTATTCGGAACGCTACCATCGGCGGATTGGACGCAAAGCGCCTTTTCCCAAGAAATCCTAGAGCGCCTGGACCAGGATCGGTTCGGTGGTCGGTGCCGGGGAACCGGACGCCGGTTCCACCGTGATGCCAAAGTGCGTCACGCCCTCCATGGCACCGGAAACCATGACCATGCCATCGGACTGGGTCCCGGGGACCATGCCCGCCGGCACGGCACCCGTGCCGGAGATCAGCCAGAGTTCGTAGGCCTTGTCGCTGGGCAGGGCGGGCAGGCCGGCGGTGGTCACCGCCATCATGCCCTCCGAGGCCGAATAGGCCAGGGTGACGGTTGCCCCGTCCTCCAGCTTCTGGCTCTTGGACTGGGCATCGGCAGCGGTCAGGATGCGGGTCAGCTCGGACTGCTGGGTGCTCAGCGCGGCCAGCTGTTCCTCAAGTTTTTGCTGCTCGGCATTCTGGTTGACCACGACGCCGCTGAGCACTCCGGCGGCCACCAGCAGCACGCCTGCCGCCAGGGCAAACATCCTTTGGCTGGACTTCCCCTGGACCGGGTGCGATGCGGATCCACCGATCTGCGCCGTCCCGGACACGGGTTCCGCGGCGGCGTCGGTTGCCGCCTCGGGGGCAACCGGGGCGGGTTGTTCCGCGGACCCGGACGTGGCACCGGACGGAACGTCCTGCGGGGAGACCAGCGGCGGCAGCTGCGGGGTGTTTCGGATGGAGGCCATGATGTTGGCCTTGACCCGGGTCGGAGGGGCCACGGGTGCGGCGGAGAGCCCCAGGAGCGCAGCGGTTTCCTGCAGTGCCTCGATTTCCTGGCGGACATCGTCTGAGGTTTCGGCCTGACGGAGGAGTTCCTCGCGTTCCGCGTCACCCAGTGCGTTCAGGGCGAAGCTGCCGGTCAGCTCGTTCTGGTGCTTGTCCATCACGCCACTCCCATCAGGTCTCGAAGTTTGTTCATTCCGTCGCGTATTCGTGTCTTTGCCGTTCCCACCGGGATTTTGAGCAGCTCGGCGACTTCAAGGTGTGTATAGCCGCCGAAATAAGCCAGTTGGATCGCATCGCGTTGGTTTGCGCTGAGTTTTTCCAGCGCCCGGGTGACGCGCTGTCCCTCGTCGTGGGCGATGGCCGTTTCCTCAACGTCATCGTAGCTCGCCTGGAAGTCCTTGATGCCTTCGCGCAGGTCACGGTCCTTGCTGGCCTGGCTGGCGCGGACCCTGTCAACCGCCCGGCGGTGCGCCAAGGTCAGCAGCCAGGTGATTGCCGTGCCGCGGGCCGCGTCATAGCGCGCCGCCTGCTGCCAGGCTTCGACGAACACCTCCTGGGTGACTTCCTCGCTTTGCGCCTGGTCCTTCAGGATGCGCCGGATCAGGCCGAAGACCTGGGGCGAGAGCCGGTCGTAGAGTTCCTCAAAGGCGTTCTCGTCACCTGTGGCGATCCCGAGCATCAGTTCTTCGGTGGTGGGGGCGGAGGTTTGGTCCGTGCCACCGGGTAGGTGTGAGCTCATGCGATATAGCGTCTCATGCATTCCGGGCCCCGCCATTCATCCGTTCTGGTGCGGCGGGCAGGAATCCAGGTTTCCTGCCCGCCGAAATTGCCGACCGGGGCAAGTAGACCGCAGGGGGCCGGCAACCGATGGAGGGTTCCACCGGTTGCCAACCCCCTGGTCGGTTGACCTGCCGCAGTGCGAGGCGCTGCTGCTACTTCTTGGCCGGGGGCATCAGCACGGTGTCCACCAGGTAGACGGTTGCGTTGGCGGTCTGCACGCCTCCGCAGATCACCGAGGCGCCGTTGACCATGAGCTTGTCGCCGCTGCCGGTGACCTTCACGTCCTGTCCTTCGACGGTCTTGTGAGATCCGGCGATGTCGCTCGGGGCGATCTGGCCGGGGATCACGTGGTAGGTCAGGATGGTGCTCAGCGTATCGGCGTCGGCGACCACCGCGTTGAGATCTTTTTCCGGGATGGCGGCGAAGGCCTCGTCAACCGGTGCGAAGACGGTGAACTCGCCGCCGTTGAGGGTGTCAACCAGGTCGACCTTCGGGTTGAGCTTGCCGGACACCGCCGCGGTGAGGGTCTTGAGCAGCGGGTTGTTCGAGGCCGCAACGGCCACGGGATCCTTCGCCATTCCGGCAACCGAGCCATCGCCGCTCGGGACGGCCTCGGCGTAGGCGGCGCAACCGGAGCCCACGAGGTTGGCTGCCGGGTCCATGGCCGCGGCCGAGCTGCTCGGGGCCGCCGCGCTGCTGGACGGGGCGGCCGAGGAGGACGGTGCCATCGATTCGTTGGCCCCGGTGCCCGCCGAGCAAGCGGTCAGGCCCACGGTGGCAACTGCAATCAGTCCGAGTGCTGCGGCAAACTTGCTGTTCATGCGCTTCATGTCATGCTCCTTGCTTGGCGTCGGCCCCTGGGCCTCCGCGCCTTCCCGACCACTGTTGGTTCGGGCTGTCATGGAGCATTCGGTGCCGCGCGGCAAACGGATTGGAAACATGTCAAAAAACTTTTTCGCCGGCGCAGGGGGCGCGATCCCGCATGCCGGCGGACATGGAAGAAGCGGAGAAGATGTCTGTTCTTCTCCGCTTCCCTTGAAGATATCTCCAATCATCAAGTTGCTCAGTGTTTCTTGATGTGGGTTACCTGCTCGGTGTCCGACTCCGGTGCGTTCTTCGAGCGCTTCTCCGCGCGTCGCGCCTTGATCGACTTGCCTGCAGGCTTCTTGTGTTCGTGTCTATGTGGTGATTTGTCTGGCATCAATTACCTCTCACCCTGGGGCGGGGATCGCTTATGACCGATGCTGGTCTCCCAAAAATCACGATACTCCTGGGCCCGCGCGGAAGCCAGCATTTTTTGGAAATGCCCGGGTTCAGGGGCATCGGCCTTCCAATCCACAGGCCGCTGCCGGGCCGCGCCCTTTACCGCACCGGCATCCGGCCATAGGCTCAGCACTATGCCGGTGATGATGAGAACCATCCAAACAGCCGTTCCGCCCACCATCCTGTACCAAGACAAGGCCAGGGACGTTTTTGGCGCCCAACCCGGGCTGACCCGGTTGGGCCAACGCCTGATCAACACGTCGTTTGATTCCGCCCAGATATCCACCCGGCACACCGCAGTCACCGAGTTCACCACCGAGACGGTGGCCGAGAACCCGCTGTTCTTCAATGCGGATTCCGGGCTCCTGCTCAGCCCCAGCACCAAGGAACGCAACGAGGTCTTTGTGGCCACCGTCCCGGGGCTTTACATCGAGTCGGCGCAAAAGGCCCTCGAGGCCTGCCCCGACCTCGGCCCGGAGGATGTCACCCACGTGATCACGGTGTCCTGCACCGGCTTCTACAACCCCGGACCCGACTACCAACTGGTCAGGGCGCTGGGACTGAGTCCCTCCACGCAGCGCTACCACCTGGGATTCATGGGCTGCTACGCCGCGTTCCCGGCACTGCGTGCGGCCAAGAGCTTCTGCGAGGCGGACCCGGACTCCGTGGTGCTGGTGGTCTGCGCCGAGTTGTGCTCGATCCACGTGCGCAGTTCCAACGACCCGGACACCATCATGGGCTCGGCACTCTTCGCCGACGGGGCCGCCGCGGCCATCGTCACGGCCCGCCCACATGCCGGGCCGGGCCTGCGGCTGGATCACTTCGAGACCGTGTTGACCCCGGTGGGCGAGGAGGCCATGGCCTGGAACATCGGCGACGAGGGCTTTGAAATGGTCCTGGGGACCTACGTCCCGCACATCATCGACGACCACATAATTGGCGCCCTTCAGCCGTTGCTGGCCCTCGACGATTCGGTGGGCCCCGACTATGCGGACATCGAGCACTGGGGCATCCATCCCGGGGGCCGGGCAATCCTTGACCGCGTGCAAAAGCGCCTCGAGCTGGGCGACGAGCAGTTGATGCCGGCCCGACGGGTGCTGAACGACTACGGGAACATGTCCAGCGCCACGGTGATGTTCGTGCTCAAGGACATCATGGACGAGAACCTCTCCAAGGACTCGGCATCCGGCCAGCGCGTCTGCTCCATGGCCTTCGGCCCGGGGCTCACTGTCGAGACCGCGTTGATGACCCTTGACACCGGGCAGCGGGGCTAGGCCGCGCACATGCAACGGGACATCGCGGCCACCGAGGAAATGGAGCGCCCCGACGCCGATCCCGTCCTGCTCGAGCGCACCTATGCCCAGTTCCGGCTGGTGAACCGCGCCGTTTCCGGGTGGCGCGGCGTCTACGTGCGCCTGGTCCGCCCGCAGCTGCCACGCGGCAAGACAGGCACGATCCTGGACATCGGGTGCGGTGGCGGAGACGTTGCCCTGGCGCTGCTGCGCTGGGCCAGGGCCGACGGCTACGACGTCAAGGTGCTGGGCATCGACCCCGATGCCCGCGCCCACGATTTTTCCAGCCGAGCCGCGGCCTCCGCCGGGCTCGGGGAACCGGGGATCGAATTCAGGCGCGCCATGAGCGCGGAGTTGGTGGCCGAAGGCGCACGCTTCGACGTGGTTGTGTCCAACCATGTGCTGCACCATCTCGATCCCCCGCAGCTGGCCGGTGTCCTGGCCGACAGCCAGGGCCTCGCCCGGGGCCTGGCGATCCACAGCGACATCCGGCGCCGGCGCAGCGCTCTGTTCCTGTTCGGGCTGGCCACCGTGCCGCTGGCGGGTTCCTCCTACATCAGGCGCGACGGGCTGACCTCCATCCGGCGAAGCTACACCCCGAACGAGCTTTCGCGCGTGCTGCCGCCCGGTTGGCAGGCGCACTCCCAGGGCCCGTACCGGAATCTGGCAATCTGGCACGCCGAGGCACGGATGGCACCATGATCGATGTGGCCATCGTCGGCGGCGGGCCCAGCGGTCTGGCCCTGGCCATCCTGCTGCTGGAATCCGGACACCGGGTGAAGGTGCTCGAATCCCGGACGGCCATCGGCGAGCACTCCCGGGCCATCGGCATCCATCCCCCGGGCCTGGCGGTGCTTGACCGACTGGGGGTCGGTGCCGGTGCGGCGGCACGCGGGGTGGCGATCGGGCACGGGGTGGGCATCTCGCGCGGCCGGATCGTGGCCGAGCTGTCCTTCGGGTCCATCGGCGCGGAGCACCGCTTTGTGCTCTCGCTGCCGCAAAACGACACCGTTGCGCTGCTGCGGGCGCGGCTGCGCTCGCTGGATCCCGAGGCGCTGGCAACCGGAACAGAGTTCACTTCCCATGAGGCACACGACGGGCAGCTGCTCACGCACACGCGGGACACCGGCGGGAACCGGGGCACCGTGCGGTGCCGCTTCCTTGTCGGGGCAGACGGCACGCGCTCGGATGTGCGCAGGGTTTCCGGGGTGCCGTTTTCCGGCCGTCGGCTGCCGGACACCTACCTGATGGGCGATTTCCCCGAAAGCACGGGTTTCGGGTCGATTGCGGCGTTGTTCCTGCACGAGCACGGGATCACCGAGTCCTTTCCACTGCCCGGGAACAAGCGGCGCTGGGTGTGCTGGATCCGGGATTCCGAGACCGCATCGCTGCCCGAGCTCATCATTCGGCGGACCGGGCACACGGTGGATGGGGATCGGAACTCGATGCTCAGCCGGTTCAAGACCGCAAACCTGGCGGTTCACTCCATGAATCCCGGGAACGTTCTGCTCATCGGGGACGCCGCCCACGAGGTCAGCCCCATTGGGGGGCAGGGCATGACCCTTGGCCTGCTTGATGCCGCCGGGCTCGCAGGGATCCTGGATGCCGCGTTGGGCGGGCGGATATCCGGGACCGGCCTGCTGGAGGAATTGGATGCCTTCTCCCGGCTCCGGTTGGCCGCGGCCCGCCGCGCAGCGCTGCAGGCACACGTGAACATGGCGTTGGGCAGGCCGTTGTGGCGTCCGGCAACGGGTGTGCGCGATGCCCTGGCCCGGGCTTCGTTTGCCTCGGACAGGTTTTCCGCCGCGGTCGCGTCCACCTTCACGATGACCCGCGGCCGGGGCGGTCGGTAACCAGTGCTCCGGTACGCCGGCTGAAAAGATGGCAGGGAAGACGACGGTTTCCGCGGTCGGCCATGGCCAGGGGAAAGTCGGACGTTGTGGACAAGTCCCGTGGTCCGGGAGGCGTTTTCTATCCACACAGCGGAATATTTTGGGTAGCTTGGAGGGATGGGGGTTTCCGGATACGGAAAAGCCCGAGCGCCGAACCGAGGAGGGGTCCATGCAGGCACCACGCCCCAGGCCTCCTGCCACGCGGTTCATCCCTGCCGTCCAAGCGGTCACCGAACGTTCCGGGGTCACCGTCGAGGTGGTGCCCCACAACCAGAACCTCTTCTGGGCCGTCGTGCGGACCCAGGCCATCGAGGTGGTTGGCCAGCGGTGCGGGGTGCTTCCCGTCCACGAATCCGGGCACAAGCTCGGTGTGCTCATGGCGCACATCGACAAGGCCATTCGTGCGGTGCGTTGCAACGCGGCGGAGTCCGTCTTTTGCGACAATGTCCTGCTCGAGGGACACCTGAGGTTGCCCGAGGCGCTGGCCCGGATGGGCTTCGAGGTCTCCGAGCGATTCCGTCCACTGGTTGGAGCCCGCGCCGCCACCGCCCTGCTGCGCGAACGCATCGACGACTTCCATTCCGAACTGACGATCACCACCGACGCCTCGCGCAGTTGGCACAGCCCGTTGATGGGCCACGGCTGGATCCTTGACTACGGGAGGGGCTCGTCGCCAACGATCAATGCCTATGCGGCCACCGGCAAGGAAATACTGCAAGGCGAATTGAACTCGATCCACTATGCCCTGCTGGATGCCAGCAGGTACCGCGAGGATCTGTTCGCCGGACGGGTTCGTTTCCACATCCGCTCCGATTCCCTCATGGCCATCGACCTGCTCAACAATCCGGCCAGCCACGCCCGCAGCAGGTCGCAGGCGGCACGGTCCATCGTGCACAAGATCCATGAGCGGCTATCCCGGTCCGAGGTACGGTACAGCTGGGTCAAGGCGCACTCGGGCGATCCCATGAACGAGCTGGCCGACAGGTTGGCGCTGGTGGCCAGGCGTTGCTACGCGGCTGACATCACCTCCGGCGAACGCCAGCGCTTGATGCTGCAAATCGCTGCAGAGGGCGTGGACCTGGGCAAGGTGCTGCCCTTGCGCACCGGCCGCTACTTCCAGGTCCAATAGCCTTCATTCCATCCATGGTCCCCGGCGGCTTCACAGTGGCGGGGGCGGCGCGTTTGCGGGGGCCGCCACCCCATCCATTTTGATACCCCTAGGGGTATGTGGAATCCTTGGTTCGGGCGTCATCCAGTCGGCCTTCGCCTTGGACTTCCCCTGGAGAACGAATATGTGTCGAGCAGTCACCTGCCGCAAATGCTCAAAGACCACCTGGGCCGGCTGTGGACAACACGTCCAGCAGGTCATGAAACACGTGCCGCGCACCGAACGGTGCAGCTGCGACCCGAACGCACCCAAGGAGAAGACGGGCGGCTGGCTCCGCCGGCTTTTCTCGGCCAGGTAGTCCCGGCCCTACGGCGAGATGAAACGAATTTGCCGCCCCTGCAAGTGCACGGCGGCAAATTCACGTTCGTCCCGGATGCCCGAACGGCGATTGGGTAAGGGTGCTACCGCCAACGCAATCGGGTGTCGGAGCTGCTGGTCTTGCAGGTGTAGCTCTTGCCGTTCTTCTTGCCAATGCCCTTGGCGCCCTTGTCGGCCTTCGCGCAGTAGGCGCCGGGCGACACCTGCTTGGACTTGGCCACGCTGGTTGGCTGCTTTCTGGTCGGTGCCGCTGCGTGCTTCGGGGCGGCGGCCGGAGCCTTGGCCGCAACCACCTTGATCGGTGCCACCGTTGCGGCTTTTTGCTTCGGGCAGGAGTTGAGAACGCGCTTCATGGCGTCCTTCTCCGCAGCGGTCACCGAAAGCGCATACTTTTTCTTTACGCTGACCTGGGTGGCCACGTACTGGCAGCGGAAAGGCTTGTGGGTCGGCAACCATTCGGCGGCATTGGCATCGCCCTTGGACCGGTTCGCAGAAGCCTGCGAAGCCATCAGGTTCAACGGGTCGTTGGCGACAGCCAGCCGCTGGTCCTGGGACAGTTTCTGGCCCCCGGAAATCCAGACGTTCTTCAACGCAACCACGTGGTCGATGTCAACGGATCCGCTGTTCACCTTCCACTTGATCGTGGTTCCGGTGTAGGAGTCGGCCAGGACGCCCGAGGCCAGCTGACACTTCCTCGCGTCCTTGTATTTCACCTTCGACAGGTCTCGCTTGAGGGTGTCCTGGCGCTCGTCGCACTTGTTTTTGTTGAAGTCTTTCCAGCCGTTCCCGAACCTCTTGTTCCGGTCATACCCGGTGGCCGGCGCCTTGCCCTTGACCGGCAAGGCATTCAGGACGGTCATCGCGGCAGGGCCATCGAGCCTGGCCCCCGGGAGGACCTTCGCCACCCCGGCCGGTGCCTTGGGCGTGGCCTTCGCGGCGGGGACACGGACGGATGCCGAGGCACCGGCCTCCGGCGGTGCAGAACCGTCCATGGCGGCGGGGTCCACGACCAAGGATCCGGTCAGGATCAACACGGTGAGAATGAAGGAAATCAGGTGTTTCAAATCGCTCTTTCAAGATGACTCAACGAGGCACAACGCCAAAGGTACAGGTAAACACCCGTGGCCCACAGTTTGACTGCGGGCCACGGCCGTCATTCGATTGCTGGGACGGCTTTAGCGCTTGGAGGCGCGGTATCCGGCCTTGCTCGCATCGGAGGTGTTCTTGAAGCACTGCTCCGGAACCGTTCGGTCATAGTACTGGCCACCGCGAACGTGGTATTTCCATTCCTTGTTGCTGCCGGTCTTGTTGCCCTTGACCGGGAACGCGGCGGGGCAGCTCTTGCCCTTGGGCGCGGCCCACGACTTCTTCGCCGCGGCCTTCTTGACGACCAGGGTTTGCGTCTTGGAGATGGATTTCTTCTTCTTGCCGAGCTTGTAGTTCACCTTTGTCGTCACCTTGTAGGTGCCGGCCTTCAACTTGACCGAGGTCTTGTTCTTGGCAACGGTCTTCTTCCCCTGCTTGACGGTCAGCACCTTGGAGGTGATCTTCACGCCCTTGGCCGCCTTGGCCAGCGGCTTGATGGTGGCCTTCGCCGATCCCTTGACGGTCTTGGTGGGAATCTTCCCGATAGCAACGGCCGGCGCCTTCTTGGCGGCCACGACGCTGATGACACCCTGCGCGGGCGCCACCGGTGCGGCCGCTGCAACGGCGGCCCCGGAAAACGCGATCGACACCGCCGCGGCAAGGGCAGTGAGCGTGCGAGTGAAAGTCTTCATGAATCCCCCATGTTTTCGGGCGCATCTTCTCCGCGGCCCGCGATCGTAGTACGAGCTTCAATCAAACCATGATGACGCCTAAGAAAGGCGATCGACATGAGGCTGGCTGGTGGCGACCGCGAACAGGGACCGCATCTTCAGCGTCCCGCCAAAAGCAGGCATCCGTCCAGCAGTCGGCGCAGGGATCCAAAATGCGTAGATTTCACTATCTTGACGCACGTCGAGATACTGATACTCTGTTCCCATGGCCTGCCCACACGCACAGACACCCGAGGGTGCACGCGAAATCGAAGACACCGTCCGCACCGACTTCCACAACGCCATGTCCTATGGAAGCTACTTGGACCTCGAGCGCCTGCTCTCGGCCCAGCACCCGGTCAGCGTTCCCGAGCACCACGACGAAATGCTGTTCATCATCCAGCACCAGACCAGCGAACTCTGGCTCAAGCTGATGCTGCACGAACTCATGGAGTCGCGCCGGCTGATGGACAACGACGAAATCGGCAAGTCCCTTAAATGCCTGGCCCGCGTCAAGCACATCCAAAAGACCCTCACCGAGCAGTGGGCGGTGCTGGCCACACTGACCCCGCGCGAATACGCACAGTTCCGCGGCTTCCTCGGATCGTCCTCCGGCTTCCAGTCCTTCCAGTACCGGGCCGTCGAGTTCATCCTGGGCAACAAGCACGAGGGCATGCTCAAGGTCTTCGAATCCGATCCGGAGGCGCACCAGCTGCTCACCCAGGTCCTGCACGAACCGACCGTCTACGACGCGTTCCTGCATGCACTGGCACGCTCCGGATATGCGATTCCCGAGGAAATCCTGGATCGCGACGTCACCAAGCCATGGGTGTTCCACGAGGCCCTGGTGCCCATCTACAAGGACATCTACGAATCCGACGACACCACGTGGAGCCTCTACCAGGCCTGCGAGGACCTCGTCGACCTGGAGGACAACTTCCAGGCCTGGCGCTTCCGCCACATGCGCGTCGTGCAGCGCACCATCGGCTTCAAGAAGGGCACGGGCGGATCCTCCGGCGTCGATTTCCTCAAGCGCGCCCTGGATCTCACGTTCTTCCCGGAGCTGTACGCCGTGCGCACCGAGATCGGCAAGTAGCCCAGACACGTGCTTTCCGAACTCGATGACCTCGATGCCCGCCCGGGCAGCACCACTTCCCTGGTGCGCACCATCGTGGGTCTGTACCTGCGCGAATTGGGCGGCTGGATCTCCTCGGCGCACCTGATCGCGCTGATGGACGCCCTGGGCACCAAGGCGCAGGTGACCCGGACAGCGATCTCACGCCTGAAGAAGAAGGGGATACTGGAGCAACGGGAACGCGACGGGGTTTCGGGGCTCGAGCTCACGGCCACCGGCGAACGCATCCTGGCCCGCGGGGATCGGCGCATCTTCGAGCCGCGTTCCATGGGCGCGGACGACTCGTGGTGCCTGGCCTCCTACTCCATTCCGGAGTCCGAACGCGAACGCCGCCACCAACTGCGCAAGTACCTGCAGGGTATCGGTGGCGGGTTGATGGCCCCGGGGCTGTGGATCTTCCCCGACTACCTGCGCGCCGAGGTGTGGGAGATCCTGCGCGTGCTCGACCTGGAGGACCACGCGACCATCATTGTCTCCAACACCCTGGAGTTCACCGGCACGCCGCGGGCCCTGGCCGCAGCATGGTGGGACCTGGATGCGTTGGCCGCTCTGCACCAGATGTTCCTCGAACAGAACGGGGCGATGGCCGAGACCGGTTTCCCGAGCGCCGGCGACAGCTTCGCGGCCTACGTTCGCGCCATCGACTCCTGGCGTACCATCCCCTATCTCGACCCCGGCTTGCCCGAGGACTACCTGCCCGGCAATTGGCCCGGACACCGAAGCGCAGAGCTGTTCCTTGGAATCCAGGGGCGCCATGCCGCCGCTGCACGCGAATTCATGCGCTCTGTCGCATAAATGGAGCCGCGCCTGGTCGCGGGTGCTGCCCGGGAGATTCCCCATGGCAACACCCGCACAGGCTGCGTCTTGAATTGTGCCGGATCGGGAAATTTCCCAGATTTCCCTGGCCCACCCCTTGACTACGGAAGGGCATCGGAGCAATCTTGTAATCAACCGAAAGGTTGATAAAGAAATGAGTTGAATACGCGATGTTTGACGAGCAGGACCTCAACAGGGCGTTCCTCGCCCTCGCTGACCCGACACGGAGGCAAATCATCGTCCGGCTCTCGGCCGGACCGGCCACCGTCAACGAACTCGCCGAACCGTTCAAGATGTCCATCCAAGGCATCTCGAAGCACATTCAGGTCCTGGAACAGGCGCACTTGGTGACCCGCACACGCGAGGCTCAACGCCGCCCGGTCCACTTGAATCCTGCACTTCTCACGGAACTGACCGGCTGGATCGACAAGTACAGGATACTTGCCGAGGCAAAATACGACCGCTTGGATGCCGTGCTCCAAAAGCATTCCGCACGCCGCGGATAATTCCAGGAAAGTCTCATCATGAGCAACCCATTGAACCTCACCGTCCCCGAAGGCGCGCCCTTCATTGATTTCACCCGGGAGTTCGATTTCCCCGTTGACGCCGTGTTCGAGGCGCATCGCGATCCGGCCCTCGTCGCCCAATGGCTTGGGCCGAACAACATGAAGATGGAAGTCGACCACTACGACTTCCGCACCGGAGGCTCCTATAAGTACGCCCATTCCGATGAATCAGGAACCTACGGCTTCAGCGGAGTGTTCCACACCGTGCGCGAGAACGAGTTCGCCATCCAGACCTTCGAGTTCGACGGATACCCCGACGTCGTTGCCATGGATTACATGCGCTTCGAAGCATTGGAGGGCAACCGCTGCCGGCTGGTGGGCCACTCCGTCTACCCGACCCAAGAGGCTCGGGACGGCATGGCCGCCTCGGGAATGGAAGAGGGCATGTCGCAGGGCTACCAACGGCTGGAGGCCCTGCTCTCCGCCCGCTGACCACCACGTGTCCCGGGGTGGCCGCCCTGCCGCGGCATCCCCGGGACGCCACCAAACAAGACCCTGCCAAACCCAAAGTGGACAGTGAGGGGGAATCCGTCGGCCGGAGCGATACCGGCGGCAACATCCGGTGCAGAAGGAAGCTGCCCCAAGCTGCGCTCCGGGTCAGCATACGCGCTTGGGCCTGGTCCGAAATCCGCCACAACGCCTGCGGCAACCTATTCCGGCAGAACGATTTAACATTTCAGTATCTGTCAATTTACCCATGTCAATGTCTAAATTGTTACCTTTGCATGCGGACGCCCGGGAATGCCTTTCCAGCTGCTGCCCCGGCCCCGGATACCGGGCAATATGCCAACATATAAGTATTTGAAACTCTTGTTTTTGGCTGGGTTCCCGGCCTTGAATTAGGGCACAAGATTTGACTAATTGGCCCGCTACTGCTGTTATGGAGAGAGAACCAGTCCACCCACATCGGGCCGAACGCTGGTTCATTCGGAACCGCAATGACCGCTATCTGCCGGTCCTTTTCTGTTATTGCGGTGCCTCTCCCCCCTGCGGGGATCGAGGCCCGGGAGCATTTGACCTTGCGGCGCACGAAGCGCCGGGCCTCGTATTCGGAGGAGAGCTTTGCCTCTATCAAGGGTCGAACTTCCATTGTCGCCTTTCATTGGCGCGGTCCCGAATTGCCCTTTGCCACGGGTAATTGAATCGGCCCTGGAATGAGGAGAAAAGCATGAGCTTGCGAGTCGGAATCATTGGTGCAGGACCCAGCGGAATGGCACAGCTGCGGGCATTTGAGGCCGCGCGCGCCAAGGGTGCGGACATGCCCGAAATCGTTTGCTTCGAAAAGCAGTCCGACTGGGGCGGCCAGTGGAACTACAGCTGGCACACCGGCATCGACGGCTCGGGGGAATCGGCCCACTCGTCGATGTACCGGCACCTGTGGTCCAACGGCCCCAAGGAATGCCTGGAGTTCTCCGACTACACCTTCGATGAGCACTTCGGCCGGCCGATTTCCTCGTTCCCGCCGCGCGAGGTCCTCTTCGACTACATTGCAGGCCGCGTCGAAAAGTCCGACGTGCGCAAGTACATCCAGTTCAACACCGCCGTTCGCTGGGTCAACTACGACGAGGCAACCGAGGAGTTCACGCTCTTCAGCCAAGACGTGAAGACCGGGGAATCCAAGACCCATGTCTTCGACAAGCTGGTCGTCTCCACCGGGCACTTCTCCACCCCCAACATCCCGGAGTTCGACGGGATCAACACCTTCCCCGGCGAGGTGCTGCACGCCCACGACTTCCGCGGGGCCGAGCGCTTCGGCGGCAAGCGACTGCTGATGATCGGGTCCTCTTACTCCGCGGAGGACATCGGCATGCAGGCGCACAAGATGGGCGCCGCCTCGATCACCCTGAGCTACCGCAGCGGACCCATGGGATTCGACTGGCCTTCAACCACCGTCGAGCGTCCGCTGGTCACCCGCTTCGAGGGCACCACTGCGCACTTCGCCGACGGTACCAGCGGCGAGTTCGATGCTGTCATCATGTGCACCGGCTACCTGCACAAGTACCCGTTCCTGCCCTCGGACCTGGCGGTGAACTCCCCCAACGTCCTGTACCCGGGAAACCTCTACAAGGGCGTGGTGTGGCAGCAGAACACCAACCTGTTCTACCTGGGCGCACAGGACCAGTACTACACCTTCAACATGTTCGATGCGCAGGCATGGTTTGCCCGCGACGTCATGACCGGCAAGATCGCCATGCCCTCGGCCGAGGAACGCGCCGCTGACATCGAGTCCTGGCTCGATATGCAGGCCGCCCTGGCCGACCACGACGCCGAGGCCGATTTCCAGACCGACTACGTCCGCGAATTGATCAACGCGACCGATTACCCGGAATTCGACCTTGATGCCGTCAGCACCCTGTTCAAGGACTGGATGCGCCACAAGTCCGAGGACATCCTGGGCTACCGCGACAAGGCCCACCGTTCGGTGATCACCGGAACCATGGCCGAGATCCACCACACGCGCTGGATCAACGCCATGGACGACTCGCTGGAGCGTTTCCTCAACGGCCCGTCGCAGAACATGGACACCAATGCCATGGCGACCGTGGATGCCAACGCCATCCTGGCCAGGGGCAAGTAGGCAACCGGCGCCATCTCCGGGCAGCCTCGCGAAGGTCCCGTTGCCCCCCGCAAGGTGGGGCAACGGGACCTTTGTCGTTGAGCCGAAACCGCCTTCGCTTGCTTTCAGGGACACCCGGGCGTTCAATACATAGAAGATCTATGTATAGGAGGAAGTGTGCGCATCGACAAGGACCTGGTCGCCGCATCGGCGACCCCGCTCGTGCTGGGGATCCTCTCAGAGGGCGAGCTGCACGGCTATGCCATCATCAAGAAGGTCGGCGAGCTTTCCGGCGGAGACATGCAATGGACCGACGGGATGCTCTACCCCTTGCTGCACCGCCTCGAGCGGCTCGGCCACCTCGAGGCGAGGTGGGGCCACTCCCCCGAGACCGGGCGCCGGCGCAAGCACTACGCCATCACCCCGTCCGGACGCGAGGCCCTGGCCGAGCGGCGGGAACAGTGGAGCGTGGTGGCCAAGGCGCTGCGGCAGGTGTGGCACAACGCGCAGCTCCCGCCGGCGATGGAAACGGGGTGGGCGTGATGGAACCCCAAGAGGGGCTCGAAGCCCAGATCGATTACTGGCGCGGCTACGTCGCCCGGCGCCGGGCCATCTCGCCCGCTGACCTCGACGAGCTCGAGGACCATCTGCGTGAGCAAATCGCCGAACGGCGGGCCGGCGGGCTGGACGAGGACGAGTCCTTCCTGGTGGCCATCAAGCGCATGGGCAACCTGGACGCGGTTTCACGCGAGTTCGCCCGGGAACACTCCGAAAGGCTGTGGAAGCAGCTTGTGCTGCTCCCCGAGCACCCCGCGGCCGCAGGCGTTCCGCCATGGCGCGAGCTTGCCGTCGTGCTGTCACTGGCAGTGGGTGCGGGTCTGGCCCTGAAGGCCGGGCTTTCCTGGCTGGGTGGGGATGAGGTGCTGTTGCGCAACGCGGGCCTGCTGGTCTTCCCGTTCCTGGCCGCCTACTTCGCGTGGAAGCGGCAGCTCTCCGGGCGGCTTCTGCTCGCGCTGGTTGTTCCCTTCGCCGCGCTGGCCGTGGTGCTGAACGCCTACCCGTTCGCCCCGGAGGGTTCCACCGGGATGTTGGCGGCATTGCATGCCCCGGTGCTCCTGTGGCTGTTGGCCGGGGTGGCGTACGTCGGCGGGCGCTGGCGAAGCGACGGGCGGCGCATGGACTTCGTGAGGTTCACCGGCGAGTTGGCCATCTACTTCACGCTGCTGGGCCTGGGCGGAGGTGTGCTCATCGGGCTCACCGCCGCGGTGCTGCAACTGGTGGGCCTGGACCTGGAACCGGCCATGGAGGCCTGGATCCTGCCCTTCGCCGTGCCCGGCGCGCTGGTGGTCGCCGCTTGGCTGGTGGAGGCCAAACAGGATGTCATCGAGAACATCGCCCCGGTGCTCACGCGCATCTTCACGCCGCTGACCATCGCCATGCTGCTGGCCATGCTGGTCGTGCTCACCACCGCGGGCGGGCTCCTCGATGTGGACCGAGGCCTGCTGATCCTCATGAATGCGGTGCTGGTGCTGGTACTGTGCCTGCTGCTCTACGCATTGTCGGCGCGCGAGCCGCTGGCTCCGGCGGGCATCTTCGATGTCATGCAGCTGGTCCTGCTGGTGGCGGCGCTGGCCGTGGACGCGGTGATGCTCACCGCCATGCTGGCGAGGATCGCCGAGTTCGGATCCAGCCCCAACAAGATCGCCGCGCTGGGGCTGAACCTGCTGCTGCTTGTCCACCTGCTGTGGGCGGCCCGGCTTTCGGCCGGGTTCCTGCGCGGCCGGTGCCGGTTCGCGGTGCTTGAACGCTGGCAGACCAGGTACCTGCCCGTCTATGGCCTGTGGGCGGCCCTGGTGGTGTTCGTTTTCCCGCCGGTCTTCGCGTTCGCCTGAGCCGCTCCCGCGGCCCCGGCGTCGGGGAGCGGACACGCAAAAGGGCTGCTCCCTAGCCACTTGGGGGTTTGGCTAGGGAACAGCCCTCCTGGCCGTTCGTCCGCTCGTACGAGGGACCGGTTTACTTGGTTGGCAAGTCCAGCGACTGGCCAACAAGAATGAGGTCGGCGCTGGGAACGACGTCCTGGTTCAGCGAGTACAGGCCCTGCCAGCTGCTCAGGCCCTGGGCCTGGGCGATCTTGAACAGGGTGTCCCCGGTCTTGACGGTGTAGTTCTTGCCCGAGTCCTTGACGTTGACGCTGATGACCGGGGCCTTGGCCACCGGGGCTGCGGCGCGCTTGCCGGAAGAGGCGTAGCTCTTGGCCGGAACCGACTTGGTCTTGTAGGTCTTGGCCGAGGTCGACTTGTAGGTCGAAGCCTTGGCGGACTTCTTCACGGTGTCCTGCTTCGGGGTGGCCTTGTAGGTCTTGGCGACAGACCCCTTGCCCCCGGAGAGCCCCAGCTTGGCGGAGCATGCGGGCCATGCACCCCAGCCCTGGCCTGCCTTGACGTTCTCGGCAACACGGATCTGCTCGGCCTTGGAGGCGTTGGCGGCGCTGCCACTGCCGCCAAATGCCTTCCAGGTGGAGTCGGTGAACTGCAGTCCGCCCTTGAAGCCATTGCCGGTGTTGATGGACCAGTTGCCGCCGGACTCGCACTGGGCCAGTGCGTCCCAGGTGCCGGTGCTTGCTGCCGAGGCCGGTGCCACCGACATTGCCATGGCTCCCCCGGCCAAGGCGATTGCGGCGATGGTTGCTGCGCCACGGCGAATGTTTTTGGTTTTGGTGTTCTGCTGGATCATGTTTCTCCAGTGCCATCCTCCGCTTAAGTCGTCCAGGACCATCATGGCGGCGTTGTCCGGCGTCGCAATCGACGTTCGAGTGGCTACCGCCGTCATGGACAACGAGGGATACTCGGCGGTAGTTGTGACGCGTTCCGTAACCTGCTGTTATAGAAACGTTACTCAAAGACCGTACGACACCACCCCGGGGCCACGTCAAGCCGGGAGCCCCATCGACATGCATAACACCTAGTCAAAACGTGGAAAAAAGTTAATCACACGCCAAAAAGCGCCCCGGGAGCCGCGCTGGCCTCCGAGGCGCTGTTACCAAAACGATATTATTAGCGGCTGACTAGTGCAGACCCGAGAACGCTGGGAAGGTTCTTGACGCCCTCCAACACCCAGCTGTGCGGATGCTGCTCGAGTTCCTCGCGGCCCAGCGCCCCGGTGAGCACGCCCAGGCCTTGCACGCCTGCATGGTGTGCCGCCAGGAGGTCGACCACGGTGTCCCCGCCGGCCACGACCGCACGCACATCATGCACCCCGGTGGCCTCCATGACCCGGTGGATCATGTACGGCGCCGGCCGGCCGGCGGCCACCTCGTCGCTGGTGACCACGGCATCGAGCAGCTGGCCTTCGCCGATCCCCCAGCCCAGCGTCTCCAGGATCGGCGCGGCAACATCGCGCGAAAAACCGGTGGTCAGGCCTACCTTGATTCCGCGGGCCTTGAGTGCGCGCAGCGCGTCCTCGACCCCCGGCAGGGCCACCGGCGGCCTCGCCGCGTAACGCTCGGCCAGCAGGGCCCGGAAGTGGTCGAACTGCGCGGCAACGACGTCGGCGTCCGCCTTCACTCCGCCGAGTTCCATCAGTGCGGCAATGGCCTCGGTCTTGTCCGCCCCCATCCAGGTCTGCAGATCGGCTGCATCCACGGTGGCCCCCGTGGCCGTGACCGCGTCCTCTAGGGCGCGGTAGACGATCCCGTGCTCGTTCACGGTGGTGCCGGCCATGTCCAAAACGACAAGTTCAATCATGGTTTTCATCCTTATGTTGTTGGTTCAGGTTTCAGGCGACCAGCGGGACGCGCACCAACGCGGCCCTGGATGCCCTGGTGTTTTCGATGACGAAGTTCGCAAGGTGCGGCAGGTACCGGTCATCGGAGCATTCAAGGATGCGTCCGTCGGCCGCATAGGTCAGCCGGTGCTCGCGCAGCAGTGCCGAGCCCGGCTCCACGCCCAACAGCTCGGCGTCGGTCGCGTCCGCGCCGACCGCATCAATCACGTGCCTGCCCCGGGTCAGGTCCACGCCCCGGCTCGTCAGGTATCCGAAGATCGAGCCGCTGTCGGTGTCGAAGCCAAAAAGTGCGTTGCCGACCTCCACGATGAAGTTGCTGCGTTCGACCATGGTCGGATTCCCGTCAAGGGACCGCAGCCGCAGCACCTGGATGACCGGCTCCCCGGGCCGGAGCCCCATCTTTCCCGCCAGGTCCTCGTCGGCGGGGCGCCGGGCGATCTCCAGGGTCCGTTGGCCCGGTTCCCGGCCCAGCGAATGGGCCCACTCCGAAAAGGACATGAAGGTGGCAAACGACTGGGACGGCACCGGGCGGGCGACCACCGGGGGCTTTCCCCGGCCGCCGGTGACCATCCCCTCGCTGCGCAGGCTTGCCAACGCCTGGCGGACGGTTCCACGGGAAACGCCGTGCTGGGTGCAAAGCTCCGCTTCGCTGGGCAACGGCTTGCCCTCTTTCCAGTCGCCGGAAGAGATCTTCTCGCGGAAGAGGTCGCTGAGTCGCTGGTGGATGGGTTCATCGGATATTGACGGCACGTACTTGAGCATACAAGTGGAATCCGCGGCAATCCGGGGTCCTGGGTGAACTGTAAATGAACAGGTCATGAAGGGATTATCGACCAAATGAACCGTTGGTGAACTTGTTTGGACAAGTGCCGTTCTGGCTTGATCCCGGGTGCCCCGAGCGGCAACCATCAATGCCGTGAACATGATCAAAACGAATTCCGAGGCCACCGCAGAACCGGTGGCAAGCACCGACGTCCTGGTCGTCGGGGCAGGCATCATTGGCCTGGCCCACGCCGCGCTGGCCCTGCAAGCGGGCCTGAGCGTCACCGTCATCGAACGCGACCACCGTGCGGTGGGCGCCTCGGTGCGCAACTTCGGCCATGCCTGCATCACTGCCCAGCACGGCGAGCTCTACGAACTGGCCCAGGCCGGCCGGAAGCACTGGCTCGACTTCGCCGCCAAGGCAGGGTTCTGGGCCATCGAGTCCGGCGCCCTGGTGGTCGCCGCGACGGAGACCGAGCTGCAACTGCTGCGCGAATTCTCCGCCTCGCGCCCCGAGGGCCAGGTCACCGTCCTGGACCCGGATGCCGTGCGGGCCAGGCTCGGCCGCGAAAACACCGACGGCATCCGCGGCGGCGCCTTCCTGGCCGATGACCTGCGTGTCGACCCGCGCACCACCGTCGCCACCCTGGCCGGATGGCTCGACGCCCAGGACGACGCAGCGGTGCACTTCAACACCGCCGCCCTGGGCTTCGGCAGCGGCACCTCGCGCAGGGCCCGGGTGGACACCGGCCGCGGCGCCTTCGAGGCGGACCGGGTATTCATCTGCGTCGGCCACGACGTGGATTACCTGTTCCCGCAGATCGCCGCCGAGCACCGGATCACCCGCTGCGCCCTGCAGATGGCCGCGGCCCCCGCCCCGGAAAGCACCACCATCATCCCGGCAGTGCTCACCGCGACCTCCATGCTGCGCTACGACGCCTTCACGCAGCTGCCCTCGGCGAGCGCACTGCGCGCACAGGTCGCCGCCGCACGCCCGGACCTGCTGGAGATCGGCGCCAACGTGATGTTCACACAGCGTCCCGACGGCACCTTGCTGCTCGGGGACTCGCACTCCTACGGCCTGGCCCAGGACCCGTTCCTGAACGAATCCACGACCCAGACGCTCCTGCAGGCCGCGGCGAAGGTGCTCGATGTCCGGTCCTTCGACACTTCCGAACGCTGGCAGGGCATCTATGCCTCCTCCGAGGTCTCCCCGCTCCTGGTGCGCGACATCACCGAGGCCATCACCCTGGTCTCGGTGACCAGCGGCATCGGCATGACGCTCTCCTTCGGCCTGGCCGAGGCAAACCTCAACTCCCGTCCCGTCTCCCGGCCCACCGCCTCCACCACCACCCGCTAAGGACCAGGCTTTCCATGAAAACCACTCGCACCCTCGCCCTGTCCCTGGCAGCGCTCGCTGCCTTCACGCTGGCGGGTTGCTCCTCCACCGAGGCCCCGGCCAACGCCGATTCCAACGCCTTCTGCCCCACCGGGGAACTGAAATTCGGCATAGAACCGTTCGAAGACCCCACCAAGCTCGAACCCGCCTACCAGGTCCTGGCCTCCGCACTGGGCAAGGAACTGGACTGCAAGGTCGAAGTCCAGGTCGTGGAGGACTACGCCGCCGAAGTGCTCTCGATGCGCAACGGCAAGCTGGACATCGGCCAGTTCGGTCCCATGGGCTACGTCTTCGCCTCCACCAAGGCCAACGCCGAGCCGCTGGCGTCCTTCGGCACCTCCGATGGCTTGCTCTCCTCCTACACCGCCGGCATCTGGGTACCGGAGGACTCGGACATCCGGTCCATCGAGGACTTGCGAGGCAAGGACCTGGCCCTGGGCTCGGTCGGTTCCACCAGCGGGGACGTGCTTCCGCGCTTCGGCCTGAAAAAGGCCGGAATCGCCGAGGACGAACTGAACATGAACTACGCCGGCGGGCACCCCGAGGCCCTGCTGGCCCTGGCCAAGGGCACCGTGGACGCGGCCCAGATCAACTCGCAGACCCTGGCCAGCGCCACCGAATCGGGCAACTTCGACCCCGCCGGATTCCGCCAGGTCTGGGAAAGCGAAGCCATCCCCAACGACCCGATCACTGTCTCGGCGGACGCCGACCCGGCCTTCAAGGCCGCGGTGAAGGACGCGCTGCTGAACCTGGCCCCGGCCGACATCGAGGCCGTGGGCAAGTTCCTGGACGTCACCCCGGCCGGGCCCCTGATCGAGGTCACCAGGGAAACCTACAACCCGCTCTTCGACCTGGCCGAAACCATGGGCCTGACCGAGAAGGACATCTAATGACCACCCTGCACCTTCCAATCCCCCGGCTGGCCCAAGCCGCAGTGCCCGGCGAACCCATCCTTGAGGTGGAAAACCTCACCAAGTCCTTTGGCGGACGCACCGTGCTGGACGGGGTCGATTTCACCCTGTCCCGCGGCTCCGTTGTCGCCTTCCTGGGCGCCAACGGCTCGGGCAAGTCGACCACGCTCAAGTGCATCATGGGCCTGGAGACCCCCGAGGACGGCTCCATCAAGTTGGCCGGAACCGAGCTGTCCGCGCTGCGCGGAACCGAACTGGCCAAGGCCAGGTCCGCGGTGGCCATGGTCTTCCAGAAGATCCACCTGGTCCCGCGCCGCACCGCACTGGACAACGTATGCGCCGGCGCCCTGGGCAGGCTCGGCGGCCCGGCCTCCATCAGCCCGATGTTCTTCCCCCGCGAGCTGAAGGAGGAGGCCATGGCTGCCCTGGCCCGCGTCGGCATGGCCGACCGTGCCCATGAGAAGGCCGGCCGGCTTTCGGGCGGACAGGCCCAGCGTGTGGCGGTCGCCCGCGCCCTGTGCCAGCGCGCTTCCGTGGTGCTGGCCGACGAGCCGGTCTCCGCCCTTGACCCGCGCGCCGCCGAGGAAGTCATGGCACTGCTGGCCGAACTGGCCCACGAGGAAAACCTGGCCGTGGCCGCGGTGCTGCATCAGCCGGATTTGGCCCTGCGCCACGCCGACACCGTTATCGGCCTGATAGACGGCCGCATCGAATACTCCGGGGACATCTCCGGCCTGGATGCGTCCATGCAGGCCCGCCTCTACACCCCGCACCGGGCAGCGGCATGAGCGCACCGGTCGCACGGCTCTCGGTTCCCAAGCTCCCCAACGCCGGGTGGCGGATCACCTCGATCCTCACCGCCATCGCGGTGTTCGTCGTGCTGCACGTCTTCGCGCTGCGCGGCACCGACTTCGAGGTGGCGGCACTGGTCACCGGCGCCGAGGGCATGGCCTCCTTCCTGGCCGACGCCTTCCCGCCGGACCTGGACTGGGAAGGGGTGCTGGCCCCGGCCTTGAAGGCCACCACGGTGACGCTGTGGATCGGCCTGTTGGGCACCACGCTCTCGATTCCCAGTGCCCTGCTGCTGGCGGTGTTCGCTTCACGCACCACCACCCCGCACCGGGCCGTGTACCAGCTCTCCCGCGCGATCCTGTCCTTCTTCCGCGCGGTCCCCGACATCGTGTTCGCGCTGATCTTCGTCACCGCGGTGGGCCTTGGCCCCTTCGCCGGGGTGCTCGCGTTGATCTGCCACAACACCGGGGTCATGGGCAAGCTCTGGGCCGAGTCCATGGAGGAGACCGACAACGGTCCGCAACAGGCACTGTCCACCGCCGGTGCCTCGCGCCTGCAGCAGGTCACCCACGCGGCCCTGCCCATGGTGCTGGGCCAATTCGTCGGGTTGCTGCTCTACCGCTTCGACGTGAACGTGCGCTCCTCGCTGGTGCTGGGACTCGTCGGTGCCGGCGGCATCGGGCTGCTGATCAACCAGTCCATCAAGTCCTTCCGCTTCGATGCGATGGCCACGCAGATCATCGTGGTGCTGGTGCTGATCATCCTGGTCGACCAGCTCTCCTCGTTCATCAGGCGCAAGCTCGAGGTCTAGCAGGACTTTCCGGGCCTCGGGCTGCGTGGAGGAGCGGAGGAGCGCAAGCTTGTCCAAGGCCAGCGGGCCATATGAAGCAGGCTCCGCCGTCCACAGGGGCATGGCAGGCGCCAAGCGAACCTTGCTCCCGAACGGTATACGCGCCATGCACTGGTTGCCGCGCGTGGCTGGCCCGTTATGCCATGGCGGGCGGGGCTGCAGCACCCACCGGGGCTTCCGACGAAGAACGGATTTGGGTGCCCCGGTGCTGCCGAGGCTTGTTCTGGTGCCGGGAATTGCCGTGAACGGGCCCGCCGCTGAAATCTCGGTGCCGACACCACCCTGCACGTGGCAAGAAGCTTCGTCGTGACCCCTCCGGTGCTTAGCCTCCATTGTCCTCCGATGCAGATTGGTGGCGCTTGCCGAAGCTGGGCAGCCCTGCCGAGAAGGCACACCAGTGAGCCCACGCCTAGGCCTGCACACGATGATTCCGCAGCGCCAAAAACCCTTGGAACCATCGAACGACATACCTTCCACGCGTATGCCACTGCGTGAATCAGGACGCGCGGGCACCACCCCAGGGTGCGGACCGGATCCTCCAACCTTTGGCACCGGTAACAGGATCAACCACTTCAGCTTGCACCTGGGCTCCATCGATTGCGGCGGCACACCGTCGGTTGAGCCAGCACATTGTCATCGTTGGGCCACAGGATCCCCACCATCCGGTCCTTTGGCATGCAGAATCCTGGAAAGCCCGGCCTGGGTTTCCTCTATCCCGACAACAGGAACAACGCGTATACGCTTGCGAACGAGCTCGGCAGCAACATCGCCCTGGGTTTCTGGAAGGCAGCGCGGTTCGCGCTGCCTTCGTCTTGGGAATCGTGTCCGGCTCCATGCTGGCGGCCGATTCCGATCGGTGCCATGATCGAGGTATCGCCGAAAATGAAAATCTGGATAAGGGTAAGACGACCCTCCTGCGATTACCACCTGGGGTCGGGAAACCTCGTCATCGGAGGACAACAACGTGCTCATATTGGTGCTGAATTCCGGCTCATCGTCAATCAAGTTCCAGCTGCACCGGTTACAAGAACCGAGCACCGCGAACCGGTCCACGGTGCTGGTCGCCGGCCAGGTCGAGAGGCTTGCCGGGGTCGAAGCTCCGAGCGAGTATGGGCAGACCCTCAGCCAAGTCAACCAGCAGGTGATTCCGGTCTTGTCTGGGCAGAAAATCGATGTGATCGGACATCGGGTGGTCCATGGAGGCGAACTCTTCACGGAACCCACCGTGCTTACCGACGAGGTCATCGGTGCACTGGAACAGCTGACTCATTTGGCGCCGCTGCACATACCCCAGGACGTTGCCGGAATCCGTGCTGCTGCCACCATCTGGCCCGGAATCCCTCAGGTTGCCGTCTTCGACACTGCGTTCCACCGGACCCTGCCCGAATCTGCCTGGCGCTTTGCCATCCCGGACGACCTCTACCTCGACCACGGGATCCGACGCTATGGCTTTCACGGTATCTCCCTTGCCTTTGTAACCGACCAAGCGTCCAGCTTCCTCGGGATCCCTTCCGAAGCACTCGACGGCATCGTCGCCCATTTGGGCAATGGCGCCTCCGTAACCGCCATTCGCGGAGGACGGAGCATCGATACGTCCATGGGCTTCACTCCCGTGGACGGCCTGGTCATGGGAACCCGGTGCGGGGACCTCGATCCCTCGGTGATCTTGTTCCTGCAACGCCGGGGACTCGACGCCGATGCGATCGAGGAACTTCTCAACCGGAAGTCCGGCCTGCGGGCCCTTTGCGGCACCAGTGACATGCGATCGGTCGAGGAAGCGGCCCAAGCCGGCCAGGCCAGGGCCGTCCTCGCCATGGAGATCGCCGCCTACCGACTCGCGAAATACATTGGCGGCTACCATGTGGCTGTCGGCGGAGCCAAGGTGCTGGTCTTTACCGGTGGCATCGGGGAAAATTCGGCCGCTTTTCGTTCGTTGGTTCTTGGCAAGCTGGCCCCGCTGGGAATCGTGCCGGACGGCTCCGCCAACGAGGGAGGTGCCACGGGGACGCGGTTGATTAGCTCCGCATGTTCTTCGTTCCCGGTTCTCGTTGTTCCCACCGATGAAGCATCCGTCATTGCAGCAGCCGCTGCCTCGCTGTTGCCGATTCCCTAGGTCGCCCGGTGGTCCGCGCTGGACCGGACAACTTGCTTGCTGGCCACACGCGCACCTCCCGGCCCCAGGGGCCCGGCAACGCTGAACCGAGAAGCGCGCCGATGCACATGGTGGGGCCCTCCGCGTTTGCGGCTTGTCGGTGCCCTGCGCTCCGATCTTGAAAAGAACCAGCTCTTGGCAATTTCGACCAAGACGAGGTACACCACCGTCAGCCCAAGCAGCGACAGGAAGAACGGGGCAGGCAACGGATCAAAACCCAGCAGGCCAGCCACCGGTGACAAGGGGATAAAAATGCCCAGCGCGACCACTCCCAAGGCGGACCCAAGCAGTCCCATCGAGGGTCGGCTGCGAAGGAACGGCACACGGCGGGTCCTGATCGCAAAAATGATCAGAGTTTGCGTCGCGATGGATTCAATGAACCAACCGGCCCGAAACTCGCCTTGAGCCGCATGGAATGCGAAGATCATCAGGCTGAAGGTCGCAAAATCAAAGAGCGAACTGATCGGTCCGAACAGGAGCATGAAGCGCCGAATAAGGGAGATGTCCCAATGCGAGGGTGCGAACATCTGTTCCTTGTCCACGTTGTCCCCGGGGATGGCAAGCTGTCCGGTGTCATAGAGCAGGTTGTTGAGCAGGATTTGCCCCGGCAGCATGGGCAGGAAACTCAAGACAACGGAGGCTGTAGCCGCACTGAACATGTTCCCGAAATTGCTTGAGGTTCCCATCAACACATATTTCATGGTGTTGGCAAAGATCCTCCGTCCGTCTCGGACTCCTTCGGCCAGGACGCCCAGGTCCTTGTCCATCAGGACAATGTCGGCCGCGTCCTTCGCAACGTCCGTAGCGCTGTCAACAGAGATTCCTACGTCTGCCTTGTGAAGTCCGAGGGCGTCGTTGACGCCGTCCCCCAGGAATCCGACGGCGCTTCCGTCTTGCCGCAGAAGCCTGATAAGTCTTGCCTTCTGTTCGGGGGAAACCCTGGCAAAGATGTTTGCGTCCCGGGCAGCAACGATCAAATGCTCATCCGTCATCGCGTCCATCTGGATTCCGGTCAGGGTTCCGCCCAATACCAGGCCCAGCTCCCGACACACCTTCTCGGCCACCCTGGCGTTGTCCCCCGTGGCGATCTTCACCGTGATGCCCAACGCTGCCAGCTCCACGAGCGACTCCTTGGCATTCGGCTTCGGGTTGTCCTGGAAGGTAAGGAATCCGGCCAGGCGCAATCCCCGTTCGTCGGCGATTCCAAGTCCGGGCAGGTTGACGGTGGCACGGGTAGCCACAGCGACCACTCTCGCGCCCTGATCGTATAGTTCATCAAGTCGGGAATGCGCATCGGGAGGGACGTCGACACACAAGCGCATGAGATCTTCCGGGGCACCCTTGCTGATGATGCGTTGGTTCCCGGCCGGGTCCGACACCAGAACACTGGACATCCTGCGTTGGTGGTCAAAGGGAACAATGTCCACCCGCTTCCAGCTGCCCGGCACAAATTCACGGGCTGCCGGAGCATTCCATAACGCGGTGTCCAAGGGATTGTGTCCTTCCGTGGAGACCACTGCACCGGAAAAGTCCATTTCCGTGGAGACCAGTCCCAGGACGAACAGTTCCGCAACGGAGAGGTCCGGAAGCACCGGCAGTGCCTTCGAGAAGCCGATGCGACCCTCGGTCAGGGTCCCGGTCTTGTCGGTGACCAGCACGTCCATGTCTCCCAGGTCTTCGATGCAGACCAGACGTTTGACCAGGACATTCCGTCTGGCCAACATCCTGGTCCCGGTGGCTAGGCAGGTGCTTACCACTGCGGGCAACAGCTGGGGCGTTATGCCCACCGCAATCGCCAGGGAGAACAGCAATGACTCGATGAACGGACGGCCAAGTAGCAGGTTCGCGATGAAGATGAGCGTAGTCAGGACGACCGCCACCTGCAGAAGAAGGTACGAGAAACGCTTGAGGCCTTGCTGGAATTCGGTTTGCGGCTGTCCTTCCCCCAAACCCAAGGCGATTTGGCCAAACTCGGCGCGGCCGCCCGTGGCCACAACCACGCCGGTGCAACTGCCGAATTGGATGACGGTTCCCATGAAGGCGCACGAACTCATGTCCCCAACGGAAACCTCACCGCCAACGGGGGCAGGATCCTTTCGAACCGGCAGTGATTCCCCCGTGAGGATGCTTTCGTCGCACGACATCTCGTCACAAACCAAGAGCCTGATATCGGCAGGCACGATAGCGCCCAAGAATAGCCGGACGACATCGCCGGGAACCAACCTCACAACGTCGAGTTGGCGCTCCTTGCCATCCCGCAGGGCCACAACGGTGTGGGTCACGCGTTTGTGAAGTGCCTCCGCTGCGCGTTCAGCCCGGAATTCGCTGCTGAAACCCAATCCGATACTGACCGCCAAGATCACGGCAATAACCACCGAGTTGGTGATGTCCCCCAGAAAGACGGATAAACCGGCAGTGGCCAATAGGAGCATGAGGATCGGACTACGCAGTTGCCTCCACAGCACAGCCCAAGGCTGTGCCTTATGGGTTCGCAATGCGTTGGGGCCCACCACGGCTAGCCGTCGTGCCGCTTCCGGCTCGCCCAGCCCCACCTTGGTCGTGTCCAGGTCAAGCAGGACACGTTCCGTTGGCCGGCGGGCGGCGTCTTGGATCGAAAGTGCCGGGCTCGCCGCCATTCCCAGTCCGGCTACTTGGACCCCCGCCGGCTTCATGTTCCGATCGATTCTTCCGTTGGTGGTTGCGACGGTGAATGGACCACGAGCACCGGACACTTTGCATGCTCCGCACACGCCGAGCTGACGGATCCGAGCAACAAGCCGGCGAATCCTCCATGACCGCGCGAACCGACGACCAGCATGCAGGCTGAAGCGCTTCGCTCAATCAGGATGCGCGCGGGCATGCCCTGGCAGCACTGCGCAAACAGGCCCTCAGGCATATTGTTTCCGAAGGCCTCGGCCAGGGAATCGTCCATCACCTGTTGCGCGTCTGTCTCCGGATTCCAGGTCGGGGATGCATAGGCACCCCAGGCGTTTTCAAAATGCCACACGTTGACGGCAACGACTACCGCCCCGAGGGAAGGAGCCAGCTTGGCTGCCCATTTGAGGGCTTCCACGGAACCGGCAGATCCATCTACTCCCACCAGGATGTGTGCACGATCAATGCTGGCCATGTCTTCCATCGTTCTACCGTTCGTCGTCAACGCGGCACGGGGCAAACGACATGTCATGAGCCAGGGGCCACCGCCGAGACCATCCGTCCCCGGATATCAATCATTGGCCCTGTGCGACGCTGCCGAACAGGGTACAACGTCCCTAACCGTCCTGCCGGATCCGTGCAACAGTGGAAGCACCGCAGCATCCGCCACTCGATTCGAAGCACCGGTCGGGTGAATCCGGATCAGGCAACGGCCACTTGGAGCAGTCCTTGAAGAATCGGTTCAATCCCGTCGATCCCCCGGCAGTGCAGGCTCCGGTCCCGGCCATGGATGCAGGAGAGCTCGACCTCCTGAACCGGTACTGGAATGCGGCAAATTACCTGACCGTTGCCCAGATCTACCTCCAGGACAATGCGTTGCTGCGCGTTCCATTGGCCGCTGGACACATCAAGCCGCGGCTGCTGGGGCATTGGGGAACGAGTCCCGGATTGTCCATGATCTATGTGAATCTCAATCGGCTCATCCGCATGACCGGCGCCCAGGTCCTGTTCATGACCGGTCCCGGACACGGCGGACCCGCAGTGGTAGCCAACCTGTATCTGGAAGGAACCTATTCCGAGATCTACCCCGAGGTCGGCCGGGATCTTCCGGGGCTGCAACGGCTGGTCCGTCAGTTTTCCACTCCGGGCGGCATCCCCAGCCATGTAGGGCCGGCCACACCCGGTTCCATCCACGAAGGCGGGGAGTTGGGCTACTCGCTGGCACATGCAACCGGTGCCGCAATGGACAACCCCGACCTCATAGTCGCCTGCGTGGTCGGCGACGGGGAAGCCGAAACGGGCCCATTGGAAGGAGCATGGAAGGCTCCTTCGTTCCTGAACCCTGACCGGGATGGGGCCGTCCTGCCGGTTCTGCACCTCAACGGTCACAAGATTTCCGGTCCCACGATCCTGGGCCGGCGTTCCGACAGCCAAGTCATGGCGCTGTTGCGCGCTCACGGCTGGGAACCGGTCATGGTCACCGGTGACGACCCTGCCCTTGTACATACGAGCCTTGCCCGGGCCCTCGCCGACTCCCACACCCGGATCATCCAGATCCAGGAGCGGGCCCGCAGTCGTGGAAACACAGGGCCTGCCCCGTGGCCTGCCATCGTCATGCGCACCCCAAAGGGCTGGTCGGGCCCGGCTTTCGTGGATGGAGTCCCGATCGAGGGCACGTTCCGTGCCCACCAGGTTCCGTTGGGCTCGGTCCGGGAGAATCCCGCCCACTTGGCTCAGCTGGAATCCTGGTTGCGCTCCTACAAACCGGAAACGCTCTTTGATGAGGACGGACGGCTGGTTCCGGAACTTGCGGCACTCGCCCCCCAGGGGCACTTGCGCATGGGCGCCAATCACTGGGCCAACGGCGGTTCGTCGGCCCCGCTGCCGCTGCGGCCGCTGGAAGACTATGCCCTCAAGGTGGGTGCTCCGGGTTCCACCAAACACGAAACCACCAGGCCGTTGGGTGAGATGTTTCGCGACATCTATGCCGATACGGCCCAGGATCCCCGGTTCAGGCTGTTCAGCCCGGATGAGACCAACAGCAATCGACTTGGTGCCGTCTTCGAGGTCACCGACAGGTGCCTGATGACTCCGTCGTTGGACGGCGATGACCATTTGTCCCGGAACGGCCGCGTCATGGAGGTCCTTTCGGAGCACCTCTGTCAGGGCTGGCTCGAAGGCTACGTCCTCACCGGACGATATGGATTCTTTGCCACCTATGAAGCGTTTGCCATGGTGAGCGCCTCCATGACCGTCCAACACGCCAAATGGCTCCAGCACGCCCGTGAACTACCCTGGCGGCACCCCGTGCCCAGCCTGAACATCCTGCTCACATCGACGTGTTGGCGCAACGACCACAATGGCTTCAGCCACCAGGGACCGGGCCTGATCGACACCGTGCTGTCCCTGTCCGGCTCGGTGGTCCGGGTCTATCTTCCCCCGGACTCCAACACCTTGTTGGCCACGGCCGAACACGTCCTACACAGCAATGGCCACCTGAACCTGGTCGTCGTGGACAAGCAACCCCACCCCCAATACCTGAATCTGGAGGAGGCCCGCCGACACGCCGCAGCCGGTGCCTCGATCTGGCGGTGGGCGGGCAACGAGGATTCACCCGGAAACACGATCAGCGGCCGGAGCACAAGGACCGGCACCGAATCATCCGTCACGGCTGCCGACGGGCAGTTGCCGCAGGCCGAGCCGGACATCGTCCTGGCCTGCGCCGGCGATGTCCCTACCGAGGAGACGCTCGCCGCGGCATGGTTGTTGCAGCGCTATGTACCCGGGCTGCGGGTCCGGGTGGTCAATGTGATGGATGTGTTCGTGCTTCCGCCCCATGCCGTCCATCCCCATGGGCTCACCGACGCCGGTTTCGAAGGCCTGTTCACCGCTGAGCGCGATGTTGTCGTGGCATGGCATGGGTACGCCCGAGCCATACACCAACTGCTGCACGGACGCTCGAATCCGGGCCGTTTCCACGTCCGCGGCTACAACGAACAAGGAACTACGACGACGCCGTTCGACATGGTGGTCCTCAACCGCATGAGCCGCTACCACCTTGCCCTCGAGGCGTTGAACCGGGTCGACGGCCAGTTCGACGGCGCCCTCGAACTGGTGGAGCACTGCCGGGCCATGCTCGTGAAACACGAAGCCTACATTCGCCGGCATTTGGAGGACATGCCCGAAATCCGCGACTGGGTCTGGTCCCCGCCTCGGGGCTGAAACCCCTCGCAGGTAAAGGACCATCACTGTCCTGGTCCTGCGGCGTTCAAGACAGATTCCCGCTAGCGCCGAAGGGTTCGCCCCCGGGCGGGAAGCATCTGCGGCTGGTTCATAGTCCCGGCACGATTCCTGCTTCGATCCGTGCCAGCACCTCACGATAGTCCAGCTGGGCCAGATCCACCGCGTCGATCTCCTCCCAACGCCGCGGTGCAGCCACGGTCGGGAGCGCCGAGCCTCGCAAGGAGTATGGAACAACCGTCGTCTTTCCCGGCCAGTTTTGGCTCCAGTCGACCAGCACCTTTCCCCGACGCAATTCCTTGTCCATGCGGCTGACCACCATCTCCGGATATTCACTTTCCAAGGACATGGCCAGTTCATGTGCCAGGCGTGCGACCTCGTCCGACGTCCTCTTTCCGTCAAGCTCGGCATACACGTGCAAGCCCTTGCGTCCGCTGGTGACAGGGAGGGAGACGACGCCCATTTGGGCAAGCGATTCCTTGACAAGGAGGGCCACGGCGGCGCACTCGGGCAAGCCTGCACCTTCTCCCGGGTCCAGATCCAGCACCATGCGGTCGGGGTGCTGCGGAGTGCCATCCGGGGAAAATCGCCATTGCGGCGCGTGGATCTCGAGGGTCGCAGTCTGGGCAAGCCATACCAATGTCCGGGCATCGTTGACCATCGGATAGATATTCACATGATCCTTGTGCTGCATTCTTTGGCGCAGTACCCACTCGGGCGTGGAGGCATCAAGATTCTTCTGGAAGAAGCTCTTGCCGGGATCTGTGCCGGTTCCCACTCCGTCAACCCATCGTTTACGGGTTGCGGGCCGGTCCCTGGCCCATGGGATCATTACCGGGGCTACTTGCATGTAGTACATGGCCACATCCAGCTTGGTGGTACCGGTTTCCGGATAGAGAACCTTCCCGGGGTGCGTGAAACGGACAGCTCCACCGTCCACATGCAATTCCTGCGCGCTCATGGTGAGCCCCGGGTTCCACAACGGTTCGGGTTACCGACAGCTTGGCTTTGAGGCCGTCCGCATCCGGGTCCCTGGCCAACCACGGTCTCGAGCCCGGCACCGTCGTTCATTCGAGGATCACCTTTCCTCTGCGATCATTGACTCTCGATTCTGATGCCGGGATCGACAGATGTCCAGAGCTATCACGAGCCGAATAGCTTGTCCGGCCCCGCCGCCGCCCTATGCCCTGGGCCACCATCAGGGCTACGCTGTCGATCATGTTACTGGTCTGTTCTGGGGTTCCCGTCCTCGGTTGCTTCCTCCGTCCGGCCGAAGCATCCAAGCCCAGGAGTGAACCGTGACCTCGCACTTTGAACGCTATGCTGAAGTTGCGGAAATCCTCGTCAGGCATGGTTTCGAATCGTTGGTGAACGTTCTAGGACTGGAACGGCTGCAGTTGCGTTCGATACCACGCTCGTCCGGACCGTTGAGTAATCCGGATCGCCTGGTTCTGGCCTTGGAAGAGCTGGGGCCCGCCTTCATCAAACTTGGGCAAGTGCTTTCCACGCGGCCGGACCTACTTCCGCCAAACTACCTTGCGGCGCTTTCCAGGCTCCAAGACGGTACACTTCCCGTTCCGTCAAACATCATTCGTTCCTTGATCACACAGGAATTGGGCGCATCTCCCGAGGAAGTGTTTGCCGACTTCAGTGATGCTCCCTTGGCCAGCGCGTCCATCGGCCAAGCCCATGCCGCGACCCTGCACAACGGCACCGCTGTGGTCGTCAAGGTTCGGCGGCCCGGCGTTGTCTCACAGGTGCAGGAAGACCTGGAGATCCTGCAAAACCTGGCCCACCAGGCAAGCCGCAATTGGAGCGCCGTGGCGGACTACAACGTGGAGTCGATAGCGGCTGCCTTTGCGGCAACGCTTCGGGCCGAGTTGGACTACCTCAAGGAAGGCCAGAACGCAGAGAGGTTTGCCAACAACTTTGCCGGAGACGCAAGTATCCACATTCCAAAGGTCTTCTGGGAAACCACGACGTCCCGGGTCCTGACGATCGAAAGGATCCACGGACTGAAGATCGATGATGCAAAGATCCGCGCCATGCCCGTGGCCGCACGGGACCAATTGGCCGAGCAGGCCACACGAGCAATCGCGCAAATGATCTTCGATGATGGGTTCTTCCACGCAGACCCACACCCCGGAAATCTGTTCGTTGAATCCACCGGGTGTATTGGGTTGATCGATTTTGGAATGGTTGGCGAGCTGAGCGAGCGTCTCCGAGACCAACTCGGCAAGCTACTCCTTGCGTTCAGCAGGAATGACGCCGACCGGATTTCCCGCTGCCTGATTCAGCTCTCGATCAACACGAACACCACAAACCGGGAACGACTCGTGCAGGACATCGGACACTTCATGCGGCAATATCAGGGCAAGCTTCTTGGCGAAGTCCAGCTCTCGTCCCTCGTCACCGAGCTCCTCGCCATCCTGCGCACCCACCGGCTTCAATTGCCCAGCGAAATGGCGATGCTGGCAAAGATGATCCTGATGACCGAAGGCATGGGCGTTCGGCTCAATCCCGAGTTCAATCTCGGTGAGGTGCTCAAGCCCTATGCGGGCAGGCTGGCCCTCGAACGGCTCAATCCGCGCAGACTACCTGGCATGCTCAAGCAGTGGGGATTGGATGCTGCGGACCTCGGCGCCGACCTGCCCGAACTCCTGGAGCGCGTGCTTCGAAACCTCGACGACGGCCCCGAGGTGCGACTCCGTTCCGACGACCTCCTGCCGTTGCTTGCCCGGGCGGAACGCATCGGAAATCGGCTCGTGGCAGGCATGATTCTCGCAGCGTTCATCCGCGGAATCGGGGATCTAACAACTGCTGACCGTGATCGATTGAATTCGTGGCAAAACTGGTTGCTTGCCGGCGGTCTCGGCGCCATGGGGGCCATGGGCGGTTACCTGGCGTGGACTTCCAGACCGAAGGCACGACGCCCCGGGCCGTAGTGATGCGCTGCGCCTCTCAATCAAGATTGGGATGGCCTTCTGCCCGCTACACGATGTAATCTTCGGGAAAGGTCACTCGAACCCGAGCAGTGCCATCGCGGGACAATGGAACAGACCAAAACAATCGCGTGCCCTGGACTGCATCGCCTTCCACCTGAAATACGCCGTTAAGCTTCAGGGCCCGGGTTTCGAGGTTTTCCAATCCGCTCCGTCCGGCCGGATTGCCAATTCCGCGGCCGTTATCGCTCACCGTGACGTTCAATCTGGCTTCGTTTATGGCCACGGCGACTACGATTTCGTCCCCCTGAGAATGCCTGACGGCATTGCTGACGCCCTCGGTGACCACCGCGAGGAGGTTCTGCGCAACATTCGGCGAGACCTGTGAGTCAAGGGGCCCGGACAACACGATGCTCGGCGTAAACGAAAGGGACTTGGAGACTTCCCGCACGGCATTCAGGATTCGGCTGCTCAGCAGTTCCCTCTCACCAGTGGAGACCCTCAGCGAATAAATGGTTTCCCGCAGTTCTTTGATCGTTGCGTCCAGTTCATCGGTGATTGTCCGGATGCGCGAAAGTCCCTGTGGGTCGATGACGAAACGACCCAGACTTTGTACGTTCAGTCCTGCGGCAAACAGGCGTTGGATGACGACGTCGTGAAGATCTTGGGCGATTCGGTCTCTGTCCGTATACAAGATCAGCTGTTCACGGAGCTGGTGGGCCTTGGCCAATTCCAGTGACAACGCCGACTGAGCACAAAAAACGGCGACCATTTCGATAACCACCGTCGAGAACAACGCACCGCCGTTCCCCCGGAGGAGCACCAACAATCCCTGGGCAGCGCTCTTGGTACCAAGACGAGCCAAGAGGGCAGGACCATCTGCCGAGGAGAAGTCCGGTCCAAGCAAGCCAGATGCTTTTTCAAAGGCCACGGGCTGGCCCGAAGCCAGAACACTTCGAACAGCCCCCGGATCCAGTTTCAGCGGGAGCCGACTCACCCCGGGCAACAACCCCGCCGATTTTGCGACTACCTCAAATTCTTCTCCGTTGTCCGATGGGTTGCAGATCAGGACCATGGCCGATTCCGAAGCTTCAAGGGCCGCTTGCGCCACGAACTCCGGGCCCGACCCGATGTTCTTCGTTGCCGCGCCCATCATGTGGACGGCAACTTTTCTACCGGCTTCCAGCCATCGGGTTCGCAATTGGGCTTCATCAAATAGTTTCGCGTTCTCGATGGCAAACCCGGCTGCACCGGCAAGGGCCACTGCCAGCTCCTCGTCTTCAGCCGTAAAAAGCTTTCCATCCCTCTTTTCGGTCAGGTACAGGTTCCCGAACACCTCGTCATGGATCCGGATTGGGACGCCCAGAAACGTACGCATTGGTGGATGGTGCTTCGGAAACCCGTATGATGCGGGGTGCTCATGCAGATCGGGGAGCCTGATTGGCCGTGGATCACGGATCAAGAGCCCGAGAACGCCATGACCGGTGGGCAACGGCCCGATGAGGCGCCCCAGTTCCGCGTCGATGCCTTCGGTAATGAAGTGGCTCAATTCCTTACCGTCTCCAAGGACTCCAAGCGCGCCGTACTGGGCGTCCAACAGCTGGCAAGCGGACTGAACCACCCGCCGAAGCACTGCTTCGAGGCTCAGTTCTTCCGCAATGGACAGCACTGCCGAGAGCAGTCCCTGGAGTCTCGCGTCCGGATGCTGGGCACGCGAAACCGATTCTTCCATTGGTCGCCTCCATCGAATGTTGGCTACTGAAACCGTGACATGATCCGTTTGCCGACCCCTTGGCCCACGATACGCCCCAAGGGGCGTAGCCACCATGCCTGCGCGAGTTGCCACAAGGTCATCCACCGACCCCGGCGGCGCCCTTGGCTCCCCACGCTGTGAAGCAGCGAAGACCCACTGGCCGATCATGCCCAACCCTGCATGGATTCGAATCGGATTCTTGCGTGACAGCACGGAGCGTCCCGGGCTGCCTCGGGTCAGGGGACGGTGCGCGAACAACAGGAACGTTGGTTGAAGGCAGCCACAATCGCTTTCCAACCCCCTGGGGGCCATTTCCCACACCAGCGACCTCACTTCGCTGGGCACGGCTACACCATGCCTGGATCGAACTTGGAATTCCTTTTGCGAACAACCTGCATCGGATCCCTGAACCAAACGGTCGATGGCATTCGCCGATCCCGATCCAGCTTGCGCGTATTTGGAAACGGTACGGGCCCTAAGACCCTTGCCCACGTGACCGGCCCCCCGTAGCGTCAATTTCACCGGTACCAGGGCGGTCTTCCCTGCCGCCTATCCCTAGCTCCCAAGGATCCATCATGAAGGCATTGATCTACCATGGTCCGGGCGACAAGTCCTGGTCGGATGCTCCAGACCCGCAAATCCTCCATGCCGGCGACGCAATCGTCAGGGTGGATACCACAACGATCTGCGGAACCGACCTCCACATTCTCAAGGGTGACGTTCCGGCTGTCCTGCCCGGACGGATCTTGGGTCACGAAGGCGTTGGAACCGTGATGGAGACGGGGCCGGGCGTTCACGACCTGACCGCGGGCGACCGGGTCCTGATCTCCTGCATCAAGTCGTGCGGACACTGCCCCAATTGCCGTATCGGGCTGTACTCCCATTGCCTCGGCCAGGAGGGACAATCCGGCATCGGCTGGGTTTTTGGCCACCTCATCGATGGCACCCAAGCCGAATTCGTCCGGGTGCCCTACGCAGACAACTCGCTGTACAAGCTGCCCGAAAGCGTCAGCAATGTCGAGGGAGTCATGCTCTCGGACATCTTGCCCACGGGCTTCGAAATCGGGATCCTCGCCGGCGGGGTCAAGCCCGGGGATGTGGTCGCAGTCGTCGGCGCCGGACCGGTGGGGCTTGCCGCCATCGCCACCGCCGGGCTCTGCGGAGCCGGGACCGTCGTGGCCATCGACCGGGATGCCAGCAGACTCGAGCAGGCCCGGGAATTCGGGGCGACGGATACCGTTGACTCCACCGCTGTGGATTGGCGCAAGCAGGTCATGGCCCTCACCGATGGCGCAGGGGTGGATGTGTCCGTCGAGGCCGTTGGGCTGCCGGAAACCTTCACCATGGCGGTGGGGCTTGTCCGTCCGGGCGGCCGAATTGCCAATGTCGGGGTCCACGGCACCAGCGTTGAACTGGCCTTGCAGGAGCTGTGGATCCAGAACATCAGCATCACCATGGGACTGGTCAACACCAATACCACCCCGATGCTGCTGAAGCTCGTGGCGCAGCACAAGATCCCGGCCGCAAAGTTCGCCACCCACACGTTCACGTTCGATCAGATCATTGGCGCCTACGACACCTTCTCCCGGGCTGCCGAGACCAAGGCGCTGAAAGTCATCATCAATCGCGTCAACTCACAATCCTGAAAGGCAGAATCATGGAACAGGTCACCATCATCGGCAACGGGCACATGGCCCGGTCCATCGCCGTCCGAATGCTCCAGGCCAGGCGCTCCGTGCAAATCCTTGGCCGCAACGGCGAAAAGACCAGGGATCTGGTGGAGTTCCTCGGCGCCGGCGCCCGGGGCGGCGCCGAGGGCGCGCCCATCGACGGAGGTATCGTGTTCCTCGCAGTGCCCTACAACGAAGGAAAGGACGCCATGCTCGTCTATGGCGACGCCCTGGCCGGAAAAGTCGTCGTGGACATCAGCAATCCCGTGGACCTGGCAACCTTTGACAAGCTGCTGGTCCCGAGCGGAACGTCCGCGGCCGAAGAGATCGCCGTGCATGCCAGCCCGGAAGCCCATGTTGTCAAGGCGTTCAACACCTGCCTGGCCAAGCCCCTGGAGGCGGGGTCCGTGGCCGGGTTGCCGCTGGATGTCTTCATCGCGGGCGACTCCGAGCAGGCCAAGGTCGAGGTCAGCGCCGTCGTGGCGGCCTCGGGGCTGCGCCCGATTGACGTCGGGCCGTTGCGCCGGGCCCGCGAGCTGGAGGCCATGATGTTGCTGGTCATGGGCCTGCAGGTCAGCCCCGACCAGGACAACTTCAATTGGGATACGTCCCTGAAGCTCCTTCCTTAGGAAGACATGAAAGCACCGTCGGAAAGGCCGGACCGCATCGTCGCAGGAATCGACGGCTCCGGATGCTCCAGGTTGGTCTTGCAGACCGCAGCAGCGGTTGCGGCGGCCTTGAAACTGAACCTGCAGGTCATTAGTTGCTGGAGCCGCCAGGATTTCCTCTTTGCCTCGCAGTTTCCCGGTGGCCGGTTCCCAGACCCGGATCTGGTCGAAAGGGAAGCATCGCATCTGGTGAATGACACCATCAAGCGCGCGTTTGGCCCGAACCGACCACCCGGACTGACCGTCAGAATCAGGTACGGGCATCCGGCAGCGGTCCTGATCGAGGAGAGCGCCAATGCGCGAATGCTCGTAGTGGGCCGGCGCGGCCGCGGAGGATTCAACGGCTTGCCGATCGGATCCGTGGCTTCCGCATGCACCGCCTATGCCCATTGTCCGGTGGTCGTCGTCAATGACCCGGATCAGGACGGATTCAACCGGTCATAACCGGCAAACACGGAACGGTCCGATGCGGTCCATTCGCCAACACCTCATGATCACGGCCACCCTTCTGGTGGGGTGCCTCGTGCTCCTGCTGCTGCTGTTCGGCCACGGAGGCAACGCGCAATTGCTGGCCGGCGTCTTTGCCGCGGCCGCCGCCGTACAACGGGGTGCGGAAATGATCCGCGAGATGTCCCACGGCCGCTGGGGCGTGGACTTTCTTGCCGTCACGGCTATCGCCAGCACCATCGCCGTGGGTGAATACCTCGCGGCCTTGATCGTCGTGTTGATGCTTTACAGCGGGTCGGAGCCGGAAACCCATGCCTCAGGCAGGGCAAAGGCGGAACCGGGTGCGCTGTTGAGCCGCGTACCACAAACCGCCCACGGGGAAGAAGGGGGCTCCTCGAAGACGTGTCCGTCACGGAGACCAAGCCCGGGGACGTGCTGCTCATCCGCCCGGCAGAAGTGGTGCCGGTCGACGGGAGGCTGCTCTCCGCGGGCGGGTCCTTCGACGAGTCTGCGATCACCGGTGAAAGCCTCCCGGTCGAAGCGGCCAAGGGCGATGAGGTCCTGAGCGGTTCGGTCAATGGTGCCGCATCCGTGCGAATGAGGGCGATCGCTTCTGCGGCCGATTCCCAGTACAGCCGGATCATCGCCTTGGTCCGGGACGCTGCCGAAAGCCGTGCCCCCGTCGTGCGCCTCGCAGACCGCCATGCCATTCCCTTTACGCTGCTTGCCCTGGCGATTGGGGGGTGCCGCCGGGTTGTCCAGCGGCGAGGCGCTGCGCTTTGCCGAGGTGATGGTCGTTGCCACCCCTTGCCCGTTGCCTATCGCGGCCCCCGTGGCATTCCTCGGCGGCATGAGCAGGGCGGCCAGGAACGGGATCATCGTCAAGCACGGGGGAACCCACGAACAGCTGGCAAGGATCCGGACGGCCGTCTTTGACAAGACCGGGACGTTGACGCATGGCCGGCCCACGCTCGTGGAGGTCAGGTTGGCGGGCGGAGCGGGCACGCGCGCTGGCGAGTCGGAGCTGCTTGCGTTGGCGGCAGCGGCGGAGCTCCACTCCTCCCACGTCCTCGCGGCCTCGGTGGTCGAATCAGCCCGAAACCACGCCCTGGAGATATCCGCCCCCGACGACGCGGTCGAACACGCCACCGACGGCGTTGCCGCCAGCGTTCGCGGGCACCGGGTACTCGTGGGAAAGCGGGAACTTGTCGAGACGAGCGCCGGCGCCATTGGCGAAGAACCGCTGGCAAGCGGCGAGCTTGCCGTGTATGTCGGGTGCAACAACGTCTATGCCGGGGCACTGATCATGAGCGACCCGCTGCGGGGAAACGTCGTGCCGATGCTGGCCAGGCTGTCCGGCCTGGACATCCGCCGGACCCTGATGGTGACGGGCGATGCCCAGGCAACGGCAAAACACATCGCGGCATTGGCGGGCATGCCCGAAGTCCTCGCCGGCTGCCGTCCGGAGCAAAAGGTCACCGTGGTTCGGTCCTTGGAACCCCGGCCGGTCATGATGGTCGGAGACGGCATCAACGACGCGCCCGTCCTGGCGGTGGCCGACGTGGGCGTGGCCATGGGCGCCCGGGGATCCGCTGCCGCCAGCGAGTCCGCCGATGTGGTGATCATGGTCGATGACCTGTCCAAGGTGGCCGATGCCGTCCGCATCGGCAGGGACACGGTCCGCATCGCGGTGCAAAGCATCTGGATCGGCATCGGTCTGAGCTTGGTGTTGATGGTGCTTGCCGCGGTGGGTCAGGTCCCCGCCGTGGTCGGCGCCCTGAGCCGGGAATTGGTCGATCGGGCAACCAGTCCCAACGCGCTCAGGGCCTTGAAGTTCAATGAACGAGCCATCGGCGGCCAACCGGCAGCCCCTCGAGCGGCCACCGCGCTGAACATGCCGGAATCAAGTTAGTTGTTCCCGGACGGAGCAAGGGCATGATCCGGGGTCCGAAGCATTGCCCGAGATCCGGTGCAGGATCCGCTGCACGCAGGGAATCCGCCGGCATGCGTTCGAGCGGGGCAAGCCCCTGGCCGGCGCAAGGCAACGCTTCGCTCGGGTCCGTCTCCCGGACGACTGCTGCTCCTCCAAGGGCCCGACCGACGGCTCAGGATCCGTCCGCCGGTTCGCCGCTCGATCTCTTCGCTGCATCAGTGTTGTCTTCTCCCGGGGATTCAAGGGCCTTCGCCGCCGGGCGAACGACAAGCACCGGACATGATGCATGCGCCGCACACGACGAGCTGACCGATCCGAGCAGGAGGCCGGCGAACCCTCCATGGCCCCGTGAACCGACTATGAGCATTTGCGCGGATTCGCTCTCCTCCAGCAGGATCTCCGAGGGACGGCCCGTGCGGCATTCCTCAACGAGACCTTCGGGTGGATCATCGCCGAAGGCTTCCGCCAGGGCATCTTTCAGGACCTCCCGCATGATTGTCTCGCCATCGTGTGCGGAGATGGAAAAGGGGCCGAAGAACATGTCGAGATGCCACACCGATACGGCCTTGATGCCCACTCCCAACCGGCCCGCCAGCTTCTTCGCCCAGCGCAGGGCCAATACCGATTCGGGCGAACCATCCACACCAACCAAGATGGGCAAGTTTCCACCTGCCGTTGTCTCGTCCATCGAAACCACCATTCCTCGATTGTCTTTGGCCGGTCTTCGCCACAAGGGCGACTGCCGGGGCACCGCAGACCGCGGGAGAAGCCATGCGATCCGGCGATTGCCCGGTTCCAATGCTGGACATCCTGCCATGGCGGTGCATGGGGCACAAGGTCCACGGGCATCCGGGCGTCTCGGCGAGACCACCGGCCACCAGATCCCGCCGTGTTTCCGGTCAAGGGCCCAAATGGCAGCGAAGATGCGCCGCGCCGTCCCCCGCCAACCGGATTGACCTGATCATCGGCATCACACCGATGTCGAACTTGCAGGGCCGGACCCCGTGGATTAGGGGCCTTCCCGCGCAGGGCCTTCCGCGGGGATCTTGCCCCTGCAATCACTCGGCTTGTCGTGAGGTGTGTGTTGCATCGACGCGTCGACGCACGGACTTGAATAGTTCATCGCTGCCCCAGACCAGAAGCGGGAAAGGAAGCAACATCAGAAGTTGCCACCATTCCGGCATCACCGTGCCGAACACCAGGCGCAAGGGGGCAATGACCACCACCGCGGCGCTGAAAGCCAACTCAAAGAAGATTCCTGCCAGCAGCAGGCGGTTGCCGGAGAACCCGATCTTGAAGAGGGAGACGGTCTGAGTGCGTGCCGCCATGGCCGTGCCAACCTGGCAGGCAACAATTCCCAGAAAGGTCATGGTCGTGGCCTGCTGCCAGAGGGTATGCATTTGGCCGCTACCAACGTCTGCGCCGAACGTCCATCCACCGGCGCGGAGCGTCACCAGGAATCCCGCCGTGACCAGGATGGCCGACGTTCCCCCCAGTACCGCCCAGGCCCGTACCAGCATGGGCCCGGTAATGACCTTTTCCGTCCTCGGCCGGGGCGAGCGTTGCATCAGGCCCGGTTCGGGAGCTTCTCGCCCGAGCGCCAAGGCCGGCAACGTTTCGGTGAAGAGGTCGATGGCGAGGATCTGCATAACGGTCAGGGGCAGCGGAATGCTCCCGCCGGAGGTGGCATAGATGAGAAATGGGATCACTTCCGGGGTGGCGTGGGCGAAAATGTACACGATGAACTTGCGCACGTTGTCATACACCCGGCGTCCGGCTTCGACGGCGCTGACGATGGAGGCGAAATCATCGTCCGTGAGAACCATCGTCGCTGCCTCGCGGGCAACATCGGTCCCGGAGCATCCCATGGCAACACCGATGTCGGCCCGGCGCAGCGCCGGCGCGTCATTCACACCGTCCCCGGTCATGGCAACCACATGGCCGAGGTCCTGGAGCGCGTCGGTGATTCGAAGTTTCGCCTCGGGCGAGCTTCGGGCGAAGACCAGTTCGCCACCGGTTTCCAGCAGCTGGTCCAGCTCGGCCTCACTCAATTCGTCCAACTCGGCGCCGCTGATGGTGTCGAGCCCGGCGCCTCCGATCCCGACGTTGCGGGCGATCCCGGCCGCCGTCAGCCCATTGTCCCCGGTGATGACAATCAACCGGATCCCGGCCGAGTGGCACCTCGCCACGGCGTCGAAGACCTGTGGACGAGGCGGGTCCAGCATGGCGGCAAGCCCCAGGAATGTCATGTTCTTTTCCGCCTGCTGCCGCGACATGCCGGAAGCTTCCATCGACGCCAACGGCTTGTCGGCCAGCGCCAGGATTCGCAGCCCCTCGGCCGCCCAGGTGTCGACTACGCTGCCGATCAGCTCGCGGTCTTCGTCGGTCATGGCACGCTCGTGTCCTTCGACGGCAAGGTGCGAGCATAGCGGGAGGATGTCTTCGGGGGCGCCCTTCGAATGCACTTCGGTTGCAGGGCCGATTCGGTCGATCGTGGACATGCGCCGCAGTGCGGGGTCGAAATGGAATTGCCTCAGCTGCACAGCGCCGAGGCTTTCAGCGGTTGTTCCCAGTTCGTCCGCCAGGTGGAGAAGCGCCAGCTCCGTGGGATCGCCCGCTTCCCCGTGCCCGTCGGGGCCCGCAAGCTGCGCGCTGGTACACGTCGCGGCCGAAGCCGCGAACCGTGGCACGGGGGCGCGTTGGGCCCGAACGTTTCCGGCGGCCAGTTCCTGCTCGCCTCCGGTGGTCCAGAACTTGAGGACTTGCATGCGGTTCATGGTCAAGGTGCCCGTCTTGTCCGTACAAATCACGCTCGTTGACCCCAGCGTCTCCACGGCGGAGATCCGTTTTACCAGGGCTCCGCGCCGGGCCAGCGACCGCACACCCACGGCGAGCGCCAAGGTGATGGTCGGCAGCAGTCCTTCCGGAACATTGGCAACCAGAAGACCAATCGAGAAATTGAGTGCGTCTCCAAACGACAGTCCACCCAGAAGCGTTCCCAGCGGAATGAAGGCGAGACCCATCGCCACGGCAACAATTGCAATCAGCCGCGCCATGTGTGCAACCTGCTTTTCCAACGGGCTTGGTTCGTGCCCCATGCTCTGGGTGAGGGCAGCGATTCGCCCCATTTCGGTGCGCATTCCCGTCGCATAGACCACCGCGGTTGCTTCGCCACCGGTGCAGGAACTGCCGCTGAAGACTACATCCTGTGCCTGGAGCAGGGGCACGCCCTGCACCCCCACCGGGTCGGCGCTCCTGACCACCGGCAGTGATTCGCCGGTCAGTGTGGACACATCCATTTCCAGGGACCCGGAAAGCAGGCGGCAATCCGCCGAGACCTGGTCGCCTTCCCTGATGACGATGACATCTCCTGGAACGAGACTGGTTGCGTCAACCAACACTTCGCTTCCTTCACGCCTGACCCTGGCCTGGGCGGGCAGGTATGCGGACAATGCTTCAACCGCATGCTCCGCATGCCGTTCCTGGAAGAAGGCGAAGAGCGCATTCAAAACGATTACCGCAACAATCGCCACGGACAAGGCGGCGCTTCCTGCTGCAAACGCCAGCCCCGCGGCGACCCACAACAACAGGGCCAAAGGATGAATGAATTGTCTGCCCAACTCGCGCGGCCACTGGCTCCGGCCCCGCTTGGTCAGCTCGTTGCGGCCGAAAACGATCAGGCGCCGTTCGGATTCCCTCGCCGAAAGGCCTTCCGGACGCCCGCGCAGATCGCGCAACAGCCGCTCAAGGGGCTCTTGGGGGTTGAGGCCCTCCGAGGTTGCGCTCGAGATTGCGTCCGGGCTATAGAAGTCCATGTCATCTTGTCCATCGCTGGAGGTCGCGAACCATCTCGGGGCCGGCACATCGCGCTGTCAGGCAAGCGAGGCGGATTGTTCCCAAGCCTCTTCATGATTGCAGCGCCGCCGAACGGAGGGAAGGGGCTTTCGGCTCTATTCCCCTCAGCCGGTGCAGGATCTACTGGAACTGCCCCGCCCCGCCTTAGCATGCGGAGCCACACCCCCCCCCACAGGAGAAATGACATGACTGAGATCTTGAGCTGGTCCCCACTGGATGCAGCACGCTGGGCAGCTCCCTTCGACCTGTTCACGAAGTCGCCTTTCGGTGTCCTGGACACCTTTCAGCGGCTGTTCGACGGTGGCACCGAGAACGCCGCCATCCGCGTCGAAGAAACCATCAAGGACAACACGTTGGTGGTCCGTGCCGAACTCCCTGGCGTGGATCCGGACCGCGACATCGATGTGTCCATTGCCGACGGGGTCCTGAACATCAGCGCCAGGCGCGAGCAGAAGACCGAATCCAAGACGGAGAACAGCTATCGTTCCGAGTTCCACTATGGTTCGTTGCAGAGGAGGATTGCTCTCCCCGGGGGAGTCACCGAGGACGACATCAAGGCCAGCTACAAGGACGGCATCCTGGAAATCCAGGCAACGCTTCCTGAAGAGCAAGCACCTGCCGCCCCTGCAAAGGTGGCGATCACCCGGGAGTAGCCATCCCCGTCCCGCCCATAACATCCTTGAGTGGATCCCCAACCGTTCTTGATTGGGGATCCACCCTTGCATCGGCCAAGATGCTGGTTTCTGGTGCTTCGGCCCCGGGCCGAGGGCGCGCTCCGGGGTCGGTGCCTCCAACACGATATCCCGGGAGCGGCAGATGTCCGGGCCTTCGTGCCCTGTTCCCCCGGCAGGCATCCCCGTACGATCATTCCCATGAGAGAGAACTCCTTGGTTCCAAAGACAGAAATCCTCACCGCAGGGCAGTGCTGGAAGCTCCTTTCCGAGACGTCAGTCGGGCGGCTGGCCGTGTCCACGGACGGCGCTCCCGACGTCTTTCCCGTGAACTACAAGGTCGATGGGGAATCGCTCCTGTTCAGGACCGGTGGCGGCAGCAAGTTCACCGACATCAAGAACGACGCGCGCGTCGCCCTTGAAGCCGATTCCGTCAGCGGTGAATCCGGACGGGCCTGGAGCGTGGTCATCAGGGGCCGGGTGGAAATCTCCACCTCGCCGGATCCCATTCTGGAGACCGTCGGCCGTGGACTGTTTCCGTGGCAAGGCATCGGCAAGGACCACCTCGTGCGGATCCTTCCGGAGAAAGTGACCGGAAGGCGCTTCACCCTGGAACCGTCCACGACGTGGAAAGTTCCCTTGGACGAGGCGACACGCGCGGGGCTTGAATAAGGGCATCTGGATCCGCCGGGCCCTGCAGCGAACAACGCCCGGGACAAGGACGCAATGAAACTCGAGAATCTCCCCACGGCGCGTGGCAGAACCGGTCCGGGAGGAATGTTCGACGCAGTGCTCCTCGACCTGGATGGCCTGCGCATGGCTTCTCCCCTGCGTCCCCTGCTGCGGCAACTGCATGCGGACGGTGTACACACTGCGGCGGTCACCACAAGCCGGAACGGCCGCCTCTGGTTGCGGGTCGCGGGAATCGAACCACTGGTCACGGTGGTGGTGGACGGAGCGGATGGCGCACGGATCTCGTTGCCCGCGGCACCTGACCCCGCCATGTTCCTGGAGGCCGCTCGCCGGATGCGAACCCACCCGGCGGCCATCGTGGTCTTGGGCAGTTCACCTGCCGGAATCAGGGCAGCAACGGCAGGAGGGTTCGGCTTGGTCATCGGCATCGAGGTCCCGGGCAACGGCGAGCCCCCGCGCGCCATCGATGCCGATATCGAGCTCGCTACGCTTTCCGGCCTCGACTTGGCTGGCATCGGCGCCCCCGAAACCGCAATTGCCCAGCCTCGCCTCCTGACCGGCCCCGATGCCTGGACCCTGGCCAGCCACGGATTCGACCCGGCGCATGAAGGATTAAGGGAGTCCTTGTTCACACTCGGAAACGGATACTGGGCCACACGTGGTTCTCAGCCAGGGGCCACGAACGACGGGGTCCACTATCCCGGAACCTACTTTGCAGGGATCTACAACAGGCTTGTGACCGTGGTGGATTCCGTTCCGAGGGAGGACGAACACCTGGTCAATGCCCCCGACTGGACGTACCTGACGGTTGCGCGAACGGGAGCACCCGCCTACAGCGCGCGTTCTGCCTTCTTGCAGGAGCACTCCCAGCGGTTGGACCTTCGTCGCGGACTTTTCGAAGTGGACGACAACTACGCCGATGGCGAGGGCAGGACCACGGCCGTTTCGTCGCGGCGTCTCCAGTCACAAGCCGACCCTCGGCTCGCCGCCATGGAAACCAGAATCGTGGCGGGGAACTGGTCCGGAAGCATCAGCATCCTTTCGGCCATCAACACATCCGTCACCAACGGCAACGCAACCGTCGACTCCATGCTCGCCAAGACGCATCTGCAGCCGGCCAGAGCAGTCCCGGCGGGCCCGGACACCGTCATCGTGGACGTCCAAACGAATCAATCCGGGCTTGCGATCGCCATGGCCGCACGCACCCGGGTTTTCGACCAGAACGGAGGACCCGTCGTCCACAGCTCGCGGTTCGTGTCCGTCGATGGATTGTCCGGCATCGAAATAACCTGCATGCTTACGGCCGGTGAACCGATCATCATCGAGAAGACGGTGGCGGCATCGACGTCGCGCGACAGCGCCATCTCCAGGCCGTCATTGGACGCCGCCGCGCGACTGGAGCGGGCTCCGGATTTTGCAGCCCTGTTGGCCAGGCACACGCACGCCTGGGGTGCCCTGTGGTCCCGCTTTGGCGTGAAGCTTCCTGCCGAGACACCTGCGGCCCTTGCCATGAACCTGAACACCTTCCATGTTCTCCAGTCCGTGCCGGTCAATGCCGAAATCGATGCCGGGATTCCCGCCCGCGGATTGCATGGCGAGGGATACCGGGGCCATATCTTCTGGGATGAAATGTTCGTCTATCCCATGCTCACCCTTCGGCGTCCGGAGCTCACCCGCCAATTGCTGATGTACCGCTACCGGAGGCTGGACCAGGCTCGGGCAGCGGCCACGGCAGCAGGCTACGGGGGTGCCATGTTTCCGTGGCAGAGCGGCAGCAGCGGCAGGGAGGAGACCCCCAACCAGCTGTTCAATATCCTCGACGGCAGGTGGATGCCCGACCATTCCCACCTTCAGGTCCATGTGGGGCTCGCCGTCGCATACAGCGTCTGGCAGTATTACCAGGTGACGGCCGACGACGGTTTCCTGGCCAGGTACGGGGCGGAGATCCTGGCGGAGGTCTCCCGGTACTTTGTCTCGCGCGCAAGCTACGACCAGAGCTCGGACCGGTTCGACATAGCCGGTGTCATGGGCCCCGACGAATTCCATGACGCCTACCCGGACAGCGTGGAGTTGGGCATCAGGAACAACACCTACACAAACGTCCTGGCTTCGTGGGTTCTTGCCCGGACCGCGGACGCACTGAAGATCGTCAAATCGCTGGACCTCCAAGATGCGGCGGCACCCTGGCTACCCGGCCAGGAAGAAATGCGGCACTGGTGCCACGTGGGCCAACGCTTGCGCCTGCATTTCCATGCCGACGGCATCATCAGCCAGTTCGACGGTTATGAGGATCTCTCCGAATTCGACTGGGAAACCTATCGGGCCAAGTACGGCAACATCGGGCGTCTGGACCTGATTCTGCAAGCCGAGGCGGACACCACCAACCGCTACCAGATCTCCAAGCAGGCGGATGTCCTGATGCTGTTCTACCTGTTTTCGGCCGAGGAGCTACGCTCGCTGTTCGAACATCTCGGCTACGCGCTGCCTCCCGAGTTGGTCCGTCGCACCGTGGGCTACTTCCTGGCACGCACCAGCCACGGATCAACGCTCAGCAGGCTGGCACACAGTTGGGTCCTGGCCCGCAGCGACAGGGAGAAGTCGTGGTCGCTCTTCAGCCAGGCGCTGGAATGCGACATGTCCGACGCCCAGGGAGGCACGACACGCGAGGGGGTGCATCTGGGTGCGATGGCCGGAACCGTGGACATGGCGATCCGCTGCTACGGGGGCGTGGAAACACGCCAAGACGAACTGCGGATTCACCCCAGGCTGCCCGCGGAGTTGCCACGCATCGCGTTCCAGATCAGTTACCGCGGACAGCCCATCGACATCGAGCTGGACCATGACCGCGCGGTCCTGCGCCTGCATCCAGGCTCGGCGCGGCCCATCCACGTCCACGTGGAGGGGATCCGCAAGACTCTCCATCCCGGTGCGGTGTTCGAGACCCCGCTTCGCAAGTAGGCCTCAGGGCGAGACCTCTGGCCGAACACCGCCAGCGGCCTCGGCCGCCGCAATGACGGGCACCGTGCGCAAGAAGCTGTCCGGGTTCAGCGAGATGGAGTCGATCCCTTCATTCACCAGGAACTGCGCAAAGTCCGGGTGGTTGCTCGGACCCTGGCCGCAAATCCCTATCCGGATTCCGGCGGCGTGTGCCTTGTCGATGGCCTCGCCGATCATCGATTCGACCGCGGCGTCACGTTCGTCGAACAAGGTCGAAAGTTCCGCCGAATCCCGGTCAACGCCAAGCACCAGCTGGGTCAGGTCGTTGGACCCGATCGAGAATCCGTCGAACCTGGAGGCGAATTGCCCGGCAAGAACGACATTCGATGGAACCTCGCACATCATGTAGACCTTGAGTCCGTCCGTGCCCCGGACCAGCCCGTTCTCACCCATGACGGCCAGCACCCGATCGGCCTCGTCCAGCGTCCGGCAAAAGGGGACCATGACGATGACGTTCGAGAATCCGCAATGCCCCCGCAACCGGACGATGGCCTTGCATTCAAGCTCAAACCCGGCGCGATAGCGTTCATCGTAGTAGCGCGATGCCCCGCGGAAACCAAGCATGGGGTTGGCTTCTTCTTTCTCAAACCATGCACCTCCGACCAAGTTGGCGTATTCATTGGTCTTGAAATCGCTGAAGCGCACGATGGCCGGTGCCGGGTGGAATGGTGCGGCGAGCTTGGCCAATCCACGCGCGAGCGTCTGCACGAAGTAGTCGGCCGGGTCGGCATAGCCCTTGGCCATGTCCTCGATCTCGTCCCGAGCCGCGGCGTCGGCCACCCGCTCGGGGAAGGCCACCGCCATCGGGTGGACACGGACCATGTCGTTGATGACGAATTCCATCCGTGCCAGCCCCACTCCCCGGGCGGGCAGGCGCCACCACTTGAAGGCCGTCGACGGGTTTGCCATGTTCACCATGAGGGCGGTGCGTGTGGTTGGCAATTCGCCGAGATCGGTGTCTTCCGCAGTGCTTGCAAGCAGGCCTTCGTAGACGTTGCCCTTGTCCCCCTCCGCGCAGGAAACGGTCACCTCCTCCCCCTCCGTGATCACGCGCGTGCCGTTGGAGGTTCCCACCACAGCCACGATTCCCAGCTCCCGTCCCACAATGGCTGCGTGGCTGGTGGCCCCTCCCTTGTCCGTCACGATGGCGCTGGCCCGCTTCATCACGGGCACCCAGTCCGGGTCGGTTTGCTCAGTGACCAGCACCGCCCCGTTGATGAAGTCCCCGATGTCCGCCGCGTCCTTGATGATGCAAGCCCGTCCCGAGGCAATGGCTTCGCCCACCGCGGCCCCCGTCGCCAGCAGGGGTCCCTGCTCGGTCAACCGGTGCACCCGCATGAGAGTGCCGCTCTTGCGCGCCTGCACCGTCTCCGGCCGGGCCTGGACAATGAACAGTTCCCCGGTGATCCCGTCCTTGGCCCACTCCATGTCCATGGGCCCTCCATAGTGCTTCTCGATCCGCACGGCCCACCGACCCAGTTGAACGATGTCCGCGTCGTCCAAGACAAAGGAGCCCCTTTCGGCTTCCGTGGTGTCCGCCATCAGCGTTCCGCTGCCGCCGCCGGGGGCATAAACCAGCTTGCGCAGCTTGGAGCCACGGGTCTTTTCGATGATCGGCGAACATTGGAGATCGGCAAGCAACGGCTTGAAAACGCAGTACCTGTCGGGGTTCACGGTGCCCTGCACCACCGTTTCACCCAGCCCCCAATTGGCGCTGATGACCGCGGCCCGGGGAAACCCCGTTTCGGTATCCAGCGAGAACATGACGCCGGAAGCCCCCACATCGGACCTGACCATGAGCTGGACTCCGACGGACAAGGCAACGTCCAGCTGCCCAAAGCCCATGATGTCCCGATAGCTGATCGCCCGGTCGGTGAACAGGGAGGCATAGGCCCGTCGGCAGGCGTCAAGCAGAGCCGGTTCGCCCCTGACGTTGAGAAAGCTTTCCTGCTGGCCGGCGAAGCTTGCCTCCGGGAGGTCTTCGGCCGTTGCACTGCTGCGGACCGCCACGGCCGGGTCTGCTTCGCCGGTGCGCGCGGCAAGGTCCCGGTAGAAACGACGGATCCGGTCTGTGATTTCAGCGGGGAATTCACCGGCAAGCACCAACTCCCGGATCGCGGACCCCGCCCGGCGCCAGGTGAGGTTTCCGGATTCCCGCTCCGCCAGGATCCCGGCGATCCTCGGTTCCAGGCCGTTGGCTGCAACGTACTTCCGGTAGGCGGACGCCGTCAGCGCAAAACCGTCCGGAACTCCCACACCCTCGGTGAGAAGCGAGCCGATCAACTCCCCCAACGACGCGTTCTTTCCGCCCACGACGGGCACATCCGCCCGGCCCACATCCCCCAGCCACAGCACGTTCTCGTTCATCGCTTCCATCATTTCTTCCTTGTTGGCTCCCGAGTCCACATTCCTCTATGAAGTCAACTCCGCGGACGCGGGGTCGGCTAGGGGATTAAGGCACTGGACCGCCTGCCGAGCGCGGCAATCCGGCACTCACCGCTTTCCCGGGCCCCGCGTAGGACCTTGTGCCCTAGCCCCGCGGACCCCGGACCGCCAAGATCGTTGGTATCCCGGGGGCGGAAAGGATGAACTCGTGCTTGCTTGGTGGGTCAATGAGCCTGGAGCTGCGGCCTCGCGCCCGATGGTCATGGGTGAACGACCAGAGCCGATACCCGGCCCGGGGGAATTGCTGCTGGAGGTCAGCGTGTGCGGCGTCTGCCGCACCGACCTGCACCTTGCGGAGGGGGATCTGGCCCCGCGGCATCGGCAGGTGGTGCCCGGGCACGAAGTGGTGGGCTTGGTCCGGGAACTGGGGCCCGGGTGCACGTTGTTCAGCCCTGGCGACCGGGTCGGCATTCCATGGCTGGGGAAGACCTGCGGCTCCTGCCGGTTCTGTCGCAGCGGGAGGGAGAACCTCTGTCTTTTCCCGACATTCACCGGTTGGGACAGGGATGGGGGCTATGCAGAGCTTGTCACCGTTTCGGAGGCATTTGCCTACCGGATCCCGGAGATCTTCACCGACGAGCAGGCAGCTCCCCTCTTGTGTTCGGGAATCATCGGGTATCGCGCGCTCAAGCGCGCTGAGCTTCCACCCGGGGGCCGCTTGGGGATCTACGGGTTTGGCGGTTCCGCACATTTGACCGCCCAGATGGCACGCCATGCCGGTGCATCCGTATACGTCATGACGCGGTCGGAGGCCGCCCGCTCACTCGCGCGAAGCCTCGGCGCGGACTTTGTCGGGGGACCGTCCGATATCCCTCCGGAGCCACTGGATTCAGCCATCCTGTTTGCCCAGGCCGGGGACCTGGTCCCGGTGGCCCTGCGCGCCCTGGACCGCGGGGGGACCCTCGCGGTGGCCGGCATCCATCTTTCCGACATCCCGCCGCTGGATTACCAATCCGACCTTTTCCAGGAACGCCAGCTGCGCAGCGTCACGGCCAATACCAGGGCGGACGGCCAGGAGTTCCTGTCCCTGGCCGCCCAAATACCGTTGCAGCCGACCACCGCCATGTATCCGTTCTCGGCCGCCGACGTGGCCTTGGAGGACTTGGCCGCGGACCGGGTCAACGGGGCGGCGGTACTGCGCATCGGTGGGGACGCCGCCACGCCCGCCACCTGATGCACCAGCCGCCGAAGGCGGCTCGTGGCCCGAATTCCCACACGCACGGCGTAACTCGATCCAGTTCCCGCCGCCTCTTCCCCGCGAATCTGCGGGCCTTTCAAAGGAACCTTCATGATGGAGCACTCGAAACATGTCGAATCCGGCAATACTGTCCCGGGCAGGGAACGGCCGGGGGCTTCGGCCGAAGAAACCGACGTTGACTACGCGCGGCAGATGGACACCCGCCTGGGATTCTGGGCAGCGGTGATGACGGCTGCCTTCTCGGCGGTGGCCCTCGCTGTGGCCGTCACGACCCCGCCCCGTTCGGGTCCGTACTGCAGGTCAGGGTGCATTTCATACCCTTTTACCGACGTCGCCGAATACGTCCCGCGTGATTACCTGTGGATGTACCCCGCCATTTTGGGTGCCATCGCGTTTGTCGTGTTGGCCGCATCCGTCCACTCCTCGGCGCCGGACCGGTGGAAAGGATGGACTCTTGCCGGAACATCCCTGGCGGTGGTCGCGGCCGGTGCGCTGGTGATCGACTACGGCTTGCAGCTGTCGGTGGTGCAACCCAGCCTGCTCGCCGGTGAAACCTCCGATCTGTCGCTGTTGTCCCAATACAACCCGCACGGGATCTTCATCGGTCTCGAGAACCTCGGATATGCGATGCTGGCCCTGGCCGCGGTGTTCCTTGGCGTGCCTTTGGCCAACACCGCGCTGAAGGCGGCGCCGGCCGCCGGCCGGGTCCTTTTCCTTGGCGGGGTCTTGGCCTTGGGCCTACTGGCGTTTCTTGGATTCCTCTACCAAGAACAGCTGGAGTATCGCTTTGAGGTGTTGGGCCTTCTGGTTATGGACTTGGTGCTTGTTGTTTCCGGGGCGTTGCTGGCTGTCGCGTTCTTCAGACCGAGGCCAATGCCTTACGAACGCCGCGACTGGCGAGGGCACCACGGCAAGGTGGTGCCCTCGTAGTGAGGTTGCGAGGAGCCGCGCCCGAGAGGAGCCTCCGGGGAACGAACAGGCATCTGGCAGTCCGTGATGGATTTCGGGGCGCCGGCGGCGCTTGGCCGCCACTGCCGCCGAAACACCCACACATCGAGATGTGGGAACCAGGACCCTCGGATTTTCCTCCGCAATCCCAGACACGGCTGCTTTGGAGGGCTGGAAGCCGGGAGGTTTCACGGAAGCACCACCTTGCATGGGTGACTGGTGAAGAAGTGCTTCCGAAGGCAGCCCGCACGCCTCGTCCCGGAGCAGGCGCCTGGGAATCCGGTGGGTCCGCTAGACGATTCCACTGGCTCCGAGCAAGGTACCGACCAGATATGTGGCCGCAAGGGCGAGTGCTCCACCCACGACCAGGCGAACGGCAGCAACACGCTTGGAGCTTCCTCCGATGTAGGCGCTGAGCATTCCCGCCAGGCCCAGGGCGACCAAGACGGCAACAAACGTCACCGGCACGCGCAACCCCGCAGGAGGCAACAAGATGGCGAGCATCGGCAGCACGGCACCCACCACAAAGGCGGCCGCCGAGGCATACGCCGCATGCCACGGATTGACGACTTCGGTTTCGTCGATGTTCAGCTCCGCCGAGAGATGGGCGGCCAGGGCATCATGTTCGGTCAGTTCCTCGGCCACCAGTGCGGCGGTGCCCCGGCTCAGGCCCTTGGCTTCGTATATTCCCGCCAGTTCAACCAGTTCGGCTTCGGGGTCTTCGGCCAGTTCCCGACGTTCCTTCTCGATCAACGCGTGTTGGCTATCGCGCTGGCTGCTCACGGAAACATATTCGCCCAGGGCCATGGAAATCGCGCCGCCGACGACAGCGGCCATGCCCGCCACCAGGATCGGGGCCGGATCGTTGGTGACTCCGGCGACGCCGACAACCGTCGCGGCCACGGAAACTATTCCGTCGTTGGCACCGAGAACCCCGGCTCGAAGCCAATTCAGGCGCTCAGCGAAATTCGCGTCGTGTGGCTCATTGGGGTGGGTACTGGTCTTGTCGATCATGCCATCAGCTAACCACACGGGGACCCGCGCAACCACCACCGCCGGAACAGCCGTAACGCGGCAGGACCGGCCAACGCGTCCAGCCATGTCGATGGGCCGGCGATGCATCGGTGGTTCTGTGCCCCGCGCGGGTTCGGAGTGCCTGGAACACCGGTATGGTGCATCGCACCGCATCGCGATCACTGCCATGTCCAAACGCGAAGTGCCGAGATGGTGCTGCGGGGCGGTGTGTTCCTTGCACAACGAGGGAATCCACCCGCGGAAGTTCGCACATGGTCCGCCCAAGGGCGCGGGAAGGACGGATCTCCTCCGGCGCGGCGGCGACATTGCGCTTCGCCGGCATGACAGCGGTTGTGCCTGGGCAGGAATGGCAGCATGGCATGTTTGGCCACATCGAGGGGCCACGAAGTAACGCGGTCCGGTAGCCAGGGCGGCCCCGGACCATATACTTCAGAACATGGCCGAAGAACACAGTGTACTGGTGGTGGAGGACGACTCCGCGCTTGCCTCCATGCTGAAGGAACTCCTCGAGGGGGAAGGCTACGACGTCGTGGTGGCAGCCGACGGACAACGTGCCCTCCACCAGGGACTCACCCGGGACTTCGATGTGATGGTCATGGATCGAGGCCTTCCGGGGCTCGAGGGGCTTGAGGTGTTGGAGCGATTGCGCCGGAAGGGGATCTCCACTCCTGCGCTGGTTCTCTCCGCGCTGGGCAACCCCGCGGACAGGGTCGAGGGCTTGGACCGAGGAGCCGAAGACTACATGGGCAAGCCGTTCGACCTCGACGAGTTGCTGGCCCGCATTCGATCCCTCATCAGACGCCATGCAGACACCTCGGCCATGCTTCGCATACCCGGCGGGGTCCTTGACGTCGGCAGCAGGACCGCGACGGTCGACGGCACCGGACGGGTGGTCCTCTCCGAAAGGGAGTGCGATTTCCTGGAGCACCTGGCCCGCCGGCCCCAGCAGGTGTTCACCAGGGCAGGGCTCTTGGAATCGATCTTCTCCGATGCGGACGAGGGCGGCGTGGTCGACACCTATGTGCACTATCTGCGCAAGAAACTGGGCCGTTCCTGCATTCGGACGGTACGCGGGCTGGGATATGTGTTGGGACCCCCGGGGTGAATACGCGCGATGTGGCCGAACTTCGTCGCGCAGCTATCCGCTTGTCCGTGCAATTCACGGCCCTGACGGTGGTCTTGTTGGTCGTCATGGGGGCTCTGCTGTATTCCATCGTTGCGGCAGGCACCGTCGAATCCACGACCAGGGCCCTGGAGGATGCGAGCCGGATCGATTCACCCCGCGATGCCCCCTTGGGAGTATTCGTTTCGTTCCTGGACAACCAGGGGGTTGTCAGCCCACGTGTCATGCCGCGGGGTCTGCCCGACAACGCTGCGATGGCCCGGGTGGCAGAAACCGGGGTCGAGGAACGTGAGGGCTTTTCCGCCGGGGGGCGGACGTACGAGGTTCTTACGACCTTGCACGGGGACCGGGTTGTCCAGGCGGCGGTGGACACCCACGAGGGCCGGGAGTCGCTGGACCGCTTGGCGTGGGCAATGGCGGTTGCCATTGCCGCGGCGACGGTGCTGGCCGTCGCCGCATCGGCGTGGATGGCCAGGCGTGCCATGCTCCCCTTGTCCGAAAGCCTGGCCCTGCAGCGACGCTTTGTAGCCGATGCCAGCCATGAACTTCGGACTCCACTGACATTGCTGAGCACCCGGGCGCAACTGCTGCGCAGGAAGCTTTCAGGGCCTGAATCGGATTTGTCCCGTGACGCCGTATCCGCCGAGGTGTCCCGTCTTGTCGAGGACTCGAAGCTGCTCACCGCCATCCTGGACGACTTGCTCATTTCGACCGATCCCCGGGAGAACACCGCGCAAACGGCAGTCGATCTGGTCGCGCTCGCGGCCAATGCCGTGGAATTGGCGGCACCGCAGGCATCGCAACGCAATATCGGTCTTCACATGGATGATTTCGACGGTTCCGTGACCGTGGAGGGTTCGCCCGTGGCGCTCCAGCGCATTCTGACCTCGCTGATTTCAAACGCGTTGGACCATGCCCGGACGGTTGTCGGTGTCGCTGTCGAAATCAGGGGCAATGACGCCCGCATCGTCGTTTCCGACGACGGACCCGGATTCGCCCCGGGAACCGAGAAACGCGCCTTTGAGCGGTTCTCCTCGGCACGCCCCGGCTCCTCCGATGCGGATGCCACTCGCCACTACGGACTCGGGCTGGCCTTGGCGGCCGAGATCGCAGCCCACCACCACGGCAAGATCCTGATCGAACCGGCACAGCGCGGCCGGGGCGCGGCAGTTGTCGCGGTCCTGCCCTTGGCAAGGACCTGACGGGAAATTCCCATCCCGTCTAAGAAACCGCAAAGAATCCGTGTGGATGATGGTGAGAAGAACTTCACCAACAGCCAAGGGACAGGAGCAGGCCATGGCCACTCGAATCGGCGGAAAACAGACGGCAGCACGCATCACCGCGGTCGTTGCAGCAGGTGGGATTGCGGCGGCGGGGCTCGGGTTTGTGGCCTTGCAGAAGGCTCCGACGAGTGCCGCCGCCACCCCGGTTTCCAGTCTCAGCCAGGATTCCGAGACGCCGCAAGTCCGTGGTTCAAGCCAGGACGACGACGCTTCGCAGACTCCAGACGCCGCCAGGAACGATGAACCGTCGGCGACCACCCGCGTCAAGAAGACCATCGTTCGCCAACAGACCAATTCGGCCGCGAGCCCCGTCAGCCCGGGCAACGGCGGTTCCACCAGCGGCAAATCCTCGGGGTCCTGACATGGGCGTCACCGCTTCCTGGCCGGTCTGGGGGCTTGAAGCCTCCATCGCGGTCGAGGATCCCGGCGTGGCTTCCGACGCCGAGCGCCTGGTGCGCGGGGTAGTCGCGCAAATCGACGACGCCTGCAGCCGCTTCCGGCCGGACTCGGAGTTGATGCGCCTGCAGCCTGAGCTGGACTCCGGGGCGGAAGCCAGCCCCCTGCTGGCCGCATTGGTTCGAAGCGCCCTGGATGCCGCCCGCTGGACCGACGGCGATGTGGATCCCACGCTCGGCAAGGACATGGAATCACTGGGTTACGACCGTGACATTGCCCGGGTGCGGCTCGGTTCCTCCGGCGCCGTTGCCACCCTGTCCCTGCCACAACGTCGGACACCGGGCTGGCAGCAGGTGGACCTGGAGGGACGGAAACTGACTGTTCCCCGGAATCTGCGGCTCGACCTTGGCGCCACGGCCAAGGCCGTCGCCGCCGACCGCGCCGCGTCCCTGGTCTTCGACGAGATGGGCTGCGGGATCCTGGTTTCCCTGGGCGGGGACATCGCCACGGCCGGGCCCGAACCGGAGGGCCGGTGGCAGGTCCTGGTGCAGGATCTGCCCACGGACCCGTGTCAACAAGTGACCCTGGGTGCCGGGCGGGCCATGGCGACCTCGAGCACCCAGAAGCGCCGTTGGAAGCACGACGGCCACGACATGCACCACATCCTGGACCCCCGGTTCGGGCTTCCGGCCGAACCCGTCTGGCGCTCAGTCACCGTGGCCGCATCCACCTGCCTGCTGGCCAACGCGTACAGCACCGCGGGCATCGTGCGCGGCTTCGGGGCCGTTGCATGGTTTGAGCGCGAGGGAATCGCCGGGCGCCTTGTCGACCGGCAGGGCAGGATCGTTGCCACCGGCGGCTGGCCCGGGGACGAGGACATGTTGACCGGAGTGGATTCACGTGGATAGCGCGCTCTGGGCCCTGGGCCGGGCCAGCGGAATCGTCTCGCTGGCGATGTTCACCGTTACCGTGTTGTTGGGCATCGTGAACCGCTCGGGCAGGCCGTTGCCGGCCGTCCCGAGGTTCTCCGTGGCGTTGATCCACCGCAACATCTCCCTGCTGGCCACGCTGTTCCTGCTGATGCACATTGGATCGCTGATGCTGGACTCGTACGCGAAGCTCAACCTGGTCGACGTGTTCGTTCCCTTCCTCGGATCCTTCAAGCCGTTCTGGCAGGGGCTCGGGACGGTGGCGTTCGACCTGCTGGTGGCCATGGTGCTCACCGGGCTGCTGCGCCACCGGCTGGGCCAGCGGACGTTTCGCGCCGTCCACTGGTTCGCCTACGCGATGTGGCCGATCGCCCTGGCGCACTCCATCGGCAACGGCACCAACGGAACCGAAAGGTGGTTCCTGGCCCTTGCCGCTGGCTCCTTCGTCGCGGTGGGCGGCGCATTGGCCTGGCGCCTGTCCTTGAACTTCCTGGAAAATGCCAAAACCCGACAAAGGAGCCTGTCATGACGCACATGACTTCGCAGATGCCCGTGCCGGCCCAGCACCTCGTCCCCTCGGGGAACAACCGGCTTTTCGCCGCCGGATCCCGTGCAACGTTGGCCTGCCACGAGCAGGCCTACGGCCCGCTGCCGTTGCACGGCATCGATGGGAACTTCGTCGGCGTACTGGAACAATCCGGGCTGACCGGCCGGGGCGGTGCCGCATTCGCTTCGTGGCGCAAGTTCTCCGCAACGGGGCAGGGGCGCCGCGGGGCGTTGCTGCAAGGCAGGCCGGTGGTCATCGCCAACGGCGCCGAGGGGGAACCGCTGAGCTTCAAGGACAAGACGCTCCTGATCCATGCGCCGCACCTGGTGCTCGACGGGCTTCTGGTGGCGGCCCGGTCCGTGTCCGCTTCGTCGCTCTACGTCTACACCACGGCCGTGGCCATGCCCGCCGTGGAGGCAGCCATCGCCGAGCGCCTCGACGCCCGTCGCATCCAGGTCATCGAAGCGCCTGAAACCTTTGTCTCCGGTCAGGCCAGCGCGGTGGTCAACGCGATTGGCGGCGGAAACGCGCTGCCGCTGGACAACCGCCGCCGGCTCAGCGAGTCGGGGCTCAAGGGGCGGCCGACGCTTGTGCTGAATGTGGAGACCCTCGCCCACGTGGCGCTCATCGCCCGCTACGGTGCCCACTGGTTCCGTTCTGCAGGATCGGACCGGGACCCCGGCACGCGGCTGGTTTCCGTGTCCGGCCGGGGTGCCGACCAGATCCTGGAAGTCGCAGGCGATGAGGGACTCGGCTCCGTCCTGGCCCATGCCGGCATCGACCTCCCGGGTGTGCAGGCGGTGTTGGTCGGCGGCTACCACGGGCGCTGGGTGAAACCTCTGGACTACCGGTTGACGCCGTCGGGCCAGGCAGGCCAAAGCGTCCGCCCCGGGGCCGGTGTGCTGCATGTGCTTTCCACCGGGCAGTGCGGATTGGAGGCAACCGCCTGGATCGTCGAGTACCTGGCCGGGCAATCCGCCAAGCAATGCGGACCGTGCATGTTCGGCCTGCCGGCCATGTCCAAGGTCCTGGCTGCGATTGCCGGCGGTGACCGCGATCCGCAGCTTGTCGGCGAACTGGAACGGCTGGGCAATCTCGTTGCCCGCAGGGGTGCCTGCCACCATCCGGACGGGACCCTGCAACTGATCCACAGTGCCTTGGAAATATTCGCCGAGGATGTCAGGGCACATCTCACCGGGAACTGCACACGAATGAGCGGAAGGCCGTCATGAGCGAAACACTCCACATCAACTGGACAAGGTGTGACGGCCGGGGGCTTTGCACCGAGCTATTGCCCGCGGTGCTGGGGCGAGACGACTGGGGATACCCCGTGATCAGGCACCCCGGGAACGGCGACGGTACGAACGCGGCCATCGGGCCAGACGATGCACGGGCCGCACGGGATGCGGTCAAGCTGTGTCCGAAGCTTGCCCTGTCGTTGCAGGCCTGGGCGGAAATCCAATAGTCCCACCACGAGGGTGCTGCCATGCAGCAGAACCGCGGCCGGAATCGGTCGGGCACCTCGCACCGGTTCCATCCAGCGCACGGCGCCGACTCGACCGATTCCGGCCGCGAATCCCGGTGGGATGCCCGGAGGCACGGCAGGAGTCCCTGATACCGGCGGTGCCCTGGCTTGCCTCGTCACGGACCCAGGCCCTTGCCGAAGGCCAAATCCGTTGCATGCATCCATAGTGTTCCAACGGCGCGGGGAGTAACTTGGAATGCACATCTCGTTAGCATTGGAGACTCTCATGGGACATGGATCCAACATGAACAAGATCATTGTGGGCGTCGACGGCTCGGAGGCATCCCTCGAAGCATTGAGGCGGGCCAACGATTTGGCCGGGGCCTTGAACGCCCAGGTCGAGGCGATCGGTTGCTGGGACTACCCGCGCATGTACGACGGCTACATGATAGCGGGGCTCGAGGGCTTCCAGGAGGGCGCCGAGAAGGTACTCAACGACGCGGTCAAGAACGTCTTCGGATCCGATGCCCCCGGCAATCTCAAGGTCAGCTTGCTGCGGGGTGATCCCCGGTCCCTGCTCATCAAGGCCAGCGAGAATGCCGACCTGCTCGTAGTCGGACGGCGGGGCCACGGAAGCTTCACCGGCATGCTGATCGGCTCGGTCAGTTCCTCGTGCATTGCGCACGCCAAGTGCCCCGTCTTGGTCGCCCATGCGCCGGAAGATGTTGGCGTTTGACCACGGCCTGGGGAAATCCGGTTGACGCACGCCACGGCAACCCCGAGGTCCCATGGGTCGGTCCAATCTCCTGTGGCGCCGCTGCCCCTCCCCCACACGGGTCGGCTCGGGAACGCACCGTGGGCATCGGGCGCGGCACCACCTTTGAACAGGATTCGGACGTTCACCGGGGAGGTGGCTGCCGGTGTTGGTTTCCGTGGGTATCCGCTCCGCTGCCGCGCACCGCGCCCTCTTTGGCCGTGGACTGGGCCTGTACCGCCGTGATGGCAACGGTGTTGACGATGTCCTCGACCGTTGAGCCCCGGGACAGGTCGTTGATGGGCCGGCGCAAGCCCTGCAGGATCGGGCCCACCGCAACGGCGCCCGAGGACTGCTCAACGGCCTTGTAGGTGTTGTTGCCCGTGTTGAGGTCGGGGAAGACAAAAACGGTGGCCTGGCCGGCCACCGCCGACGCGGGCAGCTTGAGCGCCGCAATGGAGGCATCCACGGCGGCGTCGTACTGGATCGGCCCCTCGACGGCCAGATCCGGGCGGGCGGCCCTGACCAGCTCGGTGGCCCGGCGCACCTTGTCCACGGCGCTTCCCGTGCTTGAAACCCCGGTGGCATAGGAGAGCATCGCGACCCGGGGCTCCACGCCGAATGCTGCTGCGGTGTCGGCCGAGGCCAAGGCGATGTCGGCCAGCTGCCGGGCATCGGGTTCGGGGTTCACCGCGCAGTCCCCGTAGACCCGGACGCGGTCGGGAAAGAGCATGAAGAACACCGATGACACCGTTCCTGCGCCCTCCCGCGCCTTGACGAATTCCAAGGCAGGACGGATGGTGTCCGCGGTGGTGTGGGCGGCGCCGGAGACCATGCCGTCCGCGAGACCCAGCTGGACCATCATGGTGCCGAAGTAGGCCCCCTCCAACATGATCTCCCGGGCGCGGGCCAGCACCATCCCCCGGTGCGCGCGCAAACGCTGGTATTCACGGGCGAACCGTTCCCTCAGTTCCGAGGTCGCCGGATCAACCAGGGCCAGTCCGTCCAGGCCAATGCCGGCGCTGGCGGCCAGCACCCGGATGTCGGCCTCGTTGCCCAGGATCGTCAGGTCGCAGACGTCCCTGCGGTGCAGGATCTCGGCGGCGCGAAGCACCCGAAGGTCTTGCCCCTCCGGGAGGACGATCCGTCGTCGCGGACTTCTGGCGCGTTCGACGAGTTCATGCAGGAAGCGCAGCGGTGTGGTGGTGGCGGGGCGCGGGAGGGCCAGGCGTGCCAACATCTCGGTCTCGTCGACGTTGCGGGCCCAGGCGCCGAGTGCGGCGGCCACCTTGCGCTTTTGGCCGGCATGGATTTCGCTTCTGACCCCCGCCACCAGGTGGGCAGCGGAATACGTGTCCTGCTCGCTGGCAAGGACGGGAAACGGCGCCCGGGCGAGGAACTTGAGTACCTCGGGCCCCGGAACAAGCCCGTCGGTCAGGATCATCCCGCTGGGGACGGGGAACTCGAGGGAGAACGCCGAGGCCAAGCTGGCGACCATCACATCGACCCGGTCCCCCGGCACGATCACCAGATCGCCCGCGCCCAGGACCTGCAGGAAGGTCCCCACCGTCATGGCGGCCACCTTCACCGCGTGGACATCGCGGTCCAGCTCGGTGCTGCCTGCCACCTGCCGCAACGCCAAGGCGGCGGCAACGTCGCCCATCGTCGGCCGGGATATCTCCGGGATCTCGGGGATCACATATACGGGCCAGCCGCTTTTTCCTGGCCGGATGGCAGCCTTCGTCCGGGCCGCCTCGTCGGATTCGGCCCGATTGACCAGCACGGCCAGGAGCGAACAATGCGCCGCCGCAAGCTCCTTGCGCGCCATGTCGACGGCGTCCGCGGTGTCTTCCGGGCCAAGGCCCGCGGCACCGACAACAGCCAGGACCGGCAGCCCCAGGCTGTTGGCCAGACGTGCATTGAGGCCGAACTCAACCGCGGCATCGCGGCCGCGGAGATCCGAACCCTCGACCACCAGGACATCGCATTGCTTGGCCATTTCGCTGTAGAGGGCTATGGTTTCGGCTTCGATTTCCTCGCTGCGCCCCGCAGCCAGCAGTCCCCTGGCCTTGCCGAGAGTCATGCCGCCCCGGCACAGAGACGGATCAACGTTGTATAGTTCCCGCAGCGTCAGGAGCATCGGGTCCAACTCCGGATCCGTGCCGCCAACGATCGGCCTGAAAAAGCCGATCGTGTCGGCATTACGGTGCAGGGCATCAACCAGGCCCAGTGACACCAGGTTCTTGCCTGATCCCGGGGCCGAAGCACAGACGTAGATTCCCCTGCCCAATATGAACACCCTTGCCTTCAGGACTTGGTTTCGCGCGGCAGGGGGCCTCTGCCATAGGCAGGGACACTCTCCGCCGCCCGTCACCCCACGGCAGTCACGGCATGGCCGAAACTGTCTTCTCAGGATGCCCGCAAACCTGTCCATCGACCAGTGGCCTAAGTCCCTGGTCAACGGCATGGCGAAACAAGCCTCCGGCGAGAATTGTCATCGGGGCCGGGGCAACGCTTTCTTCCCGATCAACGGTGGATCGTTGGTGGTTCCATATTTGCTATCCAGTTCTTTGCCGCTGGCCCGAACAGTGAAAACCCTCAAGTCCGTGAATCCGACGTAGTCTGGCCGACACCCGCACCCGCGGTTACCCTCGGAGGATTCGCATGAGCAAGCTGCAGGACACCAAACCCCTCGGGCACGCGCTGATCTGGGTTGCGGTCTACATCGTCGTGGTCAACATCGGCGATTTCCTCGGAGAAGAAATCGGCTTCCCCGGGCTCACCAGCCTCGCGCTCCTGGCCTTGTCGATTGTGCTGGTCTTCTACCTACGGATTGGCGGGCGGCTCGCGTTCTACGGCATTCGTCCCCCGTTACCCGGCACACCGCCGTCGGCCCTTTTCTATGTTCCCCTCTTCGCGATCACCTTCCTGCAGTATGCCAAGGGATTTGCTTCCGACCTTGACCTGCGAAGCATCGTTTACGCGCTGGTTCTGGTAGCAGGAGTCGGATTCATCGAGGAACTATTGTTCCGGGGCTTCTTGCTCCAGGCGCTGCGCGCACGCGCCAGCGTCACGCGCGCGATCGTCATCTCCGGTGTGACCTTCGGTATCGGACACATCGTCAATCTCATGCGCGGGTATTCGCTCACCGAGCAGGTCCTGCAGCTGGTCGCTGCGGTGCTCATCGGCATCGCGCTGGCCTATGGTGCGGTGCTCACCGGTAGCATCCTGCCCGGTGTCGCCTTCCACGCACTGTTCAACCTGAGCGGCACGCTCACCAAACACTCCGTGCTGTGGGATTCCGTGACCGTGGGAATCATCGCCGCCGCAATGGTTCCCTACATCCTGTTCCTCCGGAACCGCCTGGCCAAGGTAGGGCCTGCGGTCGGCATCCCAGCCTCCCCTATGGCGTGAGCCAGGGAAACGCCAGATGCCCGGGCCGCGCCCGGTTCCCAAAGCCTCAGCATTCCGCATGCCCGACAACCGGTGGCCATGACTTGTTTCCGGCACAGGCGACGAGGGCAGATCAGGGCAATGAGGAAATCCCCGAAATCGCAGTCCTCCGGAGAAGAAGGCATCGGGCCACCTGCGGCCTGAGATGGTGGTTGCACCGGTCACAACCAACGGTACAGCTGAAGGACGATGGACCCGGCCGTGCTCCGAATTCGCTGCGGCTCAAAGTCTCCAAGCCGCAGCAGCCCACAGCGGGCCCAAGTCCTCGTGCGGCCGGAGTGCGAGCAAGGCGCTAAAGTCCACCTCGGCTTGAAGCACTTCCATGATGTCGCAGGCATCCGGACATGTTCCAAGACCAAGGCCGCAACCTCCTGAAGAATCCCACCGTGGCATTTGGGACCTTGGCCCCTTCTGCCCAAGGCTGCCACCCGGCACGCTGGGACCCATGACACAGGAACCAGGAACCCCACCTGCAGGAAATCCGGGGCCTGCGTCCAGGCAGCCGTCGCCCCGGGGCAACGGAACGCTGGGTGCGTTGCTTCTTGCATTCGGAATCCTCCTTACCCTTGTTGGCGGCGCGGTGCTGACCGGGGGCATCTTCGCCGCCAGCGCCAACCAGTTCCGTGACGGCGAAGGGTTCTTCTCGGTGCCGACGGAGACCTTCAGCACCCCGGGCTACGCCTTGACGTCCCCACCCGCGGAGGTGTCAGGCACTGCTCCGGCAGCACGGAGCTTGCCCTTCGACCTTGCAACCCTGCGATTGGGCGCCAAATCGACCGATTCCGATATCTTCATCGGTATTGCCCCCATGGCCGACATCGACCGCTACCTCGCGGGGGTCAAGCACGCCGAAATAAGCAGCGTCAGCTACCACCCCTTCGCCGTCCAGTACCTGGATTCCGCCGGCACCCGGACTCCCGCGCCACCGGTGAAACAGCAATTCTGGACGGCGTCGGCCACTGGCCCGGGTTTGCAGGAGATCCAGTGGAACCTTGCTCCGGGGCAATGGGGCGTTGTGGTGATGAATGCTGATGGCACGCCCGGCGTCACAACAGATCTTGCGGTCGGAGTGCGCAGCGATCTACTCGCTCCGATCGCCTCAACCCTGCTCATCGTGGGCGCGGTGCTGCTGGCCATTGGTGTTCCGATGCTCGTCATCGGTGCCGTCATCCTGGGGCGCCGCAACCCGGCCGCCAGCAACACGGCGCGTCCGGGGTCCTTCCCTGCGGTACCTTCGCCCGCGACCGCACAAGGGGTCCAGATGCAGGCGCCAAGCGGGGTCTACCCCGCGCACCTTTACGGCCGGCTTGACGGGAACCCCTCACGGGGGTTGTGGCTGGTGAAGTGGCTACTCGCCATCCCGCATTACGTGGTGCTGGCATTCCTCTGGCTCGCATTCGCCGTCACGACATTGATTGCGGGGTTCGCGATTCTCTTCACCGGAAGGTACCCACATGCGCTGTTTGGCTTCAATGTCGGGGTGTTGCGCTGGACCTGGCGCGTGGGTTTCTATTCGTATTCGGCCCTCGGCACCGACCAGTACCCGCCGTTCACCTTGGCCAGGGCCGACTACCCGGCCGACTTCGACATCGATTATCCGGAACGGCTCAATCGAGGGCTGGTCCTCGTCAAATGGTGGTTGTTGGCGATTCCGCACTACCTGATTCTTGGTGCGATCAGCGCCCCGGTCGCGGGCTGGAATTACGGCCGGAAGCACGGCTGGAATTACGGCTGGGATTACGGCTGGGACACCGAAACCGGCCGAAACGGCATTTCACTCATGGCCGCGTTGGTCGTCATTGCCGGCCTCGCATTGCTGTTCACCGCACGGTATCCCGTGGGGCTCTTCAACCTTGTGGTTGGCATCAACCGGTGGATCTTCCGCGTCATGACCTACGCCGCGCTGTTCCGCGACGAGTACCCGCCGTTCCGGCTCGACCAGGGACCTGACGAACCGGCCCTTGCCCTGCCCCACCCGCCCGGGGCGGAGAACCCGGCATCTTGAGGCCTTTTGCCGGGGCAACCGGGGTCTGCAGCCAGCCCGGGATTGCACCGCCGGCAGCCGCGGCGAGTGGGCCCCGATATGACCTTCGACCCTATCCCCGTTCGCAATTCGCAAGCACCATGGTGTACATGGCCAGGGACTTGGGGAAACAACCGGAATGGGGGCCGAAGGATCGAAATCGCGGTGGAGCCCGAAGGGGCGGTTACCTCGTCGCCGTGCTGGTTAATATCGTGTTGGTCCTGCTTGCCACCGGTTCGCCGGGCTGGCGGGCGCTGCCCTTCCTCACCGAGGAAACCCAACAGGTCATCGGTTTGGTGGTGGCCGCACTGATCGCCGGTGCGGTGGTGAACTTCATCAATTTGGCTCTTGACATCGTCTGGGTCAAGGCCGTGGGAGACATCGTCACCAGTGTCTTCGCGTTGGCCGTGCTGACCCGGCTGTGGAGGCTCTTTCCATTCGATTTCGGCAGCTCCGGCATCGACTGGGGCCTGGTGACACGTGTGTTGATCGTCGCGGCCATCGCCGGATGTGTCCTCGGTGTGCTCGCGGAAATCATTGTCCTCCTGCGCACCGCGGCGACCTCCGCTCCACAGCCTCGGCGCCAAAGATAGCCCCCCGTCCCCCATCCATCGATCAGGAGACGCAAAGATGCGCACAATCGTTGTTTACGAGTCCATGTACGGCAACACACGGCAAGTCGCCGAAGCCATTGCGCGGGGCATCGACCCGTCGGGAGGCGTGCGCGCCCTGCCGGTATCCAAGACCGGAGAGATCAACCCCGGGGAACTCGATCTGCTCGTCGTGGGTGGCCCCACACATGCGCATGGCATGAGCCGGGAATCGACGCGCAACGCGGCCCGGACTGCGGCAACCGGCCTCGCGGGTGATTTGCCGCTGGATCCGGACGCAACGGGGGAAGGAATCCGGGAATGGCTGGCTTCCTTTTCCGGTGTGGGAGGCAAGGCCGCGGCCTTTGACACGCGCTTCGACGCGACTGCCCTGCTGACCGGCCGGGCGTCCAAAGGCATATCGAGGTGGTTGCGGAAAGCGGGCTTCGAATTGGCGGCCGCGCCCGAGAGCTTCCTCGTTGACAAGGCTACCCATCTACTCGCGGGTGAAGAGCAACGGGCGCAGGCGTGGGGCGCGAGCTTGGGTGTGACACCTCCAGATGCATGGGGAGACAGCGCATGAACGGCGGTGTTGCCCGGACTGCACTCCTGGCGCTTCTGTCTTTTGGCTCATAGTCCGCCCTCGCGGGTGCCGTCCTGGCCATGGCATTCAATGGGGCCGGCGTGCCCCTGGAATATCTTCAGGGCAGTCCTTTCGGCTCTTTTCCGATTCCCGGGATCATCCTGGGAGGGATTGTCGGCGGCACCCAGATCATTGCGGCCGCGTCGCTGCTGGCACACCGTCCCGCATCCATGCTGTTGTCCGCCATTGCAGGATTCGGGATGCTCATCTGGGTGTTCGTCGAGCTGGCGATCATCTTGGCCTATTCGTTCCTGCAGACGCTCTATTTCGGACTCGGCGTACTCGAACTGGCTCTTGTATTGGTCCTGCTCGGAATAACACCAAGCTCAAGCTCCCCCTTGCATCGCTTGCTGGCAGAAGCTGGCTGCCATCCCCTGGAGGGTCGGCGAATTGCTCTTTGAGTCCTGCACCCTGAAGAGACAATGGAACGACGCTGACAACCCGACCCATGACACGTCAGATGTGAGCGGCCAGGTGCTCCACGGCCCGCAGCACCTGATACGTGTGCAAGCTCGAGGTCTAGCCAACGCCGGTGAATTATGATGGAGGAACAGTCAAAACCTCAAAGACGGAGCGTCGTCAGTGAATCGTGGCGTTCTTGCCTCCCTTGTTGCCTCGGCGTTGTTCGCCGCCATCTTCCTGATCTCCGGGTCGCTGAAGAACATCGGGCACACCGAGGTCTACGGCTGGCGGATCGTGCTGACCCTGGCGATCATCGCCCCGGTCTACGCGCTGGTCCCCTCCCGCCGCGCCCAGATGCTGACCCTGCTCGGGCGCATCAGGGCCCGACCCTCGCTGCTGTTCTTCGGGGTCCTCGCCAGCGCCTTGGTGGGCGTCCAGCTCTGGCTGTTCATGTATGCACCCATGAACGGGTACGCCCTGGCGACCTCGCTGGGCTATTTCCTGCTCCCGCTGGTCATGGTCGTGGTCGGGCGGGCGGCCTTCGCCGAGCGGCTCTCCCAAGGCCAGAAGATCGCGGTGGTGCTGGCGGCTCTCGGGGTGGCGCACCAGCTGGTCTTCGCCGGAGGGCTGGCCTGGCCCACGTTGCTGATCTGCCTGGGCTACCCCATCTACTTCGCCGCCAGGCGGCGGGCACGCTTCGAATCCAATGCCGCCTTCACCCTGGAAATCCTGCTGCTTACCCCGTTGGCGCTCTGGTTCATCCTTACCGGGGCGCGCGGGCCGGGGGCCGAACTGCTGCCGGTGCTCTCCATCGGCGTGCTGGGGGCAGTGGCCATGTTCCTCTATCTGGGCGCCGCCTCGCTGCTGTCCCTGTCGGTCTTCGGGCTGCTGAGCTACGTCGAACCGGTGCTGTTGCTGGTCGCCGCGGTGCTCATGGGCGAACAGCTCGTTGCCCGGGACGCCTTCACCTACGCACCGATCCTCCTCGCCCTGGTCCTGATGGCCGCCGACGGATTTCGCGCCTCGCGTTCCCTGCGCTGAGACGTCCAAGGCCGTAGGGTGGGAAAAAGACCAAGCCAAGCCTCCCGAAAGCCGGTGATTTCCCCAGTGGAGAAACCACAACACCACGATCTGACGTTACGCCGGGATTCCTGGCTCTATGCCGTGAAACGAACCGTGCGCGAGTTTTCCCGCGACGGGGCCACCGACCTGGCCGCCGCACTGACCTACTACGCGGTCCTGTCACTGGTGCCCGGGCTGCTGGCCATGCTCTCGCTGCTCTCCCTGGTCAGCGGCGGGGCCGAGGCCCGGGACTGGATGGTGAAGGCCATCGGCACGGTCAGCACACCCGAGATGGGAACGAGCGCCAAGGAGCTGCTGACGCAACTCGGCGAGCAGACCGGGGCCGGATGGACCTTGCTGCTCGGTTTGCTCGGTGCCCTGTGGTCGGCCTCCGCATATGTGGGGGCCTTCGGACGGGCGCTGAACCGCACCTACTCCACCGCCGAAGGGCGCCCAATGTGGAAGCTGCGGCCGCAGATGTACCTGCTGACCCTGGTGATCGTGGTCCTGGCGGTGCTCGCCCTGGCCCTGTTGGTGCTCTCCGGGCCGGTGGCCCGGGGCATCGGGGACGTGCTGGGCCTGGGCGAGGCGACGTTGCTGGCCTGGAACATCGCCAAGTGGCCGGTGCTGGTGTTGATCGCCGTGTTCATGGTTGCCCTGCTCTACCACTTCACCCCGAACATCCGGAAGCCAAGGTTCCGCTGGATCAGCGCCGGGTCCCTGGGTGCGCTTCTTGTGCTGGCCCTGACCACCGCGGGGTTCTTCTTCTACGTGTCGTGGTTCGGCACATACCAAAGCGCCTACGGTGCGCTGGCCGGGGTGATCATCCTGCTGCTGTGGATCTGGCTGGCGAACATCTCCTTGCTGCTGGGCTCGGAACTGGACGCCGAGCTGGAGCGCGCCCGGGAACTGCGCCAGGGCCTGGCCGTGGAAGACGAACTGGCGTTGCCGGCCCGCGACGACACCGGGATCGCCAAGGCGCGCCTGGCCATGCTCGATGACCAGCAGGATGCCCGGGCGCTGCGGATCAGGGCCGGCGGGGAGGCCCACCCCGACGTGGATCTTCCCGGGCCGCGCATCCCCTGGGGACTGCTGGCCGGGACCCTGGGCGCCGTGGGCGCGTACCTTGCCGGTCGGCGGCACGGCGCGGGCCGTTGAGGACCCCGTCTCAGGACCGGCCCAGCACGTGGCGCAGCGCCGATTCCAGGTCCGGCTGCCGGAACCGGTAGCCACTGGCCTCGATCTTTCCGCTGTCCACCAGCTGGTTGGCAAAGGCCAGCTCGGAGGCGCCCTCACGGCCCAGCAGCAGACGGGGCCCGAAGGCCGGGACCGGGACCCGGGCCGGGCGGCGCACCACCTTGCCCAGGACCCTGGCGTACTCGCCCCCCTGCACCGGGTTCGGTGCCACGGCATTGACCGGCCCGGACAAGGATTCGGTCAGCAGCGCGTGCGCGTAGATGCCCACCACGTCATCGAGCCCGATCCAGGACTGCCAGGCGTCCGCGCCCAGGGGCCCGCCCAGGCCCAGGGCGTAGAGCGGCAGCATTTGCGCCAGGATGCCTCCAGCCGGGGATTGCACCAGCCCGGTGCGCACATTGACCACCCGGATTCCGGCCGCTGCGGCCGGCGCGCAGGCTTCCTCCCAGTCCGTGCAGACCCCGGCGAGGAAGTCGGTGCCCGGTTTCGCGTCCTCGGCCAGCGGCACGGCCGGGGACGTGCCGTGCGGGTTCGCCCCGTAGATGCCGATGGCGGAAGCCACGATGAGGCTGCGCGGCCTCCCGTCGCCTGCCAGCGACGCCAGGGCACGGGCAAGCAGCCCGGTGCCCAGCACGCGCGAGGAGCGGATCGATTCCTTGGTTCCCCGCGTGAACCGGCCGCCAATACTGTGCCCGGCCAGGTTCACCACCGCGTCGACCCCGCGCAAATCCTCCGGGTCCAACACACCGTGCTTGGGATCCCAGAAGATCCCCTCCGTCCCGTCGGCGGCGCCCCGGTCGCCGACCAGCCGGATGACGCGGTGCCCTCCCCCGCCGAGCAGGGCGCAGAGCTGGGTGCCGATCATTCCGGAGGCCCCGGCCACGGCAATCACCAGGGGCCGGGCCTGGTGGCTGGCGTGGAAGGCCAAATCGGCCCGGAGCATCCGTTCGCGGTAGCGGAAGACCTGGATCAGCTCGTGCCTGAAGGCCTTCTCGGTGAGCCGGTGCGCCTGCCGCCACGGCAGCCGGTTGAGCACCGGCAGCTCGTACTCCACCACGTCGCGCATCACCGTGCCGCCGGTTGCCGAGGAGCCGTCGTCGGCAAAGAGATGCTGGTGTTCCCAGCGGGCCAACGGGCCCGATTCCATGATGTCGGTGAAGTCGTGCCCGGGATTCAGGGCGATGTGCTTGGCGTGCCACGGGATTTGTGCGCGCACCCAACCGGGAAGTCCCATGGTCCGGGCCCCGGTTGCGACGGCCGCGGCCAACGAGGTGCCCAGTGTTCCGGGAACCGAAATATCCATGACGGCGCGCGAGCCCACGGCCAGTCCCTTGTCGGGTTCCTGCCTGATGCTTCCGGTGAAGGGTGCCGCCAGCCGGGGCAGTGCCCCTGGGCGGGCGAACCAGTCGAACACCGTCTGGCGCGGGTAGGGCAGCTGCGTGGTGTATTCAAAGATTGCCATGGCCGTGCCCATCCTCTGTGTCGTGTTCCTTGCCCCTTCCACCCACACTAGGCGAAATCCCCCTCTTCGGTCAGGCCCCGCTCCGCGGCGGGGTTCCGGCGGCATCAAATTGTCGGAGCTGCGTGGTTTGCTGGTGGCATCGATCCATCGTCAATGGAGGTGAGCGAAGTGGACATTGGCATGCCGGCCTATCCAACCCTCATGGAGCTGCGCACCGCCGGGTGGACGCTGGAACAAATAGCGAGCACCTACGGGGTCGAGGAACCGGCGATCCAGGCCGTGCTCACCTGGCACTTCCTCCACGGGGCCCCGGCCGGCCGGAAACCGCCCGCCGGGACTTAGCGAGGCTTCCGGGCACCGGAATCAGATGTCGAAGGTGTCATGGGAGACGAGCTCGTGGAGTTCGATGCGCCCGTCGGGCAGCTTCCAGTAATGCACGCGCCGGGCCGCGGCCACCCCGATCTCCACGCTCATCCGCCAACAAGTCGCCCCGTCCGACTCCCGGATCTCCTGCGGGTCGTCCCCTCCGGGACCTGTCCGCTTGGGGTGCACTTCGCGCGCGGCCATCCTCTCCGCCCTCCCTGTCAGTAGCTGGGTCAAGGCCTTGAGGGTCTTGCCGCGCAGTGCGGCGCCGTGCGCGTAGAACGAGGCGGCGAACTTCGGGCCGACGATGAAGCCCGGGTCCCACGGATAGGCGGCCTTCTCGTTCGCCGGGACGCGTTGGGCCCATTCCAGGTACAGCTCGTGGCGCAATGCCTCCTCCGCGGTGGTGAACAGGTCCCGGGCGTCGACCGGTGCCGGCTCCACGGTGGTGCGCGCCTTTCGCCGGGCCATGCGGTGGTTCTGGTTCAGCGCCTCGGATTTGTTGTGCAGCAGGGTCCGCAGCTTGAGCGCCTCGGCACGGCACCGGCCCAGCTGTTCCAGGGCGGAGGCCAGCGCAGGTTCCGCGTTGCCGGCTTGCTGCTGGCGCAACGCCTTCACCTCGGACTTGAGCGCATCGATCTGCAGCAACGCCTGGCGCAGGGCCTCGCGCTGCCTTTCCGGCGTCGGAACCACCGGCGGGCCCGCCGTGGATTCGGCGGCCGGCGCTTCCCCGGGTTCCGGGACGTGGTCCCTGTCAACCACCAGCCACGGGGTTCCGCCGCGCACCAGTGCCGGGGCAACGGCCACCGGTTCGTTGTCATCGACATCCACCAGCACGAGCTTGCGCACCCCGGCGGCGTTGACCAGCCGCGCCGCAACGACCTGCCCCGGTGCCAGCAGCGAGTCGACGTCGTCCAGATCGTTGGAGGAGACATCGGCACGATGCACCGTGATGTTCTCCCCCGGCACTGGCACCAGCACCGCTGCCTCGTTCCCGGCCTCGAGCACCAGGCACGGGACGACCTGGTTCCAGGAGTAGTGCTGCAGCAGGCGCGGGTGCAGCAGGGATTCGCGGATCAACAGGTGCCCGGTGCCCGGTTCATGGGCGCCGGCGAGCCGGCTGCCGGTTTCCAGCATCCAGGCCAGCGGGGCATGCGGATAGATGTCCTCGCTGTGGATCTCGGTGCTCCCGCCGTTGTCCAGGGCAATGACGGCGGTGAAGCCATGGTTCCGGAATCCGGTGACCGTTCCGGCCACCAGCACCGCGTGGCTTCCGGTTCCGGTCGGAACGGGCCCCGGGGAACCCACGATGCGCACCGGGTCCGCGGCGTGCGTCCCGGGGCCGGGGGTCGGGGACGCGGAGATCACCAGGGTGCGGGGATCGGGCAGGAAGAGGACCTCGTCAATGAGCTCGTTGCTGATCCGCTCGATCGAGTCCCCGGCGCGCACCACGTGTGGCCGTCCGGGTGCAATGCCTTGGTTGCCGGGACCGGTGGGATAGACACGGGCCGCGGTGCCGAACACCTCCCACCCGTAGGGCAGGTGGTCGCGCAGCTCATAGGTCAGCCGGCCCGTGGGAACCACGATGACTTCGGCCCAGTCCTTGACTTCCTCGTAGACCGCCTGGGCATCGAAACCGGCCGCTTCCGCCCGTGCGCTGTGGGTGATGACAACCGAATGAAGTCGTCGCGGTTGCATGAGGTGAAGGGCGAGGTCTTCCCCGGAGCGCGTCCAGCGGTGGACTCCCATCTGGATTCCCCTCCCTGGCGTGGCCCGGCATCGTTCCCGTGTGCATCCAAACCTACCGGAGCCGCGCGCCGGGTGGATGGGCCGGTTTGTCTTAGGCCAGCATCGCCGCGATCATCCATCCGGAGAGCGCGACCGCGCCACCCACCACCACCGTGAAGCACATCAGCCAGAACCAGGCCGGCAGCCAGCTGCGCGTGGCCAGGATGTATGCGTCGGAGGAGGAAACCAGCTCGCGCCGGTGGGTATGGACGCCGATCACCTTGAACAGGTCGCGCACCGACCCGACCAGCAGCATCAGCCCCAGGCCAAGTACCACCCAGCCCATGGCCTTGGACGGGGTGTAGAGCACCAGCAGCTGGGCAGCCAGCGCGGAACACAACGCCACCGCAATGCCGGCCCAGTTGCGCAGGAACACCAGCGACCCCAGCAGCACCAGCGCCCCGATGGACAGTGCCGCGGAGGCATGGCCGAAGTACGTCGAGGCAACCAGGACCAGGCCGACCACGGCGGGTGCCGGGTAGCCCCAGAATCCGCTGAAGACCGCGGAGAACCCGGGCTTCCCGCTGCTGACCAGTTCCCCTGAATGGTCCAGCCGAATCTTCAGTCCATGGACAAACCGTCCGGTCAACAGCGCAGCAAAGGCGTGGCCCAATTCGTGCACGAAGGTCACATACAACCCGAAGATCCGCCAGGTGGCCCGCGGCACGGTCAGCAGCACGCACAACGCCAGCAGGCCGAGCACCGGCCAGGGCGCCAGCACCAACGGTTCGGTGCCGCCGAACCCGGCCAGCACCGCTTGCCACCACCGGTCAATAATTTCCATCCCCCAACACTATGTCGCGGTTCCCGTGCCGCTTGCATCCGGGCCGCCCGCGCCCGGGTCTCCGCACCGGGTTCACAGCCAATGCACATCTGGCATTTATATCGTTGATTCCTCAATCAACATCTGGTCCGCGATCCGAAGGGCGGCACACGTGAAGCGACTGCTGGGGCTGCTGATTGCCCTCTGCGTCCTGCTTCCGCTGTGCCACACCCTGGCACCGGCATCGGTGGCCCATTCGGCCGCGCACGCCGGAATCTCCGTGAGCGCCTCCCCCGCGGCCGGGGCCACCCATTGCCCGACGGATGCGCCGACCAAGCAGCACTGCGCACCGAGCGCGGATCCGCAGTTGAACATCGCCCAGATCGCCCCGCGCCCGGATGCCTCCGGGGCCTTCGGCGCGCTTCCGGCGGCCCTTGCGCCATCCTCCGTGGCTTCGCGGGCGCTGCAGGCACGCGCCCCGGATTTGCACGCGCTGTCCATTTCACGCACGTAGAACGCGGCCTTCTTCCTCCTGCCGTCAGCGCGCCGCCCTGCGGTGCACCGCATCTTTTCCCCTAGGACCATTCATGTCCGAACCCAAAACGTCCCGTGCCCTGGTCATTGCCGTGGTGGTGCTCATGCTCGCCATGGCCACCGGCGGCTGGATCCTGGGCTCCGCCAACCCACGCAGCGCCTTCCCCTCCGAAGCCTCCCCCGAGGCCGGCTTTGCCCGTGACATGCAGACGCACCACCACCAGGCCGTGCAACTGTCCATGATCATCCGGGAGCACTCCACCGATAAGGCGCTGCGCTCGATGGCCTACGACATCGCCTTGACCCAGCAACAGCAGTCCGGGCAGATGTACGCCTGGCTCGAGACCTGGGGGCTGCCGCAGACCGGCGAATCGATGACCTGGATGAGTGGCTTGCTTACCCGGGACGGCACCCATGCCGGGCACGGAACCGTTGCCCCCGGCCCGGCCCACACCATGGCCTCGATGGGCATGGCCAGTGCGGCCGACATCGACAAGCTCACCGCCGCGCGCGGCACCGAGGCCGACCGCCGGTTCCTGACCCTGATGATCGCCCACCACAAGGGCGGGGTCGAGATGGCGCAGGCCTACCTGCAACGCGGAAACGATCCGATGGTCACCGCGTTCGCCAACAAAATCGTCATGACCCAACAGGCCGAGATCTCGGCCCTGACCCAGCTGCTCGCGCAGCTGAGCTAAAGGATTCCTCTCCCATGAACAAGCGCCAAGAAGCCCAAGAAGTCCTTGCCAAGGCCCAGGCCAGCGAAAAACGCACCAAGGTCCTCACCGTTGCGTTGGTCGCCGCCGCCGCCCTGGCCATCATCGTTCCCACCGCAGTGGTGCTCACCAGCGCCGCCCACGAGAAATCGGCCGTCGCCGCGGCCGCCCCGATCGACGGTGTGAAGGACTACAAGGTCCCCTCGGCCAACCACGTCGACGCCAAGGTGGCCTACGCGCAGAAGCCCGGCGTCGGCGGGGACCACAACCCCGTCTGGCTCAACTGCGGCATCTATGAACAGCCGGTGCCGGAAAACAACGCCGTGCATTCCCTGGAGCACGGTGCGGTGTGGATCAGCTACGACGGGATTTCCGCCGCCGAGCTGGCCACGCTGAAGCAGGACGTGGGCGAAAAGACCTATATGCTCCTGTCCCCGTACCCGGACCAGGGCGCCAAGATCAAGCTCACCGCCTGGGGCGAGCAGCTCAGCGTGGATTCCGCCGACGACCCGCGCATCGCCGCGTTCGTCAAGAAGTTCCGCCAAGGTCCCCAGACCCCGGAGCCCGGCGCACCGTGCACCGGCGGCGTCGGCCTCTAAGCTTGAAGGAAAAGGAAAAGGAGAACACCGCACCATGTCACTGCTTCCCTCCGCACTTGCCGGAACCGGACTCATCGGCGGCTTCGCCACCGCCCGCACCACCAAGAACCGCCCCGCCGGCGGAGCCGTGCTCGCCATCGCGGGAACCGGCGCATTCCTGGCCTGGAAGGCCAACGTCGGGGCGCCCAGGGCCGCAGCGCTGACCGGGCTCTACCTGGCCGCCTTCGGCGCCTCGCACCCTCTGGCCAAGAAGATCGGTGCGTGGCCGGCGGTCAACGCCGTCACCACCGCGGTCGTGCTCGCTTCCCTGGTCGCGGGGCGCCGCAAGTAGTTTCACAATCAGTGGTTTTGCCTCCCCGCGCTGGTAGCTTTGGCGACGGGGAAGCAATCCCCGCCTCACCATCCAAGGCAGGTAACAGGTCCCATGCAGTCGTTCAATATCCCGGTACTCTCCACGCTGCCGTGGGATGTGCAACCGGCGGTGCTCCTGTGCGACAGGCACCCCGGCGACGCGGTCGCCTTCACCGTCATCGATGCGGACCTGGGTTCGGTGGACCTTGATTACGCGACGCTGAAGCTGCGCTCCGAGCAGGCCGCGGCGCTCCTTGCTTCCCGCGGCATCAATCCCGGGGACCGCGTGGCCACGCTGATGGGCAAGAGCGCCGAACTGCTCTACACGCTGCTGGGGCTGTGGCGGCTGGGCGCCGTGCACGTTCCGCTGTTCACCGCGTTCGCCACGCCCGCCATCGAGGTCCGGGTTGCCGGGGCCGATGCCAAGCTCATCGTCGCCGACGCCGCCCAGGCGCCCAAGCTCGCATCCTTGTCCTACCCGGTGCTGGGCACCGAGGAGCTGGTGGAGCTGCTCGAGGCGCAGCCATCCGGTTTCGCACCGGCGACCCGGTCGCTGGACGACCCGCTGGTGGAGATCTTCACCTCCGGCACCACCGGAACCCCCAAGGGGGTTGCCGTTCCGGTGCGCGCGCTGGAGGCCTTCGACATCTACTTCCGCTACGGCCTGGACGTCACGGCCGACGACGTCTTCTGGAACGTGGCCGATCCCGGCTGGGCCTACGGGCTGTACTACGGGATCCTCGCCCCGCTCTACGCCGGGAAGCGAAACCTGCTGCTGTCCACCGGGTTCAGCGCCGAGGCCTGCTGGGCAGTGCTGGAAAAATTCAACGTCACCAACTTCGCCGCCGCCCCCACCATCGTGCGCTCCCTGCGCGCCGCCAAGCCCGAGGGGGTTCCCGGGCTCACGCTCGCCAAGGCCTCCTCGGCCGGCGAACCGCTGGATGCCACCACCATCGCCTGGTCCCAGGCCGTGCTCGGGGTCACGGTGCGCGACCACTACGGGCAGACCGAGATGGGCATGTGCATCGTCAACGGCTGGGCCCCGGAGGTCATCGATACGGTCAAGGCCGGATCCATGGGTCGGCCCATGCCCGGGTACTCGGCCTGCGTGCTGCACCCGGACACCGACGAATGCGCGCCGGCCGGAACCCGCGGACGGGTCGCGCTGAACGTCGCCGGGTCCCCGATGCTCTGGTTCAACGGATACACCGGGGACCCGGCACGCACCGCCGAACGCTACTCCGCCGACGGACGCTGGTACCTCACCGGGGACGCCGGGACCATGGACGAAAACGGCTACATCTTCTTCTCCTCGCGCGACGACGACGTGATCATCATGGCCGGCTACCGGATCGGCCCGTTCGAGGTCGAGTCGGTGCTCGCCGAACACCCGCTGGTGCTTGAATCCGCTGTCATCGGCATCCCCGACGAGCTGCGCGGCGAGGTCCTGGTGGCCCACGTGGTGCTCAAGGACGGGGCCACCGGCAGCGAGCAGCTCACCGCCGAGCTGCAGTCCCTGGTCAAGACCCGCTACGCGGCCCACGCCTACCCGCGGAAGATCACCTACGTCGCCGAGCTGCCCAAGACCCCCTCGGGGAAGCTGCAGCGCTTCATCCTGCGCGAACGCGAATCGTTGCAGGATTGAGTCCGTCCCGCCCGTTCCCGTGCACGGTGCGCCCTTAGGCTTGAAGGTCAGGAAGGGGGCAATACCTTGGGAACCCGCAAACCCTTGCTCACACTCGCAATCGTGTCCGTCATTGCCGGCCTGCTCGGCTTCTCCGGCGGCCCGCGCGCCGATGAACCGGTGCCGCAGGCCTTCGCCCTGCCCGCCGGCGGGATCCAGGTGAGGTTCATGGTCGCCGGGGACTCGATCACCGCCGCCGGCAGCCACACGGTTGCCGACGGGCACGTCGGGGCGGCCTCCTGGATCAACTACGTGAACACGCCCGGGGCACCCCCGTCCCTGGCCTGGACCGGCGGGTGGGCCCTGGGCGGGGCCCAGACCGGGGACATGGCCGCGGCACTGCGCCACGGCAGCGCCGATGCCCTGGTGATCCTGGCCGGAACCAACGACCTGGCCCGCCACACCACACGCGAGCGGACCGCGGCGAACCTCATCCGGATCTCGCAAATCGTCCAGGCCCCCGTGGTCCTGCTCTCCAGCGTCCCGCCGCGCGACGACGCGGTGGACGCCACCGTGGACTACAACGGCTTCCTGCAATCCCTGGCCGCCGAGCGCGGGTGGATCTTCGTGGACGCCGCCGCCGGGCTGCGCAGCGACGCCAACACCTTCGCCGCCGGGCTCAGCGACGACGGGGTGCACCCCAACGTGGAAGGCGCCCGGATCCTGGGCGCGGCCATCGGCCAGTCGCTGGGCACGAAACCCGTCGTCGCAATCGCCGACACCTCGGGGGCCGAGCCCCTAGGCTAGGAGCCATGCGCTCCCCCATCGACAGCTACCTCGCCGACCTGCACGCCGACCTCCTTGGCCTTTCCTCCGGTGCCCCGTACCAGGGCATCCCGGCGATGAAGGATGCGGACAACACGAAGTTCGCCATCGCCATGGCCACCGTCGACGGGCACGTCTACCAGGTCGGGGACGCCGAGCTGGAATTCTCCATCCAGTCCATCTCCAAGCCCTTCTCCTACGCGCTGGCGCTGGATGACATCGGGCTGGACGCGGTGGATGAGAAGATCGACGTGGAACCCAGCGGCGACGCGTTCAACGAGATCTCCCTGTCCCGGGACACCGGGCGCCCGGCCAACGCCATGATCAATGCCGGGGCCATCGCCACGATCTCGCTCATCCGCGACGCCGACGCCCCGCGCTTCGAGCGCATCCTGGCGCACTTCTCCGCGGCGGCCGGGCGGCAGCTGGAACTGAGCGATTCGATCTACGCCTCCGAGGCACTGACCGGGCACCGCAACCGCGCCCTGGCCTATCTCTTGCGGTCCTTCGACATCATCGAGACCGACCCGACCTCGGTGCTGGAGGACTATTTCCGTGCCTGCTCGGTCATGGTCAACACCCGGGACCTGGCGCTGATGGCCGCGACCCTGGCCAACGGCGGCACCCATCCTTCCACCGGGGTGCAGGTCATGGGCAAGGAAGCCGTCCAGCGCACGCTCTCGGTCATGACCACCTGCGGGATGTACGACGATGCCGGGGCCTGGATCTCCGCGGTGGGGCTGCCGGCGAAATCCGGGGTCGGCGGCGGGCTGATCGCGGTGCTTCCGGGCCAGGTGGGCCTGGCCATCTACTCCCCGGCACTGGACCCGCATGGTTCCTCGGTGCGCGGGGTCGCGGCCAGCGAGCGCATCAGCGCCGACATGGGGCTGCACTTCGTGCGTGCCGCCCGCCTGGGCCGCTCGACGATCCGTGAGAACTACGACATCACCGAGGCCCCGTCCTACACCCGCCACAGCGATGCCGCAGCCCGGCTGCTGGCCGAGTACGGCAAGCGCGCACACGTGGTGGAGCTGGCCGGGGACCTGCTATTCGCCGGCACCGAGTCCATGGTGCGCGAGGTCAGCGGGCTTCAGCCTTCCGTGGAGCTGGTGATCCTGGACCTGCGCCGGGTCGACGAGATCGACAGGATCGCGGTGCAGATGATCCACCGGTTGGGCCGGGAGCTGGAGGCCGAGGGGCGCACCCTGGCACTGGTGCAGGAAAAAACCTTCGAGCCGCTGGCGTCCCTGCGCTGCTTTCCCAGCCGCAACGACGCGGTGGAGTGGGCCGAGACCACGTTGCTCCAACGCCACGGCAGCGAGGACCTGGTGCCCAGCGAGGTTGCGGTCTGCGACTTCGCGGCGCTGGACCCGCTGGACACCGCAGACATCGACCTGCTCGAATCCCTGATGGAAGAGAGCCGGATCGAAAACGGGCGGATCATCCGCCGCCCCGGCCAGGAGTTCGGCGGCGTGTACTTCATTCTCAGCGGCAAGGTCGTCACCTCGACCCTGCAAAACGGCAAGCCGGTGCGGCATGCCACGCTCTCGGCCGGCATGACCTTCGGGGAGATCGCGCTGGGCGGTGAAGGCGAGCAGACCACCCGGGTCACCGCGGTGGGCAGGCTGCACCTGAAGGTGCTCTCGGCCGCGTCCATCGCCCGGTTGGAGACCGACAACCCGGGTGCGGCGCTGCGCTTCTGGAAGGCCATTGCGCGCGATGCCTACACGCGGGTCGAAGCAAACATCAAGGACTCCAGCTATCCCCTGCACTGATCGCCTCGGCCTCCAGGACCGCGTCGCCCGCGCGGGCGGGTTCATGGCGTTCGGCGTGGAGCAGGGCAGATCGATCGGTGCGAGCCAACCCGCCGGCACGATCTAGGCTAGAGGCAATACCGTTTACTTAGACTTTTTAGGAACGCGTTTGAGGGGCCAACCAGACATCTTGCGTTTCACGACGCGGGGGTTGCTGCGCTGCCTTCGGGGCGGCAACAGTTCATGCAGGATTTCCCGACAG
>NZ_QMKQ01000017.1 GCF_003287975.1 Arthrobacter sp. AQ5-05
GCGGCACGCAGCGCCAGCACCGCGCCGGCAAGCTGCCGGATCGCGGTGTCGGAGGGGGTCGGCCCCCTTGGGGTGCCGGTTGGCGCGGTGATGGTCATGAACCCCAGTCTGCGCCGCCCGGGCCCGGCGCGCGGCAGGAGAATCCCAATGTGGGGGGAAGCGGAACCGTGGAACGGAAGGTTCCTGCCCAAGTATCAAGGAGGGCGGGGAGGTGTGGGGCTCGGGCCCGTAGGAGTCCGTGGGAAGACGGGTTGGCTTGGTGCACCTCCGCGGGAATCCGCGGGTGCCCGCCCGAGCGGCAACGTTGCAGCCTGGCGTGCAACGTTGCTGCAACCTTCATGTGAGTAGGCTCACATCAAGCAACAAGCTCACCACCCCACTCATCTCCAAGGAGTCGTCATGACGGTCTACGCCAACCCCAACACCGAAGGTTCACTCGTTCACTTCAAGTCCCGTTATGAGCACTACATCGGTGGCCAGTGGGTGGCCCCGGTCAAGGGCCAGTACTTCGAGAACATCACCCCGGTCACCGGCAAGGGCTTCTGCGAGGTCGGCCGCGGCACCGCCGAGGACATCGAAGCGGCACTCGACGCGGCGGAGGCCGCGGCCGGCCCGTGGGGCAAGACCAGCCCGGCCGAACGCGCGGTGATCCTGAACAAGATCGCCGACCGCATCGAGGAAAACCTGGAGATGCTCGCCGTCGCCGAGACCTGGGACAACGGCAAGGCCGTGCGCGAAACCATCAACGCCGACCTCCCGCTGGCCGTGGACCACTTCCGCTACTTCGCCGGCGCCATCCGCGCCCAGGAAGGCGGCCTGTCGCAGATCGACGAGAACACCACCGCCTACCACTTCCACGAGCCGCTCGGCGTGGTCGGACAGATCATCCCCTGGAACTTCCCGATCCTCATGGCCGTGTGGAAGCTGGCCCCGGCGCTGGCCGCGGGCAACGCGATCGTCCTGAAGCCCGCCGAGCAGACCCCGGTCTCGATCCTGGTGCTCATGGAACTGATCGGCGACCTGATCCCGGCCGGCGTACTGAACGTCGTCAACGGCTTCGGCGTCGAGGCCGGCAAGCCGCTGGCCTCCAACAAGCGCATCCGCAAGATCGCGTTCACCGGCGAAACCACCACCGGCCGGCTGATCATGCAGTACGCCTCGGAGAACCTGATCCCCGTCACCCTGGAGCTGGGCGGCAAGTCCCCGAACATCTTCTTCGAGGACGTCGCGGCGAAGGACGACGCGTTCTACGACAAGGCCAAGGAAGGCTTCACGATGTTCGCGCTGAACCAGGGCGAGGTCTGCACCTGCCCGTCGCGCGCCCTGGTCCAGGAATCCATCTACGACTCCTTCATGGCCGACGTCGTGGAGCGCACCAAGGCCATCAAGCAGGGCAACCCGCTGGACACCGAGACCATGATGGGTGCCCAGGCCTCCAACGACCAGCTGGAAAAGATCCTCTCCTACCTGGACATCGGCAAGGCCGAGGGCGCCAAGGTGCTCACCGGCGGCGGACGCGCCGAGCTTGGCGGGGACCTCGAGGGCGGCTACTACGTGCAGCCGACCATCTTCGAGGGCCACAACAAGATGCGCATCTTCCAGGAGGAGATCTTCGGCCCCGTCGTCTCGGTGGCGAAGTTCTCCGGCTACGAGGATGCGATCGAGATCGCCAACGACACCCTCTACGGGCTGGGCTCGGGCGTGTGGAGCCGCAACGGCAACACCGCCTACCGTGCAGGCCGCGACATCCAGGCCGGACGCGTCTGGGTCAACCAGTACCACGCGTACCCCGCGCACTCCGCCTTCGGCGGCTACAAGTCCTCGGGCATCGGACGTGAAAACCACAAGATGATGCTCGACCACTACCAGCAGACGAAGAACCTGCTTGTCTCCTACTCGGAGGACAAGCTCGGCTTCTTCTAAACCGGCAATTGCCAGCGGGGCCGGAGGCACAGGAGCTTTCGTCCCCGCAGGCAACCGGCCACCACCTGCGGTTGCGCCACCCCTGGCAACCACCCCCCCACGCAACACCCTTTTAGCGAGCACCACACCCCTTTCCACTCTTCTTCGGTGGCGCGGGATCAGGGTCGGGCACCAATGGTGCATCCCCCTGTGCCCCGCGCCACCGGTACAAAGCAAAGGAAACACCCCCCATGAGCACCATGCGCGCAGCCATTGTCGAGAATTTTGGCGACGAACTCACCATCGGAACCACCGCCATCCCCGAGCCCGGCCCGGGCCAGGCGCTGGTGAAGGTCATCGCCTCCGGCGTCTGCCACACCGACCTGCACGCCGCCCAGGGAGACTGGCCGGTCAAGCCCAAGCTCCCGCTGGTCCCCGGCCACGAAGGCGTGGGCAACGTGGTCAAGGTCGGTCCCGGGGTCACCGAGGTCAAGGTCGGGGACCTGGTCGGCAACGCCTGGCTGGCCAGCGCCTGCGGCAGCTGTGAATACTGCCGCACCGGCTGGGAGACGCTGTGCGAGTCGCAGTCCAACGGCGGCTATTCGGTCGACGGTTCCTTCGGCGAGTACATGCTGGTCGATGCGAAGTTCGCCGCCCACATCCCCGAGGGATCGGATCCGTTCGAGATCGCCCCGGTGCTCTGCGCCGGCGTCACCGTCTACAAGGGCCTGAAGCAGACCGAGGTGCGCCCCGGCCAGTGGGTCGTGATCTCCGGCATCGGAGGGTTGGGGCACATCGCGGTGCAGTACGCGGTGGCCATGGGCATGCGCGTCGCGGCCGTCGACGTCGCCGAGGAGAAGCTGGCCCTGGCCCGCAGCCACGGCGCCGAGGTCACGGTCAACGCCTTCGCCGAGGACCCGGCCGAAGCGATCCAGGCTGCAACCGGCGGCGCCCACGGCGTGCTGGTCACCGCGGTGCACCCGGCGGCCTTCGGCCAGGCCATCAACATGACCCGACGCGGCGGAACCATCGTGTTCAACGGCCTGCCGCCGGGGGACTTCCCGGCACCGATCTTCGACATCGTGCTCAAGGGCCTGACCATCCGCGGCTCGATCGTCGGCACCCGCCAGGACATGGACGAGGCGCTGGAGTTCTACGCCCGCGGCCAGATCAAGCCGACCTTCCACACCCGGCCGCTCGAGGACGTCAACGCGGTCTTCGACGAGATGAAGCACGCAAAGATCGACGGCCGCGTGGTCATCGACTACGCGAAGTAGCATCGGCCCCGCGGGCCGGTGACAAGACCTCCCCGCACCCGTGGAACAAGGGCCAGGGGAACCGGCAAGACCGTTCCGCACTTCCCGCCCGGCACCGTCAATCCAAGACGGCGCCGGGCGGCGGTGTCTGCCAGCGAAACCACGAAGCACGAGGGAGCAGGACCATGGAAGAGAACATCGAATCGGCGCCGCGGATCGCCGGCGAGGAATTTTCGCGCGTGGCGCTGGCGCCCGAGGCGGCCGACCTGCTGCGCAAGCTCTGGGGGCAGTACGGCCCGCTGATGTTCCACCAATCCGGCGGCTGCTGCGACGGATCCTCGCCCATGTGCTTCCCGGCCGGGGATTTCAAGACCGGGGACGCCGACGTGCTGCTGGGGACCTTCGCGCTGCCCGATGCCGACGGAGGCGTGCTGGGGGAGCTGGACTTCTGGATGAGCCGCGAGCAATTCGAGTACTGGAAGCACACCAAGCTGACCGTCGACGTGGTCCCCGGGCGCGGATCGGGCTTCTCGGTGGAGGCCCCGGAGGGCAAGCGTTTCTTGATCCGAAGCGAGATCATCCAGTTCCCCGTCGGCTGAAGCAACTGGGCTTCTGTGTCTGATGGCGTTCAGGAAGCTGAGATGAAGCCTTGGAGCTGGGTCAGTTATGACGGGGTTGATCGAGAAAGCGCCGCGACCATCTCGTCCGTGGAAACAATCTCTGGCACGACGACGGCGTCCTTCAACGAAGTCTTCTGACGTAGGAGTTGGTCCAAGTTGATATCGAATGAGGGAAAATCCGGGTGAACGGCCAATGGCAGATACACGTGAACTGGACGTGTTTGTCCTATTCGGTAGATTCGGTCAGTTGCTTGCGCTTCTTTTGCTGGATTCCAATGGCGTTCAAGGTGAATGGCATGGTTTGCGCCGACTACGGTGAGCCCCGTCCCCACTGCTAGCGGTGACATGATGATGAGATTAAATCCCGGTTTTGCCTCGAACTCCTTGATTATGGTGCGGCGTGTTTCGTTGCCGCTGATGGAAACCGCCTTTGTTTCGCCATTAACCACTCTGACACGTATGCCGAACCGAGTCTGCAGCCAGAGAGACAACTGCCGCTGCACCTTCTTGTTGATTACGAAAATGATCGCTTTCTCGTCGGCCTGCCGAACCGCATCCAGGATGCTGTTCATGGCGATCATTCGTGCGGAGTCAGTGAGGAGTGCGCTGGAAGAGGGCATTTCATTTTCCCCGCTGGCATCGGGGTGCAGACTAATTGCCTTGAGTGCTGATATTGCTGCCAGGGCGGCACCTTTTTGCCGTCCCGCCTGAAGCTTGTACTTGGCGAGATGCTGATCGTAAGTGTGTTGTTGTTTCGACGGCATCTGAACAGACAAATCTGGACGGTATTGAACTGCACCAGTTGGATCTGCCAGGCCGCTGTAAATGGTCTTGCTTGGGAGATTTGTGAGGTGGTCTTCTTTATTTCGGCGGAGCATGAACGGGCCAATGAAATCGCTTAGTTCTCGCCCTTTCGCTACCTTTGCATCATGATTCGAGGTGTCAACGTTTCGGACCCAGACACTTCTGAACTCTTGCCAGGTTCCGAGTAGTCCGGGTTGGGCGGTATCCATGAGACACCACAAGTCTTTCAGTGAATTCTCCACTGGAGTACCGGTAGCTAGCAGTTTGAAACGCGACCTAAGTCCTTTAGATGCACGGGTTTTGAGTGCTTCGGGGTTCTTGGTTGTTTGAGCCTCGTCGAGGAAAACAGCACCCCAGTCAATTTGCCCCAGAGACAATTGGAACGATGTGAGGGTCTCGTAAGTAGTGAGTACCAATCGGCCTGGCATATCTAGACGCTTGTCGCCAAACCCCGAGCCGATACGAAGGGAAATATTGAGCTCTTCTTCACGCACCATGCCAGTGCTGTCCAAAGATGAGGCAGCTGCACGTGTTTCGCGGCCAGAACCGTAAAGCCGAAAACGTGGCAGATCGCGGGACCCGAGCAAGACAACGACATCTTTGAAAGGGACTGCTGTAAAAGATTTCTCGATTTCCTCCTCCCAGTTTTCGATCAAGGTAAGTGGCAAGACCACCAAAGTCGGGAGTACCTCACCGAGTAATTGCTGCTGTGCTTGCAAAAATTCCTTGAGGGCTACCAGCGCCATGAAGGTCTTCCCCAAGCCCATGTCGTCAGCCAAGATTGCGCCTTGGAGACGGTCTGGGCTTTCGTAAGGCTCGAGCAGGGATGCATGCATCAATTTAGCCATCCACTCGATCCCCTCCCTCTGGTGAGGAAACGGTGTGCGGGGCAGACAATCGTAATCGACAGGTTGTAGCAGACTCGATTCGTTGGCTTTCCGGCGTAGCCTCGAAGCTGTCGAATCGCTTTCCTCGACGATTACCCCGACCTTGACCGCATCTTCGATTATGGGTTTGGGGAGTGCATCCAGGACTCGACGTCGAGCTCGATCCAGCTGGCGTGAGACTTCTTCATGGTCGGAAATATCAATAATGTTCTCGTCGAACGGCATGTTGATTTCATTGCGTTCATACGCGCTCTCGATTTGTTCTTCTAGGTCTTCAAGTTCATCTTGAGTCGTGGGGAGTTCAGCCAGTACAGAAGGTGGCAATACCTCTGTTACCTCATCAAACCATTCGATTCCGGATTCGGATGCTTCAGAAAAAGTCACGGGAGCCAGAGCGCCGATACCCTTCACGCGCAGCCCAAATTTGATGTCCACGTCGACAATTTCAGGGTTTAGGAAATCACCTGGCGCAAGCAAAAATTCCTTGGCTCTATCGGCAGGAATCCTTCTATGGCTACGAACCTCTCGCACACCCCGCATGGCGGCCTCTTCCAGAAGCACGAGGTTACTTTCCACCCTAATAACTCCGGTCGCGGCATTATCGGAAATCTGATGCCACCGAGTGTTCAATGCCGAGCTGTCATCAGTTGTTCCCAAGGAACCCAAGTCGGGGGTAAGCAGAATTTCACCGCTCTCCTCAATTGCGACATTGACGCCGACTCGTTGCGGAACCACTGTGCTGAATTTTTCGAGGTGTCGAAGCGGCATTTCGAAGATGCGACCATCAATAGCTGCGACTTCTCGTGCGTGCTGAAGCCGCGCGACCAGCGTGACATTCTCAGTTTCGGTTCTTTCATCGAAACTGAGAACGCTGTGATCTTCGATAGCTTGCATCATGAGCAAAGTCGGGTAGCTGATCCGATAGCGTGCCCCTGAGGCCAAATCTACAATGGGACCAGTCCGTTTGAAACGTTCTTCAACGCCGTTAATAAGGGCTCCAACGGTCACTGCGAAGCGCTGAGTATTCGTGTGTCCGACGATTTGAGTATCGAATGTTTCTGGCAAGAGCAGTGGTAGACCCAGCGCTACGGCGTTATCCTCGTCAAGACGCGTAATTGCTTCGGTGGGCATGGTGAATCCGTTGGACACCGCTTGCGCGTGACCTTCTTCTTCAAGCATGCAGAGAATGACTAGCTGCTCTGAGACTGCATTGACAGAATCCGGATTGAGCAATTCTTGTAACCGTACAGGGTCGGCCAGGAACGAGACCCCTAGGCTATCCACGCGGACGGAAAAGTCTTGACCTTTGGTTACTGACACATCCGCTTTTCTACGGCGTTGGCGGAGAATATCTCGAAATCGCATCTAGTTCCTTAGCGAATAGCGATGGTAAGGCACAGGCAGACCTGACCGCCTGAGGTCACTATAGTCTTCTTTTGTGAGCACCTTTTCAGCGTCAATGGAAATGTTCCATTCTGCAATGAACTCTAGGGCTTTTCGCTGCCAAAACCCGCTGTGGACTATGCCCACGTGTGCGTACGCACCACAACTATGATCGATGCCGTGCTGCTCTGGAATGTCCTCGCGAAGCTCATTCGCGGTGTACTGCCCCTTCTTACGATCCGTGATCAGCGGGAGCTCACCGCCGATGAAGATCCACATTCTGTAGTCGTGCGACCCTTCGATGATTTTGAAATCACCGCAGTCGATGTAAATGATGGATGTATCATGTAGCTTCTCGAGAAGTGCAACATCTGTCCTTAGCGCAGTACCCAAATGTTGACGGATTGCTCTGCTGGCTTTATTCCCCAGAATTAGCCGAGTCTCTCGGATGATTCCTTGGCTGTGGAGACCTTCGATAAATTTCTTTCGGGCAGGGAACATCCTTTCCAACCTGTCATTCTCGGTTTGTCGCCCGTAGAGCTCTACTGCCGCCAAGAAGAGGCGTAGGTCCTCGGCGCTCAGCCAACGAACCATTTGTTCGCGCGACTCGTGAGTAACGCTTCGCCACCACGTATGCCATTGTGCGGACGCGGTGAGCCGGGGATCGCCGGCAATCTCGACGATGGTGTCGATCCATGAACGGGTTGGTTCTGAACTCGGTTTATTGGTCATGGCCTCAATGATGTGGTGCCCGAAGTACCGTCCATCAGGAGCCGGTGCTTTGGATACCGCCTGCGACGTCAATTCGCCCAGGAACGGATGGTTAAGTTTGGGATCTGCTTGTCGAATCTGCTCAAGGTAGTACCAGTTCCTTACAAGATCGCCGAAACGGCCCGCATCAAAGCCGTGTACTCCAGAACCGTCCATATATCCAGCGAGCGTTTGCTCGTTATCGATGAGTACGTTAGAGAGACTCTCAGGACTCGATATCAAGAGAAAATTGTCGGGTTCCTGGCGAACGGTCTCGACTAGACCTATGGAACCAGGGTTGCTGGACAAGGCCTTCAACGCGTCACGAATAAGATCCCGTGACTCATTGAACAACCCAGGCTGCCATTCGTCGAGGAAATCGAAATGGTTGAGATGCAGCCCAATGAGGAGGCTAATGGACATCCGTGTAGGCGGCCAAACTTCTGGTTCGCGAAGGGCGCGCATGAAGGAAACTCGCATAGTCTGTTTAGCCAACCCCTTCTGATCTTGCCAAAGTGTTAGAAGGGCGCGGATGTTCCGGCGTTGGTCCAGCAGACGTCTTACATCTTCTTCTTTTCCATCTCTTAACAGCTCTTTGATCAATTGCAGAGTTAACTCGAACACGGAGCCTTGACCAGCAGACGATTCAATCTTGTGTGCTCGGCTGGTTACTTCGAGCCATTCAATCGCTGCCGACGGCTTCCATTCGTGAATGTGGATCTGAGGTACAGGGCCGAACATTTAAGGAACCTCGACTTGCTTGGCTTTGTTTTCAAGATCCAACAAGTCTTGCGCGCTTGGACGAACGATGGTGAAGCGAAGGTCTATGCGCCGGTTGGTTGACCGTTCGGCTTCGGTTGTCTGTTTGGAAGTGATGGGTCGTGTTTCGCCGTAACCAGACACAGAAAACAAGGGAGACCCATTAGCATTTTCTAGTTGCCCCAGCTGGTTGTCTTTAGGGAGGTCTTCTTCCCAAAGGTTCCATAGCGAGATTGCCCGAAACGTAGATAATCCCCAGTTACCAGTTCCTTCGAGACCATCGAAATTTCTGTTGTCAGTATGTCCTTCGACGAACACCGTGTCGAAGTACTTCGTCCGGTTTTCGTCCCTAAGTGCGTCCGACAGGACCGAGCCGATTGCGCGCGCAACCTCCCGATGTGAGTCTTCAATGGAGTACGACGAAGCCTGAAACCCGAGCCGTTCTGATGGAATGCTAATGACCGATGAGTCTTCGCTGACCATGACTTCGAGGCCTTTGGCCTTGAGCGTCTTCTGGATATCCAAGACCATCGCTTTGCGCACGGATTCAGCGTTTTGCAGCGTGCCGATCTGACGACTGAAGTGAGCTTGTTGTTCGTCTAGTGATGATTGCTTCTGGTTGAGCTGTAATACCAATGCAACGACCGCGAGAATGAAGACCACCAAAAGTGCAGACATGAGGTCTGAGAATGAGATCCAGTAAGGGTTCTCCTCATCGCTACGACTCTTCTGCTTGCGCGAGTACCGCAGCACGTTTCACCTCGAACTCATCGATTACGTTGGATAGGTTTTGGGCGATCTGGAGCATGTGCGAAGCGAAACTGGTTGTCTGTGTGTTCCAAGCTTCCAGGCGGTTGTCTGTCTGCGCTATGACGACTTCTGAATAGGTATCGATCCAATCCTTGGCTGCCAAACTCATTGCATCGTATTTTTGCTCGAGTTCTGCGAGGAACGACGATTGGTGTTTACGAAGCGCGTCGAAACCAATTGAGGACTCAGCGGATGCAGCAGCGAGCCTTTCTGCGGCCTCGGTTGTCAGCTGACGGAGTCGATCAAATTCTGTGGCGTGCTTGGCAACTGCTTCCGCAGCTGACTGATGATTTTTGGATGATGCTTCAATACTTTGAGCAGAGGTTGTTAGCTGCGTTCCCAAGGTAGTGGTGGCCGTGGCAAACTGTCTCGATGAACCCTCAAACTGGCTGGAGACATCGACCAAGTGGGTACTGGACGTAGTCAAAGCCGTTGAAATCGATTCGACCGCACCCAGGAGTTCAGCCATAGATTTCTCCGTTTGCTGATGCTGTTGAGTGCTGAGGTTGTGGAGGCTGCGAAGATGCTCACGAAACTCTTCGGAGGCTTTTGCGCTTGCAGTCTGTTGGTTGCTCGACTCATTTTGGATTCTGTCCATGATCGTAGCCATATTCGTACTCATGGCGTTGAGAGCCTCATTGATCCCGCTCGAGGCGAGACGCATCTGATCCGCTTGTTTTTCGCCCTCTGCATAGATGTTCTCAGAAAACTTTTCCACCAAGCTGGCGAGAGCTTCTTCGTTCTGTCGAGATGTTGAATTGGCTAATGCGGTAAGAGCTGGTGCCATCGAAGACTCAATCGCCGATTGCATTTGACCCGACATCGCGCCGACAGCTTCTTGGAGGCGGTTGCCGATACGCTCATGTAGTTCAGCGAGCGACTCACGGGCTTCGTACGTGTTGTCCATGATGTTAATCAGCGAATGCTCCGGCGTTTGGCGCTGGAAAAGCCCGTCAATCTCTGATTGAAGTGTTCGGATCCTTGCACTCAACCATCGCTCTGCTTGCTTGTCGATAATGTTGGAAAGCAAGCTCGTGAAAACTCCCCAGACGGAAGTCATGAAGGCAATGGCAGCGCCACCGATGAGCGTATCTATGCCGTCACGGAGTTCGTCTACGCCATTGTCGGCATTCAAATTAAGGCCGTTGAGCCCAGTTGTTAGTCCGATAAATGTTCCGAGCACACCAATAGCCGTCAGCACGGAAGGAACGACCGCAAGGACTCGGTTGTGCATGACTTCGCCGGCAAGTGACTCCGAATTGAAGAAATAGTCTGCATCGACCGTATTGCGCAGTGCGGAGCGATCGCCGGTTTCAACAAGCGTCTCATCAAACTCTTGCCAGAGATGGAACGCTGTCTTGTTGCCAACGCTGACCTCAGTGCCTTCGGTCGCGCGTCGTTTCATGGTGCTACGTTTGTCGAGCAGGCTGCCTGAATCTACGTCGTGAATGATTCTATAAACCGCATCCACTCGCTGAACGGTCTTGCTGCATTTAGCTATGACGTAAATAACTTGGGCGGCAAAAATGATGATGATGATGCTTACGATGAGCGCGTTGATGCCATTCAAGTCGCCGCGCCAAAGTGCCGAATAATCGGGCCATAGAAGTTTGAATATGTCCGAAAGGCTGTTGTTCCCCATAAATTACCTTCTTGCTTCTCAAATCATGCTCTTCATTTTCAACGAGGAAGTATGTGTGGGAGACAAAACACGGTGCGAGAGTTGGCCGACCCATGGACTCAATCGGAATGAAAACGAGCCGAACAAATATTGTTTCAATACTAAGCGAGATCTGGCGTTTTTTGGGTACTCATTAGCCCAGCTACATTGGCTTGACAAGAGGCACAGATTTCTCGATGAAAGCCGTCAAAAAGGGGGGCTTTCATCAGAAATGAGATTAATTGAGCCCCTCACCAATTCCGCCGAGGGCACTGACCTCGTCGGCTTCGTTTATGGATTTGCTTTAGCGTCTGGGCAGGCGTTTTTCCGGCCATAATAGGACTTGTCAGTCCTTGGGCAGCAGAACCAGCCGCATGTCCAGGGCGTCGGCCAGCCTGATCAGGGTGTCCCGGGTGGGGTTCCCCATGCCGCGTTCGATGCGGCTGATATCCGCCTGCTCGACTCCGGAGCGTTGGGCCAGCTGGGGTTGGGTGAGTCCGGAGGGCTCGCGTGCCGCGGCAAGGCCTTGGCCCAATGCGAGCTGGGCACTGGCTTCCGAGTCCATTTGCGCACCAAGGGCCTTGGAAAACTCCCTCACGTCGGAGCTCCATTGCGCGCGGAACGGGTCAACGAATTCTTCGTATGGTTGTGTGGGCATGGTGGTCTCCTCGCAGCGTTTGCTCCCGGAACCAGTATGTGTTGACGCACATAGTTGCCGCAAGCCCTCAATTGGTCCACCTCGGCGCCGCAAAAAGCGGGTGTTGTACCCGGGACCGTAAACAACTGCGCGCTTTGCCCCGGTTCTGGTGCAATGGGGTTCATGAGTGAAAACACCCCTGCAGGCACCGCGGCGCCCGTCGACATCGAACTGCAATTGCGCTGGTCCGACGAGGACGCACTGGGGCACGTGAACAATGCCCGCATCGTCACGTTGATGGAGGAAGCGCGGCTCCGCTGGACCCAGCCGCGCGGCAAGTCCGGGCGCTTCCCGCACGGGACCGTGGTCGCCTCGCTGAAGCTGGACTACCTGCGTCCGCTGTACTACCAACCGACCATGGTGATCCAGCTGTCGGTGGTGCGCATCGGCACCAAGTCCTTCTCGCTGCGCCACGTGGGGATCCAGGACGGGGTCCCGGTCTTCGACGGCGTCTCGGTGATGGTGCCGCTGGCCGAGGACAAGACCTCGAGCCGGGCGATCAACGACCTGGAGCGTGCCTGGCTTGAAAGCGCGTTCGTCGCAGCCGACGCCTGAGCCTGCCATGCACCTGTCCGCTGGCGCCCAACAGCTGGGCCAAGGACATCCTTCGCAACTTGAGCCCCCGGATGGCGGGATGCGGGGGAGGAGCTCCTCCACAGCGAAGCCGTGACCGGGTCATGAATCGAACGCCGTCACCGGTCCCCCAAGGCTGCCCGGGAATCCGGAGGATCTCGGCCTCATGCCTGGATGCCTGATGGTAAATGGGACCGGGCGCCCCGCTGTTTCGGGTGCAGATGAAGCAAGTGGAACTGTTTGGGGTCTTCCATGCGCTAGCGAAACAAGTGGAATTCCTCGCACCAGCCAGGACAGCAGCATGCCTCGTCAACAGGGCTTTGCACGGTGATAGCTTTCTGCCGGACGACGCCGGTTCGAGCCGTGGCAGCTTGTTTTCGGGCTGCCCGAAGAGCAAACCCCGAGTCAGGTGGTCCCAAACAGAATCCTTGGTGGCGCTTGTCCGGTGCGTCCAGAGACGTGAAGATTCGCCATCAAGCCAGGCACACATCCGCATGGAAGCAGCGCCGACGGATCACCATCCGGCACACGAGAGGCAAATTGGGTGTCGACAGTTCCGCATGAAATTAGTTTTTGACGCCGAGGCAGCAAGGCAACTCAAGTCCCGCATTGCCATGACCAGGTGGCCACGGCAGTTCGGGGTGGGCGATTGGGACTTTGGCACGGACCGCGAATATTTGCGAAGCCTGGTCGATTACCTGCGCGATGGCTTTGACTTCGAGGCCGCAGGACAACGGATCAATTCGATTCCGAACTACCTGACAGCCGTTGACGGGTTGCCCATTCACCACTTGCACTCCCGGTCAGCCGAATCCGACGCGACACCGGTCTTGCTTCTTCACGGTTGGCCCGGCTCGGTCGTTGAATTTCTTGAGGTCATCCCGAAGCTCTCGGAACCCAGCGAGGCAGGCAGGGAATCCTTCCACGTCGTGGCCCCCTCGCTGCAGGGGTTCGGCGGTTCCCCCGGAATCGACGAACCCGGGATGTCGCCCATCCGCATTGCACACCGCCTTGCCGCGTTGATGGAGGAACTGGGCTACGAGCGGTTCATGGTGCATGGAGGAGACCGGGGAACCCCCATGGCCACCCATATCGCGTCCCTCTACCCGGAGCGGGTCCTGGGGTTGCATGTGACGCTTGCCCATCCGATTCCGCCAACCGATGTGCCCGACCCGATGGCGTTGGTGCGGGAGCACGAGCGGAGACGGCTGGAAGAGAACGAATTCAAGGCCATCGACGGCCGGGGTTACTTCGAAATACAGAAGACCCGCCCGGAGACCTTGGGATTTGCGCTCACCGATTCCCCGGTGGGTTGGTGCGCCTGGGTCTTGGAAAAGTTCCACCAGTGGACCGACTGCGAACGAGACGGGGCCAAGGATATCCGGAACGCGGTGAGCTGGGACCAGTTCCTGACGAACCTGTCCTTGTACTGGTTCACTGACACCATCTCCTCCGCCATGCATTTTTACCGGGAACAGTACCTGGCACTGAGATTGGGCCAGGGAACGGCCGGGAGAGTCACAGTCCCAACCGGCGCTGGAATATTTCCCCAGGAGATCCTCAAGTCGCCCAGAGCCTGGATGGAACGGCGATTCCCACTGGTGCATTGGACGGAGCATCCGGCCGGAGGCCACTTCGGGGCCATGGAGCAACCAGGGTTGTTCGCCAACGACCTGAGGGAGTTCGCCCGCAAAATTGGAGGCTAACAAGGACCGAATCGATCCTGGAGTTCTCTTTCGCCGGACGGTATCTGGATTCGAGTGGACGGCAAGCGTCGAGACCTCCCAGAGGTGCGAAGCCTGCATGTCCATGACCACGTGTGCAGGGTCCAGTGCGCTCGTCGCGATCAAAGCCTGATATCCCGCGCCGCGGGCCCAATCGTGGCCGAGACTTCCTATGATGATGGGGTGGGCCGGGAAGGGCGCCGGCGGGAACGTTGAGGGACGAGGACCGGGTACTTGGATTACTACGCCATACAGGGACTGCGGGAAAACCACCCGGGGTGGGCCTTGCTGCGCGCCGACCATGCCCCGTTGCTCGTCGCCTTCTTCGTCGCGGCCTTCATCGAACCGAACCGCCGGAACATCCCGCGCCGCGAGCTGATCGACGCGCTCGAGGACGTGCTGTTCATGGTCCGCGACGAACAGGGCGATGCAGCGTTCCCGCGCAGCGCCGCGGAATACCTGGACAACTGGGCGGCGCCGGAGAAGGCCTGGCTGCGCAAGTTCTACATCGAGAACCAGGACGACCCGATCTTCGATCTGACCCCGACCACCGAGGACGCGGTGCGCTGGGTGCAATCGCTGCAGGGGCGGGAGTTCGTGGCCACCCAGTCGCGGCTCACCGGCATCTTCGCACTGCTCAAGACCCTGGTGCAGGGCTCGGAAACCGATCCCGAAGTGCGCCTGGCGCAGCTGGAGGCCGAACGCGCCGCCATCGACGCGAAGATCGAGGCCGTTGCGGCCGGGGACATGCCGGTGATGACCGGCCCCGAGGCGCTTGACCACTACCAGCAGCTGCGCGCCCAGGCCCAGGACCTGCTCTCGGACTTCCGCGAGGTCGAGGCGAACTTCCGCGACCTGGACCGCAAGGTCCGTGAACGCATCGCCACCTGGGAGGGAAGCCAGGGAGAGCTGCTCGATGCGATCTTCACCAACCAGGAGGACATCTCCGGGTCCTTGCAGGGACGCACCTTCCAGGGGTTCTGGGACTACCTGATGTCCCCGGCGCAGCGTGCCGAGCTGTCCGACCTGCTGGAAAAGACCACGCAGATACCCACGCTGGCGACCGTTGACGGGGTGGGGGAGATCGTGAACCTGCAGCGCGACTGGCTGCCGGCGGTCGAACAGACCCAGGGCACCGTGCGCCGGCTCTCCTCGCAGATGCGCAGGCTGCTCGATGACAAGGTCTTCCTGGAGAACAAGCGCATCATGCAGCTGATCCGCAGCATCGAATCCAACGCGCTGTCCCTGCGCAACGACCCGCCGTCCGGCACCGTCACCGAGATCGCGGCGCAGCAGGCGGAGATCACCCTTCCCTTCGAGCGCCCGCTCTACAAGCCAGGAACCCAGGTGGTCATCGACGATGCGGTGGCGCTCGCCGAGGACACCGAGGTCGACTCGAGCGCGCTCTTCGACCAGTTCCATGTGGACCGGGCCGAGCTGCAGGCGAACATCGACGAGGTGTTGGGACAGCTGCCGCAGGCCAGCCTGGGACAGGTCCTGGAGGCGCACCCGCTGGAAAAGGGCCTGGCCGAGATCGTCACCTACTTCCAGATCGCCGCCGAAACCACGTGGGCGGACATCGACGCCTCGCGCACCCAGACCCTTTCCTGGAGCACCAACACCGGGGCGCGGCGCGAAGCCACGGTGGAACACGTAACCTATGTGAGGCCCGAATGAACCTGGACGATGCATTGCCCTTCGAGATGGAGGCGGGCGTGGACCCGGGCGCGATCGCCCCGAGTGCGTCCGACGCCCTCTCCCTGGTGCTCACCCACCTGCTCAAGGGCGTGGTCTACCGCGAGGCCGATCCCAAGCTGTGGCAGGCGCTGGGGGAGAACATTGCCACGGCCCGGGACTACGTCGCGGTGCTCGGGCTGGAGCTCTTCCACGACGACATCGAGGGCTACGCGTTCCTGCGCTCGGACCAGGAGGAGGACTCCAAGCTGCCGCGGCTGGTCGCCCGGAGGCCGCTGACCTTCCACGTCTCGCTGCTGCTGGCCCTGCTGCGGGTGCGGCTGGCCGAGTTCGACCAGCAGACCTCCGAGACCCGGTTGGTGATGTCCCGCGAGCAGATCGCGGAGATGGTCTCGGTGTTCATGCCCGAAACCAGCAACGAGGTGCGCCTGTTCGACCAGCTGAACACCTCCATCAAGAAGGTCGCCGAGCTGGGCTTCCTGCGCAAGCTGCGCGGTACCGATGACCACTACGAGGTCCAACGGATCATCAAGGCATTCGTGGATGCGCAGTGGCTGGGCGAGCTCGACGCGCGGTTGGCCGACTACCGCACGTCCATGGAAGGAACGGAATGAACCAGATGAATGCCTTCGGGGACCAGGACTCGTTGTTCGGGCAGGAGCAGGAGACGCTCTTTGCCGAAGCGCTGCAGCGTCCCAACGGCCAGGGGGTGGATGCGGTGGCCAGCAAGGAAACACCCAAGGTCACCAGGGCGTCGATGCCGCAGGCCGAGGCCTTCGAATTCGAGGGCCTGGAGCCCGGATTCCGCCTGCGCCGGCTCGAGATCCTGAACTGGGGCACCTTCGACGGGGAGGTCCGCCGCTTCATCCTGGACGGGAAGAACTCGCTGCTCACCGGGGACATCGGCTCGGGCAAGTCGACCGTGGTCGATGCGATCACCACGCTGCTGCTGCCGGCGCACCGGATCGAATTCAACAAGGCCGCCGGCGCGCAGAAGAAGGAACGGTCCCTCATGTCCTATGTGCGCGGCTTCCACAAGTCCGAACGCGGCGGCGGTGAATCCTCCAAGCCGGTCGCGCTGCGCAAGCCCGGCTCCTACACCGTGGTGCTGGGCGTGTTCGGCAACGCGGAAATGGACAAGGCCGTCACCCTCGCGCTGACGTTGTGGGCCACGCAGGAGGCGGGCCAGCCCAACCGCTTCTACTCGCTTGCCGAATCCGACCAATCGATCACCGGGGATTTTGCGAACTTCGGCGGGGACCCGCTCAAGCTCAAGCGGCGGCTGCGCGGCACCGACGGGGTGAAGGTCTTTGACACCTTCGACAGCTACGAGTCGGAGTTCAAGCGCCAGTTCGGGATCACCGGGTCCCAGGCCATGGACCTGTTCCACCGCACGGTGTCGATGAAGCAGGTGGAGAACATCACCAGCTTCGTGCGCACCAACATGCTCGACGACGATGACGTGGCAGAGCGGCTCAAGAACCTGATCCTGCACTTCGACGATTTGAAGAAGGCGCACGACGCGGTGCGCCGGGCCAAGGACCAGATCGAGATGCTCGTCCCGGTGCGCGAACACTCACAGCGGCACCGCGAGTTGGATTCGCAGGAGAGAACCAGCCGCGCGCTGCGCGACGAGCTGACCCCGTGGTTCATGTCCAGGCAGCTGGAGCTCAGCCTGCAGCACCAGGCGGAGCTTGGGCGCACCGCACAGCGGCTTGCCCGCGAATCGGAGGCCAAGAAGGCGCAGGCGGCCACGGCCCAGGAGCAATTGGCCGTGATCCGCGAGGACATCCGTACGCAGGGCGGCGGGAGGCTTGCCGCCATCGATTCGGAGATCCTTGCGGCGCGTGCCGCACAGGAACGACAGAAAACCAAGGCCGCCGGCTACGGTGCTTCGGCCGCGTTGCTGGAGCTTGCCGAGGTGCGCGACCAGGTCGATTTTGATGCCAACGTCGCGGCGCTGCCGGCAACCACCGCACGGCTGGCGGACGAAACGGCGGCACTGAACCAGGACCACGGCGAGCTGCTGGGCCAGGTGCGCGAGGCCGCCACGGAGGAAGCCTCGCTCAAGGAAGAACACGCGTCCTTGCAGGCGCGAGCCAACCTGCTGCCGCGCGAGCAGCTGGAAATCCGCCACCGGCTCTGTACGGCGACCGGCATCGACGAGGCTGTCCTCCCGTACGTCGGCGAGCTGCTGCGCGTGCGCCCGGGCGAGCAATTGTGGGAGAGCGCGGCGGAGCTGACGCTGCGCGGATTCGCCCTGTCGCTGCTGGTGCCCCAGGAACACTATGCCGCGGTGTCGAGCTGGGTGGATGCGAACAACCTGCGCGGGCGGCTGGTCTACCGGAAGGTCGATGCGGAACCCGTGCGCGCCGTGGAGCAGCGGCCCGGGACGCTGGCGTCGAAAGTGGAGATCAAGGCCGGCACGCATTTCCGCGCCTACCTGGCCGCGGAGTTGAACAAGCGATTCGACCACCAATGCTGCGACTCCCTGGAGGATTTCCGCCGCCACCCGCGGGCGGTGACGCCCAACGGGCAGCTGAAGACCGGCGGCGGGCGCCATGAGAAGGACGACAGGCCCGCGAGCCGGGACCGCCGGAACTTCGTGCTTGGCTGGGACAACCACGAAAAGATGGCGATGGTCCGCCGGCTCATGGAGGAGACCACGGCCAGGCGCCTGGGATTCGAGCGGCGCGTTGCTGCGCTGCTGCAGAAGCTTGGCGACCTGGGGTTGGCCCAGCGCGCGGTGGGCACCGTGCAGGGCGTGGAGTCTTTCTCCGAGATCAGCTGGCAGCTCACCGCACGAACGATCGGCGGGCTCGAGGCCGAACACCGGGAGTTGTCCGGCGCCAACGACCAGCTGTCGCTGTTGGCCACCAAGGAAGCGGGGCTGGTGCTGGGCCTGAAGAAGCTGCAGGACCAGTCGGAGGTGCTGATCGACCGGGGTGGACGGAACAAGCAAGCCCTCGAGGACATCGAAGTGGCGATTGCCGGATGCCGCGAGTCCCTGGCCGAAACCCCGGCCAGCAGCGACACCGGGGTCCTGGCACAGCTGGCGCGATTGACCACCGAAGCGCTGGGCGATGCAGAACTGAGCTACCGCAACACCACGACCACCGAGCGAACGGTGCGCGAGCAGCTGACCACCCGCATCGATGGGCTCAACCGGCAGGTGATCAGGGCCGGGGAAAACACGCTGAACAGGATGTCGGAGTTCAGGGCCAAGTATCCCGGGGAATGCACGGACATCGACAACTCGCTCCAGGCCGCCGGGGAATTCGTCGCACTGCTCGAGAAGCTCCAGAAGGACGACCTGCCGCGCTTCGCCACCCGTTTCAAGGAGGCGCTGAACCAGAACACCATCAACGAGATCGTTGCGTTCAACGCCTTCCTCGATGCGCGCAAGACCGACATCAGCGGGCGCATCGCCCAGATCAACGCGTCCCTCGCGCAGATCGACTACAACGCCGGCAGGCACATCCAGCTGGAGCACGACCAGTCCACCGATCCGGAAATCAGGGAGTTCATCATGGATTTGCGCTCCTGTTCCGAAGGGACGCTGGGGGAGTCCGAGCAGTATTCGGAGCTGAAGTTCGCGCAGGTCTCGAAGCTGGTGGAGCGCTTCCGCGGCCGCGACGGGCTGACCAGCCTGGACCAACGGTGGACGGCGAAGGTCACCGACGTGCGCAATTGGTTCACCTTCAGCGCCTCCGAGCGCTGGAGCGAGACGGGCGAGGAATTCGAGCATTTCACCGATTCGGGCGGCAAATCCGGCGGGCAGAAGGAGAAGCTTGCCTACACGATCCTCGCCGCGGCGCTGGCCTTCCAGTTCGGGCTCGGCGGGCGCAAGTCAGGCAAGACCGAGGCCAAGCGGAACTTCAGGTTCGTGGTGATCGACGAGGCCTTCGGCCGGGGCTCGGACGAGTCGGCCCGCTACGGGTTGGAACTTTTTCAGCAGATGAAACTGCAGCTGCTGATCGTCACCCCGCTGCAGAAAATCCACGTGATCGAGCCGTTCGTGGCGCACGTCGGGTTTGTCGACAACCCCTCCGGGCAGGCATCGCACCTGCGGAACATGAGCATCGAGGAATACCGGGCCCAGAAGGAACTTCGTGGCAACTAGGGCTTCGGGCTGGACGGACACGGCGGGGTTGCGGGCCGCGTGCCTGAAGTCCTGGGACCGCGGGGACATGCTGCGCGAGCTGCTGGAACCCGCCGGCACCTACCCGCGCCGGCGCCCGCTGAAGGCGCCGACTGCCGGGGAATTGCGCCAGCGCTTTGCCGAGGTGCGGGGCTGGGCCCGGGAACTGCATGCCGGGGCCGGGCACTACCGCCTGGAGACCCGGAGCATCGGGCACCAGAGCGTCGGGGCGAACGATGTCCCGCAGGCCGCCCGTTTTGATGCCGTCGAGGACGAGATAGCCTTCTCGGGCAAGGGTAGGGACGCGGCGGCATTCCTGAAACTGGCAGCGCAGCTCGAAGCAGCAGAACCAGGCCTTCGCCCGTGGGTGCTGGCCAAGCCGTTCCAGCTGCTGGAGCTGGGCCCCGAAGCCCTCGTCGTGGCACGGGTCGCCCGCTGGCTGGCGGAAAACCCGGAACCGGGCATCTACGTGCGCCAGCTGGCCCTTGGCGGCGTGCACACCAAGTTCGTGGAGAAGCACGTGCGGTCCATCGACGACATGGCCGCGGTCCTCACCGGCATGCAGGCCCCGCGCAGCTCCTCGATGAAGTCGTTCAGGGCGCGGCACTGCTTTACGACCGAGCCCGACACCGTGCGCATGCGCGCCCTGCCCGGAATCCTGAACGCGCCGGGCGGGGCCGAGGACGTGGAAATACCCGCCGAGGCCTTCGAAAACCTGGCTCTGCCGGTACAGAGGGTGATCGTCACGGAGAACAAGACGAACTTCCTGGCGCTGCCGTTGATGCCTGGCACGCTCATCGTCTTCGGGGGCGGTTACGGGTTCAGCGGGCTGGGTGCCGCCGGGTGGGTGGGCGGCTGCGACGTCGTTTATTGGGGAGACTTGGACACGCACGGCTTTGCCATCTTGAACCAGCTGCGTTCGCACCACCCACATGTGCGCAGCGTCTTGATGGACAAAGAAACGCTGATGGACCACCGCGGATTCTGGGGCGTCGAGACCAGCCCGTCGAAGGGGACCCTGGTCCACCTGGATGCGGCCGAGGCCCGGCTCTTCGGCGAACTGGTCTCGGGCATGCACGGGCAGCGGATCCGGTTGGAACAGGAACAGGTCAACTGGGACTATGCGCTGGCGCGCATCGGAGATGCCTGCGGGTGGGACGCAGTGGATTGACGGAAGGTCAGTTGGCCCGCGATGCCTTCTCGACATTGCGGCCGACGACCGCCAAAGTCGGCAAGGCCGTCGGTTCGATACTCAAGATGCGGAGAATTCTGCGACTTGGCGTGGGCGACGGCAGACGTATCGCGCGTTCGATCATTTTCAGATCCGCCAAGGATACTTGGGCCTTGTCCGCCAGTTCGGCCTGGGTGAATCGTTGGATAAGGCGTTCGGAGGATGCCACATCCGCCAGATCCTCCGGCTTGCGAAGGTACTCATGTCGCGTCCCGTGCAGGGACTCGAAGACGTGGGCAGAGTGTCCAGCGAGGGCGTGTTCGACGAGATTGGTGCCGAAGTTCAATGGGCAGGAATGCTTGCCACCCCACCAGTCGATGAGCAACGCCGCAGGGTTGTCGGAGGCCTGCTGTTCGGCAATGCGCTTGGCCGTGCGCTTGCGGTCCTGGCCCGACAACCCGGTGAGGCTGCGGTTGTGCAGTGCCCTCGACAGGACCAGCCGCGAATGTTCGGATAGCGGCCGGCGCTCGGCCCGGCGGAGCTGAAGATCATCGATCTGCCAAGTGCGCCCGACCTTCTGCGCCTTGAGTTTGCCTTGTTGGATCAGGGCGCGCACGGGTCGTTCGGTCACACCGAGCGTCTCGCTCGCTTCGCCAACATTCGTGACACATGCATACCGTTGGGCTTGTGTACCCGGATAGGAATCGGGGCAATCAGCCCAAATGACCGGCCATCCGTTGGTGCATGGCCGCGCTGGCTTCGTTCAGCCCGGTGATCTCGGCCGTCTTGCCGGCGGCAGCGTACTTGGCGGTGATCGCCTCGAGCGCGGCAAGCGTCGAGATGTCCCAAAGGTGGGAGGCATGCATGTCGATGACGACGTGGCCCGGGTCCAGTGCGTACTCGAACTGAGTGTACAAATCGTTGGACGAGGCAAAGAACAGCTCGCCGTTGACGGTGTAGGTGGCGGTTTCACCCGTGGCATCCACGGTGCGGGTGACAGTGACGAAGTGCGCGACGCGCCGGGCGAAGAGCACCATCGCCGACAGCACCCCCGCGCCCACCCCGATAGCAAGGTTGTGGGAGAAGACCGTGGCCAGCACCGTGATGAGCATGACCGCGTTTTCGCTCTTGGGCATCCGGCGCAGCGTGGAGGGACGGATGCTGTGCCAGTCGAAGGTCGCCCACGACACAAAGACCATCACGGCCACCAGCGCGACCATGGGGATCAGCGCCACCACGTCGCCGAAGGCCACCACCAGCACCAACAGGAAGGCGCCGGCCAGGAACGTGGAGATCCGCGTCCTGGCACCGGAGGCCTTCACGTTGATCATGGTCTGGCCGATCATCGCGCACCCGCCCATGCCGCCGAAGAAACCTGTCACCAGGTTCGCCACGCCCTGGCCCCAGGCCTCGCGGGTCTTGTTCGAGCGGGTGTCGGTCACGTCGTCGACCAGCTTGGCCGTCAGCAGGGATTCGAGCAGCCCCACGAAGGCCACCGCGAGGGCATAGGGGGCGATGACCTGGACGGTTTCGAAGGTCCACGGGATCTGCGGGAAGAACAACCCCGGCAGGCTGGAGGGCAGCTCGCCCTTGTCTCCCACCGTCGGGACCGTGAGGGAAGCGAAGACCGTGATGAGTGTGAGCACCACGATCGCCACCAGCGGGGCCGGGACCTTTGTGGTGATCCGCGGCAACCCGAAGACGATCAGCAGGGCCAGTCCCAGCAGCGGATAGACCAGCCAGGGCACGTTCATGAGCTCGGGCAACTGCGCCACGAACACCAGGATCGCCAGCGCGTTCACGAATCCGACCATGACCTGGCGGGGGATGAACCGCATCAGCTTGGCCACGCCGAGCACCGCCAGCAGCACCTGGAAGACGCCCGCCAGCAGGATCGCGGCGACCAGGTAATTCACGCCATGGCTTGCTACCAGCGGCGCAATCACCAGTGCCACGGCACCGGTGGCAGCCGAGATCATCGCCGGCCGTCCGCCGACGACCGCGATGGTCACCGCCATGGTGAAGGCGGAGAACAATCCCACTCGTGGGTCGACCCCGGCGATGATGGAGAACGCGATCGCCTCGGGAATCAGCGCGAGCGCCACCACCAGCCCTCCGAGGATCTCGACGCCCAGCAACCGCGGGGAGCGCAGCGTGCGCAGCACCGACTGTCGTTCGAGCGGTGTCGGCGCGGCTTTTGCGGTGGCGGGCAGGGAAGGCATAGCGAATTTCCGTTCAGAAAGGTTGCGGCAAGGTGGCACCGGCCCGGCGGGTACGGCCGGTTGCAGGAGGCGTGGGGTGTGGCACCTGGTGCGAGGCGGAAGGGGATTCTGCCCAATTCTAGGTGGCCGGGGGCGCCAAGGTAGGTCCATGTGTCCGACCGGACAGTGTCGTGCGCGCACCGGTTGGGCCCGGCACCTGCTGGGAAGCACGGTGCCGCGGTGGATGGCGGGGGTGCGGCCCCCGCGGAGGGGGCCTTGGCCATGCTGCCGTAGAGGGTCAAAACGGGGAACCTTCGCTTAGGATGAGGTATCAAATTGCCCGTCGCCCTGTGGCATGGGCGGCATGCTGGAACATCGAGTGCAGCTGCCGCGTGGGCGCACCAGGGAATGTGACGAGTGCAAGGGGAGGGTGGCATGGGGATCGCACCCATCCGGAGGGACGTTCATCCAACCATGGCCAGGTTCTTGGCCTGGGACGACGGAACCTGCAGGTTGCTGTTCATCCGCTCCGCGGTCGGCACCGGCCGCACATTCTTTGCGCGCTCGTGGCTCGGCAACCGGGTGGGAGAAGTGCTGGATTGGTCCGGCGGGGGCCTCGACGAAGCCACCGAAACGGACCTGCTGATTCATCGGCTTCGTGCGGATGCCACGCTGCACCTGGCCGTCATCCTGGCACCGGACGCCTCCCTCTGGGACCTGTCTTCCCGAACCCAGTGCCTGGTGGCAAGGCACCGCGACCTGCTGCTCGATGCCCGGGAGACTGCTCGGCTGGTTGGACCGGGAGCCCGTGCCGCCGCCGGCGAGGCCCAGGGCATCCACGAGCTCTCCGGCGGGTGGCTTGCGGCGGCCCAGGCCCTTGCGGCCCACCCGAAGGCAGAGGCCCGCGCACTGCAGATCATTCGCAGCGGCCTGGCGCCCTGGCTGGCCCACCGCGACCCCGAGGGGGCGTTATCCGAGGCCGGATTCCTGCCCGCATTCGACAGGCGCACCGTCGAGGCCTTCTACGGGGAATTTTCCCCGGTGGTGCACACCCTGGAGGAACTCGTCGAGGCGGGCCTGGTGCAGGGGGACGGCCGCGGCGGCTGGATGATGCCGGCGATGGTGCGGCAGGTGCTGGTGGAGCGGGTCGGGCTGCGCGGACACGAACCGACCACCGTCCTTGAACAAGCCGCCGTCAACGCGATGGCCGCGACCCGCGGGGTGGGCGCGGCGGTGGAATCGGCCGTGGCAAGCCGCAGCTGGAGCGCACTGCTGAACCTGCTGCTGGAGCATTGGGTGGACATCTTCCTCGGAAACCCGCAGCACTTGGGCGCCGTTGCCGCCAAGGTCCCGCACTTCATCGCCGCGCAGACCGGCTACATGCACATGGGCCTGCGGTTCCTGGGCCAGGCCGACCGTGACGGGATGGCCCTTCAGCTGCCGGGTTTCGAGCCCGACTACGCCACCAACCAAACGGCCCAGCGCTTGCATCGCGACACCCAGCGGCTCTACGCCAAACCCAACACCCATGCCCTGACCGTGGGCCTGCTGGAGACGGCCCACCTGCGGCTGGAGGGGCTTTACCCGGAAGCGGCCCACGCTGCCAAGCGCCTGATCGAGGCGCTGCACCGGGCCCTGGACACCCGGAAGCTCAACTCGGCACTGGTCTCTTGGATCGAATTGCAGGCCGGCATCTCCCTGCAGCTGGCCGGCCTTGACGTCCGGGCACGCCAGGCCTACGAACGCGGCTTCCACTGGGCACGGGTCTCGGGCAAGGCGTTCCTGCTGGCGGACGTGGCCGGCAAGCTGGCGCTGGTCAATATCCTGGAAGGCGACGGTGCCGCCACGGAGCGCTGGCTGGCCGAGCACGACGCCGCCATCGGGGACGTCGGCTGGGGCCGGGCAATGGTCGAACGAACGGCCGCGCTGGCCCGCGCCTACCTGGCGCTGGCCCGACTCGACTATGCGGGCTTCGAGGAATTGATGGGCTCCCTGCCTCCGAAGCCGGACAACGATGAATTCTGGGCAGCGCATGCCCAGTTGCTGGCGCTGCGGAAAATCAATGCAGGGACCTCGGATGCGGCGCGGGCGATGGTCTCCTCGCTGCGCGAGGAACGCCGCTATGCCTCGGCCTCGCCGCTGGCGAAGAGATTGTTCAGCGATACGCTCATGCTGGCCGAAATCCTGGATCGTGGCGGCATGCGCTCCGGAACCGGAATCGGGACCGAACAGCGGGATCCGCTGTTGCTGGCACTCGGACACCTGCTCAACGGGAATCCCGACGCGGCGCTGGCTGCCCTGCAGGACGTCCCGCTCACCGGAGGACTGCGCCGGCGGGGAAACCTTGCGCTGTACCTGGATCTTGCCGCCCGGAACCCGGAGGGCCCGACCCCGCAGGCTTTGCAACGTGTGCGGGGGCTGCACCGGGACGCGGGGGCGCTTTACGAAATTTCGATCCTGGGCCTGATTCCCGGGTGGTCCGAGGTGGGCCGGGCCCTGCAGCTTGGGCCCGAGGAATTCCAGCGACTGGGTTACGCGCTGGATCTTGCTCCCGCACCGTTGCCCAGGCGCCCGGTGCTCACCGCGCGCGAGCAGGAGGTGCTGCGGCAATTGCGCGAGGGGATGACCCGGCGCCAGATTGCCGTGGCGGACTACCGGTCGGAAAACACCGTCAAGACCCAGATGCGCAGCCTCTACCGGAAGCTGCAGGCCTCGGACGTGGAGCATGCGCTGGAGCATGCACGGGACTGGGGGCTCTGAGTCATCCCATGCAGGTGCTTACGCGTTTACCGGTCTTCCGCCGCACCGCCTCCGGACCGCTCCGTCCGTGTCCAGTTCCATGGGCACATAGATTTTATCTATGTGTGGTGCACGCCGCATCTATTGGACAAGATAATGCGAGCTTAGGCACACTGGGGGGTGATGGGTGCCATAGATCTCGTGGTTCCCGAACATCTTGACCTAAGGTTCCACACACTCCATGAAATCCACTCGCAATAAATGGATCGTTGCCCTGTGCTGGCTGACGGTCGTCTTCGAGGGCTTCGACATCGTCGCCCTCTCCGCTTCGATTCCCCAGCTGATCGATACCGCGTACGCCGGGATCACCGCGCTTGACGCGACCTTCATCGCCACGATTTCGTTGGTTGGCGTCGGTGCCGGAGCCGTGCTGATCGGCCCGATCTCGGACCGATACGGACGCCGCAACCCGCTGATGGCCTGCGTGCTGATCTTCTCGATCTTCACCATCCTCTTCCCGTTGATGCCCACCATTGCCCTTCTGGCCACGGTGCGCATGATCGCGGGCCTAGGCATGGGCGCATGCATGCCCGTGGCCATCACCATGATGCAGGAAGCCGCGGCCTCCAACGCCCGCGCGCACTCCGCGACCATCACCATGACCGGTTACCACGTCGGCGCCGTGGCCGCCTCGCTCTTCGCGATCCTCGCCCACGCCGACTGGCACCTGCTCTTCTACATCGGCGGTGCCCTGGGTCTGGTGGTGCTCCCGTTCATGTGGGCCAAGCTGCCCGAGACCCACGCCGTGGGCATCACCCAGGTCGGCACCCCGGCACCCAAGACCGGGATGCTGATGCTGTTCACCGGAGGGCTTGCCCGCTCGACCATCGGCCTGTGGGTCGCGGCCTTCATGGGCCTGTTGCTTGTCTACGGGCTGAACACCTGGCTGCCGCAGCTGATGCGCGGCGCCGGATACAACGTTGCGGATTCCCTGGTGCTGCTGCTGATCCTCAACGTCGGCGCGATCGCCGGGTTGCTGCTCGGAGGCCGCATCGCGGACAAGCGCGGCGTCAAGGGCACCACGATGTTCTGGTTCACCTCGGCCGCGGTGCTGCTGGCGTTGCTAAGCATCCGGATGGAAAGCCAGTTGCTGCTCAACGGCGTGGTCCTGGTGACCGGCTTCTTCGTCTTCTGTGCGCAGGTGCTGGTCTACGGTTTTGTCGGCTACATCTACCCCAAACACGTGGTGGGCACCGGGATGGGCATGGTGGCGGGTGTGGGACGCCTGGGGGCCATCGCCGGGCCCGGCCTGACCGGCCTGCTGGTGGCCAGCGGCCACGCCTACCCCTGGGGCTTCTACCTCTTCGCCGGGGCGGCGTTGCTCGGCATGCTCGCCGTGGCCATCATCCCCAAGCCGGCCGGGCAGGATGTTGCCGAGCCGGTGTTGGAGAAGCACTCGGTATAGCGGTTCTCCCGGGGCAATGAGTGAGGGGGCGTGCGCCCGGAATCCGTGGGTGCGGAACCCGGTGCACGCCCTTTCCGCTGCGCCGGGTGTCCGGGGCGTGGCCCGGCCGGAACCGCGGCCCGCTCAGTCCGTTGCGGGACCGAGCGCCGAGGGCATGTCGCGCAACGACTCGCGCACCAACTCGCGGAACCAGAGCGCCGGCCCGCTGGCAGCGATCTTGTGGTCGGTGTAGACGTCCACGGAAAAGGCGGGGCTGTCCACCGGAAGCTCGCGGTGTTCCAGCGGCCAATGCCGGCAGAATCTCTCGGCGATTTCCAGCGGAACGACGGCGGCCAGCGAGCCTTCCAGCAGCACCGAGGGCAACGCGGAAAAATGATGCACACGCAGGGCGGTGCGCAACCGGATCCCCGAATCGGCCAGCCTTTCCTCGATCTGCCCGTGGCCCGCGGTCGGATCGATGGTCACGAAGTTCAGTGCGTCAAACTGCTTGTCGGAGAGCTTGGCCTGCTTCGGCGCCATGCTGCGCGGCAACAGGCAGACATAGCGGTCCTTGATCACGCCCTCGCGCCGGGCCCCTCCGCCAAGCACCAGCGACGTCAGCGCGGCATCGACCTGCCCGTGGGCGAGCCAATGCGGTATCCGTTCCACGTTCATGGGGACCGATTCCAGGCTGGCGTGCGGCGCAAGGGTGCCGAAGTGCCGCATGATCGAGGGGAGGAAAATGACCTCGCCGATGTCGGACAGGCAGATCCGGAAGGTTCGCACGGTGGTGGACGGGTCGAAGGCCGCGCTGGAATCGATGGCTCCGTCGATGGCGTCCACCGAGGAGCGGAAGACCTGGAACAGCTCATGGGCGCGGTTGGTCGGAACGAGTCCGCGGGGCCCGCGGACAAAGAGCGGGTCGCCCAATTGCGTGCGCAGCCGCGCCAGGGAATGCGAGACCGTCGGTTGGGTGAGCGAGAGCTCCTCGGCTGCACGGGTGACGCTTTTTGCCGCGTAGATTTCCAGGAAGGTCCGCAAGAGATTCAGGTCCAGGCTCATGCGCCAACTCTATCGAAGTGATCGATGGGCAATTGCGCGTACATTCGGTGGACTGATGCGTGGTTCTGGCCTAGCGTGGACATGGGGCAGATGACGAGCGGGGGCAGAGCCGAAGGTCGGCGCCAAAGGCCAGGATTCCACGTCCCGCGGTCGCGCCCCACGCGGAAACACCGCATGCCGGTCCACCAGAAAAGGAACCACAAAGTGCCACTGCTTGAAGAATCACTCTGGAACTCGAAGATCAACATCAACGGCTGGGTTGCCGGCGGTGCCGGCACCCAGGACGTTGTGGAGCCGGCCACCGGAAACGTCCTGGGTGTACTCGGGGTGGCCTCGGCCGAGGACGTGTTGCGTGCCTCCACCGCTGCGGCCAAGGCGCAGGTCGCCTGGGCGGCGAAGAAGCCCGAGGAGCGGGCAGCGGTGCTGCGCAAGGCGGGGCTGCTGTGGGAAGAGCACGCCGAGGAGATCAATGACTGGCTGGTGCGCGAGTCCGGCGGCATTCCCGCCAAGGCGGCTCTGGAGACGCACACCGCGGCCAACGAATGCTACGAGGCCTCCGCACTCCCGTCGCTGCCCGCCGGCGACGTGCTGACCACCAACGAGGACCGCTGGTCCTTTGCCCGGCGTCGCCCCGTGGGTGTCGTGTCCGTGATCGCACCGTTCAACTTCCCGCTGATCCTGGGCATTCGTGCCGTCGCACCGGCACTGGCCCTGGGCAACGCCGTGCTGCTCAAGCCGGACCCACGCACCTCGGTCTGCGCCGGCGTGTCAATCATGCGGATTTTCGAGGAGGCGGGCCTGCCCGAGGGCCTGCTGCACCTGCTTCCCGGCGGAGCGGAGGTCGGCGCAGCAGTGGTCGAGGCCCCCGAGGTCCGGGTCATCGCGTTCACCGGTTCCACCGCCGCCGGACGCAAGATCGGCGAGAGCGCCGCCCGGCTGCTCAAGCGCGCCCACCTCGAGCTGGGAGGCAACAGCGCCATGATCGTGCTGCCCGGTGCCGACCTGGCCAAGGCCGCCTCCGCGGCGGCATTCGGCTCTTTCATGCACCAGGGCCAAATCTGCATGGCCACCGGCCGGCATATCGTGCACCGGGACATCTACGAGGACTATGTGGCGGCCTTGGCCGAAAAGGCGAAGAACCTGCCGATGGGAGATCCGAAGTCCGGAACCGTGGCGATCGGGCCGGTCATCGACGGGCGGCAGCTGGAGCGGATCGATTCCATGGTGCAGGCGGCAGTCGCCGGCGGTGCGCGGCTGGCCGCCGGCGGAAGCCGCGGGGAGGGCTGGTTTTACCCGCCCACCGTGCTGGCGGACCTGGACCCGGAGCACGCTGCGTGGAAGGAGGAGATCTTTGGGCCGGTCGCCCCGGTGCGCAGCTTCTCCACCATCGACGAAGCGATTGAGATGGCCAACGACTCGGACTACGGGCTCTCGGTGTCCATCCTCGGGGACGTGGGCATGGCCATGAAGATCGCCGACAGGGTTCAATCCGGCAAGGTCCACATCAATGAGCAGACCGTCTCCGACGAGCCCAACTCGCCGTTCGGCGGGGTCAAGGACTCCGGCAACGGCGGACGCATCGGCGGGGCGGCGGCCAACATGGAGGCGTTCACCGAGACGCAGTGGCTGACCATGCGTCCGGAGATCGCACCCTACCCGTTCTAGGGGCGCACCCAACGGGTGAAGGTCCCGGCGGTTCAAAGGAACCGCCGGGGCCTTCCCGTCTCGAGGCCCGCCTGGGCGTAAGGCACGGCAACTACCAGCGGAAAAAGCTTGAAGCGTCAACTAATCTGGTTTAGAATGGTCCCATGACTACTGCAGCCGACCTCCCTCCGGTGCTCTTCCTCTCCCATGGCGCACCGCCGCTCGCCGACGACGCCACCTGGACCGCCGAGCTTGCGGCCTGGTCGGGAACCATGGAAAAGCCCAAGGACATCCTGATGGTCTCCGCGCACTGGGAGAACGCACCGGTGACGCTGAGCGCCACCCACCGCAAGCAGGAACTCGTCTATGACTTCCGGGGCTTCCCGCAGCACTACTACGATGTGCGCTACGACGCACCGATGGCACCGGAGCTGGCCGACGAGGTCGCCCGGCTGACCGGCAACCACGGCCACCACGTGGAACGCGACGAGACGCGCGGTCTGGACCACGGTGCCTATGTACCGCTGAAGGAAATGTTCCCCGATGCCGACGTGCCGGTGGTGCAGATGTCGATGCCCACGCTGGACCCGCAGGGCCTCTTTGCCTTGGGCCAGTCGCTCGCCCCGCTGCGCGAGCGCGGCACCATGATCATCGGTTCGGGCTTCACCACGCACAACCTGCGCTGGTTCAATCCGGCTGCAGGTCCTGACACCTCCCCGCCGACGGCCTCGAGCGAGTTCGACCAGTGGGCGGAGGAAGCCATGGCCCGCGGGGACGTGGATTCCATCCTCGATTTCCTGCACAAGGCACCGGCCGCCCGCGAGGCACATCCGCGCTCCGAGCACTGGGCGCCGCTCTACGTCGCCTTGGGCGCGGCATATGCCTCGGGAGGCATCAAGGCCAAGACCGCGATCGACGGCTTCTGGTTCGGGCTGTCCAAGCGTTCCTGGTCGCTGACCTAAACGTTGGCCTGGCCAGGAATCAGCGTCAGAGGTCGCGGCGCATGACCAACCGCGGCATCCTGCTGGCCACCGCGTCGGTGGTGCCGATGACGCGGAAGCCGGCCCGCTCGAACATCGCCCGGGTGCCGACGAACGCCATCGTGGTGTCCATCCTTCCGTCCGGGTCCACGGGGTGGGCCTCGATGGCCGGTGCCCCGCGGGAGGCCGCATGGGCGACGGCACCGTCGAGCAGGTGCTCGGTGACGCCCTGCCTGCGGTGGCCGCTGCGCACCACCACGCAGATGATGCTCCACACCGGAACCGCATCCACGGGCCGGATGAGCTTGGAGGCCACCAGGCGCGGGATTTCGGCGCGCGGGCCGATGCTGCACCACCCGACGGGCTCGCCGTCGCGGTAGGTGATCACCCCGGGCGGGTTGTCCCGCTCGCAGAGTTTGCGCATGGCCGTTTCGCGGTTGCCTTCGCCGAGTTCCCCGATGTCCTTGACGCGCAGGCGATGCGAGAGGCACCAGCAGTGGGGTTCCCTCCGGGTCGGGTTGATGACGTCGGCGAAGTCCTCGAAGCGGTCGGGGGTGACCGGATGGGTTTCCCACCGGGTGTCCTGCACTGTGTTGTTCATGGGGTCAATTCTGCCCGTGCACCCAGAGCCCGACCAGAGCCGGGCGGGCGCTTAACGTGCCGGAAGAATGGAATGCACCGGCCCGCAGCCATGTTGACAACAGCATGACAACGATCGGAACCATCGGAGCAGGACATATTGGATCGCAGATCGCACGCAGGGCCGTGCAGCTGGGGTACGACGTGGTCATCGGCAATTCGCGCGGGCCCGAAACCCTCGCGGAACCGGTGGCCGAATTGGGGCCGCATGCGCGTGCCGCCACCGCAGCCGAGGCCGGGGCGGCGGCCGACTTCGCCGTGGTCACCATCCCGCTGAAGAACTACCAGGCGCTTCCCGCCGAAGCGCTGGCGGGCAAGGTCGTGATCGACACGATCAACTATTACTGGGAGCGGGACGGCCGCATCAACGCGCTGGATCGGGGCGAGGCCACGACCTCGGGCCTGGTCCAGGAACACCTGGCAACTTCGAAGGTCGCCAAGGGCTTCAACCACATTCTCGCGGCGGACATCACCACCGAAGGCTCCCCGGCCGGCACCGAGAACCGCCGGGCGCTGGCCACGGCCAGCGACCACGAGGCCGCCGCGGCGCTGGTCACCCGGCTTTACGACGAGTTCGGCTTCGGCAACGTGCAGATCGGCCCGCTGGCCGAAAGCTGGCGGGTGGAGCGTGACCGCCCCGCCTACGCGGTGCGGCAGAACGTGGCGGAGCTGGAGGCGAACCTGGCCAAGGCTCCGCGGGTGATCTAGCAGGTTGCCGGGCCCGTGACCGGCACCTGGCCGGAACAAGAAGTGCTCGCCCGGTGCAAGCGCCGCCCAGTGGGTAGGGCCGCAAGCTAACGGGCCGACCAGCCTCCATCCATTGCGTGGCTTGCACCGGTCACCATGGCCGCCTCGTCGCTGGCCAGCCAGGCCACCAACGAGGCAACCTCGTGGGGCTCGACCAGGCGCTTGATGGCGCTTTCGGTCAGCATGATCCTGGCCAGCACCTCGGCCTCGGGGATGGAATGGACCCGGGCCTGGTCGGCCAGCTGTTTCTCCACCAGCGGGGTCCGGACGTAGCCGGGGTTGACGCAATTGCTGGTCACCCCGTGCTCGCCGCCCTCGAGCGCGGTGACCTTGGACAGCCCCTCGAGCCCGTGCTTGGCGGTCACGTAGGCGGACTTGAACGGGGAGGCGCGCAGCCCGTGCACCGAGGAGACGTTGATGATCCGCCCGAACCCCCGCGCATACATCTTCGGCAGTGCCGCGCGGACCAGCAGGAACGGGACCTCCAGCATCAGGGCCATGATCCGGCGGAACGCGGCCGGATCGAAGTCCTGGATCGGGCTGATGTGCTGGATCCCGGCATTGTTGACCAGGATGTCCACCCCGTTCAGCGCCTCGGCCAGCTTGTCATCGGCGACCGCATCCGGATCGAGCAGGTCGACCACCCAGCTGGAGCCGCCGACTTCCGCCGCCGCCGCCTCGGCACCGGCCGAGTCCCTGTCGGCGACGACGACGTGGGCGCCGCGGGCGGCCAGCGCCCGCACCACGGCCAGTCCGATCCCGCTGGCACCGCCGGTGACCAGCGCCCGCCGGCCGGCCAGGGGGTGAGAAGCCGGTTGGAGGGCTTGCCGGGTCATCCGGTCGGATTCCTGGTTGGTCATGATTTTTCCCTTGTGTGGAGCATGTTGGTGCAATGTGCGGGCGTTGCGTGGCTCAGTTGCCGACCCTGGCCGTGTTCAGCCCGTGCTTGCGGGCATCGGCGTCGTCGATGTCGTGCAGCGAGACCCCGCGGGTTTCCTTCAGCGTGATGACAGCGACGGCGGTGATGGCACAGGCGACCGCCACGTAGATGGCCACCGGCAGCCACGAGCCGAAGTCCTGCAGCAGCGCGGTCGCGATGATCGGAGCCATCGAGCCGGCGATGATCGAGGTGACCTGGTAGCCCAGCGAGACCCCGGAGTAGCGCATGCGGGTGGGGAACATTTCGGCCATGATGGCCGGCTGGCCCGCGTACATCAGCGCGTGGAAGCACAGGCCGATGGTGACGGCGGCAATGATGATGATGGGGTTCCGGGTGTCGAACATCGGGAAGGCGAAGAACGCCCAGCTGGCCCCGAGCACCGCACCGGCCAGATAGACCGGCTTGCGGCCGAAGGCATCCGAGAGCCGCCCGACCTGCGGGATCACGATGAAGTGGATGACGTGGGCGACCAGCAGGGCCAGCAGCAGCTGGCTGGTGTCATACGCGTGCACCGTTTTCAGGTAGACAATCGTGAAGGACACGATCACGTAGTAGAGGATGTTTTCGGCGAAGCGCAGGCCCATGGCACCGAAAATGCCCTTGGGGTACTTCCGCACGACCTCGAGCGCGCCGTAGCTGGCGGCCTGGTCGGCCTCGGCCTGGGCGCGGGCCTCGAGGAAGATCGGTGCCTCGGAAACGTGGGTGCGGATGTAGTAGCCGATGATGACGATGAACGCGGACACCCAGAAGGCCACGCGCCAGCCCCAGGACAGGAACTGCTCGGCCGGGAGGATCCAGCTCATGCCCAGCAGCACCAGGGTGGCCAGCAGGTTGCCCACCGGAACCGCGGCCTGCGGCCAGCTGGACCAGAAGCCACGCGATGAGTTCGGGCTGTGCTCGGCCACCAGCAGCACGGCCCCGCCCCACTCCCCGCCCACGGCGAAGCCCTGGACGAAGCGCAGGACCACCAGCAGCGCCGGGGCCCAGTAGCCGATGGAGTTGAAGCCGGGCAGGCAGCCCATGAGGAACGTGGCGACGCCGACCATGACGATGGTGACCTGCAGGGTGTGCTTGCGCCCGAGCCTGTCGCCGATCTGGCCGAAGACGATGCCGCCCAGCGGTCGGGCGATGAAGCCGACGGCGTAGGTCAGGAACGCGGCGATGATGCCGTCCAGCTCCGTGTCCGCGTTGGGGAAGAAGAACTTGCCGAAGACCAGCGAGGCGGCGGTGGCGTAGAGGAAGAATTCATACCATTCCACCACCGTGCCCACCATCGAGGCGGCCACGACTTTCTTCAGTCCGGACGTCTTCGTCTCCTGGACGTCCGTCAGCTTGCTGGTGCTCATCTTTGCACTCCGTATGTTTTGCAGGTGTCGGCGTTGACGCCGGCCTTGAGGGGGACTGTGTGCTGCCGCACAGGGAAGCTTCACCCCAGTATGGACACTGCCGATGATGTGCATCAATGACCAGTTGCGCAGTGATCGGGTGCACAATTGCAGATATGAACCTGAAGCCTCCGGGCGCCGCGGCCCCGAATCCCGATGACCTGCTGGTCCTGCTCGCGGTGGCGCGCACCGGGCGGTTCACGACGGCCGCCGAGACCCTGGGCCTGAACCACACCACCATCTCGCGGCGGATTGCCGCGTTGGAGAAGGACCTCGGCGGCCGGACGCTGGCCCGCACCGTGGGCGGCTGGGAGCTGACCGACCTGGGCCGCCGTGCCGTGCGGGCAGCCGAGGACGTGGAAACCGCGGTGGCCACCATCAACGAAGGCGAAGCGGAAGCGGGCCAGATTGCCGGGGTCGTGCGCATCTCCGCCACGGATGGCTTCAGTGCGTTCATCATCGCGCCGGCGGTTGCACGGCTGCGGCGCAAACACCCGAACCTCAGCGTGGAGATCGTGAACGTCACCCGACGGGCGCTGCAGCACCGTTCCGGGCTGGACCTTGAGGTGGTGGTTGGCGAGCCGCAGGTGCACCGGGCGGAAGCGATCCGGCTGGGCCGTTACACGCTGGGCATGTATGCCTCGCGCCGCTACCTGGAGGACTTCGGCACGCCTGCCGGCGTCAAGGAACTGAGCGCGCACGGGCTGGTGTATTTCGTCGACTCGATGCTGCAGGTTGACGACCTGGATGCCCCGCGGCGGCTGGTGCCCGGGATGATGGATGCGCTCAGCTCCACCAATGTCTTCGTCCAGGTCGAGGCCACGCGTGCCGGTGCCGGAATCGGCTTCCTGCCCTGCTTCATGGCCGACCGCCACGCGGACTTGGTGCGGCTGCTGCCGGGGGACTTTGCCGAACGCCTGCCGTACTGGATGGTGCTGCGTCCCGACTCGCTGCGCCAACCCGCGGTCGCCGCGGTGGCCGATGCGCTGCGTCGCCGGACGGCCGAAGTCGAAGATGCCTTGCTGGGCACCGAGCCGCTGGACTGCTAGGAGGATCAGGCCAACGCGTTGATGGGCGTTCCGGCAGCCCAGGCCGCGATGTCATCGACGGCGCCGGCGTAGAAGATCCTGAACTGGTCCTCGGTCACGTAGCCCAGGTGCGGGGTGGCGATCACCCCGGGTGTGTGCGCCAGCAGGTCGCCCGCGGGCAGCGGTTCGATGTCGAACACGTCGAGGGCCGCCAGCGACGGGGCCCCGGTGTCGAGCGCTGAAACCAGCGCATCCGTATCGAGGATGGCGCTGCGCGAGGTGTTGACCAGGATGGAACCGGGCTGCATCATGGCCAGTTCCGCTTCTCCCACCACACCGGTGGTGCGCCCGGAGAGCTTCAAGTGGATGGTGAGCACGTCGCTGCGGGTGAAGAGTTCCTCCTTGGACACCAGTTCGGCCCCGACCTCGGCGGCGCGTTCCGCCGTGAGGTTCTGGCTGTGGGCGATCACGTGCATCCCGAAGGCCTGCCCGATGCGTGCGACCTGGCTGCCCAGCTTGCCCAGGCCGTAGACCCCGAGGGTCTTGTCGGACAGCCCGGTGCCAAGGGTCTGCTGCCAGGGTCTGCCGGCGCCCAGCGGCCGGTCGGTGGAGAACAGTTCCACATCCAGGCGGCGGGCGGCGGCCAGTATCAGCGCCCAGGTGTGCTCCACCGCGGCCGTTGCGCTGCCTGCGGTGCCGCACACCGTGATGTCCAGCTCCCGCGCCGCATCCAGGTCTATGGCTGCGTTGCGCATACCGGTGGTGACAAGCAGCTTGAGGTTCGGCAGCTCGGCCAAGCGTGCGGCGGTGAACGGCGTGCGCTCGCGCATGGCCACGACCACCTCGAAGTCCCGCAGGGCAGCGGTGACGGCGTCATCCTCGTGTCCCAGGAACGCGGTGAAGAAAACGGTCTGCCCGGGCAGTGATTCCCAGTCCGCCAGGGAACGGGCAACGTCTTGGTAGTCATCGAGGACGGCTATGCGCATGGCCCAAGTCTAGGACCGGGCGTGCCGGGTACGGTGGAAGCCAAACAGCCATGTGACGGCTGGCCATACCTTTCGGGGGAGAAAACGGTCATGGAATTGGTTGGGGCGTTGCTGGGAGGTCGGCGGGGCCGGCGGCTGCTGTTGGAGTTCGCGCTGGAGTCCGAGGCGATCCTGCTCAAGGGCCAAGCGGAGCTTCCGCTGCATGGGGGGATTTTCTACGCCTCCTACCGGGAGGACGTCGCACGAGGCGAAGCGGTGTCGTTGTTCGGGCCCGGCGCCGAGGAGGGCCGGAAAATCATCGTCACCGCCGAAGACGTGGCCGAGCTGCTCGCCGCCACCGCGCTGGCACCCGTCACCGCGGGTTTGCTGTGCGAGGCGCTGGCCCGGAGCGTCGATACCGCCCGCTACTGGCAGCCACCCGAGGGGACCGACGTGATCGCCGGCTCGGCACCGGTGCGGGCGCAGCTGGCGCGGGTGGCCCAACACCTCGCCGCGTCCGGGCTGGCCGCCTGGTGGATGCGTACGGCCGCGACCGGCGACCAGTGGCACGTTGAATGGGAACAGGCCGATGCGCCGGGCCGGTGGGCACCGAGCGGGGAACCCGCGGCAACGGTGTTGGCTTCCTGGAGAAAAGCGGCGGAGATCGAGGAGGCCCGGGCGGCGGTTGAACGTCCGGTCGACCCCGCGGCCAACTACGGCGGTGAATGGTGGTCGATGCCGCCGGCGCAGTTGTTGCACTCCACAGGCACGTTCTTCGACGGTTCACCGGTGGGACTGTGGTGCGTCGAGGACGGGTTCGGGTGGGATCGGGCCATCGCCCGAAGGGTGGAGGTTCCGGCGTCGGTGCGCATCTTCGAAATCACCGATGCGTCCGATTGGGCGCAGCTGTGCCGCAGCTTCCCGTTGGAGGTCACCGCACAGAAGCGCCACGACTGGTACCGCACCACCGGGCGGGTGGGGAGCTGGGTCATGCCCGATTTCTCGCGACTGGCCGCCGACTACGACGGGGTGCACCTGGGCGTCGCCGCGTACCTGGCCATGGCGGGCGAAGTGATCGAGGTGGACGCGGAACGCGCGAGCGTGATGGCCGGATGGAACCCCGATGGGACCCGTTGGCTCACCGATGGGGTGGCGCTTCGCGACGAAGAAGTGGCATGGGAATGCGCGGACGCGAATTCCGGGAACGCCACCTGGACGCGCGCTGCCCAAGGGTCCTGACTGATTCCGGTCGCTCCGCCCAACGGCCGGCAAAGGCGACCGCTGACCGAGGCCTTGCCGGCCGTTCGGAGTGGATCATGGAGCGTCAGTCATCCAGCGTGCGGTGGTCCCGGCGCCGTTTGCGCCCGATGGCGCGATTGACGCGCCACGGGGACTTGCGTGCCTTGCCCTGCCCGCGCCGTTGGTGCGGTTTGCACAGGGCGCCGCCCGGATTTCTGCGATGCGGCGAATGTGCCATTGTTTTCCTTCCCGGGTCGGGCCCCGCCCGGGTGGGCGGGGTTTCTTGCGGGAAGAACCCGGCTGCTGCATCCATCCAGCCGGGACAAGCGCAAGATCGCCAGAGGGTCGACTGCTGCCGGAACCTCCATTCATGGGTTCGCCGTTATTCATCTCTCCACAGTGTCTGCCCCGGGCAATCCGAGCGAGCCGACTCGTGCGGGTCCGGCTGCGAGGTCGAAGTCGGCCCCGAAGCGGCAAATGGATCGAATGATTGAACGTTTGAATTAATCACGGCAGGGTTTTTGCGCGTATTCGCCTTCGGGAACCAGCAAAAGCAGGCGAAAACCAGTGATACTCGCCACGTTCGAACGCCTGCAATGAGAGCTGGATCGCGCGACCCTGTCGCGCCCATCACCCGTTTGACCCGTACGTTTCGGCGTTTCCGCCGGCGAGCGGTCGTTGCCGGGGCGCAGGGGGGCTTCGCGGAGGGGCTCAAGGCTAGTCCCTAGAATTCTCACTGTACGAGAATTTTCTTTCGAATTAGCACCGGTGGCCGAACCGAACGAATCGGCGCAATGCAAAACCAGGAAGGGGGAGTAGTGGGCGATAGCAAGGGTGCGGAAGCGCAGGCTTCCAGGGTGCTGCAAGTCTTGGACGCCTTGGCCAAGACCCCGCAAGCAAGCGTGAAGCAATTGGCCGAAGCCACGATGATCCCGCCAAGCACCATGTATCGGCTGCTGGCTCCCTTGGTGGCCTCCGGGTTTGCGCGCAAGACCTCGCACCGGAAATACTGTGCCGGTCCCATTGCCGTACAGCTGGCCGAGCGTTATCACGACGCCGAGCCGGCCACTGGGTTGGTGACCCCCTACCTGCGTCGGCTCGCCGAAACGTCCGGCGAACTCGCGGCCTTCATGGTGGTCCGCGGCACCGAAGCCGTGTGCGTTGACGAAGTTGAATCAAGCCACACGCTGCGGGCCTCCTACTCGGTGGGCGCCGCGGTGCCACTGCTGCGCGGAGCCACCGCAACCGCCCTGCTCTCACGGATGCCGGCCGCCTCGCGTGGCTCCATCCTTGAGCACTACAAGGTTCCCTCGGCGCAGCGTAAGCACATCGAAGCCTCCTGTGCGCAAGCACAAGCGGACGGGTACGCGGTAAGCACGGGGGAACTGGACCCGGGGATCTGGGGAGTCAGCGTGCCGGTGCTCGATGGACAGGACCAGCTGGCGGGCGCGCTCACGCTGATGGCCCCCAGCGAGCGAAGCAGCCACCGGGAAGAAGAACTGATTGAACTTGTCCGCGGCACCGCGGACGCCTTGAGCGAAGGAATGCAATGACCTGGAAAAATGCCGGTTCCTGGGCCGGCCGAGACGACGGCCCCGGGGCCCGGAATGCGCGCTGGCACAACACCATCAAGCCGTGGCATGCCGGCGAAGGAGCGGGAAGTGCGCTTCTGGGCTTCGCCAGCGATGAGGGTGTGCGCCGGAACAAGGGACGCACGGGCGCCAAGACCGGGCCCGCTGCGCTGCGTGCCGCACTTTCAAGCATCTCGCTCCAAGAGCCGGCCAGGCTTTTTGATGCCGGAGACATCGCCGTCGATGGCCAAGAACTTGAGGCAGGCCAGGAAGAATTTGCGCATGCGCTTGCGGGCCTGCTGCAGGACGGACAGTTCACCGTGGGGCTGGGGGGAGGACATGAAATCACCTTCGCCTCCTATGCCGGCATCGCCAAGGCGCTGGGCGTCGACGGGCACTGGAGCCTGGGCTGCCTGAACATCGATGCGCACTTCGATTTGCGCGTCGCGGACCAGGCATCCTCGGGCACCGGTTTCGCGCAGATCGCCGCGTCCGAGGCCGCCGCGGGACGCGCCTTCCGCTACGCGGCGGTGGGCATCTCCGAGGCCTCAAACACCAAGGTGCTTTTCGACCGTGCAGCAGAACTTGGCGTGCAGGTGCTCCTGGACACCGATTGCCATCTGGGGAACATCGATGCGGTGCGCAACTTCGTTGCCGACTTCGCCGGATCGGTGGACCACCTGTACCTGACCATCGACCTGGACGCGCTGCCCGCGTCCGTGGCGCCGGGCGTCAGCGCACCGGCGGGCTACGGCATCGGGCTTGAGGTGGTGCGCGCCATCGTGGTGGCCGCGGCCACCAGCGGCAAGCTCATCCACGCGGACATCGCCGAATTGAACCCCGACTTAGACATCGACCAGCGCACGGCCCGTACCGGTGCCCGCTTGGTCAACGACCTGATCATGAACAAAGGCTAATAGCTAGATGGATATACAACTTGACTTGGTGCAGACCGCTGCGCTGGCGATGCTCCTGCTGGCCGGTGGCGAATTCGCGCGGCGCAGGATCGGCTTCCTGGAGCGCTTCTGCATTCCGGCCCCGGTGGTTGGCGGTTTCGTGTTCGCCCTGCTGGTGCTCCTGCTTCGCCAGACGGACGTGGCACAGATCCAGCTGGATACCGCGCTGCAGACCCCGGCCATGGTGGCCTTCTTCACCACCATCGGCCTGGCCGGTTCGCTCGCGACCATCAAGAAGGGCGGCAAGCTGCTGCTGATCTACTTGGCGGCCTGCTGGTCGCTGGCGATCTTCCAGAATGTCATTGGCGTGGTGATGGCCAAGGTCGTCGGTGTCGAGCCGATGCTGGGCATCATGGCCGGCGCGGTCAGCCTGGAAGGCGGCCACGGCAACGCCGCTGCGTTTGGTCCCACCGCCGAAGCCATGGGCTTTGAGGGTGCCACCACCGTTGCGATTGCCTCGGCAACCTTCGGCCTGGTGGCCGGGTCCATGCTCGGTGGCATGACCGCCAACTTCCTGGTGGCCCGCCACAACGTCGAGATTCCGCAGAAGGCCGGCCTGCTGGGCAAGGTGGCGACCGCCGGTGCCGTGGCCAAGAACATGATCGTTGGAAACGGCGGCAAGGATGGGGAAACGGGTTCCGTGGCCACAGCCACGCGGACCGAGGAAGAATCGACTGCCGGCACGACAAGCTACAACAAGCTGCTCGCCGTCGTGGTTGTCATTGCCACCCTGATGGTGCTGGGCACTGTGCTGGGCGGATGGCTCTCCGGGCTGACCGGGCTGACCCTTCCTGCCTACGTGGGTGCGATGATCGTTGCCGTGGTCTTCCGCAACGTCAACGACGCGTTTGGCTGGTTCACGATCGATGACGAAGCAGTTGAACTGATCGCCAAGTTCACGCTCGGCTTCTTCCTGACCCTGGCCATGATGAGCCTGAAGATGTGGGAACTGGCAACCCTTGCCGGTCCGCTGGCGATCATCCTGCTGGTGCAGCTGGTTTTCATCCTGGTGTTTGCCGCGGTGGTGGTATTCCGCATGCTCGGCAAGGACTACGACGCTGCGACGATGGTTGCCGGCTTCATCGGGCACGGCATGGGGGCCACCCCCAACGCGCTGGCCAACATGGATGCATTCAACTCCAAGTTCGGGGTGCGCTCCGAGCGCGCGTTCCTGATCGTGCCGCTTGCCGGTGCCGTGCTCATCGACCTGGTGGCGCTGCCCTGGATCGTCTGGTGCATGAACGTGGTCGGCTAACGCGATGCGTTGATTGACGGCAAAACCGCGGCCCCGCACATCGAATGTGCGGGGCCGCGGTTGGTTAACGAGGGAGCGCTACGTGGTTTAGTCCTCGTATTCGGCCAGCACTGCCTTGCCGATCTTGAAGGCGGTGTTGGCCGCCGGAACCGAGCAATAAATGGCGGATTGCAGGAAGACTTCCTTGATTTCGTCCGGGGTCATTCCGTTGCGCAGTGCCGCGTGCACGTGCATTTCCAGTTCTTCCCAGTAGCCGCCGGCGATCAGCGCGGTCAGCGTGATGGCGCTGCGCGTGGTGCGCGGCAGTCCGTCGCGGGTCCAGATGGTGCCCCAGGCATAGCGGGTGATCATTTCCTGGAACTCGTCGGTGAAGTTGGTCGAGTTCGCGGTGGCCCGGGCGACGTGCTCGGTGCCCAGGACCTGCTTGCGGACCTCCAGACCGGCGTCGTAGCTGTCGCCGGGCAGGCGTTCGGAGGCGGTCATGCGGTCTTCTCCGCGGTGACGGAAGCGAAGAACTCCACCAGCAGCGCGGCCGTGGCCTCCGGGTCCTCGGCCGGGGCCAGGTGCGCGACGGTGTCGATGGTGGCGGCCCGGGCATGGGGTGCGTTATCGGCAATGAACTGCGCGTCGGACGGCGGGCAGACCGCGTCGTGGGCGCCGGCGATGGCCAGGATCGGATCCGGCATGGAGGCCAGGGCCTCGCTCAGGTCGTAGCCGGCCAGGGCGCGGCAGACGTGGGCGTAGGCGAAGCGGTCCGCGTCCTGCAGGTTGTGCAGAAGATCGGTGGAGATGACCGGGTTCGCCTCGATGAAGCCCGGGGCGAACCAGCGCTCGGCCGATCCGGTGAGCACCACCGGGGTGCCGGCCTTGGCCACGAGCTCGGCGCGCTCCTCCCAGCCTGCGGGGGTGCCGATCTTCGCCGCGGAGCAGATGGCCGACAGGCCCGCGAAGGCGCCGGGGAAGTCGTTGGCCAGCTGCAGGGCGGTTGCCCCGCCGACCGAGACTCCCGCGTAGAACAGCGGGGCTGCCGGGTTGATGACTCCGTCGGTTTCCAGCGCCTTGATCATCGAGATGACCCCGGCGGCCAGCTCTGCCATCGAGAAGTCCGCGGTGGAGGGCGCGGATTCGCCGTGGCCGGGCAAATCCCAGGCCACCAGCTGGAAGTGGTCCTTGAGGTACGGGACTGCCGGACCCCAGAGGGCCAGCGAGCCGGTGCCCAGCGAGGGGCCCAGCACCAGGGTGGGGAGGTCGGCTGCCGGATGCAGCAGGGTCGGGGTCAGTGCGGGAATGCTCATGAGTCCTTCCAATTCGTGAAGTCTTCGCGGATACGGGTGATGAAGTCGGCGGCCGAACCCAGGTAGCCGGCCGGGTCCAGCAGGTCGTCGAGGAACAACTGGTTGTCCATGTCGGAGGGCAGGACCCCCTGCAACAGGGTGCGCAGCGGGGTGCCGGTGCGCAGGGATTCGTGGACCAGTTCCTGCACGGCCGCCTTCCCGCCGGCCACCAGGGGTGAGGCGACGGTGGAGATTCGCTCGGCGACCAGAAGGTCCCCGGACAGTGCCATGTTCCGGGCCATCGCCTCGGGGTGCACTCCCAGGCCGGAGGCCAGGACGGCGGCGTGGTGCGCGGCGCCGCCGGCCAGCCGCAGCAGTTCGCGCAGGGAAGCCCATTCGGCGTGCCAGGCTCCGTCGGGCCGCTCGTCCACGGCCGTGCCGGCGGCGGCGAAGAGGGTTGCAAGATGCGCGGGGGCGGCCAGCGCAGCATTGCGCAGCAGCACCGAGTGCACCGGGTTCTGTTTCTGCGGCATGGCCGAGGAGCCGCCCTTGCCGGCCTCGCGGGGTTCGGACAGCTCGCCGATTTCCGGGCGGGAGGCGGTGAGCACGTCGGCTCCGAAGGTACCGGTTGCCGCGGCGACGGAGGCCAGCGCGGAGCCCAGGGCCAGCACCGGCTGGCGCACGGTGTGCCACGGGGCCACGGGGGAGGCCAGCCCGAGCTCGGCGGCGAGGTTCGCGCCGAGCTCGGCGGCGCGGGCCGAAAGCTGGTGGTCGGACTTGTAGGGCAGTGCCGCTCCCAGGCGCTGGTGCAGCGAGGCCAGGGTGCCCACGGCTCCGCCCCATTGCAGGGGCAGTGCGGCAGCTGCGGCGTCGAGCTGGCGCCCGGCCGCGGTGAGGGCGGCGAGCCAGTTGGCGGCACGCAGCCCGAAGACGGTGGGCAGCGCGTGCTGGGTCAGCGAGCGGGCCACACACAGGGTGGCGGCGTGCTCGTGGGCCAGCGCGGCCAGGGAGTCTGCGGCGGCGAGCAGGTCGGTGCGCATGGCCGCGATGGAGCGGGACGCAATGAGCATCAGGGCGCTGTCGATAATGTCCTGGCTGGTGGCGCCGCGGTGCAGGGCCAGTGCCGCGGTGGACGGGGCGCCGGAGACGGCGAGCTGTTCGCGCATCATGCCCAGCAGCGGGATCAACGCGTTGGCGCCGTCGGGCCCGCGTTGGGCCAGTGCGCCCAGGTCGTAGAGCTCGACCCTGGAGATGGCGGCAACAGCATCGGCGTCCACCTGGCTGCAGAGTCCGGCCTCGGCCTGGACCCTGGCCCAGGCGGCTTCAACGTCGAGCATGCCCTGGGCGAAGGCGGCATCCGAGGCGGCGGAAGCCACCGGCGTCCCCGCCCAGGCGGGGCTCAGCAATCCGTAATCGGCCGGGTACATGGTCGGTGCATCTCCTTGGGAGGGGGTGGGGCAAGGTGGCTTCTGCGGTTCCGGGAATGCCCGGGAACCCCTGGGGGTGGACCCCCCCAAAGCCCCCGCTGCGCCGGACCCCGCATTTCCATCATCCCGGTTCGGGGACGGAACGGCGAGTTCCGCAGCAGGCGGGGGCCACCAGGGGTGCGCGTGTTACGACTCGCGCGGGTAGGAAAGGAACACCGTCTCGTCCTCGCCCTGCAGCGAAAGGTCGAAGCGCAGTGAGCCGTCGGCCTCGCGGGTGGCGACCAGCGTCCTGCGGCCGGCCTCGTCCAGCGAGGAAAGCAGCGGGTCGGCCGCCAGCGCCTCGGTGTCCTCGGGCAGGTAGATGCGGGTGAACAGCCGGTTGAGCAGGCCGCGGGCGAAGACCGTGAGCATGATGAACGGTGCCTTGCCAACCTCGGTGGCCCCGGGGTTCAGCGTGGTGAAGGTGTAGTGCCCGACGTTGTCCACCGCGGTGCGGCCCCAGCCGGTGAAGGTGTAGCCGTCGCGGACCAGCGAGCCGTCCTTGGAGACCACGTTGCCGTGCTCGTCGGCCTGCCAGATTTCCAGCAGCGCGTCGGGAATGGGGGTGCCGGCGCCGTCGGTGACGACCCCGTGCAGGCGCACCGCTCCGGGGCGGGCCTGGTTGACCAGCTCGTTGTCCTTCGCGAAGGGCAGCGCGTAGCCGTAGAACGGGCCGATGGTCTGTCCCGGGGTGGGTGCCAGCTTCAGCGCGGGGGCCGGGGTGTTGGGTGCCTGCGTCATGTTAGTGGTCTCCCTCTGTCTCTTCCAGCCAGGTCCGGTTGCTGCCGGTGAGCACGATGTCCCAGTTGTAGCCGGTGGCCCATTCGTGGGAGGTGATCGAGTGGTCGTAGGTGGCCACCAAGCGGGCCCGCGCATCAGCGTCGGTGATCGCCTGGTAGATGGGGTCGAGGCTGAACAGCGGGTCGCCCGGGAAGTACATCTGGGTGATCATCCGCTGGGTGAAGTCGGTGCCGAAGAGCGAGAAGTGGATGTGCGCCGGGCGCCAGGCGTTGTGGTGGTTCTTCCACGGGTAGGGCGCCGGCTTGATGGTGGTGAAGGAGTACTCGCCGTTCGGTCCGGTGATCGCACGGCCCACGCCGGTGAAGTTCGGGTCGATCGGGGCCGGGTGCTGGTCGCGCTTGTGGATGTAGCGTCCGGCGGCGTTGGCCTGCCAGATTTCCACGAGCTGCCCGGCGACCGGGCGGCCGTCGCCGTCGAGCACGCGCCCCTGCACCACGATGCGCTCGCCGATCGGCTCGCCGTTGTGCTGGATGGTCAGATCAGATTCCAGGACGTGCACGTCGCGCTCGCCGAAGGCGGGGGAGTACAGCTCGATGGTCTCCGGATCCGCGTGGTGCAGGTTCTTGGTGGGGTGGCGCAGCAACGAGGAGCGGTAGGGCGCAAAATCGATGCGCGGCTGCGTCTCGGCCTTGGCCCCGTCAAGGACGGACCGGCGGTAGGCGGCGTGGATGTCGGTGATCTCGGCGGAGATGGCGTCCTGCGAGAGCGTCGTGGCTGCGGGATCCAGCACGTGCGAATCGGCGAAGGACTCGGTCGAGGTGGCTTCGGTGCTCACTGCGTGCTCCTTTCGGTGGGGGAATGCGGGAAATGGATGGAGGGAAGAAGGCTAGGAGTGGGGCCAGCCGGTGTAGGACTCGGCCAGGTACTGCTGCCCGTAGCGCGAGGAGGTCACGGTGTCGAGCTCGCCCAGGGCGCGCTTGGCCATGAACGGGTCGGCGTCCACCGGGGTGTGCAACATCGAGGTCATCCAGTAGGAGAAGTTCTGCGCCTTCCACACGCGCTTCAGCGCCAGGTCGGAGTAGCCGTGCAGCAGCGCGTCGTTCCGGGTGGCGTAGAAGGAATCCAGCGCCTCGAAGAGCACCTTGACGTCGGCGAAGGCAAGGTTCAGGCCCTTGGCGCCGGTGGGCGGGACGGTGTGCCCGGCATCCCCGATCAGGAACATCCTGCCGTGGGAGAGCGGTTCGCGGACGAACGAGCGGAACTTCAGCACCGTCTTGTCGAAGATGTTCCCGGTCTTCAGCGTGAATCCGTCGGGCCCGTCGACGCGGCGCTGCAGCTCGGACCAGATCCGGTCCTCGGACCAGTCGTCGGTGTTCTCGTTCGGGTCGCACTGGAAGTACATGCGCTGGACGGTTTCGCTTCGCTGGGAGATCAGCGCGAAGCCGTGCGGGGAATTGGCGTAGATGAGTTCCGGGGCGGACTTGGGGGCCTCGGTGAGGATGCCGAACCAGGCGAAGGGGTACTCGATCTTGAAGTCCTGGGTGCCGGGGACCGCGCGGCGGCAGAAGCTGCGCGAGCCGTCGGCGCCGACCAGGATGTCGCAGTGCACCTCGAAGCCGTTGCCGGATTCATCGGTGAAGTGGAACTTCGGGGTCTCGGTTTCCAGGTCGAAGACCGCGGTGACCTCGCAGGAGTAGCGCACATCCCCGCTGTCGCGCGCCCGGGCCGAGGCAAGGTCGACGAAGACCTCGTTCTGGGCGTAGAGCGTGACGGTGGCATCGACCAGGTCGGTGAAGTCCAGCGGGTGGGATTCGCCGTTGAAGCGCAGGTCGATCCCCGCATGCTCGTCCCCGTGGGTGAGCACCCGCCCGTCGACCCCGGTGTCGGTGAGCATCTTGACCGAGCCCGACTCCAGGATGCCGGCGCGGTGGGTGTTGCGGATGGTCTCGTGGTCACGGGATTCCACGACGATGTTCTCGATGCCGGTCTTGGCCAGAAGGTGCGCGAGCATCAGGCCGGCGGGGCCACCGCCGACGATGCCGACCTGGGTCTTGAGGATGGTGCGCTCTGTGGCCATGGGGCGATCGAGTCCTTTGGTGCGTCGGTGGCGTTTTCCCTGCCGGCGGCCGTGCGTCGTCGCGCGGGCAACCTGGGGGAAGCCGAATGAATGTGATCCGTCTGCAAACAGTCTGTGGGCGTCGGCACACAAAACACATGCCTCATCTCATTGAATGAGAATATGTTGGTCGAATGCGGCGAGGTTACGCGGCTCCCGGGACCTGCATGCTGACAACCGGTTGCACGAAACGCTTGGACGCTCAGCTGGCATAGATGGTGACGGCGGTGGCCTTGAGCACGAAGTAGGCCCGCATCCCGGGAACCAGCCCGAGGTCGGCCAGCGCGCCCGGGGTGATGTCGGCGGCCAGGTCGCCGGCCCGCACGCGGATCGCATCCCCGTGGGGTTCCAGATCGGTGATGGTGGCCGCCAGCAGGTTCCGCGGGCTGCCGTGCGGCGGATCCAGGTACACCGAGATCGCGGAGGGGCGGAAGGCCGCCGCCGCCGGGTCCCCCGGCGACAGCTTCCCCTCCGAAATGCCGCTGACGTGCCCGTAGCGGGTCTCGATCCCCTCGGCGCGGGCCGTGCCGGTGAGCAGATTCAGCCCGGAGAGCCCGGCGGCAAAGCGGGAACGCGGCCTGTTGAGCACCTCGCGGGTGGCCCCGGCCTCGGTGATGCGCCCACCCTCCATGACGACGACCGAATCGGCGAGCATCAGCGCATCGAGCACGTCGTGGGTGATGATGATGGCGCTGCGGCCGGCCAGCACGTGCTTCAACAGCCGGCGCATCAGGGGGGCGGCGTGGATGTCCAGCGCGGCCATGGGCTCATCGAGCAGCAGCAGGTCCGGAGCGGCAGCCAGCGCCCGGGCCACGGCCACCCGCTGCGCCTGGCCCCCGGACAGCTCGCCGGGACGCCGGGATTCCAGCGCCCCGGTGTCGGTCGAGGCAAGCCACTGGCGCGCCACGCTCCTGGCCTCGGCCGCGGGGGTGCCGGTGCTGCGCGGACCGAAGGCCACATTCTCCAGCACACTCAAGTGCGGAAAGAGCAGGGGCTCCTGCGCCAGCAGCACGGTGCCCCGGGCATGCGGAGCAACCCAGGAGGGCTTGGTGGAATCGAGGTCGAAGAGCGTGCGCTCGCCGATCCTCGCGCTGCCCGAGTCCGGGCGCAGCAGCCCGGCAATGATGGACAGCAACGTGGATTTGCCCGCCCCGTTGGGACCCAGCAGCGCCAGGGTCTGGCCCGGGGCAAGCTCCAGGGCAACCTCGAAGTTCCGGGATTCCAGCGTGGCCTCGAACCTGAACCCCATCTAGCCCGCCCCCGCCATGGCCTGTCGCCCGCGCGGCGCACGGTAGGACAGGGCCACGACGATGACGGCCACCGCAACCAACACCAGGGACAGTGCCACCGCGGCGTCCGCGTCGGTCTCGCGCTGCAGGTAGATCTCCAGCGGCAGGGTCCGGGTGACGCCCTGCAGGGAGCCGGCGAAGGTGAGGGTCGCCCCAAATTCCCCGAGGCTGCGGGCAAAGGAGAGCACCGCTCCGGAGGCCAGTCCGGGAAGCACCAGCGGCAGGGTCACGCGGCGCAGCACCGTGGTGGGCCTCGCGCCCAGCGTTGCCGCGACCGCCTCGTACCTTCCGCCCGCGGTGCGCAGCGCGCCCTCGAGGCTGACCACCAGGAAGGGGAGGGCGACGAAGGTCTGGGCCAGGATGACCGCGGTGGTGGAAAATGCGATCTGGATCCCGGCCAGCTCCAGCGACCGGCCCAGCAGGCCCTGGCGTCCGAAGGTGTAGAGCAACGCGATGCCGCCGACCACCGGCGGCAGCACCAGGGGCAGCAGCACGAAGGCGCGCAGCACCCGCTGGCCCGGGAAATCGCCGCGGGCCAGCACCAGCGCCAGCGGAATGCCCAGCAGGATGCACAGCGCGGTGCTGGCCGCCGAGGTGCGCAGTGACAGGCCCAGCGCGGTCAGCGAGGATTCGGAGGTGATCAGCGGGATGAACTGCGCCCAGTTGATCTTCACGGCCATGGCAACCAGCGGAAGCATGACAAAGAGCGCGCCCACGGCCGCGAACGCATAGATCCACGGGGGAACCGCGGTGTATCCGGTGCCGCTTCGACGACGCATCCCGCTAGCCCTGCGGGTTTCCGAAGCCGGCGGCGGCCAGGACCTTGCGGCCCTCGGGCTCGAGGGCCGAGGCGATGAAGGCATCCGCGAGTTCCTTGTTCTGGCTGGTGGCCACGGTGGCGATCGGGTAGGTGTTCACCGCGGCGGAAGACTCGGGGAACTCGATGCCCTTGACCTTGTCCCCGGCAGCCAAGACATCGGTGACGTAGACCAACCCCGCGTCGGCCTCGCCACTGGTCACCTTGCCCAATACGTCGGTGACGGAGGATTCCTCGCTGACCGGGGCGAGCATCACTCCGGCGGATTCCTCGACGGTCTCGGTCGCGGCCCCGCACGGGACCTGGGGTGCGCAGATGACCAGCTTGAGGCCGGGTTTGGCCAAATCGGCAAGGGACGCGATCGAAGTGGGGTTGGACGGGGGAACCGCGATTTGAAGGGTGTTGGTGGCGAAATCGACGGGCGTGCCGGCAACCAGGCCGGCGTCCTGCAGCTTGGACATGTTCTTGGTGTCGGCCGAGGCAAAGACATCGGCTGGGGCGCCGGCAGTGATCTGGGTGAGCAGGTCCGAGGAGCCGGCGAAACTCAGGTGGACGGTGGTGCCGGGGTGGCCGGCCTCGAAGTTGTCGGCCAGCTGCGTGAACGTGGATTTCAAGGAGGCCGCGGCAAACACCGTGATGCTTCCGGTGGGCCCGGTGTCGGGGGGATTGGACGAGGCGTCGCTTGCGGTGCCCGCGGAGCATCCGGCAAGCGAAGTGATGAGCGCCCCGGCCATGACGAGTGTGGCCATGCTTTTGCCCGGGAAACTCATGTCGCGGTCTTTCCCTGCGGGGATTCGATGATGACGGTGGTCGCCTTGACCACGGCGGTCGCGATGGACCCCGGCTTGAGATCCAGTTCCCGTGCGGCCTCGCTGCTCATCAGGGAGACCACGCGGAAGGGACCGCATTGCAGCTCGACCTGTGCCATCACGGTGTCCATGGTGATGGCGGTGACCAGCCCGACGAATCGGTTGCGTGCGGAGGAACCGATCTGCGAGGGGTCATCCGGCAGGTGGGCCTGGTTCCGGGCGAGGTGGGCCAGCTCGAGCCCGTCGACGGCCAGCCGGCCCGAGGCGTCCTTGTGCGGGGTGAGGTTTCCGTTCTCGGTCCAGCGGCGAATGGTGTCGTCGCTGACCCCGAGAAAACGGGCTGCTTCGGAGACGCGAATTTTCGGCATGTTCCCATGGTGCCTCATTTGCGGAGGCAATGGGGTCTATAGCGCGCAAATCGGGAAAAATACCCGCTTGTCAGGCGCCTCGTCGCGGTCAGTCGCGAAACGCGATCCGCGAGAGCAGGTCGCGCAGGGTCTCTTGTTCCGCCTTGCTCAGCTTCGCCATGGCCACGGCCTCGCCCTCGGCGGTGGCTTCGCGCGCCTTGGTGTACAGCTGCTCGCCGGATTTCGTGCCGGTGATGACCTTGGAGCGGCGGTCGTTGGGGTCGGCGGTTCGTTCCACCAGGCCCCGCCCTTCCAGCTGGTCGACCAGCGGCACGATCTGGCTCGGATCCAGTGAGAGGAATTCGGCCAGTTCCCGCTGCGTGGGTGCCAGTCCGCTGCAGGCCAGCGAGAGCACCGAGTAGGAGCGGACCTTGAGGTCAAGCGGCTCGAGGAGCATGTTGGCGCGTGCCGATCCCAATGAGCGGGTGCGGGCGGTGAGGAACTCGATTTCGCCCGCCAGTTCGCTGGACAGGAGTCGGTCAATGGTGTTCATGGTGGTGCCCGGCCTGGTTGCCATGGTGCTGCCCCTCGAGATTGATAAGAAACTTAATCGTTGACTTTATCAAGAGTTTAAGTTGTTATGTATATAGCAAGGTTCCCACGACAGGGTCGGCGGGGGCAATAACCACCCTTGAAGGAGCAGACGTGTCACTGGCTGGAAAAGTTGCAATCGTTACCGGCAGCGGCCGCGGACTTGGCCTGAGCTACGCGCAGGAACTGGCCCGCCAGGGTGCCGCAGTGGTCATCAACGACGTGGATGCCGAGGTGGCGGCAGAAGCCGTCACCTCGATCACCGCGGCGGGCGGGAAGGCCGTGGCGGTCGTGGCCCCTGTCGGGTCCGCCGAAACCGCCAAGGCGCTGGTTGCCTCCGCCGTGGAAAACTTCGGGCGCCTGGACATCCTGGTCACCAACGCGGGCGTGCTGCGCGACAAGTCGATCCTGAAGATGACCGACGAGGACTTCGACCTGGTCATCAACGTGCACCTGCGCGGCACCTTCACCTGCGTCCGCGAGGCCTACGGGTACTTCAAGGAAAACAACATCGCCGGTCGCATCATCACCATCGGTTCGCCCACCGGCCAACGGGGAAACTTCGGCCAGACCAACTACGCCGCTGCCAAGGCCGGCATCGTGGGCATGGTGCGCACCTGGGCAATGGAAATGAAGCGCGCCGGCGTCACGGTCAACGCCGTCATCCCGGTGGCCGCCACCGCCATGACCAAGACCGTTCCGTTCTTCGCCAAGGCCATCGAGGCCGACGAGCGCGGCGAGGCCATGCCCGACTTCTTCCGCAAGGAACTGGGCTTCGGCACCGCCGACGACGTCGCCGGACTCATCGCCTTCCTCGCCTCCGATGAGGCAGGCAACATCACCGGCCAGGCCATCGGCGCCGGCGGGGACCGCCTCCAGCTGTGGAGCCACCCGGAAGCCATCGCCTCGGAATTCAACGACGGCGGCTGGGACTACGCCACCTTGCTCGAACGCTTCCCGTTCTCCGGCAACCTGCAGTCGGTCGGCGAGAAGTTTCCGGAGCTGCCCGCCGAACTGCAGCCCGAACCGGCAGCCAAGTAGCAGGGGACCAGTGCGCGCAATGAGCATCCGCTACGAATCCGGCATCGACCTCGACGCTGTCACCGCGATCGACATGCACGTGCACCTCGAGGTCGACGAGTGCGGGCACAAGGCCATGCCCGAGGACCTCTTCGAGGCCTCTGCCGCGTACTTCAAGTCCGCGGAGCGCACTCCCTCGGTGGACCGCATCGCGCAGGTCTACCGCGAGGCGAAGATGGCAGCGGTGCTTTTCACCGTCGATGCCCGTACCGCGCTGGGCCATCTGCCGAACTCGATCGACGACCTGGTGGCCGGGGCCGTACGCAACAACGACGTGCTGATCCCCTTCGGTTCGGTGGACCCGCGCACCGGCCCGGCCGCAATCACCGAGGCCCGCCGCCAGGCCGAGGACCTTGGGGTGCGGGGCTTCAAGTTCCACCCCTCGCTGCAGGGCTTCGATCCCTCCGGTGGGGAGTTCCACCCGCTGTGGGCGGCGCTTGAGGAGCTCGGACTGCCGTGCATCTTCCACACCGGGCAAAACGGCATGGGCGCCGGGCTACCCGGTGGACGCGGCATCAAGCTGCGCTACTCCAATCCGCTGCTGCTCGACGACGTGGCCGCGGACTTCCCGGGGCTCACGATCATCATGGCCCACCCCTCGGTGCCGTGGCAGGACGAGGCGAACTCGATCGCCACGCACAAGGCGAACGTGTTCATCGACCTTTCGGGCTGGAGCCCGAAGTACTTCCCGGCATCCCTGGTGAAGATGAGCAACAACGTGCTCTCCACCAAGGTGCTCTTCGGCACCGACTACCCGTTGATCGCCCCGGAAAAGTGGCTCGGCGCCTTCGCCGAATTGCCGCTGAGGGACGGAGTCCGACCGCTGATCCTCAAGGACAACGCGGTGCGGGTGCTGGGACTGGGCAGGCCATGACCGACTTCTATCCCAGCGACCAGTACGGCTTTGCCCGGCTGCTGACCGGTGCCGAGCGCGCGGCGCTGCTGCGCCTGCGCTCTGTGCTGGATACGCACGTGCGCCCGGTTCTCAACGACTTTTGGGACCGTGGGGAATTCCCCGAATCGATCATCGAGCCGCTGGTGGGCCTGGACTTGATGCGGCCGGCCGAGGTGCTGGCCGCCGGCGAGACGGTCCGCGGCCTCTTTGGCGGCTTCAGGAACTTCGAGCTGGCTCGTGTCGATGCCTCGGTCGTGACCTTCTACAACGCCCAGTCCGGGCTCTTCCGCACCACGGTGAATCTGGGTGGCAGTGCGGAGCAGGTAGCCGAGCTGGACCCGCGCATCGCCTCCTATGAATACAAGGGCGTCTTCGCGCTCACCGAGCCGGAACATGGCTCGGACATTGCCGGGGGTCTGGCCACCTCGGCAACCTTCGAGCAGGGTCCCGAGGGGGGAGCCTGGGTCATCAACGGGGCCAAGCGCTGGATCGGGGGTGCCGCCCAGGCCGACGTGTTGGCGGTCTTTGCCCGCGACACCGCCGATGCCAAGGTCAAATGCTTCCTGGTGCCCACGAACGCGACGGGCGTCAAGCTGAGCAAGATCGAACGCAAGACATCCTTGCGGATCATGCAGAACGCCGACATCGAGCTCACGGACGTCCGCGTGCCGGAATCGGGGCGCCTGGGCAACATCAACTCATTCGCCGACGTTGCCGCCTGCCTGCGCAACATGCGCTCGGACGTCGCCTGGATCGCCGCCGGAGCGGCCGCCGGCGCCTACGAGGCGGCGTTGAAATACGTCACCGAGCGCCACCAGTTCGGCAAGCCACTGGCGTCCTTTCAGCTGATCCAGGAGAAGCTCGCCACGATGCTCACCAACGTGACCGCCTCCCTGGCCATGGTGGTCAGCCTGACCCAGGCGCAGGACGAAGGCATCTACAAGGACGAGAACTCGGCCATGGCCAAGATGTTCACCGCCCGCATGCTCCGGGAGACCGCAGCCCTGGCACGGGAGGTCTGCGGGGGCAACGGCATCGTGCTCGACTACGACGTCGCCCGCTTCCATGCCGACGCCGAGGCCATCTATTCCTACGAGGGCACCGACGAGATCAATGCATTGATCCTTGGCCGGGCGATCACCGGCATCGGGGCCTTCCGCTAAGGAGGGTTCCGGCACCACCGGATCCTTATTCAAACACGCCAATACAAACCGCATCACTTAGAGGAGTACCCATCATGGGCCAGACAGTTCTTTCGTACGAGCAGCTCGCCACCGCGGCCGGCACCGACCTGGGGTACAGCGATTTCCGCACCGTCACCCAGGACCAGGTCAACACGTTTGCCGATGCGACCGACGACCACCAGTGGATCCACACCGACCCGGAAAAGGCCAAGGACGGCCCCTTCGGCGGACCGATCGCCCACGGATACCTCTCGCTGAGCCTGCAGATCGCCTTCTGGTCCGAGCTCTTCGACGTCACCGGCGTCTCCACCCGCGTGAACTACGGGCTGGACAAGGTCCGCTTTCCTTCGCCGGTGCCGGTGGGCGCGCGGATCCGCATGAAAGCGCAGATCGCCGAGGTCGAAGAGGTCAAGGGCGGCTACCAGATCGCTGTCGACCAGGTCGTCGAGGTCGAGGGCGCACCGAAGCCCGCCGTGGTGTCGCGCGGCATCTACCGCTTCTACGCCTAGGATCCAGCAAAAAGTCGGGCGCCCGCCGGGGATGTTCCCGGCCTTTTGCCGTTTCGGCGCAAGGCTGCCGGCTCGAATGTGGCGTCACATTCAACCGGGCCAGGCGCACAAAAGTGACAACTATTGATTTTTTCAATGATTGTGCTTAGATTGTCATATGTGGCAGGGGTCACATGATCTCGCGGTTGGGGCGCAGATGCCCGGCCCATCATTTTTCACCAAGGAGCATCCATGAAGAAGCGTTTATCCACCATCCTCGCCGGGGCATCGATTGCGGCTCTCGCGCTGACCGGGTGTGGCCAGGGTTCGCCCTCGGGCTCCGCCGCCTCGGATACCGGTGCCGCTGCCTCCGGCTCCGGCTCCGGCGGACTGACCAAGGTTGTCGTCGGCGTCCTGCCGATAGCACCGTCAGTCGCCGTGAAATACGGAATCGACAAGGGCATCTTCGAAAAGCACGGACTCGACGTGGAACTCACCACCAGCTCCGCCGGTGCGGCCATGCTTCCAGCCGTCTCCACCGGCGACCTGAACTTCGCCGTCGGCAACCCGCTCTCGGTGCTGACCGCGGTCGACAAGGGCCTGGACATGAAAATCGTCTCGGGCTACTCCGACTCCAAGGCCGAGGGGGACGACATCAACGGAGTGGTCGTGCGTGCCGATTCGGGCATCAAGGACTTTGCCGACCTGGCCGGCAAAACCACCTCGGTGAACGCGCTGAAGACCCAGGGCGACCTGACCATCATGGAATCCGCCGCGATCGACGGAGGGGACTCGGGTGCCTTGAAGTTCTCCGAGATGCCGTTCCCGGACATGGAAGCCCAGCTCGACCGCGGGAACATGGACGCCATCTGGCTCCCGGAACCGTTCCTGTCCAAGGCGCTGGCCAACCCGGACAACGCACTGCTCGGCTACCCGAACCAGAAGGCCATCCCCGGCCTGCCGACCATGGTCAGCTTCACCAGCGGCAAGTTCGCCCAGGAGAAGCCCGAAATCGTCGCAGACTTCAAGGCAGCGATGACCGAGACACTCGCGGCCGCCGAAGGCGACCAGGCCGGGGCCAAGGCCCTGCTGCCCGAATTCATGAAGATGGACGCCAAGGTGGCCGAGAACCTGAAGATGGAAACCTGGGACGGCGTGGTGCCCAGCGACCAGCTCGCCAAGCTGGCCGAGCTGGCCGCCAAGCTGAAGTTCCTCTCCAAGGCACCCGACGTCGCGGCCATGACCGTCAAGTAGTACCGACACCAACGTTCCAAGAAGGTGTGCCGGCCACCCGGCCGGCACACGGGAAAGGCACCCATGCTCAACCAAGGCCTCGGCGGCTGGATCCACAAGCGCCGCGTCAAGTCGCAGGACCACGCGGCCGTCATCGAGGGGGAAAAGTCCCTGGGCTACGCGCAGTTGGCGTCCCGCGTGGACAAACTGGCCAACGCGCTTCGCTCGCTGGGCGTGGCCAAGGGCAACCGCGTGGCCTACCTGGGCAACAACCACTCCGCCTTCCTGGAGACGCTCTTTGCCTGCGGCGGCATCGGCGCCATCTTCGTGCCGCTCAACACGCGGCTGACAGCGCGTGAACTGAACTACGCGTTGAACGACTCGGGCAGCACCGTGATCATCAACCCTGTCTCCTTCGACGACCTGGCGCTGGCGGCCATGGTTGATAGCCCGGTGGAGCACCATCTGGTGCTCGATGACGAGCCCCGGGCCGACTCGGCCTACGAGCGTGCACTGGATGCGGCGGATTCCGGATACCAGGATATCGCCGTGGACCACGAGGATCCGGCCATCATCTTGTACACCTCCGGGACCACCGGCCGGCCCAAGGGTGCAGTGCTGACGCACGGGAACATGACCTGGAATGCCCTGAACGTCCTGGTCGACTACGACGTGACCAGCGATGCCAGGGCCCTGATGATCGCCCCGATGTTCCACGTGGCCTCGCTGGGCATGGGCGCGTTGCCGACGCTGCTCAAGGGTGGAACCCTGGTGCTCCAGGACCGTTTCGAGCCTTCTTCGGTGCTCGCGGCGATCGAGCGCCACTCGATCACCTCGCTCTCCGGGGTCCCCACCACCTACCAGATGCTGGCCGAGCACCCCGCATGGGCCGGCACCGACATTTCCTCGCTGCGCATGCTCACCTGTGGCGGATCCGCGGTTCCGACGCGTGTTCTCGAGGCCTACGAAAAACGCGGTCTGGGATTCTCGGGAGGCTACGGGATGACAGAAACCGCACCGGGAGCCACCTCCCTGCAGGCCGAACGCTCCCGTTCCAAGGCCGGTTCGGCCGGGCTGGCACATTTCTTCACCGACGTCATGGTTGTCGACCCCGCAGGCGCCCGGCTGCCGGCCGGACAGGCCGGCGAGATCCTGATCTCGGGCCCGAACGTGATCAAGGAATACTGGCAGCTTCCGGAGGCCAGCAAGGCGGCCTTCATCGACGGACACTGGTTCCGTTCCGGGGACGTGGGGTACCTGGATGACGAGGGCTTCCTCTATATTTCCGACCGGCTCAAGGACCTGATCATCTCGGGCGGCGAAAACATCTACCCGGCCGAGGTGGAACAGGCCATCATGGAGCTTGCGGGCGTGGCCTCGGTGGCCGTCATCGGTGTCCCGGACGAAAAATGGGGAGAGGTGCCGCGGGCCGTCGTGGTCCCGGTGGAAGGCGCGGCCATCACCGAGTCCGATATCAAGGAACACCTGGCCGGACGCCTGGCCAAATACAAGATCCCCCGCTCCGTGGTGCTCACGGACGATTTCCCGCGCACCGCCAGCGGCAAGATCCGCAAGACCGACTTGCGCAAGACCTTCGGCGGGACGACCCCGCCGGTACCCACCAGCTAAGGATTCATGACGACCCATGAAAAACAGACTCACACTCGCAGTGGCCGCCTTGGGGATTCTCGCACTGAGCGCATGCGGCTCGGGCTCGCCCAGCGGCGAGACCGCCGGCACCGCCCCCGAATCCGGCGGCGCCGGCCTGGAAAAGATCACCGTCGGCGTGATCCCGATCGTGGACACCGCCCCGATCTTCCTGGGCGACTCCAAGGGCTTCTTCGAGGCCGAGGGCCTGGACCTGGACATCCAGACCGCCACCGGCGGCTCGGCCATCGTGCCGGGGATCCAGTCCGGAAGCTACGACTTCGCCTTCTCCAACTACGTCTCGCTCATGGTCGCCAACGACAAGGGCCTGAGCATGAAGGTCGTTGCCAACGGCGTGACCACCTCCGGGAACAAGGACGGGGACTTCGGTGCCGTGGTGGTCCCGAAGGACTCCCCGATCAAGTCCCCCAAGGACCTGGCAGGCAAGAAGGTCTCGGTGAACAACCTTTCCAATATCGGAGACATCACCGTTTCGCAGGTCGTCAAGGATGACGGCGGGGACCCGAGCACCGTCGACTTCGTCGAGGTTCCGTTCCCCGATGCCCCGGCGGCCCTGGAAAACGGCATCGTGGATGCCGCCTGGATCCTCGATCCCTTCCTGGTCCAGGCCAAGGGCGACGGTGCGCGGGTCGTGAGCAACAACTTCTCCGACTTCGATCCGGAACTGGACATCGCCGGCTACTTCACCTCTGCAGCGAAGGTTGCGGCGGAACCGGAGCTGACGGCCAAGTTCCAGCGCGCCATGAACAAGTCGCTGGAATACGCCAACGAGAACCCGGAGGAGGTCCGCGACATCGTGGGCACCTACACCAAGATCGACGAGGAAACCCGCGCCAAGCTGGTGCTGCCGCGCTACCGCGTGGAGATCAACGGCGAGGCCGCGAAGAAGCTCGGCGAGGCGGCGCAGGAGTTCGACGCCATCAGCAAGCCGGTTGACCTCGAGGCGCTGTTGCCATGACCCAGGCGACCGAACCATCCACGCGTGCCGCGGCGAAGGCCAAGGCCTCCCGCCTGCCGTCCAAGGGCCTGCCGAAGTGGGTGCTGGGTCTCATTGGCATCGTGGTGTTCCTGGGGTTCTGGGAATTGATGCCGGCCCTGGGCGTGGTGCAGGCCAAGTACCTGCCTCCGGCCTCCGAGGTCATCGCGGCCCTGGCCACCGACCTGGGGCTGACGGCGTTCTGGGTGGCCGTGGGAGACACGATGGCCGCCTGGGCCATCGGCCTGGCGATCGCCGTGGCCGCGGCGCTGGTGCTGGGCCTGGTGATCGGCATGTCGCCGTTCCTGCGGCGCTTCACCAACTCGACCATCGAGTTCCTGCGCCCGATCCCGTCGGTGGCGCTGATCCCGCTGGCGGTGCTGCTCTTTGGCATCAAGATCGAGTCCTCGCTGCTGCTGATCGTCTATGCCTGCTTCTGGCAGGTGCTGATCCAGGTGCTTTACGGGGTGGCGGACGTGGACAACGTGGCGATGCAGACGGCTAGGTCCTACGGCTTCTCCTACGCGCAGCGGGTGCGGGACGTCGTGTTCCCCACGATGCTGCCGTACCTGATGACCGGGATCCGGCTGGCCGCCTCGGTGGCGCTGATCCTGGCGATCACCGCGGAGCTGCTGATCGGCTCCCCGGGGCTGGGCAAGGAGATCGCCCTGGCGCAGTCCGGCGGCGCGATTTCCGGGATGTATGCGTTGATCCTGGCCACCGGGTTCCTGGGGGTCGCGATCAACGGGGTCACCCGGGTGGTTGAGAAACGGGTGCTGTCCTGGCACCCGTCGGTTCGCGGGGAGGCGACGGCATGAAAATCCTGAAATCCTTCGGCTACCTGCTGGGGTTGCCGCTGATCCTGCTGGCCTGGTGGTGGCTGGCGACCTCCGGGGCACCGAACTTCTTCGTGCCCACCCCGGCCAAGCTCCTGACGACCTTCGTCGAGACCTGGTTCGGGGAGCGGATGCTCACCGACGTGCTGCCCAGCATCATGCGCCTGGTCGTGGGGGTGCTGGCCGCCATCGTGCTGGGCATCGTGCTGGGGCTGGCCGTGGGCCTGAACCGCACGCTGCGGGCGGTGACCGAGCCGGTGTTCGAGTTCTTCCGGGCGCTGCCGCCGCCGGTGCTGGTTCCGGTGCTGATGCTGCTGGTGGGCATCAACGACGGGATGAAGGTCGCGGTGATCATCTCCGGCTGCATCTGGCCGGTGCTGCTGAACACCATCGAGGGCGTGCGCTCCATCGACCCGGTGCAAAACGAGACCTCCCGGTCCTACGGGATCACCGGGTTTTCCCGGATCCGCTACCAGATCCTGCCCTCGGCGACCCCGACGATCATGGCCGGGGTGCGCCAGGCGCTGTCGATCGGGCTGATCCTGATGGTCATCTCCGAGATGTTCGCCTCGTCCTCCGGGCTGGGGTTCACGATCGTGCAATTCCAGCGGTCCTTCGCGGTCCCGGAGATGTGGTCCGGCATCGTGGTCCTGGGGCTGATCGGCGTGGCCCTGTCCTTTATTTTCCAATGGGTCCAAAGGCGCGTGCTGCGCTGGTACCACGGCCTGAAAGAGGTTGAAAATGCAGTCTGAGAATCCCACGTCGCACAAAGGTGGCCGCACCCTGCCCGAGGGGCAGGCCCTGCTCTCGGTGCGGAACCTGAAGAAGGTCTACCACACCGATGCCGGGGACATCGAGGCGGTGCGGAACCTGACCTTCGACCTGGGCCGCGGCGAGCTGGTCTGCCTGGTCGGGCCCTCGGGCTCGGGCAAGACCACGCTGCTCAAGTGCATCGCCGGGCTGATGAATTCCACCTCCGGCGAGGTGCGCCTGGACGGGCAAAAGGTCACCGGCCCGCCGAAGAAGATGGCGGTCGTGTTCCAGGAATACGGCCGCTCCCTGTTCCCGTGGCTGCGCGTGACGGAGAACGTCGAGCTTCCGCTGAAGAACGCAGGGGTGCCGAAAGAGGAACGCAAGCGTTTGGTGGCCGAGGCGCTGGAGGCGGTGGGCCTGGACCACGTGCCCAAGTCCTACCCGTGGCAGCTGTCCGGCGGCATGCAGCAGCGCGTGGCGATCGCCCGGGCGGTGGCGTACCAGCCCGAGGTGCTTTTGATGGACGAGCCGTTCGCGGCGGTGGACGCGCAGACCCGGGCGGACCTGGAGGACCTGATCCGCAGCGTCTGGAAGAAGCTGGGCGTCACGGTCCTGTTTGTCACGCACGACATCGACGAGTCGATCTACCTGGGGGAGCGGGTCATCATCCTGTCCTCCTCGCCGACGATCGTGCAGGAGGACATCGTGATCGACCTGCCGGCCGAGCGGGACCAGCTGGAGACCCGGTCGCTGCCGCGCTTCACCGAGCTGCGCCACCACGTGTATGCGGAGATCCAGAAGGCCAAGCAGGGGCACCGCCCCGAGGAAGCCATCACCATGGTCGCCAAGTAGGCGATCGTCCCGGGAAACCAGCAGGGCCGCCATCTCCCGCCGGGAGATGGCGGCCCTGGGGTCGTTGTGGGGGCTATTTCCCGTAGGAGGTCCGCCACCCGCCCTGGTATTCGGCCCGGGCCACGTTGGAGTACGGCACCGGGCTGACCACCACGCGGGCCTCGAACTGACGGTGCGGCTCCACGGTGGTCTTCCTGGTACCGCCGTCCGGCTCGCCCCACACCACCCGCAGTTCGGTGCCCTCCGGGACCTCCGGATCGACAATGGCCAGGGACAGGCCGCGGCGCTCGTTGGAGCTGTAGCCGGTGAACATGGAAAGGCCCACGGTCTTGCCGTCGGCATCGATGACGCGGTCGTAGTTCGAGGAGCCGTAGTTGGCCAGCGGAAGGTCGAAATACTTGTAGGGGACCTCGTCGGGATCCAGCACGGAGGAAAGGATCGTGCCCAGGTCTTCCGCGTTCCAGGCGAGGGTGACCTTCTTGCGCTGGTTGGCCGGGTCGATCTTCTCCAGGGCCTCGCGGCCGATGAAGTCGTGGTCGAATTTCACGAAGGACCCGTAGCCCAGTTCCCAGGGCGTGTGATAGTAGTCCTCGATGTCAGCGGAGTCGAAGCTTCCGGCCACGGCGTTGGTGGCTTCATAGCTGTCGGCGCCGAGCCACTCACGGTAGGCGCGCAGCTCCTCGCCGGTGTAGATCGCCGGCAACGGAGAAGGGATCCAACCGGATTCCAGGGTGTTGGAGGGATATGCCCGTGCGCCGACGGGAACCATGCCGAATTCCGCCCCGGCTTCCAGTACCGCCGCGCGGATCATGTCGTAGGATTCGTACGGTCCCCAGATTTCCAGCCCCGGTGCCCCGGCCATGCCGTGGCGCAGCGTGCGCACTTCCGTTCCGGCGATGTTCATGGTGTCCATGGAGAAGAAGCGCTGCTGCTCCAGCGGCTCCCCGTTCAGTTTCTCGATGATATTCCAGGCCTGCGGCCCCTGGATCTGGAAGCGCCAGTACTTGCGTTGGACCGGTTTGCCCATGGGGCGGGAGGGCGAGCGGCGATCCACCTCGATCTGCACGTCGTACCCGCCGGTTTCCGCCTGGAAGAGCAGCCAGTTGGCGGCAGGGGCCCGGCCCACGTACACATATTCATCCTGTTCCTCGTGGAAGAGGATGCCGTCGCCGATGACGTGGCCGGACGGGGTGGTGGGTACGTATTGCTTGGCCCGGTTCACGGGGAACACCGCCACGCTGTTGATGGCGGTGTCGGAGATCAGCTTCAGTGCGTCGGGGCCCTTGATGAAGAGGTTGTCCATGTGGTGGGTCTGGTCGTAGAGCACTGCGGTTTCCCGCCAGGCGCGCTGTTCGCTGCGCCAGTTGGAGAACTCCGGGGCCACCACCGGATAGACGTAGGCCCCGAGCTGGGAATTGCGCAGCAGTTCGGCGGTGTTGCCAGCCTCATCCAGGACTTCCTGGAGGTTCTTGGGTGACATGCGAGAAGGCTTCCTTTCCTCGGGGAGCGGTGCCCTCTTTTCGCCGGGCCCGCGCTGGAACACGAAGGAGCGGCGTATCTGCCGCTACCCCGACCATAGGCCAACAGACTCACTAAGTCGATAGTTATTTTCCGGGAAATCAAACCCCACCCGACCTTGCCGCGGCCCCCGGAGGCGGTGAAGTTGTGCGCCCAAATATTTGGTTCCCTCGTTATTCCCCGAAACACTATCGGAATAGGTAGTATGCGACGTACATCACTTTTCTTTCGGGGGCGACCCCGGGAATCCTGGAGACCAGCATGAAGAGAATCAAAGGTGCGTTGGCCCTGCTCGCGGCACTGAGCTTGGCGGCCTGCGGCAGCGGATCGCCGTCGACCGGACCGGCCGAATCGTCCACCGAAGGTGCATCCGGAAGCGGCGCCGCCACGGGACTGGAAAAGGTCGAGGTCGGCGTGATCCCGATCGTGGACGTCGCCCCGATCTACTTGGGCGTCAAGGAAGGGCTCTTCGAAAAGGAGGGCCTGGACGTCAAGCTGACGCTGGCCCAGGGAGGGGCGGCCATCGTCCCGGCCATCATGAGCAAGCAGATGGACTTCGGGTTCTCGAACGTCACCTCCATGATCGTGGCACGGTCAAAGAGCCTGCCCCTGAAGATGGTGGCACCCGGGGGCAGCTCCACCGGTGACACCCAGGCGGACTTCGCCTCGGTGATGACCAAGCCGGACAGCGGCATCAAGGACATCAAGGACCTGGTCGGCAAGAAGGTCGCCGTAAACACCCTGAACAACATCTCGGACTCCACCATCAGCGAGGCAGTGAAGCTCGCCGGCGGGGACCATAAACAGGTCCACTTCGTGGAAATGGGCTTCCCCGACATGGCGGCCCAGCTCGCTGCCGGCAACGTCGATGCAATGGCGGCCGTCGAACCGTTCGTGACCATCTCCGAGGCCGACGGCAACGTTCCGATCTTCTCCAACTACGCCGAACCTGTCGACGACCTGACCGTCGCCGTGTACTTCACTTCGGATGAATACATCAAGGAAAATCCCGAAACGGCGGCCAAGTTTGCCCGTGCCATGAAGGCTTCGCAGAAGTTCGCCGACGAGAACCCGGACAAGGCCAAGGCCGTCCTGCCGGACTACACCTCGCTGGAGCCGGATGTCATCGAGAAGCTGACGATGCCGAGGTACTACACCGAGGTCAACGAGGCCTCCATCGAGAAGATTGCCGAGATCTCGCTGGATCGCGGACTCATTGAAAAGATCCCGGACCTCACGGCGCTGCTGCCGTCAAAGTAGCTCCCACCAAGCATGACGACGGCGGCCTGCCGGGAACGGTTTCCCGGCAGGCCGCCGACGGTTCTGCAGGCTCCTGGTCCCCGTCTCAGCGGTGCGCCGCAACCCAGTCCGCGGTGGTCTTGATGCCGCCGAAGGTGTAGAAGTGCAGCTTGATCTCCCCATGGCGTACAGGGTCGTAGCCCCGGGCCAGGTCGGCAACGAAGCGCTCGGGCCCGGCGGTCCCGAGCAGGTTCCCCAGGGAAAATCCGTAGCGCTTGGCGATCCCGGCGGAGGAGGCAACGCCGAACCTCCGGGCGTATCCCAAAAGCCGCTTGACACCCGCCGGCCCGGGGACGCCGATGCGCACCGGCAACGTGATGCCGCGCTCACGCAACGTGGTTAGCCAGTCCAGCACCGGGACGGTGTCGAACCCGAACTGGGTGATGATTTCGCCCTCGAAGCCCCTCTCCCGAAGGGCGGCGCTCTTGGCCTTGAGGGCCGACCATAGGGCGTCGGGGCCGATATCGGTATGGCCGTCGGGATAGCCGGCGATCGACACCTTGTTCACGCCGAAGGCCTCGAGCCGCCCTGAAGTGATCAGCGACAGCGAATCGGGGAAGGGGCCCATGGGTTCGGCGGGATCCCCTCCGACGACGAAGACGTGGTTAGCTGACCCGACCCGGGCCAGGGCCTCAAGGAAGCCGTCGAGTTCGCCGGTGGATGCCAGCCTGCGCGCCGAAACGTGCGGCACCGGATGCAGTCCGGCTTGTTTGACGGCTGCCGCCGCGGCCACCCGCATCGACAGATCCTCGTTGCCCAGGAAAGTGACGTTGACGGGGGTTCCGGGCGGCAGGGACGGGGCTGCTGCCTGGAGTGCGGGGATGTCCTTGCCCGTCATTTCCAGGGAGAATCCGTTCAGCAAGCTCCCGGAGGTGGTTCCGGGATGATCCGTTGTCATCGGTGGTGCCCCTTCCATGCCCCGTGGGGCAGATCGGCATAATTGCCTATGCCCATAGGTATATCCCGGATGCACGATGGTGTCCATGGCCAGGGGGTCGGTCATTCCTTGGGAATGGGCAGCTCGCCCTCGAATCCGTCCGGGTCCCGGTAGAACATACTGGGCACGGAACCGAAGCCGTTGATTCTCCCGTCTCCCGCTCCGGACTCGATGAGCCGGTTGCGGATGGTCTTGAATGCCGGCCGGGAGGCGGCTGCAAGGCCGAGGTGGTCGATGCGCCCGCGGCCCCACCTCGGGGTCTGCCGTCGTGCCTCGGTGTTCCCGTCGATCACGAAGACATTGAGTTCCGCGCCCGGTGCGATCCTGATGTTCATCATGGTCTCGCCCGGGCCGTGGTTGCGGGGCGGTCCCACCTGCGCGTCGAAGACCTTTCGGTGGAACTCGCCCAATTCTCCAACATCGTTTGAGATGATCGCGATGTGGTTGACCCCATCCAACAACATGTTCCCATCCTCCGTTTTGCCATGGCACGCTCGAGTACCTTCCATGCCATTGGGCTACAGGTTGCGGGCTTTTTCAAGGACGGCACGGCGGTGGCCGACTCGGGGAGGGTGGGGCTGGCGGTCAGCCGTTGAGCCGGTCGATCAGCTTGAGGCCGCGCCGGGCCCAGGCGATTTCTGCTTCGGCCTGGGACATGAGCCCCTCGTAGGTGTAGATCTTGTACGCACTGGTCTTTTCGCGGTCGGCCTTCGGGGTGTTGGCCAGGCGCCGGTTGAGCATGGCGCTGGAACCGTCCTCGATTTCCCGGACCTTCTCGCGCCATTGGCCCAGAAGCCCCGTGTGGTGTTCGATGTGGGCGCGCAACTGCTCACGGGCGGCATCCGGATCCGCCCATTCCAGATAGGCGGCTTTGAGGTGCGCGGGGTCCCGGGTGCGGGCGTATTCCAGCGGGGTGTTCATCCAGTTCCTGAATGCAGCCTTGCCCGCCTCGGTCACGTGGTACTGGCGTTTCCTGCCACGCGGGCCCCATGGGATTTCCTCGCCTTCGAGCAGGCCCTCGGACTCCATGCGCTTGAGCTCCGGATAGATCTGCGAGTCGGGGGCGTGCCACACGTGGCCGACCGAGGACTCGAATTGCTTGTGCAGGTCGTATCCGGTCATCGGCTCGACAACGAGCAGGGCGAACAATGCGTTACGGAGACTCATGGCAGCTTTCGTCGGTCACTGGTGTTGCAAATCACTATATCCGCAGTTAGTCTATGACCAACACCACTAACTATGTCGATAGGTAGTTTTGCTGCCGTATCGAAAGGAAAACCCCATGACCGTCGTCGCCACGACCAGCTCCACCACCAACAAGGTCCTGCCCCACCCGCTGAACGCCTGGTACGTGGCCGGCTGGGACCACGAGGTCACCCGCAAGCCGATGTCCCGCCGCATCGCCAACCGGCCCGTGGCCCTCTACCGGACCGAGGACGGCAAAGCCGTCGCGCTCGCGGATGCCTGCTGGCACCGCTTGGCCCCGCTGTCCATGGGCAAGACCATGGAAAAGGACACCATCCAGTGCCCGTACCACGGCATCGTCTACAACTCGGCCGGCCGTTGCGTCTCCATGCCGGCGCAGGAAACCATCAATCCCTCGGCCACCGTCCCTTCGTTCCCCGTCGTGGAGCGCTACCGCTATGTGTGGATCTGGATGGGCGACCCGACGCTGGCCGACCCGGACCTGGTGCCGGACATGCACCAGATGACTTCCGACGAGTGGGCGGGCGACGGGCTGACCATCCACGCGGCCTGCAACTTCCAGCTGGTGCTGGACAACCTCATGGACCTGACTCACGAGGAGTTCGTCCATTCCTCCACGATCGGCCAGGAGGAACTTAGCGAGTCCGACTTTGTCACCGTGCGCGAGGGCAACAAGGTGACCGTCACGCGCTGGATGCACAACATCGACGCCCCGCCGTTTTGGCTCAAGAACATGCGCGACAAGTTCCCCGGTTTCGAGGGAAAGGTCGACCGCTGGCAGATCATCAACTTCGAGGCGCCCTCCACCATCAGCATCGACGTGGGCGTGGCCAAGGCGGGCACCGGTGCACCGGAAGGCGATCGCAGCCAGGGCGTCAACGGCTTCGTCATGAACACCATCACCCCGGAAACCGACAGGTCCTCCCACTATTTCTGGGCCTTCATGCGTAACTACGCCCTGGACAGCCAGCTGATCACCACCCAGCTGCGCGACGGCGTCCACGGGGTCTTTGGCGAGGACGAGGAAATGCTCATGGCCCAGCAGGCGGCTATCGACGCGAACCCCGACTACGAGTTCTACAACCTGAACATCGATTCGGGCGGCATGTGGGTGCGCCGCATCCTCGAATCGATGCTGGCCGCCGAGGGACGCCTGGCCGCCTCCGCCTAAGGCGGAGAAGGACAGCGAAGGATACGGACAAGGACCATGGCAGCAACCAACATTGAAACCTGGCAATCGGCCACCGTCGAACAGGTGGTTCCGGTCGCCGACGGCATTGCACGCATCGTGCTCGAACCCTCCCTGCCGCTCAAGGCCGAGCCGGGATCGCACGTGGACCTGATGGTCGAGATTGACGGGGAGCCGGTCAAGCGCTCCTACTCGGTGGTGGAGTCGAACCACGATGGCACCCGGCTGGTGATCAGCGTGATGAAGGCACCGCTCTCGCGGGGAGGCTCGACCTTCATGCACGGCCTCGTTCCGGGGCAGCGACTTGAAATCACCCAACCGCTGCAGAACTTCCCGCTGCGGGTCGGCGCCCGGCGCTACATCCTGCTCGCCGGAGGCATCGGCATCACCGCGATCGCCAACATGGCCGCGGTGCTCAAGCGGTTGAAGGCCGACTACACGCTGGTCTACGTCGGACGCAGCCGCAGTGCCATGGCGTACCTGGCGGAGCTGTCCGAACTGCACGGCGAGCGGCTCGAGGTGCACGTCGACGACGAGGGGTCCTCGCTGAGCGTTCCTGCGCTGGTGGGCCGCGCCGATGCGGACACCGAGCTGTATATGTGCGGACCCATCCGGCTGATGGACGCGGTGCGCCGCACCTGGGTCGAGTGCGAGCTGGATTTGCCCAACCTGCGCTACGAGACCTTCGGAAACAGCGGCTGGTACGACCCCGAGGAATTCATCGTCAGGGTTCCCAAGTTCGACCTCGAGGTCACGGTCCCGCAGGGCCGCTCCATGCTCGAGGCCCTCGAGGACGCGGGCGCGGAGATGATGTTCGACTGCCGCAAGGGCGAATGCGGACTCTGCGAGGTCCGCATCACCGAGCTGTCCGGGGCCATCGACCACCGCGACGTGTTCTATTCCGAGCGCCAGCAACGTCTGGGCACGAAGATGAACTGCTGCGTCTCGCGCGCCGTCACCTCCCCGACCGGTTCCCGAAGCGACGCGGGCGCCGGCCCGGCGGTCATCACGATCGAACCCAACTAGGGCGTGTCTCTCAATGGTGATTTCTCGAGGGTGGCACTCCAGATGACTACCGCGTGGAGCACCACTGCCGAGCGGTAGGTCAGGGCGAGCTTGCCATAACGGGTGGCCATGCCGCGCCATTGGTTCAGGGCGTTGAAGCTGCGCTCCACGACGTTGCGGCGCTTGTAGGCCTCCTTGTAGTAGGTGACCGGACGTCCTCCGGCAGAGCCCTTGCGCTTCCGGTTGGCCTTTTGGTCGTCCTTTTCGGGGATCACGCATTGGATGCCGCGCTCGCGCAGGTATTTCCGGTTGCCCCTCGAGGAATAGGCCTTGTCGGCCATGGCCCGGACGGGACGTTTCCGGGTGGCCCCGGTGGCCGGGTTCTTGACCCTCAGGGCGCCCAGGAGGTTTTCGAACATCGGGGAATCACCGCCCCTGCCCGGGCCCGATCATCACCACCAGCGGGCGCTGGTTCCCATCGACCAGGGAGTGGATCTTGGTGGTCAGCCCGCCGCGGGACTTGCCGATGGCGTGGTCAGGGCGCTCTTCGAGAAGATTCCTGCAATTCGAGAGTTCCCCCTGTGTGGCGCGGGAGGTTGGTGCCGTGCTGGTGGGCACGATTGATCGTGGAGTCCACCGACACCTCCCAGTCGATCAGGCCACGGCTCTCGGCGTGGCCCAGCAAGGTCGCCAGCACCGAGTCCCAGGTGCCGTCGGCGGCGTAGCGGCGGTGGCGCTTCCACACGGTCTTCCAGGATCCGAAATGTTCCGGGAGATCACGCTAGGGAATGCTGGCGCGGTAGCGGTAGATGATGCCCTCGACCACGAGCCGGTGCTCCTTGAACGGGCGCCCGGCCCTGCCCGTGGAATCGGGCATGAACGGGGCAATCAGCTCCCACTGGGGATCGGTGAGGACGGTGTAACGGGAACTCACCCGTTAATCCTGCCAAAACGAACCGTCAGCGATTAGGAGACACGCCCTAGAGCCAATCCCGACAAGCACCTTCCTTGGGACTCCAGGGGGTGCCCCCATCTATACATCGCTGGCCGCTTGAAAGACACAATCAATTCGGGCTGGGAGAGGATCGATCTGGCCCAGGTCGAACAGGTCATCATGAAGCTTCCATCGGTAGCCCCGGTCGAGATGATTGGGTCTCCTACGGAAAGTGGGGCGAGGTGGCGCATACTGTGGTCGTTCCGACCGAGGGGCAGCACATCACACCGGAGGACAACGCCGCGCATCGCCAGCTGCAAGGTCCGCAATTCCGACCCAACTGAAACCGGGAGACGAATCAATGCTTGGGAACGAGCACCTCGCACTCCGTCCCGTCGGGATCCCGGAAGAACGTGCTGAGCACCCGGCCGAAGCCGCTGGTATTGCCGTCTCCTGCCCCTGCGACGATGAGCCGTGCACGGATGAGATCGATGGATTCGGCCGAGGCCGCGGCAAAGCCGATGTGGTCGATCCGGCCGCAGCCCTACATTGGTGTCTGCCGTTCCGCCTGGGCGTCGTCATCGATCGCGAACACGTCGAGATCCGTAACCGGTCCGATCGGGATATTTGCCGTGGTTTCCCCGGGACCACGGCCGCGGGTGGGCCCGACCTTGGCGTCGAACACGGCCCGGTAGGAGGAGCAGAGCCGCTCGACGCTCTTCGAGGTGATCGAAAGGTGGTTGGTTCCGCCCAGCAGCGTGATTGATTCAGTCCGTCGCTCGCGGACACGGTGAAATCCGGTCGCACTACAGACATTGAGCGCCCTATGCCGGGGAAGTTTAAGAGCCGGTGACAACGGGGATGCCATCCTGAGGTGAAGACAGATTTCTGGTTCAGCAGGCAATGTGTCGCCGTTGTGTTCGCATAATCGCTGCGTCGGGCTGCGAGAAGCTTCGGGTGCACTCCTACGGCCTATACCGAACCGTGTCCATTGCCGAAATGAAGCCGGGATGCAGTGTATTGGAAAGCTGTTCTGGGGTCGTTAACACGGGGTGTTCAGTATCGCGGACACAAAGTCCTTTCAGGGCACAGCGCCCTGGCGTCAAGGCCAGCGCTAAATCGCACAATGAACCATGGAATCTTTGCGCAAGTGTCGGATCAGGATGATATGACTTGAATGTATAGTTCAGGGTCAGCGGAGAAGTGACTATGATTCTGATGATTGTTTGTTCTTTGTAAAGTTTCGATCAAAAGACTTACAGAAGTTCAAATCATTTTAAACAGTGCCTGGGGAGAAGAGACTAGCGATGACTGCATACAGCTTTGGGAACAAATGGATGGGAATCATCGCACTCAAGGATCCACCGTCCGCAATTCCAGAGCCACTACACAAGATGGCCATACGGCTTCGGATTCAAGCTCTGGACATTCGCATCACGCTTGACCCCAACGTTGAAGTTTCGATAGCCAAGGCACTCGAATTACTTGGACGAATCCGGCACCGTCACGTCCTCTGTGAGGACTGGACGCGTGTCGATGAATGTCAAAGAGTCGAGTCAGCACTTCGTACAAACGGCAAAACAGACATACGCCGGGGGTTGAGACGGGAATTATCTCGAGAGCTTCGCATTGAGCAGTCACGGAATTCTGGTTCAAAAAATGGCACTCTGGAAGACCAAAGTACGTCTGACAAATCTACCGCGAACAGCCATTCTGGAGTCATCCCCACGCTATGGAGCGAAAGTGTGCCGCTTGCACCACTACATCCAGCACTCCCGTCGATTTCGTCTCGACTCGCAATCTGTGTTCAAAGCTTAGGCATCCAACTTGACGAAAATTCCACGACCTGGCTCAGGTGGGCTTCAATGCACAGCTCGTACCACTTTGAGCACATGCGGGAGAAAGCGCCCGTTGGAGTGGAAGTGCTAGGTATGCTTGAGCGTCTAGGCCAGGCTTGGCTCAAGGTCGGGATAATGGAGGACTTGCGAGCTCGTGATGGTGATTTCGGGACGAGCGCAAAAGTATCAGCGGCCCTTCAAGCAATATCTTCCCTATCCAAAGAGCTGGGATCCTGGATATCAAGTCTCGAGTGTGCCCAGCTTGGACGAGGAGAAATTGTAGAAGCTGAGGGCGAAAGAAGAAGTCGGGCCGTTGAAGTCATCGGCGCTCAAATCGTTGGGGCGCTCTGTTTACTTTCTGGCTCTTACGCTCCAGCTGTTTCAGTTGTTTCAAAGACTTCGGCGCAGATTTCGTTACCTATTGATTGGAAGACACAGCTACAGATCGCCTTGAAACGAACACCAACATACGTTGAGGATCGAAGTGGCCCGGACCATGCTGTTGAATTTGTGTCCACAGTCTCTGACGGAAAAGTGCAGTCATTGGGCCGCGGCGGCTCACGGCGCGCCGCACAACAGGACGCATCAAAGAATTTTCTTGCTGAGCATCTTCCGGATGCCTTGAATCTCAACAGCAAGCGGGAACCTGAGATGAGGCCGAAGCCATATGGGGTAGTGAGCAAAAGGCATTCTAATTGTGCGCGATTGATGGCTGGAAAGTTCGAGCTTTCGTCAGAGGCTCTTATGTCACAAAGCTTGACGCACAGTTCATGGGTGTATGAAAACAAGGCAGCTGTGAGAAACGCTGGACAGCGGGACTATGGCGTTTTGGCAGCCGAAGGATCGGCTGTTGTCGCAGCCTTGGCCTATCACCAATTTACGGTTGCTGCTCTAGGGCGTTCCCTAGATGTTTCGAAGGATCTTGCCCGGATGCCGGAGATTCAGGAAGAAGCGATGGGACAACTGGCCGACGCTCTAAGTCTGCAGGAGGGAATCCTGCTTGGTCGAGGAGCCACAATGAGTACCAAGATCAAAAGTGACGTTGCACAGGCGATTATTGCAACTGCGTGGCGTGAACAGCCCGACAAGCTAACGAAACAACAACCGCCAGCCGTGCGTTCTTGGATGATGTCACTCAGTAATGACTTGGGGCCATCGACTCAGCTAGACAGGTATTGCGCTCCGTTGAATCTGCAGTGCCACATAACCTATGAGCAGCGTGGAGAGGATCATTCGAGTGAGTATCGAGCAACGTATGTATTCAATGTTGCAACTAGCCCAAGCTGGACAGGGCCATGGCAAACAAGCCAGCGTAAGGCTAGAACGAGCGCAGCCGCTCAAATTGTAGAATTGCTGATCGCGCAAGGTAGTGGAGTGCCTGCCGATTTGGATGCCGCTGAACAGTCCATACTTGGTGTCTTCTTGACGGCAGAAATCAACGCTGCCGAAATCTTGAATTCGAACCCAGCTCGGGAGCTTGCTACTCGCCGCCTCGGAATCGATTCCTTGGCCAGTGGTTCGATCAGCGCCTTCGCATCTTGGGCCCAAGGCCGAGAACGATTTGTGCGACCCGAGGGTGCCGTAAGTAGCCAGTTGCGGTGTTACTACGCCGATGTCCTCGTCCGGCTCCGGCGTAATGCGCTTGCCGAATGGATCAGGCGGGGACCTCAAATCGTAACGGTGCCGCATAATGAAATAGGAACCGGTAACCCAGCAACCTTTGATATGGGGGAAGCCCAACGGTTGTCCTTGCTTTCGGACATCCTTGCCAGAGTTGATTCCGAGCAGAACTCGATTGCCTCGGTTATTTCCACTTGGCCCGATACGAGCGAAGCGGCGAACATCACGGATATTGTGAAAGGTCTGGATGTACTGATGATCCCGGGAGGCAGGATTGTCACGGGGTTCATGATTAATCAAGCTGAAGCGATAGCTCGAGCCACCCAAAAACCCTTGGAAGTTTCATTTCAGGCTAATGCGCCAGACATGGTCGACCTCCTACTTAGAATTAACGGCGTAGATATCAGTAGCACTCTAGAAGATTCTCTGGCAGTCGCCGTGGCCATGATTCCCAGTATTGAGTGGCGCCCCACAGAAAATGCTGTTGTTTTGACCATCCCAACGATTCCCGTTGGCGCTGGAGAAATATTGAATGTAGGACTGGCCGCAATAGAAGATTCCCTTAGTGATCCGTGGCTTGCAAACTTGAAGGGTGACCTGGATGCCCTCTTACATCACGGGACAGCAGCCATCGAGTCACTTGAAACCATGAAATCGGAGCATGCTTCATTGCGGGCATCATTGTCGCTGATGCGTTGATCATCGGCCTTGCATATTCAATCATCTGCGTGGATGCCATCTTCGTTTATTCCGCTTGAAGGTCTACCGGTCTCGGAGCCTAGAGACATGTGCAGACCACGCGCGGAACATACCGAAGTAGAACCCGTGATGGCGACGTCGAAGGTCGCTGAATCACCCAACACCTCCGCTTGCCGGTTGGCGGCAGTACTCCCAGACGTTCGCGCGAACATCCGGAAGCACTGCCGGTTTCACGGATCCTACGCAGTTTTGCGGGGAACACCTTGGTGGAACCAACGACGACGTGCCGTCCTACCGGTTGCTCAGCCTTCCGAAGCCGGACCGAGCGCTCGCGAGATCCCGCGCACCGCGGTTTGCAGGGCCATCACAGCGGCCGGCAGCAGGTCCGAGCCGCGCGGGACCACCACCGCCAACACGGCCAGTGCGTGGCCGCGGGCATCGAGGATCGGTGCCGCGGCACCGGTCGATTCCGGGTCGATGAGCCCGTCGAATGTTGCGTACCCGGTGCGCCGGATCTCGGCCAGTTCGTGGCGCAGCTTCGGGTGCCGGGCCACCATGGCCTCGCCGTGCCGTTCCAGGTAGCCCTCCAGCACGCTGGCGGGGGAATAGGCCAGCAGCGCCATGCCCATCGAGGTCAGGTGCACCGGCATGCGCCCTGCCACGTTGGCCTGGTTGACCACCGAGCCCGGGCGGGAGAGCCGCTCGATGACCAGCACGTCGTCCTCGTGTAGCACCGCCAGCTGGGTGTTCTGCCCCACCAGCTGGTTGATGTCCTCCATGAAGGGCAACGCGGCCTGGCGCAGATCCAGGGTCGAGGCGCTGCGGTTGGCCAGTTCCCACAGGCGCAGGCCCAGGCGCACCTGGCCGTCGGCGTCGCGTGCCAAAAGCCCGTGGGAAACCATCTCATCGAGCAGCCGGTAGGTGGTGGCCCGGGGAACATCGGCGCGCCTGGAAAGGGCATTGACCGTCAAGGTGGGGTTTTGCGCGTCAAAGGCATCAAGGATCCGCACCAGGCGGTCAAGCATCGAGTCCCCGCTCGGTGAATTGGCCATGGTTCCAACTGTAGGCCAGTCGGTCACGGCGGGGTTGCCCGATGCCGCCGCGTAACTGCACCGAAGACTGGCCATTGAGCTCGAAATGTGGGCAAGGTTTCCCTGAAAATGCTTCCGGAACCCCCACGGCAGAGCCTGCCGTGGGAAACCAGCCGCAACCGGCAACATCGGTCTCACCTATGCGGATCCTTGAGTTGAACAGCAGCTGTCGGCTCGTGGTCGGGTCGCGGGGGTCCTTGGCCGAATCAGCAGAGGGGAAGCGCGCAATCCGGGGAAGGAACAGCCCGAACGCATGGTGGAACACAGCCGCTACGGGGTCAGCGAGCGGCGCTAGGACCCGGTTGCCGCGGAATACCGTCCCCCGATCACCAGCACGGAACCGAGCAAGGGCCCGGCCGAGCTCATCGAGTATCCGGGTCCCAAGGTCAACTGGGCGGGTCTTCGTCATTTCCGCGGTGGCCATCCTCGCCCTTCCCTGTGGGCGATCCTCGTCCCGGACAACGCGGCTGCATCCATGCGGACCGCGGTCAGCTGGATCTCTACGAACCTGGGCTGGTTCTATGTCGTCACGGTGACCCTGGTGGTGCTTTTGGTCCTGGGGGGGCCGCGTTCTCCAAGGATTGCAGCGTCCGGCTGGGCCCGGACCGTTCGCTCCCGCAATACAACCCCTTCACCTGGGTCGCGATGCTCTTTGCCGCCGGGGTTGGGATCGAAATGCTTTTCCACTCCGTGACGGGGGCCCATCATCCGATTCATCACCCCGCTGGCGGCGGATCCCGAATCGGCTGCCGCGGCCCAGGACGCGGTGGTGGGGGCGATGTTCCACTACGGCTCTGCCGGCCGGTCCATGTATGCGCTGCTGGGCCCGGCCATGGGATGTTTCGCCTACCGCTGGGGCATGGTCCCGCAGGTTCGCAAAGAGCCCGATGAGGAAGAAAAAACAACCAGTGGCGCGGCATCGCCCCGGGGACCCGTGTTCAGGCCCGTGTGGCGTCGCCCGGGCCCGCACCTGCCCGGGCGCGGTGCCTGCGTACCGCCGCCCGGTTGGCACAGCGCACCGAGCAATAACTCTGGCGGCCATTGCGGGTGACATCGATGACCACCTTGGTGCAGGGATCCCCGGGCGCATCCCCCGCGGCACAGCGGCCCATGCGGTGCATGCCGCGGGTGGACAGGTGCAGGGAGGTGCCGACACCGAAGACCGCGCGCAAAACGTGGGGCAGGGTCTGGTTGGCATCGCGGTAGTGCAGGTGCCAGCCCTCGCCGTTGTGGTCAACGAGCCGCGGGTATGCCGCGGCTGCGGCCATCTGCTCGTTGAGCAGGCTGGCCCGTTCCTGGGGGTCGGTGGCATCCACGACACGCAGCCAGTCCGCTACGACACATCGGGTCATCTCGTAGTCGCCGGCCGCGGGGGTGAAATCCATGGTCATGCCGAATTCACGCGCCCGGCCGATGACGCCGTCCCGGTCCGCGGGCGGGTCGTTGGCCAGCGACGCCGCCAGCAGGACCGCATATTCTCCGTAAGGGTTGAGGTGCATAAGGCCATTACAGCATAGTGGTCGGTATGATGCCCACCCACGCTGCCGCAACCCTTCCCCATAGCCGCCCGGCGCCCGTCCATGAGCACGCCTGGCTGGCCGAATCCACCCACAACACCTCCGAAGGTACGGTGGTGTACGTGCGCTGCGCGGCCGGTTGCGGCGCCCGCCGCGTCGACCTCCAGGGCCCCGCCAACGTCCCCGCGAGCGCGGTGAGCAAGGTGGTGGGCCGGTAGCGGTCGGCCCCGGCGGGGTCGCCCGCGGCCTCGGGAAAGCCGAGGTGCATCCCTTGAAGGCCGGCACCCTTGGTGATAAAGTTCATTTAGTGAACGACAGTTCGCAATGCGAACATTTTAGATCAGGAAGCCGGGACCACACATCATGCAGCAGGCGTACCTCTACGACGCGATCCGCACCCCCTTCGGCAAGATCGGCGGAAGCCTATCCGCCCACCGCCCCGACGACCTGGCCGCGCACGTGGTACGCGAACTCGTCGCCCGCGCACCGCAGCTGGATCCGGCCTCCATCGACGAATCGATTTTCGGCAACGCCAACGGCGCCGGCGAGGAAAACCGCAACGTCGCCCGCATGGCCACGCTGCTTGCCGGCCTGCCCACCTCCCTTCCTGGAACCACCATGAACCGCCTCTGTGGTTCTTCGCTGGACGCTGCCATCGCCGCCTCCCGGCAGATCAACACCGAGGATGCCGATTTGGTGCTGGTCGGTGGCGTCGAATCCATGAGCCGCGCCCCGTGGGTGCTTCCCAAGACCGAGCGCCCCTTCCCGATGGCCAATCTTGAACTGGCCAACACCACCCTGGGCTGGCGCCTGGTGAACCCGGCCATGAACAAGGAATGGACCGTCTCCCTGGGCGAGGCCACGGAGCAGCTGCGCGAAAAGTACGAGATCACCCGCGAGGACCAGGACGAATTCGCCGCACTGTCGCACAAGCTCGCATCCCGGGCCTGGGCCGACGGCAAGTACAACAACCTCGTGGTCGCGGTTCCCCCGGCCAACAAGCGCGGCACCGAGGTGACCATGGACGAGACCATCCGCCCCGGTTCCACCGCCGAGACCCTGGCGGGCCTGCGCCCGGTCTTCCGCGATGCCGCCACCGGAACCGTCACCGCGGGCAATGCCTCGCCGATGTCCGACGGCGCCTCGGCCGCCTTCATCGGCTCCGAGCGCGGCGGCGATCTGCTGGGCGCGGCGCCGCTGGCCCGCATCGCGTCCCGTGCCTCCTCTGCCCTGGACCCGCAGTACTTCGGCTTCGCCCCGGTCGAGGCCGCCAACAAGGCGCTGGCCAAGGCCGGGATCTCCTGGTCGGATGTTGCCGCGGTCGAGCTCAACGAGGCCTTCGCCGCCCAGTCGCTGGCCTGCATCCGCGCCTGGGACATCCACCCGGCAATCGTCAACGCCTGGGGCGGCGCACTGTCCATTGGCCACCCGCTGGGCGCCTCCGGCCTGCGCATCCTGGGCACCCTGGCCCGCCGCCTGCAGGAGAACAACCAGCGCTGGGGCGTCGCGGCGATCTGCATCGGCGTCGGCCAGGGACTGGCCGTCGTCCTGGAAAACCCGAGCGCAACCGCCTAAGCACCCTCGGGGGAATCGCCCCCCGTCCCCCTGACCGCAAGACTTAAGGAGAGAACCACCGATGGCACCACGCATTGCCACCACGGCCGCAGAAGCCGTGGCCAACATCCACGACTCGTCCACCATCCTGATCGGCGGCTTCGGCAACGCCGGCCAGCCCATGGAACTGATCGACGCACTCATGGATTGCGGCGCGACGGACCTGACCGTGATCAACAACAACGCCGGGCAGGCCGACGCCGGCCTGGCGCTGCTGATCAAGGAACGACGCGTCTCCAAGATCATCTGCTCCTTCCCGCGCCAGTCCGACTCCTGGCACTTCGATGAGGCCTACCGCGCCGGGGAGATCGAGCTGGAACTGGTCCCGCAGGGCAACCTGGCCGAGCGCATCCGCGCCGCCGGCGCCGGCATCGGCGGGTTCTTCACCCCCACCGGCTACGGCACGTTGCTGGCCGAGGGCAAGGAAACCCGCGTCATTGACGGCAAGGGCTACGTGCTGGAAAGCCCCCTCCATGCCGACTTCGCCCTGATCAAGGCCTTCAAGGCCGACACCCATGGCAACCTGGTCTACCGCAAGACCGCGCGGAACTTCGGCCCCATCATGGCCTCGGCGGCCAAGTCCGCGATCGTCCAGGTGGATGAGATCGTCGAAACCGGAAAGCTTGACCCGGAGGTCGTGGTGACCCCGGGAATCTACGTCAACACCCTTGTGGCACTGGGAGGCAACAACTCATGAGCACCGAAACCAGCACCTTCACCACCACCGACGCGGCACTGACCCGCGACGAAATGGCCCGATTGGTCGCCGCCGACATCCCGGCGGGCGCCTTCGTGAACCTGGGCATCGGCCAGCCGACCAATGTCTCCAACTTCCTCACCGGGGAACAGGGCGTCACCCTGCACACCGAGAACGGCATGCTGGGCATGGGCCCGGTGGCCACCGGCGATGACATCGACGAGGACCTGATCAACGCCGGCAAGGTCCCGGTCACCGAGCTGCCCGGCGCCAGCTACTTCCACCACGCCGACTCGTTCGCGATGATGCGCGGAGGGCACCTGGATGTCTGCGTGCTCGGGGCCTTCCAGGTCTCCGGGGCAGGCGACCTGGCCAACTGGCACACCGGCGCCCCGGGCGCCATCCCCGCCGTGGGCGGGGCCATGGACCTGGCCATCGGCGCCAAGTCAACCTGGGTCATGATGGGCCTGTTCACCAAGACCGGCGAGTCCAAGCTGGTTCAGGCGCTCACCTACCCGGTCACCGGGCTGGGCTGCGTCTCGCGCATCTACACCGAATCGGCCATCTTCGAGCTGGCCGCCGGCACCGTGACCGTGCGCTCCACCCACGGGATTTCCTTCGAGGAACTCGTCGAACGCCTGCCGGTCGAGTTGGTCCGCGCGGCATAGGCAGTAGATTTGTGGGTGCGGCACCTGGCATTCGCGTCGGGCGCCGCTCCCGCGGCCCGCGCACCCCCACGCGCGGGCACGGTCATGTGTCGGCATAACCCATAGGAGCAAGAACAGATGAGCCAGGAAACCGGCACCCCGACCACGGGCGGATCCAACTCGGTCCAGTCCCTGGCCCGCGGCCTGGATGTCATTTGCGCCTTCGACGCCGAGCACCCCTCGATGACCCTGAGCGAGGTCGCCAAGCGCGTGGACCTCTCCCGCGCCACCGCCCGCCGCTTCCTGCTCACCCTGCAGGAACTGGGCTACGTGCGCTCGGACGGCAAGTTCTTCGAACTCACCTCCAAGGTCCTGCAGCTGGGCTACTCCTACCTTTCCAGCGCCACCCTGCCCCAGCTCATGGAACCGGTGCTCGAGGAACTCTCCTCGCAGGTCCACGAGTCGGCCTCCGCCTCGGTGCTCGAGGGCACCCAGATCCTCTACATTGCCCGCGTGCACACCCGCTCGATCATGCGGGTGGGGATCTCGGTGGGCACCAGGTTCCCGGCCGCCAACACCTCCATGGGCCGGGTGCTGCTGGCCCACCAGGCGCCCGGGGTGCTCGACAAGCTGCTGGAAGCGGGTATCGAATCGCGCACCGGGCTCGGGATTGGCACGGTTGCCGACCTGCGCGCGGAACTTGAAAGGGTCCGCGAACAGGGCTACGCGATCGTGGACCAGGAACTGGAGATCGGGCTGCGCTCGGTCGCCGTCCCGGTGTTCAGCCCCGACGGCAGCATTGCCGCTGCCATGAACGTGTCCATGAGCGTGGGCCCGCAGTCGCACACCGGCGCGCCGGAAGCCGCCGATGCGGTGCTTCCGGCGTTGAAGAAGGCCGCGGCGCAGGTCCAGGCCGCGCTGGCCGCGAGCCGCTAGATCACGTGTTGAACATCTATTCATCCAAATGTTCAACATGTGCATTGGGCATGATCGGGGCTGCTTGATGTCGGGCCAAATGTTCAAAATTTGCGGGGCACCGTCAACATTTGGGATTCCGGCCTCTGGAAGACCTTAATGCGGGGTTCACCTCCCCGTGGCCGCGGCGTGGTCCGGGGAGGGCACCGTGGTGGGTGTCCGTCCCCGACACCAAAGGATTCCCCCTCATGAAGTTTCGCACCCTCGCCCTTGGAACCCTGGCCGCCTGCACGATCGCCGGGCTGGCAAGCCCGGCCGTCGCCGCGCCGACGACCACCGATTCCGATCGGGCACCGATCCTGGTTGGCCACCGCGGAGCCGCCGGCGTCGCACCGGAGAACACCCTGGCCGCCATCAAGGCCGGCAGCCAGTCGGGTGCCGATTTCGTCGAAATCGACGTGCAGCTGTCCAGCGACGGCGTCCCGTTCATCTTCCACGACGACACCCCGGCCCGCACCACCAACGTCGCCGAGGTATTCCCCGACCGCGGCAAGGACCCGATCACCTCGTTCAGCTGGAGTGAATTGCAGCGGCTCGACGCCGGATCCTACTTCTCAACCGACTTCGCCGGCGAGAAGATCCCGCACTTCGACGCGGTCGCCGAGACGCTGACCGGAAACACCGGGGTGTTCATCGAGATCAAGTCCCCGGCCAAATCCCCGGGTGTTGAGCAGATCGTGGCCGAGGCACTGGCCAACGACCCCGAGTGGAGGAAGCTGGAGCAGCGCGGCAAGATCGAGGTCCTGGGCTTCGACGCCGCGTCCAACAAGCGCTTCGCCGAGCTGGCTCCGGAGGTTCCCCTGCAGCAGCTGACCGGCAGCGTGCCAAGCGCTTCGGTCCTGGCCGACTACGCGATCTACGCCGATTCCTTCGGCACCAGCTACCGTACCCTTGACGCGGCGGGAGCAGCGCGGGTCAAGGACGCAGGGCTGGGCCTCGGTGTCTACACCGTGAACTCCACGCGGGCCGCGGATGCCGCCCTGGAATTGGGCGTCGAGCGCATCACCGGCGACTTCCCGCAGCAGCTCGACCGCCACCTGGACGGCAAGAAGGTGTTCCCGTCCAACAACGGGATCGTCATCTCCGACGCGGTCAACGACGTGCCCGGCAACGACCTGCAGCCGGAAACCGGCGAGCACGTCGTGCTGGCCAACACGGGCAACCGCACCATCGACGTCAGCGGCTACGTGCTGCGCGACGCCGCCAACAACATCCTGCGCATCGGCGAGGGATTCAAGCTCACGCCGGGCGCCGAGCTGAGGGTGTTCTCGGGCCCGGGAACCAACGGCGCCGAGGCGTTCTACCTGGGCGGCGATGTCGCAGTCCTGAACAACGGCGGCGACGCGCTGGGCCTCTGGGACGCCAAGGGCCGTCTCCTGGATACCTTCGCCAACTGACCCCGTCCGGTGGCTTCCCGAGCTGCCCAAGGACGGCAGTGCCCGCCCCCATCGCCCAACGGGTGGGCACTGCTTTCGGCGTTACAGCTCGCGCGCATCGCGGCGGATCGGATGGTCCGCGGGGACCTGCACCAGCACGATCTTCGTGCCGTCCGGGTCCCGGATCCATCCCTCGACCAGTCCCCACGGCTCGGTCCGCGCCTCCCGCGCGATCGCGACTCCGCACCCGGAAAGATGCAGGAGCTCGGCCTGCACGTCCCGGACCTGCAGCCACAACACCAGCGAGGATGGTTCACCGGCGTTGCGGCTGCCGGCCACCTCCAGCAGCCCGTTGCCCAGGAAGAACACCACGCCGCGGTGCTCGCCGGCGCCGAACTCGCGGGCGATGGCCAACCCCAGCACGTCGCGGTAGAACGCCTGGATCTCGGGCAGGTTCACGGGCCGCAGCAGCACCCGGCTTGAGAGGATCTCCATGGCCCCAATCTACCGGCCGGATCGTTGGCTAGCGCCAGCTGACCTCGTTGGCCAGGGCTTGGCCCTCGGCCACGTAGCCGGCCATCTCCCCGGCCGGGACCATGGAGCCGCCGGTGGCCCAGACGATGTGGGTGGCGTGGGCCATGGCCGCGTCGTCGAGCCCGAACGCGGTGCGGTAGGCCTCGTTGGACAGCATCGTCCACGGACCGGCAAAGCCGGCCGCGGCGGAGGGCTCCAGGTCGATGCCCTCGGTGTCGTGGAGCAGTCCCTGGAAGGCCTTCATGCGCTCGTCGGTGACGGTCACGTAGCCGTCGATCAGCTGCTGCAGGTGCTCGCCCACCAGGCGCGAGGGGCGGCCCACGGCCAGGCCGTCGGCGGCGGTGAGTCCGTCCAGGCCGATGTCCGCCACGGAAATGGCATCGTGCAGCCCGGTGCGCACACCCAGGGACATGCAGGGGGCGTGGGTTGGTTCGACGAAGATGCAGTGCACCGCGTCCCCGAACGCTTCCTTGAGCCCGAAGGTCACACCGCCCGGTCCGCCGCCGACCCCGCAGGGCAGGTGCACGATCAGCGGGTGGCGCTCATCGACGGTGATCTCCAGCGAAGCCAGCTGTCCGGCCAGGCGCGCACCTGCCGCCGAGTACCCGGCGAACAGGCTCAGCGAGGCCTCGTCGTCGACGAACCACACGCTGGGGTCTTCCTCGGCGGTGCGGCGGCCGGCTTCCACGGCGTCGGAGAAGTTGCCCGCGTGCTCCACGACGGTGACCCCGCGCGAGCGCAGCAGCTCCTTCTTCCAGGCGCGTGCGTCCATCGACATGTGCACGGTGGTCTTGAAGCCCAGCTCGGAGGCGACGATCCCGATCGACAGGCCCAGGTTGCCGGTGGAGCCCACGGCGATGCCGTGCGCCGAGAGCACTTCCCGGGCCCGGGGGGTCATCAGCACGCGGGCGTCATCGGTCTCGGCCATCAGTCCGGCCTCGGTGGCGATCCGTTCGGCGACCTGCAGGACCTCGTGGATCCCGCCACGGGCCTTGATGGACCCGCTGACCGGAAGGGAATCGTCGCGCTTGAGCCAGAGCTTGCCCGGCAGCTCGGTGCCGAAGCGGGCGGAAAGTTCGGCCTGCATCGCCGGGATGCCGACCAGCGGGGATTCCAGGATGCCGTGGGTGGGGCGGGTGTCTTCGAAGCGTTCGGCGAACCACGGGGCGAAGCGGCGGAAGCGCACCCGGGCATCTGCCACAATGGCCGGGTCAATGCCAGACTGTTCGATCCCCGCAGCACTTGGCGTTGGCCGTTCGCTGAACCACGCGGTTTCCTCGGCCCGGGCAAGGGCTGCCACCACGGGATCGACGAGCAGCTGCTCGAGGTCGGGAATCTGGGTCATCGTGGCGGCTCTCTTCACGGTTGGGAGTGTGTTCAGCTTCCCAATGTAGGGCACCGAGGTGCTACCGGCGAGTCCGGTGGCCGCCGCCGGACATCGGGTATCGGCCGGCGATGCCGCCTTCATTTCGTGCGTTGTCACCCCGGATGGCAGAGGCCGTGCTTCGGCCACGCGGAATCCCTTGACGCGTCCCGGCCCGAAGCCAACCAAGTGAGGACCACAGGCAAGGAGGAAGCGAGCATGAAGACCAACGAACAGCCCGTACCCAGGGGCATCACCGTTGAGCTGTTGGCCACTGTCGACCTCGGCCCGGAAATCGAAGGAATGGCCGGGCGCCAACTTCGAATGCGAAAGGTGACCATCGAACCCGGAGGCGTCTTCGGGCCCGTTCACGACCATGTCGGCAGGCCAGACGTCGTCAACATCCTGCAGGGAACGATCACCGACCATCGGGATGGAGTCGCCACGGACCATGGGCAGGGCGTGGGCTGGCCCGAGGACAGCAGCACCACACACCGGCTTGAGAACAGGGGCACGATTCCGGCGGTGGAGATCTCCGTCGACATCGTCAACGCGCAGGAGTAGGCCCGGTCCGGTTTCACCCCAAGGCATCTTGGGCCGCGGCAACCTGCCCGGCTGCAGGCCGCGGCCTTGTGCCAAGGCGTGCCCGGCAGGCCGGTCCCCGGGGAAGACCCGGCCGCTTCAAGGACGCCCGGAACCAGTTCACGCGGTTCCGCCGTCGGGACCCGGCCGTTTTCCGGCACACGCAACCGGTGCCCGTCATGCCCGGGTTCCTGACAGATCTGCCGGGCCCGGACGTATTACCGGTCCCGCTGGTAGACGTCCGGGATTCCGTCCCCGTCCGCGTCGGTGTCCTCTCCGGCCCGCAGTTTCCTGTACTGCCGGTTCCGGCTGCCCAGCAGGATCGAGGCGAGGACGGCGGCGAGGACCGACGCGGCCAGGATCGCGACCTTGGCGTGGTCGTTGGCCGGGCTGCCGAGCCCGAAGCTGAGCTCGGCCACGAGCAGCGAGACGGTGAATCCGATGCCTGCCAGCAGGCTCACGCCCAGCAGGTCCACCCACTTGAGCTCCGGGTCCAAGGTGGCCTTGGTGAATTTGGAGGTCAGCCACGTGGCGCCAAGGATTCCCAGGGGTTTTCCGAGCACGAGGGCGACGACGATGCCGATGGCCACGGGATCGGTCAGTGCCGAGCGCAGGCCCTGGAGCCCGCCCACGGCGACGCCGGCGGAGAAGAACGCGAAGACCGGCACGGCGAATCCGGCCGAGAGGGGGCGGAAGCGGTGCTCGAAGACCTCGGCAAGGCCGGGTCCCGTGGTGTGTTTTCCGTGCTTGGTGCTGTGCAGCACCGGGATGGTGAAGGCCAGGGCAACCCCGGCTACCGTGGCGTGGATCCCGGAGGCATGCAGCAGCGCCCAGGCAACAAAGCCGATGGGCAGCAGGATGAACCAGGCCGCCGAGGGGTGCAGCCCGAAGAATTGCCGGTACCTCTGCGCCAAGAACGCATAGAGCGCCAGCGGGACCAGGGTGAGCAGCAGGGCCGTCGTATTGATCTCACTGGTGTAGAAGACAGCGATGATGCTGATGGCCATGAGGTCATCGACCACCGCGAGGGTGAGCAGGAAGATGCGCAGCGGCGTGGGCAGGTGCGATCCGATGACCGCCAGGACAGCCACGGCAAAGGCGATGTCGGTGGCGGTGGGGATGGCCCATCCCGCGATGGTCGCGGGGCTTGACCAGTTGATGGCCGCGTAGATCAGGGCCGGGACGGCGACGCCGCCCACTGCGGCGGCCACCGGGACCATGGCCTTGCTGATCCGGCGCAGGTCCCCGGCAACGATTTCCCGTTTGAGTTCCAGCCCGACCAGAAAGAAGAAGACCGCCAGCAGGCCGTCCGCGGCCCAGGCGCCCAGGCTCAGTTCCAAATGCCAGGGTTCGTAGCCGATCTTGAGATCGCGCAGGGCGAAGTAGCTCTCGGAGGCCGGTGAGTTGGCCCAGACCAGGGCGATGGCGGCGGCCATGACCAACAGGGCTCCGCCGACTGTTTCCTTGCGCAGGATGGCCCCGATGCGCAGGGCCTCGGGGTAGCTGCCGCGGCCGATCAGGAGGCGTTTGGGTGGTGGCTTTGTGCCCATGGGGTGGGGTCCTTAAAGTGGGTTCGACAATAAACATTGCCGACCAGACTTCCCGGCGCACCTGGTTTCAACCCTACGGCATGTGGCTGGTGCCCCGCACCGAGCCTCCCGGCCATTCGTTCGCGCATTTTCAGGCGTGCGGTGTTCAGCCCGATGATCTCGACGTGTTTTTCGTGCCGGCGGTACTTTTGGGTGCTGGCATCCAACGCCGCAATCGTGGAAGCGTCCCACAGGTGCGAGGCGTGCAGGTCGATGACGACCCGGTCCGGGTCCAAGGCGTATTCGAAGCACCGGATCGGCGACCTCGCCAGCGCGGCCACAATCATCATCGGCAAGGCGGCCAAGCGTGTCGTCGGTGCGTGCCTGTTCGCCTGGGGATGCGCGGAACTCGCGAACGTATCAATTCTGGCAATGAAAGACGGAGAAACGACCAGGGAACTCAAGTCCATGACGCCCACTTATCCGCCTCTCTGGCCTGTCCTGGGATCAATGCGCTGAGGCCGGAGCCAACGAGGTGATACAGGGTCCAACTGCGCCTGGGGTCCGGCATCCAGCTGACTGCACGAGTCAGCCGGCAGCCAGGCACCCACCGAAACCACCTTCGCGAAAACCCAAAGCTCTTGAGACGTGCGCCGCACCGCCATCTGTCAATCGACCCCTGGTAAAGCCGCGGTGCGTCGGATGCCTCGCCAAGCCGTCGTTCCGCAAGGGCACGCGGCACTTGGCAACCCCGCACACTGCACCATCACCGGAGTCCGTGGCCGTGTGCCAAGGCGATGGCTTCGGCACGTGAAGCGACGCCGATTTTCTTGAAGATGTTCCTCACATGGAACTTGACCGTATTTTCACTGATGAGCAATTTCGAGGCGATGGCCCGGTTGCGTTCCCCGGCTACAAGGTGCTGGAGAACTTCAAGTTCCCGGGGGGCGAGATTCCAACCGGCAACGTCCCCCGCCAGGGGCGCGGGGGGCGCCAGGGGGAGCGTGACGACTACATCTGCACCCCAGCCAGGCATGACGTCCATCTGCAGTTGCCCGGTCAGCGCCTGGACGCGGCGATCCAAACGAATGATGCTCGGATCGTCGGCAGCCAGTGTGCCGTCGCCGTCATCCCGCACATTGATCAGCAGGTTTTCCCCATCGCAATCCCATTGCGTGCGGACCTTGGTAATGCTGGGTTGCTCCATCATCGCCAGCAAGAGTCCGCGGACGATGGCCCGTGCCGCGTGGGCGACTTCTCCGGGAAGGGCCCTTCCCGTTAGCGGCGGTTCAATGAATTCCACTTTTACGCCGCTGAAGCGCGTCAACGGACGCAGGTCATCCCGGAGGCGTTCGAAGGCGGTCGCAACCGGCTCTTCCACCATGTCTGTCGTGCGGTCGTTAAGGGTCCGGAGACCGACCAAGGCCTTGACGGTGAGATCGGTGACGGTTGAGCGGGCAGCTGCATCATCCAAGGAAGACGACCTCAGGGCCGCCAAGTGCGTCTCCAACGTCGTGGAGTGCAAATCGGTTAGTTCCGCGGTCACCCGGGTACGTTCAGCCGAGGAGGCCCGAGACTCCAGCAGGTACGACGGCGGTGCATCGGCGACTTTCTCTTGTATGCGACGGGCAGCAATGCGCCACAGATACACCAACACGTCCAGCCCCAAGTCGTGCCCTGAATCGGACGGGCGGGGATCCGTAAGCACGAGAAGGGCACCACCGGGAGAGGTGTTCAGGGCAAGCACGGGACGGGGGCGGCCGGCGAGCTCGGCTTCGCCGAACCACGGCGTCTCATCCGGCAGGACGGAACGAAGTGCATCCAGCTCTGCAATGGAGACCCGGGAAACGATTTCCACATCGCCGGCCTTCTTTTGTGGTCGTCCCGTGCAGTCTTCGGTGAAAATGACCAGCGCACTGCTTGCGCAGTAGGGGAGTGCAGCGTCGCGCAGGCGCCCCGCTATCTCGGACAGGGGGGCGTCGGCCAATGCCGCCACGTTTTGCAGGAGCGGCCACGGCAGGTCTGGAGGGTGCATGGTGGATCCTTTTCAGGGACTGGTTGATGGTTCCGCCAAGATGTCCTTTGCCGGGAGTTGAAACGCGAACCTATCCTAAAGTGTAGTTACAGCTATCAGTAAACAGCGTTACCCCTACCCCTTTATTCCGAGACGATGGATACCAAGCAGGAAACATCCATGCGGCCGCCGACGGCCAAAGTCCGAATCGGAGGGAAGAGACCGTGCATCAAACACCCAACTCGATGTTCACTGCGCACACCCGCGGAGATGAACTTCGCCTCAACCTGGCCCTTGTGACGGACGAAATCTCTGGAACCATGGCCGAAGTCGACGGCCAGAAGGTGGCCGGCGTGGCCAGCCAGCTCGGCCGGGGCCGCCGGGTGTTCGTTGCCGGTGCGGGCCGGAGCGGCCTGGTCCTGCGGATGACCGCCATGAGGCTGATGCACCTGGGAATGACCGTCCATGTGGCCGGAGACACGACTACTCCTTCGATCAATTCAGGTGATCTGCTCCTGGTGGCTTCGGGATCCGGTACGACGCCGGGAGTGGTCAAATCGGCGGAAACAGCCCAGAAGGTTGGTGCGCACGTGGCGGCATTCACCACCAACCCGGATTCGCCGCTCGCCGGATTCGCCGATTCGCTGGTAATCATTCCCGCCGCCCAGAAGTCCGACCACGGCTCCACTATTTCCCGCCAGTACTCGGGATCCCTCTTTGAACAGGTGCTTTTCCTTCTCACCGAGGCGATCTTCCAGTCCCTGTGGGACAACACCGACGAACCTGCCGAACAGCTTTGGCTCAGGCACGCCAACCTCGAATAGTCCAGGTCTTCATTCTCGGACGCACCGCAGTTCCCTACAGAAAGAAGCAACATCATGAAACTCCAAGTAGCCATGGACCTGCTCACGGTTGAAGACGCTCTCCTACTGGCCGCCCAGGTCGCCGAGTACGTAGACATCATCGAACTCGGCACCCCCTTGATCAAGGCCGCAGGGCTCTCCGCCGTTACCGCAATCAAGGCGGCCCACCCGGAGAAGATTGTCTTCGCCGACATGAAGACCATGGACGCTGGAGAACTTGAGGCCGACATTGCCTTCAAGGCAGGTGCCGACCTGGTCTCGATACTCGGAAGCGCAGACGACTCCACCATCGCCGGGGGCGTCAAGGCGGCCAGGGCACACAACAAGGGCATCGTGGTGGACCTCATTGGCGTGGCAGACAAGGTCACCCGGGCCAAGGAAGCCCGTGCCCTGGGAGCCAAATTCGTGGAATTCCATGCCGGCCTGGACGAGCAGGCCAAACCCGGTCACGACTTGAGTGGTCTGCTCAAGGCAGGAAAAGATGCCCGTGTCCCGTTCTCCGTTGCCGGCGGCGTGAGCCTGAGCACCATCGAAGCAGTTCAGCTTGCCGGCGCAGATGTCGCCGTGGTCGGCGGCTCTATCTACAGCGCAGCCGATCCGGCACTGGCAGCCAAGAAACTGCGGGCAGCGATCTCCTAGCCCAATACTTGGCCATGGCCTCCCGTAGCCTTGGTGGACCGCGGTGTAGGCCAACTTCGGGATCGGGTTCCAGCGGTTGCTGGAACGCCCCGACGGCAAATGCAATCCCAGAATCAGTAAGAAACAGTGGCTATGCTTCCGCATGCCGCGCATGAATGGAGTGACATGTCACAAAAGGTCCAGGCCGTCATTGTCCGTGCCAAGGACGCCCCCGTCGAGACGGTGACCATCATGGTTCCGGACCCGGGTCCGGGCGAGGCCGTGGTGGACATCCTCACCTGCGGCGTCTGCCACACCGACCTGCATTACAAGCTCGGCGGGATCGGCAACGACTACCCGTACCTGCTGGGGCACGAGGCCACCGGCGTGGTCTCGAAGATCGGCGACGGCGTGGCCAACGTCGCGGTCGGCGACCACGTGATCCTGAACTGGCGCGCGGTCTGCGGGCAGTGCCGCGCCTGCGCCAAGGGCCAGGCCCAGTACTGCTTCAACACCGCCAACGCCACCCGGAAGATGACCCTGGAGGACGGCACCGAGCTCTCCCCCGCCCTGGGCATCGGCGCGTTCGCCGAAAAGACCCTGGTCGCCGCCGGCCAGTGCACCAAGGTCGATGAGGATGTCGACGCCGCGGCCGTGGGCCTGCTCGGCTGCGGCGTGATGGCCGGCATCGGTGCGGCCATCAACACCGGCGAGGTCAAGCGCGGGGAGTCCGTGGCGGTGATCGGCTGCGGCGGGGTCGGCATTGCCGCGATCGCCGGGGCGAAGCTGGCCGGGGCCACCACCATCGTGGCCGTGGACATCGACGAGGACAAGCTGGCCATGGCCAGGAAGATGGGTGCCACGCACACGGTGAACTCCAAGACCAATGATGCGGTCGAGGGCATCAAGTCCCACACCGGTGGCTTCGGCGCCGATGTGGTCATCGAGGCCGTGGGCCGCCCGGAAACCTACAAGCAGGCGTTCTACGCCCGCGACC
>NZ_QMKQ01000018.1 GCF_003287975.1 Arthrobacter sp. AQ5-05
TCATCACCCGGGTGGCCTTCGGATTCAAAGCACCCGAAGCCCTCATCGGCCTGGCGATGCTCAGCCTCGGAGGCCGGAAACCGGTACTCCCGGGACGGGGATGACCCACGGAAGAGTCAGTAGAGCCACGATTCTTCGTTACTTTGCGCAGCTGGAAATTCAGTGACTCAATGGCGTTCGTCGTGTAAATCACCTTTCTCAAGGCCGGCGGAAACGCCAAGAACGGCGTAAAACGCTCCCACGCGCTCTCCCACGTCTTTACCGCGGCCGGATACTTGGTGCCCCACTCGCCGTCCTTGAACCCCTTCAAAGCAGCGCTAGCGGCTTCCTGGTTCGGTGCCGTGTAGATGTTGCGCAGTTCCGCGGCGACCTTCTTGCGGTCCGCGTAGGAAACAAAGCGCATGGAGGAACGGATCAGGTGCACCACGCAGGTCTGCACCGTGGCGTAGGGCCACGTGGCGCCGATGGCCTCGGGGAATCCGGTGAGCCCGTCGCAGCACACGATCAGCACGTCCTGCACCCCGCGGTTGGCCAGCTCCGAGCAGACCTGGGCCCAGAACTTCGCGCCCTCGGCCGCGGCGATCCAGATCCCCAGCACGTGCTTGATCCCGTCCATGTCCACGCCGACGGCGATATGCGCTGCCTTGTTTTTCACATGCGCACCGTCGCGGATCTTGATGACGATCGCATCCAGATACATGATCGGGTAGATCGGATCCAGCGGGCGGTTCTGCCAGGCGATGACCTCGTCGAGGATCTCGTCGGTGATCTTCGAGATCGTCTCGCGCGAAAGCTCGGTGCCGATCGTGGTGGCCAGGTGGTGCTCGATGTCGCGCACCGTCATGCCCCCGGCGTAGAGGCTCACGATCATGTCGGCCAGCTGCCCGGTATGCCGCGAGCCCTTGGGAACCAGTCGCGGGACGAAGGTCCCGGCCCGGTCCCGCGGCACCGCCAGGTCGATGTCCCCGGCGCTGGTGGACACCGTCTTGGGGTAGGAGCCGTTGCGCGAGTTCGGCACTGCGCGGCCGGCGTACTCGTGCTTCTCGTAGCCCAGGTGCTCGGTCAGCTCGGTCTTCAGTCCCCGCTCCAGCCCGGCGCGGATCAGGTGCTGGATGAAGCCGTCCTTGCCATCGAGTTCGATCTCGCCCCGGTCGATCTGCCCCATCAACTCGTCGAAGGCGCCCGAGGCCTTCAGCGCTTCCATGTTCCCCACGGCGGCCATCCGCTCTGCCGCCGCGGAGGCGTCCACTTTCACTGCCAAATCCTTGTTTCCACTCACGGTCACAATTGTCTCCTGAATCAGATGGTGACTAGGTCACTTACACACTCCATCTGACACGCTCCAGGGGCTTGCCACGACTTTGCGGAAGCCCTGCCGAGGGCCCAAACAAGTCCAAGACCTGCTCAACAAATACGCTGATTGCCCGATCCCGGAGGTCAAGCGGCTTTGCAAGACCCTGAAGAAATGGCAGAAGGAAATTTGCGCCTACTTCGCCACCAAGGGCGCCTCCAACGGACCCACCGAGGCCATCAACGGTGTCATCGAAACCACGCGGAGGGTTGCCCGGGGATTCCGGAATTTCGAGAACTATCGCATCCGCTCCCTGCTCTCCGCCGGCGGCCACCGGCACTACCGGGCTTAGGACGTCCTCACCACGCTAGAATCCGTAGAGCCGCTTAACTGGAAAAATTTCACACGCGGTTAGTGGAAAAGTTTCAACGGCTTGCGCCAAAGCTGGCGTACGTTACGTTCCGTGCGAGACCATTGGCGATATCCGAAGTTTTCTGATCTGCTGCATGGATTAGGCTATTTATCTTCCAGCATTAAGAACTCACGTAGATTACACTAATGGGCTATCCATCCGAATCGATTCACTCGCAAGCTGCATTCCGTCCACAGAGTGTTAATATGGTCCCCTAGAGGTTGGTAACGGCTATCCAAAACAGAGATCAATCAAAACACTTTCAATTCTTGTCTGTTGATGCTGGCTGCCGATCGCGGATGGGTCATTCAATTGGGATCTCCATTTCCTTGAATGTTTCCGATTAGCTGATTGTTTAGAGAGATCTCTGGCGCTTGCCCCACAAGCGCCAGCCGCCGATCACCAGGTTCGTCAACGCATCGATGCCCCAGAACGCGGCAATAAGCGCCACCGCCCAGAACGGCAGCCACGGCTGCTGCCAGTCGGTGAGCATCGCCAGCGCCAGGGCCACCAGGGCCTCTATGACACCCCAGATCACCTGGGTGCGCGGGCGCCAGGAGAGCACGTTGAAGAACTTGCGGATGCCGGTGGCCTCGCGTGCGTCGGCGCTCATGCCGCTGGCAATCGTGCCGCCCAGGGACTTGGGCTCCACCAGCAGTGCGGTTTCCGGCAGCGTGCCTGCCTCGACGTAGTCGGCCAGGGATGGATCACGACCAAAGATTTCCAGTACGGTGCGCAGCTTGTCCACCGACCCGCTGCCGCCCAGGGCCTCGTTGAGCCGGGCGATCACGTCCTCGCCGATGCCGTATTCGGTCAGCTCGGCAATGGATTCCAGGTCCGGTGCCAGCCATTCGCGGGACAGGAAGTCGGCGACCTCGGCGGCAGGTGTTCCGGGCGCGGTGGCAAGCACCGGGGCTGCTGCCACCGACCAGCCGTGGCCGAAGCCCGGGTAGCCGTGGAGCTTGCGATTTTGGCCCTCGAACCAGAAGACCATGGAAAAGCGCGGGCCCAGCCTCGAAAGCATGATGGCGGGGAAGGTGGCTTTCGAAAGCATGATCTCGGGCATGTAGCCCTCGTGCACCGCCACGTCGCCGGAAGCGGTGGAAAAGTGTTGCCAGGCGGTCTTGGTCGCCCCGGCAAAGAGCGCGACCTCCGAGCCCTTGAAGGTGCCCAGCAGCACCGAACGCCCTCCGGTGGGGTATTCGAGCGCCGCGTCGTCGATGGGTTCGCCGCTTTCGGCATCCACCCCGTCGAAGTCGGCCCAACGGGCCCCGGTCCCCCGCTTCAGGGCAATGGCAAATCCCTCGATCTGCTGCCCGAAGCTGGTGTTGCCGTCCGCATCGGCCATAACGATGAACCCCTCGGCGTTCACCGCCAGGACCATCTCGATCACGCAGAGCTCACCCCAGGAGACCGGCTCGGCCAGCAGCGCAATGGACTGCCTGGCGCGCAGCGTCTCGGAGATCCGCCGGTGTGCATCGCTCCCGCTGGGCTCGTCGAAGATCAGGGCCATGGAGGCGATCAGCCACTGCGGGCTCTCGCCTCCCGGCCCGGGGTGGGGGCTACTTGCCAAGGAACTTCTCAAACCCCTTGGGCAGGTTCAGTTCCGACGGGTCGAAGTCCTTGGGCCCGGCGCCGAACGCGGCACCGGCCGGTGCCTTGGGCTTGTTGGCCTCGGCCGCGGCAAGCTGGGCGGCCTTGGCCGGGTTGCCGAACTTCGCCGGCTTCTTCTTCCCGCCCTTGGCGCCCTTCTTGGCCCCGCCGCGCCCGCCGGGCATGCCCGGGATGGCGCCGCCGGAGGCCAGCTTCTTCATCATCTTCTGCGCCTCGCCGAAGCGCTCGAGCATCGAGTTGACCTCGGAGACGTGCACGCCCGAGCCCTTGGCGATGCGGGCGCGGCGCGAGCCGTTGATGATCTTCGGGGCCACGCGCTCGTGCGGGGTCATCGAGCGGACGATGGCCTCGATGCGGTCCATCTGCGACTCGTCGAACTGCTCGAGCTGCTGGCGGGAGATCTGCGACCCGGGCATCATGCCCAGGATCTTCTTCATCGATCCCATCTTGCGGATCTGGGCCATCTGGGCCAGGAAGTCATCGAGGGTGAAGTCCTCGCGGTCGGCGAACTTCTTCGCCATCCGCTCGGCTTCGCCCTTGTCCCAGTTCTGCTCGGCCTGCTCGATCAGGGTGAGGATGTCGCCCATGTCCAGGATCCGCGAGGCCATGCGGTCCGGGTGGAAGATCTCGAAGTCGTCCAGGTTCTCGCCGGTGGAGGCGTACATGACCGGCTTGCCGGTCACCGAGGCCACGGAGAGGGCCGCGCCGCCGCGGGCGTCGCCGTCGAGCTTGGTCAGCACCACGCCGGTGACCCCGACGCCGTCGTTGAACGCCTGGGCGGTGTTGACCGCGTCCTGGCCGATCATCGCGTCGATGACGAACAGGACCTCGTCCGGGTTGACCGCGGCACGGATGTCCGCGGCCTGGGCCATCATCTCGGCGTCGATGCCCAAACGTCCCGCGGTGTCGACGATGACCACGTCGTGGAGCTTGGTGCGGGCTTCGGCCACGCCGTCGCGGGCCACCGCGACCGGGTCGCCGGTGGCGGACTCGAACTCGGAGGAGACGCCCGGGTGCGGTGCGTACACCGGCACGCCCGCGCGTTCGCCGTTGACCTGCAGCTGCTTGACGGCGTTGGGGCGCTGGAGGTCGCAGGCGACCAGCAGCGGGGTGTGGCCCTGGGCCTTGAGGTGCTTGGCCAGCTTGCCGGCCAGCGTGGTCTTGCCGGCGCCCTGCAGGCCCGCGAGCATGATCACGGTCGGCGGGTTCTTGGCCAGGTTCAGCCGGCGGGTCTCCCCGCCGAGGATGCCCACGAGTTCCTCGTTGACGATCTTGACGATCTGCTGGCCCGGGTTCAGCGAGGCCGAGACCTCTTCGCCCAGGGCGCGTTCCTTGACCTGGGCCACGAAGGCGCGGACCACCGGAACGGCGACGTCGGCGTCCAGCAGGGCACGGCGGATCTCGCGTACGGTGCCGTCGATGTCGGCCTCGGACAGCCTGCCCTTGCCGCGCAGGTTCTTGAAGGTGGATGTCAGGCGGTCGGAGAGTGAATTGAACACGTGCCGTGCACTTCTTTCGTTGTGGGATTCAGGCGCGGTCTAACCCGCTGGACTCAACATCCAAGATTACCAAGAAAGACTGAGCGTTTTGGGCAACACGTGGCAATGTAGAGGAGTGAGCATTGAAACAGGCCATCACGGCGGCACCCACGTAAGCACATTGTTGATCCTCGGAGCCTCCGGCGACCTGACCGGAAGGCTGCTGCTTCCGGGCCTGGCCCGGCTGATCGGCTCGGGCCGCGCCACCGGGCTGCACCTGGCCGGGGCCGGGGGCCCGGGCTACAGCCACGAAAAATGGGCCCAGCGCGTCACGGAAACCTGCGAGGCCGCCATGGAGCACGCCACCGAGGCCGGCCGGGCGGAACTGGCGAAGATCGCGGCGCACACCTCCTTCACCGAGCTCGATGTCACCAAGCCCAACGAGCTGGCCAACATGGTCGAGACGCTCGATGGCCCGGTGGCCCTCTACTTCGCCCTGCCCCCGGCCGTGAGCCAGAAGGCCTGCGAGGTCCTGGAACCCGGGCAGCTGCCCGAAACCACGCTCCTGGTCATGGAAAAGCCCTTCGGCTCCAACCAGCAATCCGCCCAGGGCCTGAACCGCACGCTGATCCGCCTGGTGCCGGAGGAGAACATCCACCGGGTCGACCACTTCCTGGGCAAGGGCACGGTGTTCAACATCCTGGGCCTGCGCTTCGCCAACCGGCTGCTCGAACCCCTGTTCACCTCCGAGCACGTGGAGAAGATCGAGATCTTCTACGACGAGGAGCTCGCCCTGGAGGACCGGGCCGGGTACTACGACGGGGCCGGGGCGCTGCGCGACATGATCCAGTCGCACCTGCTCCAGATCCTGGGACTGCTGACCATGAACGCCCCTGCAACCCTGAAGGAGCGCGACGTGCGCGACCACCTGGGCTCGGTGCTGCGTGCCACGGCCCTGGCCGGGGACCCGAGGAAGTTCACCCGGCGGGCCCGATACACCGCCGGCACCTCCAAGGGACGCCCGGTGCCGGACTACGCTGCCGAGAAGGGCGTGGAGCCGGCGCTGAAGACCGAGACGCTGGCCGAGGTCACGCTGCACATCAACAACTCGCGCTGGGCTTCGGTGCCGTTCATCCTGCGCGCCGGCAAGGCGCTGGGCACAGCCCGGAAGGAAGCGATCATCACCTTCCGCCCGGTCTCCCACCTGCCCACCGGCTTCAAGGGCACCGACAAGCCCACCAAGCTGCGCATCGGGTTCGGCCCCGACACCCTCTCGCTGGATTTGGACGTCAACGGCCCCGGGGACCTGTACACCCTGGACCACGTGACCCTGGCGGCGGAACTGAACTCCCCGGACCTGCTCCCCTACGGCGAAGTGCTGCTCGGGGTGCTCTCCGGGGACCCGACCCTGTCGGTGCGCGGGGACACCGCGGAGGAATGCTGGCGGATCGTGGACCCGATCCTCACCGCGTGGGCCGATGACATGGTGGACCTGGACGAGTACCCGGCCGGGGGCAACGGCCCGGCGGGCTGGGACACCAACTGCACGCTGTAGCCGTAGGCGCCCGCTGAGCCAGGGCAGGCCATGCAAGGAATGCCGGACTGCGGTGCCCGACCGGGCATTACGCTGATGCCACGGGTACACACCAGAAAACGTGGCATCAGCAGCACCGGGAAGCGCTGACCCTGGGCCAGCGCTCGGCCGACGTGCTGCGCAACTCCATGGGCAGTTGGCCGTTCGTGGGCAGCTTCGTGTTGTTCATGCTGCTCTGGGTGGCGGCCAACAGCTTCATCCGCCCCGGCCAGGTCTGGGATCCCTACCCGTACATCCTGCTGAACCTGTTTTTGAGCATGCTGGCGGGGCTCCAGGGCGCCATCTTGCTGATCGCGGCCAAGCGCCAGTACGCGATTGCCGCGGCCATGGCCCAGCACGACCTGGACACGGACATGGGCTCGAAGAGGGACCTGGACCTGTTGATGGAGATGAACCGGGCGCAGCTGGCCATGATCCAGCAGCTGCGCACCGAGCTGCAGCGCCTGGGCAAGCCCGGAACCGGCCCGGACACCCCGGGCCGGTGAACCGCCGCCATTGACTTGCCGCGCGGCACAGCCAGGAGGTCGCCCGATTGTGTTTTCCCGCGGGCAGCAGGCGGCAGGTCGGGCGATGGTGGGCACAGCCGATCGTGGAGTCCACGACACCTCTCGGTTGACCAGGCGTTACGCGCTGCCGTGGCCCACTTCGATCTGCCGGCGCGCCGTGCCCCCGCGCACCGGCCAACGGCTCAGGCCGTCAGCTCCTGCCCGGCGTCGCCGACCACTTGGACCAGGCCTCCGCGCTGGAAGCTGTTGCGCTGGCGCTGGGCACCGTTGCCGTGCCGTGCCAGGCGTTCCAGGCCCGCGTGGACAAAAGCCGTGTCGCCGTTCAGGGACAACGCCTCGCCAATGAACTGCAGCAACGCCTCGAGCAACAGGCCGGTCCCCAGCGTCCGCCCGCTGCCGGGGTCCACCTGGTTGCCGACCATGCCGTGCTTGGCTGCCTGCCAGAAGGCGAGGTCCAGGACCTCGGGCAACAGCGGCCCGCCCGTTGCGGGGGCACGCAGGGCCGTGTCGACCAGTGCTCGCACCAGCAGTGCCAGCAACACCGAGTCCTCGGCGCGCAGCTGCGCGTCCGCGATCCTGACCTCAACGGTCGGATACCGGCTCGACAGGCGCGCGGCCCAGCCGATGTGGCCCTGGTCCACGACCACCTCGGAAGCCAACAGGGTGTCCAACCGGGTCCGGTACTCGTGCCCGTCGGCAAAATGCGGCTGGATGCCCTGCACCGACCACCGCCGGTAATGGATGCTGCGCCAGGAAGCGAAGCCGGTGTCGGCACCGTGCCACCACGGGGAGTTCGACCCGATCGCCAGCAGCAGCGGCAGCCAGGGCCGCAGGGCGTTCAGGGCCACGACACCGGCATCCGCATCGGGCACCGAGACGTGGACATGCAGACCCGAGACGTATTGCTCCGAGCTGATTCCGGGCAGGTACTCGTGCAGCCTGCGGTAGCGTTCCTGGTCGGCGATGACGGCCGGACCGGTGGGGACCACCGGTGCCGCTCCGAGTCCGACGGGCAGCAGGCCCAGCTCCTGGGCGGTGCGGGCCAGTTCCTTGCGGTACTCGCGCAACGAGGCAAGCGCCGCCGGTCCGTCACTGCAGATCGGCGTGGCGGTCTCCACTTGGCAGGCCAACAGCTCGGACTGGGTGGAATTCCCCCCGGCCCGGATGTCCATCAGTGCGGCGGAGGCCGCGGGATCCGGAACGCCGGGCATCCCGGTGTCCGGGTTGAGCAGGAAGAACTCTTCTTCGATGCCGAACGTGCTCATGGGGGTCCTCCCGGACGGTCTGTGGACGAAGCATGGTGCTGGTGGCGCGGCAGGCCAACGGCCGGCGGGACGATCGTTCGGGTCGTGGTGGCAGGGAAGGCCCGCCGGCATCCGCTCGGGGGATGCCGGGCTTGCGTGGTCCCGGGCGACGTGCGACGCCCGGGACCACGGATCAACGGCCTTGGTGCCGAAGTCCTACTTGCTGTCGTCGGCGTCGAGGGCCGGTCCGGATTCGGTGGCTCCGCCTTCGTCGGTCCAGTCATGGCCCGGGTCGGTGGACAGTGCCGGGTCCGAGACGTGGTCCTTACGCGTGTCCCGGTCCTTGGCTTCATCCGAAACGTTGTTGGTGGGTTCCTGGTTTTCATTCATGGTGTCTTGCTCCTTGTTGTTGTTTTGTGAAGGATTCGGTGGAGTGCCGCCATCCCGGCCGGCGTTCTGCTGCTGGGGCTCGTCGAAGCGAAGCAGCTTGTGCGTGCCGTCGCAAAAGGGCTTGATCTTCGACCCGCCGCATCGGCACAGTGCCACGGTCCCGCGCCGCGGATCGACCGGTTGGTTGTCTCCGTCGAGGATGTCGAAGCTGCCCCGCACGATCAGCGGTCCACGCGGACACACGGTGATGCTGGTCGGCCCGGAACCGCTCACGATGCGCCCTGGAGTTGGGCGCGCAGGGAGCTGGTTCCCGACTGCCAGGCGTTCATCTGCCAGGTGCCGGCCAACGTGTCGAGCAGGATGACGGTCGCCGCACCGAAGAACACGTCCTGCATCATCCGGGGGTCCGCTTCGATGAGTCCGCCGGCGAGGTCCCTTCCGGCGATCTGCTCATGGACGGCATCCGCCTCCACGTGTTCATCGAAATAGTCGGTGACGGGCGAGTCGAATCCGAGGCGCCGGAATCCGCGGGCGTACTTGGCGTTGGGCAACGACGACGTCATCTCGTAGACCGCGAGGTGGCCGCAGGTCGCGCCGCGGTGGCGCCGGTGGAGCCCGAAGAGGGAGATGGCGTTGACCGAAGCCAGCGTGATGGCCGGGATGGCCTCGATGTAGCTCCCGAAGTCGTGCTCGAGTCCCAAGCCCTCCATGGTCCGGGCAAACAGCTCTGCATGCGTTCGACCGGGGACCCCGCCGCCGTATTCGTCGGCCTGGATCTCCACCAGCGCCGACTTTGCCCGTCCGGTCAGCCGGGGAATCGCCCAGGTGTGCGGATCGGCCTCCTTGAGCTGGTAGATGGATTTGTGGATGAGGAATTCGCGCGCCTGTTCCAGGGTTGCCTGGCGTGCCACAAACGAGGAGACCGAGGGGCCCGTCGCCGCCCGGGTCATCTCGAATAGCGCGTCGGCAACCGCCTGCGCGTTCGGGGCCGGGTGGGGAACTTCTCCCACGGCGTCCTTCAGGCGTTGCTCGAAGCGTTCTTCGATCCGCCTGCGCAGGGCCAGGAGCGGCGGATGCCATTCCCAGTCCTCGCGGATGGAATCGAAGCCCGAGTAGTGCAGTTCGTACAGGACAAACAGGGTCAGCTGGAGGTCCTCGTTGAACAGGATGTCGACATCGGCTCCGAAGGCCTCCTGAAGCGTTTCCCCGAGGTGGCGCAGGTCCGGGGGCAGGTCCGTGCGGATGAGTGTCGCCAACAGGGCGGAACTGAGCGGTCCACGTTCCGTGGGAAGTACTCGCATGATGCTCCGTTCGTGAATTGGTGCAGTTGGAAATCCGGCCAGGCAGCTGCGCTTGAGTTGGGCTGCCATGGTCCTCCTTGTCGTCTGCAGGGTTTCGTCCCCCACCAACCGTAATTCACCGATTCCTGGCCGACAAGGATTTTGGCATACGTCGACAGGCGGCCTGCAGCACCGCCGGTGGGCAAGGCCGGTTCCGGCCGGAAGGCGGACCATCCATGTCGTGAGGCACGACTTCGAGACGCACCGGGGCGTGTCCCCGATGGCGATTTTCTTGGGGGGGCGGCTCTCCGGATGGGCACGGTGCGGAGGTCGACGGCTCAGCGATAGGTCGGGGCTAGCAAGGCGCACCGGGTGGCCATGCCGTGCCACTGTCTCAGGGCGTTGAAGCTGCGCCCGACTTGCTTTGCGCCGCTTGAGCCCTCCCGCCTCGCAGGCCGCAGGCCGCCCGCGGGCCGGGTTCATGCGCTTCCGGTTGGGCTTCCGGTCGTCCTTTTCGGGGATCATGCATGGGATGCCGCGGTCCCGGAGGTGTTCCCGGTTGCCCTTCGAGGAATAGGCCTTGTAGGCCAGGGTCTTCTTCGGACGGGTCCAGAGCGGCCAGGCAAGGGGGGCCTTGGCCCTCAGGGCGTCCAGGAGGTTTTCGAACATCGCGAAATCGCCGGCCTGCCCGGGCCCGATCGGCATCACCAACCGGCGCTGCTTCCCCTCCACCAGACAGTGGATCTTGGTCCCCGGCCCGCTGCGGGACGTGCCGATGGCTCGTCAGGTGGCTCGCCGAGCACCTTCTTGTCAATCGACACGCTCCCCTGTGCGGCGCGGGGGCTGGTGCGGTGCTGGCGGGCACGGTTGATCGTGGAGTCCACCGACACGCCCCGGTCGATCAGTCCGCGACTCTCGGCCTGGCCCGGCAGGACCGCCAGCACGGTGTTCCAGGAGCCGATTTTCCAGGTGGAGTCGGCGGCGTACCGGCGATGGCCCTTCCACTCGGTGCTCTTCGAACCGATGTGTTCGGGCAGGTCACTCCGGGGATTGCCGACGCGTTGGCGGGAGATGCTGCCATGAACCACGAGCCGGTGGTCCTTGAACTGGTCTCTCCGCTCATGCCCGTGGAATCGGCCATGATCGAGGAGCGGCGCACCGAGCTGCAGCGCCTGGGCAACCCCGGAACCGGACCGGGCACCTCGGGCCGGTGAACCACCACCACCATTGACTTGCCGCGCGGCACAGCTACTGTGGTGCCATGTCGGCCACCAGCAAAACAGGCCAGTCCGAACTGGCCGTTCGCCTCCCCCGGGCCTCGGTCTTCGGGTTCCTTGTGGCCGCCGTGCTGTTCATGGCCTCGGCGGTGCTGCAGCACCTGGCTTCGATCCAACGCTGGGTGGTGCTGCGCGGGCAACGTCCCGGCAACGAGCTCACGGTCGAAGACCACCAATTGGACTACAGCTTCCCCGCAGATCCCTGGGAACCGATCGGGACCGCGGCCCAGCTCTTCGGGGCGGCCACGCTGCTCCAGGCCGCAGGCATCCTGGCCATGGCCGTGGGAGTGCTGGCCGTGCCCCGCGCGGCACCCAACAAGGTCGGCATCATCGCCGAGCCGGTGCTCGGGGTCTTGGTTGCCGCCGCGTTCGCGGTCCTGGGCGCCCATGCCCTGGTCTCGGGGATCACCGGCGCGCCCTCCGACCTGCAGCACTCGCGGGTGTTGGCCCCGCTCATGGTCTGGTGCGGATTCGGCGGCCTGGCCGCCCTGGCGTGGCTGTGGTCCGGCATGTCGAGGGCGGCATCGCTGGCGTGCGTGTTCCTGCTGGGTTCAAACATGTTCGGTGCCGCGATCGCCAATTTCACGGTCGCTGCAATGATCGCCGGCTACGTCTCGCACGACACGACCCCCTGGCTCGAAAGCGTGGCCGCCGGCACGAGCGCCGCGGCCGCCCTGGCCATGGTCTTCGCAGCCGGCACCGTGGCGCGCCGCTACCGGCGCGCGGGATAAAACCAAGCCCACGCACCGGCGCAGCGACGCTGCCATTGACTTCGGCGGTGCCCTGGCTAGGGTGGGGCCATGTCGGCCATCAACGATTCTTCCCGGCTCACGCGGAGCGTCGGCTTCCGCACTGCTTCGTTCACGCTCCTGCTCGGAGCCGCCTTGCTGTTTCTCGCCTCGGCCGTCATCCAGCAGCGGGCCTCGATCCAGGGCTGGGAGGTCTTCAACGGCGAGCTGTCCGGCGACGGGCCGGGGGTCGACCCCCAGGATCAGTTCGCCGCCACGGCTCGGCTGTACAGTGTGGCCAACTGGCTCAAGGTGCTCGGGATGCTGGCCATGGCCGCGGGGGTGCTGGCACTGCCGCGGGGGTGCTGGCACTGCCGCGGGTGGCGCACAAACGGAAGGCAGTGGTTGCCGGTTCGGTGGCAGTGGTCCTCGTGGCCGTCTCGTTCGGAATCCACGCGATGCTCGCCGGGGACCAGGGTTCCACCGGCATCCAGACCCTCGTGATGGATCCGGCGTTGCCGGTGCGGATGATGTTTCTTCTCTCCTTGGTCGGCCTGGTGGCAGCGGCCATCTGGTGGCGGGGCAGCTCGCTTCCGGCCATGATCGGGTGCCTGTTCCTGCTCGGATCCACCGTGCTGGGCGATTTCGTGGCTTCCATCGTCATCACTCCCCTGCTCTACATGTTTGCCGGCGACGGGTTCTTCCCGGTCACCGAAATGGTGGTCATTGCAACCACCGCCGCGGCCGGCATCTCGATGCTTTTCGCAGTCGGTTCGCAGGTGCGCAGGGCAAACCGTACCGACTGAGCACCGGGGCCCTTGGCCGGCTGCCCGGGCAACCATTGACTCCTGCAGGCATATTGCTACGGTTGGGCCATGTCGGGGTTAAGCGAAACCGGTGGGCATGCCCGGGAAGTGCGCTTCCGCAAGACATCGTTCCTATTCATGCTCGCCGCCACGGTGCTGCTCCTGGTGTCCTTTACGCTGCAGCTGATCGCCTCGTTGCAGCGCTGGGTGACCTTCAGCGGCCCCCAGGGGCCGGCTGACCGCTCGGTCGAAGACCACGCCTATGACTACTTCCTGCCTTTTGAGGGCTGGGAGCCCATCGGCAACGCCGCCCAGCTCCTCGGAGCGGGTTTGCTCATCCAGGTGCTCGGCCTGCTCGCGATGGCGCTGGCGGTCATGCTGCTTCCGGCCGCGTCAACGGTGTTCGGCCGGGCCGCCACCGTTGGCATCGCCGTGGTCGAAGTCGTTTTGGTGCTCCTGGTGGCGGCCGCCTTCACGCTCCATGGCGGATTGGTCTTGGTCGCCGGGGTCAACGGGACGGCTACCGCGCTGGAGATCGGACCGGGGGTGTTCTGGTCGATGCTCTTGGTCGCGCTGACCGGGCTGGTGGCCTTGGCCCTGTTCTGGGGATACAGGTTGCCGGCGGCCGGGATTGCGTGCGTGTTCCTGATCGGGTCGACCATGGCGGGCTACCTCTTGGCCACCTACATGGTGGCACCGCTCTTCTTTGGCATGTCCCACGACACCGCCCGCTTCACCGAGACAGTGGTCGCGGCATCCACCGCCGCCGCGGCGGTCGCCGCGGCCTTCGGCGCCAGGAACTTGGTTCGCCGCAAGGCCATCGGCATCGAACCTGCGTAGCGCCTGCCGCGACGACACCCGCACCGGCGAGCGCCTCCGGGGCTCCTGCGTGCGCTGCCCGGGCGCCCCTTGACTCGTGCGGGCACGTTGCTACGGTTGGGTCATGTCGGGCAGCAAGCCATCGGGAACGGGCCTCAAAGCCCTGCGTTTTCGTAGGGCCAGGATCCTGCGGCTGACCATTGCCGGTGCCCTGTTCCTGGCCTCCTGCCTCGTGCAGCTGGCCGCGGTGCTGCAACGCTGGGTGGTCCCAGCCGGCACCCGTGGACCCAGGGGCCTGTTGATCGAGAACCACCGCTACGACTACTACTTCCCCGTGGAGAGCTGGGTCCCGCTGGGCACGACCGCGCAGCTGTTCGGTCTGGCCATGCTGCTGCAGGCGATCGGGGTCCTGGCCATGGCCGCCGGCGTCATGTTCCTGCCAGATCCAACGGTGGACCACCTCAGGATCGCCGGGATCGCCGCTGCCACATGCGAGGCACTGCTTGCCGTCCTCTTCGCGGCCTCCTTCGCCGTGATCGGGTCCCATGCGCTCATTTCCGGCCTCGCCGGAGCCGCATCCGGGATGCCGGATGCCACGGGGCTGTCCTGGGGCGTGCTCGTGGCCGGGGTGGTGTCTCCGCTGATCCTTGCCGCCCTGTGGCGCGTCAGGCTGCCGGCCGCCGGCGCCGCATGCCTGTTCCTGCTCGGCACCGGCTTCGCGGGCTACCTCGCGGCCATCTACGTGATCTCGCCCCTGATTGCGCTCAAGGCCCATGACGCCCGGTGGGCCGAGACGGTGATGGCGGTGTCGACCGCAGCCGCGGCGGTGGCCATGGCGGTGGGTGCCCTGTTCCTTGCGCGGCGCTCGTTGCCTGCCGCTTAGCCGCCCGCAGTTCCTTGCGCCCTGGCCCGCTTTGCGCTTGGCTCTCAGGGAAACCGGCACCGGCCTTCCCGCGAACGAACAGCCGATTCCAGCCCCCCGGATTCCGGCCTGATTGCGCAGGCTTCCCGGCCCCATGGAGGCCGCTTCCTTTGCGCACCGCATACAACAAAGGGCGCGCCCGTGTGTGGCGCAGGGCCCGGCAGGGAATACGGTAGGAGGAGGACAACCTTTATCGTTGGATTCCCCGATGACCCCGACGACCATTTTCTGCGCGGCCGGCACCGGCACGACAGCCCCGACACAAAGGCTAGATTTTGAACGGCAATGCAACGTTTAGGCACGACAACGCGGCCCTCTTGGCCGTCACCAGCGTGCAGGCCCCCAGGGTCCTGAGTTCGGCCGAATTCGACGAACGCCTGGCCCCCAGCCTCAAGCGGTTGCGCCTGTCCAAGAAACTGCTTGAACGCGTTTCCGGTGTCGTGGAACGCCGTTGGTGGTCCGAGGGCACCAGCTTCGACGACGCAGCGGTGGAGGCCGGCGGCAAGGCCATGGCCGAGGCCGGCATCGAGGCGGGCCAGATCGGCCTGCTGATCAACACCTCGGTGACCCGGCGCAACCTGGAGCCCTCGGTGGCCTCGAAGGTGCACAACGATCTCGGCCTGCCTTCCTCGGCGATGAACTTCGACATCACCAATGCCTGCCTGGGCTTTGTCAACGGCATGACCCTGGCCGCGAACATGATCGACTCCGGGCAGATCAAGTACGCGCTGGTGGTGGCGGGCGAGGACGCCCAGACCACCCAGGAAACCACCTTTGCCCGGCTCAACGCCGAGGATTCGACCCGCGAGGATTACCTGAACCAGTTCGCCACCCTCACCCTGGGCTCGGGTGCCGCCGCCGCGGTGATCGGCCCGGCCGACGCACATCCCGGCGCCCACCGGATCGTGGGCGGCGTCTCGCGCGCCGGGACCGAACACCACGAACTGTGTGTGGGCGGCCTGAACGGCATGTACACCGACACCAAGGGACTGCTGGACAACGGACTGGAATTGGTGGTCAACGCCTGGGACGAGGCGCACCAAGCGGGCTGGAACTGGCGGTCAATGGATCGCTACGTGACCCACCAGGTATCCAATTCCTACACCAACGCCATTATCAAGGCCGTGGGCCTGGTCCGGGACCGGGTGCCGATCACGTTCCCCAAGTGGGGCAATGTCGGGCCGGCCTCGCTGCCCATGACGCTTTCCCAGGAAGCCAAGACGTTGAAGCCCGGTGACCGGGTGCTGTGCATGGGTGTCGGCTCGGGCCTGAACACCGCCATGATGGAGCTTGCCTGGTGACCGAGATCTTCCCCGGCGTCGATCGCAGGTACTCCCGCCGCGTCCAGGTCCCTGCCACCTCGGTCGTGGATGCACCGGGCACCAGCCACCAGTGGCACCTGCTGGACAACGACTCCGAGCTCAGGGACCAGGGCATCGAACCGGTGGGCACCCTGCTGTGCGTGCACGGCAACCCCACCTGGTCCTACCTCTGGCGCGGCCTGTTGAACCACGTCTCCGCCCACGAACTGCCCTGGCGCGTGGTGGCAGTGGACCAGCTGGACATGGGATTTTCCGCCCGCACCGGCGTGTTCCGCCGGCTCGCGGACCGGGTCAACGACCTCGACGACCTGACCACCACGCTGGGGATCACCGGCCCGGTCACCACGGTGGGACACGACTGGGGAGGACTCATCTCCCTGGGCTGGGCCCTGGCACACCGGGAGCAGCTGGCCAACGTGGTGCTCACCAACACCGCCGTGCACCCGGCCGGCTTCGAGTTGCCCGCCGCCCTGCGCCTGGCCTCCCACCCGGCGGTGCACGGCTGGGGAACCAAAACCACCGATGCGTTCCTGCGCACCACCCACTCGCTGGCCAACCCGGCCCTGCAGCCGGAGGTCCGCAAGGCCTTCATGGCCCCCTACGCAAACGCCAACCGGCGCACCGGGGTCGGAAACTTCGTGGCCGACATCCCCTTCGCCCAGGACCACCCCAGCCGACCCGCGCTCGAAGCAATCGCCGAGGGCATCAAATCCCTGGAGGTCCCCGCCCTGCTGCTCTGGGGCCCGAAGGACCCGGTCTTCTCCGACCGCTACCTGCGCGATCTGGTGGGCCGACTCCCCCACGCCGCGGTCCACCGCTTCGAGGGAGCCGGCCACCTGCTGCCCGAGGACCGCGACATCGCCACCCCGGTCTTTGACTGGCTCGGCCACAACACCGAATCGAAAGCCGCCCACCGCGCCGAAGCCCTGGCCGCCTACCGGCCGATGCTGGCCGAACTCGACGAGCGCACCGAGGACGACAGCACCGCGGTCGTTGACATCAACCCTCCGCGGTCCCTGTCCTGGTCGCAGCTGAGCCAACGGGTCAATGCCCTGGCCGGCGGACTGGCCGGGATCGGGGTCAAGCCCGGTGACCGGGTGAACCTGCTGGTGCCCCCGGGCATCGAGCTGACCTCGCTGATCTATGCCTGCCTGCGCCTGGGCGCAGTCATTGTCGTGGCCGATGCCGGACTGGGCACCCAGGGACTGGGACGGGCCATCCGCGGGGCGGGACCGAGCTACCTCATTGGAATCGACCGGGCGCTGACCGGCGCCAGGTTCCTGGGCTGGCCCGGAACCCGGATCGCCGTGTCGGACATGCCAACCGCCAAGCGCAAGCTGCTCGGCGTGGCACACACGATCCCCGAGCTGCTCGAGGCAGGAAACCTCGCAACACCAACGGTCACGGATTTCTCCCCGGCGGACCCGGACGCGGACGCCGCGGTGCTCTTCACCTCAGGCTCCACCGGGCCGGCCAAGGGCGTCGTGTACACCCACCGGCAGCTGGCAGCGATGCGGGACACCCTGCGCGAGACCTACGACCTGAAGGCGGGCTCGGCCCTGGTGGCCGGGTTCGCCCCGTTCGCGCTGCTCGGCCCGGCACTGGGTGCCACCTCGGTGACCCCGGACATGGATGTCACAGCGCCACGCACGCTCACCGCCGGCGCCCTGGCAGATGCCGCCGCGGCCGTGGATGCCACCACGGTGTTTGCCTCCCCCGCGGCCCTGGCCAATGTCCTGGAAACCCGGGATTCCTTGGACGCATCCCAGCGCCTGGTCCTGGAAGGAATCTCGCTGATGCTTTCGGCCGGGGCCCCGATCCCCGAACCCCTGCTCGCCAAGGTCCAGGACCTGGTCCCCAATGCCCGGGTGCACACTCCCTACGGGATGACGGAGGCCCTTCCGGTCACCGACATCGATCTGGAGTCCATCCGTGCCGCCGGATCGGGCAACGGGGTCTGCGTGGGCACCCCGGTCGCCGGGGCGCAGGTTGCCATTGCGCCCCTGGACGCGAATGGAACCGCGGGCGACACGCCGGAAACAACGCCCAACCTGACCGGTGAGATCCTGGTCCGCGCCCCGCACGTGAAGGACCGCTACGACAGGCTCTGGATCACCGAGCGCTTGAGCACCTCGATCCCCGGCTGGCACCGCACCGGGGACGTGGGGCACCTCGATGACGGCGGACGCCTCTGGGTCGAGGGACGGCTGGGCCACGTGCTCAACACCCCGACCGGGCCCAAGACCCCGGTGGCGGCAGAACAGGCCGCAGAGTCCGTGGCCGGCGCCGGACGCGCCGCGCTGGTCGGCGTGGGCCCCGCGGGGACCCAGGCCTCCGTGGTGGTCATGGAGACCGTGCCGCCGGCCCGCCGCGCGGCACCCGCACCCGAGGCACTGGCCCAGGCCGTGCGTGCCGCGGTCGCCCGCACCGGAACCAAGGTCTCCGCGGTGCTGGTGGTCCCGGAACTGCCCACCGACATCCGGCACAACTCAAAGATCGACCGGGCCGCGCTGGCAGCATGGGCCACCGGCACCTTGGCCGGTGGAAGGATCCGCAACCCATGAGCACCGAGCCGAATCCCGAGGCCCCGCGCCGCGTGCTGGTCACCGGGGCCAGCGGGCTGCTCGGCGGGGCCGTGGCAGCGCTGCTGCGGGCCAAGGGGCACCAGGTGCGCACCTTCCAGCGCCGCGCCTCAATCGCGGCCACCGACGAGGTGCTGGGCTCGCTGACCGACCCGGCCGCGGTCCGCCGTGCCGTGGACGGCATGGATGCCGTCATCCACCTGGCGGCCAAGGTCTCTTTCACCGGGTCCTGGCACGACTTCGTGGCCACCAACATCACCGGAACCAACACCCTGCTCGAAGCGGCCAGGGACGCCGGAGCCAGGGATTTCGTGTTTGTCTCCTCCCCCTCGGTCGCCCACTTCGGCGAGCCGCTGGCCGGAGCCGGGGCCGGTGTCGCGAATCCGGACCGGGCCCGCGGGAACTACGCCCGGTCCAAGGCTGCCGCCGAGCTCAGCGCGCTCGCTCAGGACTCACCGGAATTCCGGGTCACGGCCATCCGGCCGCACGTGGTCTGGGGCCCGGGCGACACCCAGCTGGTGGAACGGGTGATCGAGCGGGCCGCCGGCGGCAGGCTTCCGCTGCTGGACCAGGGTGCCGCGCTGATCGACACCACCTACATCGACAATGCCGCCGGCGCCATCGTGCGCGGGCTCGAACGCATGGAACACGCCCACGGGCGTGCCCTCGTGGTCACCAACGGCGAACCGCGCCCCGTGGGCGAGCTGATCGCCGGGATCTGCAATGCCGGAGGCGTTCCCGCACCGCGGATGAGCGTCCCGGGCTGGCTGGCGAGAGGTGCGGGCTCGGTCATTGAGCGCTTGTGGCTCGTGGCCGGGTCGCGGAACCTGGTGCGCGACGAACCGCCCATGACCAAGTTCCTGGCCGAACAGCTCTCCACCGCGCACTGGTTCGACCAGCGCGAAACCCGCGAGGTGCTGGACTGGGAGCCCAGCGTGGGCATTGACGAGGGGCTGGATCGGCTCGCCTCCCACTATGGCGGCACCGGCCCCGGGCAGGCAAGCTAACCCGGCACAACGCCGCACCACCGGCCATCTGGGTCTGCGCCACGGCGCTGAGGCCATGGTTGCCTGGGATGCCTCTCTCCATGGAAAACACGGCAATCAAGCCGACGGGACAATTCCCCGCGCATGGCCTCCCCCGTGGTCGCGCTCCTGGCTGGCGTCGGGTTGCTCTGCGTTCCCCCACGCCCGCTGCGCGGCGTGCTGGTGGTGACCTCGGGCATTTTCCACCTGGCCACGTAAATCGACTACGAAGAGGCAATCGTTGCACTGGTCGCGACCATGTGTTTGACCACCGCGCACGGTACCTTGCGGTGGTTCCCCAGCCGTAGTATGGCCATTTAAGCGGGGATGCTCGGACTGCGAGGCGCAGTGCCGGCGCCTGGAGTCGCGACGTTCTTGGCCTTGACGGATGACCGGCTCGGCCCACCGTGCCGAACACGAAAGGACCGGGCAATGACCGCGACCCACCGCGGCGCGACACTGGACTGATTTGTGCTGCGCGATGACAAAGACTGGTTCTTCTCCGGGCATTCCATGGCCGCCCGCATTGTGCGCAACAGCGTCGTCCGCTTCTCCCCGGACCCCGGCGGAAGCGCAAGGACATCTGGTCCGAATTCGTGATTTTCGCCCCGTGCCAGGGCCTCTCGGCCACCGTGCAGGGTGCCGTGCCGGAGCGGCTGTCCATCATTCACCCTGAAAACCCTCGCCAAGGGCAAGGGCGGCACGGCAACCCCACCCCAGGCTGCCTCTCGGTGGTGCCGGGATCCGCCGTGTCCCGGACCGGCGCCGGATGAAAGGCGCCGTGGAACAACCTTCCCCCGGGGTTGCCCGGAGAACGCCGAGGATCCCTGGAAACCGGTACATCACCGGCACGAAATAGACATCGGGGTGGCCCCGGCGATTCTCGGCATCATTGGACCCGATCGGGCGCATCCTTGTAGCAGGACCACACCGGTCTGCCGTCTGGTTCCCCAACTCCACGGGGAGAAACGGCACGAAACCGAGCGATTGCGAGCACGCCATGGCGCGAACCGGCCTCCCGGAACCTCTGGGCGCCTTGGCCGTGGCCGCGTGCCTTTCCCTCGCCGTGTTGTTTGGCGCCTCGCCGACGCCGGTGCCTTCGACGCCCCCGGCGGTGGGCACCGCGAGCACCGCCGGCCACGCAGAGTTGGTGCCGCACCGCGCGGGCCCCGCGGCAACAGCCAAAACCGCGTTGCTGGTCGGCGACTCGCAATCGGCCGGAGCCGCGAACGTTCCCGGGCATCGGACGTGGACCCAAACCGCGTTGCGGGCCGCCGGATACGGCGTGCAGTTCGTGGGCGCCGGAGGGATCGGTTTCGTCGCATCGAACGGGTCCGGATCGCCGAACTACCCCACCTCGCTCAACCAAGACCGATGGGCTCTTCCCTCCGGGGCGCCCGCATTGGTGGTCATCGAAGGCGGCGGCAACGATGCCAGGACCGGGGCCACCGATGCCCGGATCCTGCAGGGGGCCGACGCAACCGTCCAAGCACTTCACCACCGATACCCGACATCGCGGATGCTGATGATCGGGACCCTCTCCGGGGTCCGATCACCGGCTGGCTCCCGGCGCGCGGAGGTGGATCGCCTGTTGGGGAACTACGCCCGCACCCACCACATCGCCTTCGTGGGAGCCGGGGATTGGCTGGCACGCTACGGCCTGGTGGGCAACCTGGCCGACGACGTGCACCTGACCCAGGACGGGCACGACTTGCTCGCCGGGGTATTGGCCACGCGCCTGGCCACGCTTCACCTGAGCCAGAAGGACACTGCCGCGACGCTGCCGGCCTCGGTGCCGGCCAGCGCCCGGGCGGTCGACTCCCAGCGCTGATAGCGGAGCCCGGCGCAGGGGAGGGCGTCCGTTCTGCCCGTGGGAAGGGGCAGGGACGGGAAGACCGTCGGCACTGCGCCGCCGTCCGCCGGCAGGGACTCTAGAACAACCTCGCCACCATGCGGTGCATCGATCTCGGTGACACGGGCACGGCGGCCAAAGATGGTTGATCGCGCAGCAGTTCCGATTCCGGGCGGAATCGGCTGACTGCGGCGTCGAGCCCTGCTGCAACCTCGCGCACCATCGACCCTGCGGCTTCGGGTCCGGGGAGGCTTGGAACGGCGGTTGAGGCCCGGGGGCCCACATGGTCCACGAAGACATCGAACAGGTCGTGCCTGGCGCCGAGGATTTGGCGTTCTCGGCTGCGACCTTGCCCGGATTCACCCGAACTGAAACTGCACGAACCGGTGCTGCGGGGGCATGCTTCTTTAGGTGTGGTGCTGGCCGTCACCCGCCCGGAAATGCCCCAACCGAGGATTTCGCCGAGGCCACCGATGCTCTTGCTCCCCCTCTGGATCAGCATCACGAACCTTGCCAATCCACTCACACTCCTGGAGAACGCCGGACCCTGGATCTTGGGTTTCGTTGCGGTGATCGTCTTTGTCGAATCCGGTGTCCTCTTTCCCCTTTCTCACCGGGGATTCCTTGGTGTTCACCGCCGGTGTGGCCCACGAACGGCTGGGAATTCCCCCCGTTCCCTTTGATTTCGATCATTGTTGGTGCTGCGCGCTTGGGCGATCAGGTCGAGTATCGGATCGGACATCGGTACGGTGCGGCGATGTCCAAGGAAGACTCACGGCTCCCCAGGCACCGATGCCTGCGCAACGACGGGCAGTTTCTCCAGGATGGGCATCCATTCTTGGCCAGTGCCAAGGACGAAGGGTTACGGTGGACGAAGGCAACTCCCCCGAAGCCGCTTCCCCGACCCAAGGAGAACCCGTCGATGCCAACCCATGAAGCGTCAGGGTCTTCGGGCCACGTGGTCAGCCAGCCGGCACAAACCCACCGGGCGCCAAGGGCGGCGCTCATGGTCACGTGGGCGGTCGAACTGGGTTTCGGCGGCATGACCGCCATGTGCCTCAAGCGTGCCGGGCTCTTCCACGAGGGCGGCGTTCCCAGCGCCGTGGTGACCTTTGACGCAAATCCGGAGTTCGACGCCATTCGCTCCGCGATCACCGACAACGGGAAGCTCCACCCCGATGTCCCGCTGCTCAATCTCCACGAGTACTACGCCGAGCAATTTCCGGCCGCGGCCGGAGGCCGCGAGTTGAAGTTGCGCGGTGCCGGGATTCCCTGGACCGAAGGCTCGCGGCTCGAACGGTCGGTTGACGGGTCGCTGTTCTGCGTTGACTTCACTTTCCCCGGCAACGACAAGCTGTCCAAGCATGAATACCACCGCCGCGACGGCAGCGTGTACCTGGTGGATGCCATGATCCCTTCCCCGCACGATCCCGGCGAGGCAGTCAGGACGCTGCAGCTTCTGGCCGCCGGTGGCCGCGTCCAATACGAATTCACCAGTGCCGCGCGGCTCTATCGCCATTGGCTGACCGAATTGGTGAATCTGAGCAATGCCGATGTGATCATTGACAGCAAGTTCTCGGCGGGATTCCTCTTCGCCTGGCAGCACCCCACCGCACTGAAGTTCGTCAACTTCCACAGCACGCATGTCGCCGCCGGGCAAGACACGCTCACCGGGAAGCTGTCGCCCGCCCACCGGAAGATCCTCGACAACCGCGAGGCCTGGGATGGCATCACCTTCCTGACCGAATCCCAGCGCACCGCTTTTGTGCAGAGGTTCGGAGACGGTTCCAACACCGTGGTGATCAGCAACCCCGTGGACGGGCCCGCCGTGTTGCCGGCCTTCGAGGACCGGGAACCGGGCACGGTGGTGCACGTGGGCCGGTTCACCAAGGGCAAGAACATCGGGGCGGTCATTGACATCGTCAACGCCGTGGCCGCGGCGAACACCCCGGTGCGGCTGGAGCTGATCGGAGACGGAGACCAACGCCCGGTCCTTCAAGAACAGGTCAATCAGCTCGGTATCGGGCATCTGGTGAACTTCCACGGACACGTCCATGACGTGCCCCTGTACCTGTCCAGGGCACGCGGCCTGCTTTTGTGCAGCAGGTTCGAGGGCCAGTCACTGGCGATCCTTGAAGCCCAGGCCCACGGCTGCGTACCGGTCGCCTACGACGTGGACTTCGGTCCCCGGGACGTCATCGAAGATGGGAGCAACGGGTTCCTGATCCCCTTTGGCGACCAGGCAGCGGCAGCCACGGCCGTCGCCCGGCTCCTGGACGACGATTCAATGTGCACCGGGATGTCTGCCCGGGCGTTTGAAACGGCCAGGCAATACAGCAGCGAGAAGATCTTCACCCAATGGAAGGAAGCCCTCGAAATGGCCCGACTGAACAAAAAGGACCGCGAGATCCTCGCGGCTGCCACGGTCCGGTTGGCCGGGCTGCGGTTCCATGCGGACGGCGACACCGACCTTGAGGTCGCCGTCAACACCGGCACCGCGGAGGTCGGGGGCCTCACACTCGTTGTCACCGAACGGGGAACCGACGCCAGCCAGGGAAAGACATTTGAACCGTACAACGAATCGGACGGCATCTTCGGTTTCAGGATTCCCGCCTCCTTGCGCGCCCAACTTCCGGGATCCGATGCGCTGGACATCAACGCCGTGCTTGACGTTGGCGGCCTGACACGCACCATACGCCTCGGCGCCACGCCGAAACCGGCTTCTGTGCCCTATTTCACCGCCTACGGAAACCTGAGCTTCAAATAACGAGAGGATTCTCCGTCCTCACGCGCCAGGATCCGAGGGCCGAGACTAACAGCCCCGCACTATCAATACACCTTCCTGTGCCGGAAGATTGGTTCCATCAAGCTCGCCCTCATGAAGCACACAGGTTGCGATGCCAGCTTTGAGGGCAACGAACATATTGAGTTTCCCGTTTCTCGCCGGACGATATGCCGGCCGGAGAACGGGCATGAAATGACGGAAGCAGGTGACCGGCAAGATGAAGGATTGGTTGAGCCAACAGCTCAAGGCAGCGATCAGCTCCAAACCGGGCTTCAAGACCAGAAGATGGCTTGGCCTGGGCACGGCAACCGTTGCCAATCACGAATTGGACCATATTCCGGTGGCCGGAGACGTAGTCGTCTACTTCAGCGACGTGGTCAACAAGGCCTACCAACTTGAGCAATGGATCCCTACCTTGGAGAAGCTCCACGAGCTCCACCGCGTCGTGCTCGTCTTCCGGAAGGTGCCCACGATGCGCCATTTCAGGAAGTTGACCGACCTCCCCAAGATCTACGTCCGCCGTTTGGACGACCTCGTGAACTTCTACGACTTCAACGATTTCAGGCTATGCCTCTACGTCAACAACGGTATGGCGAACTTCCAGTCCCTGAGCGCCTCCAGACCGGTGCACGTCCATGTCAACCATGGTGAGAGCGACAAGCTTTCCATGGTCTCGAACCAAGCGAAAGCCTACGACAAGATCTTTGTTGCCGGACCGGCCGCCGTTGAACGCCACAAGGCGGTCCTGCTGGATTTCGACCTGGACAAACTTCTCAGCGTTGGCAGGCCACAGTTGGACTCGCAATTTGAGTCCGAACTTCCCGCATTCACCGGCAAGACCGTAATGTATGCGCCCACGTGGGAAGGTGAGAACGATGCAAACAACTACACCTCAATGGATCTCTTTGGCGAAAGCATCATCGAGGCATTGGTTGCACTCCCGGACACGCGAGTCATCTACAAGCCTCATCCACGCATCCTGACGTCCACGACAGCCGCTGTCGCAAGTGCGCACACACGGATCAGTGAAATCCTTGAGGAACACAACGCCGCCGGCGCCCAACACGTGATTGCTGAAGCCCAGAACATCTTGGCGCTATTCGAAGACATTGAAGCTTTGGTCACCGATGTGTCGAGCGTGGGCCTGGATTTCTTGTACTTGCACCCGGAAAAGCCGCTGATTCTTACCGATCGACGAAACGACCTGGAGAAGCTGAACCGGGAAGTTCCCGTCAGCAGGGCCTGCCCGGTAATCAACGATTCAACCCAAGCTCCCTTGCTGGCCTCAATGGCCACGCATCTGAACGCGGCCCCGAGTGAGGAACGCCTCCAGATGCGCGCATTCTATTTTGGGGATCGTCAGCGAGGATCCTCAACAACGGACTTCATCGCGGCGATCGACACGCTGATCAAGGGCCGGGAACAGCAGCTGCAGTCATACGAGCAACGCGCCAGCGCCGTGGACTCCGGGGACGACGACTGACAAGCTCCATTCCGTTCAAGGAAGCAGACACGCAGTAATGCGGGTTGGTCCATTCATTCAGAATGGACCAACCCGCATTCTCGTATTTGTCGGGCTACACCGCGGCCATGCCGCGTTCCCCGGTGCGGACCCTGATCACTTCCTCAACGTGGGTGACCCAGATCTTCCCGTCACCGGCGCTGCCGGTGTTCGCGGTGGAGATCAAGACATCCAGGATGTCGTCGCAGGAGTCCTCTTCCACCAGGATTTCGAGGCGGACCTTGGGAAGGAGATCGACCGTGTATTCGGCGCCCCGGTATGTATAGACGAGGCTTTGGGTAGCGGCTGTGGGTCGATCCGGTAACACTTGCGGGTGGATGCGGTAGCGCTTTTGGCCACGCCGGGACAGGATGGCTTTCACCCACGACATTGGGGTCGTGGACGGTGAAAGGAAACCAACTGTCATGGCTGATTACCGACACATCATGTCCCTGCTGGTGCGGGGCTATTCCTATCGGGAGGTCCAGGCATTGGCCGGATGCTCGCATCGCACGATCGCGAAGGCCCGCCAGATCCTCAACGCCGAGGGCTTCACGACCGACGAGCAGATCCAGGCGCTGACTGCCGAGGACGTGGACCGGTTGTTCACGGACGGGCGCAAGCCAACGCCCGGCGCGTTCGTCCCGATCGATATCGAGGCGGTGGTGGCGGCCCGGATCGGCCGGAAGAAGCCGCCATTGAAGGTCCTCTGGGCCCGCTACCTCGAGACCCCTGCGGACGGGTCCGCCCGGTTCTACGGGTATGACCGGTTCTGCGAGATCGTTTCCGAGCATGTCCGCGTCCATGACCTGACCAGCCCCATTACCCACGTGCCGGGACGCACGATGCAGGTCGACTGGGCCGGGACCCGGATGCGGCTGACGGACCCGATCACCCAGGAAACGAGTAACGTCTCGGTCTTCGTGGCGTCGTTGCCGTACTCGGGCATGATCTTCGCCCACGGCTTCCTGGACGAGAAAATGGCGGCGTGGTGCGACGCCCACCGACGGGCCTTCGAGTATTTTCAGGGTGTCAGCCAGGTCGTCGTGCCGGACAACGCCTCCACGGCATCGAACCAGATCAGCCGCTACGAAAAAGCCAGGGACGTCAACCAGTCCTACGCCGCATTCCTGGAGCATTACCGGACCGCGGCCGCCCCGACCAAGGCCGCAAGCCCGAAACAGAAGGCGAACGTGGAGGCGGGGGTGAAGGTCGTGACGAACTGGGTCATCCACTACCTGGCAGAGAGGCGCTTCGCGAGCCTGGACGAGCTGAACGAGGCCGTGGCGGAACGGGTGGAGATGATCAATGACCGCACCCCGTTCCGTGGCGAGGCCCGCTCCCGCCGGGCCTGGTTCCAGGAGGCCGAGCAGCCCGAGTTGATGGAGCTGCCCGAGCAGCGGTGGCAGCCGGTGCAGTGGCGGAAGGCGCGCGTCTCCCGTGACTGGCATGTCCAGCTCGATACGGTGAAATATTCGGTTCCCCACCGGCATGCCGGGCAGCTCCTGGACGTGCGGATCGTCGGCGAGCAGGTCGCGATCCTGGCCGACGGCGACATCGTGGCCACCCACCCGCGCGGCACGCGGCGCCACGGTTTTGTCACCGACCCGGTCCATGCCCCCGCCGGCTACGAGGACACGTCCCTTTTATGGACCCGGGCCTACTTCCTGCGGCAGGCGGCCAAGGTCGGCCCCCACACGGTTCAAGCCTTCACCCGGCTGCTGGACCGGATGAAGATCGAGGCCCAGGGTTATCGCTCCTGCATGAACATCCTGGGCCTGGGCAAGGGCAACAACCGCAGGCTGCTGGAACAGGCCTGTGGCGAGCTGTGTGGGCAGGACGAGCGGATCCAGATCAGCTATACCGCGCTCAAGAACCGGATGGCTGCGCTGCGGGCGGCCCATGCCGAACGGCCCGCAGCCGACGGCGGGCAGCGCTCAGCGGGGATGCCAGCGGCTCCGCCACCGGGGCACCGGGATACGAGCAAGGCCCATCTGGGCGGGATCGCGGAGTTCAGCCTCGAGGCGCTGAAGCGGCCAGCGGGGTCCGGGGACGAGAACGGAGCGGACCGTGCTTGACCACCACCTGACCGAAGACGACATGGGCCTGTTCACGCGGCTGCGGCTGACCGCGTTCGGCCAGGCCGTCATCGACATCGCCAACGATCCGGCCTACGACGAATGGACGTTCTCCCGGAAAATCCGCCATGCCCTGGAGCAGGAAACTGCCGCCCGGTCGCAACGGCGGATGCTGAAGCTGCTCAAGGAATCGAAAACACCGAACCCGGAGGCCTGCGTGGAGGATATCCATTTCCTTCCGGACCGGAGCCTGAACCGGGAAGTCATCGCACGGCTTGCCTCCTGCCGGTGGATCGAGAACACCACGAACCTGGTCATCCTCGGCAAATCCAGCGTCGGCAAGTCCTACCTCGCCCAGGCGTTAGTCAATGCCGCCTGCCGCCGGGACTACACCGCACGCTACTTCCGGCTCGATGACCTGGCAAACCAGCTGGCGGTCTATCACCGCTCCGACCCTCAACGGCTGGCCTTCCTGGCCGGCCTGCACGACTGCGATGTCCTGGTCCTGGACGATCTGCTGACCACGCCGATCACCCCGGACGCGGCCAGCGAACTGCTGAACATCCTTGCCGGGAGGGAAGGCCGCGGTGCCACGGTGGTGACCTCGCAGTTCGATCCCGAGGACTGGTACAAGTCGCTGCACGACGCGGTCGTCGCAGAATCGATCCTCAACCGCATCGTCTCGACCAGTGAGCTCATCCAGCTCGACGGACCGAACATGCGTCGTCACATCCACACCGAACAGGAAGGTGCCGTCACCTCCTAAACCGAAGGCAGCGGCGGTGGACCCGGTGCTTCCGGGTCCACCCACGCTTGCTACCGGATCGACCCGCACCTGCTACCGAAAGCCTCGTCTAAACACCGGTAGACCTGCGTGTGTCCGCGCTGCCGACCGTAACCGCTGGCTTGGCTGATGGTCATGCCCTGGACTCCGTAGGACTCGAGTGCCTCCCGGATCTGGTCGGTCTTTTCGGGCCGGATGATGGCTGTCACGAGTTTCATGCGTTGACCTCTTCCTTGACTCGATCCGCATCCTTGTCGGCGGCGGTGGACTTCAGGTGTGCCGAGGTGGCCGGGTGCGGGACGAAAGTTCCGCCGGTACCCAGGCCTCCGAACTCGTAGCCGGTTTCGGCGTGCTGCATCAGGTCGATGCCGGCGATTTCGTGCTCGGTGGTGATGCGGAAGCCCATGGTCTTGTGAATGGCAAGGCCGATGATGGCTGTCATGATGGCGGTGAAGGACATGACCACCAGGCAGGCAACAATCTGTGCCCAGAGCTGCCCGAACCCGCCGCCGTAGAAGAGTCCGCCACCCACCCCGTCAACGGGAAGGGCAATGAATCCCAGGGCCACGGTTCCAATGATGCCGGAGACCAGGTGCACACCCACCACATCAAGTGAATCGTCGTATCCCCAGCGGTACTTCAGCCCCACGGCCAGGGCCGAGGCGACGCCGGCAACGATGCCCAATCCAAGGGCGGCAACCGGAGTGATGTTGGCGCAGGCCGGGGTGATGGCCACCAGACCGGCCACGATTCCGGAGGCCGCGCCCAAGGACGTGCTGTGGCCGTCGCGAAGGCGCTCGACAAGGATCCAGCCAAGCAATGCTGCAGCGGGGGCTGCCAGGGTGTTCACCCAGATCAGGCCTGCCTCCTCGGCGGTGCTGGCGGCGCCGCCGTTGAACCCGAACCATCCGAACCAGAGCAGGGCCGCACCGAGCATGACAAAGGGGATATTGTGGGGTCGCTGGCTCGGATCCTTCCCGAAACCGCGACGCTTGCCAAGGATTAGCGCCAAGATCAATCCGGCAACGCCGGCATTGATGTGCACCACGGTGCCTCCGGCGAAGTCAATGGCCTCGCCCACCACCGAGCCGATGGCGCCGTCTGCTCCGAGGATGCCGCCGCCCCAGACCCAGAAGGCGATCGGTGCGTAGACCACGGTCACCCAGACGGGAACAAATACCATCCAGGCGCTGAATTTTGCGCGGTCCGCCACGGCCCCGGAAATCAGTGCAACGGTGATGATCGCGAAGGTCGCTCCGTAACCGGCGGCGATGAAGCCGTCGGTGCCGAGCATGGATCCCATCCCGAACCCGTCAGCGGGGTTTCCGAACAAGCCGCCAATGTTTGCGCCGCCGCCCGACATGGAGTTTCCCCAGAGCACCCACACCACGGTGACGAGGGCGATGGCAGAGAAACTCATCATCATCATGTTCAGTACGCTTTTGGCCCGGGTCATTCCACCGTAGAAGAATGCCAGTGCCGGGGTCATCAGCAGGACGAGCGCGGCACACACCATCATCCACACCTGAGTCGTTGTTAGCTCCATGTCTAACGCCTCCCTGAATCGCTCGCGAGTCTTTCTCGCCTGATTCAAGAATTCCTTGGCGGTGTTACGTGCGATTCGACCAACCGTTTCGGGGTGGTTACCGAATCGGCCTTGAAGTAAAAGGCTCGTGTCTTGCACATTGCGTGCTTGTTTCCGGGTCTTGGTGGCATGCGAAGGGCGGCCACGCTCTGCGTGGCCGCCCTTCGCTCAGCTATTGGGTTCAAGTCCCAAGGTAGTAGCTAGTCGAGCAGTGCGTCGACAAAGGCTTCGGCATCAAACGGTGCCAGGTCGTCCGGGCCTTCGCCCAGGCCAACCAGCTTGACCGGAACACCGAGCTGCCGCTGGATCGCCACGACGATGCCACCCTTGGCGGTGCCGTCGAGCTTGGTCAGGACGATACCGGTGACGTTGACGACCTCGGAGAAGACCTTGGCCTGGTTCAGGCCATTCTGTCCGGTCGTCGCATCCAGGACCAAAAGGACCTCGTCAACGGTTGCCTTCTTTTCAATGACTCGCTTGATCTTGCCAAGCTCATCCATGAGGCCAACCTTGTTCTGCAGGCGGCCGGCGGTGTCGATCATGACTATGTCGACTTCCTGCTCGATGCCCGCGGTCACTGCCTCGAAGGCAACGGATGCCGGGTCGGCTCCATCGATGTCGGACTTGACGGTGGGTACACCCACGCGGTCGCCCCATGTGGCCAGTTGTTCGGCGGCAGCGGCGCGGAAGGTATCTGCCGCACCGAGGATGACGTCCTTGTTCTCGGCAACCAACACGCGGGCCATCTTGCCGATGGTGGTGGTCTTGCCGACGCCGTTGACGCCAACCACCATGATCACGTTCGGGCGATCCGCATGGCGAACCGGGATGAAGTTGCGGTCCATGGTGGGGTCGACCAGCTTGATGAGTTCCTCGCGGAGCATGTCGTGGACCCGCTGCGGGTCACGGCTACCTTCAACCTTGACTCGTTCGCGCAAGGCGTCCACGAGCTCAAGGGTCGGTTCGGTGCCCAAATCTGCCAAGAGCAAGGTCTCTTCGATTTCGTCCCAGACGTCTTCGTCGATCTTGTCCTGGCTCAAGAGGGCGAGCAAGCTCTTGCCCAGGACGGTGTTGGACTTGCTCAGGCGGGCGCGCAGCCGCGCCAGACGCCCCTGGACCGGTTCCGGGACATCGGTGGGGACGAGCACCTTTCCGGCGGTTTCGTCCACAATTTCGATTTCCGCGGCCTCGGCCGGGGCCGATGCCTCCGGGGCTTCGGTGGATGGTGCATCTGTGGTGAGCGTGGGCGCTGGGTCGTTGGCGTCGCGCGGACCGGTGTACGTTCCCTTGGTTGCCTTACGGCCACGCACAAGGAAGAAGGCAGCACCAATACCAATGACGGCAACCACTGCAACGAGGACAATGATCAAGTTAAGTTGTTCTGACACTGTCCTAGCTTCTCACAGACTAAACTTGTCTTACCTATGCCTAAGAATGCTTCGACTTCCGATTTCCCAGAAAAACCGGTTAATCCGGATTTACGGAAATTGCCGTCGGTCCCCCGAGAAATCCGTGTCCTTGTCGCGGCCGCCTTTGTTGTTGCCTTGGGCTTCGGGCTCATTGCTCCGATCCTTCCCCAATTTGCGACCAGCTTTAACGTCGGTGTTGCCGCCGCCAGCGTCATTGTCAGCATCTTCGCTTTTGCCCGGCTGATCTTCGCACCCGTCAGCGGGAAGCTGACCGATCGGCTGGGGGAACCCACCGTCTATGTCACGGGTGTGTTGATTGTCGCCGCTTCGACGATCCTGTGCGGCTTCGCGCAGACTTATACCCAACTGCTGATCTTCCGCGGATTGGGCGGACTGGGTTCAACCATGTTTACGGTCTCGGCCATGGCCCTGATTGCCCGGATGTCGCCGCGAGAGATCCGGGGCCGCATCGCCGGGTTGTATTCCGGCTCGTTCCTGCTCGGAAATGTTGCTGGTCCTGTGCTGGGCTCCTTTGCGGCCGGCATGGGTTTCCGGATTCCGTTTTTCATCTACGGCGGTGCGCTCATTGTTGCCGCAGCAATTGTGTACTTCTCACTGTCGCATTCGCGTGGGGCCACCGAGAAAAGCGCAGCCGAAGAAGCCGTCGTTGTTGAACGAATTCCGCTGTCGGAGGCCTGGGGCGCTGCTTCCTTCAAGGCGGCGCTGGTGTCAGGGTTCACCAACGGCTGGATGGCCTTTGGCGTCCGAATGTCGTTGATCCCGCTCTTTGCCGTCGCCGCGTTTGCCTCAAAGGGAACGTTGCTGGCTGGCCTGGCGCTGGCAATCTTTGCCGTTGGCAACGGTGCAGCGTTGACCGTCGCCGGCAGGCTCACCGACACCTACGGACGGAGGCTCCCGATTCTTGTGGGGCTGTCAATCGCGTCGCTCTCCACTGCCGCAATCGGCTGGGTGGACAATATCCCGTGGTTCATTGCCCTATCAGTCATTGGCGGCATTGGCACCGGGCTCATGGGGCCGGCCCAACAGGCCGCCATTGCCGACGTGGTGGGACAGGGTCGAAACGGAGGGAAGGTCTTGGCCACATTCCAGATGGCCACCGACTTTGGATCCATCATTGGCCCAATCCTTGCAGGCCTCATTGCCGACCAGGTGGGCTTCGGATGGGCCTTCACCGTCAGTGGAGCCTTGGGCTTCTTCGGTGTCGTGGCCTGGTTGCTGGTCAAGGAGAAACGTGAACCCTCCACCCATGACTCGCCGATGCCCTAGTCAATGCGCGCGTCCGCCATTGCAGGATCTCCCGGCAACGACTCGGCACCTCTATGCGCTTTGGGCTTCCTCGCGCTCAACGCGTTGGCTGATCACCATGGAAACCCCGTCTCCACGCATGGTCACCCCGTATAGCGCATCCGCGACTTCCATGGTGCGCTTCTGGTGGGTGATCACAATCAGCTGGCTCGACTCGCGCAGCTCTTCAAAGATCGTGATCAGCCGACCCAGGTTGGTGTCGTCCAGTGCCGCTTCCACCTCGTCCATGACGTAGAAGGGTGAAGGCCGGGCCTTGAAGATGGCTACCAGCAAGGCAACGGCCGTCAGCGACCTTTCCCCGCCCGAGAGCAGTGACAGGCGTTTGATCTTCTTGCCTGCGGGGCGTGCCTCGACTTCGATGCCGGTGGTGAGCATGTTGTCCGGGTCGGTAAGGACAAGACGTCCGTCTCCCCCGGGAAAGAGACGGCCGAAGACGCGCTCGAATTGCGCCGCGGTGTCGTTGTAGGCCTCGGCGAAAACCCGCTCTACCCGCTCGTCAACGTCCTTGATAATGTCCAGCAGGTCCTTGCGACTGTTCTTCAAGTCCTCCAACTGGGAGGTCAGGAACTTGTGCCGTTCCTCGAGCGCGGCGAACTCTTCCAATGCCAACGGGTTTACCCGGCCCAAGGCCGAAAGGTCCCTTTCGGCCTTCTTCAGCCGTTTTTCCTGCTCGGCACGGTCAAAGGCAATTCCCTCGGGAACCGTGTTGCCCTCGTCATCGACTTCTTGGCGAAGGGCGGCCCACTTGTCGTCTTCAGGAGGCGGCTGGGGCACCGGCAGGTGAGGCCCAAAGTTTTCAACAAGGTGCTCACTGGTGAGCCCGAGTTCTTCAATCGACCGGTTCTCGAGCGTCTCGATCCGCAGGCGCTGCTCGGCACGCGCCATTTCGTCGCGGTGCACCGAGTTGGTCAGTTCGGCCAATTCGTGGCCCAGCTTGTCCACCCGCGCGCGGACCAATGACAGTTCTGCTTCCAGTTCTTCGCGCCGCTGCTGGAGCTGCTCGCGTTCCCGGTCGGCAAGCTCGATCGACACGTCCATAAAGGAAATGACGCGCTCGACCTTGCCCGAGACCTCTCGAGCAGCCAATGCCTGGCTTCGGCGAATCTCGGCGCGGCGCTGTGCCTCGGCACGGGCCCGGCGTTCGGTCTCCGCCGCCCGCTTCAGCGACTCGACGCGGCCACGAAGTGCGTTGGCGCGTTCCTCCGCACTGCGCAGGGCCAGACGGGCGTCGAGTTCCTTCTGCCGGGCTGCGGAGGCGGCCGCAGCAAGCTCATCGCGTTGGTCCGTTTCGGGTTCGTAGTCCTCGGGCGCTTCCTGGGCCATGTCCATGCGTTCGATAAGTTCGGCGAGCTTTTCCTGCTCCACCTCGAGCTTTTCTTGCGCCACCGCGATCTGTTGTTCGAGGCGTTCTCGCTCACCGTGGCCCTGGCGAAGCAAGGAACCTAGATGCTCCATGCGCTGGGCCACGGCCGAGATCCTGGCATCGGAATCGTGCAGCCGGCTCAGCGCCGCATCCGCGGCCTCCTCCGCCGCCATGAGCTGGGCGGTGAGCTCCGCGGCTTCGAGGCGCATGGCTACGAGCTTCTCGTCAACCGATGACAGCTCGGCCTCGGTTTCACTGATGGCGGCGTTCTGTTCAATCAATGAGGGGGCGGCTGTCGTCCCGCCACTGGCGGTGCCCGAGGTAAGGATGTCTCCGGCCAGTGTCACGGCCCTCAAATGTGGGTCGTTCTCCAGCAGTCTCCGGGCTTCGGATAGGTCGGCCACAACCACCGTGGCGTGAAGCAGGTGCGCAAGCGTTCCAGCCAATGCCTCGGGGGTTCCGATGACCTCAAGGACGTGCTTTCCAAGGGAAGCTGCGGCATTGGGCTGTGTTGCTGCATCCAGGTTGCCGTTGACCAAGTGCACCCGGCCGCCGTCGGTTTCCCGCAGGTCCCCAAGGATTGCCAACGCGTGGTCAAGTTCCTCCACGGCAATGGCTTCGGCAACCGGACCCAAGGCAGCGGCAACGGCAATTTCATAGCCGTTTTCAACCTCAAGGTATTGCGAAAAACGACCCAACAATCCTTCGTGCCCACCGGCTAGGATTTCTTCGGAGGCATCCTTGCGGACCGCCCCCATGCGCAGCGCCTCAAGCCTTCCTCGCAAGGCACCGAGCGTGGTTGCAAGTTCCTGCTCGGCCACCCGCTGGGCATCCATCTTGGCCACCAAGGCCTCGTGGCGGTCGGCTGCATTCTCATAGGCCGTGTCGAGGTCTTCCTCGCCGCCCTGGACGGAGGCTGCCTGTTGTTCGAGGGCGGCAAACTCGTTCGCGGTTCCCTCGCGACGCTCGGCCCATCCCGTCAGGGACTGCCTCAGGCGGCCCAGTTCCCCCTCGGTGGCTTCAGCCTTGCTGCGGGATGCACCGATCTGTCCGGCCAGCCGCGCCAATCCTTCGCGGCGGTCTGCAGCCGTGCGCAATTCGTTGGTCAGGCGCTGTTGCTCCGCGTGGGCGGCTTCCTCGGCTTCCGCTTTGGCTTCGAGTGCTTCTTCCAGCAGCTCCTGGCGCATCTCCAGGTTCTCTTCCAATTCCTCGAGTTCGTCGCCGAGGCGTTCGGCCTGCGACTCCAATCTGTCGGGATCGCGGCTTGGGTCGAATTCGGGGCCGTCGGTTCCCAGCAGGCGTGAGCGTTCGGCCGACAAGGCACCCAGGGACCTGAATCGTTCTCGGGTGGACGTCAGCCCGAACCAGAGGTCCCGGGCCTTGTTAAGTGCCGGAGTGGCATGTGCTGCGGCCACCTCCAGGCTGGTCAGTTCCGCCCTGGATTCTTCAAGTCGTCCTTGGACGACCTGCTGGGCAGCTCGCTGGGTTGCCTCGTCGGAGATGTCTTTTTCCAGGGCCGTGCGAAGCGTTACCAGGTCGTCTGCCATGAGCCGAGACTTGGCATCACGAACCTCGAATTGGACGGCCTGTGCGCGGCGGGCAATCTTGGCTTGTTTTCCCAAGGGGGTGAGCTGGCGGCGGATTTCACCGGTGAGGTCCTCGAGCCGGTTCAGGTTCCCCTGCATGGCATCGAGTTTGCGTACGGTCTTTTCCTTGCGTCGCCGGTGCTTGAGCACGCCGGCTGCTTCCTCGATGAATCCGCGGCGGTCCTCGGGTGTGGCATGCAGGATCCGGTCCAACTGCCCCTGGCCGACAATCACGTGCATTTCGCGGCCAAGGCCGGAATCAGACAAAAGCTCTTGGATGTCCAGCAGGCGGCAGGAATTGCCGTTGATGGCGTACTCGGAGCCGCCCGCGCGGAACAAGGTCCTGGAGATCGTGACTTCGGCGTACTCGATGGGTAGCGCGCCGTCGCTGTTGTCGATCGTCAGTGAGACGTGGGCTCGCCCCAACGGCGCCCGGCCGGAGGTCCCAGCGAAGATGACGTCTTCCATTTTGCCGCCGCGCAGCGTCTTGGCGCCCTGCTCCCCCATGACCCAGGCCAAAGCGTCCACAACGTTCGATTTGCCCGAACCGTTGGGCCCCACCACCGCGGTGACACCCGGTTCGAATTCAAAGGTCGTCGCCGAGGCGAAAGACTTGAAGCCGCGAACGGTGAGTGTTTTCAAATGCACGTGGGGGCGTCCTGGGTATTTGGTGGCTAAAGTGGTCGGTGGGCTGCCTTCCATCCTATCGAGTCACCCCGACTCGATGGCGTAGGTCAAGGCCGGCATGCAGGTATTTTCATCACGAAAGCTAGGAGCAGACCCCTTGAAGAGCCTTTTGGCCATTGATTCATGGCCTTCGACACACGCGGCCTCCGCCGTTGTTGCCGCGGACGGAACGGTCTTGGGATCGCATGGCGATGCGGATCATCGCTATGCACTTGCCTCGGTGACCAAGTTGCTCAGTTCCTATGCGTGCTTGGTGGCATTGGAGGAGGGCGCCTTTGAGCTTGACACCCCGGCCGGCCCCGAGGGGTCCACGGTCAAGCATCTCTTGGCACACACCTCCGGCTACGACTTTGCCGAGCGCAAGGTCCGTTTCGCTCCCGGGGATCGTCGGCTCTACTCGAATGTCGGTTTTGAGGTGCTTGCAGAGACTTTGGAACAGGCCACCGAGATGAGCTTTGCGGAATACCTGGGCGAGGCGGTCCTGCAGCCCCTGGGCATGGATTCAACCACCCTGGACGGCCGCGCAGCCGCGGACGGCACCTCCACGCTGGGCGACCTGGTCCTATTCGCCACCGAATTGCAGAGTCCCACGCTCTTGGACGTGCAAACCCACTCCCAGGCCACGCACGTGGTGTTCCCGGGTCTTCCCGGGATTCTGCCCGGTTATGGGCGCCAAACCGACAATACCTGGGGCCTGGGTTTCGAGATACGTTCCGAGAAGTCCCCGCACTGGACCGGGCTGCTCAATTCACCTCAGACCTATGGACACTTTGGCCAGGCCGGCACATTCCTGTGGGTAGACCCGGCGTTGGACGCCGCCTGCGTGACCCTGACAGACAAGCCCTTTGGACCGTGGGCAGTGGAGGCGTGGACACCGTTCAACGACAAGGTTGTTTCCGAGATCAGGGGTCGGTAGAGGTGAAGCCCCGCTGGACAGATCGGGCTAGCGGGGTTTTCGCTGGCACCGAGGGCAGCTGTAGGAAGATCGCCCCATGAACGGGTCACGACGAATCAGTGACACGAAGCCTTGTTCGGCACAACGCAGGCACTGCTTGCCTTCACGTCCGTAGGCGTTCAAGGACCTGTCAAAATATCCGGAAGCTCCGTTGACATTGACGTAGAGGGCATCGAAGCTGGTGCCGCCCGCATCCAACGCCCGGCCCATGACGTCCACAAGCGCGGCGTGAAGCCGGGCAACGTCCGGGCGGCGGATCGTGGCCGTAGAGCGCAACCCGTGGAGATTGGCCGCCCACAGGGCCTCGTCGGCGTAGATGTTGCCCACGCCGGAGATCACTTGCTGGTCGAGGATGGCGCGCTTGAGCTGGGTGTTTTTCTTGCGCAGGGCTTCATAGAGCGTTGCGGGAGTGGACGCCGGATCCAGCACGTCCCGAGCGATGTGCGCGGCAGCCTCCGGGATCAGGGGATCCTCGGACCCGATGCCTCCCGGGAAATGGTCGCCGGTTTGTACCATGGGCGAGAGAAACATGCCGCCAAAGATTCTTTGGTCAATGAACCGCAATTGGCCGGGCTTGTTGGCCTCACTGGAAAGTTCGAGTCGCACCTTGAGGTGCTTTTCATCCGGTGCCGCGGGTTCCTCCACCAGAAGCTGTCCGCTCATGCCCAGATGCGCCACCAGTGCGCTGGGGATGGACAAGCCGTCCACCGGCATCCAGAGGAACTTGCCGCGGCGGACGGCAGCCGTAATGCTTGCGTGGGTAAGGCTCGCGGCGAAGTCTGATGGACCGTCCACGTGTCGTCGAACGGACCGCGGGTCAACAACCTGGACCGACTCGATGGTGCGGCCAACGACCCAGTCATCCAGGCCGCGCCTCACCACCTCTACTTCAGGCAGCTCTGGCATTGCTTATTTGGCCTCGGTGGAATCATCCTGAGGGCGAACCATTTTCCAGGACACTGCAGCGGATTCCTGTTCGGCTTCCTTCTTTGAAGGTCCGGTTCCCGCACCGTAGGCGGTGCCGCCGATGTGCAGCACGGCTTGGTATGTGCGCTGGTGGTCAGGGCCGGAGCCCGTGACCCGGTACTCAATGTTGCCAAGCTTTTTGGCTGCGGCGATCTCTTGGATGGCCGTCTTCCAGTCGGTGCCGGCACCTAGGACATCCACATCGTGCAGCAGCGGCAGGATCAGGCGCATGACCATTTGCCGGGCAACTTCAATGCCGTGGTTCAGGAACGTTGCACCGATCAGGGATTCCATGGTGTCGGCAAGTATGGACGACTTGTCCTTGCCATTGGTAAGAATCTCACCTTGGCCCAGGAGGATGAACTCCCCCACGCCCAGGGAACGGGCTATGCCCGCGAGGGCACGGGTGCTAACCACTGCGGAGCGACGCTTGGCCAGATCGCCTTCGGGCAGATCCGGGTAGTTCTTGTAGAGGTGGTCGGTGACGGCATAGCCGAGGACCGAATCCCCCAGGAACTCGAGGCGTTCGTTGGTGGGAATGCCACCATGCTCGTAGGCGTAGGAACGGTGTGTGAGGGCAAGACGAAGCGTCTCGGGGTCAATATTGACCCCGAGACGCTTCAAAAGCTCTTCTATTGAAGGCATCAGACAGACTTACGCGTCTGCGACCTTGCGACCCTTGTATTCAAGGAACAGCTCGGTGCCTGCGGAATCCGTGACAACCTTTGCCTGGTGCGGCAGGCTGTAGGTGACGCGGCCATTTTCCATGGTCTTCACCAGGGTAGGCGCGGTTGCCTTCCACTGGGCGCGACGGGCGCGAGTGTTTGAGCGGGACATCTTCCTCTTCGGGACAGCCACGGCTACTTCTCTTCTCTCTCGACTGAATGTGTACTCTGTGTCGCGTCCTCTGCGACGATGTCGGTCAGCCCGGCAAGCGCTGCCCAACGAGGATCCAAGACCTCATGGTGATGCTCAGGATCCTCATTCAGGCTTTTTCCACATTCGGAGCAAAGCCCTGCACAGTCTTCCCGGCATACCGGTTGGAACGGCAGCGCGGTCACCACTGCATTCCGGAGCACAGGCTCGAGATCGATACGATCGTCTACAACCTGGTACTGGTCAAGCTCTTCTTCTTCGGTGAACTCGTGTAAGCCCTCGTAGTAGAAAAGTTCTTGAATGTCGGCATCGAAGTCATACGCGATGGCTTCCAAGCACCGGCCGCATTCACCGTCGATTTCGACGGTGGCGATTCCGGAAACCAGAATACCCTCGTGCACGGCTTCGAATCGCAGATCGAGGTCAATTTCTGACCCTTCACGGACTCCGATGAGTGCAACACCGATTTCAGCCGGTGCGGCGACCACCTCATCAAGGGTCGTCATGTTTCCCGGGCTGCGCCCGAGATCCTTGGTTAGAAAAACCAAGGGCGAACTGCGATCGATGCCGTGTGACGACGAACGATCTGAACGCTTTTCGCTAATGATGACTCCTGTAGAACATAGACCGACATTACATCTTAGCCCGATCGAAGATGAGATCCCAAACGGGGACCGCCCAAACCTTGGAATCAGGCACGTTTTGCGACGATCCTCACAAGGTGGGGGTCCTCGCGTCCGAACGGGGCAAGCCCTTCGCCCGCTTCGCAGTGGAGAATGGTCATCCCATGCGCCTCCAGGGACGCGGCAGTTTCAGTCGCAGCAATAAATCGCCGATAGGATCGAAAAAGTGCCTTCTTTCGCTCCTCATCCTGATCCGTCCGATGTTCGAATGCGACGTAATCGCCAGGCTTGGTTGAAGCTGCGAGTTCAGAAAAGAGAACTTCCCCTTCTGCCGAAGTGAGTCCACTAAGAATGAAACGATGATAATAGAGCACGACACCAGATGCTTCGTCCCGGTGTTCATTTGCAAGGTTCTGGATTGTTCCCGGCTCCAGGACGTCATCTTCCTCGATATAGATCCCGGGGACTGTACGGGTATGCCTTCGCGCCGCCTGTGCAGCATAGCGACTCCGATCGACACCTACCACTACGGGAGCCAGGTTTTGCAACGTGGCCAAATCGCGCCCGTTGCCGCAACCAATGTCCAGAACCAATCCTGTTTGTGGCACTAGTTCAGATTCAACCAGCCACCGGGCGAACGAAGATGGTGCATCCTCCACCGGACGTGAGTAGAAGTCATCCATGGCAATTCGTGATCGTCGAGCATAGGAAAGCAAGGCTTGAGCGTCTCGACGGCGTCGCCGCTCCGACCATTTGAAGTTCGGATCCGGAATACCCCAATCCTCGCCGTAAACATGGCCCACAACATCCTTGGGGCTTGCAGGAATGCCGACATTAAATCCGCTAAGTAGGCCGCTTCCAACAGGTTCGAAGTTCGCAAGTGGTACAGGGTCAACGCCAACCGTCCCAAACGGAAACCCGATATGTCCGTCTGCCTTTATGAATAGATGTGCGATATCAACCATGACTTTGGAACCCGTAGATTCCCTCACCGAAATGCATGAGGCCTTTGGAGTCACTTGATAGCCAGCAGCGATAAGGGCCTCACCAAGCGCTGCAAATTCGTCAGCCACGTCTTCCGGGGAGCCCTCCTTGCTGACATATGCACAGTCCATATCCTTATCGTGAGGAATGAACCCGTTGTTTCTTACATATCCGAGCAACGTGCCGCTGTATATGAAAGATTTGGAACCTGTCACTGACCTGATGACGCGATCTACTGCTTGATAGAGCGAGAGCACACCGTCTTGCCAAGTCAGATCTAAGTCCTTGGGCAAATGCGTTATCTTGCCATTGGCGTCAAACCCCTGGCCCGAATCGAAGCGTCTACGGAGCGCTACCAGGTCCTCCTTGCCATCTTTGGCTGGATGGCTAAATCGTTTGCCATTTGGCATCGTCAAGCAGTGCCCCGAGTACCTTACAGATATCAGATCGGATCGCTTAGCAAAACGCCAAACATCGTAGACACCTATCTTGAAAGATCCCCAGCCATGACGATCCGAAATTACGGGAGACTTAAGGACGAGCGTTTCGTTGATGAAAAGCTCAACATGTACAGCTCGCTCCGAGTTCTGGGGGAACCTTACCCGCCCGTCAATTCCCTGCTTCTCATAGTTTTCTACAAACCCGAGCTTCCTTGCCCCGTGGGCCCTAGAGAGAGACCTCAATAAACTACGCATTTAACACTCCTTTACATACACGCATTAGGGAATTTCGGGCGTTTCGTGACGCAAACAGCCCCACACACCTAATTTTCAAAGCTGGACTTCACTGGAAAGTAGTTTTCCAAGAAGTTGGTGACTTCGTCATCAGGGATGGGAGTAGCCCCGTCAACGGGCGCATCGTTAATGCAAAAAGTGTCTCGATGACGTAGGCGGAGCGTGTTTTGCATGGTTCCCCTGTACTGGTCATCAAGAATATTGATGTAGTTGTAACGCAAATTGGTCGGTACGGCCTTACCAACTATCTGAGCGTAATAGTGATGCAGCTGGTCAGCGACAATGTCCTGGTGGTGGCGAAAACGACTGGACCAAGTTTGTTCATAAGCCTCAGCATATTTGGATTCCATCTCGAAGTGAACGCTGCGCAGCTGGGGATGCGGCGTATGCTTAATCGCCCGTGAGATCGTCACACCAAAGTCTCTCTCAAGCAGCGCGCGCATGTTGCGAGTTAGATTCAGATGCGGTTCGTCATGCGCTGTTGGAGATCCGAAGGGACGGCGATTCCTCGATGGAGAAACCTTCGCAATGCCGCTTGGCAAGAAGAATCGATCCTTCGCCAAAGGCCTACCAAAAAACACATCATCATTTATGTAGACATAGTGTTCACTAAGCCCCTGAATATGATGAAGTCTCGAAATAATCGAATTACTATTAAATGTGGGTAGGTAGCTAGCATCCGGATAGATGTCCCGATGATCAACGAGCTTGATTTTCGGGTGATCCGTGTTTAGCCATTCGGGTACCTGACCAGCCGTGACAATGAAAATATTCCTAAACCACGGCGCATACATCTCGAGTGAACGTAAGGAGTACTTGAGCTCGTCACGGGACCGAAAGCGCGCGATGTGGTTGGCCTCGCCATGGTATTCCACACCCGCGATCTCCGATTCCGTCCGATGCTTGGATTTAATCCAGTCGGGATCTTCACCATCAACCCAAGTGTAGACGGCGTCCACCGGGAAAATCACATCATCAAGCATTCTCTTTTTCAAAACGCTGGGAACTCTGGCGCTTGAGATTGAAGGGTCGTCTTCAACGAGCAAAAAATCTTCTCTAGAAATCACTCTCGATGCGCGGTTCTCTCGTGGCGCAGTCACCTGTTCTTCATCGCCAAACCGCCAAAATTCGATCTGGCACGCCGTTGCAATCCCGTATTCAAGCGTAGAATCGACAACTGCTCGCGGCGCCAAAACGTTGATCACGTCGGCACTCTTCAAGTCCATGCTCTTGGATATTGTGGAAACGTGCCGAAGTACGATGGGAGCCTCGATGCCACTCGCATATACCGGCGCTTCAGAATCGAGAGATGACAAAGCTTGGAGAATCGTGTCACGAGACTCCACGTCCACGCCTATAACGGCGTGCCGGGACGGAGTGTTCTCAACCAGCCACCACGAAACACCCGACTTATCAAGCACATCGGTGACCATACGACAATTTGCCTCAAGGGCTTGCGCGAAAGTCATTTGTTGTACGACGGACCAAGAAACTCCGTGTTTGTATACCGTGTTTCCCCGGGCATCCCTCAGCCCGAAGTTGACAATTCGCTGTGACGCTCGCGCTTGAAGACGGTCAACCGTCTTCTCGGCTCTGAGCCCCCTTGCCCGCAGCGCTCGATATACTTCCGGCCCCAGGCAGCGTTCAATTATGCTTTTCGCTTCCAGTCGACGCATCACCGAACGAATTGAGAACTTGGTCATTTATATCCCTTTATTTATAAATCAAGGATTGTCTGGATAAATCCCGCAAACCTACTGAATAATTTCCTTCGGCTTGGCGGGCCGGATCAGTTTCGTCATTTCCCGGTAAACTCGCTCCGAGTTCCCAGCATCGAGGAACTTGAACGTCGATTCCGTGCGTGCAGCGTACTTGGGGTCTCGAGACTCAGTGACGGACGCAATGGTCGCCTGAACAGCTATTTCTGCATCCGTGGTCACCGGGCCGAAACCATCATCGTGAAAATCAAAATATCCAACGTCATACGTATGGGATCCAGATTTGATGGCTTCTTGATCGAATTGGAAGTAGACGACCGGTACACCACTGTAGGCTGCTTCAAAAGCTGTCGATGAATAGTCGGTTACCAGCACCGCGCTTTCCTGAACAAATTCGGCAAAAGGCTTTTGATCCCAGTCGAGGACCGCAACTTCCGGGCTCAGATCCATTTCAGCGACATATTCTGCCAGTGATGGATGTGGAAGCAATCCGATGTGGAAGCCATTGCTTCTCGCGAATTGTGTCAACTGTGGATTAGTTAGAAACGCCCCCCACGAGAGCGCATAATCAGACTCGGCAAACCCTTCAATGCGGCCACGGCGTCCCAGCGCATCTGACGGGCCAACGAGGCTTTGCCTCCATGTTGGCGAGACCAATATCCACTTCTTATCCGGGGCATGCGATCGACTAACGAGTGCATCGTGCCGAGGGAAGCCGGTGAGTTTAACTTCCTTGGTTGAAAAACGGTAGGCCGTATCGTTCCCAACAATTGATTCATACTCAGGGACCGTGCTGGTTACAAGCAAGTCTATGCGTTTGCCATTGAACCAGTAAGAGAGATCGTGGTCCGTGACCCCATGTTGAAGAAACACAAACTTCCAGCCGGCCTTTGCTGCCAGCTTCCCCGTCAGCGGATCGGTAACGAATTTGTCAAGGTGCGAAGATGCGTAGATCTTTGCGTTAATTAGGGCAAGCTTGTGATCTTCGGATCCGTGTTCAAGAAGTTTGAAACCTTCCTGGGAGAGTCGCCCCCAATCAGGCGATTGCCTCTCCAGCACAAACCAGGCATTAACGCGCGGGTGCTTTGTGGATATGTGACGGTATAGGTGTTCGGCATTGTCGTTTGCGCGATATATGCGATCCATAAAAATCCACGAATTAAGGTACTTCGCTTTGACCTTCGGGCTGTCAGCCAATCGGAGGATCCTTGATTGTACATTCGATTTCTTGATCCATGCATCCTGCAACTGCTTACGAAAGCCAACCCCAATTCGCTGCGCTTTCTTTAATGCACGAACCGGCAAGAATTTGGATCGCTTGACCTTTGGCTTAGATGCTTCCTTCGTTAGATCCACACCGGCCAAGGCCTTGCTGACCGTGTACGGCCTGAGACTGTAGTGCTGACGGGGTGGTCGCCCGATGATCAGCTGTTTCTGAGCCCCATCGAGAGCGATCTCAAAAGTACCGTTGGCCGGAATCCAAATGTATCGATGGCAGAAGAGTGTCTTACCCAAGAACGTCATCGTTCTCGTCTTAGCGTGACGTGGAGTTACACTCTTACCCTTATAAGTAATCGTTTCTTCGGGCAAAGATCCGGAATAGACATAGTGCAGGAGGGTCATCTGCTGATCGGTATCCAGCTTTTCTACATAGACTTCACCGGGTCTATGATCAGGCTGCTTATAGCCAAGAATCAATGCGTTTCGCAGATCGTCGTCGGTTGCCATAACTTCAAAAGAATGCACGGCAATTTCGGAAATGCCGTCCATGACTTGCCCAACGAGCCTATGGAACTCTTCTAGAACATTGGCATCCATACTTCGAGAGGGGGCTCCCACCCGGCGATCGCCGCGGTAATACCAGAGCAGGTCGTAAATCAACATCAACTGCAACCACAGGGGGATATCGCCGCTGGTTGCCTTGGCACGAGCCAAGAGATCAAGGTGACCATGCGTAAGCACCGCACCGTATTTCTCTGCCTTGAAAGCCGAGATTTGAACCGACGAGTTCCCAGCAGCACGGCGACGGTAGAAATAGTCGCTGCTGGCAACAATTCCGATGACAGGTTCTGCTTGTTGAAGTAAGTAGGACGCCACGAAATGAGCGTCCTCAAAGCTGAATGTGAGCTCTTCCTGAAACTCATGGCCCAGTCGCTTCAGCTCGCTACTTCGGACAACAGCGGTAGCACCACTCATATGGAAAAAGCTCGGGGATCGTTCCAAACTCACGAAACGGTCCCCATCGCGAAATCGGCCGTTTAGCGGATGTGATGCCGAAATCTTACCGCTGGCTTCGTCAAACCCAACTACACGCGTCGCATACATCGACGCGGTGTCATTGATGTCCGAATCCATGAATGCCGTCAGGTTCTCAAAATAGTCGTCGGCCAAGTAGTCGTCAGGGTCACAGAAAGTGACCCATTCACCCTTGGCTATCTTTATTCCTACATTTCGCGCCGAGGCTTGGCCGCCATTCACCTTTGTGAGGATCGAGTGCGCGAGCGATGTACGTTCAGCCCATTCGCGAATCTTTTGCTCGGAGGAGTCTGTCGAGCCGTCCAGCACCAAAATTACTTCGATCGTGTTCGGTGAAGCCTGCCGATCCAAAGAATCCAGGTAGTCGGCTATGTAGTCTTCGACATTATAGACGGCAGTTACTACGGAAACTTTGGGTGATGATTCTTCACCAACGATTCGTGAATTGTTTGACACAGACGGGTTGACCTTCTCTACTGATGCAGCATACACAGTAGTCCATTGTAGTGGTCATGGTCGCCGCTTATGGCATTCTCAGACCTTTGGCACGACCTAAGTTGAAAATCTTGTTCACGCTTGGCTAATAAACTGGCGTCTGCAATCGACGCCCAAGATCTAGCAAGCTCTTCCAACGTCAGCCAAACTCCTTGCGCGTCTCGTGCCGTACCCACTTCGATGGTTCAGCCCGGCATCGAAGAGTTCAGCATCGGCTAAAGCACCATCGAATGATATGGACAGCATCGCGGACGCTGGCCACGGTGCAGTCCATATCATTTCCTAGAGTCTCACATCAGTCGTTGGGCGCGGTACCTTCTTGATGACCACCCAAACGCTCAAACGAAGATGGCCAAGGAAACATCCGTTGGAGGGTCTCGTGAATTACTGAGTTGCGCCTGATCCTTTCCCGGTGACCGACGCTGACCTCGTTGAGACAAAATACTTGCGGACGTTTCCAAAGGAACAACCTCGCAAGTTTCATGTGCACCTGATCCGAGGCAATGTCGATGTATCGGTAATCGATTTCACCGGGAAACGCTGCGCCCATAGCGCAACCATAGTAATGCGCGAGGGCGGAGGGAATTGAAAGATCTGTCGCACTTCTAAATTTGGCAAAAGCCGTCTTCCTGGTTTCAACAGGATGCGATTCGGAAATAGTGGCCAAGGTGCTCTTGAGCTGGGCATGTGCCACGTGTTTGAACTTGTGCGCCGTCGCCTTTCCGAAAGTGGTCTCAAGAAGTCGACTGTTGTTCTGCGCTGCCACGTTTACCGGAAGATTCTCGGTTTCCTCGAGGTCAAAGCGGCTCTCTGACAGCGCGAACTTTGGGTAGCCGGTAGGTGTAAAGAAAACTTGCTGTCCCAACAGTCGACCGAAAAAAACGTCGTCATTGACATAGAGGAACCTTTCCGACAGATTCGGGATCCGATGTAACTGGGACTCGATGGCGTGGGAATTAAACGTCGGTAATGCGGAACGGTCCTCAAAAATATCTTTATGATCGACCAAAGATATCTTTGGGCTGCTCCCATTCATCCATTCGGGACGTTGACCGGCCGTGACCACATAGATGTGGTTGACCCACGGTATAAACGATTCTACGGATCGAAGCGAGTATCGGAGCTCGTCGTGTGAAATGTAACGCGCTTGGTCATTGGCAGTTGGCAAAAGTACGCCGTCAAATTCAGTTTCGGCTTTGCGTCGTCTCTCCTGCCATTCTTCGTCGGCGCCGTTCACCCATGTATAGACCAAATCGATGGGTTCGGGTACCTCGAGCATGGACTTCCTAGCAGGTGCCGTGCCGCCAGGGGTCGCCAGTAGACGTACCCCGATCGCTTCTACAAGGTCACGGCGGCGACCAACCTGGGACTTGGTCGCGCATTTCCAACCCTCGACGGCTGAAGGGTCCAGAGAGTCCCTGGCAATCGGAACGAGGACAAAGCCCTGAGATTTCAACTCCCCACAAACTTGCTGCATGTCGCTTGGGCTTACGTAGGCGCGAGCTTCACCGTCTGCCCATAGGACACGGTGGGATTGACTAAGCGAACTATTCTCGAAAGCCTTTGCCTGCAGAACTCTGAGGTCGGCTATCGATGCGGTCGAAACCGGAGTCTTGTTGTCGATGAGTTTAATGGCCTGTCGCCAACAGCCCGCTGGAACCGCAGCTCCAACGTGACTCTTCCAACGGGACAAGAAACTCATATGCACATCCTTCAAGATATTGCTCTCGACTCGCACGTCTACGGCAGAGACCTTAACAGTCTATTCAGTTTTCTTTGAAACGAACGACACCTGATACCTAGTCCTAAAAGTACGGACATAGTATGGTGCCGTGACTATATTCGATCTCCTGAAACGGCAGTCCCACCTCTTGCCCGCGAGAATCCACGCCGTGGCAGTGGAGAAAAAGGTCAGCCGGACACTTAGCAATACCACTCCTGCGCCTACAGCTGTGGTGGAATTCGCCGTTTTTTTCGCCGATGGACCTAGCCAAAGCTATCAGCTGGAACAATGGGTCGCACCGTTTGAAGCCCTTCAAAAGCGTGGCTACGGCGTGTGCCTGCTAGTCATGAATGCGCTTACCGCCCGCAAATTGAACCGGCAGACCAACCTTCCGATACTTTTAACTCGTTCCATGGAACAAATTGAAACCGCGTTAGCTTCTTGGAACACCCTGGGCATCTTTTACGTCAACAATTCGCAGGCAAACTTCACGATGTTGCGATTCAACGGTCCCGCGCATATACACCTGAGCCATGGCGAGAGCGAAAAGTCATCGATGGTCTCTAACCAACTAAAGGCTTACGACTTTGCATTCATCGCTGGGCTAGCTGCGAGGCGTCGCATTATGGCGAATGTCGCACGTATCGATCCGGCAAAGTTAATTGAAATAGGCCGGCCGCAACTCGACGTTCAATTTGCAAGGCCCGCAGCACTGCGCACCAACCCACGCATCAGAGTCCTGTATGCCCCTACATGGGAGGGAGATGGACAAAATATGGCCTACAGCTCAATTGTTTCAATTGGTGCCAAGTTGGTCACAGCCTTGCTAAGCGACGAGCGCTTCACTGTTGTGTTCCGCCCGCATCCCAAGACCGGAAGCAGTTCGGTGGAAGCACGCCACGAATTGGGCCGCATTCGTAAAGCCATTACTACCGCGATCCATAGGACGCCCGATGCTGGTCATTTCGTCGATAGGGCAGTCGATTCTTCGCTTAGCATCTACGACGCGGATATCGTGCTATGCGATATTTCGGCTATGGCGATGGACAGCGTGGGTCTAAACAAGCCGCTGATGCTCCTCTATACTTTCCCGACAACGATGACAGACGACCTTGCCATTCGGCAGTCAGTGTCTACACAGGACGCGAGCAGAATGCTGGCCGAGGAAAACGGAAATCCACTGCTGAGTATCATCGCCACCTTGAGCAAGTCCGAACCGCCGCAACAGCAACAAGCTCTGCGCGACGTGATATTCGGTGATCCTGCGTTGGGCAGCGCCACAGAACGGTTTATCGACGCAACACTAACTGTCACGAGTGCCGCTGATAGGCCGTAGCTGTCACCAGTGCCACTGATGGGCCGTATGCAGCTTTCGGAACCCAGGTCCAGTTCAACCTGCGACGTTGGGTTTGCATAGCACCGTCTCGTAGCGCCATCGTTGACATAGCTATTCGAGCTTCTTCACGGACTTTTGTCCCGCTTCCGGCGCCCATTTGACTTCGGAGCCCTACTCGGCAATCGATTGCAGCGCCTCGTTGAGGTCCGTTTCCAGATAAGGAACGAGCGTCTCTGCGTACGTCGCTGTAATGTGCGATGCATCGAAGTAAACTACCACCCCGCCGATAACAGCAGGGCAGACTCCCTCTTGGCAGAAATACCGCGTGGGATCGATGACCGCCACATTCGGGTGCCTGGTTCGATCTGCGGCATCCACCAACGGATCCATCCACTCCCATTCTTTGACGCTACCGGAACACTCAGCATTGGCGTTCATCGCCGTCGCAACACAATCCGGAATGTTCTTGAGCGTAGCGCCCGGGAACGGAGTGTCACGAATAATCAGGATCGGAGTATTGGATGCGCTCCATCGTTTCAAGTAAGTTTCATAGCCTAGTCGAGCCGGGACTTCCGTCGCACCGAGGGAATGGCCCACGATTGGGACCGACTGCCGTTCGGAGGTAACAATGAGATCGAACTGGCCGTGGCTGGTCTGATCCAGAACCCATCGACCATAATCGGCGCATCCTTGCGACTTGGTTTCGGCATCAAACTTCAAACGGCCATCTGTTGGGTTACATCGGGACGCCAAGAAGGTAGTGATGGTCCAATCTCTATCCTTAGCCATTTTGTCGAGTGCGGGCAGCCAATGGCCCGCGTGCGAGTTGCCGACGAGTGCGACCTTGGTCTTGCCGGTTCCATACGTGCATTTTGGCTTTTTTTCAAACGGTTCGTTAGACCAACAGCCGTCGGCATAGGCGTCAGACTTGTCAACCTTTGCCAAGGCCGGAGACAGGATCAGTTCCTTGTCCGCTTCGTATTGGCAATCGCCACTCTGATCCGCAAGCGCTGCCGCCCCGAAGCAGGGAACTCCCCCGTTAAGCGCGGCCTCAAGGGAAACGGATGCGTTCTCCTCCCGTTTCTGGGCTTCGCCCGCGACACCAGCGGCGACCAGCGCGACGGAGGCCGTGGCAACCACCAGGAACCTCAGGGGCGTCACCAGTGTCGAGACATCAAGCGTCTTGCGGAATGCATCCTCGACATACTTCTTGGTGAGCATCGACAGAAGGATGGTTGCGAGGGCCACGGCCACCAGGTCCAAAGCACCCAAGGTGTCTGATAAGAACGGTAGCAAGACAATGATCGGCCAGTGCCAGAGGTAGATCGAGTAGGAGTGGTCACCGATAAATCGGAACGGCCAGGAAGCGAGAAATACGGTTGGTGAGAAGCGAGAGGTCGCCGCAACCCAGATCACCAGTGCCGTCCCCACAACCGGCAGGGCAGCCTGGTAGCCGGGGAAAGGAGTGGCCGAATCGTAGGCGATACCGGAGCCAATGATCCCGGCAAGGCCGACCCAGGCTATCGCAGCACCGGCCAGCGAGGAACTGAAACGCTGCCGCGGGGCGGGGACCAGTGCCACCATGGCGCCCAGGGCTAGTTCCCAGGCCCGGGTGAAGGTGGAGAAGTAGGCAACCCCAGGATCAACGGAGGTCAGGTAGATCGAATAGGCGCAGGATAACGCGACAATCAGCGAAACGCCGATAAGCACGCATCTCTTGGGTATGAGCTTCTTCCGGACCGCAAACCACCAGAGGGCGGCGATGCAGAGGGGCCAGACGAGGTAGAACTGTTCCTCGACCGCCAGTGACCAATAGTGCTGAACGGCCGTGGGCGCGTTGTCCTCGGCCAAATAGTCCACGCTGGTGGCCAACAGGAACCAGTTCTGCGAGTAGAAGGCAGAGGCGATCGCCTGGAACGTGTTGTCCCGCCAAAACGATTCCGGCGTTAGGAGCCGAACCGCGATGACGGTAGTGAACAGGACCAGCATTGATGCTGGAATGAGCCGCTTGATGCGGCGCAGCCAGAAGGTCCCGAACTCCTTGGGGCTGCTGGGCGGATGCTTGATCAGGTGGGAGGTGATCAGGTAGCCGGAGATCACGAAGAATACGTCTACACCAACGAAGCCGCCGGTGATGCTTTGCGGCAGCAGGTGGTAGATGACAACAAGTCCAACGGCGATGGCGCGTAGGCCTTGGATGTCGAGCCTGAATTGTGTTCGCGTATTCGTGTTGCTCATGATCTCTCGTTGCCTAATTTTGATTCCTTGGTCTATTGCGCGGCCATGACCGTGGTTCTTGGGGTGGACGGCTCATTCGCCGCTCGTCGAATCTGCGCTTCATCGAGCCCGGGTCTCGGGATCACTTGGTCTAGCTTCCGAAGGGACACTGTGCGCTGTCCCGACGGTGCCGGGATTCCGGGTAGCAGCCATGCGGATTGCCAGTGACCACCCCCGGAGATCGGCGGCAGGTACGGGATGGCGGACCAGCACCGGTGGGACGACATCCCTGATAATGGCCAAATGTCCGGAGGACAGAGACTCCCTAGCTGAGCTCCTTGACGATCTGGCTCAGACTATCGAGGGTGTCCTTCAGCTTGGCGACGTGACGCTCGTCGAACGCACTCAACACTCGCTTCAGTTCGGTCGTGGAGATCCCCGAGGTGCGTGGAAGGTACACAACCTCGACCTTGTCGCCGAGGTCGTCAAACTTACCCTTCCAATCCTCTCCGATGCCGAAGACATCGACACCGTACTTGGCAATGTCCAGACGCTTCTGATCCCAGTTGTCTTCCGGAATGGCTTCGTCCACGTACTTGATCGCCCGGACGATCTCGATGCGTTGCTCGAAGGGAACGATGGGCTTCTTGCCCTTGATGGCATTGAATCCGTCGGTGGACACACCGACAATCAAACGGTCGCCTTTTTCCTTTAGGCGCTTGAGGATGTTCAAGTGACCAACGTGGAAAAGATCGAACGTGCCGTAGGTCAGAACTGTTTTTGCCATGTTCAACTCCATTTGCTGATTTGCTGCGCTCTGGGACGCAGAGATCGAAGGTCTTAGATTACGGGTGGTCTGCCGGCCAACAGCATTCGGAGGTGGGTCGACCATTTGAGTTTGCGCCGCGGTGTTGAGTACCAGGGACTTTCCCTCCAGCCCCCCATCCATCCGCTGAAGTACTGTCGCACTGCTCCGCGATCCTTGCGCAACCGTGCACTCTCAATCAGGGCCCAGCTGCCAACGTAGATCCAGCTAAATGGCCAGTGTAGGTTACGCTTGGCCAGCCACACACGGTTTCTTGCGTTGAGGCGGTAGAACTCCTCGTGTCGACGTTGGTCTACGACGGGGTGGCCGATTCTCATGTCACCGGCGTACCAAACGTGATGACCAGTGTCCCAGACCCGCCACGCGAGTTCGATTCCCTCGTGGGCGTACCAGAAACCACCGGCCCATCCTCCGGTTTCGTCGAAAATGAACCTAGGCATCATCAGACAGGTTTCACCCACGTGAAAGACGCGGCTGGATTCCTCCGCCGTGCGTTTGTTCAAACGAGGGATCCAACGTGTCGGATCGTCATCACGTTCGGGGTCGGTGATCCGTGGCTGGAGCAGCCCCATCTTTGGGTGCAGCTTGAACCGCGTGACGGCTTCTTCGAGAAAGTCCCCATCCAAAAACCATGAGTCGTCATCCAGGAAGCACAAATACTCCCCCGTCACCAGCGGTACCCCTGCATTGCGGCCTGCCGGGATGCCCAGATTGTCCTCCAGATAATGGGCTCGCACGCCAGAGGGCAGGCCGATCGGATCCCAGCCATTGCCCACCACCACAACGTCAAGTTTGACGTTGCGCTGGGCAAGGAGGCTCCGGAGGGCGCGGTCCAATTCCGTGGGTCTGTCGCCCATGGTCAGCACCACGACACCGACCGAAGGAAAATCATCTGCTGGGCTCGTCATGGGTTCACCGCAACCGAGATGAGGCCATGGTCGCCACGAAGTGACCGATATTCACAAGGACAACGGCAGGCAATAGGATCCAAAGCATCCACTTTTCGGCTACGCCGGGAACACCCACGATGGCCGAAACAATGGACAGCGCCAGGATGAGTAAGCTGAGTTCCACTGCATGAAGCATCTTGTGGAAGGGCAGGAAGCGGGCAGCAGAACGTAGTTTCCCCACTAGGCTGGTCTGCGACACGGCACGTGCCTCCGCCGTGTCTGGTAGCTTGCCAAGACCTGCCATGCTTCGTGCCGCATGGACCATGAGGCTCTGGGAGCGGTTGAGCACCAGGAGCACCGAGAGAACCGCCGCGATAAAGAGCGTCGGCCATGCCTGTGCCGCATCGGCACCCTGGGTCTGCAGTTCAAGGAATACCCGGTAGCCCAAAGCGATGGGAATCAGTGCCTCGGTGGTGTGGTGACCCACCATGTCGATGAAGATGCCGCGCGGCGACTGCGTGCCTCGCCAGCGGGCTACTTCCCCATCGCTGCAGTCGAAGTAGAGCTGCACCTGCGACAGGACCACCGCCAACAGCGGCCCCCATACACCGGGGACCAGTAGTGCTGCCGACATGAGCCAACCCGCCAGGATCATGAGCCCCGTAACACCGTTGGCGCTGATGCGGGTACGCACCAGCGCTGCGGTCAAATAGATTGAGATGTGTCGAAGGTAGAGTTCTGCGGTCCAATGCTCTGCGTTGCGCCGAGCTCGGACTTCCGGGGGCTGGCACACCGCGCGCAGCTGTTCGAGCGTCGGATTGCGTGGTCGAATAGTTTCATTGTTCATGAACGCACCCGCCCCCTGTCCAAGGTACCTTGAGCGCCACGAACACGACCCTTCACGAAGCCAACGGCCCAAGGGAAATGAATGGTCGGGAAAACACCTAGCATTAAAAGCTTTTCTTTCAGGGTTGTTCGCTTGCCGGTCAGCGTCGCAAATACCACTAGACCGGCGTAGGCCACCGGTGCGAGCTTCAACAAGTTGAGGACCACCCTTACGGTGTTGGGGGCATCGGTTGTCAGCCACGGGTCAATCAACCAGGCAACGGCTCCCAGGGTGGTTCCGACAACCATTAACGGCGGCAGGTCATGGCGGATCGATTTTCCGGCCGGGTAACGACGTGACAGTTCGCCCCGCCAGACACCCGAGGCATAAGACTGCGCTGCCAGAGCCTTGTACTTGTCGCGAGGGTAGTATGCGGTCTCAAGTTCTGGATCAAACCACACCTTGAATCCGGCTTGGCGAATACGCAGGCATAGTTCCCAATCTTGGGCACGGTGCAGCGATTCGTCGTAGTAGCCGACTTCGTCAAAGACCTCGCGGCGAAAAATACCCAGGTAGGCAGATTCCGAGGGTCCCTCCGGGGCACCGCTGTGATAGGCCGCTCCGCCAAGACCCCACGGGGAGTGATAAGCGGCCGCCACCGCGCGCTGAAGCGGATTCTTCCCCTGCGCATCCATGAGTCCGCCGACGTCGTGTGCATCCACCCGGAACATTGTCTCGACACCGCGGGCCGTGTAGTTGGGCGCAAGTTCGCTGTGCGCATCTACGCGCACCACGATCGGGTATTGCGAGGCTTTGATCGCCAGATTCAGGCCTATCGGAGTGCGCCCCTGCGGGTTATGGACCAGCTTGACCCTGGAATCCTCGGCTGCCAACGCCGCGGCGACTTCGTCAGTGAAATCGGTGCTGGGGCCAAGCGCCAGTACGATTTCCTTGTCGCCGGCGTAGTCCTGGCCAAGCACGCTGGCGACGGCATCTCGCAGGTACCCGGCTTCATTGAGCACCGGCATCACGTACGAAACGCCTAGGTTGATTGTCTTCGTCACTTCTTTTTGCCCTTATAGGCGTTGACGACGGTCTTGGCATCCCCGTCCATCATCAGTACGCCCTTCTCGATCCAGATCGCCCTGTTGCAGGTGTCCAGGATCGAGTTCATGGAGTGCGAAACCAGGAAGATGGTGCCGGCGTTTTCCCGGATTTCACGGATCTTGGCCTCGCTTCGCTTACGGAAGCGGGCATCGCCCACGGCAAGCGCCTCATCTACGATGAGGATGTCGTGCTGCTTCGAAGCAGCGATCGCAAATTTCAGGCGCGCGGACATTCCGGAACTGTAGGTACGCATCGGCAGGTCAATGAATTCCTCAAGTTCTGCGAACTTGATGATGTCGTCGCGCATCTGGTTGATTTCCTGGCGGTTATAGCCGAGCGCCAGACCGCCAAGCATGATGTTCTTGTCACCGGACAAATCGGCAATCAGTGCAGCGCCAACACCAAGCATGTTCGGACGCGAAGATGCATAGACAGATCCGGCCGCCGGCGTAGTCAGCCCAGTGATCGTTCGCATGAGGGTAGATTTCCCTGAACCGTTCGAGCCAATGATCCCGATGGATTCGTTCTCGTAGGCAACGAAGGAAACACCTTTCACCGCATGCACTTCACGGATTCCTCGAGCCGATGCTTGCAGCAAACGTTTGGCTCCGGCGGATCCGGCGGCTTTCCCGCTCGCGTATACCTGGTACTTGACGTGGAGGTCATCAACGATGACAACCGGTGTACGGGATTCATCGATCTTGATGGTCGATGCCGCCGGGGCGTCGTGGGGTTCCAGATCGTAGACAGGTTTCGGTTCGAATTTGCCGTGTAGACGGGGGTTGATCAGATCATCGAAGTTAGTCAACTCGACCATAACGCTCCTCGGCTGCCCAGAAGTAGATGGTGCCACCAACGAGGGCGACCACGGCCCAGACTGCCATGACAATCCAATAGAACGAGGGGTACTCCACACCGTTCATAATGGACCCGCGGGCAACCTGAAGGGCCTGGTAGATCGGATGGAAATCAAACAAACGCACGAGAAAAGGGAATGCATTCAGGACCCTCTCGACGGGGAAGAGCACGCCGGAGGTGAAGAAAAGTATCCGCGTAATCAACGGGAGAATCTGCGTGAAGTCACGAATGTGCACAGTCAACCGGGCGCAGATCAAGGCCATGCCAGTGTTGAACATGGTGAACAGTACCAACACTGGAACGATCATCAGCCAGCTCCAGCGTGGATATGTTCCCAAGATCATGCAGTACACGTACATGACTACAACCATGGGGACCAGTGTCAAGAATTGCTGGATTACCGCGGAAATCACTAGTGTGATGCGCGGGAAGGCCAGCGATTGCACCAGTGCCGCATTCCCGGTAATTGCTTTTGCCCCGGTGGTTACGGATCCCGCAAAGAACTCAAAGAGGAATACGCCAATGACGACGTAAACGGGGAAGTCATGGCCTCGGCTACCACCCTGCAGGATTCCGAATATAAACCCATACATCAGGGCGTTCATGGTTGGCTTGATGACTACCCACAACATGCCGAGGCGGTTGCGTTGGTTCGAAGACTGCAGTCTGCTTTTGGCCAACTCGTACGCGAAATCGCGCCTGCCCCAGGCTTGCTTCAGATAGCTCACCAGTCCTGGGCGAGCACCAACCCTGTGCAGGCCGTACTTCGCCGCATATTCGGCAGCTGTCATAATTCTCGATACCTCGTTGATCACGGTTGTCTCGTCGGCTATGGCCGACGAACCTATTGAAGTCTAGTAGATGCGCGTACTGAAGGCCGATTGGCATCGTCCCATTTCACGATGTGTGATCTATGCATCACTTCTCAATGCGTTAAGTTTGCGCTGTCCAAGTAGGCCCGAAGGGTGTCGGTGCGAAGCGCCTTGCCGATCTCCACGATTGCCTTTTCGTCACGAAGCTCAATCGATTCCCCGCCAGGCGACGTACTGCTTCCGGCAGTTGGCAGGGTGAACATTTCGATGCCAGAAGCTCGCAGGCCTTTCAGCTGAAGCCCCAATCCAGCGGCTGTTGCCGCATCAAAACCATCATCCAGCGAAAGATACGGGGAAATCTTGTCGATGACCTCATAGACTGTAGCTGGATTGGTCAAGGTGTCTTTGGACAGCAGTCCATTCATGACAGCCTTGATGAATTTCTGCTGGTTCTTCACGCGTTGGTAGTCGCCGTCGACGAACGGCTTTCGTTCACGGACGAACCTCAGGGCCTGGTTGCCTTTAAGAACAACATCACCCACAGGGTAAAAATACTTTTTGTTATCCGTCGAATAGAACTCAATGTCGTTGCGAACGGTGACTCCGCCGAGTGCAGTTGTGAGTTCCTTGAAACCATCGAAGTCAATCATGGCCACATGGTCGATCTTGGTATCCAGCATGCCTTCGATCGTTTGAACGACCAGAGGCACACCGCCCAGCGCCATTGATGCATTGATTTTTTGGCGCCCATATCCAGGAATGTCAGTGTAGAGATCACGCACGATCGACATTACGTATACGCCTTTGCGATCCTCTGGGATGTGCATCAGCATCATCGAGTCGGATCGCTGATCCGTGCCCCCGCCCTGCAGCAAGTCCGACGTCTCCGAGCCGTCTGCACCGTGGTCGACGCCCAACAACAGGAAATTCAAGGAACCGTCCTCGGGGTTCTTGACCGGGCGCAATTCCTCGTCGGGGAAAGCCTCTGCAATTACCTGCGTCTTGTTGTCAAACGTCTGGGCAAGACTACCGAGGTAGGTACTGGCCACAACTGCCGCCACGACCACCACGGCAATCGCGCTCAGAAGCACAACCAGGCCAGTGCGTTTCTTTCGACGGGCCAGCCGCCGCGGTAGGTAACCGCCTTCAAATTCTCTATTGTCAGTCAATCAACGTCTCCATCAGACCAGAACGAGAAGCCTTGGACGACTCGAGGCAATGTTTCGGTCGACAACTTTCGCACAAACAAAGCAAGGCTAACCAACACCCCTGTGAGGATGCTGGGTTAGCCTTGCCAACAAGAAGAATCCTAGCGCCCGGTGACGAATTCCTTGAGCCATGGAAGTAGTTCCGGGCCGATGTCCGACCGCTCAGTTGCCAAGGAAATTACTGCCTGAAGGTAACTCAGCTTGTCGCCGGTGTCGTATCGGCGACCCCGGAAGACCACCGCGTGAACGCCACTGCCCGGGCCCTCTGCCACGGCCAAGGTCTCCAGAGCGTCGGTCAACTGTATCTCGTCACCGCGTCCAGGCTTCGTCTCTTCGAGTACCTCGAAGACACGCGGGTGAAGCACGTAACGCCCGATGACCGCGAGGTTTGACGGGGCATCCTCAACTGCGGGCTTTTCCACCAACCCGTTGACCTTGACGTAATCTTCGCCGTTTACGGCCGAAACATCAGCACACCCGTAAGCGCTAATCTGTGCTGGATCCACTTCCATCAGCGCGATAACCGAACCACCGGTCTTCTCTTGCACGTCGATCATGATCGAGAGAAGATCGTCCCGTTCGTCGATGAGGTCATCACCGAGCAAGACAGCGAAGGCTTCTTCTCCGACATGCTGTTTGGCGCAGAGCACGGCGTGTCCGAGACCCTTCGGGTCACGTTGTCGGATGTAGTGGATATCTCCCAGAGCCGTGGCGCCCTGCACCAGCTGCAATTTCTCGGTGTCGCCCTTGGCCTCGAGGGTTGCTTCGAGGGAAGGGACCCGGTCAAAGTGATCTTCCAGCGCGCGCTTGTTTCGCCCAGTGATCATCAGTACATCGGTGAGTCCGGCCTTCGACGCCTCGGCCACGACATATTGGATGGCTGGCTGGTCAACGACGGGCAGCATTTCCTTGGGCATGGCCTTGGTCGCTGGCAAAAAACGCGTCCCCAACCCTGCCGCAGGGATAACGGCCTTAATTACACGCCTACTTTGAGTCATGCCTTCGACTTTACGTCATCCAATGCATAAACATCGAACCCATTTGGGCCTATTTTGAGCTACTTCGAAGTCTCTTGAGGACGGTTCGCGGCAAGTAATCATCCACGTCGCCACCGAGGGATTCAACTTCTTTCAACAAGGAAGATGACAGATGCGTATAGCGGTTGTCGGCGGCCAAGAAAACCGTTTCCACACCAGTCAGGTGGCGGTTCATAACTGCCATGGGGGTCTCATACTGGTAGTCAACGGTGGATCGAAGGCCCTTGACGATCGCGTCGGCCCCGTGCAGCTTGCAAAAATCGGCGAGCAGTCCATCACCCATTGGCTCAACGCTCACGCCACGCAGACCCCCAATCGTTTCCCGAACCATTTTGAGGCGTTCTTCGGGTGCGAAACGATACTTCTTGGCATAGTTGGTTGACACAGCCACGATAACCTCGTCAAAGAGGTTGCTGGCACGGGCAATGATCTCAACATGACCATTGTGGATGGGGTCAAATGACCCGGGGCAGACGGCTCGACGCATACCTTGCAATCTATCAACTCGGCTATATGCTCAGTTGCTTCCAATGCTTTGATGACACAACGTGTCGTTTCCCGGTGGGTTGCCCACGGAGCCGCTCGATGAAGGGATAATGAGAGCCATGCCCTCATTCGAATTTCCTTGGCAGCGCATGGCTGCAGGCGCCAACCTACTATCTCCCAACGGCGACCTTGGAGTCACCATCTTCGAGGAGATCACCACCCTCGCTGCGAAGCACGAGGCCATCAACCTGGGACAAGGCTTCCCCGACACCGACGGGCCTAGAGTCTTCAAGGCCAAAGCTGCACACGGTATTTCAGGGCACCTTAACCAATATGCCCCGGGTTCCGGAATACTCCCCCTCCGCATGGCTATCGCAGATCACCAGAAACGGTTCTACGGGTTGGACGTCAACCCGGAGAACGAAGTGGTCGTCACCACGGGCGCAACCGAAGCGATCGCTGCTGCCGTTCTTGCCTTCGTGAAGCCCGGAGACGAGGTCATCACCTTCGAGCCGTACTACGACTCATATGGTGCAACCATCGGCTTGGCTGGCGGAGTCCACAAGACGGTCGCGCTGCACGCGCCGGATTTCCAGCCAGACCTCACGGAACTCGGCAAAGCGTTCACCTCGCGCACACGGATGGTGGTGTTGAACAACCCGCATAATCCCACCGGTGCCGCCTTTGGCCGGGAGCTGCTCGCCGAGATCGTTGCATTGGCCAAACAGCACGATTGCCTCATCGTCTCGGATGAAGTCTACGAGCATCTCACTTTTGGTTTTTCCCATATCCCTATCGCCACCCTTCCTGGGGCTTGGGATCGCACCATCACCATTTCATCGGCGGGCAAGACCTTTTCCTTTACCGGTTGGAAGGTCGGCTGGGCCACCGGACCTGCCGATCTTGTTGCGGCCGTACGAACGGTCAAGCAGTTCCTGAGCTATTCCTCCGGCACGGCATTCCAACCGGCGGTTGCCGAGGCGCTGGCTAGCGAGACCAACTTCTTTACGGATTTCGCCCATGATCTTGGTCAGCGCAGCGAGATACTGGCCAAGGGCCTTGAATCGGCTGGAATGACGGTTTACCGTCCGAAAGGAACCTACTTCATCGTCGCCGACGTGGCACCCCTCGGTTTTGACAACGCGTTGGAGCTGGCGCGTCAAATGCCCGAAACGATCGGCGTCGCAAGCATCCCGCTGTCCGTCTTCTGCCATGAAGAAGGCGCGGAGCGCACACGCACTCTGATGCGTTTTGCCTTCTGCAAGAAGCCTGAGCTTCTCAACGAGGCGTCCCGAAGGCTGTCCCTGCTCGCGGCAAAGCTGGGTGGCTGAACGTGGTGCAACGTGCCAGCCGCTGGCTCAGCAACCTCGGGGCCCACGCCACCTTGGAGGAGGACGCCTTCGTTACCGGAGCATGGGTCCTTGCCCTGGGCGGCGCGGAACAATCCCACGTAAACGTAGACCACCCCGAGCAGATCTTCTACGAGTACCTTCGACGACTGGCCAACCATGTGGACGAGCAGGCCGCGCCCGGAGCCCCCTTGCGGGTTCTCCATCTCGGGGCCGGCGCATTGACCTTGGCACGCTACATCGAGAAGAAGCGCCCCGGAAGCCAGCAGGTAGCCGTAGACCTCGAACGAGAACTACTCGACTTTGTCCTGGAGGCTCTCCCCATGGACGACCCCAAAAACCTGAAGACCATTATTGGGGACGCGCGGCGGGTACTGACCGAGGAACTGGCCGCTGAGAAATTCGACATCATCGTCCTGGATATCTTCAGCGGTTCCGGGGCACCGCATCATTTGACCTCTCCCGGTTTCTATTCCGAGATGAACGCGTTGCTGCGGCCCGGCGGGATCGTGCTGGTGAACGTGGGCGACGATCCGCCATTTTCCTTTGCCGACTCCCAGATTCAGGCCATGTCACATGTCTTTCAAACCCTCATCGCCAGCGCCCCGACCGAGATCTTTTCCCGGAAGTACCCGGGAAACATGATTCTGGCCGGCACCCAATCAAAGATCGACATGGCCATGGTGGATCGGTTGCGGGCCGCAGGCCCGCACCCGGGAACGGTGCTATTCGGCAGCGATCTGGACGGGTTCGGCAAACCATAACCGCGTCTCGCCGTATTTCTTATCGGCGAACTTCTCCAGGCCGGCGGGCCAGGTGGGCTCGGCGGATCGGGCTGAGCGTTCGACCACCACCGTTGCCCCGACATCGAGCACCAGCGAAACCTTTTCCAGGGTCTTGGCGAGCTCGTCGTTTGTCAGCGGGTAGGGCGGATCCATGAACACCAAGTCCCAGGTCTTTCCTGCGCTGCCGCCGGGAACCGGGGCAAAGGAATCAAGGACCGAATCCACCGAGCCGCGACGAACGCTGACCAGGTCATTGCGCAGGGCCTTGTTGACGAGGCCGGCGTTGGCCTGGCATACGGCCACGGCCTTGGGCGCAAGCTCCACGAGCAATACGGAACGCGCCCCGCGGCTAGCTGCCTCGACGCCGAGCGACCCGGCACCCGCGTACAGGTCAAGGACCCTGGCGTTGGTCAGCACGTCATAGCTCTCGAGCCTGGAAAACAACGCTTCCTTGACGCGGTCGGTGGTGGGCCGGGTGGAGTCACCCGGCACGCTCTTCAGTGGTGTGCCTCCGGCGGCGCCGGCCACGATACGACTCATGGTGGATCTATCCCCTTTCCAGGAATGCTTGCATGTCTTCGTCTACCCATTCCTCGACTGCGGCCTGCAGCCCGGGGTAGGAGCCGAGCCCGCCACCGCCGTCCACGATGGCCTCGGCGGCATCCCGGGCCCGGGCAATGAGCTTGGCGTCTTTCATGACGCGCAGGACCTTGAGCGTGGACCGGGAGCCGGACTGGCTCGCCCCCAGGATGTCGCCTTCACGGCGTTCGTTCAGGTCCGACTCTGCCAGGAGGAATCCATCAGTGGTGGATTCAACCGCCCGCAACCGCACCACCGAGGGATGCTCGGCGTCCAGCCACGTGGTCATCAGGCAGGTGCCGGGCAGGCCACCTCGTCCGATGCGTCCACGCAATTGGTGCAATTGCGAAATCCCGAAATTCTCCGCATCGATGATCACCATGAGTGTGGCGTTGTGCACGTCCACCCCGACTTCGATCACCGTGGTCGAGACGAGAATGGAGGCGCGGCCGCTGTCGAAGGCATTCATGGCTTCGGCTTTTTCGTCGCTGGCCATGCGCCCGTGAAGGGCGCGGATTTCCGTGTTCGCAAAGATGGGCATGGTGGTCAGTATGTCCAGCATCTTCTCGACGGTCATCGATGCCGGCTTCGTGCTGGCATCCGAGCTCGCGTCGTTGGCGCCAGGTTCCACAGGCATCGGCAGGAAGTCGTCCTCGACGGCCTTCTCGCTGATGCGCGGGCACACCACATATACCTGGTGGCCCTTGGCCGTTTCCTCTGCGATGCGGGCAAAAAGCCGTTCCTGCATCCGTGGAACTTGGAGTGGAACCAGATGCGTTGCAATGGGTGCTCTGCCGGGTGGCAGGGTTTTCATCAGGCTGACTTCAAGGTCGCCAAAGACGGTCATGGCCACGGTACGCGGGATCGGGGTCGCTGTCATGACCAGCATGTGGGGCGGCGTATCCGCCTTTGACCGCAAGACGTCACGTTGCTCGACACCAAAGCGGTGTTGCTCGTCAACAACCACCAGGCCAAGGTCCACGAAACCAACCGTGTCCGAGAGCAGTGCGTGTGTGCCCACCAGTATCCCGGTCTCCCCCGAAGCGGCACCGAGCAGCACGCGCTTGCGTTCTGCGGTCCCGGCCGATCCGGTGAGCACGTCCACACGGGTAGCGCGGGGATCCGATCCAAGTTCGCCTCCAGCGCCCAGGGATCCAAGCAATTTCCTGATCGATTGGTAGTGCTGTTGTGCGAGCACTTCGGTGGGTGCAAGCAAGGCGGTTTGCCCGCCGGAGTCAATGACCTGCAGCATCGCACGCAGCGCCACCAGGGTCTTGCCCGAGCCGACCTCCCCCTGCAAGAGACGATTCATGGGGTGGCCGCGTACGAGATCGTCCGCGATTTCCATGCCGGCCAACACCTGGCCGTCTGTGAGGGTAAAGGGAAGAGAGTTGTCGAAGGCTTCCAGCAGGCCTGCCGGGGCTCCGTGACGTGCAATTGCCGGCTGTTGCATCCGGTGGGCGCGGCGTTGGGCCAGCGCGAGCTGGAGCAAGAAGGCTTCCTCGAAGGCAAAGCGTTTTCTGGCCGCATAACCTTGGGCAACGGTCTGTGGTCTGTGGATGTTTTCAAAGGCCGTGGCCCTGCCCGGGATTCGTTGGGTTTCCAGGACCTGTTCCGGAATGAATTCCTCGAAAATCTCCGGTCGGACGCGGGAAAGCACGAGCTCCATGGTCTCCCGGATCTTCTTGTTCGGGAACTTGGCGGTGGCCGGGTAAATGGGAATGGGCCGTGGATCGGCTTCTTCGGCCGTGTCGAGCAAGGAGTATTCGGGGTGGGTCAGTTCCAAGTGGTTGCGGTAGATGGTCACCTTGCCGCTGAACATGGCGGTCGAGCCGACCTGCAGGTCACGCTTGGCTTCGTAGCCGTTGAAAAAGGTCATCCGCAAGATCGATTGTTCGGGTCCCAGAGCGTCGCTGACGACAACTTCGAGCAGAAATCCGGATCGCGAGTGCATGCGCCGCTGGTTCACCGATTTCACTTCGGCAACGATCGTGACGTCCTCCCCGACGGGAAGTTCCGAAATTTTGGATAGCTCACCGATCTCCATGTAACGCCGGGGGAAATGTCCCAGCAGCTGACCGACCGTGGTGTATCCGAACGCGGTTTCCACCTTGCGTGCGGAAGCAACGCCAAGGACGGAGTCTAGTGGCGTATTGCTGGTGAAGTCTTGGTCATCCGTCATCCGTCATGCGTGCAAAGGTCGGTCACCGAGACGTTGACCGGAGTGCCCAGGCTTCGAATGACTTCAAGAGCGCGCTCGGCTTCGGGTACGTGCACGTGGACGCGCCAGCGGTATCCGTCTTCGGTGGGGTTGACCGGGCTCATGATGACGGAGTCGCCGATGGTGTCCAGTTGTCCGCGCAAGGTGGCCGCGCCCAAGGCATCGAGGCTGATGGTGCACATGACCTCGACACCGGTTTCCGGGGAGACATCCTGGTGGATGTGGGGGTCCTGGATGTCGTAGCCGTGCAGGTTCGAGTATTCATCGGGGTCGATGAAGTGTCCGAGAAGGGAGCCACGAAGTTCATCCAAGATGATCAGCATGCCCACGGCCCCTGCGTCAACGATCTTGGCCTTGTGCAGTGCCCCGAGTTCGTTCTCCGTGGCCACCACGGCCGCTTCCGCCGCCACGCACAGGGCATCGAGCAGTTCGACCAGTGCGGCCTTGCTTTCCGGCTCCAATGCGCTGGCGCGGTGGGTGGACCGGGCGGTGGTGGCGACGACCTCCATAACCGAGAGCATGGTTCCGGAAACCGGGTCGCTCAGGGCAGACCATGCCCTGACCTTGCCGCGCTCCAGTGCCGTGGCCAGTGCCGGCGCAGTCATCCGCTCCACCCCGCACAGGGGTTCGGCCAGACCGGCCAGGAAGACAGCAAGCAGCGTTCCCGAGTTCCCACGAGCCGATTCCATGGCGGCGCGTGACGCCATGGTCAGAAGCTCACCAATGTTTTCGGTTTCCAACTTGGAAATCGCGTCATGGGCGCTGCGTGCGGTCAGGTAGAGATTGCTGCCCGTATCCCCGTCCGCCACCGGGAAGATATTGATCGCGTTAAGGCGGTCGCTATGGTTTCCCAGGCTCTTGACCATTCGTTCAAGCCAAGTTGACATGGCCTTCGAATTGGCATGGATTTTTTGGTTCATGGTGTGAGTGATCACTGGATCCTTAGAGACCGTTGTCCTCTACAAATTGTCCCACCTTGTCCTTCTTCAAGGCATCTGCAAAGTCCGAAATCACCGCCATGTCAGGAATGACGATGGACTGGCCATCGGCGGAACGTCCCGTTCCCTTGTTGGGGAGCGTGAAGAAGTGCATGTCGCTGGAGCGAACGTTGGCCATGGTGGTTCCTAGCTTGGCCACCTTGACGGCGTCGAGGGTCTCGTCGACTGCGACATATGGCGCGAATTCCTTGACGGTCTCGGAAATCTTCGCGGGGTCCGTCAAGGTTTCCTTGGACATCAGGGTGCTCATGACGGCCTTGACGTAAAGCTGCTGGTTGCGAACGCGCTGGTAGTCGCCATCCTTGAACGCGTAGCGTTCGCGAACAAATGCCAGCGCCTGGTCACCATCGAGCGTCTGCACTCCCTTGGGGAACACAAATCCGTTCTTGAGGTTCTGCTTAAAAGCGATCGGGTTGTTGATCTGGACTCCACCCAGAGCATCAGTCAAGCCCTTGAAACCTTCGAAATCAATGGAGGCCACATGGTCAATACGTGTGTCCAAAAGGCCTTCAAGTGTTTGGACGGCCAATGCGACCCCACCGTAGGCAAACGCAGCATTCACTTTCGCATTGCCGTGGCCCGGAATGTCCAACCAGGTATCGCGCATGATCGAGGTGACGTAGACACCTTCGCGGTTCGCCGGGATGTGGACGAGCATCATGGTGTCGGAACGACCACCGTTGGGCAGCGAGGCAAAGTTCTCTTCGCCTTGGTCCTTGGCACGGGTGTCGTTGCCCAGAAGCAGGATGTTCACCGCGTCCTTGGCGGCTTCAGCTTTTTGCGGACGCGAGCTTTCCTCGGGAAATGCATCCGTAAGCTTGGTGGTGTTGTTGTCAAAGCTGCGAGCGAGCGAGAACAGGTACCCCCCGGCTACGAGAAGTGCGATGAGGACCAGTGATACTGCGCCCAGCAATATCATCAGCCCGGTACGTTTCTTCTTCTTTGGCGATTCGTAGCCTGTGTCCTCGAAGGACCCGTTCAAATGTGTCATCAATGCCTCTCTAGCAAATACTCCTTTACATCCTAGTCATGTCCCACGACCGGTAGGCTGTTTTAGTGCCCAGATTGATTTTTAGTAGCCTAGATTCCCATAACTCACAGTCGGCTCCCAGAAAAGATACAGCCAGAAAGAACCGTCGAGTTCGGTTTACCACCGTTACGGTAGCCTCGCTCGCGGGATTCCTTGTCCTGTCCGGCTGCGCTTCAATTGCAAACGTCCAACCCGCGGACGATGCCGGCAATCCGTTGTGTGCCGAAATGATGGTGGTGCTTCCTCCGGAGATTTCGGACCAGCAGAAGCGCCAGACCAATAGCCAGGCCACCGCCGTGTGGGGAGACCCTGCGCAGCTGGTTCTGCGTTGCGGTGTCACTCCCCCGCCGCCGTCAACGGATCCATGCGTCAGCGTGAACGGGGTTGACTGGTTGGCCAAGGAAGGTGACGAGGCATGGACCTTGACCACCTATGGACGGGTTCCGGCCACCGAATTGGTGTTCGATCCCAATGTGATTCCATCCAGCACGGTTCTGGCGACCCTGTCATCGGCAGCGTCAAAGATTCCTGCCGAGCGTGCGTGCTCGACGGTGAGCAAGACCATAAATGTCCCCTAGCAATACTGCTGGAACCTACAAGAGGGGTGTTTAGCCAAGATCTACTTGGCTAAACACCCCCTTATTCATTCGGCACGGCTCTCAGCGAAGACCCGTTTTCCGGTTCAGTCCCAGGTGGATCAATTCATCAATGAGATCCGCGTAGCCCAATCCAGTTTTGGACCACATATGCGGGTACATGCTTGACGGGGTGAAGCCGGGCATGGTGTTTATCTCGTTGATGATCCATTTGCCCTCTGGCGTGTAGAAGAAATCAACACGAGACAGACCCTCGGCATTCACGGCGTCGAAGGCGTCGGCTGCCAGCCGACGCACTTCCTCCGTGGCTGCTGCATCAAGGACCGCGGGGCAGCTGAGCTGCGCGGCAGCCCCGTCCACGTATTTTGCATCAAAGTCGTAGAAAGTGTGGCCGGCGTTGTCCACCACGATCTCGCCGGGCATGGAGGCCCTCGGCGGCAGCGAGCCGCGTCCCTCAAGAACGCCACACTCGATTTCACGTCCCACGATGCCGGCTTCCACAATCACCTTTGGATCGTAGATGCGTGCCGCCTCGATGGCGGCAACAAGTCCATCGGGAGTGTCCACTCGGCTGATACCCACGGACGAACCCGCGCGGGCCGGCTTGACGAACAACGGGTATTCCAGTCCATTGACCGATTTCAGGCAGGCATCCTGGTCACGTTCCCATTGCTTGTCATGGATGACGACGTAGGGGCCCACCGCGAATCCGGCGGCCTCGAAGACGACCTTCATGAAGTGTTTGTCCATACCAATGGCACTGGCGGCAATGCCCGAACCCACGTAGGGGACGTCCACCATTTCCAGCATTCCCTGCAAGGAACCATCCTCGCCAAACGGGCCATGCAGTAACGGGAAGACCAAATCAATATCGCCCAGGCTGCGCACGGCGTGCGCTGCATCCGAGGCGAGCAGTTCGTGGCTGCCAGGTTCACCAGTCAGGCGCAGGACCTCGTTGCCTGCGATTACTTCGGGCTTCTTGCTGTTGGCCAGCGACCAAGACGTGACGTCCTGGTCCACCAGGGTCCAGGCTCCCTCGCGGGTGATCCCCACTGGCACGACTTCGTACTTGTCACGGTCGATGGCTTCAAGAACACCGGCGGCGGTGACGCAGCTGACCGGGTGTTCGGATGAGCGGCCGCCAAAGAGCAGCATGACCCGGGGCTTGTGGTTGTTAACCTGACTCATTTGAGTTCACCTTCAGACTTTAGTTGACGCCCGAGCAGGCGTGCTCCCATGTTCTCCACGCTGAGCGTGCCTTCCAGAACCATTACCACGGCCTCGGTAATGGGTACTTCCACGTTGTGGCGCGTCGCCAAATCCAGCACTGCCCGCCCGGACTTGATGCCCTCGGCCGTTTGCGACATGCGGTCGTTGACCTCGTCCAGGTAAAGGCCCTGGCCCAACAGCCGGCCCGCGGTGTTGTTGCGCGAGAGCGAGGAGGAGCACGTGGCGACCAGGTCCCCCAGGCCGGCAAGGCCGGAAAGGGTTTCATAGCTTCCACCAAGCGCCAAGGCGAGGCGCGTGGTCTCGGCCAGTCCACGGGTGATGATTGAGGACTTGGTGTTGTCCCCCATGCCCAGACCGTCGCAGATGCCCACTGCCAAGGCGATGACGTTCTTGGCAATGCCCCCGATTTCCACGCCAATGACATCGGTGTTGGTGTACGGGCGGAAGTAGTCGGTGGAACAGAGCGTGGCAATCCACGTCGCCGTCTCGATGTCGGTGCAGGCGACCACGGAAGCGGTGGGCTGCTTGCGGGCAATTTCCATGGCCAGGTTGGGTCCGGAAAGGACTGCGATTCGTTCCGGGGAAATTTCCACCTCGGCGAAGATCACTTCGCTCATCCGCGCATCGGTGTCGCGTTCAAGGCCCTTCATCAGGGACATGAGCACGGCGTTGGGTTCCAGGAATTCCTTGAAGGAACGCAGCTGCTCGCGCAGGCTTTGGGCCGGGACGGCCAGGACCACCAATTCGGCCCCGGCCAGCACCTTGGCGGTGCTGGAGGACGAGGAGATATTGCCGGGGAGCTTCGTTTCGCGCAGGTAACGCGAGTTGGTGTGGCGCGTGTTGATCTCCGCCGCCACCTCGTCGCGGCGGGCCCAAATCATGACCTCTATGCCAGCATCGGCTCCGGAGTCGGCGAGCACCTTGGCAAAGGTGGTCCCCCAACTTCCGGCGCCCATGACAGCAATCTTCCTTGGTGCGGGCCTCATTTATTTGTCCTTTGTTTCGTTCGTCGGGGCCCCGTTGTCGAAATTTCGGCCCTGAGCGGCCTGGCCGTGATCCGCCGGGTCCCAAAGGACCTCCGGTGGATTCTGGCCACGTAAGACGCCCACATCCTTGGCAATGGCTTGCATGATGCGTTCAGTGGCTTCGAGGAGAATCGTCCGGGTCAAGGGGACATCCCGCAAGTCATCCAGGTCAACCGGATTCCCGGCCATGACCGTTACTCGTTTGCGGGGAAAGAGCTTCAGACCCTTGGCATAGCGAGGGAACAATTCCTGGGCACCCCAGTGCGCCATCGGAATAACGGGAGCACCGGTCTGCAGGGCCAGCCGCGCAGCACCGGTGTGCCCACGCATGGGCCACAGGTCCGGGTCCCGGGTCAAGGTGCCCTCGGCGTAAATGACAATGACGCCATGGGCGTCAAGGACCTCGCGTGCGGCCTTCAGCGACTGGGATGCTCCCGCGGAGGTGCGGGCCACGGGAACCTGACCGGTGTTGCGCAGGATCGTGCCGAGCACCGGCACCTTGAACAAGGATTCCTTGGCCAGGTAGCGCGGATACCGCTTGGAGCTGTAGATCGCGTGGCCCACGACCAGCGGATCGATTTCCGTCACGTGGTTGGGGCACAGAATGAAACCGCCCTCGGGCAGCTTGTCGAAGTCCCGCCACGTTCGGCTGATCATGAGGTTCATGACCGGCCGAACGATTCCGGCCGCTATGGCAAACGCGGTTTTTGTACCGCGAGATTCTTTCATGCAAGTCAGCCTATGCGGATCAGGCGATTTCATTCATCTCGACGCGCGCACCCAAGTCAGTGAGCTTGTCCATGAACTTTTCGTACCCGCGGTTGATCAGTTCGATCCCGGTGACGTGGCTCGTGCCCTCGGCAGCGAGCGCGGCAATTAGGTGCGAGAATCCGCCGCGCAGGTCCGGGATGTCAATGTCCGCCCCGACCAGCGGAGTCGGACCGGTGATCACGGCGGAGTGCTGGAAGTTGCGCTGGCCGAAACGGCACGGGATGGCGCCGAGGCATTCGCTGTGCAGCTGGACGCGGGCACCCATTTCCACCAAGGCGTTAGTGAAGCCGAAACGGTTCTCATACACGGTTTCGTGGATGATGGAAACGCCGGTGGCCTGGGTCAGCGCCACGACCAAGGGCTGCTGCCAATCGGTCATGAAGCCCGGGTGCACGTCGGTTTCCAGGATGAGGGGCTTAAGCTCCCCGCCAGGGTGGAAGAACCGGATGCCACCGTCGGTGACCTCGAACTCGCCACCGATCTGGCGGTAGGTGTGAAGGAAGGCGGTCAGGTCGCGCTGCGCAGCGCCCTCAACGTAGATGTCGCCCTTGGTGACCAAGGCAGCCGAGGCCCATGATGCGGACTCGTTGCGGTCCGGCAGGGCCTTGTGGTTGTAGCCGCTGAGGCGTTCGACACCGATGATGCGAATGACGCGATCACGGCCCACCGTGATGATTGCGCCCATTTTCTGGAGCAAGGAAATCAAGTCAAGGATTTCCGGCTCAATGGCCGCGTTTTCGACCTCGGTGGTGCCCTTGGCACGCACGGCTGTCAGCAGCACCTGTTCGGTGGCGCCGACGCTCGGGTACGGCAGGGAGATCTTGGCACCGGTCAACCCGTGCGGGGCCCGGATGCTCGTGCCCAGCGGGCCGGCCTTGTCGATCTCCGCTCCGAAGTGGCGAAGCACATCAAGGTGGAAATCAATGGGGCGGTCGCCGATCTTGCAACCACCAAGGTTGGGGATCAGCGCCTCGCCCAGGCTGTGCAGCAGGGGGCCGCAGAAAAGGATCGGGATGCGGGAGTCCCCGGCATGGGTATCGATCTCATTGCTCGTGGCTGTCTTGGTCCCGCTGGGGTCCATGGTCAGATCGCCCGTGGCCTCGTCCTTGGTCACGGTGACACCGTGGATCTTCAGAAGGCTGGTGACAACGGCAACGTCCTTGATTTCCGGGACGTTGCGCAAGACAGAGGGTGAATCCCCCAGAAGAGCCGCGACCATGGCCTTGGGAACCAGGTTCTTGGCACCCCTGACGGTCACTTTTCCCTTGAGTGGCACGCCACCATGAATCGTTAGGACTTTCGCCATGAACTTAAGAACCTCACCACAATTGTTTGGCCTTCGAAACCGAAGGTAAGACTAAGCAAGCATACAGCCCCCGACATTGCCGGGGGCTGCATGGAAGGTGTAACGCCGGTCGCGTCCCAGGGCGCTGTCCCCGCCGGATCCACCGCATTCCGCCGGTGATCAGCGACTATGAGCGGAACATGAGAGCAGGTTACGCGGTGAGCTAATACTCAGGAGTAACGTGCCGGCAGGGTGGTTGGCTTGAAGGCCGGACGCTGGGCTTCAAAGGCCGTAACCTCTTCCTCGTGCTGGAGGGTCAGGCCGATATCATCGAGCCCCTCCATCAGGCGCCAGCGGGTGTAATCGTCAATCGCGAACGGGGCAATGATCGATCCGCACGTAACCGTACGAGCCTCGAGGTCAACCGTGACCTCGGTGCCCGGATGGTTCTCGATTTCCTTCCATATCAATTCGATGTCGCTCTGGGCAACCTCGGCGGCAACCAAGCCCTGTTTGCCGGAGTTTCCGCGGAAGATATCAGCGAAGCGCGACGAGAGGACTGCCTTGAAGCCGTAGTCCTTCAGGGCCCACACCGCGTGTTCGCGGGAAGATCCGGTGCCGAAGTCGGGGCCGGCCACCAGGACGGAGCCCTTGGAGAACGGCTCCTGGTTCAGGATGAAGGACGAATCCTTGCGCCAGCCGGCAAAGAGTGCGTCCTCAAAACCGGTGCGGGTGATGCGCTTGAGGTAGACGGCCGGAATGATTTGGTCGGTGTCGACATTGCTTTGTCGCAGCGGGACGCCGATTCCGGTATGGGAGGTGATCTTCTCCATGATGAATCCTTAGGCTGCTTTTGTGGACGCTGCGGGGGCATCCAAGTCGGACGGCGAGGACAGTGTGCCCCGGATGGCGGTGGCCGCGGCGACAAGCGGGGAGACCAAGTGGGTGCGGCCCCCCTTGCCCTGGCGACCCTCGAAGTTGCGGTTGGACGTGGAAGCGCAACGCTCCCCCTCCGCGAGCTGGTCCGGGTTCATGCCCAGGCACATAGAGCACCCGGCAAAACGCCATTCGGCACCAAAGTCCTTGAAGATCTTGTCCAGGCCCTCGGCCTCGGCCTCGAGGCGAACCCGTGCGGAACCCGGGACCACGATCATGCGGATCTCGGGGTCCTTTTCCCGCCCCTCGATGATCGCGGCTGCCGCGCGGAGGTCTTCCATCCTGCTGTTGGTACAGGAGCCCAGGAAGACGGTGTCAACCCGGATCTCCTTCATGGGCGTCCCGGCCTTCAGGTCCATGTATTCAAGCGCACGCTCGCAGGCCGCGCGGGCGTTTTCGTCCTCGAAGTCTTCGGGGGCCGGTACGGTCTCGGAGAGCGAAACGCCTTGGCCCGGGTTGGTGCCCCAGGTGACGAATGGCTCCAAGGTATCGGCATCCAGGAACACCTCGGCGTCAAAGTTTGCGCCCTCGTCGGTTGCCAGCGTGTCCCATTCGGCCACGGCGGAATCCCAGTCGGCACCTTGCGGGGCGTGCGGGCGGCCCTTGAGGTATTCATAGGTGGTCACATCCGGTGCGATCATGCCGGCGCGGGCGCCGGCCTCGATCGACATGTTGCAAATGGTCATGCGGGCGTCCATGGACAGCGCACGTATGGCCGAGCCTCGGTATTCCAGGACGTAGCCTTGTCCGCCGCCGGTGCCGATCTTGGCGATCACGGCGAGGATGATGTCCTTGGCGGTCACTCCCGGCTTCAGTGTTCCCTCGACGTTGATCGACATGGTCTTGAAAGGCTTCAAGGACAGGGACTGGGTAGCCATCACGTGCTCGACCTCGGAGGTTCCGATGCCGAACGCCAAGGCACCGAAGGCGCCATGGGTCGAGGTGTGGGAGTCACCACAGACGACCGTCATTCCCGGCTGGGTGAGACCCAGCTGGGGACCGACCACGTGGACAATGCCCTGTTCCTTGTCACCGAGGGAGTGCAGGCGCACGCCGAACTCGGCGCAGTTCTTGCGCAGGGTCTCGATTTGCGTGCGGCTGGTCAGGTCGGCAATCGGCTTGTCGATGTCCAGTGTCGGGGTGTTGTGGTCCTCGGTGGCGATCGTCAGGTCGGGTCGGCGCAACGGGCGCCCGGCGAGACGGAGGCCCTCGAATGCCTGCGGGGAAGTCACCTCGTGAACCAGGTGCAGGTCGATATAGATCAGGTCAGGCTGGCGCGCAGCGCCTGCCCCTTCTCCCTTGCGCACCACGTGCGCGTTCCATACTTTTTCGGCCAGCGTCTGTGCTGCCTGGTGTGCGGCCATGACCGACTCCCTCACTTGATTAAAATCCTATGTCTCAACTGTTCCATCGCAACCCTCGTAATATCCACTACACGGACTTGCATCTCAAATAGTGAGACTGCAATATCAAACTATGGACACATCAAGTGGCGTTGGCGTCATCGACAAAGCGGCCCTCATCCTCAATGCCCTTGAAGCGGGGCCCACCTCCCTGGCCCAGCTCGTATCACTGACCAAGATTTCGAGGCCCACCGTGCACCGCCTGGCACAAGCCTTGGTCCACCACCGGTTGGTGGGCAAGGACATCCACGGCAGGTTCGTGCTGGGCGGTCGTCTCGTCGAGCTGGCCTCGGCGGCCGGTGAGGACCGTCTGATAGCCGCGGCCGGCCCGCTGCTGCTCCAATTGCGCGACTCCACAGGCGAAAGCACCCAGGTGTTCCGCCGGCAGGGAGACTACCGCGTGTGTGTGGCCTCAGCCGAACGTCCCGTTGGCTTGCGGGACACCATTCCCGTAGGAACCCAGCTTTCCATGAAAGCCGGTTCTGCCGCCCAGGTCCTGCTCGCGTGGGAGGACCACGAACGTTTGTTGGATGGGCTGCACGGAGCCCGGTTCACCCCTACCATTCTTGCCGGAGTCCGGCGCCGCGGTTGGGCCCAAAGTCTCGGTGAGCGTGAGCCCGGCGTGGCTTCGGTCTCGGCGCCCGTCCGAGGGCCTTCGGGTCGTGTCATCGCCGCGGTTTCCATGTCGGGACCGATCGAACGTCTTTCCCGCCAACCGGGCCGGGCGCACCAGGAAGTGGTGGTCCAGACGGCCAATGCCCTGAGTGACGCACTTCGCAAGACCGGCGAGTAGCAACGATGCCCGTCTGCAAGAGGGCTGTACCTTAAAGCCTGGGCATGTACGTCATTGGGGGACTTACGAGGCCTGCCCGCTCAGCCGTCGAAGTGGTCAAATCCCTGGGGGGATTGAGTTTGCTTGCCATCAAGCAATACCAAGGGCCCGTTGATGCCACCGGCGCTTTTCTTGACCGTGCCTACCACCCGGAAACCCTTCGGCAGATTCTCGGCACTCGGGAACGTGGCCAGTAGTCCGTGGTCTTCTCCTCCCCCGAGCACCCAATCCATGGGATTCCTTTTAAGGCGCTCGGAAGCGGGAGCCAGGCGATGAAGGTCTTTGACCATTGTCTGGGTGTTGAAATCAATATCCACGCCACTGGCAATCGCCATCCGACGCCCGTCCTTGATCAAGCCGTCCGAGATGTCCATCATGGCGGTCGCTCCGGCACGGGCAGCTTCCGGGCCGGCGGCCAATGGCGGTGCCGGACAACGCTGGCCAAAGACCAGCACGCGCTCGGCTTCGGTCCACTCGAGGTGGGAGACCTGGGACTCAAGCAGTGATAGGCCTGCGGCGGCAACTCCCAAGACGCCGGTGACCGCCACCACATCACCCAGCCTTGCGCCGCTGCGCAACACCGGCTTTTCGGTCGCAAGGCTTCCCGTGACGGCCGCCGTGATGGATAGTTCGCTCCCCCGGCCGAGGTCTCCCCCGGCAATTGCACAATGGCTGGCGCCAAGGTCGCGAACGGCCGCGCTGAATCCGTCCGCCAGGTCTTCCACCCAAGATGCCGGTGTCTCATGGGGCAGGGTCAGGGAAATCACCGCGGATGTCGCAAATGCCCCCATGGCATTCACGTCCGACAGGTTCTGGGCAGCCGACTTCCATCCAACGTCAAAGCCGCTGCTTTCAAAACCGCTGGGCCAGCGCAACCGGAAATCCTGGTTCTCCACCAGGGTGTCCACCGTGATTACGAACTTGCCATCCGGCGCCGAGATCAGTGCAGCGTCATCTCCCGGTCCGAGCAGGGCAGGTGCACCTTTCAGGCGAGGCAGGATCCTTGCCAACAGCCCGCTTTCCCCAAGGCTCCCGACCGTCAGTACATTAGTTTCTGGCACGTTCCAAGGCTCCAATAAAAAGATTGTGTCTGGTGATTTCAGCGCCGACCGGTTCAATGACCGCTCGGCTCGCGACTTTTGCCACGGAGGCGTGGAGAGCTTTGCGGGCCTTTCGGGCACGCCCCGCTGCCCCGATCCGGGCAACCAGTCCCGTGGCGAGCCCCAGGACGATTCCCAATAGTATGCCGATGACGACCATGAGCGTGGGGACGGGGAACCCTTCTATCTTGGGAACCTCGGGCACAGTGAATTGGAAGTATTGCGCAGCGAACAATGCCCCCAGCCAGAGCGCTCCGGCCAGGGCAGTGACAAGCGAAATCCATTGGATGACGGAGACCACCGGCCACCACCAGGCGCCCTTCGTTGCACCGATATCGGTGTTGGCAATGGCTTGATCCAATTCATCGGCCAGGGTTTCCTGGCCCGCTCGCGCCGCACGCCGGATTGAACCCTGCCAGGCTTCGGGTGCACCTTCACCGGCTTGGTCTGCATAGCGGCGGACCGCGGTATCGGCTTGAGCCTTTTGCGCGGCGCCGGGGGCCGGCAAGGAGGTGCGATTAAGCTTCGGATTCACTTCCGTGCTCTTTAGGTTGAGCCGGCGCAGCGGATCCGGACGAACCTTTGCCAGCCACCGGGTTAGCGGCCAGCCGGTTTTCTTGTGGGCATCAAGACGATACGAGCTTCGCACGGCATCCACCACGGTGTCGACCCCGGCTGCTGCTGCCAGTTCGCCCGTGAGCGACTTCTTCGCGGGTTCCGAAGGAAGAGCGAGCTCTTTCATGGAAGAGCCTTCGCCCATCCGCTCGGCAATGCCCGCCACGTCGGCGGTTAGCCGGCGTGTGGTGGCCCCGCGTTCAGTGACCACTCGGGCAATTTCCTGGCGCAATGGGTCCAGGCCTTCGCCGGTCAGCGCCGAGACCCCCAGCAACCTTGGGTTGGCCAGGCCGTCTGCCAAGAGTATCGAGCGCAAGGAATCCATCACCGGTTGACGCTCATTGTCCCTGAGCTTGTCGATCTGGTTCAGCACCACCAGGGTGACCGATCCGTGGGTTGCCAGCGGTCGGATGAAGTCGTGGTGGACTGCGGCATCCGCATATTTTTGTGGATCAAGGACCCATATCAACACGTCGACTTGCCCGGCAAGCTTGGTGGCAATTTCGCGGTTTGCTGCGACCGTGGAATCGAAGTCCGGCAGGTCAAGGAGGATCAGCCCGCTCGCTTCCTTTTCCGATCCAAAGAAGCCCTTCTTTTCCAGGCGCAAGGGTGAGTCAAGCACATGGCGTTCCTGGACGCCCAACCAATCAAGCAGTGGATCGGAACCGGTGCGGCCCCAGATTCCGGCCAGTGGCTGGCTTGTGGTTGGCCTGGTTGCTGCCGCCCTCGCGAGGTCCTGTCCGGCAACGGCATTGAACAATGAAGATTTTCCGCTGCCTGTGGCTCCAAAGAATCCCACCACGGTGTGTTCCGCGGAAAGCGTCCTGCGCGTTGATGCGCGTTCGAGCATCTTCCAAGAAATTTCACTCACCGCAACGTCAATGCGGTCGGCCCCCAACTCTGTGGCTTCTTTGAGCGCTTCCAATCGAAGCTCGAGCGGGCTGGTGGTCGTGGTTTGACGGCGGCGGCTCATGCACCTTGCTCCCGGGCCAGTCGGCGTATGGCTGCCGAGTTCTGTTTCAGTCGTTTGGCGTCCTCCGCCGTTGGAATGCCTTGAAGACGGACAAGGAATCGTTCCTTTTCCGTCTCGAGAAGATCGGTGCAACGGACCGCTAAGGAATCCTTGGCACGCTTGGTGAGCCTGCGCACGGCGTCCTCCCCAAAGATCGCCTCGAGAAGCTTTTGCCCAACCACGGCCGACCCTCCCGCAATTCCTACTTCCAGCCCGGTCAGTCCGGCAGTGGAGGCAAAGACCACCACCATGAGCGCAACGGCAACCCCGTTGACGCCAAAGGAGACCATGCGGGCGGTCATGCGCTTGTTGGCCCCCTCGGTGCGGATGATACCCATCAGGTCTCCCTGCCAGGCTCGCACCTGCTCGGCTACCCTGTCGGAGAAGCCTGCGGAGAGGGCTCCGAGGTTGGCGGTCCCAACCAGCCCCTTGCCAGCGGGATCGGCCCTCCAGCGCTCCTCGGTGGTTTCACTCGCCTTGGCGGCCTGATCGACGACAACTGCATGCAGGCCGCTTTCGATGGCGGCCTCGATGTTGTCGACGGGCTTGGGCTTGCCGGTGAAAAAGGCCCCGATCCGATCTCTCAACCTGCCGATTCCGGATTCAAGGGACCGGAAGAATTCACCGGTTCCCACAAAGTCTTGCCAGCGCGCCAGGACCTCGCCACGCAACAAGGTCCCGTCTTGAACGCTGGCGAGGATACCGACGTGCGCCTGGGCAAAGGCTTCCTCCGCGTATTGGGCCAGCCTGCTGCCGCTGGCTTCCTGCTCCCCCATGGCCACGGCAATAACGTCCCCGCGGTCGGCAAGCTGGCCAAGAACCCCGGCAAGGGTCTGGCGGGCTATGGCGGCGCGCGATTCGCTGGTGTCCGCCAGCTCGCCCAGCCACGTCTTCAGTGGCGCAACGGCGAGGCCCGGCAGCATGTCCATCTCGTCTAGTTCGAGTTCCGGAACCACAAAGAGCTCGGCCCCGCCCAGCCCTTCTCGCTGGAGCATGCCACGCAGGTCAGTGGCGATCTCCTCTTCCACGCCGGCAGGGACCCGGTCCAGGACGACGGCGACAGTGATGTTGCGGCCAGCCGCCTCCGAGAGAAGTTTCCAGGGAACGGCGTCCGCATACCGATTGGCGGTGGTGACAAAGATCCATAGGTCTGCCGCAGCCAGCAGCTGTCCGGCGAGTCGGCGATTCTCATCCGAGATCGAGTCCACGTCCGGGGCATCCAAGATCGCCAGGCCGCGTGGGACGGCATCATCTTGGAGCAGGATGATCGAATCGGTCAGGGCGGCATCCGGTGTGGCACCTGCCTGGCTTGCCGGAATCGATTCGTTGCGGCTGACGGTGGTTCCGGTGATGCGGCGCAGGCCTGGAAGGATCCTGTCGTTTTCCAGCCAGGGGCGATCCAGCTCGTGGTGCAGGAGGATGGGTTGTCGGGTGGTGGGCCGGATCGCGCCGGCACGGGTCACCGGGTGGCCCACAATCGCGTTGACGAGCGTGGATTTTCCGGCACCGGTGGATCCACCGACAACGGCGAGCAGCGGTGCATCCAGGCTGCGGTAACGCGGCAGGATGTAGTCGTCGAGCTGTTCCACCGAGCTGCGGACGTTTTCACGTAGCTGGGCAACACCGGCAATGTCCAGGGGAAGGATGTTGCCCGAAAGATCGGAACGGACTTCGGTGAGCAGATTGATGGCTTCCATGTCTGCTGGAACTGCAGAGAGGTGTGGCGAACCTTCGGGTCCGGAGCCATTACTAGTAGTCACCACTACATCATGCCAAAGACTTGGGCTTTTTATCCGCAAGCTGTGCGGAGTTAGCCCGGAAAAATCCGAAACTACTGGTTAAATACAAAGGGTTCCAAACCTTGGTTTGGAACCTTTGCGCTGGTGACCCCAGCGGGATTCGAACCCGCGTTACCGCCGTGAGAGGGCAGCGTACTAGGCCGCTATACGATGGGGCCGCATAGCTGCAACGTTTTAGGACTGTTGCCGTCCGATTCAATTGAATCGTGACCCCAGCGGGATTCGAACCCGCGTTACCGCCGTGAGAGGGCAGCGTACTAGGCCGCTATACGATGGGGCCGTATGCTCTGCTTGGAGGACTTTCATCCCCCAAGCAGACCGGTCTCCGCTTTCGCGAAGACCGTGACGCTGGGGTACCAGGACTCGAACCTAGAATGTTGGTACCAGAAACCAGTGTGTTGCCAATTACACCATACCCCACAGCGCTTGATTCGCTCTCCGGCTTTCCTTTTCGGAAGCTTTCCTGCGCCTCAGCACGAGAAATAACTATACCGGCGGATCCGCAGAAAGTACAAATCGAGGGCTCACTAGGTGCCTAGGCACCCAAAAACCCCGGATTTCCGCGGATTAGCGACGCCAGGGATCCGAGATTTTGCAGAATTCCGGCAGGCCCGTTTTTGTGATCTGCCGCACGATCCAACAGGATTCCCTGCAGTCCCGCGGCCTTGGCACCCTGCACGTCGTTGACCGGGTTGTCGCCCACATACAGCGTGGCGTCGATACTGGTTCCCAAGAGCCGGCACCCGGCATGGAACGGACGTGGATCCGGCTTTGGCGCACCGGCGGTGTCTGAACCCACGAGCACCGCGATGCGCTCGAGACCTGCCAGCAAAAGCTTGTTGCGCTGGTAGTCCTCCACATTGTTGCTCACGGCTCCGTAGGGAATGGAAAGCGCATCCAGCTCATCCAGGCAGTCATGGACATCGGGAAACGGTGCCCACATGCTTTGGACCACGTCCTCGTAGCGGGCGCTCCACAGACCGATAGCTTCGGCCGGTGGCGCTTCCACGCCCACGAGTCCATAGGCCCGGCGGATGCGTTCGGCGCGCTGGCCAAGGAATGTCAGTTCCCCGGCCATGTAGCGCTCGTAGGCCCCCGCAGCGTCATCCGCATAGTCCCGGGCCGCATGCTCGCGCAGTGCGGCTGGAATATCCCGGAAGTCTTCTGCTGTGAGCTGGTGAAAGCCCTTGATTGAAGCCGAGTTCAGGTCCACCAGGGTGTCGTCAATGTCAAAAAGAACGCCCTCAACCCGGGCCACGGAAGCTGCTCCGTGAGTTGGGTTGAGGGCGCCGGTCGCGTTATGCACGATTCTTGTTTGCTCCTGGTTACCGGGTGGCCCGGAACGCACGTACGCGGCTCAAGGATGATTCCTTGCCCAGGATCACCATGGATTCAAAGAGCGGCGGGGAAATGCGCTTGCCCGACACCGCGGTGCGGATGGGTCCGAATGCGTGGCGAGGCTTGATGCCAAGTCCCTCAACCAAGGCTGATTTCAAGACGTCTTGAATGGTCTCGGCGCTCCACTCGGGTGCAGCCTCCAACGCGGCCAGGCCGGCGTCAAGAACCTCGGCCGTGTTCTCCGGAAGCCCCTTCAAGGCATCGGCTGCCGGCTCGATCGACGAATCCTCCCTGAAGAGGAACTCGAGCATTTCCGGCGCCTCGCCCAGGAGCGTGATGCGCTCCTGGACCAATGGTGCCGCCTCGGCAAGGATCTCGTTCTGGCGATCGGTGAGCGTCTCCCCCACCAAGCCTTGGGCCTGCAGGTATGGAACCAAGCGGGCGCGGAAGTCTTCCGGCTCCAGCATGCGCACGTGGGTGCCGTTGATGGCCTCGGCCTTCTTGATGTCAAAGCGGGCCGGGTTCGACAGCACGTCGTGGACGTCGAACGCCTCGATGAGCTGGTCCCGGGTGAAGATGTCCTCATCCGCGCTCAGCGACCAGCCCAGCAACGATAGGTAGTTCAGCAGGCCCTCCGGAATGAAGCCGCGGTCCCGGTGAAGGAAGAGGCTGGATTCCGGGTCGCGCTTCGAAAGCTTCTTGTTTCCCTGGCCCATCACGTAAGGCAAGTGGCCAAAGAGCGGCATGTACTTCGCCACATCAATGGCAATCAAGGCACGGTACAAGGCGATCTGGCGCGGGGTGGAGGAAAGCAGGTCCTCGCCACGGAGCACGTGGGTGATGCCCATCAATGCGTCATCGACCGGGTTGACCAGCGTGTAGAGCGGCTGTCCGTTGGCGCGGACCACCACGAAGTCCGGGACCGAGCCGGCCTTGAAGGTGATCTCCCCGCGGACCAAGTCCGTGAAGGTCAGGTCCTCGTCCGGCATGCGCACGCGCAGCACCGGCTCGCGGCCCTCGGCGCGGAATGCAGCGACCTGCTCGTCGCTCAGGTCGCGGTCGTAGCCGTCGTAGCCCAGTTTCGGATCGCGGCTTGCTGCCTTGTGGCGTTCCTCGACCTCTTCGGGGGTGGAGAAGGATTCATAGACGTGGCCGCCGGCGCGCAGTTTGGCAATGACATCCTGGTAGATGTCGCCGCGCTGGGACTGGCGGTACGGTTCGTGCGGTCCCCCGACGTTGACACCCTCATCCCAGGTGATCCCAAGCCAATCCAACGCATCAAGCAATTGGTGGTAGCTCTCTTCGGAGTCACGCTTGGCGTCGGTGTCTTCGATGCGGAAGATCATCTTTCCGCCGGTGTGGCGCGCATAGGCCCAGTTGAACAGGGCGGTGCGAATCAGGCCTACGTGCGGTGTGCCGGTCGGAGACGGGCAGAAGCGTACGCGGACGGGGGTTTCATCGGTCACGGTGGGAATGAGGGATACATCAGTCATGATGTGACCATTCTATGCCGCGACAGGAAATCAACCGGCCAGCACGCGGCTGTCCTCGCAACCCAGCGCCACTTAACCAGGTTTGGCCCCGGAAGCCGGGGCCAAACTGAGAAAGCGATCAGTCAGGGAGATTAGCGGCGGAACGTGTTGCTCAGCGTGCCGATTCCCTCGATCTCGACTTCCACTCGCTGTCCTTCGGTGACCAGGCCGACGCCTGCCGGGGTGCCGGTGAGGATCACGTCGCCCGGAAGCAGGGTAAAGGCCTGAGAGGCATAGGCAACCAGGTCGTTGATCCCCCACACCATTTCGGAGGTGTTGCCGTTTTGGACGACTTTTCCGTCCAGTCGGGTGGTCAGCTGCGTGTCGTCGTGGTCCAGCTCCGTCTGGATCCACGGACCCAGCGGACAGGATCCGTCCCAGCCCTTGGCACGGGCCCACTGGCCGTCCGTGCGCTGGGCATCGCGCGCGGTGAGGTCATTGGCAATGGTGTAGCCAAAGATCACGTCCTGGGCCTTCTCGGCCGGGACGTCCTTGCAGATGCGTCCAATGACCACCGCAAGCTCACCCTCATAGGAAATTTCCTCGGAGAAGCTCGGCAAGGTGATGGGATCGCCGGAGCCGACCACCGCGGTGTTCGGCTTCAGGAACATCAAGGGCTCGGCGGGCACGGAGTTGCCGAGCTCGGCGGCATGGTCAGCATAGGTGCGTCCGAAGCACACCACCTTGGAGCGGGGAATGATCGGGGCAAGCAGGCGGACGTCTTCAAGCTTGTGCTTGGCACCGGTTGGCTTGATTCCTTGGAAGAACGGGTCTCCGGCAATGACGATGACCTCGTCATCTTCCACGACGCCGTACATGGGGTCACTGTCAACGACAAAACGAGCAATACGCATGGGTTACAGCTTAGTGGTGTCGTCGACGTCAGGGTTGCTTTTCGTCTTGGACGACTTGGCCACATTGCATTCTTGCACTTCGTCGTCTTCGAGATCGTGCGGTGCTTCCTCCGGGTAACCGTTGGGGTTCCCGGATTGCCACCGCCACATGTCCTCGACCATTTGCTCAAGGCCACGTTCCGCCTTCCAGCCAATTTCCTCGCGGGCCAACGTCGGATCGGCGTAGCTGGCGGCAACGTCCCCTGGACGGCGGTCGACAATCTCGTATGGAATCTCCCGCTCGGAGGTCCGGGCAAAGGCCTGGATGACCTCCAGCACCGAGGACCCGGTTCCGGTACCCAGGTTCCACGCGTGCAGGCCACCGTGATCCTGCAGGTATTCCAGCGCTGCCAGGTGGCCGGCGCCCAGGTCCACAACGTGGATGTAGTCGCGCACGCCGGTGCCGTCGGGGGTCGGGTAGTCTCCGCCGAACACGCTGACCTTCTCCCGGATCCCCACCGCAACCTGGGCAATGTATGGCATGAGGTTGTTGGGGATTCCCTGCGGGTCCTCTCCGATCCGGCCCGATTCGTGCGAGCCAACCGGGTTGAAGTAACGCAGCTTGGCAATGGCCCACCGTGGATCGGACGCGGCCAGGTCATCGAGCATGTACTCGATGTGAAGCTTGGTGCGTCCGTACGGGTTGGTGGCGGACAACGCGGTGGATTCGTTGATCGGCAGTTCAACTGTCTCTCCGTACACGGTTGCCGAGGAGCTGAAGACCAGTGTCCGGACGTCGTTGGCGTCCATGGCTTCGAGCAGGTTCAAGGTGCCGGTGACGTTGTTGCGGTAATAAACCAACGGCTTCGACACCGATTCCCCGACCGCCTTGAGTCCGGCAAAATGGATGACTGCCTCGGGATTTGCCGCTTCAAAAACGTCCCGAAGGCGGCGCTCGTCCAGCAAGTCGCCGATGTGCAGCTGCGCGTCGTGGCCGGTGAGTTCCGCAACACGACGCAACGCCTCGGGCGATGAGTTGCTCAGGTTGTCATAGACATGGACCTCGTGCCCCTCTTCCAGAAGAAGCAACACTGTGTGGGATCCGATGTAGCCGGCGCCGCCGGTAACCAAAATGCGCATGGGTCTCATTCTATGAAACTTTGAACCGTGTTTACGCCACATAGACAGAATGGGTGGGATTCGATTCGAATCCCACCCATTCAAATGTCTTGCGATTACGCGAGCTGTTCCAGCCAGCCGTGGCGGTCTTCGATGGCACCGGTCTGGATGCCAAGCAATTCGGTGCGCAATGCCATCGTCACTGCGCCGGCGGGAGCATCGGGATCACCAATGTGCTCGTCACCGTTCTTCAGCACACCGATCGGCGTGATGACGGCTGCGGTGCCACAGGCAAAGACTTCCTCGATGTCCCCGCTGGCAATTCCCTCGCGCCATTCTCCGAGGGTGATCGTGCGTTCTTCAACTTCAAGGCCGCGGTCCTTGGCCAGCTGGATGATGGAGGACCGAGTAACGCCTTCCAGGATCGTTCCGGTCAGGCGGGGAGTGACAAGCTTGCCGCCCTTCATGACGAAGAAGACGTTCATGCCACCCAGTTCTTCCACAGCCTCGTCATTGAACGGGTCCAGGAACAACACCTGCTTGCAGCCGTTCTCTTCAGCTTCAAGTTGGGCAATCAGGGATGCTGCGTAGTTGCCGCCGCACTTGGCTGCTCCCGTGCCGCCACGACCGGCGCGGGCATAGTTGTGGGATACCCAGATGCCCACCGGCTTCAGTTCGCCGCCGAAGTAGTTTCCTGCAGGGGATGCGATGACACGGTAGGAAACCTGGCGAGCCGCACGAACACCCAGGAAGGCTTCGGTGGCGATCATGAACGGGCGGAGGTAGAGTGCCTCGCCGTCTCCCGAGGGGACCCACTGGATATCGGCCTTGACCAAGCGACGCAACGACTCGACGAATACTTCTTCATCCAGCTTGGGAAGGGCCAAGCGTTCGGCCGAACGATTGAGGCGGGCGGCGTTTGCATGCGGACGGAACGTCCAGATGCTTCCATCTGCGTGACGGTATGCCTTCAGTCCTTCAAAGATCTCTTGGCCGTAGTGCAGGACCGATGCCGCAGGGTCCAGGGCAATGGGACCGTAGGGTTCAATGCGTGCATTGCTCCAGGTGCCGTCCTTGCCTTCTTCGTTGGCTGCCCAGTCGATGACAGTCGTGTGATCGGTAAAGAAATCCCCGAAACCCGGGTTGGCCAGGATATCGGCACGTTCCTGATCGCTTTTACGGTGTGTTGAGAGAACTTCGGTGAATTCCATGATGCCGTCAGGCTTCCTCTTCGACAGGGTGTTGCGGTGGCAAGCCCATAAGGGCTTGCCACCCTAAGAATTGGTTCCTAAGTGAACCTACGCACCAGCTTAAGCCAGTGCAGCGAGGATTGCATCGCCAATCTCGGCCGTGGTGCGCGGGTCGGTCATTTCATCACGTGATGCAATGTCGCTTTCCACAGCTTCTTCCACTCGGCGGGCGGCTTCCGACAGGCCAACATGGTCCAGCAAGAGAGCAGCCGAAAGGATCGCCGCCGTGGGGTCGGCCTTCTGCTGGCCAGCGATGTCCGGCGCCGAACCATGCACCGGTTCAAACATTGACGGTGCGGTGCGGTCCATGTTGATGTTGCCTGAAGCGGCCAGGCCGATGCCGCCGGTGATCGCGCCGGCCTGGTCGGTGAGGATGTCACCGAAGAGGTTGTCGGTGACAATGACATCGAAACGCGAGGGGTTGGTGGTCATGAAGATCGTTGCGGCATCCACGTGCAGGTAATCGTGGGTGACGTTCGGGAATTCCTGAGCGACTGCTTCGACGGTGCGGCGCCACAAGTGGCCGGCGTAGACCAGGACATTGTGCTTGTGGACCAGCGTCACATGCTTGCGCTCACGCTCGTTGGCACGGCGGAATGCGTCGCGTACAACGCGCTCGACACCGTGCGCGGTGTTGATGGATACCTCTGTGGCAATTTCATGGGGCGTTCCGGCACGGAGCACGCCTCCGTTGCCCACGTAGGGGCCTTCGGTTCCTTCGCGAACAACGATGAAGTCGATTTCGCCGGGTTCGGCCAACGGGCTCGGGACGCCGGGGTACAGCTTGGACGGACGCAGGTTCACAAAGTGGTCCAGGCTGAAGCGCAGCTTGAGCAGCAGTTCGCGTTCAATCAAGCCTGAAGGAATGCGGGTATCCCCCGGTGCCGCACCAACGGCACCAAACAAGATGGCGTCATGGGTGCGCAGCGCGACGAGGGTTTCCTCGGGCAGGGTCTCCCCCGTTTCGAGCCAATGTTCGGCACCGAGCTTATAGTCGGTCAACACCAGTTGCACGTTGGTGCTCTCCGTGGCCTTATTCAGGACCTTCACGGCCTCGGCAATAACTTCTGGACCAATGCCGTCGCCTGGAATGACGGCAATATTCAAGGATTCGCTCATACACATGAGTTTATCGACTTGTATCACTATGTGAGCAACCTGTCTCAAAATATGAACAATTTTTGGCTGGACAGAGCCCAATCTCATGCCGAGGCATGAGGCACGCCCGGCGCTTGCGCCGTAGGCTTGAGGACGAAGCTAACCCCTCCAGTTGCCAACGCAGGAACCGATGACGCCACACCGCACCATAGACAAGTGGATTCGCGAGAATCCAAACAAGGTTGACCTCATCTTTGGCCTCGGAATCTGGCTCGTCTTCGGATTCCTTGCCGGCATCATGCTTGGCGTTTCAGGCAACGGTTGGACGATGTTCGTCTTGGGTTCGCTGCAGACGCTTCCGCTCATCTGGCGGCGAAGGCGGCCCGCGCCGGCCGCCGGAATCATCGTCTTCGCGCATCTGATCCAGGTCGTGGTCACAAGCGAATTGTTGCCATCCCAGATTGCCGTGCCAATTACGGTCTATACATTGGCGGCTTTCGGCAAACGGTGGGAATCCTTCGCCGGGCTGGCAGCGGGATTCGTTGGAGCTCTGCTGGCCAGTGTCCGGGTAGGCGTCTGGGCCGGCGGAAATTCGCTTGAAGGCATGGTTCTGAACTTCATAGGCCTAGGACTCGTGGTTCTGGTTGCCTGGACGTTTGGGGATTTGGCCCGTACACGACGACTTACCTTGCAAACACTCGAGGACCGCACCCGGAGGCTCGAGACCGAGCGGGAACAGGAACGTGCGTTGGCTGCCGCCGACGAACGCAACCACATAGCTCGGGAAATGCACGACATTGTTGCCCACTCCCTTTCGGTGATCATCACCCAATCCGATGGTGCACGCTACGCGAGTGAACACGACCCGGGGATTGCCAGGGAAACCCTTGCCACAATAGCCCAGACCGGACGAAGCTCCCTACAAGAGATGCGCAGACTGCTGGGTGTGCTGCGCGGCGGCGAGGAGGCCTCCACGAGGCCGCTCCCAACCCTCGTGGATGTTCCCGAGCTGCTGGAAACCACAGGCAAGAGCGGTCTGGAGATCAGATACTCGCAAGAAGGAACGGCCCAACGTGCGCTGCCTGCGGGTGCGGAGCTCACCGCGTACAGAGCGCTACAGGAGGCGCTGACCAATGTGTTGAAACATGCTGGACCTTCGACCACGGCAAGTGTGAGCCTCGTCTGGAACAGCAAGGGACTGCAGCTGGCTATTTCTGACAACGGCCGCGGAGCCGGAGCCCTCAGCACATCGGACGCAGGACAGGGACTGCTTGGCATGGCCGAACGGGTCGCCCTCTACGATGGCCGTGTGCAGGCCGAACCAAAGGCCGGCGGCGGGTTCCACGTTGACGTATTCATCCCCTACACCGAGGACTAGAAATCTTGCCCAAAGAAAACCCCATACGAGTTGCACTCGTCGATGACCAGCTATTGGTTCGAAGTGGCTTCCGAATGCTGATCAATTCCCAATTCGACCTGGAAGTCGTTGCCGAGGCCTCGAATGGCCGCGAAGCCATCGCTTCACCGGCCCTGGCTGGCGCGGATGTCATCCTCATGGACGTGCGCATGCCAGAGATGAACGGTATAGAGACAACGGAGTACTTGCTTGCAAAACAGGCCAAGGGTGCCCCAGGCCCGAAGGTCATTGTGCTGACTACCTTTGACCTGGACGAGTACGCACTCTCCGCAATCCAGGCCGGAGCCAGCGGATTCCTGCTCAAGGACGCACCTCCGGAAGAACTCCTCGAGTCGATTCGCACAGTCTTCCGCGGAGATGCTGTCATTGCACCGTCAACGACACGCAGACTCCTAGACCATGTGGCTCCCATGCTGCGACGCTCGACGCTCCCGGACAGCGCGCACGTCAAGGCCGTGGAGTCATTGACCCCACGTGAACGCGAGGTCTTTGGGCTCATAGCCAACGGCAAGTCCAACCCGGAGATCGCGGCGGAGTTGTACTTGTCGGAAGCAACGGTCAAGACACATGTAGGGCATATCCTGGCCAAATTGAGCGCCAGGGATCGTGTGCAGGCAGTTGTCATCGCCTATGAAACCGGGGTTGTCACCCCGTAGTTCGGCGCATCGATCCAACGAGAGAATTTGGCTCAGATCAATGGCTGCTTGCTGAAAGTTGGATCCATGGAACGAAAGAAGGCTTTGGCCCACAACTTCAAGTTGCGGACCAAGGCCTTCTGCTCGGCTAGCTAAATTGAATATTTGACTCTTTGAGAGCCACCAATATTGCCGTTCAGAGCCACCCCGCCAAAATGCGAATATTCTCCTTCAGAGCCACCCGTAGCGCCCTTGGGAGCCATGAAATAAGCTCCTCCCACCATG
>NZ_QMKQ01000019.1 GCF_003287975.1 Arthrobacter sp. AQ5-05
ACAACGGCCTGCTGCACTTGCTCGTCCACAACGGGCTCCCGCACGTCCTTTTGCCCCGGCACCTGGACCCCGAGCAGATCCCCCGCCGCAACTCCTACTGGCCGCAAAACCAAACCACCCTCTTCTAGGAAAACGCGGCCCAGAAAGGCCGCCCAGTGCCCTCGAGTCGGTGCAGCAGGCCACATCATGACGAGAAGTTTTTCCACTCGCAGGTTGTGCGACATGCTGGATGCATGACCAAGCCAGCCCCACGTGAACTTGCCCAGCTGACCCCGCTCGCGCAGTTGAGGGCTGGACGGCTTCCGCTGCGGCTTCTCCAGCTCTTTGTGGGTCTCACGTTGTTCGGCGTGGCGATGGCCGGATTCGTCCGTTCGGGTCTCGGGCTGGCCCCGTGGGACGTGCTCCACTACGGCGTCACCCTGCACACCGGGCTCAGCCTGGGCACCGTGGTGATCATCTTCGGGTTCATCGTGCTGCTGCTCTGGATCCCCCTGCGGCAGATGCCCGGCCTGGGCACCATCGCCAACGTCATCTGGCTTGGCATTGCTGCCGACATCGGGTTGGCGATCATTCCCGAGGCCCACGGCCTGCCCGCACAGCTGGCCATGTTCATCGCCGCCCTGCTGGTGAACGGACTCGGCGGCGGGCTGTACATCGGCAGCCAGCTCGGCCCGGGCCCGCGCGACGGGTTGATGACGGGGCTGCATGCGCGCACCGGAATCAGCCTGCGCGTGGCGCGCACCGGCGTCGAGGTCATCGTGCTGGCCATTGGCTGGCTCCTGGGCGGCATCGTCGGTTTCGGAACCGTCCTGTACGCCGTGGCCATCGGACCGGTCACCCAGCTCTTCCTGCGCTTCTGCATCATCAAGCTCCGCACGGATGCTCCCGCCGAAGAAGTCCCCACGGCCGCCCCGTAGCAACGGAACCGCCGACGGCCACCTCGCGGCCGCGTGGAAACCCGCGTACATCCAGACGAAAGCCGGGTTTCGCTGCATAATTGGGAATGTGTATGTCGTAACCCTGAAACAACGCGATCGACGCGCCGACGGCGACCTCGGCGATGAAATGCTGCGCACCCTCGCGCACGTCCCGACGCTTGCGCCGTTCCAGCGCTCCGGCCCCGCCGTGCTGGTCGGGGTCCCCGAGCGTGCCGAGGACGCGGTGGACGCGGTGCTGCGGGCGCTGCGCAGCCACCACTGGGTGGTCGGACTAGGCGTGGGCAGCCTGTACGAACCGGTGCCCCGCGAGGCGCAATACCTCCAGGGCACCGCGCTGGGCTATGCGCACACGGCCGTGGAGCGCTCCGAGCACACCGGGGAGCGGATCCCGCTGTGTGTCGTCGGCCCCGAGGCGGCCATCGCCGGCGAGGCCGAGGCGGTGCTGCGCCTACTCGGGCAGATTGTCAGCACCCGCAGCGTGGCCGAATGGGCCGTGCTCGACCTGCTCACCCCGGGGGTGCGCGGACAGCAGAAGCATGTCGCCGCCGAACTGGGCATCAGCGCCCAGGCCGTTTCCAAGGCCGTGGTTCGCTCGGCATGGGTCGAGGAATGGGCGGCGCGGCCCGCAGCCGCCCGATTGCTGCGCTGGAGCGAATTCCCCGACGAGCCGGCCGGGGCCTAGTCCGCCAGGAATCCCCGGACCCCTAGTCAGCCACTGGTTTTGGCCGTAGTATCGGCGATATTGATGACCCGTATACCGGGGACCGGTGACATGGCCCCGCACGATGGCACGAGGAGCAAACGATGGTTCCGGAAATTAATTGGATCGCCGTAATTGTGGCCACGATTTCGACCATGGTGGTCGGCAGCATCTGGTACACCCCGAAGGTGTTCGGCAACTATTGGATGCGGGTGGCCAAGGTGACTCCCGGCAGCGGCAAGAGCGCCGTCGTCCCGATCCTGGTGACCCTCGTCGTGAGCTTCATCAGCGCCTGGGTCCTGGCCGGTGCGACGTACCTGTCCTTTGACTTCTATGGCGGGTCCTACCTCACCAACGCCTTGCTGACCGCCTTGATCCTGTGGGGCGGCTTCACCGCGGCACGCTTCATCACCCACGACGCCTTCGAGGGCCGGCCCGTGGGGCTCACCGCGTTGAACTGCCTCCACGAGCTGGTGACATTCCTGGTGATGGGTGTGGTCATCGGGCTCTTCGCCATCTGATATCGGAGGAGCCGAAAGGCGGCGCTACTTCGTCGCGGACGGGGAAGGCAGCGGGTCCTGCTCGAACTCGAGCCACCCGATCGTGTACTTCCCGCCGCGCTCGAACACGTCGAAGCGTTCCCCCTCCGGGTGGCTGGGCGTGCTCAGGGTCAGTTCGGACCAATGCCCCATGGTCGAATCCGGCACCGGCTTCACCGTGAAATCGGCCGCGACGCCCAGATCCTTCAGCTGCGCCGCCAGGCGATCGAATTGCTCCCCGACGGTGTCCGTCCCGCCCGTGGTGGTCACCCGGCAGACCTCGACCTGGTCCCCGGCCAGCGTCGAGGCAACCAGGTGGTCCATGGCTTCCTCGAGGCTCGGCTCCCCGGTGTTGCAGATGACGTCCGGGGAGGTGCACCCGGCCAGCAGCGTCGCGGCACCGAGCAGGGACAGGGCGAGGATTCCGGCGCGTTTCATGGGTTTAAGCATAGCCAGTCGAATCGCCCGGGGCTGTCGGCTGCGCTGTGTCCCGGGAAGTGTGCGGGCATCGGAAGCACACGCACGGCGCGCCGGGCATCCCAGCGAACCACGTAGGATTACCCGGTAACCGCATCAATTGGAGAAAATATAGATGGTTTTCGCCGCCGCACCGGCGTCCCTTGGCGCTTCCCCACCGGGAACTGGGCATTCCTGGCCGACGACTGGCGCGCCTTCTGCGCCGCGTCCGTTGAAGCGCTCATCGTCCTGGCGGCGGGTGCGGTGCAGCACACCTTCGTCGGGAGTTCGACTTGTGGCACCCCGGCCAAGGCTGTCGCAAGCGCCATCCTCGTCGCCGTCGCGACCGCCTGGGTCTACGGCTTCATCTGCTTTTCGGCACACACCATCGGGACCCTGTTGTGCGGCACCCGCATCGTGAGGCTGCGCGACGGGTCGGCACCCGGGATGCTGCGCGGCGGCCGGGCCATGATCGTGCGCACCGTCGTCTGGGTGGCGTGCCCGATTGGCCCGCCGCTGGCGGCCCCGAACACCGACGGCAAGAACATCCCCCAATGCCGTCGCTTCCACATCAGCATCCTCAAGAAGCACCCGCACGAGGCGCCGCTCGATGACCCGACCGGCCTCGAAGCCGCCCACGGGCGCGGGAACGATGCCCCCGAACACGTTGCTCCGCAATCCGCGCTCCCCAAGGCGGCCATGGATTCGTGCTTCGAGCTGGTCCCATCGCAGTTCCGCGATGGCAGCTGGGGCGCGCAGCCGCAGCTGCGGAGGATCCCGCTGGCGCTCTGCCTTGCCCTGGCCTGCGCCCTGCCAGGCGAGGCCGCCGCGGCGGTCATCTTCGCGCCGGCGTCCACGCTGCTCTACGGCAGGTCCTGCTTCACCGGGATCACGCTCGGCACCCTGGTTGCGGGGACCCGGATCGTGCGCCTGGAAAACGGCGCGGCCCAGGCTGCTGGCGGGGTATCCGGGTCATGTTCTACCGGATCATGCCCGGTTGGGCCGCTCCGTTGCTGCTCTTCGCCGGGCTCTTCGACGGCGCCACAAGCGAGCGTGACATGGCCAGGGCGTTCCATGTGAGCATCGACGTGCGCCGGACCCGGGAACTGCGGGGCCGTTAACGCGACGGATCGCCGCTCGCGGGCGGGGAAGACTCCCCCGCGCGGGCGGCGATCCGTCTGTGCAGATGTTGGCCGGGCGTGCTCAGGCGCGGACGGCCTCGCCCAGGATGTCCTGCAGCACCGCGGCCAACCCGTCGTCGTCGACACCCGCGGCAATCTCGTCGGCCACGGCCTTGACCTCGTCCGGGGCCTGGCCCATGGCCACGCCGCGGCCGGCCCAGGCGAGCATCTCGATGTCGTTGCGGCCATCGCCCACGGCAATGGTTGCCTCGATGTCGAACCCGTGCTTCTCGCGCAGCACCTCGAGGCCGCTGGCCTTGGTGACGCCCTCGGCTGCGATGTCCAGCCAGGCGGTCCAGCCCACCGAGTAGGTGACACCGGAAAGGCCCATGGCGCCGACGGCCTCGCCGAATTCCTCGGCCGTTGCGTCGGTGGAGAAGACCACCAGGCGCACCGCGGTGGCCGCGAGCATCACATCGAGCGTCACCGGGGTGGCGACAACGCCGAAGCTGGCATCCTGGAAGCGTTCGGTGGACAGGAATCGCCCCGCATCGTCTTCCAGCGCATACTTGGCGGTGGGCAGCGCCTTGACCAGGGCGCGCAGTGCCGGGGCCGGGTCGAAGGTCTTGCGTTCGACGACCTCGTAGCCGTCCTCCAGCGACAAATCGATGCGGACGGTGACGCCGCCGTTGCAGCACACCGCGTAGCCGCTCTCGATGCCGAGCATCTGGATGACCGGCAGGGTCGCCCCGAGCGAACGGCCGGTGGAAATAACGACCTCGTGGCCGGCCGCGACGATGGCGCGCGCCGCATCCTTGACCGCCTGGCTCATTTTCCCGTCGTGGTTGACCAGGGTGCCGTCGACGTCAAGGCAGATCATGTAGGTTTCGGTTGCTTGTGACCGGTCTTCGATGCCGGTTCTTGTCATAACTGTCATTCATCCAGTGAAGCATCAAATTCCGGTTCCCGACATGAGCCAACCCACAATGTGTCCTGAACGGTGGATGAACCTCCCCCGAACCTGCGGTGCCGCCGGGACTCGAATGCGCACCAGTCGCCGAAGGGGGGTGCGGCATCGACCGCATCCCCCTTCGGGTTCTTCCGGCGCACGCGGCGCGGTGACCTACAGGAGGGGAAGCACTTCCATGCCACCCAGGTACGGGCGCAGCGCGACGGGCACGTTGACCGAACCGTCGGCGTTCTGGTGGTGCTCCAGGATCGCGACGATCCAGCGCGTGGTCGCCAGGGTGCCGTTGAGCGTTGCCACCGAGCGGGTCTTGCCCGGCTTGCCGTCGACGCCGGTTTCCCGTTCGCGGATGTTCAGGCGGCGGGCCTGGAAGGTGGTGCAGTTGGAGGTGGAGGTCAGTTCGCGGTACGCGTCCTGGGTCGGGACCCAGGCTTCGCAGTCGAACTTGCGCGCCGCGCTCATGCCCAGGTCCCCGGCAGCGGTGTCGATGACGCGGTAGGGCAGCTCGACCTTGGCGAGCATTTCCTCTTCCAGGGCCAGGAGCTTGGCGTGCTCGGCCTCGGATTCCTCCGCGGAGCAGTAGACGAACATCTCGAGCTTGTTGAACTGGTGCACGCGGATGATGCCGCGGGTGTCCTTGCCCGCGGAACCGGCCTCGCGGCGGTAGCAGGAGGACCAGCCGGCGTAGCGGGTCGGACCGGCCGACAGATCAAGGATCTCGTTGGCGTGGTAGCCGGCCAGGGCCACCTCGGAGGTTCCCACCAGGTACAGGTCGTCGCGCTCGAGCTTGTAGATCTCGTCGTCGTGCTCGACGTCGAAGCCGGTGCCCTGCATGGTCTCGGGGCGGACCAGGGTCGGGGTGATCATCGGGATGAAGTCTTTTTGCAGGGCCAGGTCCAACGCCATGTTCATGAGCGCAATTTCCAGGCGGGCGCCGACACCCTTGAGGAAGTAGAAACGGGAACCCGAAACCTTCGCACCGCGTTCCATGTCGATGGCGCCGAGCAATTCGCCGAGCTCGAGGTGGTCGCGCGGTTCGAAGCCCTCGGCGGCGAAATCGCGCGGTGCACCCACGTGCTTGACGACGGTGAAGTCGTCCTCGCCGCCGGAGGGCACCCCGTCCAGGATCAGGTTGGGGATGGAGCGCTGCAGCGCGTTGTAGGCCGCGGCTGCCTCGTCGGAGGCCGCCTGGGCGGCCTTCACGTTCTGCGAGAGCTCCTTGACCTCGGCGAGCAGGGCCTGCTTTTCCTCGCCCTTGGCCGCTCCGACCTTCTTGCTGAAGGCATTCTGTTGGGCACGCAGCGCCTCAAAGGATGCAATCGACTCGCGGCGCGCCGAATCGGCGGCCAAAATCGCATCAATCAGGGACTCATCCGCCCCGCGGGCGCGCTGCGAAGCGCGGAAGGTATCTGGATTTTCACTGAGTAGTTTTACGTCGATCACGCCCTAAGCCTAGCAATGCCCGTTAGTCTGGGGAGACTATGCAACGCAATCGACTCTTTGCCCTTATCAGCGCCGGTGCCGCGGGCGCGGCCGCAACGATTAGCTGGCTCTCCGTGCGCAGGCTCGTTGACCGCAACCGGCCCGCTTCCCTGTCGCCCGTCGTCGGCGTCGCCACCTCGGCGCGCAAGGTCGCGCTGGTGGTGAATCCGTCCAAGTCAGGCACCGATGAAGCAATCTCCGCGGTTCAGCACGTGTGCGCCGAGGCCGGCCTGGTGGAGCCATTGGTGATGGAGTCCACGGTAGAGGATCCGGGCCAGGGTGCCGCACGCCGGGCGCTGGAGGCCGGATGCGACGTGGTCATCGCCGCGGGCGGGGACGGAACGGTGCGCGCCGTGGCAGAGGTCCTGCGCGACACCGAGGCAACCCTCGGGCTGATCCCGCTGGGCACCGGGAACCTTCTGGCCCGCAATGTCGAGGTGCCCCTCGAGGACATCGGCACCGCGGCCTTCGGGGCCGTCCGCGGCCCGGTGCGCACCATCGACACCGGCTCTGTCACCCTGAGCCACGTTGACGGGAGCAGCAGCGAACACGCGTTTCTGGTGATCGCCGGGATCGGCACGGATGCCGACGTCATGGACGACACCAACGAGGAGCTCAAGGCCAAGGTCGGCTGGCTGGCCTACTCGGAGGCCGGCTTCCGGCACCTGCCGGGCAAACGCAAGAAGATCTCGATCGCGCTGGACGGCGGAAGCGAACAGACCCGTAGCGTGCGCTCGGTGCTCTTCGCCAACTGCGGGAAGCTGCAAGGCCTGGATCTGGTTCCGGAGGCGAAGGTCGACGACGGCGTGTTGGACGTGGTGGTGCTCAGCCCGCGCAGCGCGGCCGGTTGGGGCTGGATCTTCCTCAAGACGGCCTTCAGGGCCCGCGGCGCCATACCGGTGATGGGCTTCTACCCGAGTGCCTCTTTGACGTTGAGGTGCCACGAACCCATGAACACGCAGATCGACGGGGACGGCACGGGGCTCGTGAACGGTTTGAGCGTCTCAGTGAGGCCCGCGTCGCTGAAGATCCGCCTCGCCTGACACCGCCGGCGGGTCGGTCTCGCGGCGGTGCCCGGCCAGTGCTCCTGCCGGCGTTAGTTGGCCAGGCGCGACTTGAGCCCGGAAACCCACTGCTGCGCCTTGGAGAACGCGTCGTCGGAGTTGTGCGCATCCACGGAAGATGACAGGCCCTGGGCCGCCGGATAGGAACCCAGGAAGCGCAGGTCGGGGCAGACCCGGTGCAGGCCGGTCAATGCGTCCGCCACGCGTTGCTGGGCCAGGTGCCCGTCGACGTCCACGGAGAAGAAGTACTTGCCCATTCCCTCGCCGGTGGGACGCGACTCGATGCGACTGAGGTTCACCCCGCGCACCACGAACTGTTCCAGGATGTCCATCAGGGCGCCCGGGCGGTCCTCGGCCAGCGGCAGGATGACGGTGCTCTTGTCCACGCCGGTCGGCGCCGGGATCGGTCCCGGGCGGGTCACCAGCACGAACCGGGTGACGGCCCCGGCGTTGTCCTCGATGCCGGTGCGCAGGATCTTCAGCCCGCGTTCCTCGGCGACCAGCGGGGAGCAGATCGCCGCGTCGTGGGTGGCCTCGTCGTCCAGCAGCCCCAGTGCTCCGGCGGCGGTCGAGGACGCCGGGATGAATTCCGCTTGCGGAATGTTTGATTCGGCCCAATTGCGGCATTGCGCCCAGGCGTGCCCGTGGGTGGACACGGAGCGGATCTGCTCGAGGGAATCGATGTTCTGGCGCACGGCCAGCACGAAGGTGATGGTCACCAGGGCCTCGCGCATGATTTGCAGGGCCTCGCCGGTGGCGATGGCGTCGAGCGTGGTGGTGACACCGCCCTCGACCGAATTCTCGATCGGGACCATCGCCGCGTCGGCTTCCCCGGCGCGGACCATCTCCAGTGCGGCGTTCACGTTCGCTGCCGGGATGCGCTTGGAATCCCTCGCGTCGGGAACCTGCAGCAGTGCGGCCTCGGTGAAGGTCCCCGCGGGACCCAGATAGGTATAGATCATCGGACGTTGGGCTCCTGGCCGTTTTCGCTCTTGAGTGCCAGCCCGGCTTCCAGCCAGGCCCCGGACCCGCCCGCGATGTTGAACGCGGTGTAGCCCTGCGAGACCAGCCACGCGGCGGCCTGCGCCGAGCGTCCGCCGGTGCGGCAAATGATGTAGGTGTCTTCGTCCGGGTCGAGTTCCCCGTAGCGGACCGGGAGGTCGCCCAGCGGAATGTGGATTGCCCCGGCGGCGTGCCCCTCGGACCATTCGTACTCTTCGCGAACATCCAGGATCAGTGCGCCGGCAGGCACCTGGTCGACTGAAACCGTTTCAAAATCACTCATGGCTCTCCTTTGGCTCGCCGGATTCCCTGTTGACATCCAGCCTAGCGCCCGGGGGTGTTCGGCCACCGCCTCGGTGAAGCGGATGTTGCGCCCCTCGAACGGGACGTTTCACCGAGGCAAACTGGCGCTTCCGGGCGCAACGGGGCCGCAACGCCCAACCCGTACTAGTCTCAAGTCAGACCCATGCCCGCTTCCTCCCACAGGCAACGCCCCATGGCGGGCGCCACCGGTGGCCACATGTTTGCAAAGGAGTCCATGATGACCGAGATATCCGAGCTGACAGCGCTGGAACTTCGCAATGCGCTGCGCCACGGGGAAGTGGGTGCCCGCGAGGCAGCCGCCCACTTCCTGGAACGCATCGAGGCGCTCAACCCCGCCCTGGGATCCTTCGTCACCGTCACCGCCGAGCGGGCCATGGACGCAGCCGCGCAGGCGGACTCCGACCTTGCCGCGGGGCGGGCCCCGGGCATGCTCCACGGCATGCCGCTGGCCTACAAGGACCTGCTCGATGTGGCCGGGGTGCCTACCGGCTACGGGACCGCGGCATTTGAACCGGCCCTCGCGCAGAAGGATTCCCCGTTGGTGGCGACTTTGTCGCGGGCCGGCGCAATTTCACTGGGCAAGACCCAGGTGCCGGAATTCGGGCTGAGCTGCCACTCGGAAAACGACGTGGCCCCGCCCGCCCGCAACCCGTTGGACCCGACCCGCTCCGCCGGGGGTTCCAGCGGCGGGGAGGCCGCGGCCGTGGCCTCCGGCATGCTGCCCTTCGGCCCCGGCAATGACGGCGGCGGCTCGGTGCGCATCCCGGCCTCGGCATGCGGGCTGATCGGACTCAAGCCCGGACTGGGCACCATCCCCAGCGACATCCTCGATGGCACCGTCGACACCTTCGGGGCACCGCGGCTCACGGTTTCCGGGCCGCTGGCGCGCACCGCGCTGGACGCGGCCCTGCTCATGGACGCGATGGTCGACCCCGAACGGGGAACCTACCTCGAGTCGCTGGGCGAGGGGACAGTGGATGCGCTGCGCGGGCTGCGCATCGGGGTCAGCACCGCCAGCCCCTTCGCCTCGGCGTATGCGATCAAGCTCTCATCCGACGCCCATGCGGCGCTGGATGCGGGCTTCAAGTCCCTGCGCGCCCGGGGCCACCACCTGGAGGAGGCGGAAATCTTCTACGACAGCGCCTACCCCGAAACCTTTGCCACGGTGTGGACCAGCGGGCTGGCTGCCGCACCGATCCCGCCGGGCAGGGAGGCGAAGCTGGGGACCCTGGCCCGGTCCTTCCGTGAACGCGCCACGGCGCGCGGGCACAAGACCAGCCTGGAGGCCGCCGCCCGGTTGACGGGCATCGCCGCGGACTTCCGTACCCAGTGGGGCCGCTATGACGTGGTGCTCACTCCTGCGATGGCGTTCGCTCCCCCGGAAATCGGCTTTTACACCTCGCAGGACGCCGACACCGACTACATGCGCCAATGCCAATACACGCCCTACACCTCGATGGTGAATGTCTCGGGGCTTCCTGCCATCACCGTTCCGACGCTCACCACCGCCGCGGGGTTGTCGATGGGAGTGCAAATGATCGGCAGGGCCGGCTCCGAGGCCATGCTGCTGACACTGGCCGCCCAACTGACCACAATGTGAGATTGGTCTACAAAGTAGGCATGGCGCACGTCACGGGCGAAAAATTGATTGCATGTCTATATCCACCCCGCTGAAGGACCGGTCCTCGACCAATTTCTTCGGCCACCCCAAAACGCTCTCGAACCTGTTCAGCATCGAGATGTGGGAACGATTCTCCTTCTACGGGATGCAAGCGATCCTGGCGTACTACATGTACTTCTCCGTCGTCGAGGGCGGGCTCGGCCTGTCCAAGGACCTGGCACTCTCCCTGGTCGGCGCCTACGGCGGCGCCGTCTACCTGAGCACCATCCTCGGCGCCTGGCTCGCGGACCGACTGCTCGGTTCCGAAAAGGTCCTGCTCTCCTCGGCGTTCATCATCATGGCCGGCCACATCGCCCTGGCGGCGCTGCCCGGAGCCGTGGGGCTGGCCATCGGCCTGGTCCTGGTTGCCGTGGGCTCCGGCGGGCTCAAGGCCAACGCCACGGCCCTGGTCGGCTCCCTGTACTCCAAGGAAGACACCCGCCGCGATGCCGGCTTCTCGATCTTCTACATGGGTGTGAACATCGGCGGCCTGCTCGGCCCGCTGCTCACCGGCTTCCTGCACCAGCGCTGGGGCTTCCACATCGGCTTCGCCGCCGCCGCGGTCGGCATGGCCGTGGGCGTGGGCATCTATATGATGGGCCGCAAGGACCTTCCGGCATCCGTCCACGTGGTGGCCAACCCGCTGCCGGCCGGCGCACGCAAGAAGTACGCGCTGTACCTGGTGGGCTTCATCGTCGTGGTCGTGGCGCTCTTCTCGCTGAAGATCGTCACCCCGGCAACGCTGGCCAACGCCATCGCGCTGGCCGTCATCGCGGCCTCCATCATCTACTTCACCCTGATGCTGCGCTCCAAGCGCGTCACCACGGTGGAGCGCAAGCACGTGCTGGCCTTCATCCCGCTGTACGTCGCCTCGGCTGCGTTCTGGGCACTGTTCCAGCAGCAGTTCACGTTCATCGCCGTGTACTCGCAGGAACGCCTGGACCGCACCATCTTCGGCTGGGAAATGCCCGCTTCCTGGGTCCAGTCGATCAACCCGGTGTTCATCATCGTGCTCGCCGGCGTATTCGCGGCCCTGTGGACCAAGCTGGGCACCCGCCAGCCGGGCACCGTGGCGAAGTTCTCCGCCTCGCTGATGATCGTCGGGATCGCGTTCCTGGTCTTCATCCCGCTTGAATCCCTGGAGAAGACCCCGCTGCTGGCACTGGTCGGGATCCTATTGCTGTGCACCCTGGCCGAGCTGCTGCTGAGCCCCATCGGCCAGTCGGTGACCACCAAGCTGGCGCCGGCGGCCTTCGGCACGCAGATGATCGCGCTGTTCTTCCTCTCGGTGTCCCTGGGCACCACGCTGGCCGGAATCCTGGCCGGCTTCTACACCGAGGGCAACGAGATCACCTACTTCCTGGCCCTGGGCGGCACCGCGATCGTGCTGGGCATTGCCCTGCTGCTCTCCGCACCTGCCCTGAAGAAGCTGATGGGCGAGGTCCGCTAGGGCCTTCCCGCGCACTTCCCGCATGAAAACAGCGGCCGCACCCGGCTTCCAAGCCCGGGTGTGGCCGCTGTTTTCGCGTGTCCTCGAAGGGGTTCGCGCTACCAGGAACTCATCGAGGCGGAAAATACGGTGATGAGGAAAAGCGCCCCCAGCACGATGAACCCCAGCATCAGGTAGCCGGTCACAAGCCCGGCAATGGCGATTCCGCGCATGTGCGGTTCCCGCTTCAACGCCAAGTGGCCGCAGATGACCGCCGCAATCTGGGGGAAAATCAGCATCCCGCCGGTGAGCACCGCGATGATTCCGGTCACCAGCGACACGATCGCCAACGCGCCGGCCGGCTGCTGGACCGGCATCGGGTATCCGGGTTGGGGGTAGCCCGGTGTCGGGTAGTGCTGCGGGTGGCCGGGCTGGCCGCCCGCCCGTTGCCCGGCGTGCTGCCCGGCAAATCCGTACCCGCGACCGTTCGGCGCCCCGGCAACCGGCGGCGCATCCAACGGCATGTCCAGGTACGGGTTGCGCGGTGGTGCCGCGTGCGGGTTCCGCGACCAGCGCGGGTCGTTCGGATCGTCAAACGACGGATCCGCCGCGGGCTCGTGCCCTCCGACTTCGTCCTCGGCCATGGTTTCCTTCCCCCTCCAGCGACCCGGCCCGCACTGCACGGAGATTCGTGCAGTGCGGGCGCGGCTTCCGGTTCCCCAGCTTAGCGACGATCCGGCACCTCGCCCATCCCCGGTTCAAGGCCAGCGCGAAGCCCGATGGAGCCGACTGGGCGTGGTGGCGGGCACCGCGGCAACAACAAGCGAGCCGGCAACGGGCAAAACGCCCAGGAGCCGGGGACGCATCCGATGAACATGTAGCCGAAGATGATCACGATCACCCGCATACCCAGCATCATGTGGCCGATGACCGGCCCGAACACCGCAAGGGGGCGGGCCCCGGCTCCATCCCCCGTTCTGTCCCGGCCGGTTGCCTTGGCCGGTTGCCCTGGCCGGCGAAACCGTACCCTTGGCCCTCCGGTCTCCCGGCCATCGGTGGCGCATCCAACGGCATCTGCCGGCAGGGGTTGCGGGGACGCGCCTCATGCGGGTTCCGCGACCAGCGCGGGTCCTTCGGATCGTCGAACGACGGCCCCCGCGTCGGGCTCGTTCGGGTCCTTTTCGTGCGTGGCCAAGGGGTTTCCCTTCCGTGCCCGGGCTAGTGCGGCGGGAGGGTGTCCCGCACGCCGCGTCCTTCGACGCGGCGCCGGCCCGCCCCAGGTCCAGCGTTCGATCCCGGCCACAGCGCGCTCACATCGGCCGCTCAGGATCCGGTGGGAGAGTTGGCACCATGGACAAGGAAACCCAACCTCCAGCCGCAAAGCCCCACCCCCGGCACCATGCGGTGCCACCGTACCTGCTGGTGTCGATGGCCGCCTGCGACGGGGCGTGGGAAGCCCCGGCGGCGATGCGCGAATTCATCGCGCACCCGCCGGTGGAAGGCGGCCGGGACCTTCCGGGCGCGCACGGCGAACACGCGGGCCCGGGCCGCGAAACCCGTCGCCGCATCGCCACCCGCGCACGCCAAACGCTGCTGCTGGACCAGGCACTGCTGCACGCGCGGGCCACCACGCACACCGACATCGCCCGGCTGCTGGACCCGGCCGGTCGCCTGGTGCGGGTTGTTTCCGACGCCCGGGGTGCGGAGACCACCCCCGGAACCACCGTGCGCACCGAGGGCCAGGACCCGGGGCGGGATACGGACGCAAACCGCGCCTACGACGGGCTGGGCGAGGTCTACGGGTTCCTCGCCGACATGTTCAAGCGCTCCAGCCTCGACGGCGCCGGGCTGGTGTTGCGCGGCACCGTGCACTACGGGCAGCACTACGACAACGCGTTCTGGGACGGCACCCAAATGGTCATGGGCGACGGGGACGGGGAGATCTTCAATTCCTTCACCTCCTCGCTGTCGGTGATCGCGCACGAGCTGGGGCACGGGCTGCTGCAATACACCACCAACCTTGACTACCGGGGCCAATCCGGAGCACTGAACGAGTCGATCGCCGATGTCTTCGGCGCCCTGGTGGAGCAGTTCGTGGCCGGCGACGACGCGGCGTCCGCCAGCTGGCTGATCGGCAAGGGGCTGTTCACCGACGTCGTCCAGGGCGTGGCGCTGCGTTCCATGGCCGCCCCGGGCACCGCCTACGACGACCCGATCCTGGGCAAGGACCCGCAACCGGCATCCATGGCCGGCTACGTGGACACGGCCGAGGACAACGGCGGGGTGCACCTGAACTCCGGCATCCCCAACCACGCCTTCCATCTCTTCGCCACCGCGCTGGGCGGCAACGCCTGGGAAACCGCCGGGTCCCTGTGGTTCAACGTGATCGCCACCCGCGCCCTGCCGCAGGACGCGGACTTCGGCACCTTCGCCGAACAGACCCTGCTCCAGGCCCGCCGCGACCACGGCGCCGGATCCGCCGTCGAGCGGGCCCTGGCCGAAGCCTGGGACGCCGTCGGGGTCGAACCCGTCGTCCAGGAGGCGGTCCGTGGCTGAGAACCGCAACGAAGTGCTGGTCATCCGCGTGGCGCGCTCCGGCGGGGTCGCCGGAATTTCCCGCACCGGGATCCTGGAACTCCATGCGCAACACCCCGCGCACGAACAGGAGGCCGTCTGGCTCCGCATTGCCCGCGCCGCCCTGGACGAGCTGCGGGCGCTGGAGCAAGCCAAGGCCCCGTCCCTGGTGCGCGATGCGTTCACCTGGTCGCTGAGCATCGACGGGGAAGACCATTCGGTGCCCGACACGCTGCTCACCGGCCCCGCCCGGACCCTGGCCGAACACGTCATCGCGCTCCCGCGCCGCCCCTGAACGCCCGGCGCCCCACGACCCGGGCGGGGCACCGCCGGGCAATCAATGAGAAACTGGTGCCATGGCCCATCCTCGCGCCGGGACCCCGGCACTGCCCCAAGACCTGATCGACCTTTCAGCGGTGCGCGACGCGTACTTCGACATCCACCCGGATCCGTCCGACCCCGCCCAGCGCGTGGCCTTCGGCACCTCCGGGCACCGCGGCACCTCCACCAACGGCTCCTTCAACGAGGACCACATCGCCGCCGTCACCCAGGCGATCGTCGAATACCGGCGCGGCGCGGGCATCACCGGCCCGCTGTTTGTCGGCAAGGACACCCACGCGCTCTCGGACCCCGCCCAGGACACGGTGCTGGAGGTGCTGGCCGGCAACGACGTGCCGGTCCTGGCGGACGCGCGCAACGGCTGGACCCCCACCCCCGCGCTGAGCCACGCGATCCTGAGGCACAACGCCGACCCCTCGGCCCCGCGCGCCGACGGCATCATCATCACCCCCTCGCACAACCCGCCGGCCGACGGCGGGCTGAAGTACAACCCCCCGCACGGCGGACCGGCCGACACCGATGCCACCTCCTGGATCGCCAACCGCGCCAACGAGCTGCTGGAGGCCAAGCTGGACGGGGTCAAGCGCACCTCGCTGGGCGCAGCCCGCCTGAATGGCAAGATCGGTTCCTTCGATTTCCTCGCCTCCTACGTCGACGACCTGCCCTCGGTGCTTGACCTCGACGCGATCCGCGCCGCGGGCCTGCGCATCGGCGCGGACCCGATGGGCGGGGCCGCGGTGGACTACTGGGGGGCGATCGCCGAGCGGCACAAGCTGGACCTGACCGTGGTGAACCCCGGGGTGGACCCGCGCTTTGCGTTCATGACCCTGGACACCGACGGGAAGATCCGCATGGATTGTTCCTCGGCCCACGCGATGGCCTCGCTGGTCGCCGCGCGCAACGCCTACGACATCTCCACGGGCAACGACGCCGACGCCGACCGCCACGGCATTGTCACCCCGGACGCCGGGCTGATGAACCCCAACCATTTCCTGGCCGTGGCCATCGAATACCTCTACACCCACCGCACCGGCTGGTCCAAGGACACCGGGATCGGCAAGACCCTGGTCTCCTCCTCGATGATCGACCGGGTGGCCGCCAAGCTTGGCCGCACCCTGGTGGAGGTCCCGGTGGGCTTCAAGTGGTTCGTGCCTGGCCTGCTGGATGGCACCGGCGCCTTCGGTGGCGAGGAATCGGCCGGAGCCTCGTTCCTGCGCCGTGACGGGCGAACCTGGACCACCGACAAGGACGGGATCCTGCTCGCGCTGCTGGCCAGCGAGATCACCGCGGTCACCGGCTCCACCCCGTCGAAGCACTACGCCGCGCTGGCCGCCGAGCACGGGGCCCCCAGCTACGCGCGCCTGGACGCCGTCGCGGACCGGGCCCAGAAGGCCCGCCTGGCCAACCTCTCCGCCACCGACGTCACCGCCGATTCGCTGGCCGGGGAGAAGATCACCGCGCGGCTGACCACAGCACCGGGAAACGGGGCGAAGATCGGCGGGCTGAAGGTCACCACCCAAAACGCCTGGTTCGCCGCGCGTCCCTCGGGCACCGAGGACAAGTACAAGATCTACGCCGAGTCGTTCCTGGGCACCGAGCACCTGGCCCGGGTGCAGGACGAGGCCAAGACCATCGTCGACACCGTCCTGGGCTGAGCCCGGTGTTGCGGGGCGGGCGCGGCCATCGCCGGGCCCGCCCCGCAACCATGGCAACAACCCATGAATATGCGCGCATGGGCATATCTACATCATGCGCTTGATGATCTTTGACTTCGCCCAGGTGTAGGGCGGATAGACGGCCTTGAGCGTGTCCACCACCGTGGTCTTGCCCATCACCGCGCGCATCTGCGAGAGCCGCTCGAACCCATGCCGCCCGTGGTATGCACCCATGCCGGAGGCTCCCACGCCCCCGAACGGGAGCGAGGGGACGGCCAGATGCAGGCTCGGTGCGTTGTGCACGATGGCCCCGGCACGCACCTGGTCCCCGAAGGACGACTGCAGCCGCGGGTTCTCGGAAAACAGGTAGGCGACCAGCGGGGTCGGACGGGCGTTGATGAAGCGCACGGCGGCGTCGAAGCTGTCCACCGCGATGACCGGAAGGATCGGGCCGAAGATCTCTTCGCGCAGCAGGGACGAATCCGGGTGAATGTTGGTGATCACCGTCGGTTCGATCTGCAGCGTGTCCTCGTCGTACCCGCCGCCGATGACCACGTCCCCGTCGCCCAGCATGGCCACCAGTCGCTGGAAGTGCGCGGTGTTCACGATCCGCCCGTAGTCGCGGCTGGCCAGCGGGTTCTTCCCGTAGAACCCGGTGATGGCCTTGGACAGCTGCTTTTCCAGGTGCCGGGCCGCATCCCCGACGGCCAGCACGTAGTCCGGAGCCACGCAGGTCTGCCCGGCATTCATGAACTTCCCGAACGCCAGCCGGCGGGCCACCGCCACCGAGGACCCGTCCATGACCACGGCCGGGGACTTGCCCCCGAGTTCCAGGGTCACCGGGGTCAGGTGCTCGGCCGCCGCGCGGGCCACGATCTTCCCCACGCGCTCCCCGCCGGTGTAGAAGATGTGGTCAAAGTGTTGTTCCAGCAGGACCTTGGAGGTCGACGCGCCGCCCTGGACCACGGCGCACGCCCGCCGGTCCATGAATTGCGGGACGAGCCGCCCCAGCAGCGCGCTGGTGGCCGGGGCCAGCTCCGAGGGCTTGAGCACCGTGACGTTTCCGGCGGCAATGGCGGCGACCAGCGGGGCGAGGATCAATTGCAGCGGATAGTTCCAGGCGCCGATGACCAGCACCACGCCCAGGGGCTGCGGCTCGATCTTGGCTGCCGCCGGGTGCAGCGCGAGCGGGATCTTGACCGCCTTGGACTCCATCCATTCGGAGAGGTGCAGCTGCGCGTGGTCGATTTCGGCGCGCACCATGTCGATCTCGGTCATCTTCGCCTCGACCCCGCTCTTGCCCAGGTCATCGGCCAACGCGTCGACGAAGTCCTGTTCGTGCGCCTCCAGCATCCGCTCCAGGGCCTTGAGCTGGGAGGCGCGGAAGCGCCGCGGGTGGGCCAAGCGGGTGGCGACCACGTCGTGCATGGAGGCGACGATCTCCACGATGTTTTCCGCTGATTCGGGCACCACCGGCGGGAGCTCGAGCTCGCTGAGCGCGCGCGACTCGCGCGGCGCGGTGGATGGATGCGGATTCTCGGTGATGCCCATGCCTAGAGCCTACGGCGTGCGCCTTGGCCGCGACAGGCCGCGACGCGCAGTTGACGCCCCGCCCGTGCGGTGGGATAGGCTCGCGCCTAGTGACACGGGGTGTCGGCGCGCCAGCGATCCGACTGAGATAAGACCCGTAGAACCTGATCTAGTTCGTACTAGCGGAGGGATGTTGCTCATGGGATCCATGGCGCCTTCAGTTGTTTTTTCACCCGGTGAGCTCGCCGGTGCCCTGGGCGCGCTGCGCGCCTCCACGCCCTTGGTGCAGGTGTTGACCAACACCGTGGTCACCAACTTCACCGCCAACGTGCTGCTGGCCGCCGGGGCTTCCCCCGCGATGGCCGATGTGCCCGGGGAGGCCGGCGGATTCGCGTCCGTGGCCTCCGCGGTGCTGGTGAATCTGGGCACCCCCAATTCCGAGCAGCGCGCCGCCATGGCCGAGGCGGTCGCCGCCGCCAACGCCGGGGGCACCGCCTGGGTGCTGGACCCGGTGGCCGTCGGGTCGCTGCGCGTGCGCACCGACTTCGCCCTGGGCCTGCGCGACCTGACCCCGACGGTGATCCGCGGGAACGCCTCGGAGATCATGGTGCTGGCCGAGGCCGGGTCCGGCGGGCGCGGGGTGGAGGCCATCGACACCGTCGATTCCGCCGCGGCCGCGGCCAGGGCCCTGGCCCTGCGCAGCGGCGCCGTCGTGGCCGTCTCCGGGGAGGCCGACCTCGTCACCGACGGAACGCGCACCGTGTACGTGCATGGCGGCAGCAAGATGCTCACCCTGGTGACCGGCGGCGGGTGCGCGCTCGGCGCGATCTGCGCGGCCTTCCTGCCCGTGGCCCAGGACCCGCTGTTGGCCACCGTCGCGGCCCACGCGTTCTACTCCGCCGCCGCCGAGCGGGCCCAGGCGGCCAGTTCGGGGCCAGGAAGCTTCGCGGTGCATTTCCTTGACGCCCTGCACGCACTGGCCCCTGCCGACCTCGCGGCCACGGCGGTGCTGTCCTGATGGCCTCCGGAATCTACCTGGTCCTTGACTCGAATTCCACCGCCGGACGCCCGCTCGAAGACATCGCCGCCGCCGCGGTGGCCGGCGGGGTCACCACGATCCAGTTGCGCTGCAAGGACTTGCCGTCCGGGGAATTCACCGCCCGGGTCCTGGCCTGCGCCAGGCACACCTCCGGGCGGGCAACCCTGCTGGTCAACGACCGCATCGACGTGTACCTGGCCGCCCGGGCCGCCGGCGCCGACGTGCAGGGCGTGCACATCGGACAGTCCGACATCCCCGCCGACCTGGCCCGTACGCTCATCGGGCCGCACGCCGTGCTGGGGCTTTCGGCCTCCACCGACGCGGAGATCGACACGGCCAACGAACTCAACGCGTTTGCCCCGGGCACCATCGACTACCTGGGTGTCGGCGCCGTGCATGCGACCCCGACGAAGAAGGACCACCCGGAGCCGCTGGGCTACGAGGGCCTGGCGGTCGCGGTGGCCCGCGGCAACGCACCCGTGGTTGCCATCGGCGGGCTCGACGCCACCGACGTGCCTGCCGTTCGGGCCTCCGGGGCCGCCTCGATGGCGGTGGTGCGGGCCATCTGCGCCGCCGACGACCCGCGCGCCGCAACTGCCAACCTGATCAGCCTCTGGGAAGGGGAAACGCCATGAACACCATGAATTCCACCAAGAACATCCTGTCCATCGCCGGATCCGACCCCTCCGGGGGCGCCGGTATCCAGGCCGACCTGAAGTCCATCGCCGCTGCCGGGGGCTACGGGATGGCGGCGGTCAGCGCGCTGACCGCGCAAAACACCCGCGGCGTGCGCGCCGTGCACGTGCCCCCGGCCGGGTTCCTCATCGAGCAGCTGCGCGCGATATCCGAGGACATCTCCATCGACGCGATCAAGATCGGGATGCTGGCTAATGCGCAGGTCATCGACGAGCTGGGCGGCTGGCTGGCGCAGCTCCGCGGTGCCGCCGGCACGGCCGTGCCGGCCGTGGTCCTGGACCCGGTCATGGTGGCCACCAGCGGGGATTCGCTGCTGGATGCTGCCGCCGATGCGGCGCTGCGCCGGCTTTTTATCCATGCCGACGTGATCACCCCCAACATCCCCGAGCTGGCGGTGCTGGCCCGCAGTCCCGAGGCCGTCGACTGGGATTCCGCGGTGTCCCAGGCACGCATGCTCGCGGCGGAATACGACGTGCTGGTGCTGGCCAAGGGCGGGCACCTGGACACGGAGCGCTGCCGCGACGCGCTCATCGACGCCGACGGGGTGCTCCTGGAGGTCGAATCCCAGCGCCATGCCACGGGCAACACGCACGGCACCGGCTGCTCGCTCTCGGCCGCGCTGGCCACGTATTACGCGCGCACCGGGAACTGGGGCACGGCGCTGCGCCACGCCAAGGCCTGGCTCAGTGATGCGATCTCCCGCGCGGACGAGTTGTCGGTCGGCTCCGGGCACGGCCCGATCAACCACTTCGCCGGGCTCTGGGACGGAATCCGTCCCGCGCAGTCCCACGACCCGCTGGCGCAGTGGTGGGAGCGGATCTCACCGATCCGCGCGGGCATCGACGAACTGGGGTTCATCCGCGCGCTGAAGGACGGGTCACTGGCCCGGGAGGACTTCGAGGACTACCTGGGCCAGGACGCCCTGTACCTGCGCACCTATGCGCGCAGCATGTCGCGGGCCGCGGAACTGGCCCCGGACACCGAATCGCAGCGCTTCTGGGCGGCCAGCGCCAGCGGCTGCCTCGAGGAGGAGCTGAAGCTGCACCGCGGGCGGCTCGACGAGCGGGTCCCGGAGCCCTCGGCGACCACCACCGCGTACCTGAACCACCTGCTGGCCGCGTCCGACGACTATGCGGTGCTCGCCGCCGCCCTGCTGCCCTGCTTCTGGATCTACCAGGACACCGGCACCCGGTTGGCAGCGGCCAACCACGAACACCACCCGTACACGGACTGGCTGGCCACCTATTCCTCCCCGGAGTTCGACGCCGCCACCGCGGCGGCCATCGACCTGGTGGCCTCCGTGCACGCGGGCGCCGGTGCCCGGACCCGGTCGGCGATGTTGCGCGCGTTCGAGGCATCCAGCGCCCATGAGCTGGCGTTCTTCGCGCAGACCGCTGCCGATGCCCCCGGGGTGACTGCCGGAACCAAGCGCGCGGAGGGGCTCGGCCTCGCCCGGACCGCTGGGCACGGTGAACCGGTGGCCGCCCGGTAAGCGCGCGGGGGCGGGACTTGCCGGGAGCGGCGTGCGGGTAAAATGCACGAGGGGGTTTTGCGCTGTGCACCGCGCGCCCCCGACGCCCGACTCCCGCCCCTTCCCGGAAGGCCCCACCCCATGAGCAACCGATTCGGCATCGGCTGGCGCCTGCACGGCGACGGCAAGTCCATCTCCCCCGGAACGGTGGTGGCCCCCGACGAGCGCCTCGCCTGGCCGCAGACCGTCTCGGTGGGCGTCCAGCACGTCATGGCGATGTTCGGCGCCACCGTCCTGGTGCCCACGCTCACCGGCTTCCCGGTCACCACCACGCTGCTGTTCACCGGCGTCGGCACCCTGCTGTTCCTGCTGCTCACCGCCGGGCGGGTGCCAAGCTACCTGGGCTCCTCGTTCGCGTTCATCGCACCCGTCACCGGGGCCATGGCCACGCACGGGATGGGCGGGGCCCTCGGCGGGATCGTGATGGCCGGCGCCGCGCTGTTCATCGTGGGGCTCATCGTGCAGAAGGCCGGCACCGGCTGGATCCACGCGTTGATGCCGCCGGTGGTCATGGGCACCATCGTCGCGCTGATCGGGCTGAACCTGGCCACCACCACCACGGACAAGATCACGGAGGTTCCGCTGACCACCTTCGCCACGGTGCTGGCCATCGTGGTCACCACGGTGGCCTTCCGCGGCATGCTCGGACGCCTGTCGATCCTGCTGGGCATCGTCGGCGGCTACCTCACCGCCTGGGCGCAGGGCCAGGTCGATTTCTCGGCCATCGGCCAGGCCGCCTGGTTCGGCCTGCCCGACTTCGCGGCACCGGCCTTCCACCTGGACACCCTGACGCTGTTCCTGCCGGTGGTGTTCGTGCTGATCGCCGAGAACGTGGGACACGTGAAGACCGTGGCGCTGATGACCGGGCGCGAGCTTGACGACGTGAACGGCCGGGCGCTGATGGCCGACGGCGCCGCCACCGTGATCGCCGGGTTCGGCGGCGGCTCGGGCACCACCACCTACGCGGAGAACATCGGGGTCATGGCCTCCTCGCGCGTCTACTCGACGGCCGCCTACTGGATCGCGGGCACCGTGGCCATCGCGCTGGCGTTCCTCCCGAAGTTCGGCGTGCTGATCAACACCATCCCCGCCGGCGTGGCCGGCGGCGCCGGCATCGTGCTCTACGGCATGATCGCCATCGTCGGCGCCCGGCTCTGGGTGCAGAACAAGGTCGATTTCTCCAACCCGATCAACCTGATGACCGCCGGCACCGGGCTGATCATCGCCATCGCGCTCTTCGGGGACAACGTGCTGTCGATCGGCAACATGGACTTCGGCGGTATCGCGCTGGGCACCGCCGCCACGCTGGTGGTCTTCCACCTGATGCGTTCCATCGCCAAGGTGCGTGGCACCGAGCCGACGGATATCGAGGCCATCGGCGGGGCCACCCACTCCAAGCTCGGCTAGCGGCCGGCACCCCCCGCCGACACGGACCGGGCGGGCCCCCTTGGGGGGTCCCGCCCGGTTTTTCGTGCCCCGGTTTTTCGTGCCCCGGTTTCGTGCCGGGGCTGTGCCGGGGCTGCGCCGGCAAGCTACCCGATGATGGTGATGGGCGGCTCGTTGGCCAGCTCCTCCTCGTGGGTCAGCTTCTTGATGCTGGAGGTCAGCGGGGAGCCGTCGTCGCGCTGCAGCGCAAAGACCGCCTCGATGGACGGCTCGCCCTGAAGCACCGGGCCCTGGCCGTGCAGCTCGATGGACACCACCGGGTGCCGCGGGGACACCGCATGCGCGGCTCCGCGCACCGAGAAGTGCACCTCGTCGTCCCCGGCCCGCAGCGAGGCGGTGAAGGTGTGCGGCGTGAGGTGGAAGTGCACCGAGGAGTCGTTGCGACGCAAATTGAACTCCAGGCCCTCCCAGTCCTCGGGCAGCCGCGGGTCAAAGAGCCAGGCCCCGGTGTCGTCGCGCAGCCCGGCAAAGCCGTAGACCAGCGCCGCCCACACCCCGCCGGTGGAGGCCACGTGCACCCCGTCGGCCGCATTGCCGTGCAGGTTCAGCAGGTCCACGTTCAGTGCGTGCTCGAAGTAGTCGAAGGCCAGATCCCGGTAGCCGACCTCCGCGGCGAGGATCGCCTGGACCGTGGCCGAGAGCGTGGAATCCCCGGTGGTCAGCGGGTCGTAGTAGTCGAAGTCGGCGCGTTTTTGCTCCGCGGAGAAATCCGAGGAACGCAGCCACAGCGCCAGCACCGTGTCCGCCTGCTTGAGCACCTGGAAACGGTAGATCACCAGCGGGTGGAAGTGCAGCAGCAGCGGCCGGTGCTCCGGGCCGGTGCCCGGCATGTCCCAGACCTCGCGGTTCAGGAACCCGGCGTCCTGCGGGTGGATGCCCACCGACTCGGAGAACGGGATGAACATTGCCGACGCCGCATCGGACCAGTCCCGCACCTCGGATTGCCCGATGCCCAGTTTCTCGACGACGCGCGCGTGGTCCTCGGGGAATTCGCGCCCCAGGTAGCCCATCAGCTCGACCGCGTAGGTCAGGTTGAAGCGCGCCATCACGTTGGTGAAGGTGTTGTCGTTGACCACCGCGGTGTACTCGTCCGGGCCGGTGACCCCGTGGATGTGGAAGCTGCGTCCCTTGCTGGTCTCGCGCCAGAACCCCAGCGAGTTCCACAGCCGGGCGGTCTCCACCACGATTTCCGCGCCTCCCCCCAGCAGCAGCCCGGTGTCGCCGCTGGCCCCCACGTAGCGGGCCAGCGAATACACCACGTCCGCGTTGATGTGGTACTGCGCGGTGCCGGCCGGGTAGTAGGCGCTGGCCTCCTCGCCGTTGATGGTGCGCCACGGGAAGAGGATCCCGTGCTCGTTGAGCGTCGCGGCCCGGCGCCGGGCCGCAGGGATCATCGAGACCCGCGCACGCAGCGCGTTCCGCGCCCACTGCGGGTTGGTGTACGTGAGGAACGGCAGCACGTAGATCTCGGTGTCCCAAAAGTAGTGCCCGGAATACCCGTTGCCCGAGACCCCCTTGGCGGAGATCCCCATTCCGTCCGAGCGGGCCGAGGCCTGCGCCAGCGCGAACAGGTTCCAGCGGACGGCGCGCTGCAGCAGCGGATCCGCCGCGTGCACCACCACGTCGGAGTTCTCCCAGAACACCGTGAGGAACTCGCGCTGGGCCCAGAACAGCTCGTCCGCACCGCGCGGGACCAGGTGGCTCAGCGCGCGCACGCACCGGTTGACCATCTCCGCCGCATCGTGCCGCCGCGAGGAGTGGAAGGAGGCGAACTTGTCGATGTGCAGCGCCTCGTCCTTCTCCAGGTAGGCGGAAACCGTGTGCTCGACGCGCTCGGGGGTGACGGTCGAGGTCTCGACGAAGTCCGTGGTCTCCCCGGCGATGCGGGTCACGTGGGAGACCGCGGCGGCCACCGACATGTTCGATCCGCGCACGTAGTAGCTCAGTGCGCAGATCCCGTCCTTGTCCCGGGTCCCGCCGGAAAGCAGCGACTCCTCGCCGCTGCGCTCGGACTTGCGCGGGTCGAAGGGCACCTCCCCGGCGTCGGACTCGGCCGGGGTGGGGATGGGCCGGGCATTGGACTGGCCGATCAGCGCCGATTGCACGAAGACGTGGGCGGGGGCATCGAGCAGCCGCACGGTGATGCGGAACAGCGCCAGGTGGCGTTCGGTGAAGGAGACCATGGACCGGGTGCGCACCATCACCCGGTGGCCCTCGGCGGTGCGCCAGAGGGTGTCGGAGATCAGTGTGCCGTCCTTGAAATCCAGCCGCAGCTCGTCCTTGAGGATCTCGGTGCGCCCGATCTCCAGGGCCTCGTCGTTGATGTAGACCCTCACGGTGCGCGCGTCGGGCGCCGCGACCATGGTTTGCCCGGCCTCGGCGAGCCCGAACGCGGATTCGGCGTGGCGGATCTTCCAGGTCTCGTGCAACCCGTTGATGAACATCCCCTCGGTGCATTCCCCGATGCCCAGCGAGTCCCCGCGCATCCCCAGGAACCCGTTGCCCAGCGAGAAGATCGTCTGCTCCACGGCCGGGTCGATGGGACGGGGATGCTCCCGGGTGTAGGACCAGGTGTCCAGCTCCCAGTCGTCGCGGGCCCGTTGGTTGACCAGTTCATCCAGGTCATCGAGCACCAGGTCGGCCCCGGCGTCGCGCAGGTCCTGGTGCGGCTGGTCCCTGCCCACGCCGATCACCAGCCCGAAGCCGCCTGCAGCGGCAGCCCGGACCCCGGAGATCGCGTCCTCGACGACCACGCACTCGTTGGGCGACCATCCCAGGTCGTTGGCCGCGGCCAGGAAGGTGTCCGGGGATGGTTTGCCGGCCAGGTTTCGCGCGGCGGCCTGCAGCCCCCCGATGACCACCGAGAAATCGTCGCGCAGCCCCGCGGCTTCCAGCACCTCCTCGGCGTTGCGCGAGGAGGAAACCACGGCGACCTCGAGCCCCGCGGCCTGGATCTGGCGAAGGTAGTCCAGCGACCCGGGGTACGGCTCGATGCCGGTCGAATGCAGGATCGCGCGGAACACCGTGTTCTTCCGGTTTCCCAGCGCGCAGATGCTCGTGCTGCCCGGCGCGTCGGTGTCGTGGCCCCAGGGAAGCTCGATCCCGCGATCAGCCAGCACCGCGGCGACCCCCTCGTACCGCGGGCGCCCGTCGACCAGCGCGAAGTAGTCGTCCTCGGTGTAGGGGCGGGTCACGCCGGCCTCGGCGAAGAAGCCATTGAAGAGCTGCGCCCAGGCATCGCGATGGACCTCGGCGGTGGGGGTCAGCACCCCGTCCAGGTCAAAGAGCACGGCCTTGAAATCACGGCGACGGTAAGGGGCGCCGGTGGCGAGGGCTTCACGCATGGTGTTGGATTCCCATCTCTCTGGCGGCGGATTCGGCGCCGCGTAGGATGCCGGCGCAAGCATGCGCCGCATTGCTTCCGTTCCGGCAGGCCCGGCTTACTCCAGCCTAGCCACCGGTTCCCCCGAGCGTGAAGCGCCCCGGGGGATCCCGGCCGTGTCGCCCGCGGCCCCCACGGAGTGCCCGGCCGCCCCCACGGCCCTTCGTGCGACCCAAAAGATCAAGTCACTTCGTCATTGCTCAAACCGTCATGTTGCCCCAAACCCTTGAAAAACGGGTGTCGGCTCTACATGATGAGCAGTAGGAGAGCTTCGGTCCCTTGCGGGCGGAGGCCCTTCGCCTTCATGGGGGAACACCACGGTGGTCCAGACCGGGGAGGCCTCGTTCCCATGGGGGCACACCCCCGTTGGATGCCTGGCACCCCTTGCGGCGCTCGCGGCCGACGGCTCACCGCTTCCCCTTCCTATAACGAACCGGGTGGCCGCGGCCACCCGGCCGAGCAGGAGGAATGATGAAAACATCACGACGGGGAAAGGCGTATGCCTCGCTGGCGGGCCTGGGGGTTGCAGCCATGGTGCTCACCGCCTGCGGCGGGGGACCGGGCGCCCCGGAATCCAGCGCCGCCGGCACCGAATCCGGTGCGGCGACAGGCAAGGCAGAGGTCACCTTGTACGGCACCATCGCCGACGCCGAGGCCAAGCTGCTCGAGCAGTCCTGGGCCGACTGGTCCAAGGAAAACAACATCAAGATCAAGTACGAGTCCTCCAAGGAATTCGAGACGCAGATCGCCGTGCGCGCCCAGGGCGGCAACGCCCCGGACCTGGCGATCTTCCCGCAGCCCGGGTTGCTGGGGGACCTTGCCACCCGCGGGTTCCTCAAACCGGCTCCCGAGGGAGTCAAGGCCAACGTCGCCTCCGGCTGGTCCGAGGACTGGGCCAAGTACGGCACCGTCGACGGCACCCTGTACGGGGCCCCGCTGATGGCCAGCGTCAAGGGCTGGATCTGGTACTCGCCCTCCGAATTCAAGGACAAGGGCTACGAGGTCCCCACCACCTGGCAGGGGCTGCTGGACCTGACCGCGCAGATCGAGAAGGACAAGGGCAAGGCCCCCTGGTGCGCCGGCTTCGGCTCCGGGGACGCCACCGGCTGGCCGGGCACCGACTGGGTCGAGGACCTGGTGCTGCGCCAGTCCGGGAAGGACGTCTACGACCAGTGGGTCGACAACGAGGTGAAGTTCACCGACCCGAAGATCAAGTCCGCGCTCGATGAGGTCGGCAAGATCCTGAAAAACCCGAAGTACGTCAATGCCGGCTACGGCGACGTGGCCTCCATCAACGCCACCGAGTTCGGTGCGGTGGCCGATGTCCTGGTCAAGGGCGATTGCTCGCTGCACCACCAGGCGTCGTTCTTCAGCGGGTTCATCACCGAGGCCGGCGGCACCGTCGGCCCGGATGCGGACGTGTGGGGCTTCGTCACCCCGTCCATCGACGGCGCGGGCAACTCCGTGACCGGCGGCGGCGAGATCGTCGGTGCCTTCAGCGACGACCCGTCGGTGGTGAAGGTGCAGGAGTACCTCTCCAGCGCCGAGTGGGCCAACTCCCGGGTGAAGCTCGGCGGGGTGCTCTCGGCCAACAAGGGCCTGGACCCGGCCAACGCGTCCGACCCGTTGCTGCAGGAAGCAGTGAAGATCCTGCAGGACCCGGCGACGACGTTCCGCTTCGACGCCTCCGACCTGATGCCCGGTTCCGTCGGGGCCGGCACCTTCTGGAAGGGCATGATCGACTGGATCAACGGCTCGGATTCCGAGACGGTGCTCAAGGCGATCGAGGCCGGCTGGCCCTCGAAGTAGCGCCTCGCGGCACCCGCGCCCGGCGGGCCCGGACCGGTCCCACCGACCGCCCGGACCCGCCGGCGCACCACCCCACCGGGCTTTCCAGCCGGGGCATCGATGCCCGGGCCGCGCCCCCATTTCCAGCATTGCCTCCGGATAGCGCGCAGGTGACCCCGCCACCGCGGGGCGCTGCGGGCAGCCACCTCGAAAGGCCGGCACCGACGCATCATGACAACCTTCCTGCAATGGCTCAGCACGCTGCCCACCCTGGCGCAGATCCCGATCATCATCGGGGTGTTCTGCGCCGTGGTGCTCCTGCTGCTCTTCCTCATCGAGCTGGCCCCGCGGCGCGGGCGCAAGTACACGATCATCCGCGCCGTCGCCTGCGTCCTGTTCCCGCTGCTGATGGTCGCGATCCTGGATTCCTACACCTGGGCCATCGTCGCCGCCGGCTTCCTGGGGTTGCTGCTGTTCTGGCTCGACTACCGCTCGCGGAGCGGGGCGGGGTACATCTTCGCGCTGGTGGGCTTCCTGTCCCCCGCGCTGCTGCTGCTGGCGGCCGGGCTGGTCATCCCCACGATCCAGACCACCGTGCAGTCGTTCATGAATTCCCGCGGCACCGAATTCGTGGGGCTGGAGAACTTCATCTGGATCTTCACCCAGCCCGCGGGCATCCGCACAGTGCTGAACACGGTGCTCTGGGTGCTCATCGCCCCGGCGGTGTCCACCCTTGCCGGGATGGCCTATGCGGTGTTCATCGACAAGTCCCGCGGGGAGAAGTTCTTCAAGATCCTGGTGTTCATGCCGATGGCGATCTCCTTCGTGGGCGCCTCGATCATCTGGCGCTTCGTCTACACCGCACGGCCCGCGGACTCGGAACAGATCGGATTGCTGAACCAGGTGATCGTCTGGGCCGGCGGGGAACCGGTGCAGTTCCTGCAGGAATCCCCGTGGAACACCGTGGCGTTGATCGCGGTGCTGATCTGGGTGCAGACCGGGTTCGCGATGGTGATCCTCTCCGCGGCGATCAAGGCGGTGCCGCTCGAGCAGCTGGAGGCGGCCGAGCTTGACGGGGCCAACGGCTGGCAGCGCTTCGCCAACGTGACGCTGCCGGGCATCCGCTCCTCGCTGGTCGTCGTGCTGACCACCATCTCGATCGCCTCGCTGAAGGTCTTCGACATCGTGCGCACCATGACCGCCGGCGCCAACGACACCTCGGTGATCGCCAACGAGATGTACACCCAGTTCCGCAACTTCGAGGCCGGGCGCTCCGCGGCGTTCGCCGTGATCCTCTTCCTCATGGTGATGCCCATCGTCATCTACAACGCCCGGCAGATCAAGATGCAAAGGGAGATGCGCTGATGTCCACGCTCGCCAGAACCGAAGAACCCACCGCGGCCCCCGAGCCCGGCGTGCGGCGCGGCCGCCCGGCCGCCTCGCTGGCCAAGACCCGGCTGACCAACCGCTGGGCCACCCTTGCAGCACTGGTCATCGCCGCGCTGTGGACCGTCCCGACCATCGGGCTGCTGGTCTCCTCGTTCCGCCCGGCGCAGCAGGTGCGCACCACCGGCTGGTGGACCCTTTTCCAAAACTGGGGTTTCACCACGGACAACTACACCGCGGTACTGCAGGCCGGAAACTCGCAGCTGACCATGGCCGGATCGTTCATCAACTCGATAGCGATCACCCTGCCGGCCACCGTGATCCCGCTGGTGCTGGCCACCCTGGCCGCCTACGCCTTCGCCTGGATGCGCTTCCCGGGCAGGGACCTGCTCTTCGTGCTGGTCTTCGCACTGCAGATCGTGCCCATCCAGATGGCGCTGGTGCCGCTGCTGCGGCTCTTTGCCGCCGGGGAGCTCTTCGGGGTTCCGGTCATCGGGGCGTTCGGCTCGGCCGGGTACGCACAGGTGTGGATCGCGCACACCATCTTTGCGCTGCCGCTGGCGATCTTCCTGCTGCACAACTTCATTGCCGAGATCCCCAACGAGATCATCGAGGCCGCCCGGGTGGACGGGGCCAGCCACGGGCAGATCTTCTTCCGGATCGTGCTGCCGCTCACTGCCCCGGCGATCGCCGCGTTCTCCATCTTCCAGTTCCTCTGGGTGTGGAACGACCTGCTGGTCGCGTTGATCTTCGCCGACGGCGCGGTCGCCCCGATCACCAAGCTCCTGGCGGAGATCACCGGGAGCCGCGGGCAGGACTGGCACCTGCTCACCGCCGGGGCATTCGTGGCCATGATCGTGCCGCTGGCCGTGTTCTTCGCGCTGCAGCGCTACTTCGTCCGCGGGCTGATGGCCGGCTCCGCCAAGGGATAGGCGGGCCCTGCGCGACATGCGCTTCGGGCCCGCTCACAGCAAAGCCGACGATTCACTGGCTACCATGGAACACGTGGCTCAGTGGATTAAGACTTGGACGGAAGACGGCTGGCGCGCCGAGGTGCTCTCATGGGTGGACATGGCCTGCGAGGCATATTCCATCAAGCGCATAGATGCACTTCAAAGCGCATCTTCATCGATCCGTGCGACGCACCTGCGGGTGCCAACCGACGCCGGACTGCTGTTCTTCAAGGCGGTGGCGCCCGGGCAGTCCTTTGAGCCCCCGTTGACCTCCGCCGCCGCCTCCCTGGTCCCGGAGAGGCTGGTGATGCCGCTGGCGATCGACCCGGACCGCGGCTGGATGCTCTCCCCCGACTACGGTGCAACCCTCGACGAGCTGGCCACGACCCCGGAACTGTGGGCCCGGACGCTCGGCGCCCTGGGCCAGCTGCAGCGCGAACTCGTGCCGTGCGAGGAGGCACTCTTCGACGCCGGCCTGCAGATCCTGGATCCCGCATGGATTCCCGAGGAGTTCAACAACGCGCTCATGCTGCATGCGTCGCTGCCCGCGGAGCACCCGCTGGGCATTCCGGCCCGCGACGCCGACCACGCCTTCGCCGCGTTGAAGGACATCGAGGAGGCCTGCGCGCAGCTCATCGCCGGCCCGATCCCGCTGAGCCTGGAGCACGGGTCCTTCGATCGCCGCCGGGTCTTCGCCCCCACCGACGAGAGCACCGCGCCGCGGATCCTGAACCTCGGCGACGCGCACTGGGCACACCCCTTTGCCTCGCTGGCCCGTCCCATCGAGCGGATGCGGATCGATTTCCGGGCCCCGGCCGACGACCCGCGGATCATCGCCGCCATCGGCGCGTACCTTGCGGCGTGGGGCGACTACGGTTGCCCCGACGAGCTCTACGCCCTGGTGGGCCCGGCACTGCGGATCTCCCCGCTGCACACCCACGAGACCTGGCTGCAATTGCTGGCCGAGGCCGACGAGCCGGCCCTGCTGCGCTGGGCGCCGAAGGTGCTCGAACCGCTCGCCGAATTGGCGGCGACCACCGCCTGAGCCGCGGGTTCAACGCGGCCCGGTTTCAGCCGGCCGGGCGGTCCTGCGGCCAGGTCCCGCGGACGGCCATGACCCGGGCCAGGACGTCGGCGTTATCGCTCATGATCCCGTCCACGCCCATGTCCAGCAGCCGGTGCATGTCCGCTTCCTCGTTGACCACCCACACGTGGACCTGCAGTCCGGCGGCGTGGGCATGGCGGATGAGGTTCGGGCCCACCACGCGGATGGCCCCGTGCCGCTCGGGGACCTGCAGGGCCGCGACGTTGCGGAACCAGTAACCCGGCAGCGGGGCAAGGGAACCGAGCAGCGCCGCCGCGCCAACGCCCAGCACCCCGGGGCTGGCCGCCACCGGGGCCCCGGCACCGGCCAGCAGCCGCTGCACCGCCCTGCGGCGCCGCCCGTTGAACGAGCCCACCAGCACCCGGTCCCGGGCTCCGTGGCGGTCGATCGCGCGGGCCAGCGGGGCAGCGGCGGCCGGATCCTTCACATCGACGTTGAAGTGCGCGTGCCCGAAGCCCTCCAGCAGCTGATCGAAGGTGGGGATCGGTTCTCCCGCCACGCGCAGCTGCGCCAGTTCGGCCGCGGTGCAGTCGGAGACCTTGCGCCTGTCACCGGTCAGCCGGCGCAGGTCCTCGTCGTGGAACACCATCAGCACCCCGTCCTTGCTGGCGTACACGTCGGTCTCCAGGTAGCCGAAGCCCAGCTCCACGGCGGCGTTGAATGCCTTGATGGTGTTTTCCTCGCCGTTCGGCGCGAACCCGCGGTGGGAGAACGCCAGCGGGGAGCCGGCCAGGGGTGAGCCTGCGGTGTTGCGCAGGTACGGTGCGGTCCCGGCCCGTGGTGCCTCGATCATGATGCCGCTTCCCCCGTCGGTTCCGCCCGCAGGAACGGGCCTGGTTGGTGTGTGCCTAGCGTGTTTCCGGTGTGCGGCCGGCCAGGATGTCCTCCAGGATGCGGGCCACCCCGTCGTCCTCGACGCCCGGGGCCAGATGGGCGGCGGCCAGGCGCGCGCTCGGGTGCCCGGAGGCCATGGCGTACCCGTGCCCGGCCCAGGAGAGCATCTGCAAGTCATTGGGCATGTCGCCGAACGCCACGACCTGGCCGGCGCCGATCCCCAGCGCTGCCGCATAGGCCCCGAGCGCGACGGACTTGTTCACGTCGACGTGCGCCATTTCCAGCAGCGAGACATCGAAGGCGGAGTGCGTCACCGAAACCAGCTCCGCCAGGGAGCCGGCGACCGCTGCCATGAAGGCGTCGGAGTCCCGGGTGCGGGACTTGGCCAGGAACTTCACCACGCCCGCCTCATGCAGGTCCGCCGAGCCCAGGTCAAGTGCCCGGATTTCCCCGAGGCGCCCGGTGTCCCCGGGTTCGGCGAATCCGGTCCCCAGGTGCAGTCCGCGGGTGGTTTCCGCTGCGAAGGTGGCCGTGGGTTCGGCGCGCAGGATGATCTCCCGGACCTCGAGCAGTGCCGCGGGTTCGATGGTCGCCGCGGAGACCAGGGACTCGGATTCCAGGTCGTAGAGCACCGCGCCGTTGGAGCAGATCACGGTGCCCAGGTGGCCGAAGGCCCGGCGCACCGGATCAAGCCAGCGCATCGGGCGGCCGGTGACGAAGACGATGTGCATCCCGGATTCACGGGCGTGGCGGAACGCCTCGATGGTGCGCGCGGAAATGGTCCCGTCCGCGCGGATGATGGTTCCGTCCAGGTCGCTGGCGACGAGCCGCACATCCATGTCCGTTTTCCCCCACATGCTTCTTTGCTCAGGAAATTTCTTGCCGGGTCGGCGGGTTGGCGCCGGGCCGCGAGACGGTGATCGCCGCCGCGCGGGCGGCATAGTCCAGGATCTCGGTGAGCGTTCCGGTGTCCAGTGCGTGCAGCTGCTCGCGCCGTTCGCTGCCCAGCAACCCGCGGGATTCCAGGGCGGAGATCATTGCGGAGATGAACGAATCCCCCGCACCCACGGTGTCAGCGACATCCACCACCGGAGCGGCGGTGCGCGCCGTGCCGGCCTTCACCAGTCCCCAGGGGCCGCCGGAGCCGTAGGTCGCCACGACCATCGCCGGGCCCAGGGCCAGCCAGGCTGCGGCGGTGTCCTCGACGTTGCGGTGCGGGTAGAGCCATTCGAGGTCGGAGTCCGAGGCCCGGACCACGTCGGCCAACGCGACGAAGCGTTCTACGTTGGCCACCGCGGCGGCGTGGTCGGTGATCAGCGAGGGGCGGATGTTGGGGTCGTAGGAGATCGTGGCATGTGGGCGGGCGGCCTCGATGAGCTTGCGCACCTTGGAGGCGCCCGGTTCCACGAGCGTGGCCAGCGAGCCGGTGTGCACGGCCCGTGCCTCGGCCAGTGCCGGGGTGTCGGCGGGCAGCTCGGGCAGGTCCCAATGCATGTCGAAGGTGTAGCTGGCCGCACCCACGGGGTCCAGGATGCCTCGCGCGGTGGAGGTCGGGGCGTCGTCGGGGCCGCAGATGTAGCGCACGTCGTTGGCGGCCAGCGACTGCTGGATCATCACTCCGTACTCGTCCCTGCCCCAGCGCCCGATGAACGTGGTGGGGTGCCCGAGCTTGGCCAGGCCGACGGCGACGTTCAGCGGGCTGCCGCCGACGAAGGACCGTGGCGCGCTGATCCCGCCGGAAAGCACGTCGACCAGGGCCTCGCCTATGACCGTCAGCACATCGGGCTCCTCATCCTTGGTTCTGGGGGTGTCGACTTCAATATACCGGGCGGTAGCCAAGGTCGGCGCAGTGTGTGCCGCTGCTCTCCGTCCCGCCCGGCACCTCAACCGCCTTGCGCGGCGGCGCCGCCGAGCTCCAGCAGGGCCGCCACGCTCGCTTCCCAGGCCGGGTCCCCGGGGGTGATCAGCCCGTAGTGGTCCCCTGCCAGCTCCCGGTAGGACACCGGGGCACCTGCGGCCCGCGCGCGGGCGGCGAAGGAACGGGCCAGGGCCACCGGCACGTCCGCATCATTGCTGCCGTGCAGCATCACCAGCGGAACCGCGGGCAGGGCCCGGGCCGCGGGATCCGCGTTTTTCCAGGATTCCGGCGTGGATTCCGGGGTGCCACCCATCAGTTCGGCGGCGGCGCCGTCGCTCAGGTGAAGTTCGTGGGCCAGGTACAGGTCCAGCACCCCGGCCTGCGAGACGACGCCCTCCAGGGTCCTGCCCTCCGGCGGGCACGCCCCGGGGGCGCCTGCGGGCAGCAGGTTTCGTCCCGCGGCCCAGTACGCAAGGTGTCCGCCGGCCGAGTGCCCGACCCCGATCCGCGGCCCGTCCGGGATCCCGGCAGCGGCCAGTGCCTCATCCAGGGCCCCGAGCCCCGTCGCGACGTCGTCGAAGGTCTGCGGGTAGCCGCCCTGTCCCCCGGCGGTGCGCCGGTATTCCAGGTTCCAGGACACGATGCCGCGCGCGGCCAGGTCGGCTGCCAGCGGACGGCCCAGTTCCGCGCCGTAGGCCTGCCGCCAGAACCCGCCGTGGATGATCACGGCAATGACCCTGTGCATGCGTGTTTCGGGGAGCCACAGTTCCGCGTACTGGCTGGGGTGCGGGCCGTAGGCGTGGTGCACCGATGGAGCAGTGCCAGGCACTAGCGGCCCGGGAACTCGGGGGCGGACTTGGCCACGAAGGCCGCGCGCCCCACCACGGAATCCTCGGTCGCAAAGGCCTTCATGAAGGAGCGGGCCTCGGCCTCCAGCCCGTCGACGACGTTCAGCCCGGCGATCTCGTTGATCGCGTGCTTCACGTTGGCCACCGCGGTTGGCGCCTTGGAGGCGATCTCGGCGATCGTGGCCAGGGCCGCTTCCAGCAGCGCCTCGTTGTCTTCAAGGACCCGGTTGACCAGACCGATGCGCAGCGCCTCGGCGGACTTGATTCGCCGGCCGGTGTAGATCAGTTCGCGGGCCATGCCGATGCCCACGCGCTGCTGCAGGCGCACCGAACCGCCGAAGCCGGGCACCAGGCCGAGGTTGACCTCGGGCTGGCCGAAGCTGGCGTTGGCCGAGGCGTAGAGGAAGTCGCAGGCCATGGCCAGCTCGCAGCCGCCACCCAGGGCAAAGCCGTTCACGGCCGCGATCACGGGCACCGGCAGGGCCTCGAGGCGCAGCGTGACATCGTGCATGCGCCTGCCGTAGGCCAGGGCCGCTGCGGGGTCCATGGTGTTCATCTCCACGATGTTGGCCCCGGCGACGAAGGCCTTCTCCCCCGCACCGGTGATGATGATCCCGCGCACCGGCCAGTTGGCGTCGATGCCGAGGTCCGCCAGCACGCCGGTAAGCTCGTGGAGGTCCTCGACCACGGCGGCGGCCAGCGCGTTCATCGACGCCGGCTGGTTGATTGTCACCAGCAGCGCCTCGTCGCGCTGCTCAACGAGCAATGTCTGGTAGGTCCCGAATTCCATGTGCACTCCCTTGTGATTGGCTTTGCGACCAGCGTCTCATGTTTGCCGCATCACAGGCATGTTGGCGCGCGGTTGTGAAAGCGGGCGGACGGCGCCGCCGAACGCGAAGACCCGCCCTGCTCCCCGCACGGAACGGGGGCAGGACGGGTCTTCGCGAAGCGGAAAGACAAGGATCAGCGCTTGCGGCCGCGGGAAGCTGGCTTTGCGCCGCGTTTGGCCCCGGGCCGGGACCCGGCGGCGGCGGCCTTCCTCTTGGTCTTGGCCTTCTTCGCGTCCTTGGCCGCCTCGGACTGGCTGGTCTGGCGCTTCTTGCGGGCCTCGACCGCCTGCTCCTGCTGGCGTTGGGCCACCGAGGCCTGCCGGGAGGAGTTCTCCCCGCGGCCGCGCACCACCCCGATGAATTCCTCGATGACCGGGTCGGCGGGTTCGTCCCCCACCGGCGCCAGCCAGGCGATGCCGATGCTGGTGCCCGGGACGCCTTCAAGCACCTTGTGCACCACGTCCTTGCGGTGGTGCAGGCGGGCCACGCCCATCGGCAGCACCAGCAGGCCCGCGCCCGAGGAACAGACCTCCATGGCCATCGCGGTCCCACCCACGGATTCGGGGTAGTCGGCCAGGTCCAGGAAATTCTCGCCGGAGAGATCCGCGTACGGGATCCTCTCCTCGTAGAGCTCGATGTCGTGGTCCTTGGCCGCACAAACGACCTGGGACTCCTCATAGAGGGGAATCACGTGGATCGCGGGGGTCTTGGGCGAGGTTCCGGTGGCAAAGCGGACAAAAACGACGTCCGATTCCCCGGTGTCCAGGCGCGCCAAGATCGCCTCCCCGTCGTGGCGCAGGGCCTGCAGCGGGTTCTGTGGATAACGTTCGTTCCACCTGGTCAGCCATTTGCCGGGCGTGACGCCCGGTACATAGGCGATTCTTAGTCCTGTCACTACCCCAGCGTACCGGTACGCTAGTGCACATGAGCGAGAAAACCCCACAGAACATGAAGCCGGCGACTGCCGCAAAGAAATTGGGCATCTACCTGCCCGCAGCTCCGGCCGAGTTCCAGGAGGGGCCGGTCACCCGGGCCGGGCTCGACGAATTGCTGGCCAACCCGCCGGCATGGCTCGAGGAATTGCGTGCCAACGGCCCGCATCCGCGCCCCGTGGTGGCCCACAAGCTGAACGTTTCGATCGCGGGCCTTGCCCGCGCCGAAATCACCGAGGCGTTGACCACCGCCGAGATCGAGGCCTTGCTGGCCGACCGCCCGGTGTGGCTGCAGGAAGAGCGCGCCTCGCTGGCCGCCGTCCGTGCAGAGGAAAAGCGTGTGCGTGACGCTGCGGCCGCCAAGGGCGACCGCAGCTAACCACGATTCAACTATGGTGCGGTGACTACTTGACCGTCTTGACGATGTAGACATCGCACGGGGCTGCGTGTGCCACGGAGGTGGCCACGGAGCCGAGCACGCGGCCCAGGCCCTTCATGCCGACGTTGCCGACCACGATCAAGGTGGCGTTGAGGCGCTCGGCCTCGGCAACCAGGACTTCCTGTGGCTTGCCGTGGGCTGCCGTTGCGGTGATCTTTGCGGTCGGCTCGGTGATGCGCAGGCCTGCGGCGCACTGCTCGGCAACCTTTCCTGCCTGCTCGGCGTCGTCCAGGATCCAGGTGTCGGTGCCGATCTTCACGACTTCGGTGTTGTCCGAGGTGTGGGCGGTCACGACGACCAGTTCTGCATCCATGTTGGAGGCGATGCGTGCCGCGCGTTCTGCGGCGCGCTGTGCTGTCTCGCTGCCGTCAACACCGACGATGATGGTTTCTGCCATGTTCTGACGCTCCTTTTGCTGTGGCCACCCGTTTGGCGGCCATTATTTGGGTGTAAAAAACTGGTTAGGAAATATTCTGCCGCAGGAAGTCCACTGCCCGGCCCCACGCCACAGCCGCGGCCTCGGGGCGGTAGTTGCCCGCCGGGTTGCCGTCGTTGTGGAAGGCGTGCGGGGCATCGTAGTAGAAGAACGTCACCTCGGTGCCTGACTCGGCCCGGATCTGTTCCTCCTGGGCGCGTGCCTTTGCCACCGGGTAGGACGAATCCTCGTTGGCGTAGTGCCCCTGGATCTTGGCGCGCACCCCGGCATAGCTTTGGGGCACCCCCTGGCCGACGCCGTAGAAGGGAACGGCCGCGGAAATCTTCTGGCCCTGCTGCGCCGCCAGGGCCAGCACGAACCCGCCGCCCATGCAGAACCCGATGGTTCCCACGGTCGCGCTCGTAACCGCATCCAGGCCCAGGAGGTAGTCGACGGCGCCGGCCAGCAGCTTCGCACCGACATCCTCGGGCAGCTTGGACATCATCGTGGCCGCCTCTGCGCCGTCGTGGGCCACCACGCCGCCAAAGAGATCCGGTGCCAGGGCGACAAAGCCTTCGGCCGCCAGCCGGTCGGCCACATCCCGGATGTGGTCGGTCAGTCCCCACCATTCCTGGATGACAATGACGCCAGGACCATGCCCACCCTCGGGCAACGCCAAGTAGCCGTGTGCCGATTGCCCTTCGGAGGGAAATGAAACGTTCTGGTGCGGTGTCTGGGACGCCATGTTGCTGACTGCTCCTGTCCTACATGCTTCTTTGCCTACGGAAAAGATCGAACGACTCCCAGTCTATGCATGGGCATGTGGCCTCTTGCCCCAAATCGCCGGTGTTTGCATCACATCCGGGGCACCGGGCGACCGGCAAAGAGGCCCGTGACACCTTTTATCGGGTTCCGGCCCATTCAACGGGGTCAAATGCGCCACAAACGTATTATCGTGGGTCATCCCAAAACAGTGCAGCGCTAGTGATCATGGAGCCACCCAACATGTCCCAACCACAGAGCATGACATCGCGTCTGGCGGCCGAGTTCCTCGGCACCGGAGTCCTTGTTTTTGGCGGCTGCGGAGCCGCCATCTTCTCCGCCAAGGTCGTTTCCTCGAACACCATCAACATGGGGATCGGGTTCCTCGGCGTTGCCCTGGCATTCGGCCTGACCGTCATGGTGATGGTCTACGCGGTAGGCCACATCTCCGGCGCCCACTTCAATCCCGCCGTCACCTTTGGTGCGGCACTGGCCGGGCGCATCGAATGGAAGGCCGTTCCCGCCTACATGATCACCCAGATCATCGGCGCCTCGGTCGCGGGCCTTGCACTCTTTGCCATTGCCACCGGAAAGCACGGTTTCAATCCGGTCACCTCGGGCTTTGCCTCCAACGGCTATGCCGACCGCTCCCCCGACGGCTACTCGATGCTATCGGCGCTGCTCGCGGAGATCATCCTCACGGCGATCTTCCTGTACGTCATCCTGGGCTCCACTGACGGTCGGGCGCCCAAGGGCTTCGCAGGGATATCCATTGGGTTGTCCCTGACGCTGATCCACCTGGTTGCCATCCCGATCACCAACACCTCGGTGAACCCGGCCCGCTCGTTGGGCGTGGCATGGTTTGCAGGTCCGGCGGCGCTGGGACAGGTGTGGTTGTTCATCGTGGCACCCTTGGTGGGAGCCGCGATCGCGGGGCTCACCTATCCCCTGTTCTTCCCGAACCCCGCGGTCTCCATGGCCGTGGAGATGGATCGGGGGCCAGGAACAACCAGCGCCGCCTAAGCAGGTGTCCACCGGTTCTTGCTGAGTCGCGGTTCGCAGGAAGCGGGGCGGGCCATCCACCGGCCATCGCGCTCGGGACGAGCCCGGAACCCTCGATCGCCTTAACGAAACAACCCCCGATCCGAAGACCGGGGGTTGTTTCCCATATGTGCGCGAGGGGGGACTTGAACCCCCACGCCCTTGCGAGCACTGGCACCTGAAGCCAGCGCGTCTACCAATTCCGCCACTCGCGCATATTCACCGCTGTTTTCGTCATTGACTTCAACAGCGAGATCAATAATATACACAGATCGCCCCGAACCACTAATCGAGGGGTTCTTTGTGATCAGAGCCACTCTTCTGCAACCTTTGGAGACGGCCATTCGTTCCTGATCAGAGGGCCGGTTTCACCACATTCAGCCCCACGGAAAATGCAAGGCAAGTAGTATCGAACAATGCGTAGGGCAACCATGCCCTGCGACGCAATGCCATTAACCGTGGAACCACACGCGTTAGAACCAGGAAGGGAGCGAAGCGATGGGTCTCATTGACAATGTTGAACGCGGACTTGAAAAGCTTGTCACCAGCGTCTTCCGCGGCTCCGGCAGCTCCGAAGTCAAGCCCGTCGAGATCGCTTCGCGCCTGCGCAACCAAATGGACGCGAAGTCGCTGACCATTTCCCAGGCCCGCACCCTCGCGCCGAACCACTTCATCATCCGCCTCGCGGAAGAGGATTTCGCCCGGGCCCGGGAATGGGGTGCCCCCCTGGCCCGGGAGCTGTGCACCACGGCCCTGGAACACGCCAAGAGCCAGGGTTACACCCTGCAGGGCGCGGTCGAGGTCAATTTCCGCAAGGACCCCGAACTCAAGCCCGGAGGCTTCGAGATCGATGCCACCACTTCGGATGCTTCTGCCCCCGAGGCCCATAACACCCCCGCCGCACCGCCGGCCCCGTCCGCACCGCCTCGCGCCGCGGCCAGGATGCAGCCCGTGCTGGACATTTCCGGCCAGCGCTACGCCCTGAACCACCCCAGCATCGTCTTGGGCCGCTCGGCAGACACCGACATCCCCATCGAGGATCCGGGGGTCTCGCGCCGGCACCTGAAGATCGAGCAGCGCGGCGCCTCGACCTGGGCTGTTGACCTGGGCTCCACGAACGGCAGCTTCGTCAACGGACAAAAGATCGTCGGCGAGACGGAGCTGCACGACGGCTCCAACATTGCCATGGGGCAGACGCGCATCATCTTCCGCCTCGTCCCCCAATCACAAGGAGACCGTGCGTGAACGACCTAGTGTTCACCGTGCTGCGGCTCGGATTTCTCATTTTGCTGTGGCTGCTGGTCCTGAGCATCGTCGGAGCACTTCGCCGCGACCTCGCCATCGGCAGCAAGGCCCGCGTCGGCGCCCCTACCGCCCGGGAGATCCGCAAGGACCCCTCGCTGGCGCCTCCGCCCGAAGTCCCCGCCAAGCAGCAAGCCAAGACCCTGGCCATCCTCGAGGGCCCGCTCACCGGCCTCGAGCACCAGCTCACTGCCAGCCCGATCCTGCTGGGCCGCGCCCAGGAGGCAACCATCGTGCTTGAGGACGACTACGCCTCGGGACGCCACGCGCGCCTGTTCCCGCAGGGCACCCGCTGGTTCATCGAAGACCTCGGTTCCACCAACGGAACCTTCCTGGGCGATGCCCAGCTCACCCGCGCCCAGCCCGTTGAACTCGGCCAGAAAATCCGGATCGGCAAGACCGTCATGGAGCTGAGGCCCTAGACATGGCGTTGATGCTGAAGTTTGCGGCGCGGAGCGATGTTGGCAAGGTCCGCTCCAAGAATGACGACTCCGCCTATGTGGGTCGCTACCTGGCCGTCGTGGCCGACGGCATGGGCGGACACGTCGGCGGCGACGTCGCCAGCGCCTCCACCGTGCTGGACCTCGTCCATCTGGACGTCCCCGAGACGCCCAACGCCGAAACGGTGCTGCCCGATGAGATCCAGGCAGCGAACCTGGTCCTGAACGACCTGGTCAGCGCCAACCCGAAGCTTTCGGGCATGGGAACCACCGTCACCGCCATGCTGCTCACCGGCGACGTGCTGCAATTCGCCCACATTGGCGACTCGCGCGCCTACCGGCTGAAAAACGGCGTGTTCGAGCAGGTCAGCCACGACCACACCTTCGTCCAGCGGCTCGTCGACGAGGGCCGCCTGCGCCCCGAGGAAGCCGAGCTGCACCCGCACAAGAACGTGCTGCTGCGCGTGCTCGGCGATTCCGATGCGAGCCCGGAACTCGACGTGAACCAGTACCCCGTCGAGGCGGGGGAGCGCTGGATGCTCTGCTCCGACGGATTGAACGCCGTCGTTCCGGATTCCATCACCGAACGCATCATGCGCGGCACCGCCTCCCTGGAGGAGACCGTGGAGGACCTCGTCGAAACGACACTGGCCCACGGCTCCCCGGACAACGTGACCATCGTCGTCTTCGAGGTCGTGGAGGACAACAGCGAGACCGCTGCCACGCCGACCGAGGAATTGGTCCCCGTCGACGAGCCTGCCCCGGACACCGGGCAGCTGACGATCGCCGCCGAGGGCGACCTCGAGGCCAGTGCGGCGCTGATCCGCCACGAGATGTCCAAGCGGCCCCACCTGCTGGTGGGAGCGGCCGAGCTGGCGACCCAGTCGGGCAAGATCCCGATCGTCACCCAACGCTCGGGCGAGAAGCGCGCCGCGGCAATCCTCACGCACAAGACCCCGGCCGCCCAGGCCGCCGAGGAACAGGACGGCTACGAGTCCATCTCGCGGCGCCCGCGGCGCTGGCTGGTCCCGACGTTCCTGGCCTTGATGACCCTGATCCTTGCCGCCGTGTGCGGCTGGGGCTACCTATGGACGCAGACCCAGTACTTCGTGGGCAACCAAGACGGCCACGTGGCCATCTTCAAGGGAGTCTCGCAGGACCTCGGTCCGTTGAAGCTCTCCCATGTGGACACCGTGACCGACATTCCCATGGACGCGCTGCCGCAATACACGCAGCAGCGCATTGATTCCGCTCTCCCGGCACGGGACCTGGCACATGCCCAGACCATGGTCGGGGAGTTGCTGGTGACAGCCAAGCAACGCTGCCCCGTAGTCGTCCCGGAAAATCCGGGTGCCGCCGGGACCTTGCCGGTCCTGCCCCCGTACTGTCAGGAGATCAAACCGTGAGCGAGCTGGAAACCGCGCCGGTCCCACGGCGCAACATGGAGTTGCTCCTGTTGGTGCTGGCCCTGGCCGTCGCCATGGGCGCCTACTACCTGGTGGGCATAAACAGCGATGAAGGATTGAGCCAGGAGTTCATTTCCCAGGGCCTGATCCTGGTCGGACTTGCCCTGGTCTTCCACGTCGTCCTGCGCATCTGGGCCAAATATGCCGATCCGGTGATACTGCCGGTGACGGTTGCCCTCAACGGCATCGGCCTGGCCATGATCCACCGCATCGACCTGGCGAAGCACGACGACACCGCCTTCCGCCAAATCATGTGGACCGGCGTCGCCATGGTCGTGGCCATGATCGTGCTGTGGACCATACGTGACCACCGCGTCCTACGCCGCTTCACCTACATCGCCCTGGCGGCCTCCGTGCTCCTGCTCCTGCTGCCGCTGATCAAGGGACTGGGCGTGGAGATCAACGGCGCCCGGATCTGGGTGCGCTTCTTCGGGCTTTCCTTCCAGCCCGGAGAACTGGCCAAGATCACCCTGGCCACATTCTTTGCCGGGTATCTATCCTCGAACCGCGAACTGATCCTGTTGGCCGGCCGGAAGGTCGGACCGCTGCAGCTGCCCCGGTCCCGGGATCTCGGCCCCATGATCGTGGCCTGGCTGGTCAGCATCGGGGTCCTGGTGGTTCAGCGGGATCTCGGCTCCTCCATCCTCTTCTTCGGGCTGTTCATGGTGATGATCTACGTCGCCACCGCGCGCGTGAGCTGGATCGTCATCGGGACCCTGATGCTGGTCGGCGGCGGCACCTTCGCCTACCTGACCATGAGCCATGTGACCCGACGGGTCGACGGCTGGCTCAACGCCTTCGACCCCGACATCTATCACGCAATCGGCGGCAGCCGGCAAATCGTCGAGGGCCTTTTCGGGCTCGCCAACGGCGGGCTGATGGGCACCGGGCTGGGCAACGGGAGCCCCTACATGGTTCCGTTGGCGAACAGCGACATGATTGTCGCCTCCCTGGGCGAGGAGCTCGGGCTCATTGGGATCTCCGCCATCGTGCTGCTGTATTTGATCCTTGTAAGCCGCGGCATGCGTGCCGCCCTCGGTTCGCGCGATACGTTCGGCAAGCTGCTGGCCACCGGGTTCTCCTTCACCCTGGCGCTGCAGTGCTTCGTCGTCATCGGTGGCGTCACGCGGTTGATCCCGCTGACCGGACTGACGACGCCGTTCATGGCCGCTGGCGGTTCCTCCCTGCTCTCGAACTGGATCATTGTCGCCTTGCTGCTGTTGATTTCACATAATTCACGCCGTCCAATGCTGTCCGGGGTTTCGGCTACCGCGGAGGTCGCCACGAAGGCCCCCCGACGTTCCCCCGGCCTCCTTGAATCGATTAAGGAGCACAAGCGATGAACCAAGCCATCCGCAACACCTGGATCGCCGTCATGTTGCTCTTTGTGCTGAGCCTGGGTGCGCTGAGCTACGTGCAGTTCTTTGCCGCGAAGGACCTCAACGCAAATCCGTTGAACAACCGCCAGCTGTTCAAGGAATTCGATTTGCCGCGCGGGGCGATCCTGGTGGACGGCAAGCCCATCGCCGAATCGGTCGCCACCGATGGACAGTTCAAGTACCAGCGCGTCTACACCGACCCCGATTTGTACTCCCACCTGACTGGTTTCTACTCGCTGACAAACAGCTCCACGCAGCTCGAATCGGTCATGAACGACGAATTGACGGGAAAGAGCCAAGACCAGTTCTTCGACCGCATGATCAATCTGTTCTCCGGCAAGGAGAACGAGGGTGCCTCGGTCGAGCTCACCATTGATGGCAAGCTGCAGAAATTCGTCTACGGCCTGATTCCGGACGGAACCCGGGGCACCATCATCGTCTCGGAGCCCAAGACCGGAAACATCCTGGCCATGGCCTCCAAGCCGAGCTACGACACCAATCTCCTGGCCGTGCACAGCTCCAAGCAGGCAGCCGCGAACATGAAGGAGCTGCTGACCGTTCCGGGTCTGAGCCCGTACCGCAACCCGGCAATCGGCAACCTGATCGCCCCCGGTTCCACGTTCAAGATCTTCGACATGGTGGCGGGCCTCGAATCAGGCAAGTACAAGGCCGACACCATGCTGGCGAATCCCCCGACCATCAAGCTTCCGGGAACCAACACCTCGCTGCCGAACTTCGAAGGCGGCAACTGCGCAGCCAGGCCCGAGGCGACTTTCGCATACATCGTGGCGCAAAGCTGCAACACCCCGTTCGTGAAGATGAGCGAGGAACTGGGCAAGGAACCCTTCCAGGACGTCACCGAGCGTTTTGGCTTCGGCCAGCAGGTCGAGATCCCGATGCGCGTGGTGCCCAGTGTTTTCCCGCAGGACCCGTCCCCCGATGAATTGGGTCTGTCGGTGATCGGCCAGAAGGACGTGAAGGCAACCCCGATGCAGATGAACATGGCCGCCATGGGCATCGCCAACGACGGGGTGATCATGGAGCCGAACCTGATCAAGCAGGTCATCGCCCCGGATCTGCGGGTGCTCTCCGAGAGCAAGCCCAAGGAATTCAGCACCGCCGTCAGCAAGGACATCGCCGACAAGGTCACCGACCTGATGCGCGGTCCGGTCAAGAGCGGCACCGCGGTCAGGGCGCAGGTGCCCGGGCTGGACATTGCCGCGAAGACCGGCACCTCGCAGCTCGGCGACGGTTCCGGTTTGGTGAACTCCTGGATCACCGGGTTCGCCCCGGCGGACGACCCGCAGGTGGCCGTGACAATTGTTTTTGAAAAGATTGATTTCAAGACTGGTTCCTCGTTGACCAGTCCAAACCTGAAGAAGATTCTAGAGGCGGTGTTCAACCAGTGAGGCCAATTTCCGGTATCACCCTGGGCGGTCGATACAAGCTGACCGACCGTATTGCCATAGGTGGCATGGGTGAGGTGTGGAGGGCCAGGGACCAGGTCCTTGGCCGCCTGGTGGCAATCAAGATCCTCAAGGAGGAATACACCGGGGATCCCGGGTTCCTTCAGCGGTTCCGCGTCGAGGCGCGCCACACCGCCCTGCTGAACCACAACGGCATCGCCAGCGTCTTCGACTACGGGGAAGAAGAAGGCTCCGCCTACCTGGTCATGGAGCTGGTTCCCGGCCAACCGCTGTCCACCGTCATCGAACGCGAGCGCGTGCTCTCCCCCGACCGCACCCTGTCGATCATTTCGCAGACCGCCAAGGCGCTTGCCGCCGCCCATGTCCAGGGGCTGGTGCACCGCGACGTGAAGCCGGGCAACCTGTTGATGCTTCCCGACGGACGGGTGAAGATCACCGACTTCGGCATTGCCCGCATCGCCGACCAGGTCCCGCTGACGGCCACCGGCCAGGTCATGGGCACCGCCCAGTACCTCGCCCCGGAGCAGGCCACCGGACAGCAGGCCACCGGCAGCTCCGACATCTATGCCCTGGGCGTGATCGGCTACGAATTGCTCGCCGGACGGCGCCCGTTCACCGGCGAATCGCAGATCGCCATCGCCCTGGCCCAGGTCAACGACACCCCGCCGCCGCTGCCGGAAAACATTCCGGTGCCGGTCCGCTCGCTGGTGATGTCGATGCTGGCCAAGGACCCGGCCGACCGGCCGGCCGACGCCGAGTCCCTCGCGGTGGCCGCCGACGCCATCCGCGCCGGAAACCCGGAGACCGCGACGCTCGCCGTGCCCGGAATGCTGCTCTTCTCGGGATCCGACGCCGCCACCCAGGCCATCAGCCGGACCCCGATCACGCAGGGCAACGCGACTGTTGCCCTTCCCCCGGTCGATCCGACGGTCGCCGGGCCGGCCCCGGCCACCAATGCGCTGCCGCAGGTTCCCGCACCTCAGGCACAGGACGACGGGCAGAACTTCGATTCCTTCATGGGGGCCTCCCAGCAGTGGGAGGAAGAACCCGTTGGCGGCTACGAGCCGGAGGTCGCCGACCGGCGCACCCCGGCCAAGAAGGGCCGCAGCCCCTGGACCATACCGCTGATCGCGCTGATCGCCCTGGTTGTCCTGGCGATCCTCGGTGCCTGGCTGCTGCCCATGCTGACCGGAAACAAGACCCCGGAAAGCAGCCCGAGCATCACGTCCACGGCCCCAAGCACGGAATCCTCCGCGCCCAGCACCGAGCCGAGCGAAACCGAAACCACGCCGACCCGGTCGAGCGCCCCGACGAGCACCGCACCGTCCACCGTGACGGTGTCCCAGAACGAATTCCTGGGCAAGGACTACAAGGACGCCACCGCGACCCTGGAAGGCCTCGGCTTCACGGTGAAGTCCGTGTCCAAGGAAAGCCCCGAGGCTGCCGACACCGTCATCAAGGTTTCCCCCGCCGGCGAGCTGCCCGTCGGGTCCACCATCACGCTGACCTATGCCATTCCTGCCGCTCCTGCAAAGGTCTCGGTGCCCGATTTATACGGCAAGGACGGCGAGCAGGCTGCCGCGGCCCTGACCGCGCTGGGTCTGGTGCCCAACGAGGGGGAGGCCCAGGAAAGCCCGCTGGCCAAGGGAACCGTGATCGGCCAGAGCGTGAATGGCGGCACCAAGGTCGAGCCCGGCACCACCGTCACCTACATCCTGTCCCTGGGCCCGTCGGAGCCCACCGAGTCCACTACCGCCCCCTCGACACAGGCCCCTGAGACCTCGAGCTCGTCACCGGCCGCGGACGGCCCCGGCAAGGGCAAGGGCAACCCCCCGGCCCCTGGCCAGTAGGCGGATTAGGCGATGACGGTGTTTTCACAGTGACCGAGGAACGGATTCTCAACGGCCGCTACGTCGTGAAGGAGCTCATTGGGCGCGGCGGCATGGCCGACGTGCACCTGGGCATCGACCAGGTGCTGGGGCGCAAGGTCGCCATCAAGCTCCTGCGTGCCGAAATGGCGCGGGACCCCATGGTGCAGGCGCGCTTCCGGCGCGAGGCCAAGGCCGTGGCGGGGCTGAACCACCCCAACATCGTGTCGGTCTTCGACACCGGCGAAGAGGAGCAGGTGGTTTCCGGTTCGACCGTGGAACTGCCCTTCATCGTGATGGAGTACGTCCGCGGGCGCACCCTGCGAGACCTCATCAAGGCCGGGGAAATGACCAGCGACCTGGCCGTCACGTACGTGCTGGGGGTGCTGGAGGCGTTGGAGCATTCCCATTCCATGGGGATAGTGCACCGCGACATCAAGCCGGCCAACATCATGGTCACCGAACGCGGCAACCTCAAGGTCATGGACTTCGGCATTGCCCGCGCCCTGGCCGATTCCGCCAGCACCATGACCCAGACGCAGACAGTCGTGGGCACCGCCCAGTATCTTTCCCCGGAGCAGGCCCGCGGCGAGGCCGTGGATGCCCGCACCGACCTGTATTCCACCGGCTGCCTGCTCTACGAGCTGTTCACCGGTCGACCTCCCTTCACGGGGGATTCGCCGGTGTCGGTCGCCTACCAGCACGTGGGCGAGCACGCGCCGGCACCGAGCACGCTGGTGCCGGCGCTGGATCCGATCTTCGACGACGTGGTGCTCAAGGCCCTGGCCAAGGACCGCGAGGACCGCTACGACGATGCAGCGGCGTTTGCCACGGCGTTGTCCAATGCCCGCTGCGGGATTGCCCTGGCCCCGGAGGAACTCACCGCGCCGATGCCGCAGTCCCAGGCCCAGGCCGCGGAGCAGGCGACGGTTGCCGCGCTGGCTGCCCCCGGGTTTCCCCCGCCGGAGTCCCCGCCCACGGGCACCCTGGCGCCACTGAACCACACCGGATACCTGGAACCGGTGCCCGGGGACGGGCACTGGGACGCACCGCCGATGTGGGAACAGAACCTGCAGCGCGAGCGCGACGAGCACCGGTCCAAATCCCGGCGCACCTGGACCATCGCAATTTCGCTGGTCCTGGCCCTCGCCCTGGTGGTTTCCGGTCTCTTCTTCTTCAACTGGATGCGCGCGGAGGCGGAACGCAACGCCCCCGTCACCATCCCCAACCTCGTCGAAATGACGCAGGCCAAGGCCGAGGCGGCACTGACCGGGCTGCAGCTGGTGTCCAAGGTCGAGACGGTGTTCGACGACGACGTCAAGAGCGGGCTCGTCGTGGAAACCGATCCCGCCGCGACCAGGGATGTCCGCAAGGGCTCCACTGTGCGCCTGATGGTTTCCAAGGGGCCCGAGTCGCGGGTCCTGCCCGCCGGGCTCGCCGGCCAATCCGAGGCGGGAGCCCGCCAGGCGTTGCAGGACCTGGGCTTCGAGATCGGTTCGGTCTCCCGGGTCAACGACCCCTCGATCCCCACCGACTGGCTGGTGAACACCGAGCCGAAGCTGGGCAAGACCGTCAAGGTCGGCACCACGATCGATCTGGTCCTTTCCACCGGGCTGGTTGAGGTTCCGCGGCTCATCGACATGACGGTTCCCGAGGCGACCGAGGCGTTGGAGGACCCGAAGGTCGGTCTGCGCATCGAAGTCGTCGAGGAGGAGAATGCGCTCGTGAAACCCGGGACGATCATCGCGCAGAAGTCCTCCACGGGTGATGTCTCCACCTCTCCGCAGGGCGGCACCATCACCGTCACGGTTGCCGTGAAGCCGGCCGAGCCCGAACCGACGGACACCTCGTCAGAGGCTCCCGAGGCCTCGGAGCAGCCACCGGAAACCACGCCCACGCCAAGCGACCAGACCGCGCCAAGCCCCACCCCGACCCCGTAGCGGGGGCGGGGCGCGAAGCCCGGTTCCAGCAACAGGGGTCCCTGTCCGTGAATGATCTTCACGGGCAGGGACCCCTGTTCTTGTGGCTGTGGGTCTCGTTTCAGGCCCCGGCATCCCGGATCAGCGGGCTGAGTGTTGCCGCATGCGCGGCCGCTCCGGCCAGGCCCAGGGATTCGAGCCAGTTGCCCAGCATCTGGTAGCCGCCCTCGGTAAGCACCGACTCGGGGTGGAACTGCACGCCCCACAGCGGCGCGTCGCGGTGGGCCAGGCCCATGATGACGCCGTTCTCGGTCTCGGCGGTAATCTCCAGGATCCCGGGGATGCTCGATCGCACGGCGGCCAGCGAGTGGTACCGCGTGGCCGTGAAGGGGCTGGGGATGTGCGCGAAGACCGGGTGCCCGTGGTGGAAGACCGGGGAGGTCTTGCCGTGCATCAGTTCCTCGGCGTGCGTGACCACCCCGCCGTAGGCCTCGGCAAGGGCCTGGTGTCCCAGGCAGACCCCGAGCATCGGCTTGCGCTGCCGCCCGCACCACTTGATCACCTCGATGCAGACCCCTGCCTCGGCCGGGGTGCCGGGCCCGGGGGAGACCAGGACCCCGTCGCGTGCCTGCGCCAGTTCAATGACCTCGGCCAGGGACAGGTCGTCGTTGCGGATCACCGTGGTCTCGGCACCCAGCTCCTGCAGGTACCCCACCAGGGTGTAGACAAAGCTGTCGTAGTTGTCGATCACCAGGATCTTCGGGGCGTTCACAGCAGCATCAGGCCAATCGTTGATTCGGTCCAGGGGCTGTACTGGCTCAGCCACGGGAAGACATAGTTCATCAGCAATAGTACGACGCCGGCGACCAGCGCCAATGCCACAATGATGCGGAACCACAGGGGACCGGGCAGGGTCCTGAAAATCCATGCGTACATGTGTCCGTGTCCTACTTTTCCATCGTCTTTTTCACCAGGTCGGCGATTTCCGCCGGCGGACCGGCATCGGCCGGACGCCAGGATTCCAGCTCCGCGTACGCGATGATGCGCATGCGGGTGGTGAAGGGCGGGTGGCAGCTGGTCATCGTCAGCATCGAGGTCGTGGGCTTTGCACCCGGTTCGTGCGGCACCGGCAGCAGCACTTCGCCTTGCGAGGGGTGCACGATCTCGGTGTCGCGCCATTCATAGGTGTAGAAGCCCTTGCGGGTCTGCAGGTAGATCTTGTCCCCGGCCTGGAACTTGTCGATGTTCCAGAACACCTGGCCGTGCGTCTGGCGGTGCGCCGCCACGGCAAAGTTCCCGAGCTCGCCGGGTTCCTGGGTCTCGGGGTAGTGGCCGATGCCGACGTTGTTGAGCACGTCCATGCCCACGCCGTTGGTGACAGGGTGGGCGAAGTTGCTGCCGAAGCGCGGGATGTAGAAGACACCGAAGGTTTCCCCGTCGGGGATCGCGGTGATGGGGGCCGGGCCGAAATCCTTTTCCGGAGCGCTGCTTCCATCCCCCGGACCAACCTGGAGGCCCTGGACGAATTCCGAGGTGACTTGCGTCTGCGCACGATCCGCGTCGATGTTGGTCCACCACAATTCCCAGCCGACAAAAAGCAGCAGGATGATGCCAAGGGTGATCAGGATTTCACCGAACCCGCCCAGCAGGCGCTGGCCCACCGTTGGCCTGGTCCGCGCCCGCACTGCGGATCGAGTCATGCGAAGTTCCCTCACTGCCACGTGGGACGCCGCGAAACCCGGCGGCGTCCAGTTTGAGCGGATAGTATTGGATCAAAGCGTGACGTTGGGAAGCAGTTCCCTTGCGACACACACTTACCTAGCCTACCGTTTGGACACGTGCTCGTTGGATCGTGTCGGCGGCAGAAGAACCAAGGAGCAGCAGTGCCTGAATCCAAGACTCGCCGGAAGAACCGCAAGCCACAGGGCGGCAGCAACACGGCGGCCTACGACAAGCCGATGCCCAAGTGGTACAAGCCGGTCATGTTCGGGCTGATGATCCTGGGGCTCATCTGGATCATGGTCTACTACGTTGCCCAGACCGCGTTCCCGATCCCCGGCATCGGCGGTTGGAACATCGTGATCGGCTTCGGCATTGCCATGGTTGGTTTCTTCATGACCACGGGGTGGCGCTAGCACCCGGCCCTCGGGCCCGCGATACCTGTCCCGGGTTCCCGCCCAAGGGAACGCCTGCGGCTCCCGCGGGAGCTTCGTTCCAAGATCCGGCATTTCCCCCTGCGCGTGCACCGTTCACGCCAACTTCCAGAAAGGCACGCCAAACACCCATGGTTCGCCCCGATATTGCCGGAACCCCCTCGGCCACCACCTCCTCCAGGCTCTCCCCGAAGCGCTTGTACGGCTTCCTGGCCGCCGCTGAAATGGTCACCTGGGCGTTGCTGATCATCGCCATGGTCATCAAGTACGGCGTGGGACCGGAAATCTTTGTCCGCATTTTCGGCATGATCCACGGCGTGGTGTTCATTGCCTACGGCCTGGTGACCATCTTCGTCTGGGCCAATGAGCGATGGAGTGCCGGACGTGGCGTTCTTGGCCTGGCTTCCGCGGTGGTTCCCTTCGCCACGCTGCCCTTCGAGCGGGCGATGTTGCGTCGCGGGTTGCTCAGCGACGCCTGGCGCCTGGCCCCGGGCGGCGACGCGCCGCAGGGCCCCATCGAGAAGGTCCAGGCCCTGGCCCTGCGCAGCCCCTGGCTGGCAGCGGTGGCGGGCGTTGTCCTGGTTGCCGCCATCACCGCGGTGTTGCTGTTCATCGGTCCTCCCGGCGGAGGAAACTAGCACGATGCCGATGGTGCGCCGGGTACCCGCTCAGGCGGTTTCCGGCGCCGGGCCCTTGGACCGGACGTACACTTCCTTGCGCACCGTCGCCACGATCGCGCCCGCCTCGTCGAGGATGTCGACGGAGAACCACGTCGTGGCCTTTCCGTCACGGGCCACTTCCTTCTTGAGCTGCGCCAGGTCGACCTGAAAGCGGCAGCTCAACGTCCCGCTTCCGGGCTTGCGGAAATTGATCTCGCCGCTCTTGTCCCACACGATGTGTCCGGGTCCGATGTTGTGCAGGACCATCATCATCCAAAACGGATCGGTCATCGCGAACAGCGAACCTCCGAAGTGGGTCCCGACGTAGTTCATGTTCCAGGGGCGTTGGCGCAAGAGCACCATGGTGCTGCGCCAGTCGGCAGAAATGTTCTTGACCTTGATGCCAGCACCCCAGAACGGCGGCCAGAGGGACATCCCGTGCCGCACCACCGTGGGGTTTCCCGCGATCCTTGGCATGGCCGTTCGCGCCCGGTTGAGGATCGAGGCCGCGGACCTGGGTCTGGCGGTGTTCCGATTGTCCATGGGCCCAGCGTAGCCGCGGCGTTTACCTGGCAGTAGCTTCTGCCCCCGGGGCGTCAACGCTCCCGGTCCAGTCCAGCGTTCCCTGCCGCTTCCAGCACCAGCGCCGTGAGCAGGTCCAGGGTCTGGGAGGGTACCTTCCAACGTTGCCAATACAGCCGCACCTCGCTGGTCCACGACTCGTTGAGGCTTACCAGCGACCCGTCGGCGGGTTCCTGGATCTCGGGAATCATGCCCCAGCCCAGCCCAGCCGCCACGGAGGCAACATAGACGCGGGAGTCCGGGACAAAGTGCTCCACCGGCGCCACCGGGCGGGTGCCACCAACGATTTTTCGGCGAAGCCCCCGTTGCAGGCCATCGGTGCGGTCGAAGCTCACCATGGGCGCGGCCGCAAGTTCGGTGCGGGGGTCGGTCCCCGGAAGCCAGCGGTCCCGGAACCCGGGGGTGGCCATCGCCCGGTAGCGCATGGCTCCCAGGTGCACCGAGGAGCATCCCTGGACCGGGGTGCTTTTGGTGGTCACCACGCCCATGACCTGGCCCGAACGAAGCAGCTCCGTGGAGTGTGCCTCGTCGTGGCGCAGGATCTCGCAGGTCATCAGTTCCTGGTGCGCCAAGCCCCGGAGCACCGGGACGAACCAGCTGGCCAGGGAATCGGCGTTCACGGCAATGCTGAGTTCGGTGCGGCGGGGAGCGTGACCTGCGGCGGTTTCCAGCCCGAGCGCCCGGTGTGCCTCGGTGGAAAGCATATGGATCTCGCGCGCCAACCGGAGCAGGACGTCCCCGCTGCCCGTGGTGCGGATCGGTCGCGAGCGAATGAACAGCACGCTGCCGGCCTGCTTTTCCAAGGCCTTGAGACGCTGGCTCACCGCAGAGGCCGTGATGTTCAGCTCCCGTGCCGCCCGTTCCAGCGTTCCGGCCTCGATGACTGTCTTGAAGGTCTGCAGTTGCTCCGCGGGGAAGTCCATGGTTAGAGATTCTAATGGATACTAAGAATCTTTAGCTCGACACGTCTTTGGCGCAGCGCCTAGTCTCGGTTGGTGATGTTCTTCCCCTTTATATCCGGCCTGGCCACGGGCTTGTCCCTGATTGTTGCCATTGGTGCCCAGAACGCGTTCGTCTTGCGCCAGGGCATCCGACGCGAACATGTTCGCACGACGGTGTTGATTTGCATGGTGTCCGATGCCGTGCTGATTTTCGCCGGAATTGCCGGGCTTAGCGCCCTGTTGGCGGTGGCCCCGTGGTTCATTTCCGTCGCCCGGATCGGCGGGGCGGCGTTCCTGCTTGCCTATGCCTTCTTTGCGGCCCGCCGCGCCTTCAGCCCGTTGGGGATGGAGACCAGCGACGTCCTGACACCGACCCCGCGCCGCACCGTCGTCCTCACGGCCCTTGCCCTGACGTGGCTCAATCCCCACGTGTACCTGGATACCGTGATCCTGCTCGGTTCCATCGCCTCGGCCCAGGGCGAGACCGGGCGCTGGGTCTTCGGCGCCGGTGCGGCGTTGGCCAGCGTGCTGTGGTTCACCGGGCTGGGTTTCGGTGCGCGCTACCTTCGGGGGTTCTTTGCCAACCCGAGGTCGTGGCGGGTTCTCGACGCCGTCATCGCCACCCTGATGGCAGTGCTGGCCGTGTCGCTGCTGCTGCCGCTTCTGGGCTGACGGCCCAACGGGCTTCCCTTCAACTTCCGCCCCCGGTGTCTCAGCGCGCCGTGACGGTCTTTCGGTAGACAGCCCCGCTGCGGACCAGCTGGAATCCGAGCCGCTCGTAGAGCCCCCGGGCCCCCGGGGGGCTCTGGGCGTCCACCGACAGGTCCACCTTGGTGAATCCATCCTCGAAGGCCGCAGCGACCACCGTGGAGAGCACCCACGCCGCATACCCGAGGCCCCTGGCGGCCCGGGCGGTGCCCACGCGGGAAATGTACAGCTCCTTGGCGACCCATTCGGCGCCCAGCACGTGGCTGAGGGCCCGTGCCGGTCGGTTCTCTCCGTGGTCTTCGAGCAAGACCCGGGAATAGTTGCTCCTGAACGAGCGCGCACCTGTCATGGCCGCCCACTCGTCCGCGCTCTTGGGGGCCGAGCCCCAGTGGTCGGCGAATGCCTCGTTGTCCAGGACCCTGACGGCTTCGGCAATGCCGGGGGAGTAGGGAACCAGCACGGTGTCCTCCGGGACGCTGGCCGGGTGGCGATGGGGCAGGAAATCACCCGGCGCCAGGGTCATGTCCTGGAAGAAACGCGCCGGCTCATAGCCGCGTGCCATCGCCATCTCTCCGGCACTGTGCCCCGGTGCGTTTCCCCACACGTCGATGGTGTAGTCGACGCCGGGGTGTCGTTCGGCCATTTTTTCCCTGGCCCTGGCTTCAAGCACGTCCATGACCAAGGTTCCATGGCCTCGGCGCCGGTATTCGGGGGAGATTCCGCCGCCAATGGAAACTCGTCCGCGTCCGTCGCGCAGTTGCTCCCCGAGCCGGAGCTGTCCGAAACCCACCATGGTGTCGTTGTCCCACAGGCCGAGGGTGTCGCGTGCCGGATCGACGCCCGGTTCATTGAGCTCCTCCAGGAGGTCTTCGGCTTCGTAGAATTCATCGGTGTCGTCGACTGCCGCCAGCCTGTTGGTCAGATCGGTCCACGCGCCGACGTGCTCGAGGTGGATCCAGTCCTGGTGCATCGCAGTTCTCCCGTGGTGTTGTGGATTCGCGCGGCCGTTCCGGCACGGCCGCTGAAATACAGCTTTCCAGCCTTCCCCCATCCTGCACAGGTGGGCGCGGCCAAGGAATCGGGTGAAACTTAGGAACATGCTGTGCACGAAGGTTATCCACAGGTGGGGATAAGGCTGTGGGTTTCGCCTCGTTTGCACCTAGATCGCCGCACTTGCGCAGCTTCGGCCATTGTGAATTACATGTGCGTAAGTTATTAACACTGTGGATAAGCAATGTGGACAACGGGCCTCCGCAAGGCCGCGGACCCTTCCGTTTCCGCGGATCCTCGCGGATTAGGTCATACTTTCGAAGAGTGGTCCCGATCGATGTTCGAACGATGGCAAACCGCGCTGCACAGGTTGTGCACTAAGTTATCCACAGGTGTGGATGAAATTGTGCATATTCGTTGAAAACTGTCCGAAAACAGAGCGGACCGGCGTCAGCGCGGGCGCTGGAGCCGGTCCATTGCAGGTGAATTACATGGTTGTGAGTTATTAACAGTGTGGATAACCCATGTGGACAACTTTTGTCCCACTCGTGCCGATACGGCTATCCAACTCGAACGTTGACGGCCCCGTACAAAGTCAAGGCGACCAGCAACAACACCAGCAATGCTGTGCCTGCCCATTGCATCGCTGCCTGCCTGGGTCCCTTGGGCGCATAGGCCATGACGGCCGCCACCGCCGCGCCCAACACCAGCCCGCCCACGTGGGCTTCCCAGGCGATTCCCGGGAAAATGAAGCCGATGGCCAGATTGATGGCGACCAGGATGACGATCTGCATCGACTGGACACCGCGCGAACGCAACAGCACGAACATTGCCGCGAACAGCCCAAAGACCGCCCCCGAAGCGCCCAGGACCGGTACCCTCGGGTCCGTGATCAGAAGCACCGCAACCGATCCGCCCAGGCCCGCCACCAGGTACAGGGCCAGGAAGCGCAGCCGCCCCAGCATCGGTTCGAGCACGCGTCCACAGATGTACAGCGCGTACATATTGAAGGCGATGTGCCCAATGAAGGAAGTGGAGTGGGCAAAGATCGAGGTGAACATGCGCCATGGCTCGGGCTCGAAGTATCCGCTGGTGTACAAGCCCGCATAAACCAGGTGGTTGGTGAAGCCCGGGATCGTCATCTGCAGCGCGAAGACCACGGCATTGATGGCGATCAGCACGTAGGTGACGATGGGCCGGCCGTCGGTGGCCTTGCCGCCGAAGACCGTCCGGGTGCCGGGGATCTGCTTGTTGGCTTCGCGCACGCAATCCACGCATTGGGTTCCGACCGCGGCAGTCACCTGGCATTCCGGGCATGCCGGGCGGGAGCACCGCTGGCAGGTGACATAGGAGATCCGGTCGGGGTGCCTGGGGCATACCGGGGCTTGTGCGGCCTGGTTCGGGTTGGACAGTCCATAAGACATGGAAATGATGCTCCTGTGTAAGTACGTTCATGGCCCCGATCGCACGGGGCCGGTCTTTGGTTCCCTTGGCCCGCCCCTTTCGGGCGGGCCGCGGCGCCTGGCCGGTTGCGGACTTCACCTGCCCAAGGATGCAAAACGGCCCCATCCACCCACGCCGCCCACGTCATTCACTTTGCGACCGCGAGGTGAACAACAAACGAGCGGGGCGGTCGATGGGGCCGTCCACGATCAGCGGCGCACGAGGTGCGCCGGAACCACGTGCCTAGACTGCAGCGACGTCGATGCTGCTGATGACGACGTCTTCCAGCGGCTTGTCGCGGCCATCGGTCGGAACAACGTTCAGCGCGTCAACCAGCTTGCGCGAGGCCTCGTCGGTGACATCGCCGAAGATGGTGTGCTTGCCCTGCAGCCAGGTGGTCGGGATCGAGGTGATGAAGAACTGGGACCCGTTGGTGCCCTGGCCCATCTGGATTCCGGCGTTGGCCATGGCCAGCTTGTAAGGTTCGCGGAAATCAAGCTCGGGGTTGATCTCGTCGTCGAAGCGGTAGCCCGGTCCACCGGTGCCCTGGCCCAGCGGATCGCCGCCCTGGATCATGAAATCGGAGATGATGCGGTGGAAGATCGTGCCGTTGTACAACGGGGTGTTGACCTTCTCCTCGCCGCTGCGCGGGTCGGTCCAGTTCTGTTCGCCGGTGGCCAGGCCAACGAAGTTCTTCACGGTCTTGGGGGCGTGGTTGCCGAAAAGGTTGACGACGATGTCGCCCAAGTTGGTGTGGATGGTGGCTGTGTGCGTTGGGATTGCAGTCATGCAGTCATTCTTCCATGAGCGCTTGAACCGCCGCTGCGAATGGCTACGCGCTCAGTGAACACGGCTACACGTTTGTATATATGCCGGGCAGGTAATGGCCGCAAGCCAAGTGGAGGTCGTAGGCTGGGACGAAGCATCCGAAACGATCAAAGGGGTTCACTGTGAAGTCAGAACGTATCGCTCGAGACTTTGGTGAAAGTGTTGCCACCGGTGCCGAACAGGCATTGGATTGGGCAGCACCAAAGGTGGACACGGCAGTGAAGTGGGCCGTTCCGCGCATAGAAAAAGGCATCGAGACGGCAACCCCGAAGATCCAAGAGGGCTTGAACTGGGCTGCACACGAGCTGTCCGAGACCGTTGCCAAGGTCAGCCCGCTGCTCCAGGAATCCCTTGAAAAGGTGGGCCCGCGGCTCTCCGCAGCCATTGACGAAGCCACCCCGCGGGTCCAGAAGGCCGTTGACCGCGCCACCCCGGCACTGAACGAGGCCATCGAGAAGGCAGCGCCCGCGCTCAGCCACGCCCGCGACGTCGTGCTGAACGAATACCTGCCGACCGCCAACGAAAAAATCGGCCAGGCGGCCCAGTTCACCACCCGCAAGCTTGAACAGGCCAAGTCCTCCGAGGCGCTGCACCAGGTCGCCGACAAGCTCACGCCCAGTGCCGAAACAGTCCAGCGTCTCCAGAACACGGCAAGTGCCGCAGCCGGGACCGTCAGCAAGGAGATTGAAAAGGTGCAGAAGCCCGCGAAGAAGAAAAAGGGCTGGCTCGTCGTTGCCGTCATTGCCGCGGCCGGTGCAGCCGCAGTAGCCGCCTGGCGCGCGTCCAAGCCCATCGACGACCCGTGGAAGACCCCGGCACCGGTGGAACCGACCACCGTTCGCGCCAGCGGCCCGGTGGATGTCCCGGCAAGCGTCGAAGAGGTCCGCGAGGAAGTGGCCGCGTCCGCGGCGCAGGCCAAGGCCAATGTCGCCGAGGCAACCGAGGCCGCCAAGGAGACGGTGGCCGAGGCCAAGGAGAAGCTTTCCGAGAAGGCCGAGGAGCTGTCCGAGGCCGCCACCACCGCCAAGCACAAGGCCGAGGCCGCCGGTGACGCGGGCAAGGCCGCTGCCGACGAGGCCGCCACCGGGGATTCCTCCCCGAAGCCGGGACCGCGCACCAAGAAGTAGCTCGTCTTCGCGGGATCGGACGCCGATGCCACGGGAACAAGAACCAACCACAGGGCAGCACGTGCCCCGTGCGCAGCCTCGGGGAACCCCGGGGAGCGTCGGGTCAGGTGTTGCCCTGTTCCTTTGCCAGCGTGCCGGTGCGGGTCGCGGCACGGGCTTGGGCGTGGCCCTGCCCCCGCACCACGAAGAACAGCCCCGCAAGAATGATGACCAGCCCCGCGACGGTGCCCGCCGGCAGGACCTGTCCCAGGAACAACGCTGCAAGCAGCGCGGCGCCGGGGATCTCCAGCAGGATCAAGGTCGACACCGTCAACGGCCCCAGCGACGTCAGCAAGTGGTTCAGGGCCGTGTGCCCCAGGACCTGGGAGCACAGCGCCAACGCCAGGATGCCGATCCATCCGTTCAGGCCGAATCCCCACACGGGGGCGCCCGTCAGCAGGCACATCACCAGCAGCAGGACCGAGGTCATCCCGTAGCAGATGGTCGTGTAGGAACTGGTGCTCATCGTGGCCCGGGCCTTGGAACCGGAAAGCGTGTAGGAGGCGGCCAGTACCCCGCCAATGAGCGCCAGCCCGTCGCCGATCAGCGCCTCGGTCCCCGACCCGATGTCGAACCCGGTGATCACCACGACCCCGGCGAAGGCCAGCAGAACACCCACTCCCACGCGCCAGCCGTACTTGGTTCCGCGCAGCGACTGGAACATGGCGATCCATGCGGCCTGCAGGCACACCAGCGCCGTGGACGCCGCGACGGTGGTCATGCGGATCGAGGTCATGAAAAAGGCGAAGTGCAGGGCCAGCGAGAGTGCCGCCAGGGCGGTCCAGCCCCATTCCTGGCGCCGCAGCCGGCCAAAGGTGCGCCGCTCGTTCACCAGCGCGGGAACGGCCATGACGGCCGTGCCCACGGCGTTGCGCCACAGGGCCATCGACAGCGCAGGGACGGCGGGAAACGCGGCTATGAGCGGCCCTGACGCGGCAACACCCAGGACGCCCACGAGGGCCAGGAGAAAGGTCACCCAACCACTCTATGGGGTTTTGCGGCCCCTCCCCGAAAGGTGTGATGGGGGACGACGGTCCCAAAAAGTGGGCGGACCGAACTTAAAGCGAAAAGGTCCGGAACAAATGTTCCGGACCTTTTCCTTCGGTGGAGACTAGGGGGGTCGAACCCCTGACCTGAAGCTTGCAAAGCTACCGCTCTACCAACTGAGCTAAGTCCCCGTATGAATTCAGTTTACCTTATCGGTACCCCGACTCCAGGTGGCCTTTTCGGCCGAAGATTCCTTGTATTTCCGATAACCAATAATGCCTGCGGCCACTGCCACCAACACCAGAAACTTCCGCATGGGAATTTTCCTTTCACCTACCGGTCGGACGAGGGAATCCGTGGGCGTACCTGGACTTGAACCAGGGACCTCTTCGTTATCAGCGAAGCGCTCTAACCGCCTGAGCTATACGCCCTCTTTGTTCCCGCTGGGAACGAGATAAAACTTTACCCGAGAAATGGCCAAAGAAACAAATCGGCCCTCGAGGCACCCTTCACAGGGGGCCCCGAGGGCCGATTCTTGGCGTGTTTCCGCGAATTAATCGTCGGTCAAGGTCACACCGATGCCGCCAACCAGGGTCGAGGAGAGGTTGTAGAGCACCGCGGCGAGCATCGAGAGCGCTGTGAGCAATACCACATTCACCACGGCGATGATGGTGGCGAACGAGGCGACCTGGCCGAGGGACGCGATCTTCATCAGGTCGAATCCGCCTTCGGTGCCGACGATCTCGCCGACCAGGCCGTTGATCGACGCGAAAATCCCGGTCAAATCAAGCACCGACCAGAAGACCACTGAAGCAACCACGGTCACGATGCCCAGGGCCACCGAGAGCAGGAACGCCATCTTCAACACCGACCAGGGGTCGACCTTGGAAATGAGCAGGCGGGCCTTGCGGACCTTGGCCTTGGGGGCCGGGCGAACCAGCTGCTGCGGGCGCGGCGCCCCGGGGCGAGGAGCTCCTGCGGGTCGCTGCTGGGCACCTGCGGGGCGCGGTGCCGTGCCCGGTCGCGGTGCTCCTGCGGGACGCTGGGCGCCTACGGGTGCCTGTCGTGGCGGTGCGGGACGGGTGCCACCAGTGCCGCCCGCCGGGCGGGGCGTATTCGGGGTGCTCACGCGTTACCTCCGTCGTTGGTGGCCTCGTCGTCATGCCCAAGGTTTTCCTCGGTTCCCGCAGGGTTTTCTTCACCCGGCAGGGCCTCGGAGGCCGTTTCTTGTGTCTTTTCCGCGTTCAACGGTACTGCATCTTCCTCGGGATTCTCTCCGAGGCCGCGTTCGGTGTTCTTCGCAACGGCGATGATGCGGTCCTTCTTGTCCGGCTTGGCAAAGATCACGCCCATGGTGTCGCGACCCTTGGCAGGAACCTGCGAAACGTCGGAACGGACGACCTTGCCGCCCTCCATGACCACCAGAACCTCGTCCTCATCATTGACAATCAGTGCGCCAACGAGGTCGCCGCGGTCCTCGGCGAGCTTGGCAACCTTGATGCCGATGCCGCCGCGGGACTGCACGCGGTATTCGTCCACGGAGGTGCGCTTGGCGTAGCCGCCCTCGGTGACGACAAACACATAGGAATCCGCGGAAACCACGTCCGCGGCGAGCAATTCATCCTCGTTTCGGAACTTCATGCCGGTCACGCCGCTTGTCGCGCGTCCCATCGGGCGCAGTGCCTCGTCGGTGGCGGTGAAGCGCACCGACTGGCCCTTGCGCGAGACCAGCATCAGGTCGTCGGTCTCGGAGATCAGCTGCGCGGAGACGAGTTCGTCGCCTTCGCGCAGGTTGATCGCGATGACCCCGGCGGTGCGGTTGGTGTCGTAGTCGGCCAGGCGGGTCTTCTTGACCAGGCCGTTGCGGGTGGCGAGCACCAGGTACGGGGCCTGCTCGTAGTTGCGCAGGTCAAGGACCTGGGCAATGTGCTCATCGGGCTGGAAGGCCATCACGTTGGCCACGTGCTGGCCCTTGGCATCGCGGCCGGCCTCGGCGAGCTCGTAGCACTTGGTGCGGTACACGCGGCCGTGGTTGGTGAAGAACAGCAGCCAGTTGTGCGTGGTGGTGACGAAGAAGTGCTCGACCACGTCGTCCCCGCGCAGCTGTGCGCCCTTGATGCCCTTGCCGCCGCGGTGCTGCGAGCGGTAGTTGTCGCTCCGGGTGCGCTTGACGTAGCCGCCGCGGGTGATGGTGACGACCATTTCCTCTTCGGGGATCAGGTCCTCGACGCTCATGTCCCCGTCGTAGCCCATGAGCACCTTGGTGCGGCGGTCGTCGCCGTGCTTCTCAACGATCTCGGCGAGTTCCTCGGAGATGATGGTGCGCTGGCGCTGCGGGTCTGCCAGGATCGCCTTGTATTCGGCGATTTCCAGCTCGAGCTCGGCGTGCCGGTCCTGGATCTTCTGGCGTTCCAGTGCCGCCAGGCGGCGCAGCTGCATGTCCAGGATGGCCCGGGCCTGCAGCTCGTCGATGGACAGCAGCTCCATCAGCCCGTCGCGGGCCGCCTCGGTGGTGTTGGAGCGGCGGATCAGCGCGATGACTTCGTCCAACGCGTCCAAGGCCTTGAGCAGGCCGCGCAGGATGTGCGCTTCCTCCTCGGCCTTGCGCAGCCGGTAGGCGGTGCGTCGGGCGATGACTTCCATCTGGTGGTTGACCCAGTGGCGGATGAACGCGTCGATGGACAGCGTGCGCGGCACCCCGTCGACGATCGCGAGCATGTTCGCGGAGAAGTTGGACTGCAGTTCGGTGTGCTTGTACAGGTTGTTCAGCACGACCTTGGCCACTGCATCGCGCTTGAGCACGATGACCAGGCGCTGGCCGGTACGACCGGAGGTTTCATCGCGCAGATCCGCGATGCCGGCGACCTTCCCGTCCTTGACCAGCTCGGCGATCTTGACCGCAAGGTTGTCCGGGTTGGCCTGGTAGGTCAGCTCGGTGACGACCAGGCAGGTGCGTCCCTGCAGTTCCTCGACGGAAACCACCGCGCGCATGGTGATCGAGCCGCGGCCGGTGCGGTAGGCATCGGAGATGCCCTTGGTGCCCAGGATCATCGCTCCGGTGGGGAAGTCCGGGCCCTTGATGCGCAGCATCAGGGCCTCGAGCAGTTCCTCGCGGGAAGCCTCGGGGTTTTCCAGGTACCACTGGACGCCGGAGGCGACCTCGCGCAGGTTGTGCGGCGGGATGTTGGTGGCCATGCCCACCGCGATCCCGGCCGAGCCGTTGACCAACAGGTTCGGGAAGCGCGCCGGCAGGATCGTGGGTTCCTGGTTCTTGCCGTCGTAGTTGTCCTGGAAGTCGACGGTGTCTTCGTTGATGTCCCGGACCATTTCCATGGCCAGCTGTGACATCTTGGTTTCGGTGTAACGCGGGGCGGCGGCGCCGTCGTTGCCCGGAGAGCCGAAGTTGCCCTGTCCCAGGGCCAGCGGGTAGCGCATGGTCCAGTCCTGGATCAGCCGCACCAACGCATCGTAGATCGAGGTGTCGCCGTGCGGGTGGTACTGGCCCATGACCTCGCCGACGACGCGGGCACACTTGTTGTAGGAGCGGTCCGGGCGGTAGCCGCCGTCGTACATCGCGTAGATCACGCGGCGGTGCACGGGCTTCAGGCCATCGCGCACGTCCGGCAGCGCGCGTCCCACGATGACCGCCATGGCGTAGTCAAGGTAGGAGCGCTGCATCTCGGTCTGCAGGTCGATCTGGTCGATCTTGTCGTGGCCGGTCCTGACCTCCACGGCGTCGTCGATCACCGCACCCTCGATGGGTTCGCCGGTGCCTGCGGTGTTGTCCTGCGGGTTTTCGGGAGTCTGATCGCTCATCGATTTCTTCCTCTAGTCAAAAAGTCTGTGTCTGAAACGCGTGTCGGCGGCGGGGCTGGACTAGATGTCCAGGAAGCGCACGTCCTTGGCGTTTTGCTGGATGAAGTTTCGACGTGATTCGACGTCCTCGCCCATCAGCACGGAGAAGATCTGGTCCGCGGCGGCGGCGTCGTCCATCGTGATCTGGCGCAGCGTGCGGTGCTCGGGATCCATGGTGGTGTCCCAGAGTTCCGAGTAGTCCATCTCGCCCAGGCCCTTGTAGCGCTGGATGCCGTTGTCCTTGGGCAGGCGCTTGGACTTCGCGGCGCCGGTGACCAGCGCGTCGTCGCGTTCCTTGTCCGAGTACACGTATTCGTGCGGGGAGTTGGACCACTTGATGCGGTACAGCGGCGGCATCGCCAGGTACACGTAGCCGTTCTCGATCAGCGGGCGCATGAAGCGGAAGAGCAGGGTCAGCAGCAGCGTGGTGATGTGCTGGCCGTCGACATCGGCATCTGCCATCAGCACGATCTTGTGGTACCGCAGCTTGGCCATGTCGAATTCCTCGCCGATGCCCGTGCCGAACGCGGTGATCATGGCCTGGACCTCCGCATTGCCCAGCGCGCGGTCCAGCCGTGCGCGCTCGACGTTCAGGATCTTGCCGCGCAGCGGCAGGATGGCCTGGGTGTGCGGGTTGCGTCCGCGCTTGGCCGAGCCGCCTGCGGAGTCGCCCTCCACGATGAAGACCTCGCACTCGGCGGGGTTCTTCGAGGAGCAGTCGGAGAGCTTGCCGGGCATGCCGAAGGACTCCAACGGGGACTTGCGTCGGGCGTTGTCGCGGGCCTTGCGGGCGGCCATGCGCGCCTGCGAGGCCAGCAGTGCCTTGCGGATGATGTCGCGTGCAGTGTTCGGGTTGCGCTCGAGCCAGTCGCCGAGCTCGTCGTTGACCACGCCCTGCACGAAGCCCTTGGCCATCGAGTTGCCCAGCTTGGTCTTGGTCTGGCCCTCGAACTGCGGTTCGGCAAGCTTGACGGAGATGACGGCGGTCAGGCCCTCGCGGATGTCGTCGCCCGTGAGATTGTCGTCCTTTTCGCGCAGGATCGTCTTCTCCCGCGCATAGCGGTTGATCAGCGAGGTCATCGCGGCGCGGAAGCCCTCTTCGTGGGTGCCGCCCTCGTGGGTGTTGATGGTGTTGGCGTAGGTGTGCACCGACTCGGAGTATGAGTTGGTCCACTGCATCGCCACCTCGACGCTGATTCCCTTGGACGTGTCCTCGGATTCGAAGGCGATGACGTCCTCGTGGACGAGCTCGACCTTCTTGGAGGAGTTCAGGTGCTTGACGTAGTCCAGCAGCCCGTCCTTGTAGAGGTAGTCCACGACGCGGTGCTTCGGGGCGGCGTCATTGGCCTCGTCGGCGTCGGTGGCGATCTCGTCGCCGTCCTCGGCCAGCGTGCGCTCGTCCGTGAGGGTGATGCGCAGGCCCTTGTTCAGGAATGCCATCTGCTGGAAGCGGGCCCGCAGGGTCTCGAAGTCGAAGTCGATCGAGTCGAAGATCGATGCGTCCGGGTAGAACGTCTGGATGGTGCCGGTGGCCTCGGTGGCCTCGCCCTCGATGAGGGTGCCCTGGGGCTTGCCGCCGTCCGCGAAGGACATGCGCCAGACATGGCCCTGGCGGCGGATCTCGGTGTCCACGCGTGAGGAGAGGGCGTTGACGACGGAGATGCCCACGCCGTGCAGGCCGCCGGAGACCGCGTAGCCGCCGCCGCCGAATTTGCCGCCGGCGTGCAGGATGGTCATGACGACCTCGACGGTGGGCTTGCCCTCGGTGGGGTGGATGTCCACGGGGATGCCGCGGCCGTTGTCTTCCACGCGGACGCCGCCGTCTTCGCGCAGGGCGATCTTGATGTGGTCGCAGTGCCCGGCCAGTGCCTCGTCGACGGAGTTGTCCACGACTTCGTAGACCAGGTGGTGCAGGCCGCGCGCCGAGGTGGAACCGATGTACATGCCGGGGCGCTTGCGCACCGCTTCGAGGCCCTCAAGAACCGTGATGTCCTGGGCGCCGTAGGTGTGTTCCACCCTCCCGTTGACATGCTCTTCCGCCGGCGGGGCAGCGGGGGATTCGTCGGCCTGGACGGAATCGATTGGTTCCTGGGGTGTGGTGTTATCGGTAGACACAGGTGCTACAGACTCCTCAAACAGTGGAAGGCCGAACACCGAAGGTGTCCGATCATGAACCAGCGTCTTGTCGCACTGACAAAACGCCTGTACCAATTCTACCGCGTATCGCCAAAATAATCGGACATTGACCGGCGGCAACATGCCGCCAATGGCCACCAAGCACACTTAGGAACGATTGGTTCGGCCTCGAGTGGGGGGCTATGTGGCTTGTGCGCTGTGAGTGCTCCAGTGGGCCAGCTACGCGTTTTGTTTTTCCTAGCCGTAGGTGTCGCGCGGACCGCGGCCCTTGACCGAGCGTCCGCCGTGCCGCCAGGTGGGTGCCGCCGGGCCCAGAACCCGGATCACGGTGATCACGCCGTGGCCCAGTTCCTTGTCGAAATGCTTGAGCAGTTCGTGCGAGAGCAGGCGCATCTGGGTGGCCCAGGTCGTGGAGTCGCAGCGCACCACCACGGTGGAATCCTCGAAGGACTCTGGATTGCAGTGCGCGGCAATCTGCGGGCCCACCAGCTCTGCCCAGCGCGAGAGCACCGAACCCACGGCCACCGGAGCGCTCCAGCCGCGGTCGCGGACGATCTTGCCAAAGAGGTTGCCGATTTCCTGGGGGTCGCGCCCGTCGGTGTATTTCGTCGGTGCGGCGCTGGCCCGCCGCTTGGCCTTGCGTGCAGCGGCGTTTTCCTCGAACTTGGCGGCCTTGGCCGCGTCGATCCTGGCTTCGCCGCGGCTGAGGGCGGATTCGCGCATGCGATTGAGGATAGCGCGGGATGCATCCAGCGCCTCGGGGGCATGCGGGTCCTTCTCTTCGCTCACGAGCTCACGACTCCCGGGCTGACCTTGAGGAAGGTGCCGCCGAGCTCCTCGGGCACGTCCGAGGCGACCGCGGCGGTGACGATCACCTGGTCGGCGCCGGCCACGATGGAGGCCAGCCGGGTGCGCCGGGTGGCATCGAGTTCGGCAAAGACGTCGTCCAGGATCAGGATCGGTCCGGCGCCGGGGCGCGGGTCGTCCTCGCCCATGACCTTGTAGGCGGCAAGCCGCAGGGCCAGGGCCAGCGACCAGGTCTCTCCATGGCTGGCGTATCCCTTGGCCGGGGCGCTGCCCAGGGTCAGCAGGACATCGTCGCGGTGCGGCCCGACCAGGGTGATGCCGCGTTCGAGTTCCTTGGCACGGGTGTTCAACAGCGCCGCGAGGAACATTTCCTCCAGTTCCTCAATGGTGGCGTCCAGCAGCGCGGCCGGGGCCACCCTGGAGGTGTCGTCCTCGCCGGCCGGGGCCGCGGCGGGGGAGTCCTCGTCATCGAAATCGGCCACAACCGTGCATTGGTAGTAGGCGCGGGCCTCCTTGTTGGCATCGGCCAGCGAAGCGTAGGCGGCACCCATGTACGGGGACAGCAAGCTGAGGACCTGGAGCCGCCCGCGCAGCACCCGGGCTCCGGCCCGCGCCAGGTGGGTGTCCCAGACATCGAGGGTGGATTCGTGTGCGGTGGAAAGCTTGCCGCCTGCGCGTGCGGATTTCAGCAGGGCGTTGCGCTGCTTCAGGACGCGTTCGTAGTCCCCTCGGGTGGCTGCCTCGCCCGGACGCAGGGTGACCAGCAATTCATCCAGGAAACGGCGCCGGTTCGATGGATCGCCCTTGACCAGGGCCAGGTCTTCCGGGGCAAAGAGCACGGTCCGCACGATGCCGAGGATGTCACGGGCCCGCACGGGGCTGGCCCGGTTGATCCTGGCCCGGTTTGCCTTGCCGGCGGTGATTTCCACCTCGAGCGTGGTCACCAGCTTGGCGCGCTGGACCCTCGCCCGGACCAGGGCCCGGTCGGTGCCGAAACGCAGCAGCGGTGCGTCATTGGTGACCCGGTGGGACGAAAGCGTTGCGAGATAGCCAATGGCTTCGACGATGTTGGTCTTGCCGACGCCGTTGGAACCTACAAGAACGTTGGTGCCAGGTCCCAGCTCAACATCGGCTTGCGCATAGGAGCGGAAGTCGGTGAGGGAGACATGTGAGATATACACCTAAACGTCCTGCGATGGGATCGGGCGGGATGCCGTCGATCGGATGACAAAGGCTTGGTGGAAACCGCCAAGAAAATTTGTGTCCGGCCGCTCCGTTTGGAGCGGACGTGGAGCGGCCGAACACGAGATTGCGGCGGGAAGGAAAACCGTGTTTTCCCCCGCAGGCAACCTAATTGGGCAAGTTTGGTAGGCGTACCGGCATGACCAGGTATCGGTACTGGTCGCTGTCCTGTCCGTCCAGGGAAGACTGGGCAGTCATCATGGCGGGCTTGGGGGCGCTGGTGAAGGAGAAACGAACGAATTCGCTGTCGAAGGCGTTCAGGCCCTCGCTCAGGTAGGCGGGGTTGAACGCGACGGTGATTTCCTCGCCGTCGATCTGCGCCTCGATGGATTCCTCGGCCTGGGCGTCTTCGCCGGTACCGGCATCAAGCGACAGCTGGCCGCCGGTGAAGGAGAGCCTCACCGGGGTGTTGCGTTCGGCAACAACCGCTACGCGGCGGACCGCTTCCATGAGATCGGAGGTCCGCACCGTGGCATGGATTGGCGTGTTCTCGGGGAACAGCGAGCGGATCTTGGGGTAGTCACCGTCGACAAGCAACGAGGTGGTGCGGCGGTTTCCGCTTTCGAATCCGATGAGTTCATTGCCCTCGCCCAGCGCGATCTTCAATTCCCCGGCCGAGCCCAGGGTCTTGGCGACCTCGTTCAGGGTCTTGGCCTTGACCAGTGCGGAAGTTGAAATCCCGGACTGCGACGGCTTCCAGTGGACCTCGCGCATGGCCAGGCGGTAGCGGTCCGTGGCGAGGAAGGTGATCAGGTCGTCTTCGATTTCCATCTTGACGCCGGTAAGGATCGGCAAGGTGTCGTCCTTGGAGGCTGCAACGATGACCTGGTTGATTGCGTGGGCAAAGGCCTCGCCATCGACAACGCCGGTCACTTCCGGAAGCACTGGAAGTTCCGGGTATTCGGCCACCGGCATCGTGGCCAGGTGGAATCGGCTACGGCCGCAAGTGAGCGTGACCTTGGTTCCGTCGGTTTCGATGACCGCGGTGGCATTCGGGAGGCTGCGGCAAATTTCGGCCAGCAACTTGCCGGATACCAGGATGGTTCCCTCTGCAGCGACATCTGCCGCAATTTCGAGGTGGGCAGAGATTTCGTAGTCGAACCCGGCCAGGGAAACGGTGCCGGCCGTTGCAGTGATCAGGATGCCTGACAGCACCGGGGAAGGCGGCCGTTGGGAAAGTGAACGGGCGGTCCAGGATACGGCTTCGGCCAATACATCCTTTTCAACGCTGAACTTCACGAAGTGTTCCGCCTTTCACGACGAAGTCGACAGTACATGACTTGACGCAAGCTTAGCGTCCTGGAAATCGGGACCCGGAACTGTTTCCGGGTACGAGGTGAGTTTGCAAGCTTGCTTGGTGAACCGACTGCGTTGGTTGGCAGAACTACGGCACAGCCTTCGAGCATACCGGTTTTTGGTGATCAATGAGCAAGCAGCCCGGTGGTCGTTCCCGGGCAACATCGTGGGACCACAAAAATCCGAAGACTGCACGTGGCCAAGGTCCAACTTGGAAGTGAACGCTCTCAATCCAGAGGCAAGGTCTTTTTAGGACCGGACAGCAAGATGCGGCGTTTCCACGAAATCGGGGTCGCTGTTTTCAAGCGCGCCGAAGCGGGACCGGGAATGCGGGTTCTGTCGGAGTAATGGATCGGCAGAGGGCATTCGATGATCCATGAGACGAGCACGGACCTGGAAACGGCAATCGAATCGTTCCCGGACGTCCATTTCTTGGGCGTCTGCCGGAAAGCTCCGGTGGAGGAGTCCGAAGGAAGGACGCTGTCCTCGAAAGGGATAAGCAGCTGAGACCGAGAGGACTCGCATCGAACCAAGAGATTCGGTTGTGTACGAATTCTTCAGTTGGAAAAAGTGCTTGGCCCTGGTGAAGAACTCTTCAACGACTAGGACCCAAATTTGGGTTATGTGGCCGATTTTGGTCGTTCGGGGCAAAAGGGGACTTGTTATCTGGGTGAATAAGAAGAAAGGGGTTAGTAGTGTTAATAACCCCTGTGGATACTGTGGATAACCGTCCATGGCCGCAGGAACATACCGATTATGCATGTGCACAACATGTGATTGGGCGTGACACTCAGTGTCACGCCCCCGTGGACAACTTTCCGCGTGAATTAAGGGATCCACAGGAGACCATGGAGTTATCCGCAGAAGATCGAGGTAGTCCACTTAATCATCCACAGGTTTATCCACACCTGTGGTTATCGGATTGTTGGAGGTCTTAGCCTTCGCGCTGCCGTTGCTTGATTCGGTTGGTCAGCTCGGTCACCTGGTTGAAAATGGCCCGACGTTCCGCCATGAGTTCGCGAATCTTGCGATCGGCGTGAATCACGGTGGTGTGGTCGCGACCGCCAAGTTCCTGGCCGATCTTTGGCAGCGACATATCGGTCAGCTCACGCAGGAGGTACATGGCGATTTGCCGTGCGGTCACCAAGGTCCGGGTCCTGGACTTGCTGGTGAGCTCTTCAATCGTGAGATTAAAGTACTCGGCAGTCTGGGCAACGATGGTCGCCGGCGTGATTTCCTGTGCGCCTTCGTCGGTGATCAAGTCCTTCAGGACCGTTTCGGCCAAGCTCATGTCCACGGTTTGGTTGTTGAGCGAGGCAAATGCGGTCACCCGGATCAACGCCCCCTCGAGCTCGCGGATATTCGTGGAGATTTTTGAAGCGATGTATTCCATGACCTCGTCGGGTGCGGACAGATTCTCCGCTGTGGCCTTCTTGCGCAGAATGGCAATGCGGGTTTCAAGCTCCGGAGGCTGGATATCCGTGAGCAGGCCCCATTCAAAACGGGAGCGCATGCGGTCTTCGAACCCGGACAGTTGCTTGGGCGGGAGGTCCGACGTGATGACAACCTGCTTGTTGTGGTTATGCAGGGCGTTGAAGGTGTGGAAGAACTCTTCCTGGGTGGCATCCTTGTTGGCCAAGAACTGGATGTCGTCAATGAGCAGGATGTCTACGTTCCGATAGGTCTGCTTGAAGCTCGCGCCTTCGTCGTCACGAATGGAGTTGATGAAGTCGTTCGTAAATTCCTCGGAATTTACGTAGCGGACCCGGATCCCGTTATACAGGTGGCGGGCGTAGTGGCCAATGGCGTGCAGCAGGTGGGTCTTGCCCAAGCCGGAATCGCCGTAGATGAACAACGGGTTGTAGGCCTTGGCCGGGGCCTCTGCGACTGCCACCGCTGCGGCATGGGCGAAACGGTTGGAAGAACCGATCACGAAGGTATCGAAAATGTATTTGGGGTTCAGGCGGCCGAATTCCTGGGAATTCGAGGGCGGCGACGGCTGCGGGAGGACATCGCTGATGCGTGCCTTGGGAACCGGCGGCAATTCAACGGGAGGAACCGGCGCTTCTTCCGGGAGCAAATCGGAGTCGATGCTGAACGCACACCGTATATCCGATTGGAAGACGAGCTTCAATGACTGTTCAAGGGGATCCTTGAGCTGGGTTTGAAGTACATCACGGGTCAACTCGTTGGGGACCGCCAGCAAGAGCGTCGTTCCGATGAGCCCCTGGGGCTGCGCCAGAGCAGCGAAGGCACGCTGCATGGGCGTTACCCGGTCGTCTTGTTCGATATGTCGAACTACCTGGCGCCAGGCACTGCCGACACTGTTGGTCTCGTCCGTGCTCACAATTAGGCCCCTTCGTTCTGTTACATCGACCAAACGGGCGACGAATGGGGCCCTCAACTGCCGAACCCCAACCAGATGATTCTAGCGGTCATCCACAGCGTTATGCACAGTCGGTGGATAACTTGAGGTGGATATCTCTTGAGGGCTTGCAAAACAGCGTGGTTGCAAGTAAAAATTGAGATCCAGGACAAGGGCGTCAGAGCCAATATTCGGGCGTTTTGGACGTTTATCCACCGCGGTATCCACAGCCAAGATCACATGGTGCACGGGGCGTGGGTGGGACGTGAATGGGCTCAATTTGACGTACCTTCACTTCCACCCCTATCGTTGTGTAGTCCTATGTGTGCACTTTTGGCACTGTGAGGTGCCTTTGAGAGTCTTCGGATTGTCGAATGCGCGGAGCAGTCCACAAGGGCCACCTGAATACGAGCGTCGGCCTGTTCTTCCCTACTTATTAGCAACGGGCAAGGCGCATCACATGATCGTCTTGGAGTTACTACCGTGAGCAAGCGGACTTTTCAGCCGAATAACCGTCGTCGTGCCAAGAAGCACGGTTTCCGACTTCGTATGCGTACCCGTGCAGGCCGTGCCATTTTGGCAACCCGCCGCACCAAGGGTCGCGTCGAACTTTCTGCATAACCATTAAGCACTACTGTCCTGAAATAGCGCAGGTTTTCGTGGGTTCTTTGTTTTTCAGACTCGACGCGTGACGTCGTGTTGCCAAAGAATCAACGACTGCGCCTTTCGCAGGACTTTACAGCCACTGTACGTTCCGGCGCCCGCACTGGGCGCCGGAACGTAGTGCTATATGCACGGGTTCGTTCTGAAGAACCCCAGGGCAATAACCGTTTTGGTTTTATCGTTTCCAAGGCCGTTGGCAATGCCGTGCAGCGCAATCTCGTCAAGCGACGAATGCGTGCACTGGCCGCGCAGTTCACTGCGGATGCCACCGGCCTCGATGTCGTGCTCCGGGCACTGCCTGGTTCTGCGGACATCGATTGGGACGAGCTTAGCCAGCAAGTCCGTTCCGGGCTTGGTTCGGTTGTTCCTAAGGCAGGTGCGAAGCGTGAAAAAGGAATCTAGACCCAGAACAGGGATCCTCTGGTTCCTGATTGATATCCCTAGAAACCTCATTATCGGTTTCCTCATGGTTTATCGCAGGATCATTTCGCCGATCTATGGCGATGTTTGTCGCTATTTTCCCAGCTGCTCGGCTTACGGCCTTGAAGCGGTTACGGTTCATGGAGCTGTCAAAGGCATCGGACTAACCATCTGGCGTGTCTTAAGATGTAATCCGTTTAGCCATGGCGGGATCGATTACGTTCCCGAAGGCCGGCGGATTTGGCCAGAAGGCAAGACCCCCAAGATCATGGTGTTGAATCATCCTCCGATTCCCGCCGACGAAGACGCCGCAGACGCGGCCTGAGGAGCATGACCGGTAATGAACTTCCTTGACCTGATACTGACCCCGTTTCGGTACGTAGTCTCGTGGATCCTTTGGGCCTTCCACGAACTGTTCACATTCATTGGCATGGATCCCAACTCCGGTTGGACATGGACGCTGTCCATCATCTTCCTGGTGTTGTTGATTCGAACCGCACTGATCCCTGTATTCGTGAAGCAGATCAAGGCGCAGCGCGCCATGCAGGCACTCCAGCCTGACCTGCGCAAGCTCCAGGCCAAGTACAAGGGCAAGAAGGACCAGCTCTCGCAGCAGGCGATGATTGCCGAGCAGCGTGCCCTGTTCAAGAAGCACAAGACCAACCCCCTGTCTTCCTGCCTGCCGATGCTTGTCCAGATGCCGTTCTTCTTCGCGCTCTTCCGCGTCTTGAACAGTGCCTCCCAGGCCAGCGCCGCCGGTGAAAGCGTCGGCAAGCTGTCTGCCGACCACATCAAGAGCTTCGACCAATCTTCGATCTTCGGCGCCCGGCTTTCCGAAACCTTCCTGGGCACCATCAACTCCGATGGACCGATCAATGGTGCGGTTATTGTCGTTGCCATCGTGATGATCTTGGCGATGACGGCATCGCAGTTCATTACGCAGAAGCAGATCATGTCCAAGAACATGACGAAGGAAGCCCTCGAAGGCCCCTTCATGCAGCAGCAGAAGATCATGTTGTACATCCTTCCCCTGGTCTTCGGCATCGGTGGCATCAACTTCCCGATTGGTGTTTTGATCTACTGGACGGCCACCAACGTGTGGACCTTGGCCCAGCAGTACTACGTCATTCGCAACAACCCGACTCCGGGTTCACAGGCTGAGCGCGAACTCAATGAGCGCCGCGCCGCCAAGGGCCTTCCCCCCATGGGGCAGAAGAAGGCCGACGCGGAAGCCGAGGAAGCGATCGTTGAAGAGCCAAAGGTGCAGCGCGTCCAGCCACAGCGCAAGAACAGGAAGAAGAAGTAGCCATGAGCAATGTTGAGCAGAGCGACGCTATCGAGACCGCAATTCCGGTGGAGGAAACCGATGTTCTCGATGCTGCCAGCAGCATCGAAGAAGAAGGCGACATTGCCGCGGACTACCTCGAGGAACTGCTGGACATCGCCGATCTCGACGGCGACATCGACATTGAAGTCCGTGGTGGACGAACCTATATCTCAATCGCAGGCGAGCCCGAAGACGAGGCGTCCCTGCGTCGCCTGATCGGCTCCAAGGGCGAAGTCCTGGATTCCCTGCAGGAGCTCACTCGACTGGCTGTCCTGACTGCGACCGGCAACCGCTCACGCCTGGTCCTGGACATCACCGGGTACCGTCAGGGACGTGCCGGGGAGCTCCAGCGCATTGCCGGGGAAGCCGTGGCGAAGGTAGAAGCCACCGGCGAAGAAGTGGCCCTCGAGCCCATGAGCGCCTACGAGCGAAAGCTCGTTCACGATTGCGTGGGGTCGCTGGGCATGCACAGCGAGTCCGAGGGCGAGGGCCCTCGCCGCCACATCGTCGTTTCACGCGCCGACTCCTAAGCACGGAACCAAGGAACAACACGCTATGAGCAACGAAGTAGAACTTACCGCCGAAGAGAGCCAGGCCGCCCGGACCGTGTTCGGCGACCGCCTGGAGCTGGCAGAGCGATACGTTCAGCACCTGGCCACCTCCGGCATGGAGCGAGGCCTGCTTGGCCCTCGTGAAGTCCCACGGCTGTGGTCGCGGCATGTCTTGAACTGCGCCGTCGTTGCCAATCTGATCGATGAGGGCGCCCACGTTGCCGATGTCGGCAGCGGCGCGGGGCTTCCGGGGCTGACCTTTGCCCTGGCCCGCGCCGACCTCGAACTGACCTTGATTGAGCCGCTGGAACGCCGTTGCATCTGGTTGCACGAAGTTGTCGAGGATCTCGGGCTTGAGAACGTCACCGTGATGCGCGGCCGCGCCGAACAGGTCGTGGATCACGTGAATGCGGACTTCGCCACTGCTCGCGCGGTTTCGGCCCTGACGAACCTTGCCGGCCTCACCATCCCGCTGCTCCACGGCAAGGGCACTGTCTTGGCCATCAAGGGGCGCTCCGCGGCCGAGGAAGTGGACAAGGCAGCCAAGGTGATTCGCCGCCTGGGTGGAACCAAGACCGAGGTCGTAACGGTGGGAGAAGACATTCTCAGCGAACCGACGACCGTGGTGCGTATCAACGTAGGCTAGCGCAATCGCGATAGGCTGTACCAGGCGGCTCCAAGCCACCTGTTGAGTTAGTAGAGAGAACCGTTTTGAAGCGTAGCGTTAACAAGATTCCACCGTTTGCAGCGCTTTTCGCTAGCTTTGGTTCATCAAACATTCAAGAACAACCTAAATCGATTGATTCAATTGAGGTTGAAACTGTTTCACGTGAAACAATTTTTACCGCGGCGCCGATTCTCGATGAGAGCGAAGTCGTGGAGTTAACGGATTCCGATGGGGAGGACATAGTGGTGGCGAAGGAACCTGCGACAGTGCGAAATGTTTTCGATACCACCGACGATAGTTCTCCATTGGCCAGCCAGCTTGCCAGCGAGCACAAGCGTCGCGAAAAGCTGAGCGGACGGAAACTGCCGAAGCCAGACACCACCCGGTACATGACGGTCAGCAACCAGAAGGGTGGCGTCGGCAAGACGACCACCACGGTGAACATCGCCGCCGCCTTGGCCATAGCAGGACTCAACGTCCTGGTGATCGATATCGATCCGCAGGGGAATGCCTCCACCGCGCTGGGCATCGAACACCACGCGGACGTAGACAGCATCTACGATGTGCTCATCAACGACATGCCCTTGTCTGATGTTGTTGCCATTTGCCCAGACATCGACAACCTAACGGTTGCGCCAGCAACGATCCACCTCGCCGGAGCCGAAATTGAACTGGTGTCCCTGGTTGCTCGCGAGCAACGGCTTCGTCGCGCACTGGAGCAATATGCCCAGTACCGGGACGCAAACGGCATGGATCGATTGGACTACGTCTTCATTGACTGCCCGCCAAGCCTGGGACTCCTGACGGTCAATGCGTTCGTGGCAGCGCGTGAAGTCTTGATTCCAATCCAGTGTGAGTACTACGCGCTGGAAGGACTGAGCCAGCTGCTGAAGAACATTGAGATGATCCAGAAGCACTTGAACTCGGAACTCACTGTTTCGACGATCCTCCTGACCATGTACGACGGACGGACGAACCTGGCCGCACAGGTTGCCAGCGAGGTGCGTGAGCACTTCCCGAACCAGGTGCTCCAGGCGCTGATTCCACGAAGCGTTCGGATCTCAGAGGCTCCCAGCTACCAGCAAACCGTCATTACGTACGATTCGAGTTCCACCGGTGCCCTTTCGTACTTGGAAGCTGCCGCGGAAATTGCGGAGCGAGGCAACAACTAGCTTCCCCGGACCGAGCAGCCAAAATTGTTCGACAGGCAGCAGTTGTTGTGATCTTCCACGGTGTTTTATCCGAATGTTCTCTGAATAAGTTGTTTTAAAGATTCCGTGTCCTGAAACGGTTTCTAGCGCGGCTTACCCCTGTGACCTAGGGATGGTAGGGGTTGAAACCATCGCTTTTCAGCGGTGGGCGAGCCACACCCGTGAGCCGCGTCCTTAACAATCAATGGCCAGCCAGTAGAATTGCCTTGGGTCAAGGTAGTAACGGTGTCGAAAAGGAGTAACATCCAATGTCGGAAAAACGACGTGGTTTAGGACGAGGTCTAGGTGCGTTGATTTCGAGCAGCCCTGTCGTGGAGACTGAGGACGAAACTTCTAAGAATGTTTCACGTGAAACATCCAAGACGAAGACCGCGACCTCGACGAAGACCGCGGAGCTGATCGCCCCCAAGCGCAAGACGTCTGGAGCTGCCTCGAGCGCCAAGAAGGCTCGCCCCGTTGACATGTTCTTTGTTCCCGGGAAAACCGAGGAAGAGGTCGCGGCCGAGAAGTCTGCCTCGGCGACTTCGCCGTCCGCTGCGGCAAAGAAACGTCGCGCTCAGATGCCTGGCCTCATTGCATCCTCCGGTCGCGCGGGGGAGGCCGACGCGCTTGAACCTGCTGCTAACGATCTCGTTGACGTACCTGGTGCCAGCTTCGCCGAGATCGCCGTGGACATGATCCACCCAAACCGCAAACAGCCCCGTTCCTACTTCGACGAAGAACACATGGACGAATTGGTCCATTCCATTCGCGAGGTTGGGCTGCTGCAGCCAATCGTCGTGCGTCCGTCGCGAGAGAACGACAAAGAACCCTATGAGATTGTCATGGGTGAGCGCCGCTGGCGGGCCACCCAGGCAGCCGGTCTGACCACGATTCCAGCAATCGTGCGGGAAACCCAGGACGATGATCTTCTCCGCGACGCGTTGTTGGAAAACCTGCACCGATCACAGCTCAACCCGCTCGAAGAAGCCGCCGCATACCAGCAGCTGCTGAGCGAGTTTTCCTGCACCCAGGAAGTCCTGTCGGAGCGTATTGGTCGTTCTCGTTCCCAAATCTCCAACACCATTCGACTCATGAAGCTACCCGCGCTTGTACAGCGGAGGGTTGCGGTCGGAGTTATCTCTGCAGGTCACGCGCGCGCTCTGTTGGGGCTGGCCGACGTGGTTGAGATTGAAAAGTTGGCTCAGCGAATCGTCAATGAGGGCATGTCGGTGCGCGCCACGGAGGAAGCTGTCGCCATGGGCGATGGTCAACAAAAACCGCGGAAGACGGCCGCGCCAAAGCAGACGCAGCGCCACGAGCGCCTCGATTTCTTGGCAACCTCGCTTTCCGATCGGCTGGATACAAACGTCAAGATCTCGCTCGGGGCCCGGAAGGGTCGCGTCAGTATTGAGTTCGCCAGCGTTGACGACCTCAACCGCATCATGGGCGTCCTGTCGCCGGAAGCGGAAGCCAAGTAGTAGCGACCCTTGAACAAAGCTGCAGTGTTTCACGTGAAACACTGCAGCTTTGTTTTTGACTTGGTATCCAACTGACTTTGGCAACGAATGGATCGATTTCGCATCCCTGCCGAACAGCTGCCACATAGCCGCGGCGTTTGCGTGACTGCGTCCGGGCCATCTCCCGCCAACGGGATCGCCAACCCTGCCTATGCGGGCCAAGAAGGTGCCTACTGCAGGCAAGGGAACCTCGCCTGCCCACGGGGCGTCCGGCAGTGCCCTGGGCCCCCGAAGCCCCGTGCGCTGGCAGGTGAGTGGTCTCGGTAGGCAAGCAGGGTGGTAATGGCCAGAGACTGTCCTGCAAGCACTTGGGCGCTTGAGGGCTTGAGGGCTTGGAGGCACCGAGGTTTTCGGCTGAGGCCAGAACCCATCCAACCGGGGAACCGCTGGCCTTGGCAGGTCTTCACTCTATGCGACCCGTGCAAGGCTTCTTGGAGCTCGTGAATATTTGCCCTTGTGGGAGCCCTCGATAATGAGTGTGGGGAACACCCCGCGAAGACACCAATATTCCCTTTGGGAACCACCGGTGGCTTTGTCGGGAGGCATTTGCCGTCGACAGGTGGCCGACCCTACGACATGAGCTGGCCCAATCTGGAAGTTGGAACCATTGCCCAGGATGGGCAGATGGGCACGGTGAAGTGCCAGAAGGGCAGTGCGCCTTCAATCCTGCCGGCGATGGATGGGTCGTTGCCGGAGTCCAACGTTGGGTAGCGTCTCCGCCTCCTGGCCGAGGTCATGCAGCGTGGCTACGGCTCGACTGTGTTCTGCATGCTGTGTCTAGGGAAGGACTGGCACCAGCGGGTCGGCTCCGGCGTCCACGCCAAGCCGGTCATGGAACGGCTTGTCCACAACACCATCGGGACATGAAGCTATAGCATGCGCGAGAAGATCGGCGCCATTCAGCAGAGTCGGAGCTTTTGAAAGCCGGGGCCGCCCACCCAAGCAGCTAACGGCCCCCAAAGGCAATAATGGGTGGTCCCCAAAACGTCTTGTACCCAGCTTGCAAAACTTACCTTCGCAACCAGGTTGTTGCGTGGCTGAATTCACCCAAAGATGCACGCATTGAGATGCCGGAATCTCCTCGACGCTACCGGCCCTAACGCCGAAACCGTGTGGACAACATCATGAATTCCGGGAGGCAGTGGCGTTCCATGGGTACCGAGGAGCTCTCATTGTTCGTCTGGCAAGGCGGACGCCCGGCGCATCCCTGTAGATTCGCATGGTTTCGGTACCGTGCTGGCATTCTCAAACATTCGTTGGCAAGGGTGACACGCGCATTTTCTGGGGATGGCGGCAGTATTGGCGGCGTCCAAGAACGCCCTTGTTATCGCCGGGACAAGATTCCGGCTGGTCGGGGGTGGTTCCCGCCCTGAATGCCCACAGATCCCCAAGAGCCAGTGTGCAAGCACCCATGTATCGGCCGTCGAGCTGCTTGGCGAGTACATCGATTATGTCGACGGTGAGCAGAGCATGACGGCCATATAGCTGGCGCAGTTTGGCATAGAACGGTTCGTCGGGGGTGGACGCGTCGGCCAAGATTATTCTGCATCTCGCGCCGATCATGATCATGCGCAGATCATGCATGTTGACCCACCTTCAAGTGGTCGTGCGTTGAATCGTGCTCTATAGCTCTATACCGGTACCATCCGCGTAAGTTCCATGCCTCAGCCGTGGCGTTCTTCCCTTCCTTGACCACTGTCGGACTCCTGGGCAATAATCGTGCTGGATATCAGAAGGGTTCGCAGGGTGGCATCGACGGATGGTGGATCCTAAGCAGGGGAGTGGACGTATGACGAAGTACCTGATCTCGTTCCCCGGAGAAGCCATGGTGTTCCCCGAGGAAGACTTCAACACAGTGGTCCACGATGCGCACGCCGTCATAGACGACGCCAAATCTGCAGGCGTGTACGTCTTCAGTGGCGGGATCGATGGGAACGTGGATCCGGTGCTCGTGGCCGGCGATGGCACCATCACCGAGGGCACACACCCGGGCCACAAGGTGCCCAATGGCGGATACACCGTTCTCGAGCTGCCGTCGCGCGAAGCCGCACTTGAATGGGCCGCCAAGATCGCCGTCGCATGCCGCTGCGCCCAAGAAGTCCGGCAGTTCCAATACGACCCGGCAAGCTAACTAGGGGACCCTTTGCCAGCACCGGCCGTGTACCGTGTGCCAACAATGGGCGATGTGCGACCTGCATAGGGACGAGGATCCCGGAAGGCGGGGCATCGCTGGTCTACGCATCGATCGGTGTTGGACCGCCTTTCGTCTCATGTCAGCGGCTGACTCAACCATCTCCAGCTGAGTTTGGCCTCTCCAAGAAGGACGCCGTTCGCGGGAACCTGGCCAACGGCTAGCTGGTCCGTAGGATACGACGGGGCCCGTAATGGACCCCCGTTTGCCGGCGAAAGTGCCCCGGACGGGCGACGGCGCAGAGCCTGAGGGAACATTGGCTCCAGGACTTTGAATCTCCCTACCAAGCATCAGCACGCCCAACATCGAGAGAGGGCGATTCGCCCACTGCATCGGAATTGGGGATGGAGTTGCGTGGAGGTGTGTGGGGTCCTGGGATCTAATGTTTCACGTGAAACGCGTCCATGTGGACGGAGTTGCTTGGCATGGAACCTTTTGCTGATTGCGGACGACCACTTGGGACTGAATGAAACCGTCAATGTTCGAACCAGACGCGGCGGTACATTCCTGGCAGGTCACCAGCCCATGGCCACCGAACCATCCGATCATAATGATGGGGGAGCGCAATTGAGAGCTGTAGCTCCCAAGTCTATGGTTCGGTTCGTGCACCACCAACGAAGGGATTCCGTCGGTGACGGTTCGGTACAGGTCGGCAAAGCAGACCGACAACGGCACTCTTGAAGAAGGGCGCAGATTCAGCACCAAACGGCAAAGTGAACGCCTTGTTCCCGCTACGAGAGAAAATCCCGCATTTGTCGATGGGCAGCCGTCATACAGGATCCTTCATCCCGACCATGGTTTGCTCCTCCGCGATTATGTTCCAACCCTCTTGCCCGCCGGATGGCATCTCGCCAACGCCAGGTGTGCCATTGGCAAGGAGATAGTGGTGCATCACCGCGCCCTTGGGCGAAGCGACGACCGGTTCGATGAATTTGAGGTTCGCCGGCACCACTCCGTTGGCAAAGAGCTTCTTTCCACTGCCGAGGAGGATGGGACACGCCCAGAGTGCCAGCCGGTCGAAAAGCTGCTTGGTGAAGAGGGGGTCTGCACGAAATCGAGGCTGCCGATGACCTGGTGTTCTCGTGCCGGTCGCGCAGTTCATGCACGGCTTCGACGACATCTGGACCGAGCAGAGTGGAGTTGTGCCACTCGAGGATCGGTGCCTGGCGCGTGGCCACATACCTCGGTACGCGGTTGAGCACCTGCGCGGTGTTCCCGTCCTCGTGAAGCCAGTAAGAGGAAGAAATATCGTAGGTCCGACGCCCAAGCAGCAGGGCGTCCATTTCCGTCAACCCGGAACCGACTTGATCGTCGACGACGTCGTCCCAGAGAGGAGCCTGCCAACCGCCGAACGCGAAACCGCCTTCGGCGTCCTCCTCCGGCCCGTCTGGAGCCTGCGCAACTCCGTCAAGGGTAATAAACATGTCGGTATGGATGAGTCCCATGCCGTGCTCCTTTCCAGCCGCCCGTCGACACCCCGGCGGCGGAATCATTTCGAGGGCGGCACAGGAACTCGTGCGAGGCAACGGGTTTCGACGGAGAATATTTGATTCTTTGAGAGCCACCAATATTGCCGTTCAGAGCCTCCCCGCCAAAACGCGAGATTCTCCTTCAGAGCCACCAGTAGCGTCCTTGAGGGCCGTCAATGTCGCGCGTGGTGACCATCCCGGGAAAGGGGAATAATTTCCATGCGAGCCACTTTGCCGTCGACTTGCAGCTGGCCCCACGACGTGAGTCGGCCCCGGCCTCTACCCTTTGTTCGGATTGCTCAGGTCAGCAAGCTGCTGGGCACCGCGAAGTTCTGGAAGTGCACTGCGGACTCCATTCTGCCGACGACCGCGGGCCGTTGTCGGAGCGCGCTATCGAGAAGGGTCTCTGCCAGCGGATCGAGTCCGGCGAACGCCGCTGCGGCTCCACCTCGCCCGTGTGCTGCAGGCAGTATCAGTAGAATGACTGCCGCCATCGACTCGGCTTCGGCGGCCACGCCGATGCGAACATGGACCGGACCATCCACAACTCCATCTGAAGCGAAACCCGAAGGTACAACATTCGCGAGAAGATCGGTGCCGTTCAGGCTTGGAAGGATCCGTTGAAGGCCGGTGGCTCCCGCCCGGGGCGGTAATGGCGCTCAACAGCCATATTGGTGGCTCTGACAGGTAATATCCGGTGGCTCTCAAACCTCCGGATATTCAGAGAGAAGGGATCCCACCCAACGTCGCCCGAAATTGACTCGGGCGGTCCACGAATCCAGCCGTTCCCGAACAGCAGATGAGGGATCGGAAATAGCTTCGTGGGTTCGGTGTGTGCAGATGAGGATTTGATAATAGGTAGGGCGTTCAGGAGCCGCAGTGCGCCCCAGCGAAAGACAGATGATCCGGATTTGCTGTGCGTTCATCAATTGGAGGTGTGCAGGGGGCGCACGCATGATTGGTTTCGATCGAACGATCCTGTCGATCTGGGGAAAGTTGATACCGGACAAAGCTGAAAGTCGGACACGAGAATTCGGTGGCTTAGGGGAGCACCCTCTATTCACTGTGGGGACCACCGATACTGTCGCGTGTGCCAGTAGCTCCCGCTGAGGTGCCCGCGGGCCGCCATTGGTTCCCTTCCTTGAACGGATCCGGGCGCGAGCCAGAATGTGCTGTGGATGGACGGGGCCATGAAAACGACAACATGGTTGCCGGCGTGTAGCCACTGCATGCAGCCCTCCTGCGCATACAGACCGCAGAACACCGACGAAGTCGATCCGTGGATCCTGCCCGCAGCTTCCGACGGCAAGAGATGGCAATGTCCGATGGGAAGGCGCTCAGGGCCCATCCCCGGCACGCGCCGCGCATCATGCCGGAAGAGGCAGGCTGGATGTCCTCCGAGAGCCGTACGGACGGCTCCAAGGAGCATATGCTGCCATCCAGGAACAATAGGCAAGCACGGCGCAGGCAATGAACGCATCATTGGGCAAGGGAATCATCTCGTCCAAGTGCTGCCAACGGAAAGTGGCGAGGACCAATGAATTGGCGGTATCGGCGGAGCTGAGAGCAATGCTGCCGGAAAGTTGGTGCAGGGTAGGTCGTTCCCGGACGACAACGTGCTGGACGGGATTTGAGACCGCAACCCCCGTCACTGAGAATAGGGGCAGGTACACGAGGCAGTGCGATGGCTATCCTACCCAGATGCGTTCGGCTTCGAATCACCGGCAGCACCATTTGGGCCGCGCCTGTGTGGAACATCGGCGGGGCGTCGAGGTCGGTCTCAGTGTCGAAATGAGCTCTGATGGTCAGACTCCAAAGGAATGTCTTCGTGCCTGCAACGGGAACCGTGGGTTGGATGGTTGGGGGACCGGACTTCAACGGGAGTTGATCGGACGACGTCCCGTGGGTGAGCCAATATGTGGCCTTAGACTTCCATGGCGTCCCAGGACCAAACGATCGTCCGTGCCAGGCCACGTATGAAACACATATGACGGGATGGAGCATGAAGCGAAGGCAGGCTTTCGGACCCAACGATGAGCGTCTCGTGATTGGGGACCCGCCTGTCGAGGGCGCAAGCACCTGCCGGTGGTCCTGTACCTCACACGTGGTTTCCGCGCAAGGATCGCATGCGCCGACGCCGGTTCCCCGGGACTGCAGTCCAGGGTGCAGAAATTGAAGATCATTCTGCCACTCCCTTCATCCGGGATCCAGCGACTCGAGATATTGCGCCCGCCCATGAAGCACAAGGGAAGACGAGCGCCCCGGCCTTCGATTCAGAAAGTCGGGGACTACGGGGATACCCTTTGCACCCCCGCATCTCGAGGCAAACGAATAGAGGATTTACGCTTGGTCCGATCTTCTTCATGACCGGATCGGACGTGGCTCGTGACTGCAGCATACCGAAGGTGTTGAACCCGATTCCGAGCGCTCTGGGATTCCAATCAACGCGCCTCCGATCCCGTTGGGAAGCCAACCACGTAGGTTCTTCCCACAAGGGAAACGATGGAATCGGAGGTGTGGCAGTGATTTCCACTGCTCATGAACTCTGCCTCCACGGAGATCTTCGATGGGATCGATTCGACTTCGGGCTGTTTCGAGCGGACATGAAACAGCGCTTGATGAACATTGCCCGAGATTGTTTCACGTGAAACGTGGGGATACCGAACCGGCTCCGCTTGTCCTACGGCGACTGCCGCGGCGATCTCGACCGGGCCCGAAAGTGTTTCACGTGAAACAAGAAGGAGGCAGGGGCTAGCGGTTTCCGCGAGAGCACTCATCATGACTCAAGCTGCGGGGAGTTTGTTTCACGTGAAACAACAGGGCGGCTTCAAGGTCGCCGGCCTGAGTCGCCCCGATCGTCTCGGGGATCCTGCCCGGATCGTGACGTGGGCCCATGACGACATTAACGAGGCTCAGGCGGGTCCATGCAAGCGTGTAGTGCGGCGGCAATGGGTCGCATGAAGGCAAGTGCCCGTGCCGTCTCGCCTGAGAACTCCGGATGATTGCCTTTCGCGCGCCGACAAATCTCCGCAAGCGGAGGACACGCTTGATGCCGCGGAGCCGCGGACCAGCCCGCCAGCTGTGCCCGGAATGGCTTGAAGACCGACGTGGACAGCCATGGCGGGCCTGCATGGGTGTGATGGCACGTCTACGGCTGCACCCAGACGAGGTACGAGGGTGCCTTGTGGCATCACGGGGAGATGGCGAATGAAGCGCTGGTCAGGAAATTGCGAAGTCTCTCGGTTGCGAAGGGTCACCACAAGCACGACCCTGGAGACTCGGAGAGTTGTCCGCGGAATTTGGCGGCGACAGACCAAATACAGGATGCCTCGAACGTGCAGCGGTGCGACCCTGCTACCAGTGGCCGCACCAGCCGGCGGAAGACGCGATCATCGGGATTGGATTTGCTCGTTTGGGTGGTGGAGATCGATTGCGCACTCTCAACCGGGCGGATTCCAGTGGGGCCGGGGAGCCTACCAAATGGATTGGTCGATAAGTTCGCGGTCAGCGCGGTCAGCGCGGTCAGCGCGGTCAGCGCGGTCAGCGCGGTCGGCTGGGGCCAGGGGACAACGAGCCCCGCCCAGCTGCCAATGGGCACTAGCGGGGCGAAGGCGAGATGTTGGATAAGCACGGATCGGCAGTGGCCGCATATCGGGCAGGTTCTCCACGGCGTTCGTTGGGAACCACCGTTGCCCGGCGGGTGATCCCGGTCCGACATTGCGCAATCAGGGACGATGCTGAGGATGACGGAACCATCCACAACAGCCAGATGGGAATTGATCTGCCGAGGGCCCGGCAAGGGGCAGAACGTCCGCGGAAATGCGCAAATGACACCTTGGCACTGCGCTGAACGCTCGAGGCGGCCACAGCTGCTGTCGACCGACGTCGAGTCCGCGACGTGCATGCACCAGGCGGGGAAGGGAAACATCCGCCAGCCCAGGCCCACCACTGTCGGCCACGAAATTGTTGGAGGGGGTGGAGAGCACTTTTCACCTGCCCGAGGAGTGTTGGCTCGATGGTCCCGCCAGGAAGCTGTCCCGCATGACTTTGGAACCCCAGGAACGTGGCTGCTGATCAGCTCCGGTGCTTCATTGCTGCGCAATATCAGCCGAAGGACTGGGCTCTACGATGGGACGGCGGTGGTCCTTCCCACGCGAAGATCAAGGACCGGATCCTCCGCAACACGTTTTGGATTGAACCAGGAACCTTCACCATGGGCGCGGAGACCTGCCCGGACTTCTGGCGGATGGCTGGAACCCGGACGGGTCAACGGTTCCCTGAAGCTGAGGGTCCTGCTGCCAACAGCAATATCCCCAATGGGAAGCGCCATCCAAACTCACGAATATTCACTCATGTCAACGGCAGTCTAAAACTGCCCGTCTACGGCAATTGAAATTGACCACTTGCGGCAGTCTCGCTGACCATGGGCGGCAACGGAATTGACCGGCTTTCGGGACGCCGCGCTGATGGCCACCGGCGC
>NZ_QMKQ01000020.1 GCF_003287975.1 Arthrobacter sp. AQ5-05
GCCACGAAAGGTGCCTCCAACGGCCCAACCGAAGCGATCAACGGTGTCATCGAAACCACCCGGAGGATCGCCCGTGGATTCCGTAACTTCGAGAATTACCGCATCCGCTCACTGCTCTCCGCCGGCGGCCACCGGCACTACCGAACTTAGGGGAGACTCACCACGTTCAATTCCGTAGAGCCCCGTTAAGGGTGAGCAGCTGGAGGAAGGCGCTGATGTCGATGCCGGCGCTGACGGTGTTGACGATCAGGTCGAAGGAACCGGCCAGCACCTCGAACGTTTCGGGGTCTTCCGTGGCGAAGTAGTTCTCGGCACCGAGCTTCAGTCCGTCCTCCTGCTTCTTGAGCGTCCGCGACAGCACCGTGACCTCCGAGCCCATGGCATGGGCGATCTTGACCGCCATGTGCCCGAGCCCGCCGAGCCCGATCACCGCGACCTTCTTGCCCGGTCCGACGCCCCAGTGGCGCAGCGGGGAGTAGGTGGTGATCCCGGCGCACAGCAGTGGCGCGGCGACGTCGAGCTCGAGGGCCGCGGGGATGTTCACCACGAAGTCCTCGTTCACCACCACGGCCGCGGCGTAGCCGCCCTGGGTAATGGTTCCGTCGACGTCCGCGGCGCCATAGGTGCCGATGTTGCCCTTCAGGCAGTACTGCTCCTCGCCTGCCAGGCAGTGGACGCACTCGCGGCAGGAATTGACCATGCAGCCAACGCCCACGCGGTCGCCCACGGCGTGCCGGGTGACCGATGCGCCGATCTCGGTGACGATCCCGGCGATCTCGTGCCCCGGAACCAGCGGGTACTGCTGTGGGCCCCATTCCCCGCGCACGGTATGGATGTCGGAGTGGCAGATCCCGGAGTACTTGATACCGATCAGCACATCGTGTTCCCCGACCTCGCGGCGGTCGATGCGGGTGGGGACGAGGTCTTCCGTGGCGGACGGTGCGGCGTAGGCGTTGACTTGAAGCATGGTTCTCCGTAGTGCGATAGGAAGTTTTTCACTGCGGGACGGATCCGGCGCGGGACCGTGCGTACCTGCCGTGTGGCGGTGCCGGCGGCACGGTCCCACGTGGGCACCGCGTGGTGCGTCGAAGCGTCCCAGTCCATCAAACCACCATGGGGCCGGCCGAGGGATGCCCTGTTGATACATGTACCGGCAGGGCATCCCTGGGTGCTGCCGCGATGCCTGTCGTTGATGCCGTCTGCAACAACGACGCGGGGGAAACCACGCGACGCCGGCCCCGCGCGCGGGGAGGGGAATGTGGGTATCGAGACCCGAGGCAAGGTGATTGGACGCGCCCGGTCCGATGGTCTAGCGTCAAATTCATGTCGAAGGCCGAAGCACCAACGAAAAACCAGAACCCGCTGCTCGTGCTGGGCAAGATCAGCGCAATCCTTGATTCATTCTCGCTTCGCCAGCCGGTCCTTACGCTCTCGGACATTCGGGAAACCACCGGGATGCCCACCTCCACGGTGCAACGCCTGGTGGCGAACCTGGTCGGGCAGGGATTCCTGGATCGGGACGGTGATGCCTTCCGCATTGGCATGAAAATGGCCTACTGGGCCGCCCCGGCCACGCGTGGCAAGGAAATCCTTGACGTGATCAACCCGCTGCTGGCGGACCTCCGGGACGCCACGGGAGAAACCGCCTGCCTGTTCCGCGCCGAGCAACAGTACCGGGTCTGCGTGGGAATGGCCGAAACCAGGCATGCGCTGCGCCGCGAAATGCACCTCGGAAAGCTTGCGCCGCTTCATGCCGGATCCGCCGGGCGGGTACTTCTGGCATGGAACCCCGACCTGTTGGGCACGGTGCTGGATGCCCCGCTGGAGCACTTCACCGACGCGACCATCACCAGCACCGAGGATCTTCGCGACGCGATTTCCCGCACGCGCGCGGACGGTTTTGCGATCACCACCGGGGAACGGGAAAGCGGCGCCTCGGGCCTCTCCGCCCCGGTGTTCGATGCGGCCGCGGGGCTCGTCGCGGCGGTGACCATCAGCGGCCCGACGATGCGCATGCCCCGCTCCGTGTGCGAGGGGTGGATCGAGCCGCTGTTGGAGACCGCGGAGCGCATGACCCGGCTCATCGGCGGACGGTTCCCCGGGGAAACCGTGGCCTCGCGCAGCTAGAAGGGCGGCCGCGGCAGCGCGGCCTGGACCTGGATACCGGCCCTGGCCATGTCCTCCGGCGCGGAGGCCACCAGCACATCGGCAAAGAGATCACGGGCCGCACCCAGGTCCTCGCCGAGCGACCCCACCACGGCAAAGACCGGCACGTGGGGTGCAAGCGCAGCCACGCGCTGCAGGATCACCGAGATGATCTTCCCGCCCATGCTTTGCCCGTCGAGCCGGCCCTCGCCGACCACCACGGCGGTGGCCCGGGCCAGATGCGTGTCGAAATCCACCGCGTCGAGGACGAACTCCGCCCCGGAGACTAGGTCGGCACCGTAGTGCGCCCACATCCCGCCGGAAAATCCGCCCGCGGCTCCGGTTCCGGGTGTCCCGGACGGGTCGCGGGGGAAGGAGCTCGCCTGCTGCCTCAGTCTTTCGGCCAGCAGCTCCACGGTGGCCGGGTCCGCGCCCTTTTGCGGGCCAAAGATTCGCGCGGCATCCAGGAACCCGGTGGTGACATCCGAGAGCACGGTGATTTCCGCGCCGCGCAGGCCCCCGGACTCCTCGATGGCGCGCACGGCGCCGGTCCCGCCGTCGGTCGTGGCCGATCCGCCGGCCGCCACCAGGATGCGCCGGGCGCCGCGGGCCACGGCCTGAGCGACCAGCTGGCCGGTGCCGTAGGTGTCGGCGGTGAAAGGGTCGCGGTCCCCGGAGTGGGGGACATGCAGCCCGGAGGCCTGGGCCAGCTCGACCACGGCGGTGGAGCCGGCCAGGCCCAGGGTTGCGGTGATCGGTTCTCCCCAAGGGTTGCGGACCCGGACCTGGACCGGCATCGCGTCGAGTCCCGCGCACAGCGCGTCGAAGGTTCCCTCGCCGCCGTCGGCCACGGGGATTTCCAGCGCCGACCCTCCGGCACGCCTGACGCCGGTGGCGATGTGCCCGGCCACCTCCGCCGCGCTGAAGGTTCCCTTGAAGCTGTCCGGGACGACGAGCACGCTCATCCGTAGACCTCCGGGTTCACCGGGTGCGCGGGAACCTGGCCTGCGGCCATGGCGATGGCGTTCAGGGCGCTCAGCCGGGCCATTTCGGCGCGCACCGGAACCGTCGCGCTGCCCACATGCGGCAACAGTACGGTGTTGGGCAGCTGCGCCAGTCCGGCGGCCAGCAGGGGCTCGCTCTCGAACACGTCCAGCCCGGCCCCGGCGATCCGGCCCGTGGATAGGGCCGCCACCAGCGCCTCCTCATCGACGAGGGGGCCGCGGGCCGTGTTGATGAGGATGGCTGAGGGCTTCATCCGCCCCAGCACGTCCGCGTCCACCACGTGGTGCGTGTCGGCGTTCAGCGGAACATGCAGGGACAGGTAATCGCTGGAGGCCACCAGCTCGGACCAGGGAACCTGGCGCACCTTGCCCGCGAACTCGCCCAGCTCTTCCTGGCTGACAACCCGGTCCCCGGGTGGCCGCGGGGCAAAGAGGATTTCCATGCCGAAACCCAGCGCCCGCCGGGCCGTGGCCCGGGCAATGCGACCGAACCCGGCCAGTCCCAGGGTCTTTCCGGAGACGTCGGAGCCGAGCATCAGCTCCGGTTCCCAGCCGGTGAAGCGTCCCTCGCGGACCAGACGGTCCGCCTCGATCACGCGCCGCGCGGTGCCCAGAATGAGCAGCATGGCGATGTCTGCCGTGGCGTCGGTGAGCACCCCGGGGGTGTTGGCCACCGCAATCCCGTGCTTGGTGGCCGCGGAGATATCGATGTTGTTGTGGCCGACCGCGTAGTTGGAGATTCCCTTGACCCGGGCCCGGGCCAGCAGCGGCCCGTCGATCCTGTCGCGAAGCTGGGTGAGCACCACGTCAAAGTCCCCGCTCGAGCACAGCGCGTCGAGTTCCTCGTAGCTGGGCGGATCCGCAAGCACGGTGATTTCTCCGGCTGCGGCCAGCAGTTCCGGTGCGGGGTGCGGGAGGTCGGTGGTGAGCAGGATCCGTACCCCCACTACAGCGTTCCTTCGCACGAGGGGACCCGGTCCGAGGCGATGACCCAGTCAAAGGCGGCGGCCTTGGACCGCGCGCCCTGGGCCGACTTCGAGCGGTTGGGTTCGCCAAGTTCTTCCAGCAGGGCCTCGGAGAGTTCCACCAGCCCGGCGAAGGCGCGCGGGTCCAGCCATGCGGGGCGGGTGGCGAAGAGGATGTCCTCGCTGGAGGTGTTGCCGCTGGCCCCGGGGGCGAAAGGGCAGCCGCCCAGCCCGCCGAGGGCCCCGTCCACTACCCCGGCTCCCGCGCCGATTGCAGCGAGCGTGTTGGCCACGCCCAGGCCCCAGGTGTCGTGGCCGTGGTAGACGATGCGCCGGTCCGGGGTTTCCTCGCGCACGCGGGAGATCAGGCTTGCCACCTGCGCGGGGACGGCCTGGCCCAGGGTGTCGCAGATGACGATGTCGCTGGTGCCCTCGGCGCGCGGGTCGTTGGCGATGTCCAGGACCCGCTGCTCGGGCACCTGACCGTCGAACGGGCAGGTGAAGGACGTGGCGATGCACAGCTGGATGCGGCCGTCCACGGCCCGCGCGTACTCGATGGCCTGCGGCAGGGCGGCGAGGCTGGCCTCGGTGCTGCGGCCGATGTTCGCCTGGTTGTGGGCGTCGGAGGCCGAAAGGCAGTACTGGAAGTTGCGGATGCCTGCCGCCGCGGCCTTCGCGACGTGTCCGGGGGTCGCCACCCAGATCCAGCACCTCTCCAGTTCCTGGGGGGTCAGCTTTGCGGCGACCTCCAGCGTGTTGGCCATCGGCGGGACGAGGTCGGCCCGGGCCATGGAGCCCAACTCGATTTCCGGCACGCCCAGGCGGATCAGCTCGCGCACGGTTTCCACCTTGCGATCGGTGGAGAGCATCTTGCCGGTCAGTTGCAGCCCGTCGCGCAAGGTCACGTCGCGCAGCACGGCGCGGGATTCAAGGATGTGGTTCATGCCGGGGTCCTTTCGGGGTTTGAAGCGGCGGTGATCTGGTCTTCGTCCATGCCCAGCAGGCCTCCGAGCACCTCTTGGGTGTGTTCTCCGAGGTCGGGTCCAAGGGTGCGGATCGGGAGCGAGGTGCCGCCGATGACCGGAACAATGCCGGGGAACCCGACGCCCGTGAGGATCTCCTCTCCCGTGGAGACGTCGAAGGACTGGATCATGTTGCGGGCGGCGTATTGCGGTTCGTTGACGATGTCTTCGGCGGTGTAGATAGGCCCGGCGGGTACGCCGGCGGCGTCGAGAAGTTCCAGGGCCTGTTGCGAGGGCAGTGTTGCCGTCCACACGCCGATGGCCGCATCGAGTTCGATGCGCCGTTCCCACCGCTGTGCGTTGGATTGCAGGGTCGGGTCGGTGCCCAGGTCCGGGCGTCCGATGGTGTCCATGTAGCGTCGGAAGATCGCATCCCCGTTGCCGGCCACCACGATGCTGGCACCGTCCTTGCAGACGTAGGCGTTGGACGGGGCGATGCCCTCCATGCGTCCGCCCACCCGGGTGCGCTTGTCGCCGTAGGCGCCGAGGTCGGGGATGAGGGATTCCATCATGGAGAACATCGCTTCGTGCAGGGCCACGTCAATGACGCGTTCGTCCAAGGGCACCTTCGCGGCGGTGCCGCGCCGGGTTTCTCGTTGGAACAGCGACATGACCGAGCCGAAGGCAGCGTAGAGTCCGGCGATCGAGTCGCCGATTGACACCCCTACGCGCACAGGGGCGCGGTCGGGGTCCCCGACCAAATTGCGGAATCCGCTGAAGGCTTCGGCGACTGCAGCGAATCCCGGACGTTCAGAGAGCGGACCCGTCTGGCCGAAGGCGGAGATTCGGGTGATCACCAGGTCGGGGTTCGCCGCGTTGAGGACCTCGGGACCGAGGCCCCACTTCTCCAGGGTTCCGGGGCGGAAATTTTCCAGCAAGATGTCGCACTGCTTGACCATTTCCAGGACGGCCGCTCGTCCGGCGTCGCTGCGCAAATCCAGCACGACCGACTTCTTGTTGCGGTTGATCGTGCGGTACAGCATGGATACGCTGCCCTTCTTCAGCCGCCAGTTGCGCAGCTCGTCGCCGGTTCCGGGACGTTCGACCTTGATGACTTCGGCGCCGAAATCGGCCAGCAATCGGCCGGCGGTGGGTGCGGCAATGTAGTTTCCGAGTTCCAGGACCCGGACTCCGGCCAGAGGGGCAATAGCTTTTTCAGGCAATGGGGACTTCCTTGGGTGTGCGGAGACTAGATGAAAATGGACAGGACCAGGACAACGAGCATGGCCACGACCGAGGCAACGGAGACCCCGAAGGTGACCGTCTTCAATGCGCCCCTGACCGATTGGCCCAGTAGCGATTGCAGCAGCCAGAAGGTGTTCGAGGTGACGTGGACCATGAACAGCGATCCGGCGCCGGCGGCCAGGGCGATGAGCACCGGGTCGATTCCCAGGACCGGGGCGATTGGTGCAAGCAGGCCCGCGGCGGTGATGGCGGAAAGGGTCACGGATCCAACGGCGATGTGCAGGACGGCGGCGATGGCCCAGACCACCAGCAGCGGGGCCACCGCGCTCGCGGAAAAGAATCCACCCAGGATGTCGCCGAGCCCTGCGGCTGCGACGGTGGCAGCCAGGGAACCGCCCACACCGGTGAGCAGCAGGATCTGGCCGCTTTCCTTGAAGCCGGAGGCAATGGCGTTCTCCACGCTCTTTTGGCCGACGGTGTAGCGGCCAACCAGGGTGGTGCCGATCAAGCCGATCAGCAGCGCGACCACCGGGTTGCCCATCAATTGCAGCGGGGCGAATTCCGCACCGAGGATCTCCACCAGTGCGCCGCCGGCAATGAGGGCCAACGAGAGCAGCAGTGGGGTGAAGAGCAGGAGCAGGGGAGCTTCACGTTGCGTGCGCTCGGCCACTGCCACGGAGCCCGGGTTCTGCCGTGGCTCCGTGGCAGTGGGCCCGGGGCCGGCGGTCGTGGAGGAAATCCCGTAGGCGCCGGGACCGTGGGGCTCGCTTGACTGGGCCTGCGGGAAGTCCTCTTCTTCGAAGATGTGCTGTTCATCGCGGTCCGATTTCCAAAATCCGCGCTTGAACAGGAACGTCATGATGGCAATGGAAATAATGATTGTGGGCACGACGACAAGGAACCCGAAAATCAGCATTTTGCCCAGGGGGACCCCAAGCAGGCCGGCCAGGGCCAGTGAAGCTACGCCGGGAACCATGAAGACGATGCCGCACTCCAGCGCGATGGCCATGGCCGCGGCCATGCGGGCCGTGCCGTGCTTGCCGATTTTCGGCGCCATGCGTCGGGCCAGCGGCGCGGAGATGACCAGCAGCACGTCAAGGAAGATCGACTGCAGCGCAGTGCCGATGGCCAGGGCCATGGTGTAGGGAAGGGCCTTGGGGCCGAATGCGCGCAAGAGGTGCTCCACGAGGCGCCTGATGGCTCCCGTCTCATTCAGGATCGAGCCCATCAGGACACCGAATGCGATCAGTAGTCCGACCTCGACCATGATCTCGCCGAAGCCGCCGGTGATGGTTTCGATGGTCTTGGTGATGCCCAGTCCCGTCGACAGACCCAGGTACAGGGATCCGAGGACCAGGGCTATGACGGGATTGACCTTGAATCTAACGATCAGCAGCACGGTGGCCAGGACGGCCACCGCGGTGTTGATCAGAATCGCAGTTTCTGACATGAGTTGATCCGATCGTGAAGGAGGGAGGAATCTGCCTTGATGGTGAGCTGCACCACTTTGCTCAACTCATAGTATGGGTTGAAGCTCACTATGTAAACCAATGGGTTTGGATTGATCGCAGGACCGGACAAGGTGAAGACCGTTCTGGGGCCAAACGACCGCAGGATTCACGCCCTCAGCAATCAGTGGACCCGGGACCCGTATGTTGGTGTGAGTCGCGGGATGCGGGCGGCGATCCCCGCTTCCTGGCCACACCGGCACTCCAAATGCGTCACAGACAACCGTGGGGCTGCCCGTCTAGAATGGCTTAGGCGCCGGGACATACCCCTGCATGAATCCGGCGCGACGAGGCAGGCACTCAAGGACGATTGCCGGCCCCTGCGCTACCCCTCCAGGAGATCCCCCCATGCAGCGAACCATGTTCAAGTCCAAGATCCACCGTGCCACGGTCACCCATGCGGACCTGCACTACGTCGGATCCATCACCATCGACGCGGACCTGCTCGACGCTGCGGACATCCTGCCCGGCGAGCTGGTCTCGATCGTCGATGTCACCAACGGCGCCCGGCTGGAAACGTACACGATCGCCGGGGAACGCGGCTCGGGAGTCATTGGCATCAACGGTGCCGCGGCCCACCTGGTCAACGTGGGAGACCTGGTCATCATCATCACCTATGCCTCCATGACCAACGCCGAGGCCCGCGCCTACAAGCCGGCCGTGGTGCACGTGGATGAAAACAACGCCATCTGCGCGCTGGGAACCAACCCGGCCGAGGCGTTTGCCGACGGCCTGGAAACCCCGCCGTTCGCCATCTTCGCCGACGCCTGAAAAGCGCCCCGGTCGTTCCTGCACCCTGAATGGCGGCATGATGGAACCATGGAAAACACTGCCGCGCACTCCTGGACCAAGAACTACCAGCCGGGCGTCCCGGCCGAGATCGAGCTGCCCACCGAATCGCTGAGCGCGATGTTCGAGCGATCCGTCGCCGAAGCCGGGGATAGCCCCGCCACCGAATTCTTCGGCCGGCGCACCAGCTACCGCGAGCTCGGCGAGCAGGTGGAACGCGCCGCCGAGGGCCTGCGCAAGCTCGGGGTTCGCGCCGGAGACCGGGTCGCGCTGATCCTGCCGAACTGCCCGCAGCACGTCATTGCGTTCTACGCGGTGCTGCGTCTGGGCGCGGTGGTCGTGGAGCACAATCCGCTGTACACCTCCCGCGAACTGCGCCACCAATTCGAGGACCACCAGGCCCGAATTGTCATCGCCTGGGACAAGGCGGTCGAATCCGTGCGCGAGTTCCCGAAGGATGTGCGCATCGACACCGTCATCTCGGTCAACCTGCTAGAGGCCTTCCCGACAGTGAAGCGCCTGGCACTGAACCTGCCGCTGAAGAAACTCCGCGCATCCAAGGCGGCACTGACGGCTGCGGCACCGGGGACCATGCCCTGGAAGGATCTGCTCAAGGCCGAGCGACTCGATGCGGCCCACCCGCGCCCGGGCGTGGAGGACCTGGCGGTCATCCAATACACCTCCGGAACCACGGGCAACCCCAAGGGCGCGATGCTCACCCACTACAACCTGTACGCCAACGCGCTGCAGGGCGAGGCCTGGATGGCCGGGGCCCGGGAACGCAAGGAAATCCTCTACGCGATCCTGCCCATGTTCCACGCCTTCGGCATGACCCTTTACCTGACCTTCGGGGTGAAGAAGCAGGGCCTGCTGGTGCTTTTCCCGAAGTTCGACCCGGACCTCGTCCTGGAGGCCATGAAGAAATCCCCGGCCACCGTGTACTGCGCGGTCCCTCCGATCTACGAGCGCACCGCCATGGCAGCCAAGGAAAAAGGCGTCTCGCTGCGCTCGGCCAAGTACTGCATCTCCGGGGCCATGAACCTACCCGACCACGTCGTCGAGCTCTGGGAATCGGTGTCCGGCGGCCTGCTGGTCGAGGGGTATGGCATGACCGAATCCTCCCCGGTGGCCCTGGGCAACCCGTTCCACCCGACCCGGCGCACCGGCACCATCGGGGTGCCGTTCCCCTCCACCCTGATGAAGGTCGTTGATCTGGACGACCCTGACCTGGAAGTGGCCCAGGGGGAACCGGGCGAGTTGCTGCTCAAGGGCCCGCAGGTGTTCTCCGGGTACTGGAACAACCCGGAGGAAACCGCCAAGACGCTCACCACGGACGGCTGGTTGCGCACCGGGGACGTGGTGACCGTCGATGCCGACGGCTTCGCCACGATCGTGGACCGCGCCAAGGAACTGATCATCACCGGCGGCTTCAACGTCTCGCCGACCGAGGTCGAGTCCGTGCTGCGCGCCCACCCGGAGGTGAAGGACGCCGCGGTGTTCGGCAAGGCGCTGGAACGCGGCGGGGAAATGGTGGTTGCCGCGGTGGAGCTGGAGCCCGGGACGGAGCTGGACGAAGAGGCGCTGCGCGAGCACTGCCGCACGCAGCTGGCCGGGTACAAGGTGCCCAAGCGGATCGTGGCCATTGAGGACCTGCCCCGCTCGATGCTCGGCAAGATCCTGCGCAAGCAGGTCCGGGAACAGGTCAATCCGGGCTTGTAACCCGCACCTGCGGTCCGGCACCAAAGTGCTGGTGGCTTATCTGACCATGTCAGGGACTTGTCCCTGGCGTGCTGCCTGTGCGACCTTGAAAGTATTCCCCCACAAGACGGGGAATCCGGACGATGGGTGCCGTACCCGGTGCCCTCGAAGCCGTCTGGGCGACGGCGTTGGGCAAGTCAGAGGGCTTCTCCAAACTGGCCCCGTCCGCGGTGTTTGTGGCGGGGCTGGCCCTGGGCATGGCCGGGCTGGCGATTGCGATGAAGGAATTGCCGCTGGGTACCGCCTATGCGGTGTGGGTCGGAATCGGTGCGACGCTGACAGTCGTCTACGCGATGATCACCGGTGCTGAAACTGTTTCCGTCCTTGAAGTGCTCTTCCTGCTGATGATCGTTGGCGGTGTCGTGGGCATCAAGTCGCTCCACGCCTGACGGTGAAATCGTGGCGCCCCCACGAAGAATGAGCGGACCCCCGGGCGCCCCATGGCCGCCGGGGGTCCGATCTCAGTCCCACCCCTTGATTAAGCCCCGGGTTCATCGAATACTTGGGAAGGTCGTGACATGTTCTTGGGGGAGAAGCTTTGGATCACTATGAGTTCTTGGGGGTGGGGCGTTCCGCATCGCCCAATCAGATCAACGCGGCCGCAAGGTTGGCGATCTGGCGCAATCGAAGCGACGTCCAGCTGACCGAGCGGATCATGGGCGCCTGGTACATCGTGGGGGACCCGGACAGGCGCTTCGATTACGACTACTGGTTGCTGACCAACCCGTCGTCAGTGGAGCAGTACCCGCCGATCGACCATGGTGCTGCCACCCAGGACGTTCCCGAGCCCGAGGTGCCGCCTGCGATCCCTGAGGTACCTGCGGCAGCTGTGGCTGCACCGCCGCGCCGGGTGATGGGCCCGTTGCCGCCCGAACGGGTGTCCGGCAATCCGACCCGGCAGCTGCGCGAGGCCGAACCCGAGCCGCCTGCAACGCCTGGGCCAACCGGCGGGCCGACCCCGCCAAGCGAAGCACCGGTCGCGGCGGCGCCGCGATTCGACCCGGAGCAGTTGTCCTGGTGGGAAGAAACCCTGGGACGCGAGGAAAGGATCGGGTCGGGCCACGGCCTGCTGCGATTATTGGTGGTCCTGGGTCTCGTGGCCGGGGTGCTGGGATCGATGCTCGTGCTGGTTGCCGCCCCGGCTCCCGTCGCGTTGGTGCCCATCGGGCTGTGCGGCGTAGGGCTGGTGTTGGTCAACCGCCTCTGGCCGTATGCGGCGACTCGGCGGGCGGTGGCGCAGCGGGTGTTTGGCGTGGGCGGCGGGGCGTTGGCCAACGGGTGGAGCCGGTTCAGGAAGGAAAATATCGCCAAGGGCGTGATCGGGGAACGGCGCACCGCCCTGGCACTTGAATCGCTATTGCGGATCCCGGGAACCCGGATTTTCCACGGGCTGCGCTTTCCGGGCAGCACCGTCGCAGACATCGACCATGCGGTGGTCAACGGGGACCGGGTGCTCTTCATTGATTCGAAGTTCTGGAAACCGGGGGAATACCGGTGGCTGGATGCCGACAAACTCGGATATGTCCGTGGACGGCGCATCGACCGGCGGGACATCCACATGGACCACGTACAGCGCCACCCCCTGACGGCCAAGGCCGCGGCCGAGGTCGGCTGCCACGTGCTGATCCACCCCAATGATGAGGGCGCGATAACGTTCACCGCCGGGGCGCTCATTTCCCCGACGGGGATACCGGCAACAGGCGTCCAGGACGGGATCGAGATGATTGGGCGCTGGCTGTTGCAGGGGCAAAAATGCGGGTTGGTCGACCGCTACGTGATGGCCCGGATGATCGCACTGCTGAAATAGTCGTTAAAGTGGTCCGGGCTGGATGCCGCACTGCGTCATCCAGCCCGGACGAAGGTGGCTACTCGGCCACGGCGTGCGCCAGGATCTGGACCTGGTCGGCAAAACTGACGGACAGTGCCGACTCCCCGCCGGCGACGGTGGTGCCCAGACTGCCCTCGACGAACGACCACGGGCCATTGGGACAGGATCCCAGCTTCGGCCCGTCGGACTCGGTCACGGAACTCGAACCCTCGGCAAGACCGGTGAGCAGGAATCCGGTGACCTTGTTCTGCGGGTTGGTGCGGGCCTCATAGAGCAGCTCGCCGGTGGTGTCGGCCAGGACGACATGTTCGCGATCCTGGAACTTCCCGTTCTTCGAGTTGAAGCACGACCATGTCGTGGTTGACGTCGTTTTCACGGCCAGGGCGAATGACACGCCCTCGTGGTTGGCCTGCAAGTCGTGGTCATTCCAGCCGAATGCGTCCTGCACGTCGCCCTTGCCGACGAATCCGACGCCGGTGGACGGATCCACCGTCCAGTCGGCCGATGCCGGGGCAGCGACAAACAAGGCCGCTGCAGCGAATCCGGACATGGCAAATAGAGCCATGGATTTCTTCATGGTTTCCCCCAAGATTAAGTTGTTTCCCCAGTAACGCGGCCAAAAATGGCCGCTGAGTTGGACATTAGCAGAGAGGCTTCGAGCATGTAAAGGGACGGCTTCCTTGGGCGGGAAAGTGGCCGCACTGGTTCCCTGCGCGAGACAGACAGCTGCCACGAACGCGGCCGGGCTTGGCCGCAAACACCGACACTTCGACGCGCGATGCGCAGCAGGAGGACCAGGGACACGGGCTACACACAGCATCACCGTTTCGCTGGCATGGGAGGAAGCTGTGGCCAAAACGAAGGATGCCTTGGGTCGCCAGGGGGTCGGGGCGCTGACCGAGATTGACGGGCATGCGGTCTTGGCGGCGAACATCAGCCCGGAATCGGCCGACAGGATCGGTCGCTACCTGGGTTTGGGTGCATGGAATCCGCATCTTGCCACTCGGGGGCTCCTGACCGAACCCAAGTTCGGGGCACGGTTGCCCTTGAACGGGTTCATCCATCGGGCAGCGGACGCGACCGAAACCACCACCGAGACCATCGACGCGCAGCTGCTGGCCCAGTTGCGCGACGCCCGAAAGGGTGCGTTTGCGGCGGTGGGTGCGCACCACCATTGAATGCGTGTCCCGGGGGGCCTACCCTGTAGGTGTCTCGCGAGAGGGGAGCACAACATGAAGCGCTCGTTGGCCGTGGTTGCGGTCTTGGCATTGGTGCCGCTGGGGGCCGGTCCGGCGACTGCGGCGCCGAACATCTACCATGTGATTTCCTCCACGCATGGGGGTGCGTATGTTGCCGTGGAGGACGGCTGTGAACTGACGGAGGTGTTTCTCTCCTCGAGCACCGGCATGTTTGCCTCGCAGCCGGGACCTGTCAACAAGCAAGGCCTGACAGATGTCGCCGTGCGCATCTCCGACACCTGCGCAGAACCGTCAGCAGCAGCAGCCGGCGGCGGCGGGGGAATCATGTTCGAGGCCAGGAGCATGGCCGAACTGGTGGCAGACCCGAGGCTGCGCAACGCCTCGGTGTCAACCACCATGGAGGGCACGGACGCCGACGGCAATCCGGTCACCATGGAACTGGATGCTGCCTGGATCGGGACCGGCGAGCTGGAGCACACCGTCATCAGCAACCCGGACCACTTCCCGGAGGGCAATGTCGTGGCGGTCGACAACAACCTGCGCCGCGATGCGGTCGCCGACATCAGCGTCAAGGTCGCTGGACGCTCGGTGTCGGGGACAGATCCGGCCGCCAGCCTGGAACTGGTCAAGGCGAATTGCGTGGAGGTGGCCCGGCCGGGCGTCGAGGGCTTCTTCCCCTGCTTCGGTTTCCCCGGCTGACCTTGCTGCGTGGCTGCTACAGCTGCGGCACGCAGGCCCCGGTGCCCAGTAGGGCCAGCCCCGCACGGTCCCCGTCGGCCAGCGTCGTCAGGTTGTTTCCGTCGCCGTACATCAGCTGGCTCGGGTCCTCCACATGCGCCAGCCCCACCACATGGCTGAGCTCGTGCATGATGACGGCGCGGACCAATGTGGCGCCGCCGGGGTATGCGAGGAACCGGGACATGTCAGGTGCATCCAGCATCACCTGGCCGGCCACGTAGACCACCGGATGCCCCGGGATGTGGGCGTAGTCGCTGCCGCCCAGCCCGCCCACGTCCCCGGCAAGGTCGGGGGTTTCCTCCGGGGTCGACCAGGCGATCAGTACCGGTGCCCAGCGCTTGCCGTAGCGCTCGGGCTGGTACTTTTTGCGTTGCTCGGTGGGGGCCTCGGTGGTGGAACCGTCGTAGACGAACCGCAACCCCGTGGCGGCGGAAATCTCGGCAACGGCCTGGTGGATCAGATCCTCGCCGCCGGGCGGGGAATCCTGGGTGCGGATCACGTAGCGTATGGGGCGGCAGGGATCGTAGGCGACGAAGTCCTGGCCGGGGTCCGGGGACTCCTGCAGCCGGAATGACCCGGACCCTGTTCCGGCTGGCGGCGTGCCCAAAGGCGCGGCAGCCGCATCGACGCCGCGCGGGGGAACGTTGGAGCCGGGAACCAGCGGGGTGAGCGCCGGCATGATGTGGCGATCCAGGACCACGGGGCTGTAGTAGAGCCCGACCAGAAGTGCGATGACCACGCCAAGGTTCCAGCTGCGCCGTGGACGTCGCCGGCGAGGGCGCCTGTACGAGCTGCGCGCAGGTCTTTTCAGTGGAACAGGGCGGGTACCGGGTTCCTGGCCTGCCGCCCGACGTGCCGCCTCGTCAAGTGCCCATTGCGGAACCCTCCCGCTGGGCGAGCGCAGTGGTTGCCCGGCCCGGCTCCCGAATCCGGGTTCCTGGTTCCACGGTTTCTGATGCGGCATTTTCCCCCCAAGGTTGGTGCCCGTGCGGGGCTCCCCAGCCCTGCAACACCAAGCATAGGCGGAAGACGCAAACGGGGTGGGCGGGAATCGTCTTCCCGCCCACCCCGATCCCCGACGGCTATGCCGCGAGCGCTGCTTCCTGCCGTGCCGAGACCCGCAGGCCCGACCCGTCGGCGGTGACCGCAACGGTCCCGCCTTCGGCGAGCTCGTCGGTGACCAGCAGGTCCGCGACCCTGTCGTCGAGCTCGCGGGAGATCACCCGGCGCAGCGGCCTGGCACCGAACTCCGGCTCGTGGCCGGCCTCGGCGATCCAGGCGACCGCCGCCTCGTCGACCTCAAGTCCGATGCCGTGGGCGGCGAGCCGGGCCTCGGTGCGGCGCAGCTGCAGCCGCACGATCGCACGCAGCTGCTCGGCCTCGAGCTTGCGGAACAGCACCGTCTCGTCGATCCGGTTCAGGAATTCCGGACGCATGGTCTCGCGCAGCCGGCCCATCACCTTGGCGCGCAGCTCGCGCTCGGACCCTGCCCCGGAGTCGGACCCGAAGCCCAGCGGGGCACCGCGGCTGGCCAGGAACTCCGAACCCAGGTTGGAGGTCATGACGATGACCGTGTTCCGGAAGTCCACGGTGCGGCCCTGCCCGTCGGTGAGCCGGCCGTCGTCGAGCACCTGCAGCAGCAGGTTGAACACGTCCGGGTGCGCCTTCTCCACCTCGTCCAACAGCACCACCGAGTAGGGGCGCCGGCGCAAGCGCTCGGTCAGCTGCCCGGCCTCGTCGTAGCCGACGTAGCCCGGAGGGGCACCAACGAGCCGCGAGACCGTGTGGCGCTCGCCGAACTCGCTCATGTCGAACCTGACCATGGCCGACTCGTCGCCGAAGAGCGAGGCCGCCAGGGCCTTGGCCAGCTCGGTCTTGCCCACGCCCGTGGGTCCGAGGAACAGGAAGCTGCCCACCGGCTTGCCCTCGTCGCCCAGTCCGGTGCGGGAACGCCGCACCGCCCTGGCGACGGCAGCCACGGCGTCGTCCTGCCCGACGACCCGCTCGTGCAGCTCCTCTTCGAGACGGGCCAGGCGCCCCTTCTCGTCCTCGGTCAACCGCGCGGCGGGAATGCCGGTGGCACGGGCAATGACCTCGGCGATCTGGGTTTCGTCGACCACCGCCGACGAGGTGCCCGCGGCACCCTCCCGTGCCTCGGCCAGGCGCGCGGAAAGTTCCTCGGCCTCGTCGCGCAGCCTCGAGGCGTCCTCGTAGCGTTCCTCGGCGACCGCTTGGTCCTTGTCGGCGCCGAGCTCGGCGATCCGAGCTTCCAGCGCCTCGGTGTCCACGCCGGCGGGTCGCTTCAGGCTCAGCCGGGCACCGGCGGTGTCGATCAGGTCGATGGCCTTGTCCGGCAGGAACCTGTCGGTCACGTAGCGTGCCGATATTTCCACCGCGGCGCGGATTGCTTCGTCGGTGTAGGTCACCTGGTGGTGCCGGGCGTAGCGCTCCTTGAGCCCGTGCAGGATTGCCACGGCATCCTCGATCGAGGGCTCGCCGATGGTCACCGGCTGGAAGCGGCGCTCCAAGGCCGGATCCTTTTCGACCTTCCGGTACTCGGCCAGCGTGGTGGCACCGATCAGGTGCAGCTCGCCGCGGGCCAGTCGCGGCTTGAGGATGTTGCCGGCGTCCATGGACCCCTCGCCCCCGCCGCCTCCGGCGCCGACCACGGTGTGCAGCTCGTCGATGAAGACGATCACCTCGCCGTCCTGGGCGGCGATCTCGTCCAGGGTCTGGGTCAGGCGTTCCTCGAAGTCGCCGCGGTAGCGGGTGCCGGCGACCATGGCGGGCAGGTCGAGGGAGACCACGCGCTTGCCGGAAAGCTGGTCCGGGACCTCGCCTGAGACGATGGCGCGGGCGAGTCCCTCGACGACGGCGGTCTTGCCGACGCCGGCCTCACCGATCAGCACCGGGTTGTTCTTGGTTCGGCGGGCCAGGATCTCGATGGCCTGCTCGATCTCCTTTTCGCGGCCGATCACCGGATCCAGCCCGTCCTCGGCGGCCCGGGCAGTCAAGTCCATGCCGAACTTCTCCAACATCGGGGTCTGTCCCTTGGTGGCCGGCCCGCTCTTGGCGGCAGAGCCGGGTTCCGGTGCTGTGCCCCGGCCGGGCTGTTCAGCGCCCTCGGCGGCCTCCTGCAGTGATTGCGGGGTGACCCCGGCGGCGCCCAGCACCTGCCCGGCGGGGGATTCGGTGTTGAGCACGAATGCCAGGAACAGGTGCTCGGGATCGATGTAGGTCGAGCCGAAGGCGCGGGCCACCTGGTAGGCATCCAGCAGCGCACGCTGGGCCGATGGGGTCAGCGCGGGACTGGAACCGGAGCGCTGCGGCCCGGTCTCGGGCAGGCGCTGCTCGGCGTCGCGGGCAATTGCCGCGGCGTCCGCGCCCGAGCGGCGCAGCGCCTCGCCGACGGGTTCGGTTTCGAGCATCACGCGCAGCAGGTGCAGCGCGTCGATGTCGCTGTGGCCGTGTTCGACGGCGAATTGCGCGGCACGGGTCAACACCTCGTGCGTGTGGCGACTAAGCAGCCGGGTGATGTCGACGGGACGCCCGAAGCGGCTGGTGCGCTGGCCTTGCAGGTAGCGCGCCAGGAAGTCCTCGAAAGAGCCGTTGCCGGCGTCGGATGGGCCAAAGAATGCTGGCATGTTTCCTCCTATGGATACTTGAGTGCCATTGACTCAAGTTAACGCGGATGCCAACAGGATATTCCCGAACACCTTCCCGCTCGGGTCGTGTTCGCCGACGGCGAGATGTCAGGAAGGCAAACAACTGCCCCTAAGCTCCTTCAGTCTTTTCGGTGCGTCTGGGCGTTTTCGGTCTACTCCAGTGGGCAGGTTCAAGCTATCGCCGACAAGCGTCGCATCAAAGAATCGTTTGCCGAGACCCTGCGATTTGTTCCGGCAGGATAAAAAGTAGGAGTGAGCGATGACGATGCGGTCTCAACAAAGTGTCTCTTGGCATCAGATGCAGGGAAGGATGGACTGAACGTTTGTTGAGACATCTGTCGATATAGGGATCTCTGAGGGTCGCCCACGGTGTAATTGGGCACTCGCTGACATCGACCCATAATGTTGGGGCCGCCCGTTACTGATGCTTCAGCTTCGACCAGTGAAGACGTTGGCGTTTCCTCAGCGAAGGTAGTACCCGTTGGCCCGGGGCTCGTCACAGGGCCCCAAGGACGGTGTTAATTCATCGGCTTGTAGGAGCGGTCGTCAAGCATCTCGAAAAGTTTGGGCGCGTTTTCCTCGGCTGCGATGGCTTCCATGAAGAGGCGATCCAGGTTTCCGGACAGATTCACCATGTACGGGCGGTTGCGGCCAAGACGCTCGAAGATCTTATGCATCATGTCACTTGCGATGCCATGCTTCCGGTACTCGTTATCGACGAAGAAGCCACTGAGATACGTGAGCTCTGGTTTCTGCTCCCAGCGCTTGTAGGTCGCCTGGCCGACAATGCTCCCGTCCTTGGTAAAGGCCGCAAGCTGGCCCCATGAATCGGTCGGTGTTTCCCCTATCCAGCGAATAGTAATGTCCTCCATGCCCGCATTATGGCAGGACGGAATGGGACAAGACAAGATCAATTGTTGGTCCATATCATCCTGGGGTGTACCCCAACCTGACGTACAGAGCCTATGCCGAATAATGTCAGAATAGGATTAGATTTCTTATTTGTGGACATACTACCGCGGAACTCTCAGACTCTAACCTGACAGATAACAGTGATCTTCGAAAACATGGGGTGGTTTCGTGGCGGGACAGCGAATTGGGTACGCGCGGGTCAGCACGCCGGACCAAAACGAGCAACGCCAGCTCGAAGGCCAAACCCTGGACCAGGTGTTCACCGATCGTGCCTCGGGGAAAAGCACCCAACGGCCGAAGCTGGAAGAGCTGATCCGTTTCGCCCGCGCCGGGGATACCGTCGTGGTGCATTCCATGGACCGGTTGGCCCGCAACCTTGATGATCTGCGTGCGGTGGTGCAAACCCTGACCGGCAAGGGTGCCCGGGTCGAGTTCGTGAAGGAGAGCCTGGTGTTCACGGGGGAGGATTCCCCGATGGCGAACCTGATGCTCTCGGTCATGGGGGCTTTTGCCGAATTTGAGCGGTCCCTGATCAAGGAACGCCAGCGCGAGGGCATCGCCCTGGCGAAAACCCGTGGAGTCTACAAAGGGCGTAAACGTGCGCTGGGGCCGGAGAAGATTGCTGAGCTGGTTGCCAGGGCTGCTGCGGGGGTTCCCAAGACCCAGTTGGCCAAGGACTGCGGGTTGAGTCGGGAGACGGTGTACCAGTACCTCCGACGCTCGGATCAGTCCACCGCATAGAGGGAGCCCTGCCCCATCCTTCCCGGGCTCGTAGTCGCCGATGTCCGCACGCACGTATGCCGGCGGGGATGCCTGGGTATCGCCCCCTAAACTGCCACCATCAAGGACAGCGCATCGAAGACCAGTCGTCAGGATGTCTTCACACTCCTGCTGCGACGGGCGTCGGTCGGTGAGGTGAATCGGTTGGTGCACACCAGCTCCAATCAAAGGTGGTTCCGTTGCTAGTACTGACCGCAAGGAACTGCCTCGGGCGTCGTGACGACGACAAGATCCAGCTTGATTCATGGTGAATCACTGGCGTAGGCTCTCAGTACAGGATCTGCACGAGAATAGGAGCTGATCGAAATGCTCGTCATGGACTCAAACCTTCAAGCCCTCCACCACCAAGCGCTTCAACGGCAGGCGCGCAAACTCGTGGATGACCTAGATGAACTGAGGGCTGCTCAAAACGCGGCAAGCCGCGGCCTTTCCCAGAGAGAAATCGCAGGACTGCTGGAAACCAGTCAAGCCAAGGTGCACCGCTTGCTCAAGGCGCTTGAGCGCCGCGGCGGCAACTTAGAAGCCGGTCCCGAGGAGATCGCCCTCAGGGCTTTCGCCTACGACACCAGCCGACCAAAACTCATCCGAACCCTCAAGGCTTTTCCCTACACCGAGGGCCAGGACGCCCCCTACCCTCATGAGGGACGCATCCCCGGCACGTGGGATCAAGTGGTGACCTCGTTCGCCAAGGGACTACTGAGCGCCGAAGAGTTCGAAGAGATCAAGGAAGCAGTTGGTAGATAAGCAAGAGCTGGTTCATCAAGAACTCACCCAGCTCACCAGCCCCGGGAACCCGCTGCACCAAGCGCCGCCTCATCTGCTCGCGTACTTCAATGATCGAATGGTTGTTGATTTGGCCAACAGGTACTTGGCCTTGCAGACAGAGGTCAAGGTCGAAGGCCGGGCCGTGGTTTACAGTGCCGGGCCTCCGGGTGCCGGGAAGTCCTCAGCCCTTCAATCACTCAATCTTGAGGGCTACCGCAAGATCGATCCCGACGAAGCCAAGGATCTGATCCTCGACGAAGCCAAGGATCTGATCCTCGACGAAGCACACCGGCATGGGCTTCTGACGTATCGTGAGAGTTTCATGCTCGCTGACGGCAATGCCGTGAGCATCCGGGAGCTGGTCGCCCATGTTCATAGCATTTCCAATCGGGTCACCGATCTTGTGAGGAAGTTGTCCTTGGGCGCAGGGGAGAACCTCATTATTGATGGAACTCTCTCTTGGGCGCCGTTGGGAAGCCTGTACGTGGATGAGCTTTACACGGCTGGTTATGAGGGGCTTACGGTCGTTGACGTGGAACTTCCCCTTGAGGAGACCTTGCGGCGCGCCAAGAAGCGCTGGTGGGATGGGCGGCAGAGCGACTCGATATGGGGCGGTCGGTTCATGCCAGAATCAGCGATCCGAACCTGTTATCAAGCAGGGAATGACGAGGAATCTGTGTGTGCACTGAACGCGGCAAATCTCGCCATCCAAGCTGCAGATGAACTGGGTAACGGCACTTTGATGCGGTTCGAAGTAGATCAAAGCACCGGAAGTCCGATCAAGAAATCAGAAACCCACTACGGTCACTAGGCATGGCGCCGACAACGCGGCACCCTACGTTGGCGCTGGGGAGCCACCGGAGTGGCCGAGGTCTTCGACGAAAACCGCGCCGAGCATGCCAACGACCGAGCCGAGTTGCGCGAACTACTCACCGAGGCCGAATACCGGGCGGCGAACCGCACGGTCATCACTGCCCTCTACACCGACCCGGCACTGGCCACCGAAATCTGGCAGACCCTGCAAACCCTGGGCTTTGAGGCCGGACAGGTCTTGGAGCCGGGCTCCGGGGCAGCCGCCTTCATTGGCCTGGCCCCCGGGGGAACCATCATGACCGGGGTGGAGCTTGACCCCATCACCGCTGGTATCTCCCAAGCCCTGTACCCCCAGGCCACGATCCGCACCGAGTCCTTCGCGGACTCGCAGTTCGGCTCGGCACGTTTTGATGCCGCGGTGGGCAACGTGCCCTTTGGCCGGAACATCTTGCACGATACGACCCACAACCAGGGCCGACACTCGATGCACAACCACTTCATCATCAAGTCCCTGGACCTCACCCGCCCCGGCGGTGTGGTCGGGGTGGTTTCCTCGGCCTTCACCCTGGATGCACAAAACCCGGCCGCACGACGGGAAATCTACGAAAACGCGGACCTCCTGGGCGCGGTGCGCCTGCCCAACGGGGCACACCGCAGGGCAGCCGGCACGGACGCACTGACCGATGTCCTGGTCTTCCGTCGCCGCCTGCCGGGAGAGGAACCAGGGAATGGCGCCTGGTTGGAAACACGTCCCGTCGCCACCGCATCCGGGGCCGAAGCACGCATCAATGACTACTTCACCCGGAACCCCGACAATATCCTGGGAACGATTGAAGTGGGCAACGGCATGTATGGCAACGCGACGGTGAACGTGCGCACCGATGACCTGCGGGCAGTCCCCGCACAACTGCATGAGCAGTTGCAGGAGATTGCCACCACCGCCGTGGCCGCAGGCCGGGGGATGGGCGAAGACCAACGCACCGCCGAGGTGCAAGCCGCAGCCCGGATGCCGCAAACCCCAGCCAGCGAACAGGTCGGACACATCGCCGCGCTCGAGGATGGAACCTTCACCCAGGTCGGCACCAACAGGGTCGCCGAGCCGTTGAAAGTCCCCGCCAGTCAACAAGCCGAACTGCGTTCCCTCCTGGGTTGCGGACGAACCGGGCGGAGAACATTTCGCGCAGCGATGGGCATGTGCCGCTTGCCATAGTGGTGTCGGGAATCGGGAGACCTGCTCCGCGGCCGAAACTAGCTGATTTAACAGTCATTGCCGAAAAACAGGAGAGTTCCTTCATGGCAACCACAGTCCTCACCCTCGTCGGTTCATTGCGCAACGGCTCGACCAACCGCCAGCTGGCCGAAGCCACGGCCCTGAACGCCCCCGCCGGCGTCGAGATCAACGTCTTCTCGGGCCTGGAAAACATTCCGTTCTACAACGAGGACCAGGACATCGAGGGCCAGGTACCGGCCGCCGCACTTGAGCTGCGCGCCGCGGCCGCCGAGGCCGACGCCCTGCTGCTGGTCTCCCCGGAATACAACGGCACCATGCCCGCGGTCCTGAAGAACGCCATCGACTGGCACTCGCGCCCGTTCGGCAACAGCGTTGCCAAGGACATGCCCGCAGCTGTCATCGGCACCGCCTTTGGCCAGTACGGTGGGGTCTGGGCCCAGGACGAGGCCCGCAAGGCACTGAACATCGCCGGCGCCAACGTCCTTGAAGACGTCAAGCTGTCGATCCCGAACTCGGTGGTCCGCTTCGCCGACCTCCACCCGAAGGACGACGCCGAGGTCGCCGGCCAGGTCGCAGCCGTGCTCGAAGGCATCCGCGCGGTGGCCGAGAGCAACTGATTTCCGATTTTCCGCATTGACCCGCCAGGGGTCGATGCGCTGCGCGTGGCGGGCACCATTTCCCAAGGTGCCCGCCACGGCTGCCTTCGGCGCGGCTCTTGCCCAAGACCAAGGCAAGTAACCGTGGGGGCCGGCGCCCGGGCCGCTGGCTAGGATGAACCCCATGAACGATGTGATGACGCTGCGCTTCTTGGCTGCCCCGACGGACGTTTCCGAGGACGGCGCCACTGTCCAGGCCGGGCGCGTGCTCGAATGGATCGACAAGGCCGCATACGCCTGCGCCGTCGGATACTCCGGCGGGTACTGCGTCACCGCCTACGTCGGGAACGTGCACTTCACCAGGCCCATCGAGAACGGCGACCTGATCGAGGTCACCGCCCGGATCGTGCACACCGGGCGCAGCAGCATGCAGGTGGTCGTCACGGTCGACGCCGCGGACGTACGCGAACGGATCTTCCGCCCCGCCATGGACTGCATCCTGGTCTTCGTGGCCATGGACGAACAACGGCGGCCCAAGGCCGTCCCGCAGTGGACGCCCGCCGACGCCGAATCGGAACAGCTGGCCGCCGGGGCCGCGGCACGCATCGAGGCGCGCGCCCAGATCCGCGACGCCATGAACGCCCAGGACTACACGGATGCCGGCACCACGCTGCGGGAGACCTTCAGGTTCCTGGCCGCGCCGAACGACGTGAACTGGGGCGGCAACGCCCACGGTGGGATCGTGATGCGCTGGATCGACGAGGTCGCCCGGGCCTGCGCCATGTCGTGGTGCAAGCAGGACGCCGTGGCCGTGTACTCCGGCGGCATCCACTTCCTGAACCCGATCCACATCGGGGACATTGTCGAACTCGAGGCCCGGCTGATCCACACCGGACCGCACTCCATGCACATCGCGGTGCACGTCAGGGCCAAGGACCCGCGCGAAAGCAGCTGGCGCGACACAACCCGGTGCATGACCATCTTCGTGACCCGCGACGAGTCGGGGCACGCTTCCGAGGTGCCGCAGCTGGTGCTCACCAGCGACGAGGACAGGCGGCTCGATGCCCACGCCGTGGACCTGGTGCGGCGGCGTGCCGCGCTGCCCCCGATGCGCTTCGCCGAGGCCCGGGTGTACTGAGGCACCTGCCTGTCGCCATGCGCCGCGGAACCGCGCCCCGCACTGCCGACCGGCAAGTAGGCCGGGGGAGTGGTCATCTCGGTCCCGGCGGGTTCTCCCGATGCATTTCGTCCCGGCGGGTCCCGAGGGATGCGACGGCGACGGTGTCCAGCCCGGGGTTCGCCGGGTCCCCGTCCCGAGCCACCCCGGTGAGCCAGCTCAGTGCCAGTCCGTCGCCGGTGTCCTCCAGGATGGCCAGGTTGTTGTCGAACCAGGGACCCTTGATTAGGCTCCAGCCAAACGGCGGGTTTGGCACGTGCGCCTTGCGCGCCATCCAGGCGCCAAACGGGACCGCCGGCCCAAAGGCCAGGGCCGCGGCAAAGTAGCGCAGGAACCGGGGAAGCGGGTTGCGGATCGGCGAACAGACCGCCTGCAGGATCCTGCTGCCGCCCTCGCGTTCGACCTCGGAGACGTAGGAGAAGTGCACGTCGCCGGAGAGGAACGTGACGGTCTGCGGGGCGGGTCCGCGCTTGCCGTCGGCGACCTCGGTGGCGATGCGGGCCACTTCCTGGAAGCTGCGCTGGAACGCGGCCCAATGCTCAAGGTCAAGACGCCGGCGCAGCCGCTCGCCCAGCCACTCACCGAGTCGCCTGCGGCTCCCGCTGGAGATGGCCTCGTCCCAGGATTCCACGTGGTGCAGGCCCATGGGCAGCAGGAAGGGCAGCGAGGTGCCGATGATCAGGTGGCGGAATCCGCCGCGCATGCGCTCGTCGAGCCAGGCAAGTTCCGCCGCGTCGAGCAGGGCGCGCCGTTCGGGTTCGAGCTTGCGGGCCGCCCGGGAGTCCACCACGATCAGGCGCACCGCATCCCAGTCGCGGCAGTAGCTCCAACTGTAGCTTTCCGGCACGGCATCGACGCGCTCGGCAAACTCGTCCAGATCCGCGGTCAGGTCCAGCTCTCCGGGACCGGTGTGGGTCACGATGCGTTGCCACAGCGGATCGGCCGCACGCTGGTCGGGCGAGAGGTTTCCGAGATGCTGGTAGATCCAGTACGAGCCGAGCCCGGAAACAATGCGCTCGTGCCACCAGCTGGTCTTCTGCATCTTTTGTTTCCAGCTCAGCGAGGAGTTCCAGTCGTCGCGAATGTCGTGGTCGTCGAAGATCATGGCGCTGGGCAGGGTCGAGAGCAGCCAGCGGTTGGCCGGGTCCGACCAGGCCAACCGGTACAGGTGGGCGTATTCCTCGAAGTCCTTCAGTTCGGCCCCGGGTGCCTCCTTGATGTTGCGGCGGCTGCGGATGAACTCCTGCATCTCGTCGCTGGTGGAGTCCGCATAGACCTGGTCGCCGAGGAAGAGTGCCACATCGGGCCAGCGGTCGTGCCCGGGTGCTGCCATGGCCAGGGCGTAGGCGCGCATGGCGTCGATCCCGTGGGTGCGATTGCCGGCTTCGTCATGCGAAACACTGGTGCGGCAGGAGCCAAAGGCCAGCCGTGGTTCCTTGGCCGGGTCCAGGGTGGCGATCACCGGGTCGGGAAACCCGTCCGAAACGGGCCAGGCAAGGATCCCGTCCAGGTGCACCGTGTAGGGGCGTACACTGCCCGATTCCAGTCCCGAGACCTCGACCAGGGCGTAGTGGTGGCCATGCGCGGCAAAGGTCCCGGCCTGCCAGGCGTCCGCGCCGGAACGCACCTCGACGCTGCAGGCCGCGGCGGTCTCCACCCAAATGCTGGCGGAGGCTTCGTCAACGTGGCGGAGCATCGGGCCGAGCACCAGGCCCCGATCGGGCCGGGGGCCGGAGCCGGCCGGCGTGCTTCCAATGCTCATCATTCTCTCCTGATGGTGCCAGTCACCCCAGAATGGCATACCTGAATCGTTGGGGATAGACCGCATGGCGCACCGATGCCCTGCGTCGTGGCCCGCACGCAAATGCCCTCCCGGCGCCGCTCCCGGGGGTGGACTGCATAAGATGGGCTGATGAACCCCTCCGCATACCTGCAGTCCCGCCGACGATACATCGCCGCAGCTCCGCACGAGGTCTTCGAGCTACTGGCGAATCCGGCGATGCACCCGGTCATCGACGGATCCGGAACGGTGCGGGCAACAAGCGGGCAGGCACAAAGGCTCGCCCTCGGGAGTGAGTTCGGCATGCAGATGCGCCGGGGTGTGCCCTATCGGATCAGCAACACCGTGGTCGAATTCGAGCAGGACAGGTTGATTGCGTGGCGGCACTTCAGCGGGCACCGCTGGCGCTACGAACTGGAACCCGACGGATCCGGGACAACGGTGCGCGAAACCTGGGATGCCAGCCGGTTGCGGCACAAATGGCTGATTCGGGCGCTGGGCTTCACCCGGACCACGGGCCCGAACATGGAACGGACGCTCGAGCGGCTTGCCGCGCAGTTCCCCGAAGGCGAACGATAGGGCAGAGGCGGGTTCGTCGTCCCTGTCGCCATCGCGCCGCGGGTCCGGGGCCAGGGCTTTGGCCGCTTGACCTACTAGGCTGATTTCATGAGCCAGCCACCGAACCAAGGTCCGCCGAAACCGCGGCTCGCCCCGATACGCATCACCGTGCCGAGCCGCAGCGACGCGTTCCTGCGCAAGTTCACCGAGGTCATCGGCGGCCCGCTGGGCAGGCACAGCAGCCCGGGGCGGACCAGCCCCGGATTCTTCACCGTCGAACGCGTGCTGGTCATCCTCACCGTCATCGCCGCGCTGCTCGCGGTGGTCTCCAAGAACGCTTGCCGGCTCAACGGCTGGGGCGGGACCAATTCGTATGCCTGGGCCTGCTATTCGGACTGGACCGCGCTCTTCTACGCCCGAGGCTTCGCCGACAACGCCTTCGCGCCCTTCGCCTCCGGCGCCCAGTTCGAGTACCCGGTGCTGATGTCGGTCGTCGCCTCCTTGACCGCCGTGCTCATCCCGAAAGGTGAATTCGACCGGGCCCTGGCCTTCTTCGACCTGAACTTCTTCCTGGTGGCCGGGCTGTGGCTGCTGGTGGTCATAGCCACCGCACGCACCGCCGGGCGCCGGCCCTGGGATGCGGCAATGGTGGCCGTGGCCCCGGGTCTGATCCTGGCCTCCACCATCAACTGGGACATGTGGGCCGTGGCCTTCCTGGCCCTGGCCATGCTGGCCTGGTCGCGGCAGGCAGTCTTCCTGGCCGGGGTGCTCATCGGACTGGGCACCGCGATGAAGGTCTTCCCGCTGCTCTTCTTCGGGGCCGTGATCGTGCTGGCCATCCGCACCGGGCGCTACAAGCCGCTGTGGGTTTCCCTGGCCGGGGCAGCGATGTCGTGGCTGGCGGTGAACCTGCCGCTGGCGGTGATGAACTTCGACGCGTGGAGGCACTTCTTTTCCTTCACCGAGGACCGCGGAGCCGGGCTGTCCTCCTTCTGGCACATCTGGAACGTCACCGCCGGCGTGGTGCCGGGGATGCTGGCCCTGGGAGCCGGAGCCATCAACGCCCTGGCCTTGGGGCTCTTTGTGGCCAGTTGCGCGGGGATCGCCTACCTGGGGTTGCGCGCGCCGGTGGCCCCGCGGCTGAGCCAGCTGGTGTTCCTCATCGTCGCCTCCTTCATCCTGTTCAACAAGGTCTACTCCCCGCAGTTCGTGGTGTGGCTGATCCCGCTGGCGGCACTGGCCTGGCCCAAGTGGAAGGATTTCCTCATCTGGCAGCTCTTCGAGGTGCTGCACTTCTGGGCCATCTGGATGTACCTCTACGCCACCACCGCCGACATCAAGGCCTCCAACACGTTCCCCACCTCCTTCTACGTGTTTGCCGTGCTGGGGCACATGATCGCCACCGGATACCTGATGTACCGGGTGGGCCAGTCGATGTTCGACCCCGATCTGGACCCGGTGCGCCGGGTGGGACAGGAAGACCCGCAGGCCGGTGCGTTCGCCGGGGCGGAAGACAGGTTCGTGTTGGGAGCAAGACATGGCGCATGACGCCGCAGTGATCGGGGCCGGACCCAACGGGTTGGCCGCCGCGGTGACGCTGGCCCGGGCAGGGCTCTCGGTGCGGCTCATCGAGCGCAACGCGACCGTCGGCGGGGCCGCGCGCACCCAGGAACTTGGCTACCCCGGCGCCTTCCACGACCTGGGCTCGGCGGTGCACCCGATGGCGCTGGTGTCTCCGTTCTTCAGGGAAATCGGGTTGCACGAGCACGTTGGCTTCGTGGTTCCCGAGATCTCTTTCGCGCACCCCCTTGCCGACGGACGGGCCGGTATTGCCTGGCGGGACCTGGAGCGGACCGTTGCGGCGTTGGGCAGCGAGGGTCCGGGGTACCGGCGGATCCTGGGACCCGTCGTCGAACGCATGGAAGGGACCGCGGAGCTGTTGCTGAACCCGCTGCTGCGCATCCCGCGGCAGCTTGGTCCGCTGACCGTCTTCGGGCTGCGCGCCGCCCAGCTCATGGTGCCGGGCCTGGGCACCGGGCGGATCGCCGCGGCGATGATCGCCGGTTGCGGGGCCCACACCGCTGGCGGCGGGCGCGGACCGGCGGCCACCGGGGCCGGGCTCTTTCTGGCGGCCGCGGCGCACGCGGGCGGCTGGCCGATTCCGATCGGTGGCTCGCAGGCGATCTCCGACGCGCTGGCGGGCATGCTCGTCTCGGCAGGCGGCAGCATCGAACTGGACGCCGAGGTCACCGACCTGGCCCAACTCCCCGAAAAGACCATCCTGTTCGATACCTCGCCCGAGGCCATGGCCGCCATCGCCGGCAGCATCCTGCCGCAGAAGTACACCAAGATCCTCACCGCCACGCGCCGGCCCCCTGGTTCCTGCCTCATCCACTACGTGCTCAATGCGCCGGTGCCGTGGCGCAACCCGGAGCTTGCCGATGCCGGAACCATCCACCTGGGCGGCACCGCAGCACAGATCGGGCGGGAGGAACGCCGGGTGCGAACCGAAGTCTCGGCCGCGCCCTACGCGATCGTGTCCCAACCCAGCCGCTTCGATGCCAGCCGGGCCCCGGAGGGCAAGCATGTGCTCTGGGCCTATTGCCACGTGCCCAACGGAAACCCTGCGGACCTCACCGAAGCGATGAACCACCAGCTGGAGGCAGTGGCCCCGGGATTCACAGACACCATCGAATATTCCCAGGCGGTCACCGCCCCGGGACTGGCCGCACAGAACCCCAACCTGGTCGGCGGGGACCTCTCGGGCGGGGCAACAGACATGCGGGGCATGCTGATCCGCCCCACGCTGTCCACCGATCCGTGGCGGACCCCGGCCAAGGGAATCTACCTGGCCTCCAGCTCGACCCCGCCGGGGCCCTCCGTGCACGGAATGAGCGGCCACCTGGCGGCGCTGAGCGCCCTGCGCCACGAGTTCGGAATCCAGCGTTAAGCCGCGGGAGTCCGCGGAGAAAATGCCCAAGGAAAAACCTGGATTCCCTTACGCATCCATGGGCTTTGCCGGATTCGGCCTTGAACCGGTGAGGCCCCGGCCGTTCCCGGGAGAACGCTGACGCCTGGACTCAACCATTCGGTGGAGCCGGCCCGCCAGTGGGCGGCGCTACGCTGGGTGATGTGATCATTCCCGCCGCGCAACCGAGACCAGGTGCCGAACCGCGTTCCCTTGAAACCCAAGCGGGCTCGGCCGGCGAGATGGTGCTGCGCGTCTTGCGCGTGGGGCTGCACGTCGGGTTCGCCGCGCTGCTGGGCGTCGGACTCATCCGAGTGTTGCTCTCCGAACCGAGCATGGCCCGGCGGATCACGGCAATCGCCTTGACCGCCCTGCTTGCCGGCCTCTACCTGGCGGGGACCGTCCAGGAGAAGCGGCATTCCGCCGGCCGCGCACCGAGCACCGTGCGCTGGGCCAAGTGGTGGCTGGCCGGAGTCGTGGTGCTGTGGCTGGTGCTGCTCTACCTGCACGCCGACTATTCCTGGTTGGCGTTCCCGCTCTTCTTCCTGCACCTGCACATCCTCGGACCCCGGCACTCGCTCTTTGCCGTCGGCATGCTGACGGCCGCGGTCGTTGCCGCCGGCTGGTACCACTCCGGATCGCTCGCGCTGCCCCAGGTCCTGGGCCCGGTGGTCGGGGCGATCTTCGCGGTCATCATGGGCATGGCCTACCGGGCGCTGTACACCGAGGGCGTGAACCAGGCCCTGGCCCTGGACGAGCTGCGCGCCACCCGGGCGGCGCTCGCCGAGGAACAGCACCGCGCCGGGACCCTGGCCGAGCGCACCCGCCTGGCCCGCGAAATCCACGACACCCTGGCCCAGGGACTCTCCAGCATCGTATTGGTCTCCCGCTCCGCATCGGCGGCCCTGGCCGCGGGGGACACCCAGGCCGCGGCGGAACGGCTCGAAACCATCGGGGCCACGGCCTCCGAGAACCTGGCCGAGGCGCGCGACTTCGTCGCCGACTTGTCCTCGGCCGGCGACGGAGCACGCTCCCTGGCCGGGCGGTTGCGCCGGCTCTGCGCTTCCACCGAACGCACCGCAGTGGCCGCCGGCCGCGGATTCGAGGTGGTCTTCCGGCAGGACGGTACCGCAGCCTCGCTGCCCACGGAGGTCTCGGCCGCACTCTGGCGTGCGGCCCAGTCCGGCTTGGCCAACGTCTCCGCCCACGCCCACGCCTCCCGTGCCGTCGTCAGCCTGGGCTACCTGCCCGACGCCGTCACCCTGGACATCTTCGACGACGGGGACGGCATGGACACCGGCGACATCCCGGCCAAGCCGCGCGCCGACGGCACCGGGTACGGCCTGGCCGGCCTGCGCGAGCGCCTTGGCCTGCTCGGCGGATCCCTGGAGATCGAATCCGTACCCGGGGAGGGGACGGTATTGGCCGTCCGCATCCCGCTCACCACCGCAGAAAGCAGCTTGTGATGCCCAACCTGAAGATCATGCTCGTCGATGACCACCCCGTGGTGCGCGCGGGCCTGCGCGCGGTCCTCACCGAGCAGGGCGGGTTGTCGGTGCTGGCCGAGGCCGGTGACGGGGCTGCCGCCCTGGCACAGCTCGAACGGCTCAAGACCCTGGGCCAGCACGTGGATGTGGTGCTCATGGACCTGCAGATGGACGGCATGGACGGGGTCACCGCCACCGCGAAGATCCGCGCCCAAGGGGGGCCGCCGGTGTTGATCCTGACCACCTACGACTCGGACGCGGACATCCGGGCGGCGCTGGATGCCGGGGCGGCCGGCTACCTGCTCAAGGATGCCCCGCTGCCCGATGTGCTGGCGGCGGTCGAAGCAGCGGCGGCCGGGGAACAGGTCCTCTCGGCGGACATTGCCGCACGCATCACCCCCGAGGCGCGTGCCAACTCCACCGACCTGAGCCCGCGTGAACTCGAGCTGCTGCAGTTGCTGGCCCGTGGGCAGAGCAACAAGGAGATCGCCGGCGAACTGTTCATCTCCCAGTCAACGGTCAAGACGCACCTGATCCACATCTACGACAAGCTCGGGGTCGATAACCGCACCGCGGCCATCGACAGGGCCCGGGGCAGCCGGCTGATCCGCTAGGACGGTACGCGGGCGTCGGCCCCGGATGAGGGCTGTGGCATGCAAGGATGTGGGAATGTGTGCAACCGTCCTGTGGGCCGTCAACCAGGCCGGCTGCACCCCGCGGTTCCGGGAATGGACCAAGTCGCGTCTCGGGGTCGACCCGGAGCCCAGCCGACGGCATCTCGAGGTACCCGAGCTGGTGGGAAAGACCGCGCGCCTCTTCACGTTGCCGCTTCAGGTGTGCGACTGCAGCTCGGCCGTGGGTCACGGCAGGGGCAAACCCGACCCGGGGGGCCCGGGCGTCGGGGACCATGTCGACTGGCTGCACGGTTTGCCGGGGCATTCCCGTTTCACCAGCAGGGTCGCCGTCGTGCGCACCTGGAATCCCGAGGAAACGATTTTCCCGGCAGGAACCACGCGTGTGGACTCCGCCGAACCAACCGACGAAAAAATCCTGCTGCTTCCCGAGGAAAATCCTTTGGCCATCGATTTCCCTGCGCCCGTCGACTGGTGGTCCTGACGCCTATCGGCCGGTGCCAGCGGCCTTCGTGCGCAGCGCCTCCAGCATGAGCGGTTCCATCTTGTCCCGCAGATGGTGGTTTCCCGCCACCGAGGGATGCAACCCGTCCGGTCCCACGAACCGGTCGAGGTCCTCGACGAGCCAGCTCTCGGCGATGGGATCAACGAAACGGGCCCCGGCTGCGTGCGCCGCCTTCTCGAGAACGTCCCGCAGGGCCAGTCGCCGGGCCTCGGGACGGGTGCTGTAGGCCGGCGGCCCGACCACCAGGAAGGTCGCGTTCGGGGCCTGCTGCCGGGCGGAGGCGTAGATTGCGGCGATGACCGGGGCCAGGTCCGCAGGGTCGTGTCGCAGGTCGTTGACCGAACCGAAGAACAGCACGAGGTCGGCCTTCGGCGTCACCGCCTGCTCCACCTGCCACGCGAAGGTGGTGCCGGTGAGGCCGACGTTCAGGTAGCCGCTTCCGTTCTGTGCGGTGTTGAGGATCTCCAGCGGAGGAGTGTCGTCCCGGTGCGAGGTGGCGATGAGTTGTGGCCAGGCGTTCGCGGGGCTGGTGCCGAATCCGGTGCTCAGCGAATCGCCAATGACGACCACGTTGCGCACGGGTGACGGCAATGCCGAGGTGCGTGTAGACGACGGTGTGGCGGGACCGACCGCTTGGCAGCCGGTGAGGACCAACGCCGCAAACAGGGCCAGCAGCCCAAGGACCGCTGGCCCTTGCCTGTTCTTTCGGCGGGCCGCGACCTTGTCCTTTTCCAGGCCGACGGGTTCCCGGGAACTTCCGCCCACGATGAACCGCCTCAGCCCCTTGGACAATATTCTTCCCGAGCCAATGCCGCCGGGGAACCGGCCGGCTCTTCGGGAGCCAAGGTGCAGTCGAGGATGCCGGACTCGGTGTTGTTCCAGGTGTGGAGCGTTCCGCGGGCTTCTTCGGTCCCGCAGGCCAAGGTGAAGGGCAGACTCGCCTCCTCGACGGCACGGTAGGTCACGATCCTGCCCTCTCCTTCGACGTCCTGGAAGGTCGTTTCCAGCGATTCAACCCCGGACAGGAGGCCGTCCACGGGAAAACCTATGTCCTCGCTGATCGTCCCGGTGAAACGAGCCATGTCTTGGGGGCCTTCGTCTTCGAAAGTGATGAGCGGGCTGTAGGCTCCGTCCAGGAGTGTGGTGCCGGAGATCCCTCCCGGACCCGTATCCACAGCCATGACTGCGAAGACCTTCCAGCCTTCGACGAGTGCCTCTCCTGCCGTGGCGACGGGATCCCGGCAGTCCTCCCAACCGGGGGGAATCGCGGAGGCCGACTGGATTGGTGCGGGGACCGAGGGGCTCGGGATCGCCACGGGTTCGGGTGCATCCAGCGGGACGCAGCCGGCAAGCAGCAGGGCTGCTGCCCCGAGCCAGGGGATGACCAGGGCAGGCCTTGCCGCGCCGCGATCAGTTGCCTTCATCGATATCCCCCTGATATGGCTCGTTGGCCCCAACCTATACCGCGGATGCCGGCGAACCCCGCAAGGTGCCCTCAGTGTTGGTGCGGAGCGTCCCACGGCCCGGGCTGCACCCAGGGTCCGGGTGCGGCGGGCACCGGTGCCGGTGCCGGCGGAACGGACCGGCGCTGGATGTTGCGCTTGTTCGCCAGCTTCACGATGACCAGGACGAACACCGAGGTGGTGATGATCGAGGCGATCAGGCTTGGCAGGTCGCTTTCGGTGGCGCTGACATCGACCAGCCCGATGGCACCCAGGGCGAAGATGACGGAGTTGTTCACCACGTGCAGCGCGATGGCTGCCTCCAGCCCCCCGGTGCGCCAGGCCAGCCAGCCGGCTGCCAAGGCGAAGAAGCCCACGTCCAGCTGCCCGTAGATGTCATACATGTGCCCGGCCATGAACAACGGGATGGGCAGGAGGATCGCGAAGGCGGGGTGGCGCAGCCAGCCGCCGATCAGCTGCATCAGGTATCCGCGGAACACGTACTCCTCGGCCGTGGCCTGGAACGGAACCAGGAGCAAGGTCAGGACCAGCATGAGCCACATGTCGGGTGCGTTGAAGTCCGGGGCGATGCCGTTCCCCGCCACTGCATCAACGGCGAAGGAGAGCCCGAAGCCCAGTGCCAGGACCGCCAGGGCCACGGCCATGCACCGGCCCAGCCAACCCCAGCGCATGCGCCCGGCGACCGAGGTCATCGAGCCGACCTTCTGCACGTTCATCATCCGGGTGGCCAACAGGATCACCGGCAGCATCACGATCAGGGTGGCCATGGAGAATATGAAGATGGCCGGGTCGGACATGTCGATGTTGGTCGTGTCCATGACGACCGCATCCATGGCGGCCTCCAATTCCGGGTTGTCGAGCACGACGACAACGAAAACGATCCCCGCCAGCAGCATGATGCCCACGTACAGGCCCAGGGCGATGAGCCCCACCATCAGCGGCTTCCACCAGCGATAGGCGCCATAGGTGCGGGCCATCCGGTGGTACTCCAGCGGCTCGGCCGGGACGGGTGCAGGGGCCGGGACCACCGGACCCCGGTAGGCGGGGTGGGCTCCGGGCAGCGGGCCGTGGGCCGGCGGCGGATACGGCGGTGGAATGGTGTTCATGCCACCATTCTGTATCAGCCGGTGCCCTGTTGGCCTCGACAATTCGGACGATCTTTGCGCTTTGGCCGGGGCAGCGGAATGTGGTCCTTTCGGCCGATACCCGCGCGTTCGCGCCGCCGGTAACGTTAAGCCAATGACCACAGTGAATGCAGCAACCACCAAGGCATCGATGCTGCGCGCAATCCTCGCGCATTCGTGGCGCCTGGGCCTGGGGCTGCTGCTGGGGTTCCTGGGTTTCGGGATGGTCTACGAGGAGTATTCCCCCGACAACCCCGCGGACGTGGATGCGGTGGGGCTCGTGATCGGGTTGGACATCCTCTGCGGGCTGGCGGCATTCGTGCTGTACCCGTTCCGCCACCGATTCCCCGTGCCCGTGGTGGCGGCCCTCGTACTGCTTTCCATCCCCTCCGCATTCGCCGCCGGCATCACCATGATGGGGGTGGTGTCCCTGGCCACCCGGCGCAAGCCGTGGGAAATCGCAGGGTTCTGCGCATTGTTTCTCGGTTCGATGCTGGTCGGCGAACGCCTGGCCGCAACGGTGCTGATTCCGGTGGGCGAGGCCTTGGCTTGGTGGGAAACCGTCCTCACGGCACTGGTGCTGATCGCCGTCATGGTGCTCAGCGGCATGTACATCGGGGGACGGCGGCAACTGGCTGCCGCGCAGCGCGAGCAGCTGCACAGCGCCCAGCGGGAGCGGGAGGCGCAGATCCACGCGGCCAAGGCGGACGAGCGCACCCGCATTGCCCGGGAGATGCATGACGTCCTGGCGCACCGGCTCTCGCTGGTTGCCCTGCATTCCGGTGCCCTGGAATACCGCAGCGACCTATCGCCGGAGGAAACCCGGCAAACGGCCGGCGTCATCCGGGAGAACTCGCACCTGGCCCTGGGCGAGCTGCGCGAGGTGCTGGGCATGTTGCGCGACCCCAACACGCTGTGCGAGGACGAAGCGGCCAGGCCGCAACCCACGCTGGACCAGCTGGAACAGGTCCTGGCCGACAGCCGGGCCGCCGGCACCGCAGTCAACCTCGAGCTGGAGCCCGAAACCCGGGAACGGCTGGGCACCCTGCCGCAGAGCACCGGGCGCCACCTGTACCGGATCATCCAGGAGGTGCTGACCAACGCCCGCCGCCACGCGCCCCGGGACGCGGTCAGGCTTCAGATCAGCGGCGGGGAGAGGTTGTTCCTGCGGGCATCCAACAGGCTGGCCGTCGGGCAGCGGGACGCTTCCGGGGCGGGGAACCTGCCCGGATCGGGCCTGGGGTTGACCGGCCTCGCCGAGCGGGTCCGGCTGGCCGGCGGGGAATTGCTGATCGAGCCGAAGAACCAGGGTGAATTCGTGTTGAAGGTGTGGTTGCCGTGGGGAACGTAGGCGAAGTGATCCGGATCGTGCTGGTCGATGACGAGAACCTGGTGCGTGCCGGGCTGCGCATGATCCTGGAATCCGATCCGCGCATTGAGGTCGTCGGCGAATGCGCCGACGGCAGGGCGGCGGTGTCCCTGGTGGCGTCGCTGGCGCCGGATCTGGTGCTGATGGACATCCGGATGCCTGTCATGGACGGGCTATCGGCCAGCGAGGCGATCCTGCGGGCCAATCCCGGCCAAAAGATCCTGGTCCTGACCACCTTCAACACCGACGAGATGGTGCTTTCCGCGCTGAAGATGGGCGCCTGCGGCTTCCTGCTCAAGGACACCCCGCCGGCAGACCTGATGAACGCCATCAACCAGGTGGCCGCCGGGCGCACGATGCTCTCCGAATCGGTCACCAAGCAGCTGATCTCGGTGGCCGGCTCGCGGCCCGAAAGCTCGCGGCGCAACCTGGCCCTGGAGAAATTGGGCGTGCTCACCGGGCGGGAACGGGAGATCGCGGTGGCGATGGCCCGCGGCTACTCCAACCAGGAGATCGCGCAGCAGCTGTTCATCTCGCTGGCGACCGTGAAAACCCACATTGGCCGGGTGCTGGAGAAGCTGGGCATGGACAACCGCGTCCAGGTGGCGCTGTGCGTCTTCGAATCCGAGGCCGGCTGATTCCGGGCCCGCGGTATGCGCCGCCGGTGCCGGAACTCCGGCACCCCCCCAGGGGGAAACCCGTACGCCGAAAGATTGACTGGATTGATGGCAAAGATCATCCACTTGGGCGGCGACGCACCGAGGGAAACTCCGTACCGTTGGAGACATGATCACAGCAGAGGCACTGACCAAGAACTACGGCACCAAGCGTGCGGTGGACGGGGTTACCTTTACCGTCCAGCCGGGCAAGGTCACCGGCTTCCTCGGCCCGAACGGCGCGGGAAAATCCACGACCATGCGCATGATCGTCGGCCTTGACAGGCCATCGTTCGGCAACGTGACGGTCAACGGCCGCAGGTACGCCGAACACGCCGCACCGTTGCGCGAGGTCGGCGCCCTGCTGGAAGCCAAATCCGTGCACCGCTCGCGCAGCGCACGCACCCACCTGCGGGCCCTGGCGGCAACGCACTCGATCCCCAACACCCGGGTCGACGAGGTCATCGAACTCACCGGCCTGGGGGCCGTCGCCACCAAGAAGGTCGGCGGCTTCTCCCTGGGCATGGGCCAGCGCCTGGGCATCGCGGTCGCCCTGCTGGGGGACCCGCAAACCCTGATCCTCGACGAACCGGTCAACGGACTGGACCCCGAGGGAGTGCTGTGGGTCCGCAACCTCGCCCGCCACCAGGCATCCCAGGGCAAGACGGTGTTCATCTCCTCGCACCTGATGAGCGAGATGGCCCTGACCGCCGACCACCTGATCGTCATCGGGCGCGGGCGCATCATTGCCGACGCCCCCATCGATGCGGTCATCGGCGGGGGCAACGTGCCCACCTGCATGGTCAAGACCGACTCGGCCGAAGACCTGATGAACGCGCTGGCCGCCGAAAACGTGCAATTGACGCGGATGGATGCGCAAACCATCCAGGTCGCCGGGCTCGATGGCCGGGCGATCGCGACCCGTGCCCTGGACCGGCAGATCCTGCTCTACGAGTTGACGCCCGTGAAGCAGTCCCTCGAAGAGGCCTACATGGCACTGACCCAGGACGAGGTCGAATACCGCTCCCACGCCGGCACCGACATGGATGCCGCGATTTCCGGAAAGCAGGCCCAGCGATGAGCACCGAAACCATGAAACGGCCACGTTCTGCAGCACCCGGGGCCGCCGGGGCCGGAAAGCTCAGCTTCCACGGAGTGCTGCGCAGCGAATTCATCAAGTTCTTCTCGCTGCCCTCCACCATGATCCTGATCCTGGCCACCCTCGTGGTGATGGTGGGATTCTCCGCCCTCGGTGCCTGGGGCATCGGCCGGTCCATGGCCATGTTCGCCTCCAACCCGGAGATGGCGGCGCAGATGGGGGACGTCAACGAGCTGTCAGCCTCGCTGCCGGCCAGCGGCCTGGTCTTCGCCCAGCTGATCATCGGCGCCCTGGCTGTCATGGTGATGAGCTCGGAATTCGCCACCGGATCGGCACGCTCGACCTTCGTCGCGGCCCCCACCCGGCAGCCGGTGTTCTGGGCCAAGATGCTCCTGGTCACCGTCGTCTCGGCCGTGGTCGCCCTCGCCTCGATCCTGCTGGCCTATCTGATGGCCAAGCCCATCGCCGAGAACTACAAGCTGCCGCTGGACTTTGCCTCCGAGGCCTTCCAGCGCAACCTCTGGTTCGGGGTGCTGTACGTGGTCATGGTGTCGTTGATCGGCCTGGCGCTGGGGACGTTACTGAAGAACTCGGCCGGCGGCATCGTGGTGCTCGCCGCACTGTTCTTCGTGCTTCCCATCGCCATCGGCGGGCTTTCGGGCATCATCTCGTGGCTCGCCGACGCCGCGCGCTTCCTGCCCGACAGCGCCGGAAGCGCGCTGATGAAGATGCCCGGTGCCGCCAACGCCCTGGAACCCTTGGCCGCCGGGCTCGTGGTCGGGGCCTGGATCGTGGTTCCGTTGGCCGCCGCGGCCGTGCTGCTGCAGCGCCGCGACATCTAGAACACCCCAATGCTCGCTAGGCTCATGGCATGAGTGAAAACACGGCGCCGCCGGCTTCCGGGACCCCGGAGGCCAGCTTCGCCGAGATCTCGGCGCAACGCATCGGGCCCCTGCGTGCCTACATGCGCCGGAACCCGGTGCTGGTCAACGCCTCCGTGGTGCTGCTCTACTTCCTGCTGACCATTGTGAGCCTGGTCGAATCGGTGCTCTCGGAGCACTGGGCCACCACCGCCCTGTTGACGATCACCGGTGCCTGGCTGTACTTCCGGCGCCGCTGGCCGATGTTCGTGCTGATCATGGTGGTGCTCTTCGACTCGGCCGCAACGCTGCTGGATTCCTCGTATTTCGGCGGCAGCGCCGGGTTGTGGATCGCGCTGTATGCCGCCTCCACAAAATATGCCGCCAGGCGCATGTTTGCGCTGACTGCCCTGATCACCGCGCTGCAGGGGCTGATTTTCGTGATCATCGGCCTGCCGGCGATGTTCACGGATTCCGCAGAGGACCAGGCCGCGCTGGCGGAAATCGGCGGGCGCAACCTGACCATCACGCTGTCCCTGGTCTTCCTGCTCGGGTCCAATGCCGCGGCCGTGGCGATCGGTGCGGCGGTGCGCAACCACCGGCTGCACGAGGCCGAGCTGAACAACTGGGCCAAGCGCGTCCAGACCCTGGCACAGGTGCGCGAACGAACCCGCATCGCCCGGGAGATGCACGACGTGGTCGCGCACTCGCTCTCGGTGATGATCGCCCTGTCCGACGGGGCGGCGGTGGTGCTCAAGCGCGATCCCGTCCGGGCCGGGGAGGTGCTGGCGGAGCTCTCCGGCACCGGACGGCGCGCGTTGGGGGACATGCGACGGGTCATCGGGGTGCTGCGCACCGGGGACGACGGGGCATCCCTGGAACCGCAACCCGCCGGAGGGTCGCTGGAGGAAATGCTCGCCGGGTTCAAGGTGGCCGGGCTGCCGCTGCGCTATTCCACCTCAGGCCCGGCGCTGCCGGACGACGCCACCTTCCAGCTGACCGTCCACCGCATCATCCAGGAATCGCTGACCAACGTGCTGCGCTACGGACGCAACGTCACCGCGGTCGAGGTGTCCGTGGCCCGGGTGCAGCAGGACGTCACGGTGCGCATCCACGACGACGGCACGCACCAGGAAGCACGCCGCGAACTGGTCGGGTCCACCCAGGGCATCCGCGGCATGAAGGAACGCGCCGCGCTCTTCGACGGCACGCTGTACGCCGGGCCCGCCCCCGCCGGCGGTTGGAGCGTGCTGGCCAAACTCAGGCTGCCGCACCCGACCCGCTGCCCCGAAAAAACGCCTGGGGGCACCGACACGCAAACCGAACCCAAGACCCAACACCAAGGATCGTGAGCAAAACCATGCCCGAAACCACCGACCAAACCACCGCGCGCATCGGGGTGCTGCTGGTCGACGACCAGCCGCTGCTGCGCATGGGATTCCGGCTCATCCTCGAGGGCGAGGACGACCTGGCGGTTCTCGGCGAAGCTTCCGACGGGGCCGAGGGCGTGGCCCTGGCCGCCGCGCTGAAGCCCGACGTGGTGCTCATGGACGTGCGGATGCCGGTCATGGACGGCATCGAGGCCACCGGACGCATCGTGCGCGAACACCCGGAGGCGAAGGTCATCATCCTGACCACCTTCGACCTGGACGAGTACGCCTTCGCCGGGCTGCAGGCCGGGGCCAGCGCCTTCCTGCTCAAGGACGTCGCGCCCGAGGAACTGGTCAATGCGGTGCGCCTGGTGGCCTCCGGCGATGCGGTGGTCGCCCCCCGCGTCACCGCCAGGTTGCTGGAAACCTACGTGCGCGCCGGCGGGGCCAACCGTCCGGCCCCGGCCCCGGAACGCGACCCGCTGCTGGGGGACCTGACCCCGCGCGAGCTCGAGGTGCTCGGGGCCATGGCCGAGGGGCTGTCCAACGCGGAGATCGCGCACCGCTTTTTCCTCTCCGAGGCCACCGTGAAGACCCACGTGCGCCGGATCCTGACCAAGCTGCACCTGCGCGACCGCGTGCAGGCAGTGGTCTACGCGTACGAAACCGGGCTGGTCATCCCCAGCCAAGGGCTGGACTACTAAGGACACATGCCCATGAACCCCGAATTCCTGCGCAGCCCCTGGCTGCTGTTGGCAGTGGTGCTGGGGGTGCTCGGCGCCTTCCTGATCATGATCTTCGGGCTGCCCATCCCCGGTTGGGCTAGCATCGTGCTGGGGGTCGGCGCCCTCGTGGTGGCACTTCTCCGCACCCGCTACTAGGGCCGGGTCCCCGGTCCCACGCACCTTTTTCGGCACCGCAACGCCGGAGCCCCCGCCCGCCTCCTACGTCAAGGGAATCGAATGTCCAGCGCAGCCATCGAACACATCAATGACCTCTCCGCCTTCGTCGCGGCCTCGCCCTCGTCCTTCCACGCCGCCGCGGAGGCGGCCCGCCGGCTGGACGCGGCCGGGTTCACGGCCCTTTCCGAGGCCGACGCCTGGGAGCCGGCCCCCGGCGGGCACTATGTCATCCGCGACGGGGCGATCATCGCCTGGGTGCAGCCCGAATCCGCCGGCGCGACCACCGGCTTCCACATCCTGGGCTCGCACACCGATTCGCCCTCCTTCAAGCTCAAGCCCAAGCCCACCACCGGCGCGCACGGCTGGCTGCAGGCAGGCGTCGAGATCTACGGCGGCCCGCTGCTGAATTCCTGGCTGGACCGCGAGCTGGTGCTCGCCGGGCGCCTGGTGCTGCATGACGGCACCGAAGTGCTGGCGCGCACCGCCCCGATGCTGCGCTTCCCGCAGCTGGCCATCCACCTGGACCGCGCCGTGAACGACGGCCTGGCCCTGGACAAGCAGCAGCACATGAACCCGGTGTGGGGGATCGGGGACCCTGCCGAATCCGACGTTCTCGCCGTGCTGGCCGCGTCCGCCGGGGTGGACGCGGCCGACATCGGCGGCTACGACGTGGTGGTGGCCGACGCACAGGAAGGGCAGGTCTTCGGCGGGGCCAACGAGTTCTTCGCCTGCGGCCGGCTGGACAACCTCTCCTCGATGCACGCCTCGCTGGCCGCGCTCATCTCCCGCGCGGCCACCGGCAGCGGCGAGCACATCGCCGTGCTGGCCGCCTTCGACCACGAGGAGATCGGCTCGGCTTCCCGCTCCGGGGCCTGCGGCCCCCTGCTGCAGGACGTGCTCGAACGCATCGGGCACACCCTGGGCGCCACGGGCGAGGACCGCAACCGCGCCTACGCGGATTCGTTCTGCCTCTCCGCGGACGCCGGGCACTCGGTGCACCCCAACTACCCCGGCCGCCACGACCCGGCCAACCGGCCGCTGGTGGGAGCCGGCCCGCTGCTGAAGATCAATGCCAACCAGCGCTATGCCACCGACGCGGTGGGAGCGGCGCTCTTTGCCCGGCTCTGCGCGCAGGCGGATGTCCCGTATCAGGAATTCGTCTCCAACAACCAGATGCCGTGCGGTTCGACCATCGGCCCGCTGACCGCCACCCGGCTGGGCATCCGCACCGTGGACGTTGGCATCCCGCTGCTTTCCATGCACTCGGCCCGCGAGCTGTGCGGCGTGGCGGACCCACTGCGCCTGGCCAAGATCTCCGCCGCGTTCTTCGCCGCCTGATCGGCTTCGGGAAGCTGCTGACGATGGGCGGGGAGACGGAGAACACCGAGGCCGGGGCGGGACTTGGAACCAAGCCCGTGCTGGTGGGGGAGCGGGTCGTCCTGCGCCCCTTCACCGAGGCGGACATCCTGGCCATGGGCCCGATCCTCGCGGATCCCGAGGTCTTGCGGCTGACCGGGTCGGTGCATTCGACCCGGGACGCCGAGTCGGCCGACCCGCGCCTCGACGCCGCCACCAGGGCTTGGTATGAGGGGCTCGCCACGCGCAGCGACAGGCTGGACCTGGCGGTGGTGGATGCGGCCGGAGGCCGCTGCGTGGGCGAGGTGGTGCTCAACGACCTGGATGCGGAAAACCGCTCGTGCAACTTCCGGATCCTGCTCGGCCCCGCCGGCCGGAACCGGGGACTGGGTTCGGAAGCGACGGCGCTGCTGCTGGAGCATGCCTTCACCAATACGGCCCTGCACCGCATTTCCCTGGAGGTCTACGACTTCAACCCGCGGGCCCGGCGCGTCTACGAGCGCGCCGGGTTCGGTCTCGAGGGCACGGCGCGGGCCGCGCTGCTCTTTGACGGGCAGTTCATCGATGCACACATGCTCGCCATCTTGGCCGCGGACCCCCGCCCGGGCCCCGCTGCCCGCTCCTGAGCCCCCCATGGCCTGCCGGCCACCCGCGCGTCACCCGGTGTTCACCCGCCCGTGCTTTGCTCGCGGACATGATCGCCGAGCAAAGCACGCCACGCCGTTTCCTGCCCGAGGTCCAATCCCTGCGCGCCGTGGCGGTGCTGCTGGTCCTCGCCTACCACCTCGAGCCGCGGCTGGTGCCCGGCGGGTTCATCGGCGTCGACGTGTTCTTCGCGATCTCCGGCTTCCTGATCACCGGGCACCTGCTGCGCGAGGTGCGCCGCACCGGAAGCATCGACCTGCCCGGGTTCTGGGCGGCGCGGGTGCGACGGATCCTGCCCGCCGCGTTCGCGGTGATCCTGGCGGTGCTGGTCGCCACGCTGGTGCTGCTGCCGGCCACGGCGTGGAAGGACGTGGGCGCCGCGGCGCTGGCCTCGGCGTTCTCGGTCGAGAACTGGCGGCTGGCAGCAAGCTCCGTGGACTACCTGGCCGCCGAGGAGGCACCCACCGCGCTGCAGCACTTCTGGTCCCTGGGGGTCGAGGAGCAGTTCTACCTCTTCTGGCCGCTGCTGGTGCTGCTGGCCGTGTGGCTCGGAAACCGGTGGGCGAAGGGCGGGTTGCACCGCCCGGTGGGCCGGAGGGAAGCAGCCGCCGGGTTGCCGCGCACCGCGCTGCTGCTGGCCTTCGGGACCGTCGTCCTGGCTTCCCTGGCCTACTCGATGGTGCTGGTTGCCGCGGGGAACCCCGCGGCCTACTTCGTGACCGGCACCCGGGTCTGGGAACTTGCCGCGGGAGGATTGCTGGCGCTGTTTCTTGCCCCGCCCGAGCCCGGCACACAGCCACCCGGCACCCGCTGGTTCGAGGCCAGCCGGCCCCGCACCGCGCTGGCCTGGGCCGGATTCGCCGCGATCGGATTTGCGGCCTTCGGCTACGGGGCTGCAACTGCGTTCCCGGGAGTTTCCGCGGCCCTGCCGGTGGCAGGAACGCTGGCGGTGATCCTGGCCGGTGAAACCCGCGGCGCCCTGGCCCCGCAAAAACTTCTCGAGGCCCGGCCCGTGCAATGGGTCGGTGACATTTCCTACTCGCTGTACCTGTGGCACTGGCCGGCGCTCACCTTCTTCCTCTACCTGGCCGGCCGGGAACCGGGACCCGCCCAGAGCCTCGGGCTGCTGGCGCTCTCGCTGCTGCTCGCCGCTGCCTGCCACCGCTGGATCGAAACCCCGGCACGCACCCTGGCCCCGCTTGCCGTCTCGAAATGGCGGGCGCTGGGTGCCGGTGCGGCCGCGGTCGCGCTGGTCGCCGCGCTGGCCCTGGCACCCGGAACCCTGGCCGACCGCCAGGTCGCTGCACAGGAACGCGCTGCCGCCACGCTGCTTGCAGCCCCGCCGCCCGGCTTCGGCGCCGCGTCGATTGCCTCCGGCGCGCCCGCCTACCTGCAGGGCATGAACCAGATCGTCCCGGTGCCCGCCGAAGCCGAGAGCGACCTGCCCGACCTGGGCGATTGCGTCCAGAAACCGCAGTCGCCGAGCACCCGCGAATGCACCAGGGGAGCGAAGGACGGATCCCTGACCATCGCCCTGGTCGGCGACTCGCACGCCACGCACTGGTACCGGGCGCTGGAGGCCACCGCCAAGCGGCACGGGTGGACACTGCTGACCTACCTGAAGAACTCCTGCCCGTTTTCCGCCACCAAGCGTGTCGCCGAGACCGACGGCAGCATCTCCTGCCACCGGGCCAACGAGGACACGCTCGAGCGCATCCTGGAACGCGGGGACGTGGACGCGGTGGTGACCAGCCATTGGGCCGGTTCCACCTTCGAAAAGGGGGCAGCCGAGGGCTTTGCCAACTATTGGGGCCGGCTCGAGGACGCTGGCATCCGGGTCTACCCGATCATCGACACCCCGCGCCCCGGGACCAGGAACTATGCACGGGATTGCGTGGCGGAGCACCCGGCGGACCTGGTGTCCTGCGGGGCACCCGCGGCCAGGGCCTTCGAGGCCGGCGACACCACCCGAGCCGCTGCAGCACTCGAGCAACGTGTCGACGTGCTGGATTTCTCCGACCAGTTCTGTGCCGATGGATTCTGCCCGGCGGTGATCGGCAACGTGCTGCTGTACCGGGACAAGCACCACGTCTCGGACACCTACATGCGCACCCTCGCCCCGGTCTTCGACGCCCGACTGGGCGCGTTGATGCGTGCGGATGGATTTGGCTGAGGGCCCCGCAAGGGGCGTGATGCACCGCACCGGGCACGGTCGGGAGAATCCCTGGTTTTCCGCTAGAATGGTTGAGGCTGTTTCTGCCGCGCCCGGCAATCGGGTTGTGGCGACAGCAAATGCAAAGAACCTCCTGTTGCGGAAATGCCGTGACCGTTTAGCCCAAAGGAGGTGGGTTCACATGCGTGCTTATGAATTGATGGTGCTGATCGACCCCGAGGTCGACGAGCGAACCGTTGAACCAACCCTCGGTAAGTTCCTGGACGTTGTCCGTAACGATGGTGGAACCATCGAGAACGTTGACATCTGGGGCCGTCGCCGCCTGGCCTACGACATTCAGAAGAAGAATGAGGCCATTTACGCGGTAGTTAACTTCACCGCCACCCCCGCTACTTCCGCAGAGCTTGACCGCCAGCTGGGCCTCAATGAGACCATCATGCGCACCAAGATCACCCGCCCGGAAGAGGCAAAGGTCGTTGCAGAGTAATTCTGCTCTTCGATCTTCGTAGAACAACACTTTAGGAGGCTCCAATGGCAGGCGAGACAGTCATTACGGTTATTGGTAATTTGACCGCTGACCCGGAACTGCGTTTCACCCCGTCAGGATCGGCCGTGGCGAACTTCACCATTGCTTCGACCCCGCGAACCTTCGACCGCCAGACCAATGAATGGAAGGACGGCGACACGCTGTTCCTCCGTGCGTCGGTGTGGCGTGAGGCAGCCGAAAACGTCGCTGAGACGTTGACCAAGGGCATGCGCGTCATCGCCCAGGGCCGCCTCAAGTCGCGTTCCTACGAAACCAAGGAAGGCGAAAAGCGTAACGTCACCGAGCTTGAGGTCGATGAAATCGGCCCGTCGCTGCGTTACGCCTCCGCAAAGGTCACCCGTACCCAGCGCTCCGGCGGTGGCGGTGGCGGCTTTGGTGGTCAACAGCAGAACGCCGGCGCCAACGCCGGTGGATTCGGTGGCGGCAACCAAGGCGGCGGCGGTGGATTCGGTGGCGGCAACGCCGGCGGAAACACCGGTGGCGGCTGGAATGCACCCGCGGCCGATCCATGGGGAGCTCCTGCCGGAGGAAACAACGGCGGATGGGGCAACCCGGGTTCCGACGAACCACCTTTCTAAACAAATTTATTCACCATCCCGCAGAAAATTCTGCGGGCTCCACCTGATAAAGGAGCTCCACGATGGCTAAGGCTGAACTCCGTAAGCCCAAACCAAAGTCCAACCCCTTGAAGGCCGCTGACATCACTGTCATCGACTACAAGGACGTAGCATTGCTGCGCAAGTTCATTTCCGATCGCGGAAAGATCCGTGCCCGTCGCGTTACCGGTGTTTCCGTACAGGAACAGCGCAAGATCGCACAGGCCATCAAGAACGCGCGTGAAGTGGCATTGCTGCCTTACTCCGGCGCTGGCCGCGGCTAAGGAAGGTATACCAACATGGCAAAGCTCATTCTGACCCACGAAGTTACCGGCCTCGGTGCCGCAGGCGACATCGTCGAGGTGAAGACCGGTTACGCACGTAACTACCTTCTCCCGCGCGCCTTCGCCATCACCTGGAGCAAGGGCGGTGAGAAGCAGGTTGAGTCGATCAAGGCCGCCCGTGCTGCTCGCGCTGTTGCTTCCCTGGAAGAGGCACAGGCACTTGCCGCTTCGATCTCGGCCAAGCCGGTCAAGCTGACCGTCAAGGCCGGCGCTACCGGTCGCCTCTTCGGCACCGTGAAGACCGAGGACATTGCCAAGGCTGTTGCAGCCGCTGGCCTGGGCTCGATCGACAAGCGCAACATCGAGATCAACGACCACATCAAGTCGACGGGTAACTACTCGGCGACCGTGCGTCTGCACACCGATGTCTCCGCGACCGTTGCACTGCAGGTTGTTGCCGCCAAGAAGTAATTTCTTGCGAATCTGCCGTCTTGGCTGACGGCAAAGCACTGTGGACCCCGCCAATGGCGGGGTCCACAGTGCTTTAACGCCCACATTGGACCCCTATCCCGCGGATCGGCCGGCCGGGGGCCTGGCGCATGGTGCCGGTGTCCAGTAGCTTTGCGGCAGGAAGCCGCATCCCTCCGGTTTCTCAGTGGGACCCGGGCCATGGACGCTGCAGGGCGCTGCAACAGGAAGGCGCGAGCATGAAGCTGACACTGACCGAATTCGTGAGCTTGGACGGGGTCTGCCAGGGCCCCGGATCTGCCGACGAAGATACCACCGATGGGTTCACGCAGGGCGGCTGGTTCGTTCCGCACATGGATGCGGGGTTCATCGACCTGGCTGCGCAATGGCTGGCGCAGGCCGACGGGCTGCTGCTGGGCCGGCGCACCTACGAGGCCTTCGCGCGGGACTGGCCGCAGATCACCGACCCGGACGACCCCTTTACCGTCCTGATGAACTCGCTGCCGAAGTACGTTGCCTCGCAGACGCTGGCCGAGGGCACGTGGAACCCGACCACGGTCCTCTCCGGCGACGTCGCCGCCCGGGTTGCGCAGCTCAAGGCCCGGCCCGGCAGGGAACTGCAGATCCACGGCAGCGCCAGGCTTGCCGGGTCGATGCTCGCCGCGGGGCTGATCGACGAAATCCGGCTCGTGGTGGCTCCCGTCGTCCTTGGACACGGGCGGCGGCTCTTCCCCGACGGCGGCTCCCCGGCGGGACTGCGGTTGACCGGCAGCAAGTCCACCCGTGGGGGACTTGCCATCCTGCTCTATGAAAACACCGGAGTCCCGAGCTATGCGACCTACACGGGCGCCTCGGACGTGGGCTAGGCGGCGACCCGCCCCCATGATCGTTCCATGACGCCCATATCGTGCCATGCGGCCGCAGGATCTTCGATTCTTACGCTGCATTACCCAGTGTGTCGAAACAAACTTTGACGGAGTCGCAATATTTCTCCTAACGTTAGTGGTGAATCAAGAGTGTCAACTTACAAGCCCTGGCTTGTTGACCGGCAACCCTCTCACGGTGGTGGGGTGCTCCAGGTGATGATTCGGCCTTCCGGAACCCCGGAGGCAAGTACCGCACACCTCGCTGTTCTGCGCGTGCATTTCACGCAGCTGCGAAGGTGGGCCGAAGCCGAAGGATTGAGCACCATGACACTCACCTCTGACCTCACACCCGATACCCTGCGCAACGTCTTTGCCCAGCATCCATCCGGCATTGCAGCACTCTGCTCCATCGTCGACGGACAGCCGCAGGGAATTGTGGCCTCGTCCTTCACGGTCGGGGTGTCCATGGATCCGCCGCTGGTGATGTTTGCGGTCCAGAACACCTCCAAGACCTGGCCGCTGGTGCGTACCAGCGGGCGCATCGGTGTTTCGGTGCTCAGTGAAAAGAACGAGGGTGTGTGCCGACAGATCGCCTCCAAATCCGGGGACCGCTTTGCCGGGCTTCGCCTGGATTCGACCGACGAGGGCGCGCTGTTCCTGCATGACGCCACGCTCTGGCTCGACTGCTCGATCGAGCAGGAGATCCCGGCCGGCGACCACCATGTGGTGCTCCTGCGCGTGCACGGCCACCAGACGCACGACGAGACCAACCCTCCGCTGGTATTCCACGGCTCGGCCTTCCGCCGCCTGGAGGCCGAGCAGCTGGTCTCCTGAAGGCCACTGAAGCGCAAGGGCTCCCCGCCCCCACCCCGAACACATGATTCGGCGTGGCAGGCGGGGAGCCTTCTTAGTTGTTGAAGCGTTCAGCCCTGCGGCTGGACGTGGACGACGTCCATCATGTGCCTGTACCCGTATCGGGCAAGCTGGGCCAGGATCTCGACATCGACGTCGGCGAGCTTGTTCACGTACAGGCAACCGGCACCACGCTTGTGCTTGCCCAGTTTCGCCAGGAGTGCGGGGGCCATTGGGGCGACGGTCAGCCCGTAGAGGGCCAGGTTCGCGGAGCGCGGTGAAAAGCCGATGGCGAGAGCATCTCCCTCGCGGCCGGACTCGTACTTGTAGTGGTAGGTGCCGAAGCCGACGATCGTGGGCCCCCACATGGTGGCGGGCTGGACGCTGGCCTCTTCCATCATCTCCAGCAGGAGCCCGGCGTCCGCGCGCCGCCTCGGGTGCGGCACCGCCGCGATGAACTCGTGTGGATCAACGGGGGTCGGTGCGGTCTTGTTGGCGGCCATGCGGCCCAGTATGTCAGGGCATGGTGATGTGCATCAATGCCCGCAATCCCCAGATCCATGGGAAGCCTCGGCGTGTCTGTGGATAGCTTGTGGGTAACTGTGGAAACGGACGTGGATTAACCGCGGAATCTCGGGGTTTTTGTATGTATAACCCGCTTTTACGCCTGTGGAGGATGTGGATAACTAGTTTGTATCCACAGACAGTGAATTGCATAATGCCTAGTCAAGAGCGTGTAATTGTCAAACATGACCTTTAATCCACAACGTTCTCCCCAGACTGTGCACACAACACGCCGTGAGGTTCACAGGTTATCCACATGCCCTGTGGATAACCGTGTTGGGTTTGGCGGAAATCAGGTCTATGGTGACAGTGTTCCCCACCTATTTCCACAGGTTCGTGGTGCCTTACGGCACGTGTGAGCTTGGACCTAACGAATCGTCCGTGCTCCTTGAGACACTGGAAAGGTAATGAAGCGGAAAACTTGGGAACCCGCGCAGCTTGAAGGGAAAAGCCCGTGTCGCTAGCCAGCACCGCAACCAGCTCCGATTCACAGGGATCGGACTATGGACGCACTCCACCGCAGGACCTTGTAGCAGAGCAGAGCGTCTTGGGCGGCATGATGCTTTCCAAGGACGCCATCGCCGACTGCGTCGAGGTGCTGCGAGGCCTCGATTTCTATCGCCCGGCACACGAGGCAATCTATGAAGCCATCATCGACCTCTACGGCCGCGGCGAGCCCGCCGACGCCGTCACCGTCTCGGACCTGCTGACCAAGCGCGGCGAGATCACCCGCATTGGCGGCCCGGCCTACCTCCACACGCTCATCCAGTCGGTGCCCACCGCCGCCAACGCCGGCTTCTACGCCGAGATCGTTCGCGAACGCGCGGTGCTGCGCCGTCTGGTCGATGCCGGAACCAAGATCGTGCAGCTCGGCTACTCGCAGGACGGCGAGGTCGACGCCATCGTCAACGAGGCCCAGGCCGAGGTCTACAAGGTCGCCGAACGACGCACCGCCGAAGACTACGTGCCGCTGCGCGACATCATCGAGGGCACCGTCGATGAGATCGAGTCGGCCGGCAGCCGAGGCGAGGGCGTGATCGGTGTTCCCACCGGGATCTTTGAACTCGACGAGCTGACCCAGGGCCTGCACGGCGGCCAGATGATCGTTATCGCCGCCAGACCGGCCGTTGGCAAAAGTACGTTTGCATTGGATTTTGCCAGGTCAGCGTCCATTAAGAACAATCTGACATCCGTTTTCTTCTCCCTGGAAATGGGACGCAACGAAATCGCCATGCGCCTGCTGTCGGCCGAAGCGAGCATCGCGCTGCAAAACCTGCGTAAGGGCACGATCCAGGACGAAGAATGGTCGAAGATCGCCACCACAATGGGCAGGCTCAACGACGCCCCGCTGTTCATCGACGATTCGCCGAACATGTCGCTGATGGAAATCCGCGCCAAGTGCCGACGGCTCAAGCAGAAGCACGACCTCAAGCTCGTGGTCCTCGACTACCTGCAGCTGATGAGCTCCGGCAAGAAGGTCGAATCCCGCCAGCAGGAAGTCTCCGAGTTCTCTCGTGCGCTGAAGCTGCTGGCCAAGGAACTCGACGTTCCGGTCATCGCCCTGTCGCAGCTGAACCGTGGTTCGGAGCAGCGCACCGACAAGAAGCCGATGATCTCCGACCTTCGCGAATCCGGATCCATTGAGCAGGATGCTGACATGGTCATCCTCCTGCACCGTGAAGACATCTACGACAAGGAATCGGCACGTGCCGGCGAGGCCGACGTGATCGTGGCCAAGCACCGTAACGGACCCACCAAGACCATCGTTGTCGCGTTCCAGGGCCACTACTCGCGCTTCAACAACATGGCCCAGGACGGCATGGGCTAGTCCCCTTCGGGTCGTCGTATTCGGGCGGTTGTGCCCCTCTCGCAGGGGAACGCAACCGCCCGAACCATTTTCCGGCCCTGCCCGGGCCGAGGTCTGACGACCTGGGTGCGGGCTTCGGCGAAATCCTTGAAGGCCGTCATCATCTTGAAGCTCTGCTTCTTGAACATGGGGCCGAACAGCAACGCGAGGATCCGCATGAAGCCTGTGAACCCAAAGACATTGTGGGCCACCCAGCGCGTGGTGCTCCCGTCGGGGTCACGGAATGCGTTCCGGCAAGCATTGTGCACGCACTTGGCGTCGTAGCTGCCGTCGAAAGCCTCGGGAAGGTCGCGCCGGGTCACGGTCTTGATCATCTCCATGGTGCCGCGCCCCTGCCGGTACGTCAGACGCGAGGTCGCGCCGGGCTCCCCGGGCGTGCCGGTGACGCCCTCGAAGGAGACCAGACCCGTCTGCCACTCCTTGAGGTTTTCCGGATCATCGAAGAGCCCGATAAAGCGCTGGCGAGGCAGGTTGACGGTGGGTTCCTGGGTGAATTCCATGCCCGCAACGTATCGGTGCACACCACCGGTTCGGCCCCTGTGGTGGAGCCGTGCGCCAGACCTTACGCTCGAGGTATGTCGCGCCAGCCAAACGCATCCACCAGCGGGTCCCCGGCGGGCCTTTCCGCGCCGCTATACCGTTGGGTCACCGCCGGGATGTTCGCGCTGGTCGTCCTGGTCGCGTTCGAGTCCCTGGCCGTCACCACCGTGATGCCGCTGGTCAGTGAGGAACTGGATGGCGCGTCGCTGTATGCCCTGGCTCTTGCCGCGCCCATGGCCAGCGGGGTGATCGGCATGGTGGCCGTGGGGAGCTACTCCGACCGCCATGGGCCCTCCGTCCCGCTGTACGCGTCCGCTGCGCTCTTCGTGCTGGGGCTGCTGGTGTGCGGCCTGGCCCCGGGCCTGGAGGTGCTGGTGGCGGGGCGACTGGTGCAGGGGCTTGGGGGCGGGGGCATCACCGTGGCCCTGTATGTGGTGGTGGCCCGGGTTCTTGTCCCGCGCCTGCACCCGCAGATCTTTGCGGCCTTCGCCGTCGCCTGGGTGGTTCCCTCGCTTGTCGGCCCGTTCGCCGCAGGGCTCGTGGCGCAAACCATCGGTTGGCGCTGGGTGTTCCTCGGGGTGGTGGGCCTGGTGGTCCTGGCGATGGCCGCGGTCATGCCTTCGGTGCACGCGATGGGAGGTGCTCAGAATCCCGCGGCGGACTTCAGCTGGAGGGCGCTGGGCTGGGCCGGGTTGGCGGCCGCAGCCGTGCTGGGCATGAACCTGCTGGCCCGGGTTCCGGCGCTGGGCCTGGTGCTCATGGGCATCGCGGTGCTGGTGGTGCTGGTTGCGGTGCGGCCGCTGGTGCCGGACCGGACGCTGCTGGCCGGGCGCGGGCTGCTGGCCACGATCCTGGTGCGCGGCCTGGCCGCCGCAGCGTTCTTCGGCACCGAGGTTTATCTTCCATATCTCTTGATGGACCGCTTCGACCTGTCCCCGGCGGTTGCCGGCCTCTCGCTGACCGGCGGTGCCGTCTGCTGGTCCGTGGGTTCGGCCATCCAGGGGCGCATGGGGGAGTCGTTGGACAATGCCCGGGCCATGTTCATCGGCTCGGCGCTCGGAGTGGGCGCGATCTTGCTGGTGCTGGGCACCGCGGCGTTCCACCTGCCGGCGATTGTCGCGATCCTCGCGTGGGCCATGGGCGGGGGAGGCATGGGGCTGGTGTATCCGCGGCAGAACGTGCACATGATCGCGCTGTCCACCACCGTGAACCAGGGCTTCAATTCCTCGGCGCTGGCCGTGTCCGACTCGCTGGGCTCCGCCATGGACCTGGCCGCGGGCGGGCTGGTCTTCGGGGCCTTCAGCGGCAACGACTCCTTCGTGGCGGTCTTCGTGTTCACCGCCGCCATCGGCGTGGCACTGCTGGTGCTCACCCCAAGGGTGCGCAGCAGCACCGAGGCTTCCACCCGCTGCCGAAGATCTCCGCACCCGCCTCCCGCGCCCTGGCCGCGGCCGGGATCACGACCCTGGAACAGGCAGCCGCATACGGCCAGGCCGCGCTGCTTCAGCTCCATGGCTTCGGGCCCAGGGGCATCGGGATCCTGCGCGAGGCCCTGGCCGGGCTGGGGATGGAGCTGGCGGACTGATCCGTCCTGCGGGCTATTCCTGCGGCAGGATCCGCAGGTGCTCGCTGGTGGGCTTCACCAGGTCGGCGTCGAACTCGTGGTGCTTGAGCAGCCAGGCCTTGATGTAGGGGCAGACGGCCACGATCTTGTGCCCCTGGCCCACGGTGTCCTTCAGTGCCTCGGCGGCCAGCTTGGAGGCCAGGCCCTGTCCGGCGTAGGACTCGTCGACGAGCGTGTGGAAGAAGACCCGATCGATGCCGCCGGTGGTTTCCAGCTCGCGGTAGTGGGCCGCCCCGATGGTCTTTTCGCCGTCCAGCAGCGCATAGCGCTGGCGTTCCGGGCGGTGTTCGATGCGGATCTCGCTCATGCTTTGCTTCCTTGCGGTGTGGTGGTTTTCAGGGGGTGCCGAAGAGCCTGCCGAAGAAGCCCTTGGGCTCGCTGCCATCGGGGTCGATGAACACGGCCCCGAACCCGTCGTAGGTGCCGCCGTGTTTTTCGGTGATGGCGTGCACGCCGCGCAACGCTTGTTCCGCGCTCTCGACGTCCAGCGGTTGTTCCCGGTAGACCCGCAACAGGTACCGGGAGTTGGCGTCCTGGCCGCCGGACCGGTCGACGTCCCAGCCGGAACGCTCGTAGTGGTCCGCGGCCTCGGTGACCTCGCGCAGCGAGCGGAAGGAAACGAAATGCTCCATCTCGCGCTTGGCGTCGAGCTGGTCGCCCAGCGCGGCGCGTTCGGCCAGGGCTCGGCGCAGCTTGGCCAGTTCCTCGATCAATGACATGTGGGTTTCCCTCCTCTCCTTCTGCTCTTTGTGCTGCCTGCGTGCGCCCGCGGCCCGCCGCATGGCCGGCTTTTAACTCAGTCGCGGGGTCGCAACCTCACCATGGGCAGAACCGGTGCCGGCAACGGATCGGGTTCGCCCGCCGGGAAGTCCCCGAAGCGCCTGGAGGTGGTGTCCCCGGGCTCCGCGCCGATCTCCGCCTGCCACTGCCTGCGGTACTCGACAACTTCCTCGTGGGTGCGACCCACGAAGTTCCACCACATCAGGATCTGTTCGTTGAGCGGTTCCCCGCCAATGAGCAGGGCCCGCACGGGCTGGGCGCCGGCGCTCAAGGTGATTTCCTGGGAGCCCGGCGGCAGGTAGGCCAGGTGGTCCACGGGGAGCTCGTCGACCCCGACGCTCAGGGTCCCGGAGTCCAGCAGCACCCCGTGCTCATGGTGTGCCTTCACAGCCAGCCGGATGGAGGTGCCGGGCTGCAGCAGGATCTCGGCACCCACCAGCTCGGTGTGGGTGTCCACCGGGGAATGCGAGTGCAGGTCGGCGCCGCGCGGGTTCAGCGCGGTCAGTCCGCCGAGGAACACGCTGACGCTGAAGCCGTCACCGACAAGCGGCTCGGGCCGGTAGTGCGCGAAGGTCGGTGGCATGTGCCGCGCCGAATCGGGCAGCGCGACCCACAACTGGGCGCCGTGTAGCACCGTGGTGTCGGGAGTTGAGAACTCGGAGTGGCTGATCCCGCGGCCGGCCGTCATCAGGTTCACCTCGCCGGGGCGCACCATGGCATGGAAACCGGCCGAATCGCGGTGCTCGATCTCCCCGGTGAACAGCCAGGACACGGTCTGCAGGCCGGTGTGCGGGTGGCGGGGGACCTTCATCCCGCCGGATTCGCCCACCGGGTCGGGACCGTAGTGGTCAAGGAAGCACCAGGCGCCGATGAGGCTGCGCTGTTTTTGCGGCAGGGTGCGGCGCACATCCATGGCGCGCGGCCCGCCGAGCGGGACGTTGCGCGGAACCAACAGCTCGATCCCGGCATGGGTCTTGTCTGCCCCGCAAACCATCTCGTCGGGGGCGGCCTCGAGGTTACTCATGTCCCCAGCGTAGTGCCGGGGCAGGCTTTAGGCATCCCCTGCGCCGCGGTGCCGGGCAGGTGCGGCGCAGGTACTCGGTGACGGGCATCGGGTGCCCCGGCGTAGCTACGCCGCCGGGACCGTTTGCTTCCCGGCGCGCAGCCAGCGCACCAGGCCGGCGAGCATCAACACCGTGGTGCCGGCCCAGGCCGCTGACGCGACCCACACCCCGACCTCGCCGACGCCCACCATCACCGCGACGGATTCGCCGCGGCCAAAGGCGACGGACGCGGCAGACATCATGCCCAGCGGGAAGACGATGGCCCACAGCCCGGTCTCGTAGCGCACCGGGTAGCGGCGCATCCCGTGCCGCCAGATCCCGAAGACCACCAGCAGCGGGATCCACCACAGGCCCAGCGCCCACAGCATGTAGCTGGCGCCGGCGACGAACACCGCGGTGCGCACCATCACCGGCAGGTCGGCGGGCATGGCCAGCACCTTCGCCCCGGCCAGCACCGTGATCGCTGTGGCTCCCATGAAGATCCAGTAGGTCGGACTCAGGTTCTCGGGGCGGTTGGGAAGGGTCAGCAGCCGCAGGGTCACCAGGGTGCCCACCAGCAGGTACAGCACCAGCCCGATGCCCCAGGCAGCGACGGCCGCGGCCCCGGCCAGCTCGTTGTGGGTGTTGCGGGCGATGACCGCCAGGGCGTTGGCCATGGACTGGGTGGCGACCACCCAGAGGAACCAACTGCCGTTGGCGTCCTGCAGGATCGGGGTGGAGCGGTCGCGCAGCAGCATCGAGGACGGGATCCCGTAGTTCAATCCCACCCAGAACACCCCGGCCACGATGGCCAGGGCCACCGCCACGGAAGGCGTCCCGGCCATGTCGAAGCCCAGGCCCAGCACGTTGGCCCCGGCCACGATGGTGAAGAACCCGAAGGTCTTGGCCGGGTTCGCGAGGTCCTTGAGCAGGGGGCCGGGGTGGGCGATCGCGCGCCAGGCCAGTCCCGCGCAGAGCAGTGCCCCGGCGGCCGCGGCGATCCACAGCAGCACCGAGGCGGAGGTTTCGCGGCCCACCAGGGACAGCGCGGCGGACAGGATGCCGGTGGCCATGACGAAGGAGAACGCTGCCGGCGGGAAGTCCTTGATGACCGCATCCAGCCGCCGGTGCGCGCGCCGCAGGTGCCCGTCCGGTGCGGCGGCGGCGGGCGGTGGTGGGTTCATGGGCGGCACGTGGGCTCCTTCGGGCAAGACACCCTGCCAGATTATCGCGGACGCGCGCCCCGGGGCGGCTATCCGCCGGCGACCGACTGCATGATCAACACGTCCTGCCCCGGAGATACGGTCGAATCCAGGCCTTTGAGCCTGCGGATGTTGTCCGGCCCGACGAAGATGTTCACATAGCGGCGCACCTGGCCGCGCTCGTCGCGCACCCGGCGGGCAAAGAGCGGGTAGCGCTCGCCGAGCGCATCCAGGATCGACCCCACGGTCCCGTCCTCGGGGAGCGGGACCTGCAGGCTGCGTTGGCCCTCCAGCGCGTTGGCCAGCACCGAGGGCACCTCGACCGTCACCATCGTCATTGCGCGGCCCCGGCGAATTGCGCGGCGCGGACGCTGAGCACGTCGGGCAGGCGCGTCGCGACGGTGGCAAAGTGCGCGCCCTCGTCGTTGCTGGCGAAGACCTCCCCGCCGCGGGTGCCGAAGTAGACGCCCACGGAGCCGGGATGCTCGTCCACCGCGGCCGCGTCGCGCAGCACGACGTTGTATTCCGCGTCGGGCAGCCCGTTGTGCTGCTCGCGCCAGCTGTTCCCGGCATCGGTGGAACGGTAGACCGACAGGCGCCCGCCCACCGGGATGCGCTCGCCCTCGCCCTGCAGGGGGATGGTCCACACGGTGCCGCCGGTGCGCGGGTGGGACAGGAAGACGAAGCCGAAGTCGGCGGGCAGCCCGTCGGCGATGCTGATCCATTCATCGCCCGAGTTGTCGGTGCGGTACACCCCGCCGTGGTTCTGGGCGTAGAGCCGGTTCGGGTCCTGCGCGTCGGCGGTGATGTGGTGGACGCATTGGCCGAATTCCGGGTACGGATCGGGGTCGAATCCCACCCGAATGCCCTTGTTGCGCGGCTCCCAGGAGGTTCCGCCGTCGGTGCTTCGGTACACCCCGCCGGTGCTCATGGCAGCGTGGATGGTGTTCTCGTCCCGCACGTTGGGGACGATGCTGTGCACCGCGGCGCCGCCGAAGCCGGCGCCCCACTGGCTGCGGTGCGGGTGGTCCCACAGCCCGCGGTTGAGCTCAAAGCTTTCCCCGGAGTCGGTGGACCTGAAGACGGAGATCGGTTCGCAGCCGGCCCACACCACCCCGGGGCGTTCGGCGGTGTCGGGGCGCAGATGCCAGATCCGGGCCAGCGCGGTGTCGGTGTCGGCGGGGAACTTGATGGCACCCTGCTCGGGTTCGGACCAGGTGGCGCCCGCGTCGTCGCTGTAGACGACGGTCGGTCCCCAGTGCCAGTCGTTGACCCCGGCCAGGATGCGGGTCCGCCCCTCCCGGGTGTCGATGGCGACGGAGGGGACCTCGAGGTTCAGGAAATGGGGTCCGTTCAGCGTCCAGGTCTCGCGGTCGGTGCTTTCGGCGAGCCAAAGGCCCTTCTTGGTGCCGATGGCCATGATGGTTCGTTGGTCGTTGTCCATGGCAAACAGTGCAACACCGCAGCGGGCTTGATTCAAGGCCTGGAGCCCACCGCTTCTGCACAAGATGATTCACCTTTAGTTTCACGGTGATGCGGTTCCGCCCGTCACGGAAGTGACACATTCGGGTCGATTTCAGGGGCCCGATCACCATGGGTGGGCAGCGGAGGGCCGAGGGATCGTCGATCCGCGCCGGGAGGAAGGGCCTCGGCGGGCGGGGATCGCTCTGGGCGGTGCGGAATACCGGCCATGCCGCAGATGAACTGGATTTCGGCTGATGTAAATTCCATCAACATTCCGCTGTGTGAAAACTAAATACTCCCTTGTGAAAGAATGTGATCCGGGTTACGTTACTTGGGAGCTTCCCGCCGTGGGGATTCTTCAGGAATGGATGAAACCGTGAGAATAACGTCAGGTGCCAATGTGGCACGATCGGATGTCCGGCAGAAAAGGGCGCCGATCTACAAGTCGCTCTTTTTCCAGCTTGCACTTGCCGTTGTAGCAGGGGTGCTCATCGGGCACTTCTGGCCCACGGTGGGTTCGGCCCTGCGGCCGCTTGGCGACGGCTTCATCATGCTGATCAAGATGATCATTGCCCCGCTGATCTTCCTGGTGATCGTCACCGGCATCGCCGCCGTCGGCGACGTCAAGGCCGTGGGCCGCGTCGGGGTCAAGGCGCTGATCTACTTCACCGGCGCAACGCTCTTCGCCCTGGTCTTCGGACTGATCATCGGCAACATCGTCCAGCCGGGTGTCGGGCTCAACATCGACCCCGCCACCCTGGACGGCGGGGCCCTGGCGGAAAAGACCGGCGAGGCCAAGGACGCTGCCAGCTTCATCCTCGGCATCATCCCGGTCAGCGTCATCGGCGCCTTCGCCGACAACATCCTGCTCCAGGTCCTGTTCTTCTCCGTGTTCTTCGGCGCCGCCATCGTGGTCGTCGGCCAGGAACGCTGCGCACCGGTGCTGAGCCTGTTCGAGATCATCCTGGAACTCATCTTCAAGATCATGAGCTGGATCATGCGGGTTGCCCCGCTGGGCGCACTGGGGGCCATGGGCTTCATCATCGGCCAGTACGGCATCGAAACCCTGGGCACCTACGCCAAGCTCATCGTTGCCTGCTACGTGGCCGCCCTGCTGTTCATCGGCATTCTGTTCATCATTGCCTGGATCGTGGCACGGGTTCCGCTGTGGCAGTTCATCCGCTACACCCGCGAGGAATTCCTGCTGGCACTGGGCACGGCCTCGACCGAGGCTGTCATGCCGCGCATCATGACGAAGCTGACCAACGCCGGTTGCTCGCGTGCAACCACGGGCCTGGTTGTCCCCACCGGATACTCCTTCAACCTCGACGGCGCGGCAATCTACCTCTCCATCTCGTTGCTCTTCCTGGCCCAGGCCTTCGGCCACGACCTGACCTTCGGCCAGCAGCTCGGAGCGCTCGGAGTCCTGCTGCTGACCTCCAAGGGTATGGCCGGGGTCCCCGGCTCGTCCTTCCTCGCCCTCTCGGCCACGGCCGCAGCACTCGGGATCTTCCCGGTTGCCGGTGTCGCCCTGCTGCTCGGTGCCGACCGCATCATGGACTCCATGCGCGTGGCAGTGAACCTGCTGGGCAACTGCGTGGCAACCTTCGTGGTGGCCAAGTGGGAAGGCCAGTTCGACCGCGAGGCCATGGTTCGTGCCTTCGCCGGGGAGATCACCAACGAGGACAGCGCCATCATGCTCGGCGAAGAAGACGAGTTCCACGTCGAAGAAGAGCTGCGCCTGGCCGAGGGCGGGGAGCCGTCGCCGAAGTTCGCCGGCGGACCCACCCGGGGCTCGGCTCCAAGTATCCAGATGTCCCACGCAGAACGCCTTCTGGCGGCCAGCGGGGCACCGGAACGCACGGAGTAGCGCCGACTCCTGGCAGCAAGAAGCCATCCATGCAGTGGACCGAGGCATTGGTGTCCGCTGCATGGATGGCTTTCTTAACGACGGCCCCGCCCTGGTTCCTGGCGCCTATGCCTCCGCGGTGAACGCCCAGAACCTTGCGGCGTCCACGGACCGGTATGCCCCCAGATGTCCACGTCTACGATGCGTCGGGAAAATTTGAATTCGTGGGTGCCGGGACCTGGCGGGCGATGGCGGCCGACTGGTTCGGTTCCCGGGGCGCCGAAGCGGTGCGGGTGGATTTCTCCGATGTCCGGGTGCTTGCCGGGGAGAAGGTGGCGATGCTTTCGGCCGCGGCAACGTTTACCGCATTCTCTGCCGATGGCAGGAAGCTGCGCTCGTTGACCAACAGGATGACCATGGGACTGGAACTGCGCGATTCGAGGTGGCTGGTCGTGCACGAGCATTCGTCCCTGCCGGTCGACATGGAAACCGGCCGGGGGATCTTCGGGGAATAGCCCCCTGTCGCACGAGGCGACCTGTTGCCCGGGACAAGGACTGGTTGGCCCCCCGGGGAGCTTTTTCGGGGCCCTGTTTTCGGGTCTTGCGTTGTGTCCCCTGCGGCGTGGGTGCGGTGTGGCGGATGGGGGCGCCGGTATGGAAAGCTGGATCAATGATGCCGCAGAACCCGGACAATGCCCGACGGCGGTTTGCCACCGCAGCCATGGCCGGCGTCGCCGTTTATGTCCTGGTCGACGTGGTGCTCCAGTTCCTGCCCCCGCACTACAGCGTGGTCAGTGACGCCGAAAGCAACCTGGCGGTGGGTCCGTTCGGGTGGATCATGAACCTGAATTTCCTCGGCCGGGCCGTCACCACCCTGTGTGCCATCGTGGCCATCAACAGGATCGATCCAGCCTCCGGGTTTCGACGGACCGGGGCGCTCCTGATGGCCGCCGGGGGCCTGTGCTCGGCGGCACTGGCCTTCTTCCCGACCGACGTTGATGCCGGGTCCGGCCTGCACGCGGTGACGACGGCGGGCACCGTGCATCTCTATGTGGCCGGCGCCGGATTCCTGGCCGCGCTGGCCGGCATTCTCGTGCTGACCCGCTGGATGCGCTCCGCCCCGGAGCTGGAAAATGCCTACCCTGTGGCGTTGATTCTTGCGGCGGTTACTGCCGTCGGGCTCGCATCGTTGGGGCTGGCCGCCGCCGTTGGGCAGGATTTGCTGGGGTTCGCCGAGCGGTTCTGTCTGGCCGGACTGCTCGGCTGGGTGCTGGTGGTGTGCAGGGCCATCAGGAGGTTGCCCCTGGGGACCTGGCCGGCACCCACGGTTCTTCCGGGAGGGGATCCTCTGTCCGAGGGGACGGTCGATCCCGGCCGGGGGATCTTCGGTTCCTAGCCCCCGCGCGGACCGTACATGATCAACCCGACCCCGGCCAGGGCGATGGCGGCCCCGGCGATGTCCCAGCGATCCGGGCGGAAACCATCCAGGAGCACCGCCCAGAGCAGGGATCCGGCGATGAAGACCCCGCCGTAGGTCGCCAGGATGCGGCCGAAGTTGGCGTCGGGCTGGAACGTGGCGACGATTCCATACAGTCCCAGGGCGATGGCTCCGCCGCCGATCCAGAGCCAGCCGCGGTGCTCGCGGATGCCCTGCCACACCAGCCAGGCGCCGCCGATTTCCAGCAAAGCGGCAACGCCGAAGAGCACGATTGATTTCAACACGGTCATGCCCGCAATCCTTTCATCTTCTTCCAAGGGGTGTTTGCCCCCACAGAAGGGGCCCGCCATTCGGCTCGCGGCCCGAATCGAGGTAACCTCGTGCGCATGGATATGGGCGAACTGGTTATTGAACGTGAATTTTCCGCTCCCCGCGGTGCGGTGTGGGCGGCCTTTACCGAGCCGGAAATCCTGGCCGAATGGTTTGGCCCCGAGGGCTGGGGCGTGCACGTGGATACCGTGACCATCGACCCGCGCGTGGGTGGCCTCCAGAAGTTCGTGATGCACCTGCTGGAGGACCCGACCAAGACCTCTCCGGTGCACGCGACGTTCACCGAGGTCCGTGAGCACGAGCTGCTGGTCGGGGAGGACGGGCCGCACGAGATGACCCTGAACCTGGTCATTGAAATGCGTGTCGAGTTCGCCGACTGCCCCACGGGCACCGCGCTGCGGATCACCCAGGGCCCGCTCCCGGCCGAGGTCCTGGAACCGGCACGTGCCGGCTGGGAATCCTCGTTCACCAAGCTTGACCGCCTGTTCGCCCTGCACCTTTAGCAGGCGCCGTTCCTAGCCGCGACCGACAAACGGCATTCCGGCCGCGGTGATCGTGACCTGGTTGACGGACACCTCGGCGGGGGCGGAGGCCATGAACTCAATGGCTGCCGCGGCATGGTCCATGTCGAAAGTGGGCTCCACCTTGCGGCTGCCGTCGGACTGCAGCGCCCCCGAGGTGGCACCGACATCCTTCATCATGTCCGAGGCGGCATTGCCGATGTCGATCTGCGAGCAGGTGATGCCGTAGGGGCGGCCATCCAATTCAATGGACTTGGTCAGACCCGTGATTGCGTGCTTGGTCACCGCATATGCGACAGATGCCGGACGAGGCACCTGGGCACTGATTGAACCGTTGTTGATGACACGCCCGCCGCCGGTATCCTGCATGTGCCTGAACGCGGCTCCGGCGCAGTACATGGCGCCGCTGAGATTGACGGCGCAGACTTCCTGCCACTGCTGCGCGGTGAGCTCACCGATGGTTGCGGACGGCCCAAAGATCCCGGCATTGTTGAAGAGCACATCGATCTTGCCAAAACGCTCGATTCCCGCGTTGAAAAGCTGCTCGACTGCTACCGGGTCGGTGATGTCGGCGGGCACCACAAGGGCATTGGGGTGCCCGGCGGCACTTTGCTCCAGCTGGAGTTTGCGGCGACCTGCCAAGACGACATTCCACCCCGCGTTGAGCATCCGTCCGCTGAGGGCCTTGCCGATTCCGGAACCGGCCCCGGTGACCAGGATGGTTCGAGCGGAGGGTGCGGCAAGTTCCTTGGGTGCGGTCAACGGGATCATCCTTTGGAAATAAAGTTGTCGTTTTTGGTGGTTGCGGGCAGGGATCTGCCCGTGGGAGGACTTTGGTTTCCAGACTACCGAAGCCGCAGCCGAGGCGGCTGGATGGCTGAAGCCATGCACAACGAACGGTGACGGCTTTTCGCAGCATTTCGGGACATGCCAACGGTGGGATTCCGTGGCTGTGCCTGGAATCCCACCGTGGTGTTCATGATGCCTGGAGGTCGTGCGTCGGGGCCCACGGGGACCGGAGCGACCGCTCGGATGGCCCAGGCCGGGACCGGCGGTTAGCTGCGTGCGGTGCGGAAACGCGACCAGAAACCGATGCGCGTCTTGGAGCCTCGCGGACCGCGGCTCATGTCGGGGTCGAGACCACCGATGGGGTGGAACATCCCTGTGCTTAGCGCCGTCGAGAGCTCCGGAACGACGCGCGGGGTATTCTCGCTGGTTGCTTCAACGATGGGCTGGGTGATCTTCATGCGTTCCTCCTCTAAACGGCGAGATTCCAAGATATGAAATCTTAATATTGCTTGGTGAAATTAAGTATGTAGGTGATTCGGCGGAAAGGCAAGGGGTCGGCGTAATTTATTTCACACCCGGGCCGGCGCCGATGCTGCGGGGCGAACCGAAAGATTTTCGACAGACCCCTTGACGGAACGGCTGTGATGCGGGTTACATGGTGTGAACACGAAGTTCCACCATCCAGAAACATCGAGTCGAATCCGATTTCCAAAATCGGTTGTAAGGGTGTTCAGCCCTGGATGGTGCAAGCAACTCAAGCAGGATGAAAGAGCTGACCACCCCATGAACATTTCCCGTTTCAATGCACTCGACTCGAACGCCGCGGCTGCTGTCCTTCAACCATGTGCCGACATTGCTCGCTGGGTTGAAGCCATTGTTGCTGCCCGTCCGTTTGCTTCGGCCAACGAACTCCTGGAAACCGCCGCAACGGCCGCATTCCCCTTCACCGAAGCGGAAATCGACGCAGCCCTGGCCCGTCACCCCCGCATCGGGGAACGTGCCGCCGGCTCCTCGGCCGAAGCCACGCTCAGCCGCGGCGAACAATCCGGCCTGGACATCGACGAGCGGATAGCAGCAGATCTTCTGGTTGGAAACCGCGCCTACGAAGAGCGGTTTTCCCGCGTCTTTCTCATCCGGGCAGCGGGACGAACCAGCGAAGAAATCCTTGCCGAACTGCACCGGCGCCTCGACAACGACCCCGCCACCGAGGTGGCGGAAGTCGGCGAACAGCTGCGTGCCATCGCGCTGTTGCGCCTCACCTCGGCCTTCGACGCCGTCCCCGCGCCCTAGAAAGCGCCCCTGAACATTCTTCACTTCCACTCATCGAACCCCAAAGGAGTCTTTTGATGAGCGCCACCCAGACTGAACGCAGTCACATCACCACCCATGTACTCGACACCGGGACCGGGAGGCCTTCCTCCGGTGTCAAGGCCACGCTGGAAGCCAAGGCGGCATCCGGCTGGCAAGAAATCGGAATCGGGGTGACCGACCGCGACGGGCGGATCGCGAACCTCGGCCCGACACAGGTTGAAGCCGGGCACTACCGGATCACTTTCGATACGGGTGCCTACTTTGGAAAGACGGGCACGGAAACCTTCTTTCCCGAGGTGGTGATCGGCTTCAGTATCACGGACACGGCCGATCACTACCACGTACCTCTTCTTATCAGCCCGTTTGCATTTTCCACGTACCGAGGGAGCTAAAAACCATGACTACATTTGCATCCGAATCAGCGACCGGGACCGAGACCGGCAGCAAGATCGTCTTGGGTTCGAACCAATACGGCAAGGCCGAGGTGCGCCTGGTCAAGATCACCCGCGACACCAAACGCCATGAAATCGAGGACCTGAACGTCACCTCGCAGCTGCATGGAGACTTCCTTGCGGCCCACATCGACGGGGACAACGGCCACGTCGTGGCCACCGACACCCAGAAGAACACCGTCTACGCCTTCGCCCGCGACGGCGTGGGCTCGCCCGAGGAATTCCTTGCCCGCCTGGGCAGGCACTTCACCAGCGAATTCGACTGGGTCACCGGAGGCCGCTGGGCGGCCGAGCAGTATTTCTGGGACCGCATCCAGGACCACGACCATGCCTTCTCGCGCAACAAGTCCGAGATCCGCACCGCGGTGCTGGAAATCCGCGACGGAGAGACCTCGGTGCTGGCCGGCATCCGTGACCTCACGGTGCTGAAATCCACGGCCAGCGAGTTCCGCGGCTTCCCGCGCGACAAGTACACGACGCTGCAGGAAACCGATGACCGGATCCTGGCCACCGACGTGACTGCGCGCTGGCGCTACAACAGCGGGACCGCCGCCTCCGGCGGCATCGACTTCAACGCGGTCTACGCCTCGGTGCGCGAGCTGCTGCTTGCGGGGTTTGCCGCCACCCACTCCTACGCGCTGCAGCAGACGATGTTCGAGATGGGCAAGGCCGCGCTCGAGGCCCACCCGGAAATCGAGGAGATCAAGTTCTCGCTGCCCAACAAGCACCATTTCCTGGTTGACCTCTCGCCGTTCGGCCAGGACAACCCCAACGAGGTCTTCTTCGCGGCTGATCGCCCGTACGGCCTGATCGAGGCGACGATCACCCGCGAGGGTGTTCCCGCCAACCACACCATCTGGGAAAACACGCCCGGTTTCTGCTAGTCGATGAGGTTTCGGGGGTGCCGGCGCTGCCACGTGGGCACCCCCGATTCATCGCAACCATCAAGGAGTTCAGACATGAAGGCTGCGCAAGTCAAAAGTACTACACTCCGTCCCGAGGACGAGCGGTTGCCCCTGGGCAAGACCATCGCCTACGGACTCCAACACGTACTGACCATGTACGGCGGAATCATCGCCCCGCCGCTGATCATCGGCGGCGCCGCCGGGCTCACCCCCGAGCAGATCGGCGTGCTTGTCGCCAGCTGCCTCTTTGTCGGCGGGCTGGCCACGATCCTGCAAACCGTCGGCGTCCCGTTCTTCGGGGCCCAGCTCCCGCTGGTCCAGGGAACCTCCTTCGCCTCGGTCTCCACCATGGTGGCCATCGTCAACGGCGACGGTGGCCTGCAATCGGTCTTTGGCGCCGTGCTTGCCGCCTCGCTGATCGGCTTCCTGATCGCGCCCTTCTTCGCCAAGATCGTGCGGTTCTTCCCGCCGGTTGTCACCGGCGTGGTGATCACCATGATCGGGCTTTCGCTGACCCCCGTGGCGGCAAACTGGGCCATGGGCGGCAACGCCAAGGCCGATGACTACGGGTCCTTGGCCAACATCGGGCTGGCCGGCTTGACGATGCTGATCGTGCTGCTGCTCTCCAAGGTCGGCAAGGCCGCGATCTCGCGCCTGTCGATCCTGCTGGCCATGGTCATCGGCACCATCATCGCCGTGTTCCTGGGCATGGCCGACTTCTCCGCGGTGCCCCACGGGTCGATCTTCGCCTTCCCCCAGCCCTTCGCCTTCGGCTGGCCGATCTTCGAGATCGGCGCGATCGTCTCGATGACAATCGTTGTGATCGTGATCCTCACCGAAACCACCGCCGACATCCTCGCGGTGGGCGAGATCGCCAAGACCCGCGTCGACTCCAAGCGCATTGCCGACGGCCTGCGCGCCGACATGGCCTCGAGCATCCTGGCTCCGGTCTTCAACACCTTCACCCAGAGCGCGTTCGCGCAAAACGTCGGACTGGTTGCCATCACCGGGGTCAAGTCCCGCTTCGTGGTCACCGCCGGTGGCGGCATCCTGGTGGTGCTGGGTCTGCTGCCGATCCTCGGCCGCGTGGTCGCAGCGATCCCCACCCCGGTGCTGGGCGGGGCGGGCATCGTGCTCTTTGGCACCGTTGCCGCCTCGGGCATCCGCACCCTGGCCAGCGTGAAGTACGAGAACAACCTGAACATGATCATCGTGGCAACCTCGATCGCCTTCGGTGCACTGCCGATCGTGAAGACGGATTTCTACGACCAGTTCCCGACCTGGTTCGCCACCATCTTCCACTCGGGCATCAGCTCGGCGGCGGTCATGGCCGTGCTGCTGAACCTGTTGTTCAACGAGCTGACGTTCGGCAACCCCAAGAAGAATGCTTCGGCCTTTGTAGCTGCACCGCCGCGCATGCTCATTGCCGAGCAGATCCCGCGCATCGTCAAGGCCGAGGAGGTCCGCGGGCTGCTCGAGGGCGACCACTTCAAGTCCGGGAGGCTCATTGACGCCGCCGGCGAGGAAATCCCCGTCGTGGACGACGACGAATTCAAGGGCATCGTCGAGGACTACCGCAAGAAATGCGCGGAGGCCGGGGTACCCTGCCCGGACGAGTCCGAATTCGTTCGTTCGGGACCGGCTTCGCCGCCGCACCACTGAGACAAGGGTACGGCCATCGAATTAAACTCCAAGGCGGTCCGGCCGGAAGCAGGGAACCAGGTTCCCCGCCTCCGGCCGGACCGCCTTGCGGTGCTTGTACCGGGTCTAGCCCGTGGTGACGGCCAGGGCCGCGGACAACTGGGCCGTGGCGGCGCGCAGGTGGGGTATCGCCCGGGAAGCGAATTCGTCGGTGACGCGGGTGACGGGCCCGGAGATGGAAATGGCCATCGGGGTGGGTGCCCCGGGTACCGACATGGCCAGGCAGCGGACGCCCAGCTCCTGTTCTTCCTCGTCGATGGCGTACCCGCGGGCACGGACCTCGTTGAGTTCGTCGAAAAGCTGGTGCATGGTGCTGATGGTCTTGGGGGTGTGTGCCGGCATTCCGGCCTGGTTGACCAGGCGCTGGACGCGGTCGTTCTCCATGACCGAGAGGATGGCCTTGCCCACGCCGGTGCCGTGCAGCGAGGAACGGCGTCCGACCTCGGTGATCATGCGCATCGCGTGCGGGGACTGGGCCTGGGAAATGTAGGTGACCATGTCGCCGTCGAGCACCGCGATGCTGGCCGATTCGCCCAGGTCGTTCACCAGGGTCTGCAGGATCGGGGTGGACAGTGCTCCGAGCTGGCGGTTGGCGACCTCGCCGAGGCGGATCAACCGCGGGCCCAGGGCGTAGCGCCGGTTGTTGAGCTGGCGCACGTACCCAATGCCGACCAGGGTGCGCAGCAACCGGTGGATGGTGGGCAACGGGAGCGGGGTGTCCACGGCAAGTTCGCTCAGTGCGGCCTCTCCGCCGGCCCTGCCAATGAGTTCGAGCAGCTCGAAGGCGCGCTCGACGGACTGGACGCCCGGTGTCGTCTTTGGTTCGGCCATGGAGATGCTCCTGATGTCGGTGGTGCGCGGAGGGGGAATCCCGGTCCGGCGGTCCCGCAAACGGGCGGGTTGCCAAGTCTTACGTTACCGGAGCCGGGGCTAACTTTTCCGCAATCCGGAAGTTTTCATGAAAAATCTAGTGATGCAGTCCACAGTAAGGCTTGTAATTTCACTGAGTAGATAATAGTATCCACTATACGGAAACATTTTCAGGAGGACGAAATGGCTGTACCAAGCCCAGGCTACTCAGTGACGTTGCGTGTTGAAACGCCCGTCTCCATCACGGCGACCACCGAATTGGCTGCCGCAGTCGGCCGCGCAGGCGGCTCCATCACGGCACTTGACGTGGCCGAGTCCGGTCACGAGACCATGGTCGTCGACGTCAGCTGCAACACCACCGACGCCGAGCATGGACAGATCGTCCGCGACGCGCTGAACGAACTTGAAGGCGTCACCGTCCGCAACATTTCCGACCGCACCTTCCTGATGCACCTGGGCGGGAAGCTCGAGGTCGTCCCGAAGGTCGCCCTGCGCAACCGCGACGACCTCTCCCGGGCATACACCCCGGGTGTGGCTCGCGTGTGCATGGCCATCGCCGAGAACCCCGAGGATGCCCGCAACCTCACCATCAAGCGCAACACCATTGCCGTGGTCACCGACGGCTCGGCCGTCCTGGGCCTGGGCAACATCGGCCCGGCCGCAGCCCTTCCGGTCATGGAAGGCAAGGCAGCGCTGTTCAAGCAGTTCGCCAACGTCGACGCCTGGCCGGTCTGCCTGGACACCCAGGACACCGAAGAGATCATCATGATCGTCAAGGCACTCGCCCCGGTCTACGGCGGTGTGAACCTCGAAGACATCGCGGCTCCGCGCTGCTTCGAGATCGAGGCCCGCCTGCGCGAGGAACTGGACATCCCGGTCTTCCACGACGACCAGCATGGCACCGCCATCGTCACCCTTGCGGCGCTGACCAACGCGCTGCTGGTGGTCGGCAAGCAGATCGACACGGTCCGCATCGTCGTCTCCGGCGTCGGCGCAGCAGGCAACGCCATCATCCAGCTTCTGGCCGCACGCGGCGCGAAGAACATCATTGCCGCAGGTCGCAACGGAGCGATCAGTGCCGCGGATGTCTCTGCCGACCCGCACCGCCAGTGGCTCGCCGAGAACACCAACCCGGAGCAGTTCACCGGAACGCTCAAGGAAGCCGTTGTCGGAGCCGATGTCTTCATCGGCGTTTCGGCACCGAACGTCCTGGACGAGGCCGACATCGCAGCCATGAACAAGGACGCCATCGTCTTTGCCATGGCCAACCCGGACCCGGAGGTCGACCCGATCGCCGCCGGCCGCCACGCAGCAGTGGTTGCCACGGGTCGTTCCGACTTCCCGAACCAGATCAACAACGTGCTGGCCTTCCCGGGCTTCTTCCGCGGACTACTCGATGCACGCGTTGCAGACATCACCGACGAAATGTTGTTGGCCGCAGCCGATGCCATTTCCGCCCGCGTAAGCCAAGATGAACTTAACCCGGGCTTCATCATCCCGTCCGTCTTCGACCCGCATGTGGCCGCAGACGTCGCCGAGGCCGTCACCACCGCGGCCGCGAAAAACAAGTAGCAAGAAAGTCTGGTCCACCACCATGAGCATCACCCTGACCCACACCCCGGCCGTTGCAAAGGCCGATGAGATCCTCTCCACCGAGGCGCTAGCGTTCGTGGAGAAGCTGCACGAAAAGTTCGCATCCACCCGCGAACAGCTCCTCGAGGCACGCACCGCCGCGCGCGCCGAGGTAGCAAAGACCGGAACCCTGGACTTCGATCCGGCCACCGCGCAAGTCCGCACCGGCGACTGGAAGGTCGCGCCGGCACCGGCGGCCCTGCAGGACCGCCGCGTGGAAATCACCGGCCCGGCCACTCCGGCCAAGATGGCCATCAACGCCCTGAACTCCGGGGCCAAGGTCTGGCTCGCGGACCTTGAGGACGCCTCGACCCCGACGTGGCACAACGTCATCGACGCACTGGTGAACCTCACCGCCGCCGCCGCCGGCACCCTGTCCTTCGAGGATGCGGGCAACGGCAAGTCCTACGCGCTGCGCACCGACGCGCCGCTGGCCACCGTCGTGGTCCGCCCGCGCGGCTGGCACCTGCCCGAGGCCAACGTGCTCATCAACGGCGCACCGGCAGTGGGCGCACTGGTCGATTTCGGCCTGCACTTCTTCCACAACGCCAAGGTTCTTTCGGAAAAGGGCCAGGGCCCGTTCTACTACCTGCCCAAGATGGAGTCCCACCTCGAATCCCGCCTGTGGAACGACGTGTTCTCCTTCGCCGAGGCCGAGCTGGGCATCGAACACGGCACCGTGCGCGCCACCATGCTCATTGAGACCATCACCGCTGCATTCCAGATGGACGAGATGCTCTACGAGCTGCGCGACTACGCCTCGGGCCTGAACGCAGGACGCTGGGACTACCTCTTCTCCATCATCAAGTACTTCCGGGAGGCCGGCGACGCCTTCATCATGCCCGATCGCGCCGACGTGGCAATGACCGCCCCGATGATGCGCGCCTACACCGAACTCCTGGTGCAGACCTGCCACAAGCGCGGAGCCTTCGCGATGGGCGGCATGGCCGCCGTCATCCCGAACCGCCGCGAACCCGAGGTCACCGCGGCGGCATTCGACAAGGTCCGCGCGGACAAGACCCGAGAGGCCAATGATGGCTTCGACGGTTCCTGGGTGGCACACCCGGACCTGGTCCCGGTCTGCGTCGAGGTCTTCGACTCCGTGCTCGGGGACAAGCCGAACCAGCTCGACCGCCAGCGCCCGGAAGTCAACGTGACCGCCGCACAGCTGCTCGACGTCGCCTCCGCACCGGGCTCGGTCACCGAGGCCGGGGTCAACACCAACCTCTACGTGGCCGTGGCCTACACCGCAGTGTGGCTCTCGGGCACCGGCGCCGTGGCCATCCACAACCTCATGGAGGATGCGGCAACCGCCGAGATCTCGCGTTCGCAGATCTGGCAGCAGATCCACAACAAGGTCGTCGCCGCGGACACCGGCAACACCATCACCGCCGAGCTGGTCGCCAAGGCCCTCGAAGCCCAGGTTGCCAAGCTGCGTGGCGAGGTCAACGACGAGAAGACCTTCAACGCCTACTACGCACCGGCAGCGGACCTGATCGGCCGCCTGGTCTCCGGGCGCGACGAGGACTTCGAAGACTTCCTCACCCTGCCGGCCTACCGCCTGTTGAGCACCGAGCTGGTTTCCAAGTGAGTGGCGCGGGAGTGCTGAACGCCGCGGCACTGGCAAGCATCGAAAGCGACCTGGCCGCCACCGACGAACTGCTGGAAAAGGGCTACCCGGGCGACGACGGACGGCGCCAGCCGATCCACACCGCCTACGTCCCGGCCGACCGCTTCACCCCCGAGCTGCCCGCGGTCTGGGGCGCAGCGGCGCTGGCAAAGGCCGGCGGCGTGTCCGGACTGGCCACCCTGGCCGAGAAGCTGGGGCTGTCGCAGCCCGGCGAGCTGGCAACGCTGGTTGCCGCGAAGCTCGGCAGCGAACCCATCGAGGATTTGCGCCTGGACTTCGAGGACGGGTACGGGGACCGCGGTGACGAAGCCGAGGACGCCGCGGCGGTTGCCGCCGCCGAGCAGGTCGTCAAGGCCGTTGCGGCGGGCGCCGCCCCGCCGTTCATCGGCATCCGCTTCAAGTGCTTCGAGGCGCCCACCCGGGCGCGAGGACTGCGCACCTTGGATCTGTTCGTTTCCACGCTGGCCCGCGCCGGCGAACTGCCCGAGGGCCTGGTGCTGACCCTTCCGAAGGTCACCACCATCGCCCAGGTGCGGGCCATGGTCTTCGTCTGCGAGCAGCTGGAGGCGGCCCACGGGCTGCCCGCCGGACGCCTGCGCTTCGAGGTCCAGATGGAAACCCCGCAGCTGATCCTCGCGGCCGACGGCACCGTGCCCTCCGCCGCGCTGATCCACGCCGGGGCAGGCCGCGTTTCCTCGCTGCACTACGGCACCTACGACTACTCGGCCTCCCTGGGCATCGCCGCGGCCTACCAGTCCATGGAGCACCCGGCAGCGGACTACGCCAAGAACGTCATGCAGGTGGCCATCGCCGGCACCGGCGTGCACATGTCCGACGGCTCGACCAACATCCTGCCCCTCGGCGATGCCGAACAGGTCGAGGCCGCCTGGGCGCTGCATGCCCGACTGGTGCGCCGCCACCTGGAACGCGGGATCTACCAGGGCTGGGACCTGCACGAAAACCAGCTGGTCACCCGCTACCTGGCGACCTACGCGTTCTACCGCGAAGGCTTCGCCGCCGCGGCGACCCGCCTGCGAAACTATGTGCACCGACTCGAATCGGCCATCATGGATGAACCGGCAACCGCCAAGGCGCTGGCCAACTTCATCCGCCGCGGGCTGATCTGTGGCGCACTCACTGCAGAGGAGATCACCTCGCAGGCCGAAATTTCACTGACCACCCTTGAAGCCATCGCGCTCGCGCGAGCAACACAGACGGAGGACTCGAATGCCTAAGACCCAGACTCGTGCCGAGGCAAGCTATTACACGAACTACGGTGGACACCCGCCGCAGACCGACCTGCTCTCCGACCGCGCCATCGTCACCGAGGCATACACGGTCATCCCGCGCGGCGTGCTGCGCGACATCGTCACCTCGGTCTTCCCGGAGTGGACCGGAACCCGTGCATGGGTCCTGAACCGCCCGGTTGCCGGCGGCGCCACGACCTTCGCCCAGTCCATCGTCGAGGTCAACCCGGGCGGCGGCTCGGATAACCCGGAGCCGCAGGCCGAGGTCCAGTCCTTCATCTTCGTGGTCTCCGGTTCGCTGACCGTGACCATCGACGGCCAGGTCCAGACCCTGGAAGAGGGCGGGTTCGCCTTCGCCCCGGCCGGTGCCAACTGGTCGGCGCACAACAACGGCGTCGAGGTTGCGACCTTCCACTGGATCCGCAAGCGCTACGAGGTCCTGGCCGGCGTCGCCGCTCCGGGCCCGGTCTTCGGCAACGAGCGTGACATCGAGCCCGGTGCCATGCCGGAAACCGACGGCAAGTGGCGCACCACCCGCATGCTCGATCCCGAGGATGTCGCCTTCGACTTCGGTGTCAACATCGTCACCTTCGAGCCGGGCGCATCGATCCCGTTCGCCGAGACCCACGTCATGGAGCACGGCCTGTACGTGCTCGAGGGCAAGGCCGTCTACCGCCTGAACGCTGACTGGGTTGAGGTGGAAGCGGGCGACTACATGTCGCTGCGCGCCTTCTGCCCGCAGGCTTGCTACGCCGGTGGACCGTCGAACTTCCGCTACCTGCTGTACAAGGACCAGAACCGCCAGATCGCGCTGTAAAGCAGCCGCATCGAAACCGTCTTGGGGCGGTATGACGGACAAGGCCGGTTGCGTGCCAGTTCCCCTCTTCCTGGGGCACGCGACCGGTCTTTCTGATGCCACGATGGGTTCCTGGGTTCCTGGGTGCCTGGATGGCTCGGCGGATAAACAGGGAAACTCCCCGGAAGTAGAACCCTATGGTTCAAGCTTCCGGGGAGTTTCCCTGTGGAACGCGAATACCCGTGCGTGCTGGGGGATCAAACCCCGGCGGTAATCACTGCCTGCGGAACGAAGGCAGCCAGCGGCTCTGCACCTTCGTGGGAGTGGCCCCAGTAGCTTTCGGCGGTGATTTCCTCCGAGGTGTAGTAGGCCTCGTCAACCAGCATGCCGTCGGTGCCGAATTCGATATCCCAACCGCCCGGTGCACGAACATAGAACGAAACCATTTGGTCGTTGGTGTGTCGCCCCAAGGATGCGGTGATGTTGAAGTCCATCTGGCGGACCTTGTCGTAGGCGCGGCCCACGGTGTCCAGGTCCTCGACCTCAACCATCAGGTGGACCAGGCCCGGTGCTTCTCCGTGCGGGGCCGGGCCCATGGCCAGCGAGTGGTGGCGCTGGTTGCATCCGTAGAAGCGGAACCGGGTCGCCGGACGCTCCGGGCCCAAGCGGACGGCGCCGCGCGGCAGGAAGCCCAAGACCTCGGTGTAGAAGGAAGTGGTTTCCTCCATCTTGGTCGTTGGCAGCACCACGTGACCCATGCCTTGTGCGCCTGTCACAAACTTCTGGGCGTAGCCGGTCTTCAGTGGGCTGTGGTCCAGCCGGGGGCCAAAGAAGATCTCCACTGGGGTTCCGGCAGGGTCGGTGAAGGTGATGACCTGCTCCAGACCGCGCTGGTCATTTTCCTCTTCGGTCAACCAAGTCACTGAGAAACCGGCATTTTCCACGTCCTTGGCCACTGCGGCAAGGGCGAAGTTGTCACGAACTTCCCAGCCGACGGCCACGACGCGGTCGGAATCGCCGGGGAGCACGATCAGGCGCGCCTCACGTTCGTCCATGCGCAGGTAGATGCCCTCCGGGTCTGGACCGACGGTCTCGGCAAAGCCAAGGCCTTCGAGCGTTAGTTCACGCCAGCGGGCAATGTGCTGGGTCTGGACCTTCAGGTAGCCTAGGCCACGAATATGAGTCATTTTCTTCCTCGCTAATGGTTATTCGAGATTCGATGGTTGGGGAGGGGGCCATGCCCTATGGAGTGACCCCAAATAGAAGTCGGGGTGAACTCCAGCAGGGAACTCACCTAGGGATAGGTCAAGAGACGGGCACTGGCTGAATACAGTAGCCATGGGCCTTTTCAAAGAGTGCCCGTTGGCGTACCCCATCGGACTTGAGCCATAAGATGTCGGCGGAATCGACCACAGCGTCGACGTAGCCGGTTCGGATGATTTCTCCGTCCTTCTGCACATGGACCTGTTGGCCTACCAAGCCTTTCCAGCCGGTGTTCTGCAACATGGTGTTTCCTTTCCGCGTTGTATTGGTTGTCGTGGCTCATAATGAGTGGGTTTAGACGGCGGAAGCGAGATGCACCGGCGGTTCCAGCCCGATTTCGGTCAACACCGCGGCGTGGTAGCTTGGGCCCGGGACGTGGATGGCGTGCGCGGTGCCCATGTGGGCGTCCCGCCAGAAGCGCTGGATGGGGTTGTTCATGCGCAGGCCGTTGCCGCCCGAACGCGCCAGAATGGTATCGATGGCTGCGGTGGCGCGCCATGCTGCCTGAATCTGGGTGCGGCGGCCAACGGCGCGTTGCTCCATGGAGATTTCCTTGCCGGCGGCCACCGTATCGTAAAGGCGGTTGATGTTATCTAGCAGGGAGACGCGGGAAGCACGGATTTCTCCGGCAGCCTCACTGACCGCATACATGGTGTACGGATCTTCGACACTCTTGAAGCCATTGATCTGTACGCGATTACTCTGGTAATCAAGATGCGCTTGCAAGGCGCCCTCGGCGATGCCCACGACCGCGGCGGTCAGGCCCTGCGGGAAGATGCTGTAGAACGGCAGACGGTGGATCGGTTCGGTCTTGCCGGCATCGCGGGCAACCTTGCCGGAGAACAAGTCTGTTTGATCGACGACGCGATATTCGGGAACAAACACATCATTGATGATGACGTCCTTGCTGCCGGTTCCCTTGAGCCCAACCACGTCCCATGAGTCATCCACGATCGTGTAATCGGAGCGTGGAACTACCACGTGGAGGAAACGTGGAGGCATGATCTTTTCACCGGAACGGTCTGCGAGGAACGCGCCAAGTATGACCCAGTCCGCGTGATCGGTGCCGGTGGAGAACTGCCAGTGGCCGGTGAACTTATAACCGCCATCAACCGGGGTAGCAACACCCATTGGAGCGTAAGGGGAAGAAACCCATGTTTCGTCATCCGCGCCCCAAATTTCTTCCTGAAGCTTAGGTGACATGAGTTCAAGTTCCCACGGGTGTACACCCACGACGCCGGCAACCCAGCCGGCCGAACCATCGAGGCTTGCCATTTTCATGACCATCTCGGCGAATTCTGCAGGATGCGCGCGCGTTCCGCCGTATTCAGTCGGAGCCAGAAGTTTCATAACCCCGGACTGCCGCATGATCTCAACTGACTTCTCACTGAGTTTTCCAAGGCGCTCATTGACCTCGCCTTCGGCGCGAAGCTCTGCTGCGCGTTCGGTGAGTACATCGGTGGTGGCAATGGTGGTCATGGGGTTATTTCTCACTTCCTCATAAGGCGACTGCACGCCGCTGTTATGTATGAATCTAAATGGCTCACACATCCGAGGGTGATCCATGTCTCACCTATTGGGATCATTGGTTTTGATGCTTGCCGGCAGGCATTTCGCGCACCTTGATGGGAATGTGCGCCCGTGCATCCCGGTCAACGGGATCATCGCAGATTCTTGTTGCTTTGCGGATTAAGGTTCACAAAAGACCATTGAGATCTACGTCACGAGGAGATGCGAGAAATGACTGTCGACCTTCGCCATACACCGGGCTCATTGCCTAGCCTCAGTGCTGAATCAACCCTGCGTGAGCTACAGACCGAACGTGGCGTACTTCGCTACCACGAAGCAGGAGAGGGTCCACCGCTGGTCTTCCTGCATGGTTCCGGCCCCGGAGTCACCGGATGGAGAAACTTCGGGGGAGTCCTCGACGCCTTCGCCGAACACTTCCACTGCTACTTACTGGAATTCCCTGGCTTTGGAGTGAGCGATCCTACCGACCTGCATCCCATGCCGGCAGGCGTCCAGGCGGTTACCGACCTGCTCGACGGCCTGGGCCTTGAACAGGTGGATATCATCGGCAACTCCATGGGCGGGTTTGTGGGAACCCAGTTCTCCATCGAGAACCCGGCGCGCGTACGCCGTTTTGTCACGATCGGCGGCATGGGACTTGGCATCTTCGGTGCGTTCCCGGCCGAAGGCATCAACCTCTTGGTCGAATTCACCGAGGACCCCACCCGCGAGCGGCTTGTCCAGTGGTTGCGTTCCATGGTGTTTGACCCGAACATGGTCACCGAGGAACTGATTGAAGAACGTTGGGCCCAGGCAACCGATCCGCAGACGCTGGAAAGCGCACGCCGGATGTATAGCAGGGCCGCCATGAAGGCAATGATCGAGGCGACTGCGGCCACCGATGCGCCGCCGGCCTGGGCCACCTTGCACCGGCTCAAGGCCAAGACCTTGATTGTCTGGGGGCGTGATGACCGGGTGTCGCCCGTAGACGGCGCCTTGGTGCCGATGCGCACCATTCCGGATGTTGAATTGCATATCTTCCCCAACTGCGGGCACTGGGCCATGATCGAGCAGAAGGAAGCCTTTGAAAGCACGGTGCTGAGCTTCCTGCGCCGCGGTGGGGAGGCTGCATCATGACAAGCACGCTGAGCACCCCTCGAATCACCGGGTTGCAGGCCCGCGTGGTGGAGGTGATCCGGGAAACCTCGGACGCGCACACATTGGTGCTGGAGCCCGGCAAAGGCTTTGAGGAAAACTTCAGCTACAAGCCCGGACAGTTCCTGACATTGCGGATTCCCAGCGACCGGGAAGGCGGCGCAGCCCGCTGCTACTCACTGTGCAGTTCTCCGCAGCAAGATGAAAAACTGAAGATCACCATCAAGCGCACCCGTGACGGCTACGGTTCAAACTGGATTTGCGACAACGTCGAGGCCGGTCAGCTGCTGGAGGTGCTCAAGCCGGCGGGAACCTTCGTGCCCAGCTCACTGGACGGGGACTTCCTGCTTTTTGCCGGCGGCAGCGGGGTGACCCCGGTGATGTCCATCCTGAAGTCGGCGCTCATTGCCGGCACGGGGCTGGTGACCATGGTCTATGCAAACCGTGACGAGCAGAACGTCATCTTCAAGGACGAACTCATTGCCTTGACGAAGCAGTACTCGGGCCGGGTCAATGTCATTCACTGGCTCGAAAGCGTCCAAGGCATTCCGGACCGGGCCTCGCTCACCGCTTTGGCCGGTCCTTATCTGGACCGCGAAGCATTCATCTGCGGCCCGGGCCCGTTCATGGACGCCATTGAACAGGTGCTGATCGGCGCCGGCATGCCGAACGAACGCATTCATATTGAACGTTTCAGCTCGCTGACCACGGATCCCTTTGCGCCGATCGACATTGTTGTTGACGAGGACGCAACGGATAACCGGGTTGTTGAAGTCCAGATCAATGGCCAGACCAGCACCGTGCTTTGGCCGCCAAGGAACAAGCTGCTCGAGGTCCTGCTGAACGCCGGAATCGACGCACCGTTTTCCTGCCGCGAAGGCTCCTGCAGCGCCTGCACCTGCATCCTGGTGGAGGGCGAAGTCACCCTGGACCGCAATGAGGTCCTGGAACCGGAAGATCTTCAAGACGGCTACATTCTTGCCTGCCAGGCGCGGCCCGTCAGCGACAAGCTGAAGATCACTTACGACGAGTAAAAGACCGAACAACGGTTCCGGCCCGTGCCCGAGATCCTCTTGGCGGCTAACGCCGAGGGGGCTTTGGGTGCGGGCCGGGGTTCTTTGGCCAGGGGATCGGCCGCCATGTGGATTTTTTGCTGCCGGCAGGCGGGTGGAAAGTGAAGCCCTCATGTTGCGAGGGCCGCTGCAGGCCGGGACGAATCGAAGCAGCGCATCCTGTGATGCGCTGCTGGCCGGCGGTGGTGCCGGGGCAATGTGGGCGCGGCACGGGGGCGCACCCGCTGTTTGGGCTGCTCTGGATATTTCGGACAGTGGTGCCCCATGAAATGATGGGGTTCACCGGAATGAGGAATCACCGAAATGTCACCAACACGACGCAGGTTCAGCCAGGAATTCAAGGATGAACTGTGCCG
>NZ_QMKQ01000021.1 GCF_003287975.1 Arthrobacter sp. AQ5-05
GATGCCTCGGACATGAGAACCCGCCAACCTTCAGGTGGTGCCTAACTGCCTGCGAACACCTTCAGGATCCACCCGGCACCCCGTAAAACCGCGACAACACGCCGTACCGACCCCCTGACTAGTTACCAATTTTCCCTGATACGACGGGCATTTCGTGGTTAAAACGCCGAGCAGCTCCCAAATCTCATCGGTGGATCAAGGCTAAGAACGCCTGTTGCCGCATCGTCCAACAACAAGCTGCATGCCGTTGGGTACGCGACTCAGCAAAGCCTTAGCGTACGATTTTTTCCGTTTTCTGCGGCGACCCCTTCCACGCCTGTGGGGTGAAACCCGGGGGCATGATCGATGCCCGCGAGCGGCCCGAGTCCGGCTACCGGAAAGTAATTGCTGCAGGCTTGGACTACGAGGCTGCACTCTCACAATTGCTGGGCTCCCTTGAAGGTAGCGAGCGATTGCTTTCCATCCGTCTCCCCTAGATGATTGAGTTCTATTCATTTCAGTGGTCGTAGGCGGTCAGGGAGCGTTTGCGTGGCTCGTTGGTTTTCCAGTTGTGCCAGATTCCGGCCGAGAGGGCCAACAGTTTTGAGGCGACGCGGGCGTATAGCCCGTCGAGGGTCCGTGCCCCGTGGTGCTCGAGGCCGAGCTGGCCCTTGAGGCTGTCAAAGACGGACTCGATCCACTGGCGGATGCCCCCGAACTTCCCGAACCGGGGCTTTTCGTCCTTGCGGTCCGGCCGCACCAGGTTGGCGCCGAGGTCCTCGGCGATGAACCGTTCGAATTCCTTGCCGGCGAAGCCCTTGTCGGCGAGGATGACCTGCCCGTCGCGGACCAGGTGGTGGTCGTGGCGCAACAACGCCTCGGTGACCTCGCGTTCCCCGAGCTTGGGGTTGGCCAGTCCCCAGATGACCGGCATGCCTTCCGGGGTGCTGATCAGGTACAGGCGGAAGCCCCAGAAGTAGCGTGAGTGCGAGGCGCAGTATCCGTAGCCGGCGTGCCCGGCCAGCTCGGAGCGCTTGACGGTTTCGCGGCTGGTGCCGCACGGGACCGGGGTCGAATCGAGCAGGCGGAGGATCTCGTGCCAGGATTCGGTGTCCCGTGCCAGGGCGGTGATCACCGCGGAGATCAGCGGTCCTGCAGCCCGCACCCGCTTGTTGTAGCCGGATTGCTGCGGGATCCCGGGGAATAGACCGCTCAGGTGGGTGCGCGCATAGCGGACCCACCGGGATTCGGAGGAGTGCCCGTGCAGCAGGTGCTGGGCCACGACCAGGCACAGCAGCTCGGCATCGCTCAAGATGGCCTTGCGGCCGGGTTTGCTCGACCGGTCGTATCCCAAATCCGGCAGGACACGATCGGTCGGCAGGACGTAGAGTGTGGTCAGGAGGGTGTTGAGTTTTGGGTTCACATACGAGACTTAGCACTCTTCGCCAGCGATCAACAGGGCCCGGGAACAAGTTCCCGGGCCCTGTTTCGTCCTAACCACCGATTAGGACTAACTCATCTAGTGGGACGAGGTTAGTGCTGTTCGGCGAAGACCGGGTCTGCCGGAGCTTCCACCTCGGGCTGGGGATCCGAGAGGGTCTTCGGGACGGTGTCCTTGAACAGCGGGAGGCGGTTGAGGTAATCCACCACCGAGTCCGTGGACTCCACGTCACCGAACTTGTTGTCGATGTCGTAGAGGTTCCACTGCACGACGCCCGGCACGCGGTCCCCGATGGTCTCGCGGGGGATGATCGGGCGGAAGCCCTTGGCGATCGCGTCCTCGACGGTGTGGCGCACGCACCCGGCCGCGGTCGCACCGGTCACAATCAGGGTGTCGATGCGGTTGGAGGTCAGGAAGAGCTCGAGGTTCGTCCCCGGGAATGCCGAGGCACGGTTCTTCTCGAGCACGACCTCGCCCTCTGCCGGCGCGATGCGGTCATCAATCTGCGCCCAGTAGGAATCCGCCGGAAGGGTTTCCGTGGGAATCTTCGAGTACCACAGGCCCATGTCGTTCGTGCCGGAGGTCGCATCGCGGTTGCGGTACACGTTGGTGGTGTAGAAGACCGGGACGCCCTTGGCGCGCGCGGCCTCGTTGATCCGCTGCACGTTCGGGATGATCGTGTCCATGCCCGGGCAGCTGAACGGGTGGCCCGGACGGGTCCAGGCGTTTGCGAGGTCGATGTGGATGACGGCGGGGCGGTTGCCGTAGCCGATCCGGCGCTTGAATCCGCGCTCGTTGTAGATGCTGTTTCCGGCTTCGAACGCTTCTTCCAGCACTGCTGCCAGACGGGCTTCGATGTCGTTGAACTTCCCTGTCGCTTCAGTCATTTTTCTCTCCACTCTCATTCACTGGGGTGTTGCTATCGAAGCAACAATGTTGCTCTGGTAAGTACCATAGCGCATGGTTCGACCCAGCGCCAGAGCTTTGCCGAATCCGCATCTCCATCGGAGCAATCGCTCGGCAGGGCGTGCGGATTGGTGGGTGCGAGTATCGACAACCCGTCAAGGATCGGGTCCGCCCGCTCGTATTGAGCCTCCTCGCGCGGCTGGATGAATCAGGACAAAAGCCTTGACCTGTTGCTGTTAGAGCAGATAAGTTGTTGCCTGACCAACAGTGGCCTGGATCACATACGAAATACTCGGCCCGCAGTATTCTGGGCTGGAAGTGAACCACCACGCGGTCTTCGGCGCCATCCCCCCTGAACGGAGACAACATGGAACGCAACCTTGCAGACAGTTCACTGGAGAAGGTGAGCCCGGAGCGCCTACGAAAGGTGGTTCGCGCCTCTTTTGCGGGGACCGTAGTGGAGTGGTTCGACTTTGCCATCTACGGCTACATGGCAACTCATATTGCTGCCACCTTCTTCTCGTCCACGGATCCGGTCACAGGCCTGCTGGAGACGTTCGCCGTATTCGCTGTGGCATTCTGCCTGCGGCCATTGGGTGGAATCTTCTTCGGACGCCTGGGAGATCGCCTTGGACGCAAAAAGATCCTGGTACTGACTGTGCTGCTCATGTCCGGATCCACGGCCGCAATCGGTCTCATCCCAAGCCACGAAACGATCGGCATGTGGGCCGCCGTCCTACTGGTGGTTGCCCGGTGTTTGCAGGGGTTTTCCGCCGGCGGCGAATACGCAGGCGCCACGATCTACGTCGTCGAACACAGCCCCGACAGACACAGGGCCCGCTACTCGTCCGCCATGTCGGCGGCCACCTTTTCCTCATTCGCTCTCGCGGCCGGGCTCGGCGCGCTGCTCAGCTTTATCCTGCCGGCTGCGGCCATGGGCGATTGGGGCTGGCGCATCCTCTTCCTGTTGTCGGTGCCGATGGGCCTGGTTGCCTTCTACATTCGCGCCAAACTCCACGAGTCTCCCGAGTTCCAAGCGATGATCGACGATTCCGCCTCACGTCCCGCCCCGTCACTGGAGACCGTCTTCCGCACCCAGTGGCGCGCGATGCTGCGCCTAGGCGGGTTTGTGATGCTCACGGCGCTCTCCTTCTACATCTACTCCACATATATGTCGACCTTCCTGATCAAGGTGGTCGGGCTGCCGCAGCACCTCGCGCTGTTCTCCAGTCTTATCTCGCTGACCATGGCGACGGCGTTCGCCCCGGTCATGGGCCGCGTCTCGGATCGCATAGGGCGCCGCCCCACCATGCAGGCCGCCGCCGGCCTCCTGGCCATCCTCACCATTCCGGCGTACATGATCGCCGAACAAGGAACGTTTGCAACCGCCGTTGCCAGCCAACTGCTCATAGGAATCGGCGCAGTAACCGCTAATGTGGTGACCTCGGTCCTGATGTCGGAAATGTTCTCAACCGACGTGCGCTTCGCAGCATCGGGCACCTGCTACAACATCACCTACGCCGTGTTCGGTGGCACCGCACCCTTCCTGGCAACGTGGCTTGTCGCCGGAACGGGATACTCGCTCTCCCCCGCCATCTACGTCGCAGCAATCGCCGTCGTATCATTCCTCGTCGCCACCTTCCTCATACCCGAGACCGCCGGACGACCTCTTCGCCGCTACCACGACGACCCCGTGGCCGCCGAGCCCGCGCGCGCGATGACCCCGCAAATGGCGCCCAAGGTTTGATGACCTGCCCGCTGCTCGAACCCGGCGGGGTTCAAACGTCTCGCATCAGCGGAAATTTCACGGTTATTGACTGCACCGACGCTGAAGTCTCCCGCCGCCGCAGGTATCGGATCCAGACTGGATCTTCAGTCAGCCAGCAGGACGTAGCGCAGGCCTCTTGTTCTCATTGACGTGATCTGATGTGCAATATCTTGGGCAAGCGGACCATCTCTGCAGAGATGGTCCGCTCCTTCGGACGGGTCCGCTCGAAAGAAAATGCGCAGTGGCGCACATCCAGCTTCAAGGCTTGGGTGGAACCATCGCATCATGCAGTCACGGCATTCGGGGAGCTGTGGCTAGCGACGCCTCGACCGCCCTGGTCACGACACAGGATAGTAACGTCGCGGTCCACGCACGCGACGTATCAAGACCTGGTCACTAAGGATCTGGAGCACTTCCTTACTTTCGATCCGCGGATGCTGTCCGACCGAGGCCTCAGACCACGTCCTCTCCAAACACTTTTTGGTCGGGGAGCCAACCTCTCTTCTTCCTCCGTGACGTCACTACTGGAGGAGCCAATCGACGTTGTCGTCGCCGCAGGAACCAACATCATATTCATTGAGAACAAGAAAATCGGTCTGGATGACTTGTTCGATGAAGACGACCCGTTTGACGCCGAAAACTGCCGCTAGCTCCCCTGCCGTTCAATTAAGCGGTCCCGCCCGACGTCAACCCACGTCTGCAGTCCGGAATACGTGCCGCCCAGGACGCCAACCATGACCGGGCGGCACGCCTTGTCTTAAATTGTGAGACGAACCCCGGAACCCCTTTTAGAGCGCCGGGACCCCTGTTACGCATGTGAATGTTCAAGCCCATGTGCCTCACAGGAGTTTCTACGTGCCAACTTTCCATCTTCCCGCCGACCTTGGCCAATCCGGCGGGCACCCCCGGATCCCCGCCGTACCCCCCTGCCCCCACAGCCGCACGGTCGGAGCTTGGGACCCGGCGCACCTGGGCGAGCCGACCGGGCAACTGCCCGCCGACCTGGTGGGCCGGACGCTGGACGCCATGGGGAAGCGTGAACGCCGCGCCCGAACCCTACCCCCGGGTGGTCTGTACTTCACTTCGCGCTTGTCTTGGCCACGGTCACCGGATCGGCACTCACCCAGGCCCGGCGTCGGATCGGGGTCCAGCCCCCCCGCACTGGCCCTTCGAGCTGCTCCGCGGCCCGGCCTCGACCGCCATCTGCCAGGGGTGCTGGTTCGGGTCCCTGCGCATCTACGCGATCGACGGCACCATCCTGACCCTGCCGGACACCGAGCAGGTCAAGACGAAGTACGGCGTGGCGTGCGGGGCGCCTGCTTCGGATGCCCGGGACTTCCCTGTTTTCCCAGATACGACAACAGTCCGGCACCCTCTGGAGGGGTGCCGGACTGTTGTTGCCATGGCCTGGGGCCGCTGGCCAGTGGGACGAGGTTAGTGCTGTTCGGCGAAGACCGGGTCTGCCGGAGCTTCCACCTCGGGCTGGGGATCCGAGAGGGTCTTCGGGACGGTGTCCTTGAACAGCGGGAGGCGGTTGAGGTAATCCACCACCGAGTCCGTGGACTCCACGTCACCGAACTTGTTGTCGATGTCGTAGAGGTTCCACTGCACGACGCCCGGCACGCGGTCCCCGATGGTCTCGCGGGGGATGATCGGGCGGAAGCCCTTGGCGATCGCGTCCTCGACGGTGTGGCGCACGCACCCGGCCGCGGTCGCACCGGTCACAATCAGGGTGTCGATGCGGTTGGAGGTCAGGAAGAGCTCGAGGTTCGTCCCCGGGAATGCCGAGGCACGGTTCTTCTCGAGCACGACCTCGCCCTCTGCCGGCGCGATGCGGTCATCAATCTGCGCCCAGTAGGAATCCGCCGGAAGGGTTTCCGTGGGAATCTTCGAGTACCACAGGCCCATGTCGTTCGTGCCGGAGGTCGCATCGCGGTTGCGGTACACGTTGGTGGTGTAGAAGACCGGGACGCCCTTGGCGCGCGCGGCCTCGTTGATCCGCTGCACGTTCGGGATGATCGTGTCCATGCCCGGGCAGCTGAACGGGTGGCCCGGACGGGTCCAGGCGTTTGCGAGGTCGATGTGGATGACGGCGGGGCGGTTGCCGTAGCCGATCCGGCGCTTGAATCCGCGCTCGTTGTAGATGCTGTTTCCGGCTTCGAACGCTTCTTCCAGCACTGCTGCCAGACGGGCTTCGATGTCGTTGAACTTCCCTGTCGCTTCAGTCATTTTTCTCTCCACTCTCATTCACTGGGGTGTTGCTATCGAAGCAACGATGTTGCTCTGGTAAGTACCATAGCGCATGGCTAGGCCCAGCGCCAGAGCTTTGCCGAATCCGGATCTCCATCGGGCCGGCTGCCCGGCAGGGCGCGAACATCCGCGGGTGCGCCACTCCGGAAGCCCGGCAAGGAGCCGACTCCTGCCCCCAGACCCAGCAGGCCGGGCAGCAGGATTGGAGCCGAGCCCCGGGTGAATGCCGAGGCCCCCTCCGTGACGGAGGCGCACATGGCCGCGACCTCGCACCGGCGATCGGGGCGTCGATCCGCCCAGAGGCTTAGTCGATGGATGGGTGCCAGGGGAGGTGGCGGATGGTGATCGCATTGCAGCGGCCACCGGCCTGAAGCTCACCCGCCCCGGTCCCGCCCTCGATCTTCCTTCAACTTTCCTGCCCAGACCGGGATGAAGGCGGCGGGGAACGTCACGAGGCTGAAGGGGACGCCCATCCACCGATCGGGAACGGCAGCCCCTCCATGCGGCGTCCAGCGTGGAGGCCGCGGGCCCTCCGGGCTTGACCACCGCATGGACCAGGAGGCGATGGGGTCGGCGACTGCGGCAGGCCACTGCGCACCCAAAAAAATATCGAATGGATCCCGCTTAGGCATTGCGTGTTGCTCAGAGGGGCATTAGATTGCTACCTAAGCAACGTTGCGTGATTCGAATCACACGAATTGTCGGAGAAGGTCCCAGCACTGTGGGCCCGCCTTCCCCTCCGGGGCCCGACCCGGGCCCCGTTCCCTGCATCCCCTGCCCCTCCCCCAGGCCCTTCCTCTTTCCTCAACAGACCTGGGTATCCCCCTTTCGAAAGGACCCATCATGAAGCGCATCGGAGTCGACGTCGGCGGCACATTCACCGACCTTTACTATTCAGACGATGAACGCCGCATCGCCGTCGTCGAGAAGGTTCCCTCCACCCCACACGACCCGTCCGAGGCCGTGGTCAATGGCATCAAGATGCTCTGTGAGAAGGCCGGTGTGCCCCTGTCGGAGATCGACCAGCTGGTGCACGGGACCACGGTGGCCACGAACACCGCGCTGACGCATACCGGGGCGGAGGTCGGGATGATCACCACCGAGGGATTCCGGGACATCCTGCACATTGCCCGCCACAAGAAGCCGCACAATTTCTCCCTCCAGCAGGATTTGCCGTGGCAGACCAAGCCGCTGATCAAGCGCCGCCACCGGCTCACCGTGAAGGAACGCATCACCGCCCCCCACGGCGAGGTCCTGGTTCCCCTGGACGAGGACGAGGTCCGCACCCGGGTGCGCGAACTCAAGGCCGCAGGTGTCCAGGCCATCGCCGTGTGCCTGCTGCACTCCTACCTGAATCCCGCCCACGAGCGGCGCATCGGGCAGATCGTCAACGAGGAGTTCCCCGAGGCCTACCTGTCCCTGTCCAGCGAGATCGTCCCCCTGTACCGGGAGTACGAGCGGTTCTCCACCACTGCCCTGAATGCCTATGTCGGGCCGCGGGTCTCGCGTTACCTGCACCGTCTGCAGGAACAGGCCGAAGGCTTGGGCTACCGGCGCGAGATCCTGCTGATGCAGTCCTCCGGCGGCATGGTGCCCATCCGCGAGGCCGCCAAGCGACCGGTCACCCTGATGATGTCCGGTCCGGTGGGGGGCCTGATCGGCGGCATGTGGGCCGCCAAGCAGTCCGGCTTCGAGAACGTCGTCACCCTGGACATCGGGGGCACCTCGGCGGACATCGGCGTCGCCTACCAGGGCGAGCTGCGCATGCGCCACCTGCTGGACACCAAGATCGGGGACCACCAGGCCATGGTTCCCATGGTGGACATCGACACCATTGGCGCCGGCGGCGGTTCCATCGCCTATGTCGATGCCGGCGGCGTCTTCCGCGTCGGCCCGCAGTCGGCCGGCGCCGTCCCGGGACCGGTCTGCTACGGACGCGGGGGCACGGAGCCAACGTCGACCGACGCCCAGGTGCTGCTGGGCCGGATGCGTCCGGACCGCATGCTGGCCGGCTCGGGCCTGGACATGGACCTCGACGGCGCCCGCACGGCCATGGAGAAACTGGCCGACAAGCTCGGCATGTCCGTCGAGGAGGCCGCCCTGGGCGCGCTGCAGATCCAGAAATTCGGCATGACCCAGGCCATCGAGCAGAACTCGGTGCGCCGTGGCTACGACCCGCGCGACTTCACCCTGGTCGCGGCCGGCGGCGCCGGCGCTCTGTTCGCCTGCGAGATCGCCGCCGAACTGGAGATCCCGCATGTGTTGGTCCCGGCCCACCCGGGCATCATCGCCGGCATCGGGCTGCTGGCCACCGACGAGCAGTACGAGTTCGTTGCCACCAACCGGTTCAGGTTCGCCGACGCCGATCCGGCGGCCATCCAGGCATCCTTCGAACAACTTGAACGCGACGCCAATGCGCAGCTGGACGCCGAGGAAGTCCCCGCCGAACGGCGCAGGATCGACTGGCTGGCCGACGCCCGCTATGAGGGCCAGGGCTACGAGATTCGCTTCGATGTCCCCGAAGGTCCGGTGACCACCGCCTGGCTGGACCAGGCCGAGGCCGCCTTCCACGACGCCCACTTCGAGGAGTACGGCCACCGCTTCAAGGACGGCACCGTGGAGGTCATCAACATCCGCGTGGAGGCCCGGGCCGTGATGGACGAGCTGCCCACGCCGGAGGCGACGAAGTCCGGCTCCCTGGAACAGGCCCTGGTGGAGACCCGTCCGGTGACCTTCCAGCAGGACGGCAAGCCGGTCACCCTGGACACCGGCTTCTATGACCGGGACAAGATGGGCGTGGGAACCACCTTTGCCGGCCCGGCAGTCATCGAGCAGTACGACTCCACCACGGTCATTCCCCCGGGCTTCACCGGGACGGTCGACGAGGCCGGCAACCTGGTCATCGCCTGCCCGGCGGCCACCCAGAGCGTCGAGCAGCTGGCAACCCCGATCCTGATGCGCGTGATCGGCGGCGCACTGAACTCCGCGGCCAAGGAGATGGCCTCGGTGCTCTTCCGCATGGCCTACTCCTCGATCATCCGCGAGTCCGAGGACCTGGGTGCCGGGCTGTTCGACAAGGACGGCAACGTGCTGGCCGAATCCGACTCCACCCCGATGTTCATGGGTTCGATGCCCAAGATCGTCAAGGGCGTCATCTCGGTCCTGGGCGATGACATCCACGAGGGGGATGTCATCCTGCACAACGATCCGTACCTGGGCGCCACGCACTCCCCGGACGTGGCGATCATCGAACCGATCTTCCACGACGGGCAACTCGTCGGTTTCGCCGGCGCCTCCGGGCAGCTCATCGACAACGGCGGTGCGTTCTCCGGGCTGATGGTGGACATCCAGGACATCCAGTCCGAGGGCACCATCTTCCGGGCGGTGAAGGTCTATGAGAAGGGTGTCCGCCAGGCGTCCTTGATCCAGCACATCCTCAACAACACCCGGACACCCACCTCCAACGAGGGCGACTTCCAGGCGATGATCGCCGCCTGCGACCTCGCCAAGTCCCGCTACCTTGCGCTGGTGGAACGCTATGGCCTGGACTCGGTCCGCGACGCCGGCCAGTTCTGGATCGACTACTCGGAGAGGATGCTGCGCCAGGAGATCGCCAAGGTCCCGGACGGAGTGTACGAGACGGAGGTCGGCTACCTCGACGACGACGGGCGCAACTACGGCAAGAAACTGCCCATCGTGGTCAAGGTCATCGTCGAGGGCGACGAGATCACCTACGACCTGACCGGTTCCTCCGAACAGGTGCCCACCGCCTACAACTGCGCGTTCGAGGGCACCACGGTCTCGGCGTTCACGTTCATCACCCGCATGATGTTCCTGGACGAGGTCGCCTTCCCGGTGTTCGTCCCGCAGAACGAGGGCATGCTCAAGCCGCTGAAGGTGATCGCCCCGGAAGGCACCATCTTCAACCCGACCTACCCGGCGGCCACCTTCAGCCGGTTCTCCCAGGTCCAGCGGGCCGTGGACCTGGCCCTGCGGGCACTGGCTCCGGTGATGCCCGAACGGGTCACCGCCGGGAACTCGGCGCACATCCACTTCATGTCCTACTCCGGCTGGGACCAGAAGCAGGGCGAGTACTGGGTCTACCTCGAGGTCAACGAAGGCTCCTACGGCGGGCGCCAGCACTCGGACGGGCCCGACTCGGTCGACAACCTCATCGCCAACACCCGCAACAACCCGATCGAGGAACTCGAGTGGCGCTTCCCGATGCGCACCGACCGCTACGAGCTGCGCGACGATCCGGCAGCCGCCGGTGAGTTCCGCGGTGGCATCGGCATCGTGCGGGAGAACACCTTCCTGACCGACACCGCGGTCACCTGCGAGGGTGAGCGCCACGACTCGGATGTTCCCTGGGGCGCCTTTGGCGGCCATGACGGCCTGAACGCGTCCTTGGTGAAGAATCCCGGCCGGGACGGGGAGGCGTACTGGCCTTCCAAGGTCACCGGCTGGCAATTGACGGCCGGCGATTCCCTCCAGATCACTGTGCCCAGCGGCGGCGGATTCGGCGATCCGCTCAAGCGCGACCCGATGAAGGTACTCGAGGACGTGCTGGATGGCTTCACCACCGCCGAGGCCGCCACCCGCGACTACGGCGTGGTTCTCAAGGAGGTCAACGACCAGCTCACGGTCGACCTGGTCGCCACCGCAGAACTCCGGAAGAACGTGGCATCCGAGCTCAGTCCCATCAACTGATCCCGAAGCCGTAGCGGAAAAAGGGGGCGGATTGGAGGCCAGCGTCATTGCCTGGTCGCTAATCCGCCCCTTCGTTCCTGATCCACCACCCTGTCTCTGTCATTTTCCCGCCCTGCCTCTGTCATTTCCCCACCGTCCTCAAGGAATCGTCATGTCTACTGTGCAACCAACTCAATTTGTCGAATCGGATGTCCGGCCCAAGGACGTCCGGTTGGCCACCTGGATCTGCTTCTTCGCCTGGACCTTCGCCGTCTACGACTTCGTCCTCTTCGGGAACCTGTTGCCCCAGCTCGCCGAGGACCTCGGATGGACAGGGGCCCACTCGACCGAAGTCAACACCTGGGTCACGGCAGGCACGGCCATCGTGGCCTTCGCGATCGGCCCGATCGTGGACCGGATCGGCCGGCGCAAGGGCATCCTGATCGCCGTGGCCGGAGCCGCCGTGGCCTCGCTGCTGACCGCCATGGTCGGCTGGGTCATCGGCCTCGCCGCCGGACTGGGGCTCGTCTTCCTGGTCCTGGTGCGGTCCCTGGCCGGTCTCGGCTACGCCGAACAGGCCATCAACGCGGCCTATCTCAACGAGATGTTCGCCCACAACAGCGACCCGGCCAAGGCCAAGCGCCGAGGGCTGGTCTATTCGCTGGTCCAGTCCGGCTGGCCGGTCGGCTCCGTGCTCGCCGCCGGGTCCGTGTACCTGCTGTTCCCCATCGGCGGTTGGCAGCTCTGCTTCATCGTCGCCGCCATCCCCGCCGTCTTCATCCTCTACGCCGGACGCTGGCTCAAGGAAAGCCCACAGTTCTCCCATCGTCACCAAATCGACCGGATGATCAAGGCCGGTCAACTGGAGGTGGCACAGTTGCTCGGACAGAAGCACGGCATCGATGTCTCTGAGAAGGCCAGTCCCCTGGCCTCCGTTTTCCGCGGGGAATCGCTGCGCTCCACCGTGACGATCGGTGGCGCCTTCCTCCTGAACTGGCTCGGTGTCCTGTCCTTCGCGATCCTTGGCACCTCGCTGTTGACGGCACCCGACGGCAAGGGCATCGAGTTCAGCAACGCGCTACTGGTCCTGATCATCTCCAATGCCACGGCCTTCGCCGGTTACCTTTTCCATGGCTGGCTGGGTGACCGAATTGGACGTCGCAACGCCATTGGCATCGGTTGGATCCTGTGCGCCGGGTCCTTCTTCACCATGCTCCAAGCCCCGAACGGGAACTTCCCGCTCATCATCGCACTCTATAGCGCCGGGCTGTTCTTCCTCATCGGCCCCTTCTCGGCCCTGATGTTCTTCACCGGTGAGAGTTTCCCTGTCCATACCCGGGCCACCGGCAGCTCGCTGATCAACGCCGCGGGCCAGGTCGGTGCGATCATCGGCGGCCTGCTGATCACCGCTTCCCTGGCCGCGGGCAGCGGCTGGATCAATGCCACGTTGTGGTGGGGTGTCATCCCCATCCTGGCCTCCGGGATCCTGATCTTCGCTGCCCGCAACGTCGATCCCCGCACCGTCCGCACCGACTGACGCGCCTGAACTCCGAACCACGGACACCGTCCGCCCGGCGGCAACTCCCTGTTTCCCAGGGAGTTGCCGCCGGGCGGACATTAATGAGTCCGGGCCACTCCAGCATCCTCTGGACGTAGCGTTGGAACAGCCGAACCACGCAGCGGAGCATCCGATGCCTGCGTGCCCGGGTTGCTTCCGTGCTCCCTGGAAGCGCGAACCGCAAGGGTGCCGCTGCCACGTGCGCTCGTGCTGGGCCTGTCCGGGAGTGGGCCGGATGAACGGCGGGCCGTTGCCCGCCCCCCGAAAGGTGCTTCATAAGACATATAGTTGCTGGTAAAGCAACAGCGCAAGGGGTTGGGTAAACTCTTGCCTTAACCCTTTCGGGGCACCGCTGCCTGGGTTGGCGGGTGCGGACGATCGATGGCCGTGGGTTGAGATGGCTGTCAACAAGGCGGAGGATTCCGCGGAAGAAGGTGTGTGGTGGGAAAGACGCAACAGGTTTCGGAGAACACCCAAGGTGTTGCCGCGTCGCTGCTCAATGGCCTGGCGGTATTGGAGGCGTTTTCCATCGAGAACCCCGTCCTGGGGGTCACCGAGATCGCAAACCGGGTCAATCTGCACAAGAGCACCGTCTCCCGGATCCTGAACGGGCTGGCCGAGACCGGATACATCCAGCGGGACGAGCAAACGGGGCGATTCCGGCTCGGCCTGGGCCTCATCATGCTCTCCGGGCCGCTCTTGGCCGACCTGGACGTCCGGCGTGCGGCCCTGCCCTATCTTGAGGGCCTGACATCCGCCACCCGGGAAACCGCTGCCATCTCGGTGTGGAACGGGAAGGAGGCGATCGTGGTGGAACAGGTGGCCAGTCCCCACCAGGTTAAGCACACCGCCGCAATCGGCACCCGCTATTCCCGGTACGAAAGCTCATCGGTGCGCGTTCTGCTGGCCGAACTTCCGCCGGCCGAGGTACAGCGCCTCCTGGGGGACGGAACCATGACGATTGAGGCCGACAGCACGGCACCGCACCCGGTGGCCGCGCATCTGGAGCAAGTGCGGGAGACCGGCTACGCGGTCAATGACGGGTACACCACGGACGAGGAATACGGGGTCTCCGCCCCGGTGCGTGACTACCGGGGGATCGTCGTGGGGTGCATCACCGTCAGCGCGCCACGCTCGCGCGTGTACAAGCTGAACAGCTTCGAGGCGCTGGCCGAGGCCGTCACAGGCGCTGCCGGGCAGGTCTCGGAGCGGCTCGGGGCCGCACCGGCCACCAAGGCCGCGGGCGTTCAGGCGTAACTGCCAGCCGGCCGGCCCGCGTGCGTTCGGCCCGCTGCCCGGGCTCCAGCTGCGCGAAGGCGGGCATTATGGAGCGCATCACCTTGCCCATGGACCCCGTGACCGCCCCCCGGGCCGGTCAGTGACTCCCAAGAAGGAGAGAGTCACCCGCCCGCTGCGCCGCAGCGAGTTCGAGATCACCTTCGGGACCGCCAACGCCCGCACTGGGTGGATCAATGTCCTGGCCGTTCAGCGGAACACTGTCGTCCAGGCTTGGGAACGGATGACCCTTGATCCCCTGGCCAACGACTCCACCTGCTACGGCATGAAGGGCGACCTGGAATTTGTTGCCACTAGGGCACCACCCACAGGCGCCGGCAATACGAGCTTTTCCACGGGGCCAGGGTCTGGTTCTACGTCGAGGGCAAACAGTGGTCCTGATCGATATCCACACGCACCACCCCAACGCCACGAAGTAGGTCCTCCACTGCGTGGCCAACACTTGTACGCCCAATACCCCGGGAGGTTCTGCCGTTGACCCACCACGCCGTCCCCGGCCGACCTGGTCGGCGTCAACCTGCCCGAAGCAAAACCAGCCAGACTAGGCGTCTAGTGACTCCACTCAGCTTGACAGATGTAGTCCAAGAATCCCTAGACGATTAATACCGGACTACACGAAATACCAGCCATGCTGGAGAGCCCGGGATGCGTGCCATCGACGCAGGTCATGGTCATCCACCTTGTTCAGGAGCGCGACGTTGTGGCTCCAACTCAATTGTCCAGACGTTGTCTGGACAATTGACGACGCAAGGGTTTGACGTCATTCATCGACGGAATACCCATTACCAACCGATCACGTATTGGCCGTGGCCGTGTGTCTTGGGTGCTGTGCAGGATTCTTCAGGATTCCTGCCGCGGGTGCTCTCGTGTGAAGTCCTTGAACCAGCGCATCTGGGCGTCGTCGTTGTTCTGGTCCAGGGCTTCGAGTTGCTGCACCAGGGCAGCAGGCCGGGCTGTACCCGGGCGTGTGGAGATGATCTGCTGTTTGCGTTCGAGGCGCAGACCGTGAATCTTCTGTTCCCGGGCCTGCGACAGTCTTTCGCTACCCGACGGGTCGACTTCCACGGCATGGCCGTATTCCACAACGGCATGGGGATACAAGTGCCGCAGCCGCCGGGAACCGTTCCTGGCTGTGGGACCGGCCGTGCACCGCCGGCATCATCCCATGTTTGCGCCGATGGCTCCGGTGAAGTAGGGAACCAGCCAGATGACCCACACGATGAGGGAGAACTTGTGAAAGCTCGATTTCTCGGCTTCACGGTTGCGCAGCAGCACGATCACGGCCCACACCAGGTGGAGCACCATGAGCAGCAAGGCCGCCGCACCGGTGACGGCCATGATGGTGTTGAGCCCGGTCCCCAACTCGCTGGCCTGGACCCCGCCGGTTGCCGCAATCCGGGACATCAGATAGGTTCCGCTGGCATCGCAAACCAGGCCCACTGCGAAGAACCCGGCGTGCCACCATTTGAGCACGCGCTGGAGGTGTTCGGCCCAGACACCGATCGAGTAGAAGATCAGGGCAGCGGTGATGAGTACGATCGCAGGCAGGAGCATGATCCGAGGGTATCGGCTGTTTCCAGCCGCCGGATCAACCAAATGGTTGACTCGCATGCTTTCGGGCATTGTGTGCGGGGAAACCACAACTGAGGCGCATGCCGGATTCGGTCCCGTGCCCCGGGTCCGCCGTCATGCAGCGCAAGGCGTTTGCCACCTCCGTCCAGGTCCGGGGTCCGCGGCTGGCGGCACTCGGGGCGCTTGGACAGCTGCGCGAGCCTGTGATTGCAGGCCACGAGGTGATGGGTGCCGCCCGAGCCAGCCGCGGCCTGTGCGTTGCACTTGTTGTACGAGTTGTTCACGGCGAGATACCGCCAGGCACCCACCACCTGGTGGATGGGTGCAAGCCAGGTACCGCTGGGCAGGTCCGCGTTGGCTATCGAAAGCACCGCGACAGCCACGCCAATCCACTGCGCGATCTTGCCGAATACCGGGCTTGAGCCGCCAACCGGGAAGGTGAGGGCTCCAAGGACGGCGAACGTCTAGACAATGCAGCCAACGATCGTGCCGACCACTGCGTAAAGGAATGAGGGGCATTTCGCGAGCCCGGACATTCCCCGGGCGAACAGTTCCAGGCCCCCGCCCGGCTCCGGCCGTGCCGGGCTTCGCCGCAGGGTGCCCCGGGGCCGGGATGCGAGGCTGCACCGCCGCGGCAGCTGACCCGGTCTGCCTGGTGGAGGCAATCGAAGCCCACACGACGATAGCTAGCTAGGCTAGGGATTGTGTAGGGTTGGAAGCGCAGGTCACAAGCCGTGCCAAGTTGGCCATTCCTGGACGAGGTGTATGCATGCGGATCCAAAGCTGTCTCGATGCCGTGAAGAAGGCCGACCGGTTGGTCGATGCGCTGCGGCTGGCCGATGAACTGGCCGTGGAAGCCGGCAGGGACGGCGGGGTGCGCAACCTGCGACTGCTGCGCAGCACCATTTCCGGGCCCGACCAGGTCGCGGCGATCGCCGCCATCCATGCCCTCGCCCAGGTCAACGACGAGGAAGCCGACAGGCTCCTGGCCGAATTGCTCTCCAGCGACCAAGGGTTCATCCGCGAGCATGCCGCCTGGGCCCACGGTTCCCGGACGCCGCGCAGCAAATCCGTGGGGCGGCTCATCGGACTGGTGCACACGGGGGGATTCGCGGGGATGCTCGCGCAGCGAACCCTTGAAGACTGGGCGGCCACCGTGCCCGAAACGATCACCGTGGGACTCGAGGGCGCGCTGCTGGGCGTCGTGGACGAGGCGGGACGTTATCGGCTGGTCGAAACCCTGGGCCTGGTGGAGCACGAGACGGCCATCCACTTGCTTGAGCGCATCGCGCGGAACACCGGCGAGGCGGAAGACGTCCGGGTGGCCGCGGTCGTGGCGCTGGGCCAGCATGCGTGCTCCGAGGACACCACGATGTACCTCGAAGCGCTCGCGCGGGAAAACGGCCTGCTGGCCCAGGCTGCCCGGCTCACCCTGGCGGATCTCGCCGAAACCCCCGCCCCACGGCCCGATCCCGGTATTCCCGGGCAGGGGCTCACGATCGCCCAGCTGTTCCTGCATGCGGACATCGACGCGCACCTGAGCCACGCCGGCAGCGGGGACACCGGCGGGATCGCCACCTTGCTGGTGCGCCTGGGCGATGCGCTGGTCCACGGCCACGGGAACCATCCGGCCTCCGCCACCCCGGGACCCGAGGCGGATGGCCGTTACACGGTCAGCCGTGTGGTGACCCTTTCCCGCGGGGGGCTGGTCGAAGCGGCACGGAGCCTGGACACCCTGCGGGAGACCGCCACCGGCCACGTCTACGGCCGTGTTCCCCTGCTGCAGGACCCCATGCCCTCCGCAACGGCGTGGCCGTTGCGGGTGGCGGCACGCCGCGGCATCCACCGCATCCTCACGTCCCTGGGACGGGTCGATGCGCTGCACCTGCGCATGGCCGACGTGGGAAGCCTGGCCGCGTTCGACGTCGCCCGCAAACTCGAGATCCCCGTCGTGTTCACCGTGGCACCGGACCCGCACGCGGTGATCAACTCCATGGATCTTTCCGGGCAATTGACCCGGGAGAATTTCGGGAGCATCGACGAGGTGGAGCATTTCTGGTTCCGTGCGCGCCTGGTCCAGCGCATGGCCGCCACGGCGGCACACACCGTGTTCTTCCCGCGCCCGGAACTCGCACGGGACATGAAGGAACTGGTGGGCCTGGACATGGCCCTGGAGCCCGAGCGCCACACAGTGGTCCCCGAGGGCATCGACCTGAAGGTCATCGACCGGGCGGTGGCCGAAGCCCAGGAGCTTGCCGCCGGAGGCGAAGCCAGTGAACCGCTGGTGCAGCTGCGCGGGCTGTTGGCCCGGCTTCCCGCCGAACGCCGCGGGAAGCCGCTGCTCATCAGTGTGGGCAGGTTCCACCGGGTCAAGGGCATGGCCACCATCGTGGAGGCCTGGGCCGGCTCGGACCTGCAGCAGCGGGCCAACCTGCTGCTGGTCGGCGGGAACCTGAACCATCCCTCGCCCGACGAACGCGAACAGCTCGAACGGATCGACGCGCTGGTCGATCCCGGGTCCCGGGAACCGGCCGGACTGATCCTGCCCGGGCACCGGCCCAACGACACCGTGGCCCGTTGGGTCGCCGCGGCACGCACCGGTATTCCGGGACTTGCCGCCGAAGCCGGGGTCTACGTCTGTGGCAGCCTCAAGGAGGAATTCGGGATTGCCCTGCTCGAGGCCATGGCCTCGGGCCTGCTGGTGGTGGCCCCGGATTCCGGGGGGCCGGCGACCTACCTCGAGCAAGGACACACCGGGTTCCTCACCGCCACCTGGAACACCGCCCGGCTGCGCGCTGCCATCCTGGAGGCGCTGGATTCCGCCGCGGCCGAGACCAGCCAGGAACGTGCCACCTACTCGCGCTCCGTTGTTGAGGCCGATTTCACCGTCCAAGCCATGGCGCGCGCCCTGGCCAAGGTATATTCCGATGTGCACCACGCAGACGTGGAACTTCAACGAGAGCTGGTTTTCGTCCCATGACACTGCTGATCATCAGTCCCGACTATGCTTCCCACCTTTACCCGCTGGCCGCGTTGGGCGCCAACTGGCTTGAGGCCGGAGAGCGGGTGGTGGTCGCCTCCGGTGGGGCAACCGCGTCAATCGTGGAGTCCTTCGGCTTCGAGCATGTCCACCTGCAGCTGAGTCGGGGTTCGAACCCCGGGGTGATCCGGGCGGAGGAACAGCCCGAGGGCGAGGATGACGCCCTGCGCGGGTTTTTTGCCGCCACCCGCCTGGGCATGGTCCAGACCCTGGCATTCCAGGCCGAGGCCCGCATGAATGACCTCATGTGGGAACCGGTGAAGACCGCAAGGGCCGTGCAGCGGATCATCGAGGATGTTGCACCGGAGACGATCATCGTGGACCATTTGGCCTTCAGCGCCCGCTTGGGGATGGTTGCCGCCGGGATCGAGCACATCGATGTGGTCTTGGGCCACCCCACGGCCCTCCCGCTTCCGGCGGCGGCGGAGGTCTACGGCCTGCCGCCGGCCTGGCCGGCGGCATTCTCCCCGGAGGACCAGGAAATCGAGGAGCTGCGGAACCTTTGCACCCGGGTGTCCGAATCCTTTACCTCCGAATGGAATTCGGCCCTGGCGCAGTTGGCACCCGAACTGCTTCCCTCCCCCGACGCCTTTGCCGAACATGGCGACGTGCTGGTCTTCAACTACCCCGGTGAACTCGTGGGCGAAGAACGTGCCGGGCATCTTCCCCCGCACATCTTCATTGGGTCATCGGTTCGCACCGAAGCGGCGGAGGCCCACATCGAGGAGTGGATCTCCGAGAGCGATGAACCTTTTGTCTATGTCAGCTTCGGCAGCTTTCTCTCGGTGCGCGGGGATGTGCTGAACAAGGTCGTCACCGCCTTGAAGGAATCCAATATCCGCGCCGCAGTGGCGTATGGTTCCGCCGGTGCCGAGTCCTTGGGCGAAGTCCCGGATAACTGGCTCGTCGGTGAATTCCTGCCCCAGGTCACGTTGCTGGGTTCCGCCGCGGCCGCCGTGACCCACGGCGGAAACAACTCGGTCACCGAGTCCCTGACCTTTGGGGTGCCTACCGTCGTTCTGCCGTTTTCCACGGACCAGTTCGCCGGCGCCGCGGCCCTGGAGGACATCGGTTTTGGTGCCGTACTGGCACCCAACACCGCGACGGTTCAAGAGCTCCGGCGCGCCCTGGGCGCCATGCTATCGCTTCCACAGGACACCCGCGACGCGATGCACTCGCTGGGCCGATCCCTGCGGGAGGGCGCTGGACGCAGCCAACTGCGTGCTGCCCTGGCCAAGGCAACTGCCGGGAAGTAGACGGTGCCTGGCGCACCCTGCGCCGGCGGCACCCCGCAGGGTGCGGGCTGTCGCCGGCCCATGATCCACTTGCCCGCGGGACTCCGAGCCTGATGGGCATTGATTTGCGCCCGGCGCGCCAAGCTACTGGCCCGAGGTGTTCCCGTCCGTTGCCCGGTGCGCCGTCCGGGCGGTTTCCATGGGCCAGACGCCCTTGGCATGCCGCGGCTTCCTTTCCCCGCCCGCGTCGGCAGCCTGTGGCTCTTCAGGGGGCGGAAGTGCGGGCTTCAACCTGAGGCTGGTCAACAAGCCGAGCGCCAGGACTCCGGCCGCAATCCATGCAGCCACGGACACTCCCTGGGTCAATGCATTCCGTGCCGCGTCGGCGATGGCTGCGGTTTGCGGATTTCCGGCCAATGCCGAGATCGTGCCGCCCGAACTGTGGGTCACCGAATCCACGACACCCCGGAGCTGCGGGAACTGGGCCACCAACCCCGAAACCTGGGACTCGGTGGAATTCTTCAAGGTGGTGAACAGCGCGGTGCCCAGGATCGCGATTCCCAGGGCGGAACCCACTTGCCGCGCCGTTGACTGGGTGGAGGCTGCCTGTCCCGACTGCTGCACCGGGACATCGGCCAGTACCACTTGGGTCAGCTGGGCGGTGGCGAACCCCACCCCGATTCCATAGACAAAGAGGATGGCCGAGGTCATCCAGGTGGAGGAATCGGGGCGGATCAACAGGGCCAGGGTTGCCACTGAAACAATCTCCAGTCCAACACCCAGCTGCACCATGCGCACTGCAGGCAGCGACTTGGACAGCGCGGATATCGAACCGGAGGCCACAAAGGATCCCGCGGCCAACGGCACCAACGCCACCCCGGCCTGAAGCGCGCTAAGTCCCAAGACGTTTTGAAACCACAACGGGAGGGAAAGGATCAACCCGAACTCGCCCAGGCTCACGGTCAAGGCGGTGAGGTTTCCTCGCGAGAAGGATGAGATGTTGAACAGGGAAAGGTCGAGCAAGACACTTCGATTCGCCCGCGACCGCGAACGTTCCAAGAGAATGAATCCGACCAGCGCCAGCACCGACAACACCAAGGACACCGGTACCGGGGATAGTCCAAACAAAGGGAATGGCGCATCGGTGTTGGCACTCCACCACCCATAGTGGCGCCCCTCGATCAGGCCAAAGGCCAAGGATCCAAAGCCGACCACGGAAAGCAGGGCGCCGAGGTAATCATCGAGTTTCACGGTGGCGTTTTCCCTGGAGTCGGCCACGAAGTACAGGACACCGCCTGCCGCGATCAACCCCAGCGGGACATTGATCAAGAACGCCCAGTTCCAGGAGAAGGAGGATGTGAGCCATCCGCCAACGATCGGGCCCACGGCGGCCATGCCGCCGATGGTCGAGCCCCACACTGCGAAGGCGATGGTGCGTTCTTTGCCGCGGAAGGTGGCATTGAGCAACGAGAGGGTGGCCGGAAGGATCATCGAGCCTCCGATCCCCTGCACCGCGCGTGCGGAGATCAACCAGCCGCCGGAGGGGGCCAAGGCACACAGGGCCGAGCTGGCCAAGAAAATCAGCAGTCCCAGCGCCAGGATCCGGCGCCGGCCGACCCGATCCGCCACCCTGCCCCAGACCAGCAGCAATGCGGCGAACACCAGGGTGTAGATTTCCTGGATCCATTGCACCTGGGTCGTGCTCAGACCCAAGTCGTTGATGATCGCCGGGACCGCCACCGCCACGATGGTGCTGTCCATGATGATCAGTGCCACCGAGAGGCTGATGGCGCCCAATCCAAACCAGCGCAGCCTAAGGTATCGCTCGTTGTCTGCTTCCACGTGTGCCAGACTACTCCTACATAGTTCCACCATGGAAGGATCTCTGGAAGGATTCTTTTGGCTCCGACAAGCCTCGGGGTCGACCACACCGGCCGTGCGGACACTTACCCGGGTTGCGGCCGAAAACCGAGCCGTCAACCCGGGAATGATGGCACCGCCCAGCGGTGCGCCAGATAACCTGCCGGCTCCGGGCCGGGGGCGCGCAAGCCCGAAAGAAGTCCACCATGGAGCCCGAACCCTGAACGAAAGATGACCACCGTGGAACCGAACGCACACAACGAAGCAGGGCGGCGATGAACCGCAGCGAAGTGGTCCTCTTCTGGGCAGTACGCCTCGTCTCGGCCCTCGGGGCGGTCGCCGTGGTCTGGGCGGGAATCTCCACCGGTGACATGCTCGTGCACGGACACCCGGCGTACGCGATCCTGCTCGGGCTGCTCTTCATCGTGTGCACGGCGGTCGCCATCCGTTCCTGGCGCCGGCACACGCCCGGGCACCGCAGATTCAAGGTGCTGCGCACCATCGGCCTGTTGGCCTCCTGTGGGGTCCTGTCCCTGGGCTGCTGGCTCGTGCCGTACAGCGCCGCACCCGCGGCCCTCTCGGCAATGGTCTCCGACGGCACGCTCACCGTCACGGAGTCCCCAACGCAAATCTTGATGACACCCACCGGCACGCCCAGCGACGTCGGGGTATTTTTCCAGCCCGGAGCCTTGGTCGACGCCCGGGCCTATGCCGCGGTCTTGCGGCCGCTGGCCGAGAGCGGCCACACCGTCGTCATCCCGAAACAGCCCTTTGGCATTGCTTTCCTGTCCACGGGGGCCTTCAACGCCGCACGCACCGAGCACCGCCCGGTCGCCCGGTGGGTCCTCGGCGGGCATTCACTCGGCGGGGTGGTGGCCGCTATCGATGCGCAGTCCCTCGCCAACGATCCGGGAAGACCCGTGGCCGGGGTGCTGTTCTTTGCCTCATATCCAGCCTCGGACATGCGCACCCTGCCGGTGCCCGTGCTTTCGATCTCGGCATCCAACGACGCCTTGACCACCCCGGAAAAGCTCAAGGCCTCGCGTTCCCTGCTTCCGAAAGACACCACCTACACGGAAATAAACGGCGGTGTGCATGCAAACTTTGGTGACTACGGGACGCAATCCGGGGACGGCGAGCCAACGATTTCCCGCGACGAAGCCCGCACCGAAATATCGGCTGCGGGCCTCGCCTTTGTGCAATCGCTGGGCAGGTAGACCCGCCGCAGTCCTGTCTAGTTCTGGATGAACGGGTAGTCGGTGTAGCCGGCGGACCCCTCGGTGTAGAAGGTGGAGGCATCGGGCTCGTTCAGCGGAAGGCCTTCCTGCCAGCGACGCACCAGATCCGGGTTGGCGATCGCCGGGCGGCCGACCACCACGGCGTCTCCCCAGCCGTTTGCGGCCACCGCAGCGGCGTCGTCGTAGGTGGTGACGGTCTGGAAGCCGGTGTTCAGCAGGACCGGTCCACCGAAACGGGCGCGCAGGTCCTGGACGAGGGCGCCGGCTGGATCGGCGTGCAGGATGCTCAGCGCGGCCAGGCCCAAGGGGGCGATCCCGTCGATGAGAGCGGCATAGGTGGCCGCGACATCCGCCGGATCGGTTTCCACCGCGCCCTGGACGTTGTGCTCGGGGGAAATGCGCAGCCCCGTTTTGCCTGCACCGATGGCGTCGGCCACGGCCATGGCGACCTCAATCACCATGCGCGCCCGGTTTTCCGGGGACCCGCCATAGGCGTCGGTGCGGGTATTGGCGCTCGGGGCCAGGAACTCGTGCAGCAGATAGCCGTTGGCCCCGTGCAGTTCCACGCCGTCGAACCCCGCGGCGATCGCATTGCGGGATCCATTCACGAACTCCTCGACGATGCCCGGAAGCTCGTCGGTCCCCAGAGCGTGCGGGACAGGGTAGGCATGCTTTCCCATGTAGGTCCGGGTGACCCCGTCCACGGCGATGGCACTCGGGGCCACGACGTGGCCCTGCCCGGTGGTATCGGGGTGGGTGACCCGGCCTGCGTGCATGACCTGGGCGACGATCAACCCGCCCTCGGCGTGAACGGCGTCGGTGACGCGCTTCCATCCGGCGATCTGCTCCTGCGTGACAAGCCCGGGCTGGCGGACGAAGCCCTGGCCGGTGGCGCTGGGGTACACGCCCTCGGAGACGATCAACCCCATCGAGGCGCGCTGGCGGTAGTACTCGACGACATCGTCGTTCGGCACGCCGTCCGTGCGGGAGCGCGAGCGGGTCAGCGGCGCCATGACCAGGCGGTTGGGCAGTTCGAGGTCACCGAGGGTGAGCGGGGAAAAAAGGTCCATGGGGCAGTACTCCAAAGGTCGGGGGTGGTTGTCTGGTGCAACCGGCCCCACCGCATGGCTATTCCTTCCGGGCCTCAGTGGTGAGGCGGAACACCGACACTCCGGAATGCATCAGGGCAGGAATGACGACGCCCGGCACCCGCTCGGCAATCAGTGCCCAAGGGTGGCCACTACTGCTCCGGTGCGCTCTCCGGCGCCGTGGCGTAGGCTACCGACAGCCGCCGGTACGAACGCGTGGCCAGCGCGGCAAACCCCAGCACGATCGAGGCGATCCCCGACACCAGGAACACCAGCGCGATCCCGCGGGCGTCCCCATCCCCCAGCAACCAACCCCAACCTTCCTTCCCGGCTTGGGAGTTCATGTACGGGATGATCCAGAACTCGGCCAGCGGCGCGATCAGGAAGGCGGTGATCGGTGCGGCAGCGGCCTCAAAGGTCATGGCAAAGCCGAACACCCGGCCTTGGACCTTGTACGGGACGACCTTCTGGATCACCGTCTGCTCCGCTGCCTCCACCGCCGGAATCAGCATCATGTAGATCCAGATGCCCACCGCATACAGCCACCACCACTCGCGGATCGTGAAAGTCGCACCCAGGAATCCCGTGCACGCCACCAGGACGAGCATGGTGCGGATCGGGTTCTTGCCCAGGCCGAACTTGGCCACCAGCCCGCCCCCGACCAGGAACCCGGTGGCGGTCACCCCGAGCACCACGCCCCAGATCTGAACCGGGAAGATCGTCAGGCCATAGGGGTCCATGAGCGCCATGAACACCCCGCCGGTGAGGTTGTTGAAGGTGGTGAACAGGATCAGGGCAAACAGGCCCTGGGTCGCCCGGACCGCGGAGATCCCGGCACGCAGCTCGGCAAAGCTCTCGCGTTCGGCTGCCCGCACGATCTTCGGTTCCGGGATCCGCAGGACCATCAGGTGCACCAGCACCACCACGCAGGCCACCAGCGCAATGACGATCGTCCCGCCCATGCCCAGGAACCCGACGGCCAGTCCACTGAAGACGCTGGTGATCATGAAGGCGAGCCCCTGCACGGTGCCCACCAGGCCGTTGGCATTGGCCCGGCGCTCCGCCGGCACCAGCAGGGTCACGGTGGTGGACAGGGCAATGTTGCGCAGCTGTTCGACCACCGCACCGATGAGCACCACTAGGGCAAAGAGCCAGAACCAGATCCCGGACAAGCTCAGCATCTCGGACTCGGGAACCAGCAGGAACATGGTTCCCGCCACCGCAAAGCAGGCCACCGTGAACAGCGTGGAGCCCACCATCACCGCGTGCTTGCGGTAGCGGTCCACCAGCACCCCGAAGAAGAGGCCGAAAAATGCGACCAGCAGCATGTAGGTCCCGCCGATGAGCCCGGTGGCCAGCACCGAGCGGGTCTCCAGATACACCCAGAAGGTCAGGGCGAACCAGAGGAAGCTGGTGATGACATTGGCCAGGGCCGTATTGACCAGCACATGCATGAACGTGCGGCGCCCCGATTTCGGAGGCGCCGCCGCACCGGTGGATTCCGCTTCGGCGGTGCCGGTGTTGGCAGGTGACGGGTCGTCCCGTGGCATGGACCAAGTTTATGGCCGGCCGCGCCGCCCCGAAAGGGCCGCGGCCGAGAAATGGCGCCGTGGCGCGGAAGCCAGGGCTTCGGCAGCACTGCCAACGGGTGCGCACATGTGCAAGCCCGTGTAAGAAACTTCAGTGCTCCACTAGTCCCATTGACGGCGACAATCGAAATCTACTTCCGGTTCCGCAAGACACTACTGGATATGTCCTCCGAAAGCGTTCCCCAAGCTATCGGGCCGGAAACCGCAGCACAATCATCGCTTGGACACCGTTCCCATCAAGGACGCGATGGGACGGATGAAGACTGGCCGGGCCAGAGCAACCGCAGCTGAAATGACCACCAGTGAACCCAAGAACAGCCAGAATCCCAGCCATCCGTTGTCGTCCGCGCCAGCATAGATATGGTTAAGGTTTCGCAGAGCGCCAGTAGCCAGAACCAGAAAAACATGTGTCACGACGAAGACTACAAAGAAGATCATGACGGGGAAATGCACAGCTCGGGCAAGTGTCATCGGGTAGACCTTGTTCAGCCGCCTGTTGTTCTGTGGCCATATGCCGGACATTCTGATACCGCTCATGAATGCCAAGGGTGCGGCCACGAAAACGATTAGGAAATATGCCAAGAGCTGCAATGCGTTGTATGAAACCCATCCATTCTCTGTAGGCCAGTCGAGTGAAGCATATTGAAGAGCGGCCGAGAGCGCATTTGGAAAGACATCCCAGCTGGTCGGGACGATCCGCACCCAATGCCCGGTGGCGATGAGAAGTCCGACAAACACCACACCATTGATGAGCCAGAAAGCATCAAGGAGCAGGTGAATCCACAGGTCGAGGCTGATCTTTCCCGGAGCCCCTTTGGTCCTGATCAAGCCGCTGTTATTCCTGGTCCAATAGGCGTCCGGACGCGAGACCCGACGCACTCGCCATCCTGAGCGGATGATCAGCACCAGGAAGAACAGATTCAAGAAATGCTGCCAGCCGAGCCACGAAGGAAAACCTGTTGGCGCGGTCGTCGGCAGCATAGCGTGCCCCGGATACACAGTCAGGAATCCGTCGATGGTTCCCGAACCCCGAAGCCATTTCGCCGAAGCCACCACGAGGACAATGAGCACCACAGCTGCGGCCGCGATAGCTATCTTCCTGGTCTGTGGCCCCATTTTGGACAACACGTGTTCCTTGGACGGGTTCGTCTTTGACGTCACCACGAAGGCTTCCTTTCATTTACAACAAAAAACATGAGTTCGGCTAAGAATGCCGTCGAGTCGGCCGACCAGCGTAAGGCGAAATTTGGGGTGGGCACCAACGTTAATGCCCACCCCAAAAGAATTCGGAGCTACCTGACCGAAGTTCCTTCATGAAGATCCTGAAGGATGCGGTGGTACAGACCTCCGGAAGTGAGGCCGCCATCGACCACGATCTCTGTGCCGGTAACGTATCGTGACTTGTCCGACAGCAGGAACATGACGACGTCGGCGATCTCCTCTGCTTGGGCCAATCGGCCAGCGGGGACAGAGCCCAAGCTCTGTTCCACGAATGTTGCCGACCCGGAATTCAGCAGCGGCGTATCCACCAATCCGGGGTGCACCGAGTTCACGCGAATGTCCATGTCCGCGAATTCCAGCGCGCCCACCTTGGACAGGCCGCGCACCCCCCACTTGCTGGCTCCATAGCCCGCGGCGAAGTAGCCCAACATGCCCGCGATGGATGAGATATTCACGATGGAACCACCTCCTGCGGCTTGAATCAACGGTGCCATGGCTTTCATGCCGTAAAAGACACTGTTAAGGTTGATGTCCATGACACGCAGCCAGTCGGTCGGAGAAGTATCCATGATATTGCTGCGAAAGCTGATTCCGGCGTTGTTGACCAAGCCGTCAAGCTTGCCATCACGTCGTTGAATGGTCATCGCCAACTTTTCCCAAGCCGCGCAATCAGTGACATCGAGTTGATGGAATTGGGCCGATCCGCCTGCCTCCCGGATTTCGTCGGCTACGGCTGCGCCATCTTCCGAGACGTCAGCGATCCAGACTTTTCCGCCTCCTTGGGCTGCGGCAAGTGCTTCGGCCCGCCCCATCCCACTGGCAGCACCGGTGATCAGAATGCTCTTTCCTGCGAATTCGTCGTGTGCGACGCACCGTTCCATTCTCTAGTCGCCCTGCAACTCGATGCCCTTGGTCTCCTTGACGAAGAAGACCGTGACCAGCGTCAGGAGTGCGCAGAAAACAAAGTATCCGGCCGGGGCCATCGTGTTGCCTGTCACGCTGATCAACAGAGTCGCGATGAATGGCGCAGTGCCGCCAAGGAACATGTTCGTGATGTTGTTACCCAGTGCAAGTCCGCTGTAGCGGACGGAAGCCTTGAGCATTTCAACATAGGCAACGTATGACGCGCCGTTGACGATGGACACGCAAATGAACAGCGTTGACTGGGCAATGGTGGCCTGCCAAGCAACTCCGCTGGACATCAACATGAACATTGGCATCCCAAGAATTAGCGCGCAGGCGGAGCCGGTGCCAAGCACGATCTTACGACCGAACTTGTCCGCACAATAGCCTGCGATGGGGAGTGTGATCACGCCCAAGACCAAGGCCAGGGAAGTGGACAGGAATGCAACCCGGGCCGAAAGCCCGCCAACCGTCTGCAAATACGTGGCGGCGTATACCGAGGCAATGTAGTAACCGCCCGTGATGAGTGCACCCAACCCGATGATCTTGATGAGGTTGAGCTTGGAGGTGCGCAGGAGTTCCTTGATGGGCAGCTTCGCAATCTCACCCTTCTCTTCAAGTTCCGCGAACTGGGGAGTGTCTTCCATCTTGTTACGGATAATCACGCCGATGATGCCAATCGGGAGGCTCAGCAAGAAGGGAACGCGCCAGGCCCATTCCATGACCTGCTCGGAGGTAAACATCGTGTTGACGCCAAGAGCCACCAACGAGGCGATCAGCGAGCCTAGGTAAGTGCCCGTGTTGACCAAAGATGTCTGGGTTGCACGCCACTTTGCGGGAGCCGATTCGGCCACAAAGGCATTGGCCCCGGCCAGTTCGCCGCCTGCCGCAAAACCTTGCAAGCAGCGGCACAGCACCAGAAGGATTGTTGCCCACACACCGAGAGTGGCGTAGCTAGGTAGCAGACCCATTAGGACGGTGGCAGCGACCATCAGCAAGATAGTCCAAGACAAGGCCTTCTTGCGCCCGTACTTGTCGCCCATGTGCCCGAAGAAGATGCCGCCCGGGACGCGAAGGAAGAACGCGACGGCGAAGGCCGCAAAGGTGCCCAGCAGTGCGGCGGCGGGATCATGCGCCACAAAGAACTGGGCGCCAATCATTGTGGCCATGTAGCCATACATGCCGAAGTCGTAGTACTCGACCACGGTACCGATAACAGCGGCCTTGATTACCTGTGCCGGTTTCTGCTTCGGCTTCTCGGTACTTTCAGGGGGCAACGCTTGCATTGTTGAATCCATGTTTATTCCTCAGGGATCAGAGACCAAATAAGATAATGCGTCGGATGTGACGCATAGTCCGGTGATGGTGCCAATTGGATATCGCACCGGTGCAACAGGAAAAAATCCATATTTCGGTGCGAGCTTAAACCGTCCTGCGCTGAAATCAGGAGTGCGAATAACGCAACACGCTTGCGTCGACTCGTATTCTATGTGCCTAAAGTCACGGAACGCAAGAAGGCAAGCTGCGATCCGGCCAATGTTTCCTGCACTCACCACCGGAGCACCCTCCTGACTTTGTGATGACGCACACTCGGGTTAGGGTTAAATTCGCACACAGAGTGCGTTTATCGCAAGTTCATGAGTTGGATAGTGGACGAGGTGGCTATTGGAGGATCTTGTGGACAATTTTGAGCGGACGATGTTGGCCGTACTTCAGCTGTATGGGGCACAGTCCCGTGCCATTGACATTGGTGCCGCGCAGACCTGGGCCGAGACTTTCGTACCGGACGGTCGTTTCGAATCACCGAGCTACCCCGGCCCCGTGGTGGGGCGCGAGGAACTCGCGTCCTTCGCTGCGAGTTTTGCCCACAACACCCCGTTGGCCCGTCATGTCATCACAAATGCCCACATCACGAGCATGGACTCCACTGATCGAGCTACCTCCACTGCATATTTGATGGTCGTTCAGACACACCGGAACGGCGATGTCCAGATCCTCCGGCTGACCACCATTGAGGATGAGCTGATGAAAACCGATGGCGGTTGGCGAGTTTTGTGCCGACGAGTCATCTTGGAAAACAAAGGAAAGCAAAAATGACAGTATTGACCGAGAACCCGACCCGAAGCATCACCACTCCGATGGTTGCGATCCACCCGGAACTTGCCGGCAAGGTTGCAGTCATCACCGGTGCTGCCCGTGGCATGGGCGCGATTTTTGCACGCGGGTTGGCCCGTCAAGGCGTTCACGTTGTTGCCGCTGATATCAATGAAGCCGATGTGGTGCAGACTGCGGCCGACCTCAACGCGATGCACAACTCCAGCGAAACGGCAGGCAGAGTCATCGGCACAGCCGTTGACGTGACTGTTCCCGAAGCCCACGACGCCTTGTTGCAGACAGCTCTCGACAAGTTCGGTCGTGTCGATTTCTGGATCAACAACGCGGGCATTTTCCCCCAGGCCGAGATCCTGGACATCACCCCCCAGCAGATCAACTCCACTTACCAGGTCAATCTCAACGGTGTGCTCTTCGGTGCACAGACCGCCGCGCGCCACATGAAGGAAAATGGTGGCGGCTCCATCATCAACATGGCGTCGGTCGCCGCCGTCCGTGTTCGAGTGACCCGCGGTGCCTACAACTCGAGCAAGGCCGCCGTCAAGCACCTGACCAATTGCCTCGCTGTCGAGCTTGGACCGCACAATATCCGCGTCAACGCGGTTGCCCCCGGCTTCATCGACACGGAAATGACGCGATGGGTCCACGAGCAGCCCGGAGCCCTGGACAATGCCTTGGGCACCATTCCCCTGCGCCGGATCGGCGCACCGGAGGAAGTCTTTGGCACACTCCTGTTCCTGCTTTCCGACAGCGCCCGATATGTTACCGGTACCACCATTGCTGTCGACGGCGGCTCACAGCACATCTAACGACCCCTCTGCAATGGGTCAAGGATAGACAGGAAATCACAATGGACTACGACCTCATCGTTATAGGCGCCGGTGGCGCCGGGCTTGCGGCAGCAGTAACTGCTGCACAGGCGGGCTTGTCAGTTATAGTTTTCGAATCCGAAACCGAAATCGGCGGTTCCACACAGCTGTCTGCTGGGATGCTGACGGCAGCCGGAACCAGTGTCCAGCGGGAACTAGGTGTCGAGGACACCGCTGAGCGCTTCTACCAGCACTACATGGACCTCAACCAGTGGCGGGTTCTGCCAGGGCCGACAATGGCGTACTGCGAGGAAGCAGCAGCCGTTGTGGAATGGCTGAAGGAACTTGGGCTGGAGCTGCCCGCACAGGAGTCCTCAAGCGCCCATGAACCGGGGCTGACCCGTGCAGGCGTCGAGGATGTATGGCGCGGCCACGTCCCTAAGGACCAAGGTTATGGGTTGGTCCAGGTTCTTGACCGTGCCCGCCGAAGCCTCGACGCTGAGCTGGTCCTGAACACGCGTGTCAGCGAGCTCTTGATCGTCGATGGCGAGGTTCGCGGGGTCATTGCCGATGGCGTTGAAGTCACTGCCCCAAATGTGTTGGTCGCCAGCGGCGGGTTCGGCCAAAATCCTGATCTGGTGGCCGAGCTCTACCCGGAGGCCCTGGGAGCCGGAACCTACGGTTTCTCTGTTGCAGCACCGGGCAGCAGAGGCGACCACATCGAATTCGCAAGACAACACGGGCTCTCCTTGTTTGGACATGGTTGGGGCCTGCTTCTGGTTACCGCGTCCTTCCAGCGCTACCACCACTGGCAGAGCGGTTTCCCTCCTGCTTCCCGCATGTACGTCAACGCCGAGGGGCGTCGGTTCATGGACGAGGACGCACCGTATGCAATCAGTCCGGGAATCCTCAAGGACAACGACGGATTTGCATGGGCGATCTTTGACGAGGAGGCCCGCTTGAGGCTTCCTTCGGGTTATGCAGACTGGAATTCCGAGAATATCCTCGACCAGGTCGCTCTGGGATTGGTCCACCGTGACGATTCCCTCCCTGGCCTCGCTGTACAAATCGGCGTGAACGCGAGGTCGCTGGAGACCAGCACCGCTCGCTTCAACCAGCTGATGACCGAGGGCGTGGATTCCGATTTCCTTCGGCATCAGACGCTGCAGGCAAAAGGCACGGACCCGCGCCTTGCCCCCATTGAAAATGGCCCCTTCTATGCAGTGAAGATGGTGCCGGGAGAACTCGTCTGCACTCACACGGGACTGCAAATTGATGCCAACGCCCGTGTCCAGAACCAGTTCGGCGAACCGGTCATTGGACTCTACGCCGCTGGCGAAGCTGCCGGAGGTGTCCTTGGCGAACGTTACGTCGGCGGCGGAAATTCCGTTGCCCATGCACTGACATTTGGTCGGCTCGCCGGCTTGCATGCCGCAGCCCGTGTGGCTGCAAGTTAGTCAAGCGCCCAAGGCAGGACAAGAACCTTTATCCGCACCATCCGCGTTAACAACGGGAATCAGCTGGAGAAAACCATGAAAATTGCAGTACTGATAAAACAAGTTCCGGACACGGCTTCACCGCGGTCGGTCGACCCGGACACGTTGCGAATCACACGAGACCCCGCAGAAGCCGTCATCGACGAGATCAGTGAAAGGGCCCTCGAAAAGGCGCTGCAGCTGCGTACCGAGCACGGCGGTGAAGTAGTCGTAGTCTCAATGGGGCCGGACAAGGCGGTTGCCTCCCTACGCCATGGGCTTGCCCTGGGCGCAGACCGTGGCGTGCACCTGAACGATGATTCCTTTGCCGGGGCAGACTTGGTTTGGACCGCTACGCTTCTTGCTGCGGGATTGAGCACCATCGATTCCGTCGATTTGATCCTCGCCGGCAATGCCTCCACCGACGGTCGTGGAGGTGCCGTTCCGGCAATGTTGGCAGAACTTCTCCAGATGGCCCAGGCTACCTCACTACAGGCCTTCGACGTTGTCGATGGCGTTCTGACAGGCGAACGCATCTTGGAAGACGGCGTCCAAAAGATCCAAGCCACGCTTCCTGTTGTGGTTTCCGTGACGGAGAACATCGCGGAACCACGGTTCCCGGGCTTCAAGGGCATCATGACTGCCAAACGCAAGAAGATCCTCACCCTGGATGCCACGTCATTGGCGACGGTCGGCGAGGTCGATCCCAGCGGCCGCCTTGTCGGCGCCAATGTTGTTCGATCAGTCATCGAAAATCCCGCCCGGTCCTCCGGTGAGAAATTTGTTGATGACGGCCTTTCCGGACAACGGATCTCGGACTACCTCAAAGCAGAAGGACTCGTATGAGCTACAAGGACGTGCTGGTCCATGCAGACCACGCCGAAGGAACATTGCACCCGGATTTCTCCGGATTGCTTGCAGCGGCCAGGAAAATTGGACGGCCCGTAGCAGTCGTAGCAGCCTCCGCGGAGCACTTGGACAACCTCGTTGAGCAGGTGAAGAGGCACCCGGTGGAGTCCTTGTGCGCCGTCGAAACCCCGGCAGGGGAACAACTGATCACCTCCGAGCTCGCAGCTCTGACTGCAGCATTGGACCGGCTGGTGGACGGGGACGCCGAAAAGGTGGGGGCCGTCTTGCTATCGAGCGGCATCAAGTGTCGCGAGTTGGCAGGACGACTGGCAGTTCGTCGCAATATGGGCCTGATCATTGATGCCGTTGGGCTTGATCTCGTCGATGGCGCTGTCATTGTCCAGCAATCCGTCCTCGGCGGCCAATACTCCGTCGCCTCCGGAGTCAACCATGGTGCCCCGGTGATTTGCCTGCGGCCGGATTCTGTTTCGGCGGATGTGAATTCCCCGGAGACCGTCGTAGGCTGCATGGTCACAAGGATGGGTATCGCGGTACCTTCTGATGCCGATGCCGTGGTGCTCTCCACGAGCGAACATCGGGTCTTGGATGGCCGTCCCGAACTGAACTCGGCACCGATCGTCATCGGCGGCGGACGAGGACTCAACTCTGCGGAGAACTTTGGTCTGGTTCAGGATCTTGCCGATTTGATGGGCGCGGCAGTGGGCGCATCCCGTGCTGCCGTCGATGCAGGATTCTGTGACAGAAGCCTTCAGGTGGGTGAAACCGGTCAGATCATCGAGCCAGAACTGTATATCGCGGTCGGGATCTCCGGAGCAATCCAGCACCGTGTGGGAATGCAGAACGCCAAGAAGATCATCGCCATCAACACGGACGCAAATGCACCAATATTTGATATTGCCGATCTGGGCATCGTCGGTGACGCATTCACGGTCGTTCCACAGCTAATGGAGGCCCTCCGTGACCGGGCAGGTGCAACCTCATGAGCCTGGCAGAGAAGCAGGCCATCGCTGAGGTCCTCTACAGGTACGCACGCGCAGTTGATCGCAAGGACTTCGACGCAGTCGCCGCCTGCTACTTCGAAGACGCAAATGACAACCACGGCGGCTACAACGGCGGTGTGGCTGGGCTGTTAGAGGACATGGAAGTTCGGCACCGGACGATCGACTCGTCACAGCATTTCATCACCAATGTGCTCATTGACCTGGGTACAGACATTGCCGATGCCGAGTCCTATTGTTTGTGCTATTTGCGGCAGCAGAGGAAACCTGGTGAGGAATCGCAGCTTCTTCTGACGATTCGATGCCGTTACGTGGACCGCTTCGAGAAAAGAAATGGACAATGGCGGATTGCCGATCGAATCGTCGTGTTCGATGAATCCCGACAAGAATTGATCACGGATACCTTGGACCCCGCCTGGGTCACATCCACGCGCAGTTTCGATGACCCGGTCTATTCAAGATTCATCCAGTCAGCGCGGTTACGCCTGTGATGGCATCCCCGGGTGTTGCGGTGGCGTTCGATTCCCCACAGCACCCGGGGATGTTTCATGCTTGGAGTACAGAAGGCTATTGAGTTCTTCCTCCAAGGAGCCCGCCGAGCTCCGCCGCCGAGCGCAGCACCTCGGGAGCCAGAACGTCCAGCAATGAGGACTGGAAAATAGTCACACCGACACTGAACTCACCCATCCCGCTCCCGGCTGGTACATGGGCTGAAAGTCCCCACGCCGAGGGGATGACCTCGGCACTGGAAGTTGCGTAACCTCGAACTCGAGCTTCCGCGACCTCCATGCGCTCCCCAGCGACGGGCGGGCGTGCCGAAAGGATCGCTAGCCCTCCCGATCCTTGATGGATTGGATGTATCTGGCCCGCGCGGAATGCTATATGTGCCACTGCGTTTGTGGGCTCCACCACCAGCAGCGCCTGAACCTGGTCTTGCCCCGTTGCCACAATTAAGTGCGCCGTGGCACCAACTTTGTCGGCCAGGGCTTGGAGAACCGGCCGAGATACTGTGCGCAGGTCTTGATCCACTGATTCTGCAAGTCTAATCAGCCCAGCTGCTGGTGAAATCAGTTTCGTGTCCGATCGACGGACCAGATTGTGGCGCTCAAGTGTGCCTATCAATCGGTGCGCAATGGTGCGGTGGACACCGAGATGCTTGGCAACCTGGGTCAGGGTAACTCCAGCCGGATGATCTGAAATGTATTCCAAAGCCACAAGCCCGCGATCAAGCGTCTTCGAGATTGCAGATTCCTGTGAAGCTACTTCTGCCAGACTCACTGCAGGCCCCCTTTGCGTTAGATTTATACTATTCTAACTTGGCGTGCGATTATCGCAACGTGCGGGCATTCGACACGCTGACTGTTGCATCGGAAATTCAGTGACTGGGCTGAGCAAGAGGATCTGGATAAAGACTCACTCAAACTTCATCAAACTTGGTGTCATTCGAGGGGTTCGGCGAGACCAGTTGACCAGAAGCTTCGGACTCGCAGACTCTGCACTTTCTTTGTTGGTTGCAGCAACAGCACCCGAGTTGTTGGGCTTACGTTCATTGGCTCTGGTCTTACGGTTTATTTCCAAAGCTGTGGGCCAGACAGTCCGCCGAATTAGTACCGGTCAACAACTAATCATCTTTTCAAGCCCACGTCTTCAACCTTCGGTGTTGTTGTGGTCGTAATCGTAATTGGTGCCGAGCCCAATCATGATCGAAGACCTGCGGCTTCCCCGTTGACTAATAACTTCCAGATACGCCGTCGGCGGGCAGACGCTGAGCTTTGCCCCTGCGCCCTCCCGCCCACGAACCTCGTCCCGGACCTCGCTAGTGCAGTTCCTTCTTGGAAGTGTCCTTGTTGAGGAGCAACACCGCCAGCACCATCAGCAGCACCGCACCCCAGAACACGCCCACGGTTTGGTACGAACCGGAGTTGATGACCAAGGTCTGGGCAATGAGCGGAGATAATCCAACGCCGAGCGCCGCCGCTCCCTGGAATGCAAGCGATGCGCCCGTGAACCGGACGTCGGTCGGGAATTGCTCCGCGATGTAGGCCCCCACCGGCCCAAAAAGCATGCCTTGGACGATACCGCTGCCAACGACAATCGCCATGCCGAAGCCAATCAACGATCCACTCTCAAGCATGGAGATGATCGGGTAGGCCAGCACCATTCCCAGAATCGCCGCGGTGGCCATGACGGCCCGCCGCCCGTACCTGTCACTGAGGCGAGCCGAGGCAAAGGTCATGGTCAGATTGACCAGCGCAGCGGCCGCTTTCCAATTGAGGACGCCTGTCCGGTCGGCGCCGGACTCCGTGGCCACGGCCACGCCCCAGACGGTCATCAGGCCTTGGGTGACGGCGAATCCCAACGAGACAATCAGTGCAACGGCAACGGCCCTCGGGTGGTTGGTGAAGACTTCAACCAAGGGAATCTTCCGCTTGGAACCGGCTTTTTCAAGTCCTTTGAACAGCGGGGATTCCGACACCTTAAGGCGAATGACGAGTCCGACCACCACGAGTACGGCACTGAAGAGGAAAGGAATGCGCCAACCCCAGGTCAGGAAGTTGTCCCCGGTGAATGCGGAGGCGGCCGAGAGGGCAAGCGTGGCCAGGATGGCGCCGGCCGGACCGCCGGCGGTGGCGAAGGACGTAGCGAATCCCCGCTTCTCCTTCGGCGCGTGTTCCAGAGCCATGAGCGCAGCACCGCCCCATTCACCGCCAACGGCGATGCCTTGAATGAGCCGGATGAAGGTCAGAATGATTGGAGCGGCGATTCCAATGGTCGCCGTGGTGGGCAGGATGCCAATCGCCATGGTGGCGAATCCCACCGTGAGCATGGATATGACAAGCATCTTTTTGCGGCCAACACGATCGCCCCAGTGGCCAAAGAGCGCCCCTCCGAGTGGGCGTGCAAGATATCCCACCGCGAAGGTTGCAAAGGATGCGAACGTCGCCATGGCCGGCGGCATGTTGATGAAGAAGACCTTGTTAAAGACAATGGCCGAGGCGGTGGCATAGAGCAGGAAGTCATAGTACTCAACTGCGCTGCCGATAAAGCTTGAAGCGAGAATCCGCTTCATCTCCGGCGTTTTCAATGATGCTTGCAACTGAGGTTGTTGTCCTTGGAGGTTTGAAGGCACGGTGGAACCCGTTTCAGAAGTGGTGGGCGTGGACATGGTTACTCCTGGTTTCCGAAGGGAATGATATCTAGGTCATCGGGGAGGAAGAACTCGCCGCTGAAGTTCATGCGCGCGTCCTGCCAAACCAGCGGTGAAGCAGTTCCCGGGACCAAGTGATGAAGTGCCAGTCTCTGGGCGCCGGCCTTGGTGGCAATGCGAGCAGCGTCGGCGGCGCTCGTGTGGCTCTTGTAGTGGTGGTCTCTGGCGGCAATTGACGTGGCATCGTCCTTCCGCGCATACAGCCCGTCGATATAGTCGAAATCGATGGCCTCGTGTAGCAGCAACCCCGTGCCTGCGGCGAGAACGGCCGTATTCTGGTTTGGAGCGGTATCCCCCGAAATCGTGACCGATCCTTCAGCCGAGTCAAAGCGAAAGGCGAAGGCGGGAGCCACGGGAGGGTGCTCAACCAGGATTGCCGAAACCGTGACCCTCGAATCCTGATGGATGACAAAAGGTTCCATCGCCGGTGTGGGATTGTCGTTAGGGTGGTATCCGATGCCGTCCGGGATCTTTATGTCACTGGCAACGAATAGGTCGTGCGGCGAGGGACGCAAGGAATCAATGATTCGGTCATTGAGATCGGTTGCAAATGCCTTCATCAAGGTGGCAAAAGTCTCCTTGGTTCCCGGCGTCGGTGATTCCGGGGCGATGTAGGCCGGCATCACTGTGGCCCGCGGCGAGAGCGGCGGGAGCATCCCTCTATCGCCGGGGCCGATGATCGGTACGGGGTCTTTGAGCCGTGACCCCATCTCGTAGAGTCCGAAGAGGGCCAGGCTTGCCAAATCAATCGTGTGGTCCGAGTGCAGGTGCGTAATGAATATCCCGCGCAGGTCCTTGAATTCCAGTCCCGCCTCATGGATGCGACGCCCGACACCATGTCCGCAATCGACGAGGTAAAACCCGTCCTCGACCACAATCGCAGTCCCGATCCCGCATCTCTCTGACCTGACGCCACGTGACCACCAGCGTGGCCCACCGGCTGTTCCCAGTGTCACGACATGTGCCCTCAAAGCACCGTTCTGGCCGCTGGTATCGCCCATTTCTTTGTCTCCTAGTCTCAAGCTTTCACTACCCTCAATGGTGATCCGCATCATGAATTCTGTATAGTCGATATATGCGAAGGTCTACATAAGGGGAATTGATGGCAGAAGCGACGCTGCGTCAAATGCAGTACTTTTTGGCGGTTTTGGACCACGGCTCTGTCACTGCAGCCGCCAAGCAATCCCATGTCTCGCAATCCGCACTGTCCATGGCCATTGCGCAGCTCGAGTCCATCTTCGGCGCGCAGCTCTTTGTGCGGAACAAGGCCCAAAAGGTCGTCCCCACGCCGGCGGCACTGCGTCTGGAACCGCACGCACGGAACGCTTTGGAGTCAGTCGACCTTGCCCATCATGCAATCCGGGACGAACGACACCGTATCGGCGGACTGGTCAGAATCGGATGCTTGACGACCCTCTCGCCATCGATCATGCCCGCCTTGATAAAGGTCTTCTTTGATAAATATCCTGAAATCAGCGTGCGAATACTTGAGGGCAGCGCTGTTGAACTTCAAGAGAAGCTACGTGGCGGTCAGCTTGACGTGGTCTTCCTTTACCACCGCCTTTTCGAACAGGACCTGGTTTGCCAGGACCTGCAAAAAGCAACGATGCATGCCATGCTTCCTGCCGGGCATCCCCGCGCCACGGATGATTCGGTGTTCGTGCGCGATATCCAGGACCTTCCGCTGATATTGCTCGATATCCCTCCGACCGCCGACTCCATCCTCGGGATCCTTACCGGATTGGGCGTGGAAAAAGCCCCTCGCCTGCGCTCGTCAAATGTGGAAACGATCCGGGAGTACATCGGATTGGGACTCGGTTTTTGCCTGACAAATACCGTGCCCGTGAACCGGATGAGCTTTGGGGGGCATTACGTCGCCTACGTGCCCTTGGCCGACAACATCCCTGCCAATGCGATTACGGCGGTCACGCGTCCCGGGCATCCAACCAGCCGGCGCGTGGGGATTGCGATCAACGTCGTTGCGGAGAATCTCCACGACCGCGGCACATAGTGCGCTTACTTTCAGCAACGTTGGCATGTCCGCGTGGGATGAACGTCAAAGGACTCCGTCCCTGGCCCCTCCCTTGGCCGGGTGGGTCCAGCGCACCTCGGGCCTCCCGAACGTCCGCTTTCGCTCCCGCAAGCAGTTGAAGATCACCTGTGGGAACGCCCTCAAGGCCCATGGGAACCGGCTTTCCGGATCCCATGGGCCTTGAAGAAGGTATGTAATTACTCCCCGGGGGGGGCGCGGCCCGTGCAAGGGCGCTAAGCACGCCGTGATGGCGGCGCTGCCGGCATTGGAATGCCTACGGTCCAGCGGGCACGCTATCGGCGGCCGGCGTCGCCGGAAGAATGGTGGCGGTGCATTCCCCGAAGTCGATAATCGTTCCGTCGGGTCCCGGAGCGGTCCCCCTAAGCGTGACGGTCTGCCCGTCGCCCAAGAACGTCATTTGCTTTCCATCGGCCAGCAGCACGGGCTCCTTGCCGCCCCAGGATAGCTCCATGAAGGACCCTCGCTGGTTCTTCTCCGGCCCGGAAACGGTGCCCGAGCCAAAGAAGTCCCCGGGCCGCAGCCCGGCGCCGTTTACCGTCATGTGGGCAACCATCTGGGGCGCCGTCCAGTACAGGGTGCGCACCGGCGGGTGGGAAATGCTCTGGCCATCGACGATCACCTCCATGGTGATGTCCAGGCCCCACGGTCCACCCGCGCTGTCATCGAGGTAGCCGGCGACGGCCACGTCCCGCACCGGGGGGTCGACCCGGGCCGCGCCAAGCGCCTCGAAGGGAACCACCCAGAGCGAAATCGACGAGGCAAAGGACTTGCCCAGGTAGGGGCCCAGCGGGACGTATTCATAGTTCTGGATGTCGCGGGCCGACCAATCGTTGAACAGGACGGCACCGAAGATGTGTTCGGCAGCAGCCTGGGCCACGCCGACTTCCCCGGCGGGGGCGCTTCCCCCGAGGACAAAACCGATCTCGGCCTCGATGTCCAACCGTCGGGACGGGCCGAAACTGGGGTTTCCGCCGGGCTCGGGGCGCAGCCCCTTGGGCCGGGGGAAATTCCGGCCGGAGGGTATGACGGTTCCGGCGCGGCCATGGTATCCCACCGGAAGGTGCTTCCAGTTGGGAAGGAGTGGGGCTTGGTCCGGCCGAAACATCTTGCCGATGTTGCTGGCGTGGTGCTCCGAGGCGTAGTAGTCGACGTAGTCCGCGACGGTAAAGGGCATGTGCATCTCCACCTGCTCCACCGGGAACGACGCGGCCTCGACCTCATCACCCAACCCCTCGCGCGTGACGACGTCCACGAGCCATCGGCGAAGCGAAGCCCATGATTGGTGCCCGGCGGTCAACAACGCGTCGAGGTTCGGCGTGTCAATTGCGAGGCGGGTTTCACCGTCCAATCCCTCGACCGCGGTGGACAGCGCCTGCAGGTCGATGGCGCGTCCTCCCAGGCGGACTCCGAGGCGTGGTCCGGCACCCTTCGGGGAGAAGGATCCATAGGGCAGGTTCTCGGGGCCGAACCCCGGACTCGCAAAACGTTCGGCTGCGGTATTCATGTGGTGGTGCTCCTTGGATCGGGTGAAGACTGTTGGGGTTGGTCCCGCTGTGCGGGTTTAGGCCATGCCGTGGGGAAAGAGGTCCATGGCTTCCAGGCTCTCGGCGGGTTCGACCACGCTGCACGTTCCGAATGAGGCGAATGACTGGCGCCAGTCCCCACCGGAACTCCGTGCCAAGCGTTCAAGTTTCGCCGTATCGAATTCGGACAGCAGCGCCGTGACCTGCTCGACGCCCGCGCCTTGCCGGGCTGCCTCGGTGGCCATCGCGATGTTCAGGAAGCCGTGGTGCGTAAACCCGGTGTCAAGATCCGTGTAGCGCACGGCTTCATGCAGTCCGGCGGTCAGCTTGAACTTGAGGCCGGCTTCAACCGCCTTGAGGAGTACGCTGGCCAGCTGCTCGGGAGTCGGGAAGAGCTCGGCACGGATCCCGCCGGTGCGGTATTTCAGGTGCAGGGCGCTTCCCGCCATCAGGTCAAGGGCTCCCGCTGCCATTTGGGCGGCATCCAGCTCAACGTACACTGGCAAGCGCGATAGTTCCTTGGCCTGCAGGATCTGCGCCCTCCAGCGCTCCGGGTCTTCCGGGGTGGTCTTGAGTTCCAATGCCACCACCTCCAGTTCCGGACCCAGCCTCCCGGCAAGCTCCAAGGCTTCGCTCAGCCCATCGGCAGGCACAACGGCCGAGACCTCCACCGGACGGCCGTCGAGCTCCAATCGGGATGCGATGGCCCTGGCCTCGGGAAGGTCCCTGAGCGCAAGCACTGCGGGACCGACGGCGCCGCTGTGCCGGTTGGCCCGGCGTGCCACGTGGTCGGTGATTGCCTTCTCCAGCGGGGCCAGGCCGGGCGGAAAGGTGGCTGCGTCGTCGAAGAAGCCGACGAACTGCCCGGGTACGGTTTGCATGTCCATTCCCGTCATTTGGAGGCCTCGCTGATCCAGCGACCGCCGGTCCAAGAGGACGCATATTTCCCGTCATCGGTGGCCACGGCGGCTTCCCCGAGGTCAAGGGGGCGGAAGGTGTCGACCATGACGGCGGTCTCGTCAAAGTACTCGACGCCCAGGGATGCCTCGATGGCCCCGGGCTGGGGGCCGTGCGGATGGCCGCCGGGATGAATGGAGATGGACCCCCTGCCGATTCCCGAGCCCTTGCGCGCCTCGTAGTCGCCATCGACGTAGAACATGATCTCGTCGGAATCGACATTGGAATGGTAGTAGGGAACCGGCACCGCCAGCTCGTGGTAATCGACCTTGCGCGGCACGAAGTTGCAGATCACGAAGTTGTGTCCCTCGAAGACCTGGTGGACCGGTGGCGGCTGGTGGACCTTGCCGGTGATCGGCATGTAGTCCTTGATGTTGAAGGTGTAGGGGTACAGGCATCCGTCCCAGCCCACCACGTCAAAGGGATGGTGCGGCAGGATGTGGACGGTGCCTTGCAGTCCCGAGGCCCCACGGCCGCGGTGCTTGATGTACACCTCCACGTCGGTTTCGTCGTAGAGCAACGGTTCGGTGGGCCCGTGCAGGTCGCGCTCGCAATATGGTGCGTGTTCCAGAAGCTGACCGTATTTGGAGAGGTAGTTCTTTGGCGGGGCGATGTGTGAATTGGCTTCGATGAAGTACAGGCGCGCGCGCTCCCCGTCCCGCATGACCCACCGGTGGATCGTCGCCCTGGGGATCATGACATAGTCGCCTTCGGTGGCTTCAAGCGAACCGAACTGGGTCTCGACCAGGGCAGAACCCTTCTCGACGTACACGCATTCGTCGCCGATGGCGTTCTTGTACAGCGGCGAAGTCTTCCCGACATGGCCGTAGGAAATGCGAACGTCGGAGTTGCCCAGGACCAGCCGACGTCCGGTCACCGCGTCGACCTGCGACACCTGATCCTCGGTAAAGAGATCATGAAGCTTCAGGTGGCGCGGCAGCAACGGGTTGTTCGAAGTCAGCTCCTGGTCCGGAAGTGCCCATGACCGGGCACCCACCATGGCGGACGGAATGTGGCGGTGGTAGAGCAACGATGAATCCATGGAGAAACCCTCTTCCCCCATTAGCTCTTCATAGAGGACGTTGCCGTTCTCGTCCTTGAACAGTGTGTGGCGTTGCTTGGGCACCGGGCCCACCTGGCGATAGTAAGCCATGACCGTCTCCTTGGTTGTAAATGTTGTGGCCCTACTCAAGTAGTAAAGACTTGAACTACTTTGGGTCATGTCTAAAATAGTAGAGACTTATACTAAATGTGACAAGCCCCATGACGCGCTCTATTTTCAAGCGCCCAATTGCCGCCCACCCGCGGCGCGGAATCGGAGTGATTTCCTCCATGCCATCACCGGTGTCCCCAAAGAACGAACCGGCGGACCTGACCGGAACGTCGCCGGATTATTGGTCGTTCGTCGAGGCCGCCAAACGTCGGATCTCCGAGGAATTCCCGGACGCGGACCTCAGCGCCAACCAGATGTTCTTGTCGCTTAACCGCGCCTCAAGCACGGTGATCTACGACTTCGAGTCAACGATCCACCGCCCCGCCGGGCGCACCTGGTCCAGTTTCCGGCTGCTGCTGGCGCTTTGGGTCAACGGCCCGCTCAGCCCCAACGAAGTTGCCCGGCTGGCGGGGATGAGCAAAGCCGCGGTATCCAGCCTGGTTACGACGCTTCTCAACAAGGGCTTGTTGCTTCGCGAAGCCTCGCCAATCGACGGCCGCTCAGTCATCCTGCATCTCACCCAAGCTGGCACAGCAGATATTCGCACTGCGTTCCAAGCCCAAAATGAACGCGAATCGCTGTGGGCAGAGGCGCTCACCCAAGTCGAACAGGAAACCCTGGTCGGGCTCTTGGAAAAGGTCATGGCCCAGCGAAACGCCATTGGAGCCCGGTACAGGAATTAGGGATTCCCCACACCGGAACCAAGGTCACACTCCAACCCGCTTGGCGACCTGCGGCGGGCACTGGTAGCAGTTTGCCATGTTCCGGAGTAATTGCCTGCGCGAGGTGCGCAAACCATGAACGGCGCGAGCCTCAGCATCACCGTGTGTCTGGAGAAGCAACCGACCATCATGTAGATCCCGCTAATTTGCCCTGGTGCAGGCAGCGACCGTGCCACCCATGAGATTCAAAAGGTCAATGCTGGCCGGGGGAACTGGTCAGCATTTCGTACTTCGGCATACTGCCAATGCCAAGAAGTCCGGGTCTTCACGCTGCGGGGGCATCCCATGCGGCCCGACGGTAAACACATCGACGGCGATGCCGGCCTGCGGCTTCCAAGGTATCCTTGCCTCTGCGTCGTTAATCCCCAACCCCGACGTCCGGGACTCCAGTCAGTTTCGCGTCCAACATCGGGCCCATAGTCCTCCACCCAACGGCGGCCAGAACACCACAAACAAAGGTGGCGCTGGCATCTTTCCAGACGAACCAGCGCCACCCTTGCCCACTGATGGAATCTATGTGGCAACCAATTCACCACGGTCTGCCGCGGCCTCTTCGTTGTATTTCTTGTTCGAGTTGTTCACCGCGAGGTACCAAGATGCACCTACAACCAGGTGGATGACGGCAAGCCCTATACCGCTGGCCGGGTCCGCGGCGTACAGGATCGCGTTGGCGATCGAAAGCACCGCGACAGCCACGCCGATCCACTGCGCGATCTTGCAGAATCCCGGCCTTGACCTGCCGATCAGGAAGGTGAGGAACCCAAGGACGGCGAACGGCAAGACGATGTAGCCAACGATCTGACCGAAAGTCAGATGCGTGAACAGACCGCCACTGAAATACATGGAAGCGCCAGCTGCCTCGCTGACGAAATAAACAAAAATGCTCGTGATCACGGCCCCGAAAGTCGCGATGACAACCTGCACGTAGTTGAACGGCATCTTGAACTTTTTGTACGGCTGCACCTGAGCAGTCATGGTTGACCATCTCCTCGACGCTAAGTCTGTATGCCCTCGTATTTTCACTGTACGCCCGATTGGACAACTTGCATTCGGAAGTCCCGAAAGGAACTTCCAAGCCCCCAATAGGGAATGACCGAGCCGCCGGGAGCGCATCGCCCCGACGTCTCGCACCCGGCATGAGCGCCACGCTCCGGTGCCTCACAGTGACGCCGAAGCGGTTCCAGCCCCGGGTGAACCGCCGGGAAACACCCGCCAACCGCTCCCTCATTTCCGTTGCTTGCCTCGCGGCAAGATCAGCCTCACCAAGGCTCCGGAACGATTCCATGTCGGTCCCTTGGTGGGGCCGATCCATTTCCGGCTAAGCGCCCGCCCGGCAGCGAAGCAGCAACGGAGCCAGTTCCTCCGGCCTCAAGTCTTCGGGCCAGTGCTCCATGGACTTGCCGAAGCGGGTCGCCGCCACGAAGGATGCCCGCTCCACGGAACTGTCCGAGCCGTGTCCTCCGGCATCCACGTGTCCGTGGTCCGTGGTCAACACCAGGTACCAGTCCTCGCCAAGCTCCTTGACCCGGCGGGTGATGGCATCCTTGATGCGCGCCAGGTGCCCCTCCACCCGCGTCATGGCCGCGGCGTACTTCTCGCTGTGCGGCCCGTGGACATGGCCCTCGTCATCGGCGTCGCAGAAGTAGATGAACGAAACGTCCGGGCCCTTGGTGGCCAGCGCCTCCACCGCGTGGTCGGCGATCAGCGCATCGACCACCTGGTAGCCGTAGGTTTCCCCATCCCGGGAAATCACCCGGTGGTGCCCGGAACGCTGCTGCTCGCGGCGTTCCCAGATCACCGGACCGGAATCCGCGGGATCCACCAGCGGCGGCCAGCCCGCCGCCGCCAGGGTCGTGGTGGATTGGTCGGCGAAGTAGGCCTGACTCAGGAAATCCGGGTGGTGCAGCAGCCGGTGGCCGACGAACTTGTTGTCCTTGACCCCGTGCTGGGAGTGGGCGCTTCCGGTCAACAGCGTGGACCATCCTGGGCCCGAGAGCGTCGGGACTTCCATCTCCAACTCGTTGAACACGCCGCTGCCTGCCACGGCATCCAGCGTGGGCATCATCCCCGTTCCGCGCGCCAGGTCAATGCGCAGCCCGTCGATGCCGACCAGGGCGATCTTCGCGCTCATGCCGCGCGCCCCGCTCCGGCCAACAGTGCGCTGCCAAGCAATGTGTTTTCCGGCTGTGGGACATCTGAACGCGCCGAATCAACAAGGACGGAGTCGCGGCGCGGACTGACCGCCACGCGCTGGGCCGGGAAGAATCCTGCGGCCTCGTGGGAGGGAAGATCGATGCGCAGCGGCGCACCCAGGTGGTTGACCATGACGCTGGTGGTGGCACCGCGCAGCACCATGGATTCGACGATTCCGGTGCCTTCCGGGTGCCCCGAAAGACACAGGTCTTCGGGCCGCACCAATGCCTCGAGCCCGGAGGCCTGGCTCGGTGCGGTTGCGGGGTTGGAGATCTGCAGGATGCGGCCCAGCACCGCGACCCCTCCGGTGGTGGCGAGCGCGGGGATGCGGTTCACGGCGCCGACGAACTCGGAGATGAAGGCGGTGCGCGGGCTGGCGTAGATGTCCTCCGGGGTCCCGAGCTGTTCGATGCGCCCGTTGAGCATCACGCCCACCCGGTCGGCAATGGTCAGGGCTTCCTCCTGGTCGTGGGTGACCAGCAGCGTGGTGGTGCCCGACTGGGTTTGGATGCGCTTGATCTCCTCGCGCAGGTGCACCCGCACCTGGGCGTCCAGTGCAGAGAGTGGTTCGTCGAGCAGCAGCACCCGCGGTTCGATGGCCAGCGCGCGGGCCAGGGCAACACGCTGGGCCTGGCCTCCGGAAAGCTGTGCCGGGTACTTGGCACCGTGCTCCCCCAGTCCCACCATTTCCAGCAATTCCTTGGCCCTCAGGGTGCGCCTGGAGCGGCTTGCCCCGGCAATGCGCAGCCCGTAGGCCACGTTGTCCAGCGCGCTCATGTGCGGGAACAGGCTGTAGGCCTGGAAGACGATCCCGATGCCACGTCCGCGCACCGGCGCGGACGTGACGTCCTTCGAACCGATCTTCACGGTGCCGGATTCCGGGATTTCAAGCCCGGCAAGCACCCGCAGTGTGGTGGTCTTCCCGCAGCCCGAGGGGCCGAGCAGTGCGAGCAGTTCGCCGCCGGCCATGGACAGGTCCAGGCCGTCGAGCACGGTGCGCCCTCCGTAGGACTTGGTGATCCCGGTGAGGGTGACTTCTGCAGAATCCCGGGTCATCGGGATCCCCCTTTCGTGGTGGGGTTCTTGATGCCGCGCTTGCCGCTGGCTCCGGTCAGGGAGGCGAGCAGCAGCCAAGTGGCAAGGATGGTGAGGAAGGACAGGGCCGCGGCGGCGCGCGGCTGGTTCATGCCAACCTGCACCATGAAGACCGGGAATGTCGAGTGCAGCAGCAGGGATGCCAGGGCGTATTCGCCCAACACCATGGCGCAGGAGAGCAGCGAGGCTCCCAGCAGGGCGGTGCGCATGTTCGGGACCACCACGCGCAGCAGGCTCTGCCAGGGCTTGGCGCCCAGGGATTCGCTGGCGGACCAAAGGGTTGGCAGGTCCATGGCGCGAATTCCGGCGTCCAGGCTGCGGTAGACCAAGGGAAGGGTGAGCACCATGTAGAACGGGACCAGCGAGTACGTGCTGACCAGGAACCCGGGGGCCACCTGACGGAAGAACAGGTTCGCCCCGCCCACCAGGGCAATGGCCGGAACGACGTACGGAACCACCGAAAGCCATTCGGTGAAGCGCAGCAGCTTCGGTGCCTTCAGATGAAGGAAGAGCAACGTGGGCACCAGCAGGACCAGCGACCCAAGGGTGCTGAGGACCGCAAGCTTCCCGGTGGTCAGCAACTGCGCGCCCGCATCCGTGCCGGCCAGCGCGTCGCGCAGCGGGTCCAGGGTGAATCCCTGGCCCGGCAACGTGAAGCCAAAGGCGGCGGAGGCCACCAGCGGCAGGAAGAAGAGCAGCAGGGCCACGGAAATGATGGCGATGCGCGCCATGTCCTGCGGAGCCTGCCATGAACGGGTGTGCCGCGGCCCCGCTTCGGAACGGGTGCCTCGTGCCAGGTTCTCTAGCGCAGCCATTTGTTTGTCCTTCTTTCGAGCAGGGTGCGCAGGCCCATGGCCGTCACCACGATCACGATCATGCCGGTGACCAGTGCCGCTGCGAAGCTTTCGTCGCTCATCACGTCTCCCGAGATGAAGAATCCAATGAGGATGGGGACAAGGTTCACCCGTCCCCCGGCCAGCGCATAGGCGGTGGCGTAGGCACCGAACGCGTTGGCGAAGAGCAGCAGCAGCGACCCGACGATCGGTGGCCACATGATCGGCAGGGCCACATCCAGCAGGTAGCGGCCGCGGGTGGCACCCAGCGAATAGGCAGCTTCGGGCCATTGCTTCTTCAAGGATCCAAAGGCCGGCAGCAGCAGGATGGCCATCAGCGGGACCTGGAAGTAGAGGTAGACCAATGCCAGTCCGTTGAAGGACGCCAATTGGACGTCTTCGCTCACATCCCAGCCGGTCAAGCCAAGGATCAATTGGGTGGCAAGGCCTTGGACCCCGAGGGTGGCAATGAAGGCGAAGGCCAGTGCCACGCCTCCCATCTGCGAAGCGACCGCGGAGAAGGACAGCACCAGGTTCTGCAGCCAGGCCGGCTTGCTTCCGGTGGCCAAGGCCCAGGCCAAGATGAACCCAAGTGCCCCTCCCACCCCCGCGGTGAGCAGGGAAAGGTTGATGGTTTGGATGAAGGCATCCAGGTATTGCGGCTCAAGGAGTTGGGCCATGGCGGCGAGGGAAAACTTTCCGTCGACCCGGAAGCTGGTGACGACGTTGGCGGCGATCGGGATGATGAGGAACACCGCCAGGAAGAGCAGCAGCGGGGCGGCACCCACCCAGCCGGGAATGCCCCGCGCGCCGCGCGAGCGCATTCGCCCCCGCGGCGACGGTTCCGGTGTCCCCGCCGGATTGCGTTCGAGTTGCATCGTCACTGCGAGGCGACCTTCTGGGCCCACTGGTCAACGATGAGCTTGCCGGCAGCCTCGCCCTGCTCGACGGTGGGGAACTTGATCTTCTCGATGACCCCGGCCTCGGGCAGCTTGGCCAGTGCCTCTGCGGAAAGCTTTCCGGCCTCCTTGAGTTCGATGTAGCGTGCCGGGATTCCGCCGCCGCGGGCGAAGAGCTCGGAGCCCTCGTCGCTGGTCAGCCAGTCGACCCAGAGGCGGGCACTGTTGGGGTGCGGCGAGTCGGCGACCACGGGCTGGGCGTAGTAGTTGCCGAAAACGCCTTCCTCGAAGGTCTTGGTTTCCAGGACGACCCCGGACTTCTTCAACTCGGCTTCCATGCCCAGGAAGTTGTAGTTCCAATCAAGGACCACCGCGGCCTGACCGGTGCTCAGCGCGGAGACCGGCGAGGTGATGGAGACCAGATTGCCGGACTTGGCGAGCTTCTCGAAGAAGTCGATGCCGGGCTGGATGTCATCGACGCTGCCGCCGTGGGCCAGTGCCGCGGCAAAGACCGCGGCGATCGAGGATGCACCCTTGCGTGGGTCACCGGGCAGGGCGACCTTGCCCTTGTACTTGGGATCGAGCAGGTCGTCCCAGGTTTGCGGGGCCTCGACGACGTTGGTGTTGGTGCCGACCTGGACCACGCCGTAATACGCACCGACCCACATGCCGTCGGGATCCTTCAGGTCGGCCGGGATGGCGTCGAAGTTGCTGGGCTTGTAGGGCGCAATGAGCTTCTCGTCCGCGGCCTTGCCGGTGAACGAATAGCCGATGTCGATGACATCCGGCTGGGTCTTCTGGCCGCGCAGGTTCTTCACAGCCGTCAGTTCGTCGGCGCTGGAGGCATCCGGGGTGGCCACCGGGGTGGCAATGCCGTATTTTTCGGTGAACGTCGAGAACTGGCTGCCGTAGTTGGCCCAGTCCGCCGGGGTAGCGATGAGCTGGACCGTGCCCTCGGCCTTGGCCAGGGTGGTCATTTCCTCGAGGCTGGTTCCGATGGTTGCCGCCGCGGTGGGCATCTGGCTGCAGGCTGCAAGCGAACCGCCGAGGGCTGCCAGGACTGCGACGCCGGCAACCGAGCGAAGCACGGTGCGTCGGGAGGCTGCGAGTGAACGTCGTGCTGGCGGAACGAGTGGGTTATTCATGGCGAGGGTGCTCTCCGTGTGAGTGAGTCGGGCCCGTGGAGGCCCGCTTGCTCACCCAACCTAACGACGGCACGTTGACTGTCAGCGACCTGAAAGTGTCCGCCAGATGAACAATGGTCTAGACCGATCAGTTAAGCCCTTCGCCTTGCACCCGACCGGCAAGCCCCTACTCCGTGCTGCGGCCCGACACCATGATCTTGAGCCTGTCGGTGCGGATCAGGTCCTCCGAATACTCGACGGGACGCCCGTCGCGGGCCAGTCCGGTCCTCTTGATGCCAAGCACCGCCGTGGTCGGACCGATTTCCAGGTGCCGCGCATTTTCCGCCCCTGCCACCGCCGGGTTCAGTTCCTCCACCGAGGAGAATGGTGCCAGTCCGTAGCCCTCACCCATCACCGCATAGATCGAACCGCCCAGGTTCCTTTCCGGCAGCCCCGGGAAGAGTTCCGCCGGAAAGTACGACTCCTCCAGCACCACCGGGGTTGCGGCGGCAAAGCGGACCCTGTGGATCCGGTGCACCGGGTCGCCAACGGCCAGCTGCAGAGCCTCGGCCACCGCTCGGTCCGCCGGGATCGTCCGCGCAGAAAGGATTTTTGATGAGGCGCTATGGACGCTCTTGAGCAGCTGGGCGCTGAGCCCCATCAAGTTTGAGATATCCACCGGAACCCGGGTCTCCGCCACGAAGGACCCGCCGCGACTGCCCACCGCACGCACGATCCGCCCCTCGTGGAGCAAGGTATCCAGTCCTTGGCGCAGGGTCATCCGGCTGACATCCATTGCCTGGGCAAAGACCCGTTCGGCGGGCAGCCTGGTCCCGGGCGAAAGCAACCCCTCGGCGATGATGCCGCCGAGCCAGTTGCTGATCGATTGGTGCGTTGGCTGCCCTGGTTCGAATTCGAGCCCGCGGGCCCGCTCGAGCAATTCCTCGGTGTTGATCATCTGCTCGCTTTCCTGATGCCCGCCGGGTTCACATTCCGTTTACCCGCTGCCAAGCTGGGGTCCACCCAAAGAGGCGGTCGGCGACACTTCGGCGCGCTAGTTTGATCTCTCGATTGCCCATCGGTCTAGACCTCAAGGGCAGCTGCACTACACACTACAAGATTGGAAACGCATCATGCGCGCCACCGCCGCCACCGCAATTCTGACCCTCGAGGACCTCGACGGCGTGCTCTTCGACTTCAACGGAACCCTCTCCGACGACGAGCCGATCCTGCGAGATTTGTTCATCGAACTCGCGGCGGACCACTGCCAGGTGGAACTGACTGACGCACAATACCGCCACGCCCTGGCCGGGCGCAGCGACCGGGAGATCATGGCCGACATCCTGGCGCTCTCACCGATCGATGCCGGCCCGGTGGAGAAGTATCTGCCGTTGATTGACGCTGAATACTCCGCCCGGATCGACCGGGAAGAAACGATCCGACCGGCCACCCGCGAACTGGTCTGCGCGCTGCATGCGGCCGGGGTGAAGTTGGGCGTTGTCACCGGGGCAAGCCGGTTGCAGGTGCTCCCCGCGTTGGAACGAGCTGGGTTGCTGGAACTGTTCGAGGTCGTGGTCACGGACGAAGACGTGGTCCATGGCAAGCCGAACCCCGAGGGGTTCCAGCGAGCGGCGGCGTTTCTTGGTCTTGAAAACCCCGCCCGCATTGCCGCATTCGAGGATTCGGTTCCAGGGCTTGGAGCTGTGGAAGCGGCTGGCATGATTGCCATCTGCGTCGAGGGCACCCACCCGCGGGAGGTCCTGGAGCAGCATGCACGCATCATCGTGCCGAGGCTCAGTACCGATTGCCTCAAGATCGATCTGGGTCACTAGACGGCGAGGCGTTCGCGGCATGCCTGCATCATGGATATCGCGAAGTCCTTGCCGGTCTTCGGTCAAAGCAGGACCGGGAACAAGCAGCGGTGGCACCCGTTGGGATTGTCTTTATGAATGGATTTATGGTCAATCAAGCGACAACACCCATGCGCCCAACCACATGGTCTACTTCTCTTTCAAGAGGACCGGAAAGCATCAAAAGCGAAAACGGATGAAGGAAGTCCGGCGCCGGATTTTGACTTCAGGAAGAGCTGGGATACCAGGACTCGAACCTAGAATGACGGTACCAGAAACCGTTGATGATCGGTTCAATGGTGTTCTGGCCAAAGGCCCGCACCCGGTCACGCAGTGCCCGGTCGACGTCGGTGAGATCCGCATCAAGCAAGAAATAGTCCGGGTGGTCAATAACCGAGGCCATGGTCCATCTTTCTCTTCTCTTTCATCAGGGACGCGTGGTTGCCAAGAAAGCACCATCGGACAGGGACAACGGGCAGCCTTCAGTGGCGGAAACGGTGAGCCACCCACCATTGGCGCAGCAAGAGGCAGGGCATTGTCTCGACCCGCCGCGGACATTCACCACGTCGTTGCAGTGCACACCACACCAACAAGCGCGTTGGGCGCACGGAATCGGGCCAACCAACGTGGTCACGGCCGTAGGACATGTCGATCGGTACAACCCTTCACACTCCTTGAGTCAGTCCGCCGGGCGACCAGCGGGGTCTCGCGAAGCGCGTATTTCCGCATGCTGACCACGAATGATGCGCTTTCTGTCCCCCGTAGCCGTTTGAGTTCCGCGCCGAAAGTCTGACTCGCGATCATCGCCATGGGGCTTCAAGCCGCATGCTTCGACTGATCACCGTGATAGTTGTGGTTCTGCGCCTTGTGACGTGAGTTGAAGTGCATTGGACCGGCTGACTTCTTCCTGCGCCGCCGTGGCCCATCAGCGGCCTGGGCCCTTGACGCGGCGTGTTCAAACACGGCGGGATCGCGTTTAGGCTGCCTGCAAGATGCTGGAATCGAGTTCGCGTCGACCCTGAACCGCGGCAACCCCTCATCTCTGGGCAAGCCGGCTTAGCGCCCAGGCAGCGCCTGTGCGCCGCGCAGTTCCTTGGACAGCTCGTGGGCGTGGTGCAGCAACAGCCGGCCCGCTCGGGCTGCCGGCCGGCGCTGAACCTCGACTCGATGCCGGTCAGGCTCAGCGCCCACGCCGGTTGGTCGGCCGCATCGAAGACGGCCGTTCCCATTCCCCAGCTGCCTTCCACGATCAATCCGGGATTCACCGCCCAGCCCCGTTCCCGGGTCTCGGCAATGGGCTGCCTCAGCAACTCCTGACCATGCTCGCTGCCGTGCCCCGCTGCGAGGTCACGGCCCGCCACCTAGCGTTCGATGGCCTGCTCGGGCAGGAAAGAAAGGATCGCCAACCCCGCCGAGGCCACCCGGGTGGGTATCCCCGACCACCCGCCCGGAGCGCTGGTCCACCCCCGGCAGACCACCCCTGCGGGTAGTAGCGCTCCACCCCGACCCGCAGTGCAGACTGATCAAACACAACCGCATATGACTCACATCACATGCCAGGCTTTGGGAGATTCCATGGAACGTTTGATCAACATAGACAACGGTGGCACCCTGACCGACATCGTCGTCGGAAGCGGCACCGACTTCACCTTCACGAAGACGCTGACAACCCCGGCCGACCTGTCCCAGTGTCTCTTCGATGGCCTGGCCAAGGCCTCGACCACTATCTACGGGCAGGAAGACCTACCGTCCTTGCTCCACTCCACGCGCCACATCCGCTATTCATCGACCCAAGGCACCAACGCATTGGTCCAGGGAAAAGGTCCACGCATCGGCCTGATCACCGACGACCCCAATCTCGTGGCGGCGCTGCGCAAAGGTCCCGAAGAAATCAGGCTTTTTGACGACCTGATCGGAGAACGCGTAGGTCTGCTTCCGGTGGACGGCGACGAGGAATCCCGCGCCCGGTTGCTGGTCACCGAGATCAACCGCCTCACCACGGCCGGTGCCGAGCGCCTGGTCGTTGCCGCAACGGACCCTGACCGCGAAAAGCTCTATAAGCGTGCGATGCTGAAGAACTTCCCCCGGCACTTGCTCGGATCCGTGCCGGTGCTCTTCTCCTGGGAATTCACCTCCGACACCTTGCGCAGCCGCCGGATCTGGTCGGGAATCATCAATTCCTTCCTCCACCCCACCGTCGAACGTTTCCTCTACAGCGCCGAACACCGGCTACGTTCCTACAAGGTCAAGAACCCGTTGCTGATCTACCGCAACGACGGGGCTTCCTCCCGCGTGGCCAAGTCGGTGGCATTGAAGACCTACTCCTCGGGCCCGCGCGGCGGGCTTGAAGGAACCCGGGCCCTGGCGGATGCCTACGGGCTCAAGCATGTTCTGATGATCGACGTGGGTGGGACCACCACGGACGTCGGATCGGTACTGAACTCGGAAATCTCCGCGGACCGCCGTGGAAGCGTGAAGGGTGTGCCCATTTCCTACGAGATGAGCAACGTCCATTCCAGGGGCATCGGCGGAAGTTCTGTCATCGCCGTGCAGAACGGCGAGATCACCGTTGGCCCCGACAGCGTGGGCGCGGCACCCGGGCCGGCTTGTTTCGGGTTCGGCGGCCGCCAGGCAACCATCACCGACGTCAATCTGCTGCTGGGTGTGCTCGATCCTGCCACCTACCTCAATGGGGAAATGAAACTGGATGCCGAGCGCGCCAGGGCGGTCATCACCTCGACCGTTGCCGAGCCCTTGGGCATCAGCCTCGACGAGGCCCTGATTCGCATGGAGCGGACCTACGCCGAGCAGATGGCTTCGGCCTTCTCCGGTGCGATCCAGGACGCGGAAACAACGACCGTTGCCGCGTTCGGTGGCGGCGGGCCGATGAGCGCATGCCTTGCGGCCCGGATCGCGGGAGTCCGCCACGTGCTGATCCCGCGTCTCGCCGCGGTGTTCTCCGCCTTCGGGATCAGTTTCTCGGATATCTCACAAACCTATGAAACCGACATCACCGGGGCATCCGCCGCACAGATCGATGAGGCAAGGCTGGAGATGGAAGGACGTGCGGCCCGTGACATGTTCCAGGAAGGACACACCATCACTGAATGCGGCCTTGACTGGACGCTTGTCATTGAAAACGCAGATGGTTCCTTGGCCAAGGAATCGCTATTCGACGAAACCTCAACCCCGCGGATATCGGACGGCCAGAGGGCATTGCTCTCACTGAAATGCACGTTTGCCCTCCCACACCCGACGCTGCCGGGCAACCATGAACAGTCAAAGAGCGAGGCAGTGGCTGCGGGAACCCGCTCGGTCCGTTCCTCTGCCGATTCGGTCGAACAGATCCCGGTGTACCAGCTCGAGGAGCAAGCGCCCGGCGCCACCGCCGCGGGACCGGCCATCGTGGAGGGACCGTTCTTCACGGCGAGGGTTCCTGCCGGTTGGGTCCTCGACATTTCCGCCGCAGGCGACCTGCTGCTTTCCGACTCGCAGTAGCCACTGATCATTCCCTTCCCTTCGCCTTTGAACCACCAAGACAGAAAGCCAGGCAACGACCATGCGCGTCCCCATGACGGAATACCTCTACATCGACCTTTCCACCGAGCAGTGGGTGTGCCGCCCGTGCGGCCACAACCTCGGTGACGCCCGCGGCAGCTACAAGGAAGGCACCCTTGTCTTCGACCGCGACCCCCGCGAGATCCACCCCCCGATCATCGACCCGGAGAAGTACGAGTTCACGTTCTCCCCGGACCCCGCCTTCTGCCGCATCCTCGAATACTGCTGCCCGAAGTGCGGCACGCAGATGGAGACCGAGTATCTTCCGCCTGGCCACCCGCCGACAATCGACATGATCTGGGACATCGATGCGCTGCGTACGCAGTGGGAGGAACGCGGGGAAGATCCCGAACTCGTTGTCGACTACGGTCCGGGCGAAAACGCCGTCACCGACATGCGCTCGACGCACGAGGGCCACCACAACCATTCGCATCGCTAAGCCAGAATTCCAAAAGGAGCAAACAGGACATGAAACGCATTTCTGTTGACATCGGTGGTACGTTCAGTGACTGCTTTTTCGTCTGGGACGACATCTATGTCGAGTCAAAGGCCCTGACCACCCACCACAACCTTGCCCTGGGCTTCAATGAAGCCTTGGACCTGGCATGCGCACGAGCCGGAGTCAGCCGCCAGCAGGCACTGAAGGAAGTCGACTCCGTACGTTACGCGACCACGTTGGGAACCAACGCCTTGATCGAAGGTGTTGGACCCCGTGTCGGGGTCTTGGTCACCCACGGCTTCGAAGACACCATCCACCTTTCCCGCGGACGAGGCTACGGTGAAGGCCTTGACCCGCTGAAGCAGGGCGACATGGCCGACGCACAACGACCCGAGCCCCTTGTCCCGCGCCACCTGGTGCGTTCCGTCAAGGAACGCGTCGATTCCATCGGCACCGTGCTGGTTCCCTTGATGTACGAAGATGTACGCCAGCAGGTCCGCGAGCTGGTCGACAACGGGGCCGAAGCCATCGTCGTGGCACTGACCAACGCCACCGAGAACGCCGACCACGAGGAAAGGATCCTGGAGATCATCCTCGAGGAATACCCGGCCCATGAGCTGGGATCGATCCCGGTGTTGCTCAGCAGCCAGGTTTCCGGGCGCAAGGGCGAATACATCCGAGCCATGTCGACGGTGGTGGATGCATTCCTTCACGAAACCATGTTCCACGCATTGAACCAGCTCTCCAGCAACCTGCGAGAATCGGGCTACGACAAGCCCATGCTGGTGATCCACAACTCCGGCGGAATGGCCCAGCCAAACTCCACCGATGCACTGCAGACCATCCACTCGGGTCCCATCGCCGGGGTCGGCGGTGCGCAGCACCTCTCGGAAACCACGGGGCTGGGCAACGTGGTCTCCATGGACATGGGCGGGACCTCCTTCGACATCGGACTGGTTCCCGAAGGCGGCATCAAGCACTACGATTTCCAGCCGACCATTGGCCGCTGGATGGTCTCGGCTCCCATGATCCACCTGAACACCCTGGGCGCCGGCGGCGGTTCCATCGCTTCCTATGACCGCATCCACGGAGCCATCAAGATCGGTCCCGAATCCGCTGGTTCCGACCCGGGACCGGCCTGCTACGACCGCGGCGGCCTGCGTCCCACCGTGACCGACGCCGATCTGGTGCTGGGATACCTAGACCCGGAAAACTACGCCAACGGCTATATCCCGCTGAACAAGAAGCGAGCAGCCTACGCGATCGAGGAAGCCTTCTCCGACGAGCTGGATCTGGAAGCAATCCAGATCGCCAAGATCATCAAGCGCACGGTCGACGAGGAAATGGCCATCGGCATCGAGAAGGAACTGCGCACCCGCGGCGGCCTGGTCGAGGACTACACCATGCTGGCCTACGGCGGCAACGGCCCGTTGCACGCCTGCGGCATCGCGTCCCGTGCCGGCATCAGCAAGATCCTCTTCCCGCCATTTGCCTCGGTGTTCTCCGCCCTGGGCGCGGGGAACATGAAGCCGCTGCACATCCACGAACGCAGTGCCTACATCGTCCTCTACGACGCCCTGGAACGCAGTCTTTACAACGAGTACGACGCAATCAACGGCTACATCGAGGAGCTCGAGCAGAAGGGCGCCGAGGACTTGGTCCGGCAGGGGTACGACCGTGACTCGGTCAAGTACCGCCTGGAGATGGACATGCGCTACGGAAACCAGCTGGTGACCACTGCCGTGGCCTTCGACATCAACCGCGTCAACGGAACCGGGGCCGTGTTGCACCTTATCAAGACGTTCTCCGACATCTTCGGCGACCGCTACGGCGAAGGCACCCAGGCCCCCGAGGCCGGGGTGCGTGTGCAAACGGTCCGGGTCGCCTCCTACGTCGAGGGGGATGTAGTCCAGTTCGAATCACTCGATTCCAGCGGAACCCGTCGCATCGAACCAGTGGCCGTCGCCGAACGCATCATCCACTTCACCGATGAGGAGGAACCGGTGAATACGCCGATCTACGACACCAGCTCGCTCAAGAGCCACTACGTGATCAATGGCCCTGCACTGGTCACCACCGAGAGCACCACCTACCTCGTGGAACCCGGATGGCGTCTTGAGCCAACCCCGCAGGGCGCAGTCTGGCTGCTCAATGACCTCACCAGCACAACCGATGTGACCACCAATCTTCAATTCCAAGGAGCTTGAGAGCAATGACGCTGACAACCAATGACACCGGAAACGCGCAAGAGATCCTGAGCGCACAGGAACAGCAGTGGGTCGACAAATTCATGGACGAGACCACGCTGTTCCTGGGCCCTGACCCGGAGATCATGCGCAACCACCAAATCCACGAACGCACCGCCTACGAAGACGAATGCATCTCCAAGGGCGTCAGCCCGCTTGAAACGGACCGGATCCGCAAGCGCCTGGCCGGCTCCCTGGACGAGGCCTTCGAAATGTGCGAGAGCATGGGAGCGGCTCCCGGCGCCAAGTGGGCCGATCTTTCGGTGGCCGTGTACACAGCGGAAGGGGACGTGACCTACCTGTCCAACCGCGGCGTTATCGCCTTCTCCGCGGTCCTGCACCACCCGATCCGCTACATCATGAAGAACTGGAAGGACGAGCCGACCGTTGGTATCAATCCGGGTGACGGATTCTTCCACAACGACTCGCGCTACGGCATGGTGCACAACACGGACCAGTCAATGCTCGTGCCCGTGATGCGCGATGGCCAGATCATTGCCTGGGTCGGGGCCACCATTCACGAGGGCGAGAACGGCGCTTGCGAACCCGGCGGCATGCCCTCGGGTTCGGAGACCCCCTTCGACGACGGCTTGCGTGCCTCCCCCATCAAGATCGTGGAGCGCGGTCATCTCCGCCGCGACCTGTTGACCTTCCTCCAGCATTCCACCCGTGACCCGAAGCTGATGCTTGCGGACATCAAGGTAAAGATGGGTGCGGTCCGCCGGGTCATCGAGTCCGTGGACCGAATCATCGAGGAGGTGGGCCAAGAGTCATTCGTGGCCGCACTGCGAGTCACCGTGGAAAACGTCGAAGCCGAGGTGAGGCGCCGGATCAAGGAACTGCCGGACGGAACGGTCACGTTCAACCAGTTTGTTGACTCCACGTTGAAGGAGAACATCCTCATCAAGTTCGCCTGCAAGATCACGGTCAAGGGCGAACGGCTGATCGTCGATTTGACGGGCACCGGCCCGGAAATCCTTAATCGTGCCATCAACTCGCCCTTAGGGTCCACCAAGGCCTTCATGACCCAGGCGATCCTCTCCTATTGGTGGCCCGACCTGCCGCGAAGCACCGGCGCGCTGTCCCCGATCGAGGTCATCTCCGAGGAGCATTCGTGGGCCGATGCCGGCTACGACGCACCGGTGGGCCAGTCCCTGCAGGGCTCCTTCAGAGGCTTCTCGGCGCTGCAGACCGCTTATGCCAAGCTGCAGTTCTCCACTCCAAAGAAATACTCCAACGTGATCGCCCCGTGGTTCAACCAGATCAATGATTTCCTGTGGGGCGGCACCACACAGCACGGCGAACAGGTAGGAAACCTGTGTGCCGACCTGAACGGCATGGGTGGTGGGGCCAAGGCCTTCCGGGACGGCGAAGACGCGGTCGCCCCGCTGTTCTGCGCCATGGCAGACATCGCCGAACAGGAGGTCATGGAAGAAGAGGTTCCATTCCTGCAGCTGGTGTCCAAGCGGCTGGTGCGCGACAACCAGGGCTTCGGAAAGTATCGCGGCGGCATGGGATACGAGATGATCGTTGCCTCCCGCGGCACCCCCAACTGGGGGTTCATGACGGTGACCTCCGGTTCCAAGTTCTCCTCGATCACCGGAATGTTTGGAGGCTACGGCTGCCCGACCTACCCGCTGTCGATCGTCAAGGGAATCAACATCTACGACATCATCCGCAAGGATCCCTCGCAGTTCGACTTGTCGATCGAACGCATCATGAACGAGCAGCCCTACGAGGGCGGTTCCTACCAGAGCGCCCACATGGGTCTCCAGTTCGATGTAGCCAAGGAGGGAGAGCTGTACATGATCTCCCAGGGTTCTGGTGGAGGCTACGGCGACGTCCTGGAACGCGACCCTGAGCTGGTGGCGGCCGACCTGCAACTCGACAGGATTTCCGCCCAAGTTGCCACCGACCTGTACGCAGTGGTTTGGAACCCGGAGACCTTCGTTGTCGATGTCCAGGCCACGGAGGCAGCGCGGGCCGAGGCCCGCAAGCGCCGCATCGCCCGCGGCACGCCGTTCAGGGAGTTCATCAAGGGCTTTGTCACGGAGGAACCACCGGCGGATCTGCTCTACTACGGCTCGTGGGGCCAGGACAACGATGAAGAGGTCTTCGCCACCCACTGGGGCGGGCAGGAACCACAGCGGGTGAAGGGGAAGCTCAGCGAGATCCCCTTGGTCATGATCCCGGATCGCCGTGTGCTGAAGATCGAGGCCCAAGACAAGAGGATCCGCGAGCTTGAGGCGAAGTACGGGGAAACCGTGGTCCACAAGTCCTGAGCCACCCGTCATCGGTGAAGTGGTGCCTTTCCGTCCCCGGCTACGGCCGCGGCGGAAGGCACCGCTTCACCGTCACCAATCATCCAGCAAGGTCTGTGCAAGGAAAGGAGCAAACACAGTGAATCTGGCAAATGTCATCGCCGAGCCGCAATCCGGCCGGAAGCATGCAGTGATTCTTGACCACCTCGATTACTCCCAGGCGGTGATACTGCAAAACCGTCCCATCCCATGGGAAGATCCCATGGCCTACGCCAACTTCATGGGGCAGGCCCAGGGGCTGCTCAAGCCGGATGCCGCTTTGCTTCACCTCGACCGGTTCTACGGGCACCGAACGGCAACCAGCCAATCCCTGCAAGACGATATGTCAGCCAGAAGCCGGACGGGCTATGCGCTGCGGACCATGCTGGCTGATGCGCAAACCCTTGAGATCGTCATGGGTATCGCCAAGACGTTTTCACAGACTCAACGGGAAGCCGTGGTGTTGCATGTCCCATCTCCCATGGCATGGTTGTCCGTCACTCATGCCTTCTCCGGAAAGGACGACGCCGCGGACCTGGATGCCGATGATGCGGAGAACGCCTCCATGTACGTCGCAGATTGGTTGCGGAATTTCTCCGCGCTTCCTGTTGCCGGAGTCTTGCTCGATGACCGGACACCCGCGGGGTCCGCACGGCTCCCCGCGGTGGGACTCGAGGTCTACACCCCCATCATCAACGTGGCCCAAAACTACCGCTGGACCTTGGGGATCAGGTCGGAGGATTCCGTTGCATTCAGGGAGCCGGAGATCGAAGGCCAGGTGTTGGGCGACGGATTCTGGGGCACTAGCACCTCGCCGCTTCCCGACTCTGGTTTCTATTTTTCCCAGCTGCCTGCCACGGCGGTGCCGGAAGATGTCATAACCGTCATGGCGGGTTTCAAGTAAGGCCTTCGCCGCTGCCAGCCGAGGTGTTGGTCGGTGCGGCACTCATGGGACTGCCCGGTTTTGCTTTGCTCGGTGGCACAAGCAAGGCAAAGCCCCCATGGGCAAGGTCCGTTCCGGATGCGCCCACCAGCGAACTGATAGCATGATCAAAGTCACATGACATGTGTCTATTTTTCGGCCGAACCCAACCCGCAGTCGCGGGTTGGGTGGACGACGTGCATCGAGGAGAGCCAGCAAATGCCTCTGGGCCCGCCAACCGCGGCTACGAAATTCCAGCCACCGACTCCGGTGATGAGCTGGGTGGAGCGCAAGCGCCTCACGGCTGCTCTTGCTGCGGGCGGCAACAAGCGTCTGGCTCTCCTGCATGGCCCTGCCGGATACGGCAAGTCAACACTTGCCGCCCAGTGGGTGGCCGAACTCGCCGACGACAACTACGTCATTGCATGGTTTTCCTTGGACAAGGACGACAACAACACCATCTGGTTCATGTCGCATTTGATCGAGTCCCTGCTCAAGGCCGGAGCGGAACTCGATCCACAGCTGCTCCAACTTCTCCAGGAGCGCCCCGATGATGCGGAGAAGTATGTGGTTCCCTCGATCATCAACGCCCTGGCCGAAAGCGGGCGTCCCACCGTCATCGCACTCGACGACTGGCACCGCATCCTCGACCCGCGCGCCCGCGCGGTACTCGAACGATTGCTGGACGAGGGACCGGAGAGCCTCCGTTTTGTGATCACCAGTCGCACCCGCAACGGGCTCCCCTTGGGGCGCCTGAGTGTACGCGACCAGCTGGTTGAGGTAGATGCAACGTCCCTGCGCTTCGACCACCGCGAGAGCTGGCAACTGCTCGTGGGAATCAACCGACTTGAGCTCACCAGCGATGACATCGACTCCCTCCTTGAATCAACGGACGGGTGGGCCGCCGCACTGCAATTGACTTCGCTGTCGTTGCGCGGGCAAAGCGACGTTTCCGGGATCGTGCGGAAGATTTCCGGAAGGCACCAGGCCATCGGCGAGTACCTTGCGGAGAACGTCCTGGACACCTTGGAACCCGAGGTCCTGGATTTCCTGCTCAGCACCTCCATCACGGAACGGACCTGCGCCGATCTTGCCGCCACCCTTTCCGGCGTCCGGCGCGGCCAGGCCATGCTCGAGGAGGTCCAGGCCCGCGACCTTTTTCTGCAGCCCTTGGACGTGGACGGATCCTGGTATCGTTACCACCACCTTTTCGTGGAGTATCTGAGGAAGAGACTAGAGCGTGACGAACCCGATCGGGTTGCCGAGCTCCACCGGAAAGCGGCACATTGGTATGCCGAGCACAACCACACCAGTGAGGCAGTCGACCACGCCCTGACCGCCGGAGATATCGAGTTTGCTGTTGACGTCGTCGAGTCCGACGCCATGCTCAAGGTCGAACACTCCCAAATGTCGACGCTGCTGGCCATGGTGGAGAAGCTGCCGGCCTCCCGCGTCGGACCACGGCCAAGACTCCAGATGGCAATTGCTTGGGCCAATTGCCTGTTGCACTTCCCGAAAGAATCCCGCATCGCCCTCGAGCAGGCTGAGATCTTGTTGGGGCCGGATTGCGGGCTGGGGACCGAGGATCAGGAAGAACTGAGGCTGGAAGCATTGGTGGTCCGTCGTTGCCTCGAAATGTACGCGGACCAGATAGTACCCACCAATGATTTGAGGGTGTTAGTACTCGAGTCGACAAAACCATTGCGGCCCTGGATCGTTTCTGTTGCGGCCAACATCGCCACCTACGCAGAACTCCAAAAGGGCAGTTTCGCTGCGGCTTTGGCCACGCAGGATGCGGCCCGCGTGGCCCACGACCAAACTTCGGGTCCCTTCAGCGAGGTTTACGGCCACTGTTTTGCCGGTCTTGCCGCATTCGCCCAATTGGATATCGACACCGCCCAGCGGCACCTGGAAGATGCCCTGGAGTTGGGACGCCGTTCTGCCGGCCGGCAGTCGCATGCCGCCAAGTTGGCCGGTGGGCTGCTTGGGGAACTGTTGTATTTGCGCGGTGCCTTTGGCGAAGCGGAAAAGTTGCTTGTCGAAGCCCAGGAATTGGGCGCCCACGCAGGTGTGGCCGACTTCATGATGGCCACCTACAGCACACTTGCCAGGCTACGGGCCTTGCGAGGTGACGTGGAGGGCTCCACCCAGGCCATCGAAGCTGGCGAACAGATTGCGGCGGCCTTGGATCTTCCGCGGCTGTCCACCCGGCTCATGGCGGACAGGGCCAATCTGGGCTTCCCGTGGCAAGACGACGGCCGAACATCGTTTTCCCACCCACACATCACGGATGCAGTGGACGACTCCCGGGAACTTGCAACCCTTGCGTCCATGTTGCTCTCCGGCCAACCCGGCAATGCGTCAACCACCGCGGCTCTTGCCGCGAAGTTGTTGGAACGTCGCCGGGAGCATGGAAACAAGTACGAGATTCTGCATGCCCGGTTGGCACTGGCAGAAGCGTTGCAGGCAGCGGGGCATCAAGAAGAGGCCGAGGCGGAATTCAAGGACGTCTTGACCATTTGCCACGGCTTGGATCTGTCTATGGCGCTGATGGAACGCAGGCAGAATTGCCGCGAACTGCTCCGTTCACTATCCGGCGCCGTGGAATCGGGAGCGTGGGTTCCCAGGGACGCAGCAGCGATCCATGCCTTTATCGGGCGGATCCTGGATCTTGGAAAACTCTTCGGACAGGATAATAGCGGCGCCATTGCGTGGACCAAGGAATTCATGGAACCGGAAACTGCCGCACTTGTACCGGGCCGGCGAGACGCACCAATGCTCTCCGAAAGGGAACAAGAGATCTTGATCCTGGTTGAACGTGGTCTTTCGAACCGGGAAATTGCCCAGTCGCTGTATATCGGCATCAACACGGTCAAGTGGTACCTCAAGAGCCTCTTCGTCACTTTTGGTGTGTCCAATCGCCAGCAATGCGTTGACGCAGCCCGTGAACTCCAGCTCCTGGATCAGTAGGCGCTCCGACGTCCCTTGATGTGCGCAGCCGATAGGACATTACCGCCCAACCACTGCAGGAAGATTTTTCTGAGCGACACTCAGCGACCATGCTGTCTTCTACATCCCGAGAAATAAGGCGGAATGACTACAGTCGCTCACCGCGCAGATTCTTGGACAGCTCGTGCGCGTGGTGCATGAGCAGCCGCCCCATCTCGGGGCGCCGCTCGGACGAGAAACGTGATTCGACCCCGGTCAGACTCAACGCCCAGGCGGGCTGGCCCGCGGCGTCGAAGACCGCGGCACCCATCCCCCAGCTTCCCTCCACGATCAGTGCCGGGTTCTCCGCCCAGCCGCGCTCACGCGTCTCGGCGATGCGCCGGAGCAATTGGTCTGGACCGTGGTCGCTCCCATGCTCTGCGGCCAGATCCCTGCCTTCCAGATAGCGCTCGATGGCCTTCTCGGGCAGGAACGACAGGATCGCCAGCCCCGCCGAGGCCACGCCGAGCGGGAACCGTTTGCCCTCGTAGAGCACGAAGGAGCGGATCGGGAACGCGCCGTCCTGCCGCAGCAGGCACACCGTCTCCTCGCCGCGGCGCACCGACAGGAACGCGCTTTCGCCGGTGGCTTCGGCCAGCGCCGCCACATGCGGCCGGGCAATGTCGGTGATGTCGTAGCGCTCGGCCGCCACCGTGCCCATCAGGTACATTTCCGGGCCCAGCAGCCACAGCCCCGCCTTGTTGTCGTGGTCGCAAAAGCCTTCGGCCGACAGTGCCGCAAGCAGCCGGTGGACCGTAGGCCGCGCCAGCCCGGTGCCTCGTGCGACCTCTGCGGTGGAGATGCCCCTGGGCATCGCGGTGCTCACGGCACGCAGCACCGCGGCCATCCTGCCCACGACCTGGGCGCCGGGAAACGAACTATTCATGCCCATATTATGGACGAGAATCGCCCAACCAGCCACCTATCGAGCAATGCACGTCACATTGCCTCAATTCGTTGACCGGGAGATCGCCAGATCAGTACGGTCAAAGCAGGACAGCGAAACAATCCACATCGTGGACGACGCAAGGAGAATCATGGCAACGAAAGTATTGGCCGACGCCGCGCAGGCCCTGGTCGCCCAGGTGCGCGACGGCATGACCATCGCGGTGGGCGGCTTCGGGCTCAGTGGAATCCCCACCCGATTGATCACCGCCCTGCGCGACTCGGGCGCCACCGGGCTGACCATCGTCTCGAACAACATGGGCGTGGACGGCAAGGGACTGGGACTGCTGCTGGAAAACAAGCAGGTCTCCAAGGTCCTGGCCTCCTATGTGGGCGAAAACAAGCTCTTCGCCCAGCAGTTCCTGAACAACGAACTCGAGGTCGAGTTCGTCCCGCAGGGCACGCTGGCCGAGCGCCTGCGCGCCGGCGGCGCGGGCATCCCCGCCTTCTACACACCCACCGGCGTGGGCACCCCGGTGGCCGAAGGCAAACCGGTCATGACGTTCGACGGCCGCACCGCGATCCTGGAACGCGGCATCGTTGCCGACATCTCCCTGGTCCGCGCCCATGAGGCAGACCGCGAGGGCAACCTGCGGTACCGGATGACCGCACGGAACTTCAACCCGCTGGTCGCTGCCGCGGGCCGCATCACCTTTGCCGAGGTCGAGGTCATCCACGAGGACTACCTGGATCCGTCCCTCGTGGACACCCCCGGCATCTTCGTGCAGCACGTCGTCAAGACCGACGGCGTCAAGGACATCGAACAGCGGACCGTGCGCGTCCGCCAGGAGGCATAGCAAGCATGTGGACACGCGATGAAATGGCAGCAATTGCCGCCAGCGAGCTGACCGACGGCCAATACGTGAACCTGGGCATCGGCATCCCGACCCTGGTGGCCAACAACCTTCCCGAGGGCGTGAACGTCACCCTTCAGTCCGAGAACGGGCTGCTGGGCATGGGCCCCTTCCCCTACGAGGGCGAGGAGGACGCCGACTTGATCAACGCCGGCAAGCAGACCGTCACCCTGCTGCCCGGCGGCAGCTACTTCGATTCCGCCACCTCCTTCGGCATGATCCGCGGCGGGCACGTGGCAACCGCGATCCTCGGTGCCCTGCAGGTCGCCGCCAACGGGGATCTGGCCAACTGGACCATCCCCGGCAAGCTCGTCAAGGGCATGGGCGGCGCCATGGACCTGGTAGCCGGAACCCCGCGCGTCATCGTCATCACCGACCACGTCGCCAAGGACGGGTCGCCCAAGATCGTCGAAACCTGCGGCCTGCCGCTGACCGGGGTCGGCGTGGTGGATAGGATCATCACCGACCGCGCCGTGTTCGACGTGGTTGATTCCGCCCTGGTGCTGCGCGCCATGGCGCCCGGCATCACCATCGAGTCCCTCACCGAGGTCACCGGTGCCCCCTTTGCAGTGGAACTACAGGAAGATATCGCAGCATGAGCGCATTGATCGCCGGGTACGCCCGCACCCCGTTCGCCCGCTTCAACGGGGCCTTCGCCACCGTCCCCGGCACAGCACTGGGAGCCCACGCGGCCGCCGCAGCCCTCGAGCGCGCCGGGATCTCCGCCGAGGACGTCCAGCGGGTCTTCGCCGGACAGGTGCTGCAGGCAGGCGCCGGGCAGAACCCGGCACGGCAGTCCTCCGTGGGAGCCGGCATCGGCTTCAGCGTGCCGGCACTGACGCTGAACGCCGTGTGCCTCTCGGGCACCGAGGCCGTGGTGGCGGGAGCCCGGATGATCGACGCCGGCGAGGCCGACATCGTGGTGGCCATCGGGCAGGAGTCCATGTCGCTGGCGCCCCACGTGCAGCGGGCGCGGGCCGGAACCAAGTACGGCGCCATCGAAATGATCGACACCCTCGAATTCGACGGGCTCACCGACGCCTTCGAGGCCCGCTCCATGGGTTCCTCCACGGAGGACGGCAACACCGCCATGGGCATCAAACGTGCGGAGCAGGACGAGTTCTCCGCCCGCTCGCACCAGCTGGCAGCCGCTGCAGCCGACTTCCACGCCGGTGAGATCGCGCCGTTCACCATCACTTCCCGTCGCGGGGACACCGTAGTGTCCGCCGATGACGGGATCCGTGCCGACACCACGGCCGAGTCGCTGGGCAAGTTGCGCCCGGCCTTCGCCAAGGACGGCACCATCACCGCGGGCAACGCCTCGCAGATCACCGACGGAGCCGCCGCCCTCGTGCTGGTCAGCCAGGCCGCCGCCGAGCGGCTGGGTCTCAAGCCGATGGCCGAGATCGTCTCCCACGCGCTGGTGGCAGGTCCGGACGTGTTGTTGCACGAGCAGCCGGCCAACGCCATCCTTGCCGCGCTGGAGGGCACCGGCATTGCGCCGGCAGACCTGAAGGCCGTCGAAATCAACGAGGCGTTTGCCGCAGTTGGCGTACGCTCCACCGCGAAACTGGGGATTGATCCGGAAATCGTGAACACCAAGGGTGGCGCCATTGCCTTGGGGCACCCGATCGGAGCCTCGGGTGCGCGCATCATCGGCACCCTGGCACGCCAGCTGGCCGAGCTTGGTGCCGGCTCAGTCGGCGCCACCGGAATCTGCGGCGGCGGCGGGCAGGGCAGCGCCGTTATCTTGCGGGCGCTGTAGGCCAAACAGCATCGGGTGTCGCTGGGACATCCGTCGAACACGGGCACTCTCCACATCGCTCAAGAGGCGTGGAAGGTGCCCGTGTTTTCATGCAATTCAGGCAGCGTCAAGCGGCTTCACATGGTGCGTCTTGCCCTCCAGCTCCCGAGCGAGGTCATAGGTCACCTGCATGGCGAGCCAGCCCCGGGCGGTACCGGTTCCGGCAAGTTCCAGCCTGACGGCCAGATTCGGGCTGATGCCGGCACGACCGTTGACTACTCTGCTCAGGGTCACGCGAGCGACACCCAACCTGAGCGCGGCTTCCTCAACGGTGAGGCCGAGTCCGGCGATCACGTCCTCGCGAATGATCTCACCCGGGTGTGGTGGGTTTTTCATCATGGTGTTGTTCCTTCAGTGGTAGTCCTGATAGTCAACGAGTTCGGCGTCTTGCCCAACACATCGGAATGTCACACGCCAGTTGCCGTTGACCCAGATCGAAAAGTATCCGGCAAGGTCGCCCTTGAGCTCGTGCGTGCGGAACGAGGGAATGGCGAGGTCAGCTGGCATCTGCGCAACATCGAGTACACCCAAGATGCGGACGAGTTTTGCCGCCACCGAAGCGCGACAAGGGTGCGACCACTGTGCAGCCGGCTTCGGCGCCCCACGCATTTCCCAATCGAATGATTGACAGTGACCCGCATCACGGTGTTTGCTGGGCATAGGAGCCAATCAATCGATCGGCTCTTGTGCAAACCCGGCAACGGAGCAAATGATGAACATCGGCAAGGTCCAACAGGCCGCAGTGCTGCTCTTTGCGCGGCAGGGATTCGCCGCCACCGGAATCCGCGAGCTGGGCGCGGCCGCCGGCATCAACTCCGCCACGATCTACCACTACACCGGCAGCAAGGAAGAACTCCTGGTGCAAGTGATGCGCACTTGCCTTGATGAGATGATCGTCTCCGGTTCGGCGGCCCTTCGCCTCAGCGCCGAGCCGACCATCCAATTGGCGGCCCTGGTATCGGCCCACGTCGGTTTCACCGCCACCAATCCGCTAACGGCCCGGGTGGCCGAATACGAAATGCGTGTGCTCTCCCCGTTGAACCGCGAGGCAATGCAGAAGTTGCGCGACGACTACGAGTCGCTCTTCGCCCAGGTCGTCGAACGCGGCATCCGTGTTGGAGACTTCAGCACGGAGGACCCGACCATGGCACGCCTCGCCTTGATGGAAATGGGGACCGGAGTCGCCCACTGGTACCGCCCCGACGGTCGGCTGACGCTGTCCGAGGTCCAACACAACTTCGTGATGATGGCCTGCAAGATTCTCTCTGCCGACCGCTCCATGCTGGCGGGCATCAACCTCATCCACCCACCCGTGCAGCTCGCCAGCGAACCGCCGGGAGTTCCCGTTGCCTCCGCCCACTGACACACCATCCCCGACGTTTTCAGCTTCGAAAGAGGATCCATGGAAGCCCTGTCCAGCACGATTGACACCACCGGCCCCGCCTTCCTGAAGAACGCCGCCGAACAAACCCGGCTGGTCGCCGAGCTCAAGTCGCGGCTCGTCACCGCCGCCCTCGGCGGATCGGAAAAATCCCGCCAGCGCCACCTGGACCGCGGCAAGCTCCTGCCGCGCGACCGCGTCAACACCCTGCTCGACGAGGGATCCCCCTTCCTGGAGATCGCTCCGCTCGCGGCCGAGGACATGTATGGAGGAGACTGCCCCGCCGCCGGCATGATCGCCGGCATCGGTCTGGTGCATGGACGCCACGTCCTGGTGATCTCCAACGACGCGACCGTCAAGGGCGGAACCTACTTCCCGATGACCGTGAAGAAGCACCTGCGGGCCCAGGAAATCGCCATGCAAAACGGACTGCCCTGCGTGTACCTCGTTGACTCCGGCGGAGCCTTCCTGCCCATGCAGGACGAGGTTTTCCCCGACCGCGACCACTTCGGGCGCATCTTCTACAACCAGGCCAACCTCTCAGCCCGAAAGATCCCGCAGATCGCCGCCGTACTCGGGTCCTGCACCGCCGGTGGCGCCTACGTCCCGGCCATGAGCGACGAGACGGTCATCGTCCGCAACCAGGGCACCATCTTCCTGGGCGGCCCTCCCCTGGTGAAGGCCGCCATCGGCGAAATCGTCACCGCCGAGGAACTCGGCGGCGGCGACCTGCACGCCAAGACCTCCGGCGTGGTCGACCACCTGGCCGAAAACGATGCGCACGCCTTGCAGATCGTCCGCAACATCATCGAGACCCTGCCGCCGACCCCGGCACCGGCCTGGGACATCGCCGACCAGGTCGCCGAGCCGCTCGAGGATCCGGAAGAACTCTACGGCGCGGTGCCCACCGATGTGAACGCCCCCTATGACGTCCGCGAGGTCATCTCCCGGGTCGTGGACGGCAGCGAATTCCATGAATTCAAGGCCAACTACGGCACGACCCTGGTGACCGGCTTCGCCCGCATCCACGGGCACAAGGTCGGCATCATCGCCAACAACGGCGTGCTCTTCTCCGAGTCCGCCCTCAAGGGTGCCCACTTCATCGAGCTCTGCGACCAGCGCGGCATCCCGCTGGTGTTCCTGCAGAACCTCGCCGGGTTCATGGTGGGCCGAGACTACGAGGCCGACGGCATCGCCAAGCACGGCGCCAAGATGGTCACCGCCGTGGCCACCGCCCGCGTCCCCAAGTTCACCGTCGTCATCGGCGGATCCTTCGGCGCCGGCAACTACTCCATGTGCGGGCGCGCCTACTCGCCGCGCTTCCTGTGGATGTGGCCGGCGGCCCGGATCTCGGTCATGGGCGGCAACCAGGCCTCCTCCGTGCTGGCAACCGTGAAACGCGATGCGATCGAGGGCGCGGGAGACACCTGGAGCGCCGAGGACGAGGAAACCTTCAAGACCCCCATCAAGGAGCAGTACGAATCCCAGGGCAACCCCTACTACTCCACCGCCAGGCTCTGGGACGACGGGGTCATCGACCCGGCCGACACCCGCCGGGTGCTGGGCATGGCCCTTGACGTCGCTTCCCGCCAACCGCTGCCCGAGACAAAGTTCGGCGTCTTCCGCATGTAGGTGCGCTTCGTCCCCTCTTCCTCCTGAAGATCACTTGATTCCAGATAAGGACCAATCGTGACCACCAAACTTTTTGACACGGTGCTCGTGGCCAACCGCGGGGAAATCGCCGTCCGCGTCATCCGCAGTCTCAAGGCCCTGGGCATCCGCTCGGTCGCCGTGTACTCGGACGCCGACGCCGGGGCCCTCCACGTCGCCGAGGCCGATGTGGCCGTGCGCATCGGACCGGGGGCGGCCATCGAAAGCTACCTCAGCATCCCCGCGATCCTGGCGGCCTGCCGCCGCTCCGGCGCCCAGGCCGTGCACCCGGGCTACGGGTTCCTGGCCGAGAACCTCGACTTCGCCCGCGCCCTGGAAGATGCCGGCATCACCTTCATCGGCCCGGATGTCATCTCCATCAACCTCATGGGCGACAAGATCCGCTCCAAGAACCACGTCATGTCCCACGGCGTCCCGGTGGTCCCGGGCATCGCCAAGCCCGGACTGACCAACGAGGAACTCATCGCCGCCGCGGACTCGGTCGGCTACCCGCTGCTGATCAAGCCCTCGGCCGGAGGCGGCGGCAAGGGCATGTTCGTGGTCGAATCCGCAGCCGAGCTGTCCGGAGCCCTGGCCAGCGCCCGCCGGACCGCTGCAAGCGCCTTCGGCGATGACACGCTCTTCCTGGAGCGGCTGGTGCGCAACCCGCGGCACATCGAGGTCCAGGTCCTGGCCGATCGGCACGGCAACACCGTGCACCTGGGCGAGCGCGAATGCTCACTGCAGCGCCGCCACCAGAAGGTCATCGAGGAGGCGCCCTCGCCACTGCTGGAAAACCACGCCGAGGGCGAGCGCATCCGCGCCGAGATCGGCGCCGCGGCCGTCGCCGCCGCCCGCTCCGTGGACTACGTGGGCGCCGGAACCGTGGAGTTCCTGGTCAGCGACGAGAACCCCGGCGAATTCTTCTTCATGGAAATGAACACCCGCCTGCAGGTCGAGCACCCGGTCACCGAGGAAGTTGTCCGCATCAAGAACAGCCGGATCGATCTGGTCGAATGGCAGGTGCGCATTGCCGCCGGCCAGGCCCTGGACTTCACCCAGGACCAGGTCCAGCTGCACGGACACGCGACCGAGGCCCGCGTCTATGCCGAGGATCCCGCGCACGACTTCATGCCCTCGATCGGCACCATTCTCTCGGTCACCGAGGCGGCCGGCGAGCACATCCGCGTCGACTCCTCGCTGCGCGAGGGGCTCGAGATCTCCTCCTTCTACGACCCGATGGTCGCCAAGGTGATTGCCTGGGGAACGGACCGCGCGCAGTCCCTCGCGCGACTGGATCGGGCCCTGGCCTCCACGGTGGTCCTGGGCGTGTTGACCAACATCGAGTACCTGCGCCTGCTGATCACCGACGAGGATGTGGCCGCGGGCCGACTGGACACCAACCTCATCGGACGCAAGATGCCGACCATGGACTTCCGTGCCCCCACCGACGCCGAGCTGGCCCTGGCCGCACATCTTTCCCGCGCCGCACGCGGGCGCACCGAGAGCCCCTGGCAGCGCGGGGACGGCTGGCGCCTAGGCGCACATGTCGGCACCGCCCTGCAAGTCGAGGTCGACCGGCAGACCCGCGCGCTGACCTTCCGCAGCACCGGGTCCGGCTCCGCGGTCACCATCGACGAGACGGATTTCCTGGTGGAAACCGCCGGCCCGGGCCGCTTCTCCATCAACGGGATGGCGCACGGCGTGGCCACGGCTGCCTCCGCCGACGGCACCATCTGGCTGAGCCACGACGGGTGGACCGCCGGCGTGCGGCCGCTTGACCGCGCCGAGGTGCTCGCCCGCGAGCTGGCCGCCATGGACCGCGGCTCCGGGGCCCTGTCTCCTTTGGTCCGCTCCCCCATGCCGGGAACCGTCATCGCAGTACAGGTCAGCGACGGGGAACAGGTGGCGGCCGGACAAGTCCTGGCCACCATCGAGGCCATGAAGATGGAACACCGGATGCTTTCGCCCACCGACGGGATCGTGGACATGGGCCACCTGAAGGCCGGAGACCTGGTCAAGGCCAACCAAATCATTGCCACTGTCACGCTCGTCGAAACCGATGCCTCCGACACCGACATCACCCTCACCGATCTGGAGCACAGCGCATGAGCACCCATAACCCCGAGCGCGTTCAACAACGCGGCTTCTACCTGGACGAGTTGCGCCAGGGCGTCATCTACGCGCACCGCCCCGGGCGCACGCTGACCGAGACCGACAACGTGCTGTTTACCTCGCTGACCATGAACAACCAGGGCCTGCACCTGGACGCGGCCTGGAGCGCCACCCAGCCCTTCGGGCAGCGCCTGGTGAACTCCCTGTTCACCCTGGGAACCATGATCGGCCAGTCGGTGCCGCAGATGACCGAGGGCACCATCATCGGCCAGCTCGGCATCGACGCGGTGAAGTTCCCGCACCCGATGTTCCACGGCGACACGCTCTACACGGAAACCGAGGTCACCGGGATCCGGCTCTCCAACTCCCGTCCCGGGCAGGGCATCGTCACCATGAAACACACCGGGCGGAACCAGGACGGCGTCATCGTGGCCACCGCCACGCGCACCTGCATGATGTGGACCAAGGACGCCCACGCGGCATCCATGAACACCAACGAAGAGGACTAGGCATGCAAAGCTTCAGCATGGGCCCGGCGATCCTGTTCTGCCCGGCGGACCGGCCCGACCGCTACGCCAAGGCACTTGAGCGCGCCGATGCGGTGATCATCGACCTTGAGGACGCGGTGGCCGCCGGCAGCAAGCCGGCCGCCCGCCAGGCCCTGGTCGGGAACCCGCTGGATCCGGATCGCACCATCGTGCGCGTGAACCCGGTCAATACCCCCGACTTCGCCGCGGACATGGCAGCTCTCCGGCAGACCGGGTACCGCACCATCATGCTGGCCAAGACCGAGACCCTCGACGATCTGGCAGCCGTCGCCGGGTTCAACGTGGTGGCCCTGTGCGAGACCGCGCTGGGGGTCCTCAATGCGCCGCAGATCGCCGCCGCGGACAACGTCGTGGCACTGATGTGGGGCGCCGAGGACCTGGTGGCCTCCCTCGGCGGCTCCTCTTCCCGCAAGGCCTCGGGCACCTACCGGGACGTGGCCAGGCAGGCCCGCTCGCAGGTGCTGCTGGCCGCCGGCGCCTTCGGTAAAGTCGCCATCGACTCGGTTTACATCAACATCCCCGACCACGCAGGCTTGCTGGGCGAATCCCTCGACGCAGCGGCCTCGGGCTTCGGCGCCAAGGCCTCGATCCACCCCGGGCAGATGCCGGTCATCCGCCAGGCGTTCTCGCCGTCGGCAGAGCAGGTCGAGCGGGCCACGCGGATCCTGGCCGCGGCGAAGGACGCCGCGGGCGTATTCACGTTCGAGGGGCAGATGGTTGACGAGCCGCTGCTGCGCCATGCCAAGAGGATCATGTCCCTGGCCCCGGGCAATGGATTCGGTTCGCCGCCGGACGGTCCCGGGGACCTGCCGCCTGCCTGACGTCGTGATCGCCATTGCGGGGATCCAGGTCCCTGACAATGATCGGGTCCCTGCGTGGATGGCATGGATCAATTCGTTCGGTGCGTGCAAGGCTCGGGAGAACGGCTGGATGCCAGGGAGGCCGGCCGCTTGGCCGGGATAGCACCTTGCCGGGTTTGCGGAACATCCGCTCCCGGCCGGCCGTGGGCGGAGAGTCCTGTGGGGCTTCCGGGGAGTGGGTGTGCAGGCGGATACCGAAACCATCAAGCAGGCCGACGGGAACGTCCCCGTTCGGGCCTGCTCGGTGGGACATGCCGGGAACCACCGAAAGGCAGCCCTGCTCGGCCAGCCCGGCAAGCGGGCCGTTAAGTGGCAGTGGGAGCCATGCCCCTCGGCACGACTCCCACAACACCAAACCCGGCCGGTCAGTGGCCGCGTTTGATCCACTCGTCCAGGCTCGGTGCCTCGGCCCCGATCGTGGTGGCATCCCCGTGCCCGGTGTTCACCACGGTGCTCGCCGGCAGGGTGAGCAGGCGTTCGCGGATCGAGTCGATGATCGTCTCGAAACTCGAATGGCTGCGCCCGGTGGCACCCGGACCGCCGTGGAACAGCGTGTCCCCGGAAAACACGGTGCCCAGGGACTCCACATGGAAGCAGGTGGAACCGGGCGAGTGCCCGGGGGTGTGCAGGGCCACCAGCGTGGTGCCGGCAACCTCGAACTCCTGCCCGTCGGCGATCCCGGCATCGGCGGTGGTTCCGGGGAACACGTCCTGCCAGAGCATCGTATCGGCCGGGT